>JAIUPL010000008.1 GCA_020160935.1 Bacteroidota bacterium | reverse complement strand
GTTCTATCATTTGGGCTATCTGGTGCCGTTCTTCTTGTGTCGTAGCCTTCATCAAATGCCAATTTTTAGCATTCAAGTACTACGACTTTTTGAAACTCATGATACTATGACTTAATGAAACTCGGCATAACTCATAACTCATTTCCTTACCAACTTCATCTCATCCAACAAATACCCTGCTCCGCCCAGTTTGTCGATGATAAACAGGACATAGCGGATATCGACCATGATATTGCGGCAAATAGCCGGATCGTAGTTGAGGTCGCTCATGGTACCTTCCCAGACACGGTCGAAGTTGAGGCCAATCATATTGCCTTTAGCATCGAGCGCCGGGCTGCCAGAATTGCCGCCAGTGGTGTGGTTGGTACCTATAAATGCCACAGGCAAACGGCCGTCTTTGGTAGCATATTGACCATAGTCTTTTGATTTCCAAAGGCTTATGAGTTTTTCCGGCACATTGAATTCATAATCGCCGGGGATGTACTTTTCCATCACGCCATCGAGGTATGTCTGATGCTCATAGCGCACAGCGTCGCGGGGCGAATAACTGCGCACCTTGCCATAGGTGAGGCGCAAGGTGCTGTTGGCATCGGGAAAGAAGCGTTTTTCCTTGAAAACCACCATTTGAGCAGCCATGTATTCCCGTTGCAGGAGGTTGATTTGGGGTTGCAACTCCTGAATTTTAGGCTGAATATTGGCGGCGTAGTATTGTTGCAAACCAGACCAGAGTTTGTAGGCCGGGTCATTCTTCAAGGTTTGGACAATTTCAGCCGGTTTTTTTGAAAGCACAGCGTTCATTTTATCCTGCGAAACAAAGGCGCTGTTTTCAAAAATATAGGCTGATAAAGCCGGATAGCCGCCTTTTTCTTTGGCCATCATTTGCAGGTCGGCAGCGCCCCATTGGGAGCCTGCTTTTTCGGAATACATTTCCAGCATGGCTGCCAGCACAGCCTGATCTACTTCAGGGCGATAGTCTTTGTAAAATGAAGCAAATCCGGCTGTTGCGCTTTCTTTTTTTGTAATAAAGAACGCTTCTCCGTTTTTCTCATACGTATCCAGCCAACTGCTCAATCCTGCCGCCTGGGCCAGGATTTCGTTGTTGCGCAGCATGGTTTCGAGGTACACATCGCGCACCAGCGCATAAGGTTCTATGTCTTGATATAACTGGCGAAGCCTTGGCAGCAAATTGCCATAGCGGTATTTCCAGTCGGGGTTTTGCTCGATGCGGCGGGTGAATTCCGCTTCGTATTCTTTCTTTTTGTCCAGGGCCTTGTATGTTTTCAGACCCTGCATTTCGCCGAGCCATTTTTTCCATGCATTGGAAATAGAGGCATAACGGGCGACATAAGCAATTTTTACAGCCGGGTCTTTTCGCATAAACCCGTCCATGATTTTCAGCGCGCGGTCGCGGATAGAAACTTTGGCAGGATCGAGCACATCGCCAACCTGCCGCACGGCTGCTTCCGTGAGGTATTCATTGGTAGCGCCCGGAAAGCCATATACCATCGTGAAATCGCCTTCCTGCACACCTTTGAGTGAAATGGGCAGGTATTTTGCCGGGTGATAGGGTACGTTATCTGCCGCGTATTCCGCAGGGTGGCCATTTTTATCTGTATAGATGCGGAACATGGAAAAATCGCCCGTGTGGCGCGGCCACACCCAGTTGTCGGTGTCGGAACCAAATTTACCAATGCTACTCGGCGGTGCGCCCACAAAACGAATATCCTTGAACGTTTTGGTCACAAACAGGTAGTATTGATTGCCATTGTAAAACGGCCGGATCATTATTTCTTCAAAGGACTCTTTCTTGGTATTTGCCTTGATTTGGGCCAGGTTTTTATCTATTTGCGACTGCCGGTCTTTTTCGGCCATACCTGTCGTTACACCCTGCATAGCAAGCGCCGTAACATCTTCCATTCGGCTTATGAACAAAGCGGTCACCCCATTGGCAGGCAGTTCCTGGGTACGATTTTTGGCCCAATACCCGTTTTCGATGTAATTGTTTTCCAGCGAGGAAAGTTGCTGAATGGCATCAAATCCGCAGTGGTGGTTGGTAAGCAACAGTCCATCGGGCGAGATCATTTCACCCGTACAGCCGCCGTCGAACTGACAAATGGCATCTTTGATGCTGGGTTCGAAATTGGAAAAAATATCGTCGGCATCGAGTTTTAAACCCAACGAACGCATCTCTTTTTCATTCTGTTTTTCGAGTAAAAGCGGTACCCACATGCCCTGTGCCGATAGAATGGCTGGAAGCAAAAACAGTAGGTAGACAAGTAGTTTTTTCATGGTAAATATGAAAAGAGTTATGAGTTATGAGTTATGAGTTATGAGTTGGGGTGCTGTACTATGGGCATTGTTATTCAGGTTGAGAGGTTGAGGGGGTTGAGAGGTTGAGGGAGTTGAGAGGTTGAGGGGGTTGAGAGGTTGTGCGAGTTGAGGAGAGGCCCCTCTCAACCCCTCAACCTCTCAACCTCTCAACCCCCTCAACCCCTCAACCTGAATAACAATGCCAATAGTACAGCACCCCAACTCATAACTCATAACTCATACCTCTTTTCTCACTCCTATGACGCTAAACTTTATACCATCGTATCGATTTTCCGACTTTTCTGCATCGCGAAGCACCTGAAGAGCGGCCTCTTTTTTCTCGTGTTTTTCCTTTTCCAGAAAAGAATGCGGATGGTGGATCAACAGCACCACCTCGTGTTTGCCCGTCACTTCGAGCGAACACAGGCAGTCGAAGAGCGCATCGAGGTTTTTTCCAAAATAAGCCGGGAAATGCAGCACTTTGGCAATTCGAGGATAGAAAGCACGCAAGGTGCGTGCCTTGGTTCCATCAATTTCAGCCACAAAAACGGCCGGAGAAAAAGCGGGAGGATGGTCGACGATTTTCATTCTGTTATTTTCACAAAGGATTTGTAATGGTCTTTGGAGTACCAGGCACTGTGATCGGAGCCGGTAACCAGTCGCTCTTTACCCCTGTTTTTGCCTTCCACTTTGGGGCGAACATCCCATTCGGAGTATCGGATGCGTTTGTTTTGACTGTCTTTGGCAGGGAGTTTTTTTTCCCTGTTTTGAAACTCACGCCCGCCCACATAGCCATCGGGTGCTTCGCCATGGCTGCGTATGTAGCGCAATACATCCAGCACATATGTTGGTACGGACGTGGATGTTGTGGAGGAACTGGAGCCTGAACCTGATTTTGGCTTGGTCGCTTGTTGTTCCGTATTTGGCTGATTAACAGCATTTTGCGCCTGCTTCTTCCGGTGCATTACGAACCAGACCACAGCAAAAAGTGCGGCCAGAATGAGCAGGCGGGCGATAATGCGTCGTTGCATGTGCCGGTATTCTTTTATTTTCTAAGTTCAAGGGTTTGGATGCCGTTGGCGCCATCGGTAGACTTCCACACTTGCCGGCTTTTTTTGTTTTCGACTACGATCCAGGAACGTGCAAAATCGGTGTCGAACCCGCGCATGGTAACCGTATTTTCCGTGTTGGACCATTGGAAATCAAAACCCTGGCCGCCTTTTTCATCGGGGTACGGGTTGTTGGCGGCCACCCGTCCCCTGCCCTTTTTCATAAAGGTGATGTTGCGGTACGGAGGAAAGGCTGCTGCGCGGCGCATATCCTGAATCTCGGTTTTATACTGAACGATTTCCCAGGAGCCGATCAGGCGTTTGGAAAACTGTTTGGATGCGCTGGCACAAGAACCCAGCAATACGACCAGAGTGATAGCGAAGGCTATCGTTATGCCGATCTTTTTCATAATCTTTTGTTTTTGTCCTTACAAAGGTAGGTCAAATGCCGCATGCCGCAGCAGAACTGCCTCACAATAGGTCAAACAAATCCTGTACCCCTGGTGTTCGCGCAGCATGAAAGGCTTCGGCATATTCCACCTGTATCGAACGGCCGAATACACGGGCCTTGCCTTCCATAAAATCGATGAAATCTTTTCCGGAAATGGGTGTATTGGCGGCTAAACCGGACGGGTCGTAAAACTGCGATCGAAAGGTCAGAATCGCCTCCATTTTTTTGGCAAACCAGGGTGTAATATCAATCACAAAATCAGGCGTAAGTTGCTGATCCTGAATGTAATGATACACAGCCTTGGGTCGCCATTTTTCCTGCGTATGTCCCTCATCGTCGAAAGTTTCAATTTTAGCGAGGCCTGCATAAAAACATGCATCAGCGGTCATTTTGGCTGCTCGGCCATGGTCGGGATGCCGATCGGCAATGGCATTACAGAGCACAATTTCCGGGCGGTATTTTCGCAGCACACGAATGATTTTCAGGCGGTTTTCTGCCGAATCGACAAACAATCCATCCGGAATGTCCAGCGTTTCACGAACGGAAGCGCCCAGCAAACGGGCAGATTCGGCGGCTTCCTGCGCCCTGATTTCCGGCGTCCCGCGGGTTCCCATTTCGCCCTTGCTCAAATCGAGGAGTCCAAATGTTTTTCCTTGTGCTGCATGGCGTAGCAAGGTGCCCGAAGCGCTCAGTTCCACATCGTCGGGGTGAATGCCAATGGCTAGAATATCGAGTTTCATGACTGTATATTTGTCCGGCAAAAATGCGAAAAAATGGAAACAAGACCACCCGATCCGGAACACCCCGACGTCAAGGCGCTGCGCCAGGCGCTGGCTGATGCTCAATTTGCAGCAGAAAAAGCAAAATCGGAGTGGTCCACCATGTACGACCAGCATAAAACGCTGCGCGAAGAACAACGCATCCTTCTGCACGATTACGAACAATTGCGGCTTCAAAAAGGCGGTTTCGGCTTCAAAATGTTGTTGTTAGCAGGTTTCCTGGGTACTGTGGTGGCGCTTATGGGCTGTTTTGTTTACCTGAAACTCAAGCCTAAAGATGCGCATGTTCAGGCTTTCGAACATTTTCAGAACAAGCATCTGATGGAATATCAGTTGGCCATTTCAAACGGCCAACTGGAGTCGGTAGAACAGTCGCTTCGGGACGAACTCGATAACCCGGACTACCGGGAAATCAAGCCCGAACTCACTTTCGTGCGACAAATGATCACCACCACCCGACGCCATTGTAAATAGCCCGATTATGGCCCAACGCCTCTACCCTGCCCTTTTTGTTGGAATCGTGTTTTTGTACTGTCTGGTGTATGCGCCTTTTGGCATCAATGAAACAGATGGCGGCTTTTTGAGCGGACTGGCCTGGCAGGTGCTCTGCGGCAAAACCCTGTATCAAGATATCGTGTACGTGCGGCCACCATTGCCAGTTTGGCTTCGGGCTGCGGAACTGACCTGCTTGCCGGAAAACTGGAGCATACTGGGCGAGCGATGGATTTTTTATGGTAAAATAGCCTTGTACTCCTGGATGGCGGCCGACCTACTTGCACGCCGCAGGACTGCAGCATTTCGATGGATGCTGGCAGCAGCCGGATTCATAGTGTCGGTGCATAGTTATCCGGCTTGTGCCTGGCATACGGTGGATGGTATTTTATTTGCAGTTTTGTCGGTCTGGCTGTATGCAACGGATGCGAATTCGTCGATTGGGCAGTTGTGGAGGGCAGGATTGGCGGGCATTGCACTGGCTGCAACACTTTTGTGCAAACAGTCTTTTTATCCTTTGGCAATACTCCTTCCTGGAATGTTGATCTTGTGGAACCATCCGGAGAAAGGGAAGAGAGTGGCAGTGTTATTGGCGGGCACAACACTTTCTATCACCTTGTTTTTCAGTGATTTATATCAAAAAGGCATTTTAGGCGACTTCTGGCAGATGACTCGTGCTTCTGCATCGGGTGCACAGGCGTTTCAGCATGGCATCATGGATTATTGGCGGATTAACCCCTTGGTGGCGGGTTTTACAATTGTCCTGCTGGGCACAGCCTTTTGGTGTTACAAACAGGGGAAATTACCATACGTCCGCCTGCTATGGAATGGCTGGCTGATAGCCTTGCTGGGTAGTTACCTCTATCAATGTGAACGCCAGCAGTCGTTTGTAGCGCCTTTTGCTCAGTCGAGGCTGGTGTTTCTGATCGCCATTGCGTGGGTGATCATCCGCTATGTCGACAAAAAAACGTTTTACAAAAATTTGCACACAGATGCCGCTTTGCCGCTTATGTTGCTGGCCATTTCCTGGAGCGCTTCTGTAAGTTGGGGCTACAACCTGCCCATTCTTTTTGCATCTCCGTGGGTATTTGCGGTCATGGACATCGGGCAAAAGTTGTGGAACAGCCAGCATACGAAGGCATTTCCGGTTACCCGATATGCCGTGCATTTACTGGTATTGCTCGGGGTGGCTCGGTACGGATACGAATTTGTGTATCGGGACGGGCGCCGAAGTGACATGAGCGTTTCGCTGGGCACTATTTTTCCAAAACTGTCAGGTATAAACAGTACACCGGAAAAAGCGGCTTTGTATCGCGATTTGAGTCAGTTGCGCCAGAAATACGGCCAGCAATATGTCGTGCTTCCCGCGTTTCCACAAGCGCAATTGCTTACAGGCGACTGCTCGCCCCTTCCGCTGGATTGGGTGGTGAAAAGAGAAACAAATGGAGATAGCACGTTGATTATGAAGGCATTAAACCAATATCATCCATTTGTTTTCCTGGAGAAAACAAATCTCAAAAACACCGCAGCCGATCCCGAACTGGAACATGTACGCCAGATACTGGATCGAAGCACATTTGTAGAAGAAACCACTTTTTTCCGGGTTTACCGGTATCCATAACATGCAAACGGAACCTGCCAACCTTTCCAGACACCTGGTGCTGTTCGACTTCGACGGCACCCTGACCCAGGTCGATTCCCTGCCTGTTTTTTTGTGGCAGGCAGTACCCTTTTGGGTATTGGTTTCTGGTACGGTTAAATTCATGTTTCAATTGCCCTCCCTTTTTTTTCTGGAAAAAAACCAGCGAGCCGAACGCGCCAAAGCCGCTTTGATGGACGTTTTTTTCGGGGGAAAAACGCGGCAGGAAATGGCACGAGCAGGCAGCGAATTTTTCAAAAAACACCTCTTGAAAATGCTGCGGCCCGAAATGCTGGATGCACTGCGTTCGTACCGCGATGCCGGGGCTACTGTAGCCATCGTGTCGGCTTCTTTCGATGTATGGTTGATTCCGTTTTGCAAGGCAGAGAATATCGACCTGCTTTGTACGGAGTTGCTGTATGAGAATGATGTTTTTCTGGGCCGTTTTGCTACACCCAATTGCAATCGCGAAGAAAAGGCACGTCGTATACGGGAGTGTTACGATTTGAACGTATTTGACCGGGTGATAGCCTATGGAAATTCAAAAGGTGATGCGGCCATGCTCCAACTTGCTGACGAAGCCTTTTATTGCCTTCCAAATGGACAAATCACAAAGTGGGAAAGCACATAGTCCACATTGAATTTGATCCGAATGCCAGGCGCAACGCAGCTCCAAAACACAAAAACACCTAAACACAAAAACACCGGGATTTATTCTTACTTTTGTCTGCACGGAAATACCTCCATCTTATCCAAACCGATCTGATACAACGTACTATGAAACAACTTTTTTTGACCCTTTTTAGCCTTTTGGCACTCAGTTTCAGCATTCAGGCACAGGAAAGTGCAGGTGGCAAGGAACGTATCACCCACTTTCAGAACCCGCTGGCTACCGAACATTCACGCGATTCTTTTGAAATTGCCCGTTTTGATCGCCGACTCGGACAGTTGCGCAGCGCTTTCGACGCGCAGGATATGGGCAAGGTGATTGAAAACAACCGTTTCCTCTTGCTGTCCATGCGCACCGAAATAGAGCAACTGGAAGGCAAAATAGCCGCTGGCGATGCTCCTACGCAGGCCCCGGCCACACTCTCGCAAATGAAGTCTTTGCTCGATGCATTTGAAGGACATTCGTACGATTTTGCCAAAAAAGCAGATGCAGAAAAGAATTTTGAGCGATTTGCGGCTTTTTGGGATTTGATGCGGAAGTAGGGAAGTTTGAACAGGATTAGTGGGATTAATTGGGATTAGAAGGATTCAATTTATTGCAATTGGTAGAATTGAATCCTTCTAATCCCAATTAATCCTATTCAAACTGCCTCCCTACTTCCTCCTGATGCGCCCACAAGTCCCTGAATGCGGCGCTTTTTTCCAATAATTCAGGCAAAGTCCCCTCATCCAACACTTTGCCTTGCCCCAGCACATAGATGTAATCGAAACGAGTGAGCAAGTGCAGCCTGTGCAAGGCCGATACAACGACTTTGTCGCCCATTTGGGCAAACATCCGTTCATAAATCAGTGATTCCGTTTTGGGATCGACACTGCTGGTAGGTTCATCCAGCAGAATAATGTCACTGTCTTTTGCTGCAAACAGCCCACGTGCCAGCGCCAAACGCTGCTTTTGCCCTCCGGAAAGGTTCACGCCTTTTTCCACGATATTGCTTTGCAAACCTTTTGGAAGTTGTTCCAACACATCGGTAAAATACACCGTGCGACAAATGGACTGGATGTCGCTGTCTTCGTACGGCAGTCCCAGGGAGATGTTGTAGGCAATGGTGTTTTCAAAAATTTCGGGTTCCTGCGGGAAAAGCGTGACGGTGCCGGAAATAGGCCCCAGGCCATCGAACGGTCGACCATCCACCACAAGACGGGTACCTTCTTCCGGCGGATACAAGCCACGCAGCAGCGCTAGAACGGTACTTTTTCCGCTGCCACTTTCTCCAATCAAAGCAATACGCTTGCCACGTTCGAGCCGCAGGTGTATGCCATGAAGGCCGGGCAGCGGCTTTTCGGGCAACAAAGCATCCGTATCGAGGTGGTGTTTGAAATGCAGGTTGTTGATTTCCAGCGTTTTCCAGTTGTCAGGCAGGGTATGGTCGGCCTCCGGCAAATGCTGCTGCTGATAGGCTTCCAGGACATCGTAGGCAGAACGCACATCGGTATGATGCCGCACAACATCGGTGTAGAGATAGGCTACACTGTGAAAAACATTGGTAAAACGTTCGACATATCCCACCAGCGTCACCAGTCCGCCCAGCATAAAAACCTGACCGGGTTGCCAGTTTTGCCAGACGTATCCTACCAGAATGATGACGTACAGCAAGCCAACCAGCATATCCGTCACAAACCATTTCCATTCGTTTACTTTCACGTTTTTTTTGAACGGCGGTAATACATCCATCACTTTTTTCAACAAGCCCGATTCCATCCGCTGTTCTAGCCGCAGGGTGATGACGGTAATGATATTGGAAAGACTGTCAAACAAGGTCGCCGACACGACTTCTTCGCGTTCGTTGATCTGGCTGCGCGTAGCGATGTAGGGTTTATCAAAACGAAGAATAATCCATACCACCAGGCCACCCATCAACAAGGCTACCAGGCCAAATTGGGGTGCGAAATACAGCATCGCAGCAAATGAAAACAGGAAATTGAAAAAGGTGTGCAGGTACTCGAAACCATGCTGAAAAAAATCGCGCAGGGCTTCATATGCCTTTCGAATGCGGTTGATGGTAGCGCCGGAATGGTTGTCCTGGTGCCAGCGAACGGGCAAATACAGCGCTTTGTGGTACAATTCCTGCAAAAAATTCCGGCTCAGGTTAAATGCCAGTTCGCGTTCCATCAATCGGGCCGGGCCGTGAAACGCCCAGTCTGTGAGTCGAATGCCCAGATAGATAAGCCCGTACCATATGGCGTAAGTCAGCACCTTGGAGGTATCGCGTTGTACCGAATTGACAAACATACCCCACACCACCGGATACATGGCCGAGGCCAGGTTGCTCAGCATAAACATGGTGTACACGAGCAGATAGCGCTTTTTCTGACCGCGCGCATATTTCCATGAAATGGATAAAAGATCGAGATAGGGATTGCGCTGTTCGGTGTTTTGTGCCATTACCGGAGGTTTGAACTGCACAAAACCTTGAACAAGGGTAAAAGGTTCCTATACCGGCATCAGCGGTTGAATTATTTGTGCCGTTGTCACACCATTGTATCGGATGACGGCCAGCGAAGGTTGCTGAACCAATATTTGCTCTGTTTGTAGTTTGTAAAAGTCGAATGACAAGGGCAGCACCCTGAATTTGGTATGCTCTACGGGCAGGCCCATCTCAGCCAGGTAATGATTCTTTGCTTTGCGGTCAATTTCATCCAAAAACATCGTTTTCGGATTGATTTTGTGGAACAAGTAATAATCCAGTGCTATGAGTTCCTTCAAAACGGTATCGACAGGATAATGGGTTTCCACAAATTCATGCAGCAAGACATACACATCTGTCAGTACGTACTTGAAGAAGTCCTGCTTTTCACCAAACCACTCCCCCAGTCCCATCAGAAAATCAAAAATGCTGTACTGCGATGATACGTACTGAAGGCTGAGCGGCGCCCGTTTTTTGTTCCAATAAATTTCCAGCGCATGCTCCAGCAATTCGATTCGGTGAAGTTCCTCGCGGGAAAGGTAATTGCTTTCAATAATCTGGTATGGTGGCATGGGGTCGAAGGAATAGCCATGCTGCGCGTGTTTGTACAACATGGGTGTGCCTTTGAGAAATTTCAGAAAACCCAGTTGCAGTTCGGGCGGGTGCAGGCGAAATACTTCCTCAAAACTGTACCGGATATCTTCCAGGTAATCGTGCGGCAGCCCGACGATCAGGTCGAGGTGCATTTCCACTTTGTGGCGCAGGCGCTGGATGATGGCCTTTGTTTTTTCGAAATTCTGTTTGCGGCTGACTTCCAGGTTGGCTTTTTGATTGACGGTCTGAATGCCGATTTCAAAGCGAAAAAGTCCCGCAGGTACATGATCTTCAATAAATTGCATGATATCCGGGTGTAGGATATCGGCGGTTATTTCAAATTGAAAGACATTGCCCGGGCGGTGGTTTTCGAGGATAAATTTGAAAATTTCGAGGGTAAAGTCGCGCTTGATGTTGAAGGTTCTATCCAGAAACTTGATGACCCGTCCGTTTTGCATCAAAAACAGCAAGGTCGATTTGATGCTATCCATCGGCAGGTAGCGCACCTTGTTGTCGAGGCTGGCCAGGCAAAATTCGCATTTGTACGGACATCCACGCGAGGTTTCCAGGTACAACACTTTGCTGGCCAGCAATTCGGGTGCATCATTGCGGTATGGCATCAGCCCTTCGTAGGCTTTCAGGTCGAATATTTCTGTGTGGGGGAAATACGACACCTCCCCATCCTTTTTGCTGACGATATTCGGAATACCATCTACCTGCGGCCAGGCATCCAGAAATGCACGGAAGGGTGTTTCCCCTTCGCCGGTGATGATATAGTCGACTTCCGGTAGCGCGATCACTTCCTGCCAGTCGTAACTGACCTCCGGGCCACCCAGCAGAATTTGAATGGCCGGATTCAGGGCTTTTATCTTTCGGGCTACTTGCAGGGTTTGGGTAATGTTCCAGATATAACAACTGAATGCCACTACTTCGAACCGGCTGCAAAATGCGGCTACTTCGTCCTGATTTTCCTTGATGGTAAACTCCTTCCACTCCAGACCGGGGCGGTCCTGGTTCAGCGCATACAGCAATCTGATCGCCAGATTGGTGTGTATGTATTTGGCATTTAACGTGGTGAGCAAGAGGGTCATGGCTGCAAAGGTGCGGAAAAGTCGGCATCTCCGCTTGCATCCGGCGCATCAGACTGTTCTTTTTCAAAATAGGCAAACAACTTGGCGGCGGCCGATTTTCCTGCCACTACTGCTACCGCATCCTGTCCGGCCTCGCGTACACGCGCCAGCGAGCCAAAATGCTGCAGGAGTTTTTCGGCAGTTTTTCCGCCGATTCCGGGAATTTCAGTGAGTTCCGTTTTGATAAAATTCTTGCTGCGCTGGTTGCGGTGAAAGGTTATACCAAAACGGTGGGCTTCGTTGCGCGCCTGCTGAATGAGTTTGAGCGATTCCGATTTTTTATTGATCAAGGCAGGCACCGGATCGTCGGGGTAAAAGATTTCTTCCAGCCGCTTGGCAATGCCGATCACCGTCATTTGCCCTTCCAGTCCAAGGGCGCGCAGGCTTTTCATGGCAGCGCCAAGTTGGCCTTTGCCACCGTCGATGATAACAAGTTGCGGCAGGCCCTGGTCTTCGTCGAGCAGGCGTTTGTAGCGGCGATACACCACTTCTTCCATGGTAGCAAAGTCATTGGGGCCTTCTACCGATTTCACATTGTAGTGTCGGTAGTCGCGTTTGGAAGGTTTGGCATTTTTGAACACCACACAACTCGACACCGGATTGGTACCCTGCAGGTTGGAGTTGTCGAAACATTCGATCCACAAGGGCACTTGCTCCATGTGTAAATCAGCCTGCAAGGTGCGCAGGATACGCTCTGCCGGGGTTTGTTTGCCCGTGGCGTTCATCGCCTGTTTCTTCTTTTGCAGGAGGTGGTACTGCACGTTTTTCTCCGAAAGTTCGAGCAGTTTTTTCTTGTCGCCGATTTTAGGAACGGTTATAATCAACTCATTGTCAGCCAGTTGCACCGGAAAAGGTACAATCAATTCACGGGTAATACTTTGAAAACGCTCGCGCAGATTCTGAATGGCGAACAGCAGCAGTGTTTCCTGGTCTTCATCCAGGTTTTTGATCAGCGTGAGTGTATAGGTGTGGATAATGGCGCCATTCACCACTTTCAGGTAGTTGACAAAGGCCTCTTTTTCATCGTCGGCAATGGCAAAAACGTCCACATCTTTGATCGCAGGATTCACCACCGTGCTTTTCCCCTGATAGTCTTCAAAAAGTGCCAGTTTGTTTTTGGCTTCCTGCGCCTGCTCAAACTGGAGGTTTTCGGCATAGCGCTGCATTTCCTCTTTCAAATGGGCCTTTACCGCGGCAAAATTGCCCTTTAATACGTTTTTGATCTGCTCGATCTTGCGGTTGTAGGCTTCTTCCGTTTCCAGCCCGACACAGGGTGCTGCGCAGTTTTTGATATGGTATTCAAGGCAGGGCTTGAATTTCTTTTTATCGATATTTTCCTGTGAAAGGAACAGGTTGCAGGTACGCAACTGGAAGAGTTTTCGAATCAGTTCGGTGATCTGATCTACGCGGAATTTGTTAAGATACGGGCCGAAATACGAGGAGCCATCGCGAAAAGTTTTACGCGTTGTAAACACGCGGGGAAATCGCTCGGCTTTGATACAGATGTAAATCAGTGGCGATTTTTCGTCTTTGAGCATCACGTTGTACCGCGGCTGGTGCTTCTTGATCAGCGAGTTTTCCAGCAGCAAGGCGTCGTGCTCCGTTTCGACCAGTGTAAATTCGATATGATCGGCATGCCGCACCAGC
The DNA here is from genome assembly GCA_020160935.1 of Bacteroidota bacterium. Taxonomy (GTDB): domain Bacteria; phylum Bacteroidota; class Bacteroidia; order Chitinophagales; family Saprospiraceae; genus M3007. The sequence goes on along the minus strand of JAIUPL010000008.1, from coordinate 220,574 downwards.
ACCCTCGTTTTGGCTGTCTGGTGTTTTTTATCGCCGAAATAGGATGAGAGGCGATTCCGCAGGTTTTTGGCTTTACCCACGTACAAAATAACACCCTCGGCATCGATGTACTTGTAAATGCCGGGGCCCAGCGGAATGGAAGGCGAAAATTCCTTGAATTGCTCGTTTGTCATATCAAGCGCCAAGATACAACTCGAAGAGAGTTATGAGTTATGAGTGATGAGTTATGAGTTTTACACACGTTGCTATTGGCTTCTTTATTAGAGTGGCCGAAAGCAATGTGTGAAAAACTCATCACTCATAACTCATAACTCATAACTCATAACTCTATCGTACCACCGTCACATCTCCCCGCATCTTCTCAATGGTTCCGTCGGCCAGTTCCAGTTCGAGCATCCAGACATACACGCCAGGCAAAGCCACCTTACCGTCGTGCGTACCCTCCCAGGCATGGGAGGTGTCGTCAGGCAGGGCGTTGCGGACTTCATGCACCATATTTCCCCAGCGGTCAAAAATCTGGAGCAATTTTACCTGCCGCACGGCCGGGCCAAAGTTGAGGGTAAAGCGTCGGTTGGCGTCCTGCGTTGAGTTCAAATTGATAATATTGGGCACAAAAGCCTGAATAACGCGCTGAACGGTCAGCAGGAATTCGTCGCTGGCCAGGCAGCCATTTTCATCCGATACAGTAAGGCGATACATGTAGGAAGTCAGGTTGCGGGCAAATGGGTTCGGGCAAGTGGCGCAACTCAAGTAAGTAGTATCGTTCCAGATATAACGGGTCGGCGTAAACCCGTTGGTTTGCAGTTCAATCAGCAGCGAATCTCCAAACAACATCGTGGTATCGGCCGGCAAGGCAATAATACGCTGTGGTGGTTGCGCTACAGTAAGTGGCAAGGTGTCGATGCATCCATACACATCCTGCGCATAGATGGTGTAATCAGCCGCAGGGAGATTGGGGAAATCTGTTCGCGGCGAAAAAGCGGCTTCATTCAGGCTGAACAACAAGGTAGTATCGCTGGAAGAAAGCGAAATGGCGCCATTGGTTTCCCCAAAACAGCGAACGGAATCCACCGTGGCTTCAAATACAATATCAGGATATGCACTGACCGTCGCCGTTGCCGCCACTGTGCAGTCGTTTGCGTCGGTAACCGTCAATTGATAATTCCCCGCTGGCAGATTTTCCACCTGAGAGCCCGTTGGAGCGCCCGGTACCGACCAGTTGTAGGCAAAAGGCGGCGCGCTTCCGGAAACCGTCAGTGACACAGCACCGGTCGTTTCATTCGGGCAAGATGGCGAGGTGTCAATTTGCAGGATAATCGGGTCCAGCACGGTCAGGTAAACGGTATGCGTGGAGTCGCAGCCATTTCTGGCGGTAAATGTCATGGGATATATCCCGGATACACTTCGCGGCGTTCCGAAAACATCCAGCGATTCGCCGGCACAGATGGTCTGGTTTTCGAGCGTAGCAAATGTATCTTTGGGCATTACGCGCACCAAAACTGTTGAGTCACAACCTGTTATGGCGTTCAGGTTAAATATTTTTTCTTCGCCGGGCATCAGGTTGAACCCATTGTATGGCAAAGTAGAGCCCAGGCAAACTGCGGTATCCACCTGGATATTATAGGTACCCACCGTTGTACCATGTACACGTACCGTTACGGTTGAATCACAGCCATGAATGGATTGAAACTGAAATACCTGACTCTGATCGGGGAAAATGGTAGTGCCCACCCAGTCGACCGTCCGGCCAAAGCAGATCGTGGTATCAATCTTAATATTGAAGGTGTCGTACACCGTCAACAGCATGGTATCGCGGTTCACACATCCATTGTCGAAGCCCGCACGCAAGGTGATTTGCACCGTTGAAATGGGCGAAACAGTCACGCCCGCACAAGTACTGCAATCCACAAATATGCCGGGCGACCACTGATAATTGTCAAAACCACTTTCGCTGAGCGCCAGGGTTTCTCCTTCACAAATCGCGCGGTCGGGGCCGATATTTACAATCGTGCTGCTATCAATACTTACCTCTACCGAGTCCATTTGAACATTTCCGCAAATGTCGGTTATCGTGACCGCGTACATGCCTACCTGCGGCGTAGTAAAGGTGGGTGTCTGTGTACCGTCCTGCCAGTTCCAGGTCACCAGGTCGGTTCCAGCAGCACTCAGGGTAATGGTGGTATTCGCGCAAATGGCCGTATCCTGGCCCAATTCGATAGGTGTCGGGTTGTAATTATATTGAAATGATGCGATGTTATTCAAAAAGCCGCACTCGCCAATGCTTGTGGAAGGGAAGTCCTGTTGCAGGTCGAAAGGTGTAGCAATGGAGTGATCATCGTTCAGAATGATAAAAACGGAGTCGTTGGCGATACGTGGAATACGGAAAACAAAAGATCGACAACTGTCTGGCTGCACCCCGACTCCTATAGGTACAGCCCCTACCCATACAGCCGTACTCGTTTGCGGGTTGCCGATATAGGCTGAAAGGGGGGTCTGCGGAGGAAGCAGGTTATCACCGATATTGCAAAGCGTACCACTCAGCACCAGCGAGTCGCGGTCACAAACCACACTTTGCAGCGACAATACACCATCCGGCGAGGGAAAGGTCGGATTAAAAAACTGGTTCAAAAACGTATTCATCCGCAGGCTGTCGCCAATAATATGCGGATTTTGCTGATAACGTGGCACCGACAAGTCGTCGTTGATATTGGTATTGAAATAGGCATGCTGGTTCCAGACTTTACGAGAAGCAATGCCCGGTGTGCCAACGGCTTCATAAGCCACTACAGTACCGGAATCATAACTACCGTTGATACCACATTCAATCACCACCTCCGTCTGGCCATCGGCATCCACGTCGAGGATCAAGGGATTTTCAATATGCGTTCCCGACAGGCAGTCATCCTGCCAACTGATCTGGCCTGTGGCGCCATTCAATATCTGTAAATGTGTTTGGCCACGATATACCACGTCTGCAGATCCGTCTCCACAGAAGTCAAACACACTCGAACAGGTGATAGATGAAACGTCCGTCGTCGCTCGGGTCCACATAATGGTAAAATCGTTTTTGAGGGCATACAAACGCGGATAACCTACAAAACTGATTTCCAGTTTGCCATCGCCATTCAGGTCGGCGATATTGACCCTGGAGGCGGCGTCAAACCAGTTGTTGAGCAATTGAAACTGCCGCAAAATGGTCGGCGTTTGAATATCCCAGCAATACACCGTATTCTGACTGCCTCTGCGGCCCTGTACCACTGCATCCAGGTCGCCATCACCATCGATGTCGGCTACACTGGTATATCCATCGGTAAAAGGAGGAGGCGCGGTAACCACTGCCGCCACAATGCCGGTTTGCAGATTGACGGATAAAACCTGATTGCCCGCCACAATTTCCAGACCATCGCAATCCGGGCAAAAATTATCCGGCAACACATCCATGGCAACGGGCGAACAAAACGAAAAACCGTTGCCGATACGAGCCGGGTGTTCGCCCGCCGACAAGCCGGGGCCACCAGAAGCCAGCAATGCACCTGTTTGGCCATTAAAAACCTGGTTGCCAATATTTACTTCCGCCCAGCCATCGTGGTCAAAATCGGCTATGTTGGGTACAGAATACGCATAACGGCTTGAATACCCTACAAAAGATGTGCTTATGTACTTCAAAGTACCATCGTGCTCGTAGCAATATAAATGCAGATCGTTGGTAACGATAACCAGTTCGCCAAACCCGTCGTGATCCAGATCGGCGATGGCAGGGGCTGTACCGCCTGCAATGGTGGCCGGACAAATTATCTCCACTTTGGTAGCACCTGTCGCGCCGTCAATGATGTAAATATTGGAGTTTTCAACCCGGTATGTCACGATATCCGGAATACCATCATTGTCCATATCACCTGCCACCAGCGTGGAATAGGTGCCTGTTTCTGCCTGCCCTGTCCATTGTATGCCAAGGGAAATTTGCCCGCAAGGAGGTATGTAATAGCAATCTGCATTACAGGTCGTATAGTAAAAATCGTCACACTGGCCTGTACAGGTACAATCCTGGTCGTAGCAATCGATCAGGCCGTCGCCGTCGTCATCGATGCCATTGTTGCAGTCTTCAACAGCCTGGCTATACGATAAAAGTGGAAAAAAGAGGAAACAAACGAGGGTTGAAAGGATTGGCCGCGATAGGTACATTTTCAAATTCATGGGTATGGGAGTCTGGTTTGTTCGGGCCGGAAAACGGCTGTACAGCGCGTTTCTTGCACGGGTCGAAACGATTAACGTATGGTTATGAAAACGAGACTATGGCGGGAAATTCGTTTTTCACGGTTGATACAGTCAGAAAACGGCCGGGCACAACTGCAAAAAAGCGAAGGACAAAATTCTGTATTTTTTTGGTGGCTTCATCATGTTGGTAGAAAAAATATGTGTGGCTGTAGCGCAAACACTTGTTTTTATCGCTTCCCAAATTCCGATTGTCATAAAATCTTCATATTATTTTGATTAAATCCAGATAAGCATGCATGATTTGCAGCATGGCATTTACATTTGTCGCCAATTAAGAATTTGTCCAGATAAACATAATCAACATGAAATACCACTTCTCAACTCTTTTCCTGACACTGTTCGGCATTGTACTTATTTCCTGTGAAAAGGAAAAAACGCCGCTTACGATTCCCTCACAATACGACGGTTCGGCGTACCTGGCGAATACTACGCAAGAATATACGGTGCGCACGCAACTGGATGCATTGGTGACGGAAATCAAAAAAGGCCGCTCATCAGGCGCCTTACTCGACTACCCTACCCTTCTTTCTCTGTATCAAACAGGCAATCCGGCGCTGCAAACGCTCGCAACATCCTACTATGATTCGCGGCTGAATGGAACGGGCAACTGGCTCGACGAACTGGCTAAATCCAGCGGAGGGGCGTACACCCCCGGCGCCCCATCCGGGCAAGGCGGCGTTTTCAATGGCTATCTGTTCGATGAAAACGGTCTCGAAATGGAACAAATGGTGGAAAAAGGCCTGTTTGGCGCTGCTCTGTACCATGAAGCCGCAGCACTGATGCACAGCAATGTAGGGCAGCCTGAACTCGACAGAATCATCGCTTTGTATGGCGCACATCCGGATTTTCCCAACACACCTACTGCTGCCAAAGCCGCTAACCCGGATAAAAACATGGCCAATTATGCTGCCCGCCGTGATAAAAACGACGGTGCCGGTTTATATTCACAAATAAAACAAAATTTCCTGACCGCACAGGCGGCCATAAAAGCCGGGGCTGATTACAACACAGAACGCGACGCTGCGCTGGCGAGCCTGCGCCTGAACTGGGAAAAGGTCAATTTTGCCACCGTTATCAATTATTGCCACAGTGTGGTTTCCAAAATGAGCGCCACTTCGCCCACCGACAGCGACAAAGCAGCCAGTTTGCACGCCTATGGAGAGTGTGTAGGTTTTGTACATGGATGGCGCAACATTCCGCAGGCTGATAAAAAAATTACGGATGCTGAAATTGACGAGATACTCATTTTGCTAAATGCTCCTTACAGCGCTACGCCTACTTCTTACAAGTTTATTACTGACCCATTGAACGAATTACCCAAACTGACTCAGGTCATTCAAAAGTTGAAAAACCTGTATGAGTTTACAGATCAGGAAGTAGAAGATTTCCGGAAAAATTGGGTAGCCGAACAAGGGCGTTGAAAGTTTTGGTAGAAATTTGCACCCATTTTTTTAATGACCTACGTTTTAGAACGGGTTGGAATTTTTCCAGGCAGGAAAATCTCAACCCGTAACTATAACCTAAAGATACTTACCATGTCTCGTTCCTTTCAACTATTCTCTTTTTTCGCAAGTTGCCTGTTGGTCTTTTCTGCCTGCGACGGAGGAGGTGGCAGCCCGGTGGATACGTTCGACCGTACGCTCCTCCTGCAAAACATGGCCGACAACTTGATTCGACCGGCTTACAACGATTTGTTGAACCGTAACAAGGCACTGCACAATGCGGCTGTGTCTTTTGTGGAAGCACCTGATTCGGCGCGACTGGTTTCGTTGCAGGAGGCATGGAAATCGGCCTGTTCCGACTGGCAGTTTGCCAATGCCTACAACTTTGGACCAGCCGGCGAAGAAGGCCTGCAAAAAGGACTGATCGAAGAAATCGGCACTTTTCCTGCCAGTGTTGACAAGATAGAAGCGGCCATTGCTTCCGGCGTTTGGAATGTGAGCGATTTCAACCGAGATGCGCGCGGTTTTCCGTCGGTGGAATACCTCATTTTTAGTTCTGCCAATGGTACGGCTGCCATTGTGAGCAAATTTGCAGCAGAAACACAGCGCGGCAATTTTCTGACTGCTTTAACCGCCAACCTGCGCGACCGGACACAAGCAGTGGTGGATGCCTGGAATGGCACTTATTACACCGAATTTTTGCAAAACAAAGGAACAGACGCCGGTAGTAGCACTTCGCATCTTTACAACGAATTCGTTCGCAGTTTTGAAGCAGCCAAAAATTTCAAATTGGGGCTGCCTTTGGGCAAACGCCCCGGCCAGACACAGTCAGAGCCGCAACTTGTAGAAGCATACTACAGTGGACATTCACTTGAATTTTTGAGGCTGCACCTTACCGCCATCGAAAACATCTGGTACGGCAAAAGCAAAACCGGACAGGATGGCACGGGCTTCCGCGAATACCTGGAAAAAGTGGAAGGTGGTGCGGCCTTGATTGCCAGTACTGAAACCCAACTGGCAGCCCTGCATACAGCCCTGGCGGCGGTACCCGATTCCCCTGACCTTTCCAATCAGATTACCGCGGGAAGCGCATCCCTCGAAAATCTCTACACGGAAATTCAGAAACTGACAAGGTATTTGAAAAGCGACCTGTCGTCCCTGCTTGGCATCGCTATCACCTTCAGCAGTGGCGACGGCGACTAAGAGCCCTGAAAACCACACATTACCACGCAAAAACTACTAAAACATTCATTTTCAACATGAAAAAGACTTTTCTGATATGCCTGTTGCTGAGCATGGCAGCAGGCGCCTGCAAAAAAGAAGAAGAATCGCTGGAATCCAAACAACAGGCTATTCTGGAAAATTACGCAGCCATCGTGTATGCTGCTTATGAAGATTCTTACACTACTGCGCAGAAACTCAAAAACGACATCGATGCCTTCATAACCAACCCGACTGCGCAAGGCCTGGAAACCTGTAAACAATCCTGGCTCGCAGCGCGCATTCCCTACGGCCAAACCGAAGCATTCCGTTTTTACGGTGGCCCGATTGATGATGCCGACGGCCCGGAAGGTCTGATCAATGCCTGGCCGATGGATGAAAACTTCATCGATTATGTACAAGGCAATGCATCCACGGGTCTGATCAACAACCCTGGCCAATACCCGGACATTACCAAAGAGGTGCTCATGGATTTGAACGAGAGCATTTCCGAAGAGTCCATTTTTACCGGCTACCATGCGATCGAATTCTTGCTGTGGGGGCAGGATTTGAGCACTTCCGGGCCTGGTAATCGCCCCTACACCGACTATCTGCCGGGCGGAACGGCTGCCAATCAGGAGCGCCGTGGCCTATACCTTAAAACCGTCACGGAATTGTTGCTCGACAACCTGACTTCCGTGCGCGACCAATGGAAGCCAGGCGGCGCATATCGCACTCAATTCCTGAAAAACACGCCTAAAGCACAGGCGCTCGGCTACCTTTTTATCTCGCTGGGCGAACTGAGCAAGGGTGAACTCGCCGGCGAACGCATGTTTGTGGCCGTTGATACGCAGGATCAGGAAAATGAACATTCCTGCTTCAGCGACAATACGATCAATGATATTATCATGAATTTCAAAGGCTTGCAAAACGTGTATTATGGCGAATATGTGCGCACAGATGGTACCGTGGTAACAGGCAGAAGCCTCGCCCTGCTGGCGGCCGATACGGATCAAACCAAAGCCGCTGCCGTTTCCACAGCCTTCGCCACTGCTCAAAACAGCATCACACAGATTCCTGCTCCATTTGATCAATCTATTCTGAATCATCGCGATAAAATCCTGACGGCTGTGGAAGATTTACGCAACCTGAGCGACCGTTTGACGGATATGGGCTTCGCTCTGGGCGCCGAATTCTGAGTTTGTTATTAGTTATCAGTTATTGGTTATCAGGGTGGTAAGGGGCCATTTGTTCATTTGTCTGACATCCATTTTTGAGTACCGAAGCAAATGAGCAAATGGCCCCTTACCACCCTGATAACCAATAACTGATAACTGATAACTTATTCCGGATAACAAAAAAACATGATGCATGAAATACCTGCTATTCACCCTTGCCACACTCCTGCTTTTCGGCGCCTGCCGCGACGAACAACCGCCAGTGGCCGCTACCGAAACCGATGAACAATATTCGGGTGGAAAAAACTTCACCACCTTCGATCGCTCGGAGAACGCATTCGGTATTCAGGGTAAAAACCTGAGTAGTGCCGAGGATGGTTATTTCGTAACGGGCAATGCGCTCTTTCGCAACAACTGGGTGACAGCGCCCGCCAGCGTACAGTCGCTCGACGGACTGGGGCCACTCATGAATGCCATTTCCTGTGGCAGTTGCCACTTCAAGGATGGCCGGGCACAGCCACCGACTTTTCCGGAAGACGCGCTCAACGGACTGTTGTTCCGTTTGAGTATTCCGCAGGCAGGGGCGCATGGAGAACTGCTGGGCGACCCCGTGTACGGAGGACAATTGCAGGATAAAGCCATCATGAACGTGCTGCCGGAAGCACGTGTACGAGTTGATTATGAAATAGTTACAGGAAATTTTGCCGATGGAACGGCATACAGCCTTCGTCGGCCCTTGTATTCGTTTTACGACCTGCAATACGGTGATTTTGCTGCCGGCTTGATGTATTCGCCGCGTATTGCACCACAGATGCCCGGACTCGGCTTGCTGGAAATTGTGCCAGAATCGGTCATTCTGGAATGGGCGGACACCGACGATACGAACCAGGACGGCATTTCCGGAAAACCGAATTATGTATGGAATACAGCACGCCAGCAATCGGAACTCGGGCGCTTCGGCTGGAAAGCCAACCAACCCGATCTGCTGCAACAAACGGCTAAGGCTTTTAATGGCGACATCGGTATTACCAGCAACCTTTTTCCTGAAGATCACCTTACCCCGTTTCAGCAACTTCAGTACCCCGGCATTCCAAACGGTGGTACGCCGGAAATCAGCGATGACCTCTTGGCCAAAGTGGTGTCGTATTGTCAGACGCTTTCGGTCCCGGCCCGCCGCCAATGGGACGATGTGAAGGTGTTGCGCGGCAAATTCCTGTTTACTGAACTGAAATGCGATGCCTGCCACCGCCCTTCTATGTCGACCGGCAACGGCGGCACGATCCAGGCGCTGAAAAACCAGCCAATCCGGCCTTATTCAGATTTATTGCTGCATGACATGGGCGCCGACCTGGCCGATAACCGACCCGATGGCCTCGCCAATGGCAATGAATGGCGTACGGCGCCGCTTTGGGGCATCGGCATGATACCAGTGGTAAATGGACATACCTTCTTGCTGCACGACGGAAGGGCCCGCTCGATGGAGGAAGCCGTTTTGTGGCATGGCGGCGAGGCAGAGCGCGCCCGGGAAGATTACAAGAAACTGTCGGCCGAAGACCGGGCTGCGCTTGTTCAATTCCTCGAAAGTCTGTAATTTATGCAGTACCCGCAGTTCTACTCCCGAAAATGGCTCGATGAGCCGGTAGGTATCGCTCCCTTGGCGACGCTGCGGGTGGTGTTGGGAGGCATGTTGCTGTTCAGTACCTTGCGTTTTTTGTTACTGGGCTGGGTGAGCGACCACTACCTGTTGCCCCGTTTTCATTTTAAATATTTTGGCTTCGAATGGGTACCCGTGTTGCCGCCAGTAGGCATGTACACCGTTCATATCTTGCTGGCCCTCAGTTCCTTGTGCGTCATGCTGGGCTATCGGTACCGCATAGCGGCAATATTGCAGTTTTTGCTGTTTACCTACACCGAACTGATAGACCTCACCTATTACCTCAACCACTACTATTTTGTCAGCATTGCCACGGCAATGCTGGTGTTTGTACCTGCAAATCGGGCTTTTTCGGCAGATGCCTGGCTCCGTCCGGAAATTCGACAAACACAGGTGTCGCGCTGGTGTATTCTGATCTTTAAATTGCAGTTAGGCATTGTGTATTTCTACGCTGGGCTGTGGAAAATCAACTACGACTGGCTAGTTCAGGCTTTGCCTTTGAAAATCTGGGTACCTGCCAATGACCAATTGCCCCTCATCGGCAAACTGATGCAGTGGGACTGGACGCCTTATCTGTTCAGTTGGTTCGGTATGTTGTACGACGTGAGCATTGTCTTTTGGCTTTCCTGGCAGCGCACGCGATTGGCAGCCTATGCCACTGTGGTGTTTTTTCATATGGTAACAGGCCTGATGTTTCAAATTGGCGTGTTCCCGTTGGTCATGATCGGCGCAACCCTTGTGTTTTTTTCAGAAGAATGGCACACGCGCTTGTGGAACTGGATTTGGACGCTGAAGCGCTATTTTCCTTTTAAGGTAAAAAACAGATCCAAAGCAGTCATTTCCCCCATCAGACCCACAAGCCCGATTATCTTTGCGGCCCTTGCAGTGCATTTTGCTTTTCAAATCCTTTTTCCCTGGCGTTACCTGTTGTATCCGGGCAATATTTTCTGGACAGAAGAAGGGTATCGTTTCTGCTGGCGCGTGATGCTGATGGAAAAAGCCGGCACGGCCACTTTTTTTGTAAAAGATGGCCGAACAGGACGGGAAGGCGAAGTGTGGAATGGAGAATTTCTCAATGCACACCAGGAAAAACAAATGGCCATGCAGCCGGATATGATCCTACAATACGCACATTTTCTTAAACATCATTACGAGCAACAGGGATTGCAAAACGCCTCGGTGCGCGCCGAAGTGTACGTCACCCTGAATGCCCGACCCAGTCACCTGCTGTTCGACCCGAATCTCGATTTGACAAAACTGCAAGATGGCTGGGAACATAAAACATGGTTATGGAAGGAACAATGATAAATGGCAAAGGACAAAGGGCAAGGGGCAAGAGAGAAGGGGCAAGGGGCAAGGGGCAAGGGGCAAGAAGCAAGGGGCAAGGGGCAAGGGGCAAGAGAGGCCTGGTGGCCTTTGCCTTACTGATAACGCATTGGGCATGGGCTCAGACGCCGCAGGATACCCTTTCACCGCAGCAACTGCGTGAAGTAACGGTTCAGGAAAAAGCACGGGAGTTTGCCGCAGGTTCCATGCGTGGTGTGGAGAACTTTGGCATTTATTCCGGCAAAAAAACCGAAGTCGTCTCTTTGTCCAACCTCTGCGCGAATGTTTCCACCAACAATGCCCGGCAGATTTACAGCCGCATTACGGGCCTGAATATTTGGGAAAGCGACGGCGCGGGGTTGCAACTGGGCATCGGCGGTCGAGGACTCAGTCCCAATCGTACCGCCAATTTCAATACACGCCAAAATGGCTATGAAATCAGCGCCGACGCCCTGGGCTACCCGGAAAGTTACTATACGCCGCCTACGGAAGCCCTCGAGCGGATTGAAATTGTGCGTGGAGCAGCGTCGTTGCAGTACGGAACACAGTTTGGAGGGCTGCTCAATTTCCGTTTCAAACGCGGCCCGCAGGATAAAAAACTGGAACTCACCAGCCGCCAAACCGCTGGTTCCTGGGGATTTTTCGGGTCTTTCAACAGCATCGGCGGCACCATTGCCAAAGGTAAACTCAACTATTACGCTTATTTCCAGTACAAAACCGGCGACGGCTGGCGCCCCAACAGCGGATTCAACTATCGCTGCGGTTATGCTTCGCTGGATTTCAAGGCAACCGAGCGACTTGCCCTGCAATTTGACCTCACGCGGATGGATTATCTGGCGCAGCAGCCGGGCGGACTGACCGACAAACTGTTTCAGGACGATGCCCGGCAGTCGGTACGCCACCGCAACTGGTTTCAGGTAGACTGGAACCTCGCAGCCTTGTCCCTGAACTACACATTTTCCGAACGCACACGCCTCAATATCCGCAACTTCGGACTTATTGCCCAGCGCCAGTCGGTCGGCAACCTCGAAAGGATCAATGTAGCCGATCTGGGTGGTAATCGCACCCTTATTTCCGGGAAATTTCGCAATTTTGGACAGGAAGGGCGATTACTCCATCAGTATTCCTGGCACAACCTACCCCAAACACTTCTGTTCGGATATCGCCTCTACTACGGGCATTCCACTGCCCAACAAGGCGATGCCAACAATGCTGGTGGTCCCGATTTTTATTTCCTGCACCCGGAGGAACTGGAAAATTCAGATTACACATTCCCCAACCGCAACCAGGCCATTTTTGTAGAGCATGTATTTAATTTTTCACCCAAATGGAGCCTGACACCCGGGTTGCGACTCGAACATATTCGCACGGGTTCGAAAGGATATTACACACAGCGTGTGCTGGATGCTGCCGGAAATGTCATTGTTCAGAATAAAATAAATGATACCCAAACACGCGACAGGGGTTTTCTGATCGGTGGGCTTGGACTTTCCTGGAAGCCACGCACGGCACTGGAAGTGTATGCCAATTTTTCCCAAAACTACCGCGCCATCAACTTCACAGATTTGCGCATTTCCAACCCCAATTACATCGTTGACAGCACCATTCACGATGAGCGCGGATTTACGGCCGACCTGGGGCTTCGCGGCCAGAAATCGGGCTTTTTTACCTGGGAAGTGACGGCTTTTTATGTGGCCTACAATGGTCGCATTGGCCAGGTGTTGCGCGCCGATTTGCCACCTTTGTACAACGATTATCGTTTTCGCAGCAATATTTCAGATGCCAGAAACATCGGTCTGGAGGCTTTTGCGGAAATCGATTTGCTCCGTTTGTTTGGAAAAACACATTGTCCGCTGCGCTGGACCTGGTTTGTCAATACAGCACTTGTCGATGCGCGCTATGTACACACACAGGATGCTTCCATTCGAAAGAAACGGGTGGAAATGGCGCCTCCCCTGTTGTTCAAGACAGGTACTACCTTGCAAAAAGGCGCCTGGCGTGTGGCGGTACAAGGCGGCTATGTAGCAGCACACTATTCGGATGCCACCAATGCCGAACGAACAGCCACGGCGGTGGAAGGCAAAATTCCGGCCTATTTCGTGATGGACTTATCGGCTTCCTGGCGCTGGCGCTGGCTCACACTGGAAGGCAGTTGCAATAACCTGCTCGACGAGCGGTATTTCACCCGCAGAGCGGAAAGTTACCCGGGGCCGGGAATTATTCCATCGGACGGTAGAGGCGTGTATGTAACGGTTGGAGTGAAACTGTAGGGGTTTACCCGTTTATACGCTTCACTCTTCCATTCACCAAGGCATCGAGTATCTGAAAAACCACCAGCGGTTTCTGGGTCTGCCAGTTGATTTCATTGTAATCTTCTCCAAAATGCACGTAATGTTGAAGGCGGGCTGCATGCATTTCCTCTTCTACATGTTGCCGGGTATTGATTATGGCAATCCAGCCACCTTCTTCATGTACCTCTTCGGCCCATTCAGCGTAGTAGTCATCATCAGTTGAAGCATGGAAGTTCAACACGTTTTCACAGAAAAGCACGAATTTTGTGACGCCTTTGTCATAGAGCGGGTCTACGAGATTGCGTTTGAGGAACATCACATCATCATGTAAGGTATCATTCCACTCTCCGATCAACTCAATCAGGGCAAAATGCTCGTCATAATCGGCAAATAACAACTTGCAATACAGCGTAGACGATCCAATGGAATCCCACTGCGGATGCAGGTAAAAATTGTACAGCCGAAGGCTGTATTTGAATTCACTGTACTGTCGACCGAAAAAGGGAGAATCTTTGTCTTCCTCCGCTGCATACAGGTCGCGCCAGCGATAAAATGGTTCAATTTGATGCATGATCGGGCAAAAATAGAAACGACAGAAAAAACTGTGAAACGCGCTATTCGGAAAATCGTTGTAACCGGTCCGGAATCTTCCGGAAAAACCATGCTGGCACAGGCGATCGCAACGCGTTTCCAAACGCCTTGGGCGCCCGAATTTGCACGCTACTATGTGGCAAACCTGGGTCGGCCTTATTCGCACAACGATTTGGCGGTGATTTATCAGGGACAAAAAAACTGGGAAACATGGTTCCTCCAGCATATGTTCCACTCCCCTGCCCCGCCCTTCCTGGTTTGTGATACGGACTGGACGGTGTTGCGCATTTGGGAGCAATATGGGTACCCTGCAACAGCATCTGTGTTACCAACAACTGACGAATGGGAACTCGCAAAAGACACCTACTATTTGCTTTGCACACCCGATTTTCCCTGGCAGCCTGATCCCCTGCGCGAACACCCGGAAGAACGATGGCAGTTATTCGAACTGTACCGAAATTTACTGGAAGAGCGGCATTTGCCATTCCTGACAGTGACAGGAAGCCTGGAAAATCGTTTGGAACAGGTGGCGGAAACGGTGCCACAATTTTTTCCTTCACACTTCGTGCGATAACATACCTTTGCGCCCATACTCATTGGGGTGCCGGCTCGTCCGGCTGAGATTACACCCATCGAACTTGTCCGGGTAATGCCGGATAAGGAATGAAGCGGGTAGTGGCATCACTACGCGTCCGAAGCCCCTTCGGAAGGCGGATGTTTCACTCAATATGTTCTTTTTTAATGATTTACGACCAAAAACGGCGGATTCAGACCGCGTTTGTCCTGATATCGGGACTTGTCTTTTCTCTGGCACTTTTGCCTTTTCCCACACTTTCCGCACAACAAAGCAAACTCGACTCTCTGGCATTGCGCACCGTAGTCATTCAGTCGACACGCGCTGGCAGCAACCATCCCTCGCCGCACACGAATTTCAGTGCGGAGCAGTTAAAACGTATCTATCAGGCACAGGATGTGCCCATGCTGCTCAGTTCGGTGCCTTCTCTGGTAGAAAACTCCGACGCAGGTACCGGCATTGGGTACACTGGCTTGCGGATTCGGGGCAGCGACCCTACCCGCGTAAATGTGACAGTCAATGGCGTGCCGTTCAATGATGCGGAAAGCCAGGGCGTTTTTTGGGTCGATTTGCCCGATGTGGCCACCTCGGCCGCTGAAATTCAGGTGCAGCGGGGCGTCGGGGCCAGTTCGAATGGCGCAGGTGCATTCGGCGCCACGGTGAACATCGATCTGTCGAAAATAGCCCCCGAGCCATTTGCCATGGTGAGCAATACTTTTGGCTCGTTTAACACACGCAAACACTCGGCGTATCTCGGCACCGGATTGATGGGGAAATTTGCTTTTTCGGGGCGCATTTCCACTATAACATCAGATGGATATGTGGACAGGGCCAGCGCTGACCTGAATTCGTATCACCTGAGCGGCGCATACATCGACGACCGGCAATCGTTTCAGGCGCATATTCTTTCCGGACATGAACGCACCTACCAATCCTGGAATGGCTTGCCAGCCCAATACCTCGATACTCAACGCACCTACAATTCGGCAGGCATTGAACAACCCGGCAGCCCGTACAAGGATGAAGTAGACGACTACACCCAACGCCATTTTCTGGCGCACTATAAATACCTTTTCAGCCGCGCCTGGAGCCTGCAACTCAACGGGCACTACACCCGCGGTTATGGCTACTACGAACAGTACAAGGCTGCGGAAAGTGCCGCTTATTACGGACTAATTACCTGGGGCGACAGCGCACTGAACCAGACCGACCTGATACGCCGACGTTGGCTCGACAATCATTTTTACGGCGGCACTTTTGCCTTGCAATGGACTCCTTCGGCCTCTAAAAACAATGTTTTTTTACTCGGTGGCGCTGTCAGTCGTTATGAAGGAAGGCACTATGGGGAAATTATCTGGACACAGGATGCCCCCCGGGTGCCCAAGGATTTTGTGTACTACGACAATGATGCAAATAAAAAAGATGCCAATATTTTCCTGAAATGGGAAAGCCAGCCCCTGGATAAACTACGCACTTTTCTTGATTTGCAGGTCAGGTATGTACATTACAGTTTCCTGGGTTTTGATAACAACCTGAACAATGTCACGCAAACGGCAGCACTATCATTTTTCAACCCAAAAATTGGTGCAACTTATTCATTTTCAAACAAATGGATACTCTCTGGTTTCGCTGGCGTGGCCAACAGGGAGCCCAACCGCGATGATTACACCCAGTCGACACCCGACAGCAGGCCACTACCAGAACGCCTGATTGACCTGGAAACATCTCTGAAAAAAAATGCGGGGAACTGGAGCGTTTCAGCCAATGCCTATTACATGGGATATAAAAATCAATTGGTACTCGATGGTCGGCTCAATGATGTTGGCGCATACATTCGTACCAATGTGGCCAGTAGTTATCGTGCAGGGCTTGAACTGGAAGCAGCAACACGTATTACCAGGCGCTTGTCCGTCAGCGCCAACGCCGCTTTCAGCAGCAACAAGGTCAAAAATTTTGTGGAATACCGCGACAACTGGGACGATGGTACGCAAGAGCGTATTGAGTACCACAGCACTGATCTGGCATTTTCACCCAACATCGTGGCGCGTTCGGAAGCCATTCTGGATGTTGTCCACAACACCCGGCAACACCTCAGTCTGGCACTCTCCGGAAAATACGTGGGAAAACAATACCTGGATAACACTTCCAATGCATACGCCACACTGCCCGGTTACTTCTTCTCCGACCTGCGGCTGAACTGGGATCTAAAAAATGTAGTGGGTAAAAATCTCTCGGTTGTTTTTACAGTCAACAACCTGTTCGATCAACAATATTCATCGAATGGATGGGTGTATCGTTTTGTTTCTGCTGGCTACGACCCACGCTCCGATGACCCTTACAGCCGACTCGAACAAAACAACGTGTACCACCAGGCCGGCTTTTTCCCGCAGGCAGGGAGAAATGTGATGGGGACACTGGTTGTTGAGTTATGAGTTATGGAGTTATGAGTTATGAGTTATACTCACTTTGCTATTGGCTTCTCTATTCGTGTAGCCAATAGCAAAGTGAGTATAACTCATAACTCATAACTCATAACTCATCACTCTTTTACGCTCTTAATCCCTGGCAGTTCTTTTCCTTCCAGAAATTCCAGCATGGCGCCGCCGCCGGTGCTCACGAAACTTACCTTTTTGGCCAGTTTGAGTTGGTTGACAGCCGCAACAGAGTCGCCGCCGCCGACCATGGTGAAAGCGCCTTTTTTCGTAGCGGCCGCGCAGGCTTTGGCTACTACTTTGGTGCCATTGGCGAAGGCCGGCATTTCGAACACACCCATCGGGCCGTTCCAGATCACCGTTTTGCTTTTGCGAATGACGCCGGCAAACTGGCGCGCAGCAGCAGGGCCAATGTCGAGTCCCATCCAGCCGTCGGGAATTTGATCGCTGGGTGTAACCTGTGTGGCAGCATCGGCGGCAAACTTGTCGGCGCAGACCGAATCTTTTGGAAGCAGGACTTTTACGCCCGCTTTTTTCGCTTTTTTCAGAAATTCTTTGGCAACAGAAACCTTTTCGGCTTCTACTAGAGAATTGCCCACGGCGCCTTTTTTTGCCAAAAAGAAGGTGTAAGCCATCGCGCCGCCAACGATGATATTATCAGCGTAGTCGAGGAATTTTTCCAGTAGCAGGATTTTATCACTCACTTTGGAGCCGCCCGTCACGCAGGTAACAGGGCGTTCCGGATTGTGCATGGCGCGGGTAGCATTTTCGATTTCTCGCTCCATCAGGAAGCCGAAGGTCTTGTGATTTTTATCGAAATACTGCGCTACGATGGTCGTGCTGGCATGCGCGCGGTGTGCGGTTCCGAATGCATCGTTGACATAAATATCGCCCAGGCTGGCCAGTTTTTTTGCAAATGCTGGGTCCCCTTTCTCTTCTTCTGCATAAAAACGGGTATTTTCCAGTAGCAGCACCTCGCCGGGTTTGAGCGCAGCGGCTTTTTTTACCGCTGATTTGCCCACGCAGTCGTCGGCGAAATGCACCTTGGTTTTCAGTTTCTTTTTCAGGTGCTTCACCAGGTGTTGCAGGGTAAATTTTTGCTTGTTGATACTGCCGTCGGCGTTGAGTTTTTCCAAGGGACGGCCAAGGTGCGACATCAGGATGGCCGAACCGCCCTGTGCCAGAATATGCTGAATAGTGGGAAGCGCTTCGCGAATGCGGGTATCGTCCGTGATCTTGAATTCCTTGTCAAGCGGCACGTTGAAATCGACCCGAATCAGCGCTTTTTTGTCTTTAAAATTGAGATTCATATAGTGGTTGTATTGTTTGGAATGTTAACCGAAGCGGCAAATGTAACACGCGTATGGCGCGACAGGGACGGTTTTTTATGTATTTTTTCATAAAAATGAGTGTCGGAGTTCACAGCAGGGCCATTTAAAACATCCTACGTGGAAGGCAGGAACTCAAACCTTCCCATAAACTCCATATGTCACGCACTTTTCTGCTTACCCCGTTTCGCTATGCCGTACTTCTGTATGGCATGCTTGCTGCAAGTGCCCTCTGCGCGCAGGCGCGTTATGATTTTCCTTGGTGGGATTATCGAAGCCCTTCCTGGCTGAATGGCCGCGTGGGTGTAGGCATGCAATTCAGCAACCAGAACCAGCAATTGTACTTTTTCACGGAAACAGATCTCTGTTTTTCCTGCGCGTACAACTATTTCGCAAGGCCGCCGGAAAACCTGCAAAGCCAGTTGCGCCGGAACAAATTTCGCGGCAACGTACACCTAAAACTGCAAACCAGCAAGGATTTTTCCCTGTATGGTACGCGTTTTTCTAAAAATGCTGAGGATATTCAGTTTCGAAACCTTTCGTGGACCTACCTCACCAATGTGGGTATTTCAGCAGACTGGGGTTTGTACCGCACCTGGCGGGTGGCCAATCCGGAAGATGGCAGCCTCAACCCGCTTTTCCGAAAAAGAAGCCGTATCCGCTTGCGATATGATGTGACGTCCCGCTACCATTCCTACTACTATCGCAAACTGAGCAATACGGTGGGTTATGTGACAGTCAATGTAGCGCGGCTCGACGACCGCTGGGGCTTCAATATCAACTGGGGAAACGATGTGTTTATCCCCAAATTCATGCGATCTTTCCTGACCAACCACGACCACGGAGAAACAAATTCGGCTTTCATTTCCGCTTATTTCCGGCCTTTGGAAACACGCTCGCGCAATGCCAACGAGGTGTTTGCCTATCAGCCTGAAAGCCTGCAAAAACTGGAAGCCAGCGCGTCGCTGCGTATGATTACCGACCGTAGGACGCACAAACGACTGGGTTCCAATCAGATACGCATGGGCATGTACGATGTACTGGGGCTGGTCAATAGTTTTCATGGCTACTATGGCGTGCGGCTAAAAGCAGAAACAGGCTTTGGCGGGCTCGGCGTCTTTCTTGGGAAAGACGATTTGAAGTGGGGCCGCGATATGCAACGCTTTGCACACCAAGGTTATGCGCACCTGCCAGGAAGTATCGTACGCAAGATTTTCCTGCAAATGGGCGGTGTCAGCACCCCGCTGTTCCCTTGGGAAAGCCAGCCTTTGTACAACCAAAAACCTCGATTTTATTATGAAATCAATACAGATCTTTTCTATCCATATGTCAGCCGCGAATACCAAAAATAAATGGCTCGTACTCGGACTGTTGTGGCTGGCGCCCGTGTTTGCATCGGCGCAGGGGCCGCGTTTTTTCCACTACCATGAAATAGCGGGAAACCTGCACAAATTGCGCAAAGCATCGGTGGAATACATCGCTGTAGCCGGAAACAATACGGAAAAAGGCGACAGTGCCATGCTCGACACCCTGCGAATGTTCCTGGGCAGACAATTGCTGTACGGAGCGCAACCGCTCTGGCCGAGGTTTCACAATGAGGTGAAAAATATACAGATCAGAAAGGCTAACTGGCGCCAACTGCCCGAAGACCTGGCCGGATTTCGGCATTTGTTTGAAATCAGTTTTGTCGAATGCCCGTACATCAATCTTCAGGTCATCAACGACCAAATGAAAGCGCGGCGCGACCAGAATCCTGCTGATAATCTGTATAGGAAGTTTAAAAACGATATTGTTTCGCTGAGTTTTGCCATAGCGCGTTTTCCGGAGCAGGATTCCTGCCACCTGGAAGATAACCTCATGGAAGAATTAAAGGAACTGCGGTTTGTGGGCATCCCCAATTTTAGCGTGCATTGCAGCAATATTTTGACAGAACTCAGTCGCGCTTACCCCAAACTCGGCTGGCTCACGTTTGAATGCTGCGGACTGAATAATACGGCTGATTTGAAGGCACTGGAAAAATTTCCGAACCTGAAATCCGTCTCGCTTATCCGCAATTACCTCACACAGGTACCGCCCTTACCCAAATCGCTCAACGCACTCGATCTTTCGTTTAATCTGCTGAGTGAACTGCCCGACAAAAAAAGCCTGATGCTCCAAGACCTGGATTTCCTGTACCTCGATTGCAACTTGTTTGACTACTACAACTTGTACAAAGTGCTGTCAGACAGTCTTTTAAACCGAATGGAAGTATTTACCTACGATCCCTGCAACTTTGACAACCAGAAAGAGTTGCCCTTACTGGCTTCTGCACTCGATAAGCGCAAAATTGCGCTGTACATGCCTTTTGTGCCGCGCTACCACAATGATTTTAATATTGCCCAGCCCGATTGCGAACGCTGTACCTATCATCACAGCGGTTTTATCGACAGCCTTTTGAACGGGGTGGTTTTTGTAGACAGCACAGGCCAGGAAAGCCGGATTTCATTCAGACAGAACCGAATGCAGTGGGAAACGGCCGCCTCTACCACCATGGGGCCTATCACGAGTATTTACTTTTATGAGCAACTTAAATCCTGCGAACGTTACTTTTCTGACCCATCCTTGCCCGATCAGATGTGGGACTGGCGGGTATGCTTTTTGCTGCAAGACACCGATACCATGCACGGGGGAGTAAAAAAACTCGTGCTTCAAATTCGGGATAAATCCGGGAAAGCCTATTTTGAAAAAACTGAAAACAGATAGTTTCGCTTTATGAGAGCACTCACTTATTACCTCCTGAAACTGTTTTTCGCAAAAGCCTGAAAATGTTGCGGTTGTACCTGCCAAGCCACCACCAAACGGCTGGCAGGTACAATGCTGCGAACAAGATCAACGCTGCCAGTGGCTTTAAAGGCAATGCACTTGTAAAGGCATAAACTACCGCCCCACAAATCATAGCCATTAGCAAGGGCCTGAAAAAAGTGCGCAGGTATTCAGCCCAGGAAGCGCCGGTAAGAGGGCGTATCAGCAATAAAAACATACAAGGTATCAGGCAGAAAAACAGGCCGACCAAGGCCATTGCCACCCCGAGGGCGCCCCCGTTCGTTCCTGCCCACACAACGGGTGGCGTCAGCACCAGCATTACAATATTCCACCAAAACCCCAAATCGGCACGTCCCTTTGCCAAGAGTAGCGATCCAACGGGATTGAACGAGGCATGAATGATAAAATACAGGGCCAGCCAGCATAAAACGGCGGTTTCTCCTGCCCATTGAGGCCCTGTCACCACAGCCAGAAAAGGCGCTGCCATCCAGATGACCAGGCTGAACACCGTCATGTTGAGGGTGTTGCTCAATTCAAGGCCTTTCAGGTATATTCCTTTGACAAACAACAAATTGCGATGCTTTCGGGCCATGACAGGTAATACAGCCTGGGAAACAATCGGGTTTACAATGCTTTCCGGTCGCGATAACAATTGTTTCATCACATCATACAAACCCAGCGGGCCCGGGCCGAGTATTTTTCCGATGATAAACACGTCGGCACGCTCGGCAAGAAAATTGGAAAGTCGCTCCCCCAACTGGTACATACCAAAACCTAAATGTGGCCGAATCGCAGCGTAATCGAAGTGTCGGCGCGGCAACCAGGCAACACCCCCAGCCAGCAAATACCCCAATGCAGCAACCAGATTACCCATTACAGTGCCGGCAGCCATCGCCATGACACCTGCGCCATAGCAGACCCCGATGAGTGTCACCCCTGCATTTACCACAAAGGAAACTGCTTCTATACGGATCAATTGGCCAAAGCGCATCATTCGACGCAGGTGTACCCTGTGCTGGGCAGCCATTGCGGTAAAAATCAGACTCAACGATGTCAGGATCAGCACCGGTTTCAAGGTCGTTATTTCATAAAAACTTGCAATAAAAGGGCTGCTCAACACAATTACAGCACACATGACCCCACCCAGCATCATATTCAACCAGAAAAGGGAAGATCGGGCCATTTCATCTGTCACCTCCTCCTGATAAAACACATTGCTTACGCCTGCATCCACAAAAAAAGAAGAAAATCCAACGATTGCAGTTGTCAGCGACAGGATGCCAAACTCCGAGGCTGGCAAGCAGCGCGACAGCACCAGTAACACGATCAGTCTGCCTGCCTGAATCAGCACAGTACCCGCAGCCAGGGTCCGGACACCTCCGAAGATAGTCAAATGGTCGCGTTTCATAGGCCGGAAGTTTGCCCCCGAATGATTTTGATATGCCAGCCGCTCAGGCATACCATACGCCACAACATTTGTGGGTCGCTATCCAGCAAGCCGGAATAAGCACCGGCTACGGCGCTGGTGTCCATCCACGGGTTATCAGCATCGCGTAGTAACATACTTTTCAAGGCAGATTCGTGCTGCAAAAGCCAGTTCTTGGTGTCGAAGGGAAAACCCATTTTGCGTTTGCGCCACAGTACCTCTTTGGGCAAATGGTGGCGCATGGCATGTCGGAGCACATATTTTGTCCAGCCATCCTGAATCAGCAAAGCGGGCGATAATGTAAAGCAGTACTCCACCATATCCACATCCAAAAACGGCAAACGAGGCTCAACAGGCACCTGCATATAATTTTTGTGCTGGCTGCGCAGCCAGTAATGCATCAACCAGGGCCCCATGCGCTGGCGCATCGACGTTTCAAAATCGGGAGAAATAGCAGGGGGAGTATCCTGGGGAATACGAAAAAAAGAGTCTGATTCACGTCGGGTTGGGTGTTTTCTTTTTTGCAGAATTTGCCACAATTCGGAAAACGACAGGTTGTCAAAAATCCCTTTCAGGTCGGCTGCTATTTGCAGAAAAGAGCCGGGGCCCTGCTTTTTCAACCAGCGCATATGGGACAGGAAATTCGCCGGGTAACCCGCCAGCAATTCGTCGCCGCCCGCCCCGTTGATGTTGATATCGACGCCGTGGGATTTTAATATTTTCTGCTGACAAAAATCGGCATACAGAGCCGGATCGTGAAAGGGTTCTTCCTGAATTTCAAGAAAATCGTTCCAGTCCTGCATCAAATCAAACCCTTCTCCATCGAGGATAATATGCTCAAAATGAGCAGGATATGCCTTCACCACCATCCGCGCAAACGGCGTTTCATCAAAAGCGGGATTGTTGTTCTGAACCGTGAAGGCAGGGACTTTGCCGGTATTCGGCAATTGAGCATACATCGCCGCAAGCGCCGAGGAATCGAGCCCCCCGCTGAGTGTAAATCCGACCTGGCGATCGGCCACGAGCCTGCGTTGCAGGGACTGGCGCAAGAGATCAAACAAAGCATCGGAGGCTTCTTCGATTGATCTGTTTTCATTTCTGTATTCAGGCAATTGCCAGTACGTGGCCTGCTCGGTGTACCCGGTTTTCAGGTGTATGCGAAGCCAGGATGCCGCTGGAACGCTGTGGATATTTTCCCAGAAAGTCTGGTAGTTGAAATCGCGCAGGCCGCTTTTCAGGTATTGGGCCACAGAAGCATTCCTTACCCGGGGTCTTTCCTCCGGGCAGGCGGCCAACAGGGGTTTTATATCGGATGCAAAGTACAAATCGCCTTCCCGGCGTATCAGATACAGGGGCGCTTTGCCCAGTGGATCGCGCGCGAATAGCAGCGTCTGAGCGCGCAAATCGAACAAAACCAACGCAAAAAAGCCCCTAAATCGTTCAAAACAAGAAGTACCCCATTGTTCGTAAGAACGGACGATTACTTCCGCATCGGTGTGTGTAAAAAACACAGCGCCAAGGTTTTGTAATTCGCTGCGCAGGTCGGCATGGTTGTAAATTTCTCCATTGTACAGCAGTACATATTGCCCCACGACAAGTGGCTGGTGACCGGCATTCGACAGATCGATCACCGCATAACGGCGATGAGCGAATGCCAATTGGTGCGGGATGGATAATTGGCAGTTGATATCAGGCAGTTGATTTTTCCACCCGGGTGTGGTGTCTTCACCTGAAAATGCGCGCCCTTGTTCTTCTCCATTTTGCCAAAACCAGTAACCTTCGTCGTCGGGGCCGCGGCGCTTTTGCAGGCGGTTCATGGCCTGGATCAGTTCGGTCGTTTGTGTTCCGTTGGAGAGCCAGTAGCCGGCGATTCCGCACATGAAGAAAAAGTGTTTATATCAATTGATTCAAACGGATCTTTGCCATTATTCCTGTACACTCTACGCCTTGTGCTCTTTGTGAAACCTTTGTGTTCTTAGTGGTAAATTTTTTTAACCACAACGTGCACGAAGGTTTCACAAAGGGCACAAGGCGTAGAGTGTACAGGAATCACAAGTCGGTGAACGGAATGCAAAAAAAGGGTCATCATTTATCAGTTTTTCACTCGCCACACCGATGGTTTTTGCGGCCCGATGCCTTCATTGGCAGCCAGCCAGCAACCGGGGCTCCACTCCATAATAGATTCGAACTGCCTGGCAATCATGAATTTAGGTAGTCGCATCTTTTTTTTATGGCCTTTAAAAAACATACTTCCCCTGAAACCTGTGAAGTAGAACACACTGGCTTTTGTAAACGGAATGAAACCAAGTTTAAAACCGAGCATGTACGATGTCAATGCCAGGGTGCGACCGTCGGCGCTGATGGCAGCACCCGAAACCACCCGGTTTTTCAGCCGGATGCTATCGCGGAGTTCGGCCACATAGCGCCCTGGTTTTGCGGGAATCACGTAATGTTTTACGATATGATTGCTCTTGAACCTGTTTTTACTGAAAAGATGCAGGCTGTCCTGAAAAAACACCATCGCTTCACAGTCATAATTCCAGTTGCGCATGTTGGAAGGCGGGAAATCGCGCTGATCGGGATAGGAAAAAACGATACTGTCCAGTGTTTTGGACTGCGGTTGATAGCGAAAGACGCACAGGTCGCGTCGGTTGTTGAAGTTGTTGCCGACATCGGCGATGTACAGATTGCCTTGCGGGTCGGCACACATATCCTCCCAGTCGCGGTTGGTGAATGGCAGGTTGCGTGTTTCCAGAATATTTTTTCCACTTGCTCCCAGCCGATATATCACGGAAGCATTGCCGCCATCATTCAGTACCCACCAATCGCCATTGGGCAGACGCGCCATCCCTGAAATCTCTCTCAGCGTTTGCGGCAGACGGATTCGACGAGGAAAGGATTGAGCCCTTGCTGTAAGCATCGGAGCGATCAGCAACAGCAGGAGAAGGGTTCGGGAGAAGGGCATGAGATGTTTTTTTGTGTTTGGGTGTTTTGGTGTTTTAGTGTTTTGGAGGTGCTTCGCGCCCGGCATGTGGAGTTTTTTAGGTAAACTCAACAAAAAACATGGAATCTATGCTAAATACCAAGCGCGAAGCACCTCCAAAACACTAAAACACCAAAACACAAAAACACAAAATTACTGCTTCACAAATTTCTCCGTCCAGAACGAGTTGCCCTTGCGGAAATTCAGGAAATACATTCCAGCAGGCATTTTGCTCATGGAAATTTCGAACGTAAGATCCGGACGTTTGAATGTTTCTACTTGCTGGCCGTTGGCATTCATCAGAATGATTTGATCAAATGAAATGGCGCAACGTACATCGAGCATGTCTACTACCGGGTTGGGCGACAAAATGATGTATTGGCTGTAGTCTACTTCCTTCGTAGTATTCAGCGAACTGATGTCAGCATTGTAACGAGGCAGCACCTGATAGCCCGCATCGAACGGCGACGAAGCGTCGAACTGGCCGCCAATGCCGGTCAGGTCGAATGGCTGGGCCGGAACGGGCGCATTGTAGGTTTCTACATCGCGGTCGATACGAATCAGAATGGTATCGGTTGGGTGATCGGCAGAAACAGCGTGCACGTTGAAGCCGCTGCCGCCGCTACCGGTGGTCCATTCAGCGACATCTACGAAATGCAGGTTGTTCATTCGAATCAATTTCGACTCGGTCGCTTCTGTTGGTTTGATTACCACAGTTGGCGTCAGCAAGGTATTGTTGGCAGAAACAAGGGTAATAAAATCAGGCACAATTTCGGTTTGACCACTGAATTGTCCGATCGTGCCACGCACTTTGATACGATCTTTTTCTGTAACGGTGTATCCGAAGTTGCCATTGAGGCTGGAAACAGCGATGCCATTTCCACTGTCGTCAATAAGTGTAAAGAGCAATGCAGATACGTTGTTATTGATCGGACGAATGTTTACACCGTATACAGTACCTTCCAGTTCACAATGCACACCCAGAGAATCGGCAGCGCCAGCGGCATTTTCACCTGTAACTTGAGCAATGGTGTAGACAGGATAGCAACGCAGGTCGATGGTTACGGTAGCCGTATCGCATACGTTGGCATCGCACACTTCATAGGTCAGTTCATCGGCGCCGCAATTGGAAGCAGGAGAAGTGTACTGAATGGTGAAGTCAGGATTTACGGTAGCGGTACCTTGAGTCGGTTGATTGATAATGGTTACAGACACTACCTGATTGAGGGTGTAGTCGTTGGCCAATACATTCAGGAAGGCTGGTACGCCAGCCGTCACCACCACGTTGTCGTCGGCCGCCACGAGCGGGCTGCCTGCACCGCAGTCGGAAGGTGCGCCAGGGTTTCCGAACACGGTTATGCTACCCAGCACGATATTGGTAGCAGTTCCTGCTGCCTGCCAGGCGCCACCCACACTGTTGTCAGAATTGGGGTCGCACAATACGAGTGAAGGGCCACCGCCATTGGCAGCAGCAGGCCATGGGTCGGCTGGTTTGTAGTCGACATAGTCTTTTACATTGCCCTGGGCATCACGCAGTTCGATATCTTCACCTGTATTGGTCAGTGCGCTGCTTGGGCCCATTGCAAGCGGGGCGAAACCGAATTTCGACTCAAAATAAGGCGCATTCTGTGCAATGACCAGATAACCACCTGGAGGAATGACCGTGCCGTCGGCAAAAGTGAAATTGAAGCCCTGGGTAAAATTCCAGCCCGAAAGGTTGACCGGCATACCGGAATTGTTGAATACCTCCACATATTCCAGGCTGTCAGTTCCCGATGGCGGAGGGTTATACATAATTTCAGTAATGACAATTTGAGCGCGCAGCGACATCAGCGTCAGCAAGAAGGCTGCCAGCGATAGCATTGTTTTTTTCATGTACATCGTATTTGTTTGCAGAATGTGACGGTGCAAAAATAGAGAAAAGATAACAAGGAGGCTGCATTACCATAAATCAGACAATGTTGTAGAGGGTTCTCCCCATTCATAGATAATGTTTGCAACAGCAGGATGCTGGCAAAATTTAATTCCAAACTTTAAAACAATTACATATATTTAAAAAATTATGTGCTGAAATCTCCACACTAAAATCGACCAAACTTAATGGGTATTTAACAATGGTCGCGTATTTTCGCAGCCAGATTCTACACTTTCACACAAATCCGTTTATTGTATGAACCATTTTACTTTCAAGAAATGGACGCTGCTGACGCTTGCGTTCATGCTTTGCGCTATTTCCACCT
This sequence comes from Bacteroidota bacterium, assembly GCA_020160935.1. GTDB lineage: Bacteria > Bacteroidota > Bacteroidia > Chitinophagales > Saprospiraceae > M3007. Next base: position 192,832 of record JAIUPL010000008.1, on the reverse strand, counting down.
TTGCGCAGGTAACAACCTCTTCCATATATGGAGTAGTTACCGACCAAAAAGGAGAAGGCCTGGTAGGCGCCACTGTAGTGGCTACGCACACGCCTTCGGGAACGCGTTATGGCTCTGCTACCAACGCCCAGGGACGTTACACCCTGCCGGCTGTACGGGTAGGCGGCCCATTCACGATCACAGTGAGTTACACCGGTTTTGAAGCGCAATCGCTTGAAAATGTGTACACCAGCCTGGGTTCCGGTACAAATGCCGACTTCTCTCTCCAGGAATCTGGCACATTGCTTTCGGAAGCCACCGTTACTGCTACACGCGGCGACATTTTCAGTAAAGACCGCACAGGCGCTGCTACATCGTTCAGCGCACAAACGATCGGCTCTATTCCTACTATCGGCCGTACGGTGAATGACATCACCAAATACAATGCCTACAGCAATGGCCGTTCTTTTGCTGGTCAGGACAGCCGTTTCAACAACTTTACCATCGACGGTTCTGTATTCAACAACGGTTTCGGTCTGGGCTCTTCTGCGCAAGCAGGCGGCCGTACTGGTACCACGGCTATTTCGCTGGATGCACTCGAGGAAATCCAGTTGAATATTGCACCATTTGACGTGCGCCAGTCGGGTTTTGCAGGCGCTGGTATCAATGCTGTGACGCGTTCCGGCACAAATGAATTTTCCGGTTCGGCCTACACCCTCATTCGCAACAGCAACTTGGTAGGCAAAAAAGCCGATGGCCGCGACCTGCCTCCTGTGAACATCGATGAAAAAACATATGGTCTGCGTATTGGTGGCCCGATCATCAAAGACAAACTGTTCTTCTTCGTCAACGGCGAACACTTCGGCAGTTCGACACCCGCGCTCAGTTGGGTAGCCAACCGCGGTGAAACCAGCGGTAGCGTATCGCGCGTGCTGGCAACCGACCTCGAAGACCTGAAATCGTTCATGAAAGAAAAATTCGGCCGCGACCTGGGCGCTATCGACAATTTCAACAACGATGTAAAAAGTACGAAAGGTATCATTCGCCTCGACTACAACATCAATGAACGCAACAAGGCATCGCTGCGCTACTCGCACCACAATTCGCAATCGGATCAGGTAATCAGCAATAGTAACAGTAGTAATACGGCCGGTAACGGTAACCGTACCAACCTCGCTACGGCTATTTCTCCTGAAAATACCGGCTACATCATTGAAGACAATACGCGTTCGATCGCATTCGAGTTGAACTCTACGATCGGCACCAAATTCGCCAACAACTTCATTGCCACGTACAACAAACAACTGGAAGACCGCCAGTACAAAGCAGATCTGTTCCCGACGATCGACATCCTGAAAGACGGCTCTACCTACACATCGATCGGTTTCGACCCGTTCACACCGAGCAATCAGTTGAACTACAGTACTTTGAACTTTACTGACAACTTCAACTTCTACCTGAACAAGCACACTGTGACGCTGGGCGCTTCGTACGAGTTCTTCAAATCGAACAACGTATTCTTCCCGTCTTCTCAGGGTGTGTATGTGTACAACTCGATCGAGGATTTCAAAACGGCTGCTAACCAGTTCCTGAGCGACCCGAACAACCCTGTTTCGCCCGTAACAGTGGCTCGTTACAACCTGCGCTACTCGCTGCTTCCAGGCGGTATCGATCCGCTGCAGGTACTGCGTTCGCACACCTACAGCCTGTACCTCCAGGATCAGTTCCAGGTAACCAAAGGCCTGCAAATCACGGCCGGTCTGCGTGGCGACATCTTCAAGTACGACAACTCGACTGCAAAAGATTTCTACAACCCGATCGTTGCGAGCATGACGTTCAAGGATGAAAACGGTGAAGACCTGAACATCAATACCAGCATTTTCCCGAAACCACGCCTGCTCGTTTCTCCACGCCTCGGTTTCAACTGGGACGTCAACGGCGACAAGAGCCTGCAAGTACGCGGTGGTACGGGCCTGTTCGTATCGCGCATTCCGCAGGTATTGGTTTCCAACCAGTTGGGTAACAACGGTGTAAACACGGCACTGGTAACAGCCAACAACACCACGGCTTATCCGTTTACGACCGACCCGAGCATTTTCAAACCTGAAAATACCAACATTGCTACCCTGCCTCCGTATGTTATCAATGCATCTACGGATGATCTGAAATATCCTGTTTTGTGGAAAAACAACCTCGCCATCGACAAACGCATTGGCTGGGGTGTGGTGGCTACCGTAGAAGCCATTTTCAACCGCAACGTACAGGGTCTGCGTTACATCGACGCCAACCTGAATGGCCCGGATCGCAACTTCGCCGGTCCTGACAACCGTGATCGTTTCCCTGCTTCTGGTGTTGCAAGTTCGGGTAGCGGTGCTTCCAATACGGTAAACGTAGCCCGTTTCATCAACCCGCGCGTTTCGAATGCTTTCGTTCTGACCAACACGAACAAAGGTTATTCCTACTCTTTCACTGCGAAACTGGAAAAACGCCCGACAAATGGCTTCGGTGGTATGCTGGCTTACACGTACGGCATCGCTTACGACCTGCAGGCTGTGGGTAGCACAGTACAGGCCAATATCCCGACCATCTACGGCCAGAACTACCTGACCACACAACTGTCTGACAACGACCTGCGCCACCGCTTTGTTGGCTACCTCAACTACCGTATCAACTACGGTGGCAAACTGGGCGGCGCCAGCGAAATCACCCTCGGCTGCGTATCCAACAGCGGTACTTCTCCGATCAGCAACGGTGCTGCACTGTCGTATACCTACGGTAACGATATGAACGGCGACGGCCAGACCAACGACCTGCTGTTCATCCCGAACAAAGGCTCTGACCTGAAATTCACCAACGTTACAGTAGGAACAGGCGCCAACCAGATCGTATTCACTCCGGAGCAGCAACAGGCCGCATTCGATGCTTACATCAGCAAAAACGAATACCTGAACAGCCGTCGTGGCCAGTATGTAGAACGCAACGCTATCAAACTGCCGTGGCTGACTCGTTTCGACCTGACGTTTATGCAGGAGTTGTATGTGAAAATCGGAAGCAACGAGAAGAAGAATACCATCCAAATTCGTGCGGATATTCTCAACTTCTCCAACCTGCTGAACAACAAGTGGGGCGTAGGCCAGCAAAGCACGTCGAATACGCCACTCACCGTTGCGAGCATCGGCGCCGACGGCATTCCGGTTTATCGCATGGGCACTCAGTCTGTAAACGGCCAAACGGTTCTGTTGCAGGATGCTTTCACCAAAAGCATCAACATCGACAACGTATGGCAGGCTCAGTTGGGCATCCGATACATCTTTAATTGAGTGATGAGTTAGGAGTTATGAGTTATGAGTTTTACTCACTTTGCTAATGGCTTCTTCAATAGAGTGGCCGATAGCAATGTGAGTAAAACTCATAACTCATCACTTATAACTCCTAACTTTTTGAACTATTCCCATCACACGCTTGTTTACCTTTGCATCGTTCATTGATTCTGTTCCACTATTGTTACCATTCTGAAAAAATGCGTCCGTAAGGCGTATCATTCAACAACATGATGCTATTAAGTTATGAGCGCTCATAACTCATAACTTATAACTCATCACTCAAAAAGGGGCTGCCTGGTATTGACGGGAAAGTGTAGTCGCTTCGTAAGCATGCCGGAGCATGGTTGGTTACTCCGTAAAAAATAATGACCGAACAATAGTTGGCAACACTCAGTATGCCATGGCTGCCTAATCTAAGTTAGATTAGAAATGCCTTTGTGCCGCGTAAGGGCCACGCTCAGCGTCCCCCTTTTTGGTCTGAATCCTGCTTACGACCCGCCGCGCATCAACCTTATGCAGGATAGTTTTTCGGAGGGCTTCGGCCGGAGAGCGAAATTGAGAAGATAAGGTGCGGATGTGTCTGTTTCTGAACCAACCCGCGCTCGAAAAATCAATCAGGAAATAAGCATGTAGAAGGCGCTGCGGCGCTTTGTCCGGACGCGGGTTCGAATCCCGCCAGCTCCACAAGTCAGGCCAATTGTTCGATTATCGGGCAATTGGCCTTTTGATTTACGATTTCCGATTACATGATGTACGATTTCCGATTGGATTGTTGATTTATGATTGCGTTCGATGCCCAAATCAACAATCCCAAATCAGCAATCCAATCGGAAATCGTACATCATGTAATCTGATATCGTAAATCCTCTTATTTTGCCCCGCCTTTCATATAATCCTTTTTTCCAACACCTTCAATTTTATGTCATGGGAGCCAACTCTCCTCGCCCGCCTGTTTCTTCACCAGAAACAAAATCCGGCGGATTTTCCCCTTTTATCATTGCGGTGATTGCTTTTCTGATCGTGTGCGCGCTCGAATGGAGCGACGTGATAGAGTATATCGACGGAGAACCGCGACTGACTGCCAAACATCAAAATCAGTTACAAAAGAAACTGAATGAACTGGAAGAAGCGGAGCAGTATGCGCTGGTAGCACAGAATGACGGGTATTATCCGTGTCTACACAGCAATAGGCAAGTATATTTTTTACGTGCAGGGGAGGTGTGGAAATACGGCGTCACCATCAAAGGGGAAAAAAAGCGATATACTGCTCAGTTTTTGCAAGTCAATGGCGTTTCATACATCAGACAATTAAAAGGCTCAATAGCCGAATGTTTGAAGGAAGAACAACAAAAACTGTTTTCTTACCCGATGTTGCCTGAAAATCTTTCTCGTCCAGAGGCAGATCGCTTGTTAAGACCACCTTATAACCCGGTTTTAAGATAGATTTTGTTTCTTATCACGCCTCTGATTAACTTTGACAAAACTTTAGCCCATGACAGTAGCAAAAATTGTCGACCAGGATGTTTCCGACAAAATTGATACACAATATGTTTCCGCCCAATTCCCACACCGCGAAGACGTAGGCGTTACGTTCTTATGCCTGGATGACGATGATCAGGAAGAAGACGAATGGTTCGATAGTCAAGGTAAACGCCAGTTTATTATTTGCCTTCCGTATGATCTGGTTAAAAACGCTCCAGATATTCGTGATCTTATGGTAGCGATTGTAAAAAAACGATTGGGCGAGTCCTAACTTTTGAAAAAAATTCCCCAGTATGGAAGTTACAACAATTGTCGAACAGGAAATTGCCGACAAAGTAGATACGCAATATGTCGCTGCACAATTCCCGCACTTGCCGAATATAGGTATCACATTCTTGTTTACGGAAGACGAAACCGATTAAGACGAGGATGAATGGGTCGATGAAAAGGGACGACACCAATTTATTATCCGGCTGCCGTATGATCTGATAAAACGGTCTGCCGATGTTCGCGATTTCATGGTAGCGATTGTAAAAGAATTTTTGGGGGAAGTAGCCTAATCTTGCCATTAATAGCAAACTATAATATTTATATGTGTTAAAATTATATTCAAGACAACCGCCTTCAATCTCAACGGCTATTTTTGTCAAAATATTTGATTTTTAACTAATTAAACATATTCATAAGATGAAAAAAGTTTTATTTCCAATTTCAGCATTACTCCTTTTTATCTCATCTGGTTGTATAAAGGAAAGTTCTCCTAAAGAAATCAAACAGTTGCAAGAACGCGGCGGTGCATGTTCAGGCGAGTTCTCGTCACTGGAGATTCAATCAATCGGGACTATGCATAATACAGTAGTTATGGATGTATTTGAAAACTATGATTTTGAAACGACGAACATTGATCTTGAGTTAAGAACAAACTTTGCTTCAGCATACTCATCTCTGACTTACAATCAAGTTACTAACATCATTAATGTTGCTACTTCAACTTTTGACATTAATGATCATACTGCCAGCATTAATGATCCACTGGTATATTCCTACTACGATGATATTTGTGATTTGTTAAATAATTTTAGCACCATTTCTGAATTAAATGAGGAACTTGATAAGTTAGAAGAATCAATTATTGAAGATTTGGAATGCACAGATCGAGATTTCCTATTAGTTTGTATCTCAGTTGCAAGAAATTCATCCAGCCTGTGGGCCCCAGTTTCTATAGGAGGTTCTGGTTATTATGACGATATTGAAGAAAAGTTAGAACTAATGGGTGCTGTTCAATATCGAATAAATTGGAGAAATGTTGCAGAAGCCGATTTGTGGGGTGCGGCAAGCGCTTTTTTTGCTTATGGATTTGGGTTGGCTGTGCCTGGCACTAATGCTGCGATTGCAATCAGCATTGCATATTCTGCCGGCTTTAGTTCAGTGACAGCTATGGCACATAAATAAAATTTAATTTCAAACCTATCGTTGGATGAAGCGACCTTTACCCAATGTCAGGTTTTGAGACTTTTAAAATTTGTGGTTCATATAGTTTAAATGCGATTCAAATGACTACTTTCAGAAAAATAAGCGGAATTGTCCTGCTTACGTTTTTTATGTTTTCAGGCAAAGTTTTGTTCAGTCTCCTTCATAACTCTGTTTACACCACAGAAACTTTAGCCAGAGATTTGATCTGGGGCCTATCATGCGCGGTTTTTATCATTTTGATCATTCCAATTCTTCTTAAGAAGTTTCATTCTAACGTGTGATTATAAGGCAAGATAAGCAAATCTCAAACCAGCAAACCCTTGTTTTATGCACCACTTTTTACACCACCATTTAGAGAAATATCTGTAAAATATTAAAATTCAATATTTTACAAATTTAGATGATAGTGCCGCCAGCCCCACAAGTCAGGCCAATTGTTCGTTCTTCGGGCAATTGGCTTTTTGTTTTGTGCTTTTTTGTATCTTGGCCCACTTTTTCCATAATCCCTTTTTCAACACGTTCAATTTTATGTCATGGGAGCCAACTCTCCTCGCCCGCCTGTTTCTTCTCAGGAAACAAAACCTGGTGGATTTTCCCCTTTTTTTATTGCGGTGATCGCTTTTCTGATCATGTGCGCGCTCGAATGGAGCGATGTAATAGAGTATATCGACGGAGAACCGCGACTGACTGCCAAACATCAAAATCAGTTACAAAAGAAACTGAATGAACTGGAAGAAGCGGAGCAGTATGCGCTGATAGCATCAAAGGAAGGGTACTATCCTTGCCTACATAGTGGCCACGCTTTATATTTTCTCCATATTGGCGAAGTCTGGAAATATGGCGTGACCACGAAAGGAGAACGGGGCCGTTACACAGGTCAATTCATGCTTAAAAATTCCGTTTCATACTCCGTACAATATAAAGGCACGCTTTCCGAATGCCTTCAACGGGAACAAATCCAACTTTTTTCTTACCCGCTCCTCCCTGAAAATCTCGCCCGGCCTGAAAATGACCGACTATTACGCCCACCATACAACCCGGTTTTCAAATAAGACTTGCAGCATTTGAATGCCATTCCTAACTTTGACAAAATTTCTAGCCTGTGGAAGTAGTAAAAATTGTAGAAGAAGCCATTTCTGATAAGATTGACACGCAGTACGTTGCTGCTCAGTTTTCACATGTGCAGAACGTCGGTATCGTCTTTCTCTGTACGCAAGATGAAAATGACCAGGAAGAAGACGAATGGATTGACGAGGACGGCAGCCATAATTTTATTATCCGGGTACCTTATGATCTGGTAAAGCGCTCCGACGATGTTCGCGCTATTCTGGTAGCGATTGTGAAAGAGAAATTGGGAGAAGCCGCCTGAAAAGCGAACAAAACCTCACTTTTCACGCCACTATTCAATATTTATTGACCACCAGGTTACAGGAAATCTCTAACTGTAAATTGTGGTAGAACAGGAACGGCACAAAAATGAAAATCTGGGTATTAGCAAACCCAATTCTGAATAAGGTCGGCATTGTACTTGGGCCACCTTGTGTGCTTCCAAGATCACAAATCCTCATTTCGCGTTTCGTAGTGCCACTGCATACGCGTCGGGCAGCACACTTTCTTCTACCGCTTTGGCGGCCTTTTCCACATCATATTCGAACCGCACAAACTCAACGCGGATGCTTTCGGCACGTTGTCGGCTGCTCTCCGCATCGAAGTGCAGCAGCACATAACAGCCACGCGGATCGCCGTCTTTGGGCTTCCCGACAGAGCCGATGTTGATGGCATGGCGAAAACCTTCACTGCTTTCCAGCACACGGTGGTAAGGTTTGTGCGTATGACCAAAGCACAGGATATCGGCCTGGGCGCCTTCGAGGATGCGCAGTAGGCTTTTTTCTTCGCGGTCTTCAAAAAGGTATTCGTTGATTTTTCTGGGGCTGCCATGTACCAGCAGCAATTGGAACGGGTCGCCCTCGGCCATATCAAATTCGAGGCGAATGTGTCGAGGCAAACTGCGCAGGTAGCGGCGTTCATCGTCCTGCACTACTTCATTGGTGTAGCGAATGCTTACGGCGCCATTGGCCTTTTCTTCATCCGTTTTGTAGGCGCAGCCGCAGTCGTCGATGTTTCGGCCGATGCCAAAGTCGTAATTGCCGGCGATGGTGGGAATACCACGGCGGCGTATTTCTCGCACTACTTCATTCGGCCAGATGTTGTAGCCGACCAGGTCGCCGAGGCAAAAAATGGCGTCGGGTTTTCGCGGCTCCAGATCGGCAAACATGGCTTCAAGGGCGGGCAGGTTGGCGTGTATATCTGAGAAAAGGGCGATGGTCATATTGCAGAAGAATTGTTGGAAGAGAATTTGTTTTGTTGTTTCAAGGCTACCCGCACTAGCAGGATTAATACAGGCACCTCAATCAGTGGGCCTATGACAGCGGCAAAGGCCACTCCGGAATCAATACCGAAAACCGCAATGGCTACGGCAATGCCCAATTCAAAATTATTACCGGCTGCGGTAAATGCGAGGGAAGTACTTTTCGCGTAGTCCACGCCTGCACGTTTGGCAAGAAAAAAAGCACTGAAAAACATTACAACGAAGTAAATAATCAGCGGAACAGCAATGCGTACAACATCCATCGGTATCTGAACGATCAGATTACCTTTATAACTAAACATGATCACAATGGTAAACAACAATGAAACCAGCGTAATCGGGCTAATTTTCGGAATAAACACCTGCTGATACCATTCTTTACCCCTGGCCTTTATCAATGTGTACCGAGTGATGATGCCCGCAATAAATGGGATACCGAGGTAGATCAGGACGCTTTCTGCGATCTGTGCAATGCTGACCTCGACAGCCACACCCTGTATTCCAAAAAGCGGTGGAAGGACGGTTACAAAAAACCAGGCGTACACGCTGTAAAAAAACACCTGAAATACACTGTTAAGGGCAACTAATCCGGCTACGTATTCAGTGTCGCCTTTGGCCAGGTCGTTCCATACAATCACCATGGCAATACACCGGGCAATACCGATCATGATTAGGCCGATCATGTATTCCGGTTGATCCCGCAAGAAAAGAATGGCCAGGAAGAACATGAACAGAGGCCCTATCAGCCAGTTCTGTACAAGCGATAGCCCCAATACCCGTACATTTTTAAATACATTGGGCAGTTCTTCATATTTCACCTTTGCCAATGGTGGGTACATCATCAGAATAAGGCCGATGGCAATGGGAATATTTGTAGTGCCACGCTGAAACTGGTTGATAAATTCAGCCGTTTCAGGTACAAAATACCCGCATGCTACTCCTGTAAACATGGCTGCGAATATCCACAAGGTTAGATATCGATCCAGAAAGCCAAGCCGCCTGGGTGCATTTGTAAAATGGTTCATTCCGTTTTGTCTTTCTTATTCAATTTGAAATTAAAACCCACATAAAACTCTCTGCCCCGCGTTGGCCCCCAGGCAAAGGAAGGGTCAAAACCGCGTCCGAAAGGATGTTCCCAACCCAATAATGGGCGAGACTGACGAAATCCAAACAGGTTTTCACAACCTGCAAACAACTCAATCCATTTGAAAGCCCGGCGTACCTGGGAACTGACGATGGCAAATGGTTGAGAATAATCAGGGCGGCGCAAGTCGTCCGGATTGTTGCGGGTATCGGGCAGGCGCTGTTTTCCGTACCAGTGCACGTTGGCATCGAACTGCCAGCGATCACTTGCAGTACGATAGGTGGCAACCGTCAGTATTTTATGGTGCGGGTTGAATGGCAAGGTGAATTTAGAACCATTCTGATTGCGGTATACATCGAGGAAATTATAGGCTGTCCGTAGTTCAACGCGCCGGTTCCAGGCGGCACTACACTCTATTTGCAGGCCATTGCTGGCTGATTTGCCCATAAAATTGGCAATGATGGCCTGGGTTGGATCGCTGTCATAGTCGGGGAATACCTGATTCTGGAAAGAGGTATGGTAAAAGTCGGCCGTAACTGTGAGGCGCGCTTTCCTGATGGAAAATCTGCGGGTTGCATTTATGCCTGCATTCCATGCCTTCTCCGGGCGCAGAGGTTCCGCAAAAACAATATCACGATTGCCGGCCAGCAAGGCAATATTCTCGGGAAACAGGTTGACCGTACGCCATCCTGTTCCGGCACTCGCCCGAAGGTCCCAATCGGGAGAAGGATTAAACCTCAACATGGTACGCGGTGTAGCGTACCAACCGAAGGCATTGTGCCGATCGGCCCGCAGCCCCACAATCCATACCCAGCGCTCGTCCTGAAAATGAAAGGTGTTTTCCGCAAACAGGCCCGGAATGTTTTCTTCTCGCCGGTAGGTTCCGGCAAAACTGCGCTGGAGCGTATCCGCAGCCGAGAAGCCGATTTGCTCATTCAAAATAAAGTGCCTGAAACTGACGCCTGTTTTTAACTCATGGGCCTTTTTGTTGCCCCAGAACAGTTCGTATTGCAGGTTGCCATAGGCATGGCGTTGCGTGGCGTTGTAGTGTGTAAGGCCAAACCACGATTCCTGATCTTGCACCACCAGCGAAGCCAGCAGTGTAATTTTTCGGTTGGCATCAAATCGAAAGCCGGTTTTGGTGTACACCTCCGGTTGGTAGAAATGCACCGTTTGGCCGTAAGCATCTGTTTTGCCCTGGCTGGTTTCCGGATCAAATTGTTTCTGTCCACCCACGCGGTCTTCATTCACAAAGCGGGCGCCCAGCATGGTACTGAACCCGTTTTCATTTTCCTTGCGAAAGCGCCATTTATCGTGCACTACATACCGTTTTATCAGCGGCAAATCCAGAAATCCGTCGTCATCACGATCCCATTTACCACCGGGTAACGAGGTGTGCAGCGCGAGGTAGTTGGTCCATCGTTTTTTATCCGTAGCAATGGCTGCATTCAGGTGTTTTTCGCCAAAACTGTTTACCAGTACATCGGCAGTTAAGGGCTCTGCCGTCCCGCCTTCGCGCGGAAAAATCGTGATCTGCCCCACCATTCCTTCATATCCTTGCAGTACGCTATTGGCGCCCTTTACCACCCAGATATTCTCCAGCATGCTGCCAGGAATCGTGCCGGTGCCATAGGTGTACGTAAGCCCCTGAATGGCAGGCAAGCCATCTACGAGCACCTGATTGTACACGCCGCTGAGTCCCAGAATACGCAACTCCCTGGCATTCGTCAGGACATTGGTTGTGGTGGGCTGCACGGTACTTTGTGTTTCAAAACACCCGGCAAGGTCGCAACAAGGCGCTTTGCGCAATTCGGCGCGGTTGATGATTTCCACTTTCACCGGTTGCAAAATGGAAATATAGGCGCCGGTGGCTTCATCGCGCACCGTTACCTCTGCCAGGGTAAGCGTGGCTGAAATTTGTACCGTCCAGTAACTGGAAAAATCGTCGATCAGAAAAGTGTCTCGCGACTCTTGGAAATTGGCGCCCAGTTGGCGGGGTTTATTCAATGTATCCGGCGGCAAGGGAATTCCAAACTCGCCATTGACGTCAGCGCGAGCGCCAATACTCGTTCCCACCCAGTACACCACGGCGCCTGCCACAGGCTGGTTTTTAGTATCCGTTACCTGACCGTAAAGCATTTGTGCAGATATGGATTGGATGGAGCCGGTCAGCACCAGCATCAGCAGGGAAAAGTATCTTGCTTTCATTCTTTTGGCTACACCTTTTTATACATAACAACGGCACTGGAAGGGCACAATCCAGCAAATTGAGCCGTACCGGATATGTCAGCCGGAGCGTTTTCGCGCGGAACGCGTTCAAATCCGTGTCGTTCGAAATAATGATCAGCGGTATTAGTAATCAGCCAGATATCGTCGATGCCCGTTTTCCGCGCATTGTCAATGGCCGATTGAAATACATGCGCCGCTACACCAAGGCTTCTATGCGATGCAGCCACGGCTACCGAGCGCAGCAAACCCACTTTTCCCACCTGTTCTACGCCTGCCGAACCTACCAGCACCGGGCCATCAAATGCCAGGGTAAAACCGGAAAGGTCGGCAGGTAAATCTTCTGTGGGCAGCGACAAAGACTTCAAAAGAGACTCGAGCGCGGGCCGGTTTTCGGGCAATGCTTTGTAATAAGTGATATCCATACGTTGATAAATAATTGAAACACGGATTACGCGGATTAAGGGACGGATTTTCACAGATTACCTGAGTGGGAAGGTAATATTTGAACATTTTCCTAATCCCCCTTTTCACCCACATAATCCGAATAATGGAAATGGTGTTCTCCAGAAAAAATTCATTATACCCTTATCCACTCAGGTAATCCGTGCAAATCCGCCCCAAAAATCCGTGCAATCCGTGTTTCAACAACACCCGCTCCCCGGCGCGCAACAAGCCTTGCCAGCCTCGGATGCCAGGTTTCGGAGTTCTACCTTTCTTTTTTCAGCCACCTGTTGCTTCTGCTCCGGATTGCCGCCCGGCGCTTCTGCATACACGGTGATGCTGAAAATACCGGTTCCGGAAGCCAGGAATTGCTGCAGTTGTTCGGCGCTCAGGTGTTCGAGCAAAATATGGTCGGGAATCAGGATGGGTTTTTGTTTTTGTACGGTCAGGTTTTCAAAACCGGCTTCCCGGATCATGCCCAGGTAATCGTCCATCTGGATGGCGCCGGCTACACAACCGGCATACATTTCGGCACTTTGAAGGAGGTCGGCCGGCAATTCGCCCATCAATACCACATCGGAAATGCTGAAGTGGCCACCCGGGCGCAATACGCGGCGGATCTGATCGAACACTTTCTTTTTATCCGGAACGAGATTCAACACGCAATTGCTCACGACAACATCCACGGTCTGGTCGTTTACCGGCAAGTCCTCAATGTCGCCCTGTCGGAATTCCACATTGTGAAAGCCCAGTTTTTCGGCGTTTTTCCGGGCGAGTTCGATCATAGCCGGTGTGAAATCCACGCCGATGACTTTGCCTGCTGCGCCCGTTTCGGCACGTGCTACGAAGCAATCGTTGCCAGCACCGGAGCCCAGATCGAGCACGACATCGCCCGCTTGAATGCGTGCGAATTCGGTGGGCAATCCGCAGCCCAGGCCCAAATCGGCATCGGGTTCGTAGCCATTCAGGTGTGCGTAGGAGTCGGCCATGATGTCGCAAGTGCCGGGCGCCCCTACCCCGCAGCAAGAGGCAGCGTTGACGGTTTTGTCTTGCAGGGCGATTTTTGAGTATTGCTCGCGAACAGAGTCTTTGATTGTTTGTGTGGTGTTCATGAGTTGAGGAGGTTGAGTGGTTGAGAGTGGAGAGTGGAGAGTTGAGAGTGTTGAGGGGTTGAGAGGTTGAGAGGTTGAGAGTGTTGAGGGGTTGAGAGTGTTGAGGGGTTGAGAGTGTTGAGGGGGTTGAGGGGTTGAGAGTGGATTGTGGCTTTTTCCTTGACATAATAGCCGGTTCCTTATCATAATATGCTGAGTGCATTGGCTCAACCCTTCAACTTCTCAACGTCTCAACCCTCATCAACCCCAATCAGCAACATTTGCTTCCGTCGCCGCACGGCAAAAACGAGGCAATCAATTCCTGCAAATGCCGCATGGTATTCCAGTTGATACAATAGCAGGACTTGGCGCCTTCTACAGTACCCTGTATCAATCCGGCGGCTTTCAGTTCTTTAAGATGCTGAGAAACAGTGCTTTGTGCCAATGGTAGCACCTCGACAATCTCGCCGCAAACACAAGAATTGCGGCGGGCGAGTTCCTTGAGAATGGCAATGCGAGCCGGATGGCCCAGCGCTTTCGCCATTTCGGCAAGTTGATTTTCTTCCGGTGAAAATGCGTCAGATTTGGGTGCTGCCATAGAAGGTTATGGTTAAATTCATCGCAAAAATACGATGAATATTTAAAGGTGCAATACCTCCCCAAAAATTTATCGTAAAAATACGATAAATTAACATTTGCGAGGTTCCCCGATCATTTGGCCAGCACTGTTACTTCCACACGCTGATTGGCTTTATCAGCCTCTTTGCCTACCTGTGCGATGCGAGGCCGCGTTTTGCCATAACCCTTGTGCACCACCTGCTTGGCAGCAACGCCGTTGTCTTTCAGGAATTGAGCGACCGTCCGCGCCCGATTGGCAGATAAGGTGGCAGCAAATGCGTCGGTGGGCCTCAGATTGGTATGCCCTCCAACTTCGATTTTCAGGCTCGGGTGTTTTTTCAGGTACGCCGCCAGGGCAAGCAGGGTACGGTATGATGTCGTGTCGAGTTTGTAGTCGTTGGCTTTGAAAGATACGTGACCGAGTTCAAGAATGTTTCCAATGGAAAGTTGATCGATGCCTGGCTCGTGACCGGCTTCAAAAATGGCACTTTCGGCCTTTACTGGTATGGGTGTTGTTTTGATCTGAACAGCATTTGGATTTCTTTTTTTCTGCCCTGTAGAGGTTTTTGTTTTTGCCAGAGGCTTTGGCGCAGGAGGAGGTGCCTCTTCCAGTTCCAGTACTATTTTAGCACTGATATAGGCATGGCTGCCGTCGAACGCCAGACTGACGGCTTCCACCACAATCGTATTGGTTACGTTGGTAAAAAAATAATCCGTCACATCATAGGTGTAAATACGGTCGTACATAAATCCGCTGACGCTGCGGAACAAAAACCAGTCGTCGTAGCCGTCTTTGAGTTTTCCATCGCGTTTGTCGACGCTGGCGAGGCGCTGGTTGATATACACCCTTGCCACATCGTCGCAGTTGATTTCGAGGGTGGCTTTTTTGATGCGTTGTGCGCCCAAAGGCACTGTTTTGCGAAACTGATACGCCTCCCCTTCCCCATCGGCTGTGTGGTTGCGCCAAACAGGCATGGCGCCGGGGACGATTTTTGAACGCTCGTTGGTTTCGGCTGGAACGGCTTTTTGAATACCGCTTCGAAACGCCGCAGTAATTTGTTCTGCAGACAAAGGGTATTCGCCAAAATGCGTTTTCCGGCTGCTGACCTCCCAGGACGGGTCGGTAACGATGGTCAGTGTGGTTTGGGAAAAGGCAGTAGAAGGAAAGAAAATACCTGCCGGGATAACTGTGATACACAGTATTCGGAAAAACAATGCGAACATAGAGGGTGTGTGCGGGAAAAACATATTTCAAATTTACTTTGAAACACAAAGTTATTTGAAAAACATTTATCCCGATCATTTCCCGCAAAAAAAAGCAGGACGCAGGGTCAAACGTCACATTAAAACCCCTGCGTCCTGCATGGTTGTCAGGTTGACCTTTTCTGAAGGCGGGCGCCAAATAGATGCGTTAAACGATTGCAGGGTAAATTGTTCCTGGTAGAATGGCTTTTTCACCGATTCCTCTTCCGGCAAGCGAAGCCGGTAATCGAAAACCGGCACCAGGTAGTAACAACAATTGACACGACATACACAACAGCAATTTGTGTTGGCGTCTTTGTCGCGGCTGCAACCGTCGTTTTTTGAACAAGTGGATTTTACAGGGGCAGATTCATCACAACATTTTTTTTGCACCTCCATTTTGCACGCCGACTCTCCACATTGCACCGGTTTCCAGATGGCAATATCGCAGGCCAATACAATACAAATGATGGTGTAGGTAAAAAGTTGGTGCATGTGATGCATGATGTGCGCCATCTGTCGGGTTCAAAAGTAGCGCTACACAGGGAAATTGACAATAGTGTATTTTGAAGGTTGCACAAATCGGAAATCGTAAATCATGTAATCGGCAATCGTAATTCTACACCGCCACCCGTTCCACCACCCACCCTTTTGCCTCATACCCTACCCCGCTCTGATCCCGAAAATTCAGCGTTTGCCCATCTGTGCGCACTTCTTCCAGCAGCCTCAAATCGAGCGTGTGGGTGAGCCATCCCGGTTTTTGCGCTTCCATGGTTTGCAAAATGCCTTCGGGATGAAAACCTTTGTCAGGCGTGGAATACACCGCTGCATGCCCGTAATTGATGTCCACAGCGGGCGACCAGGGGGCATTGCCGATGAGCGGACTCACCACGGTGTAGCACTGTTGCTCCAGCGCACGGGCCCGTGCGCCTACATGCACCCGCGTGGCGCCCCGAATGGTTTCGGTACAACTGGGCGCCAGCAAAACCTGGGCGCCCGCCGCGCATAATTTCGCTGCGCCGATCGGAAATTCCACATCGTAACAAATTTGAATGCCGAATTTCCCCCAGTCGGCCTCAAACACACAAAGGCGCGGCCCGCCCGACTGCACATTCCAGGATTCCTGTTCGAAGCGCGTCATAAAATACTTGTCCTGATAACCGCTTCGGCCTTGCGGGCCAAATACGTAGCAGCGATTTACGGTTTTGTCATCTACCTGCACCGGAAAACTGGGCGCGACAATGGTCACTTCGTAGCGTTCGGCCAGGTCGGCAAACACGTTGCAAAAGTCGTTGCGCAGGCCTTCCATTTCCAACAATTGCAAGGCGAGATCCGACTGGATTTCCAGCGAAAAAAGGCTTACCAATTCCATGGAAGCGTATTCCGGAAACAACAACAGTTGTGCATGGTGGCGCACAGCCTCGCGCACCCAGGTTTCGGTGTGTTGGGCCCAGTCGGCAAAACTGTTGTGGTAAGTGACTGGATATTGGGCAGATGCAATCGTGACGTTCATGGGATGGGACGAATCCAGTAGATCATCGTTTTGGGAGTGGAATGGGTTTCGCCAAGGTCGGGCCAGGAAAATTCCGTTTGCAGCGTCGGCTCCTTGCGATATCCGCGTTTTGTCCAGAATTCATCGAGTGGGCGGTATTCTGCCGGGCGCAAAGGATGGCCATCAGGCCGCTGTACAGCACAAAATGACGTGTATCGAAACGTGCCAAATTGTGCAGCATGCTTTTCTCGTTCGTCAAAAAAACGATGTCCCAGACCAAGGCCACGATAGGCAGGCAACAAGATGCTCTCACCAAAATAGAACACCTCCGACAGTTCAAATCCTGCTTTCAGAAACGGCGTCTGCACCTCTTCCGTTTCATCGGCCAGCGGGATACAGGTGGTAGCGCCTACCATTTGTTCGCCGTCAAACGCTGCAAAAAGCAAAGCGCCTTCAGAGCGCGCATACGTACCGAGGTATTCTTTTTCATATTCCACCGTCCCCTCATAGAGATAGGGATAATCGTGAAATACGGCAATTCGAAGTGCTGCCAGCGGCTCGAAAACGTCGGCAATGGAAGCGCCGTGGTAGTGTTGGAAGTGCATTTTTTTAAGAGGCAAGGAGCAAGGAGCAAGGAGCAAAGGGCAAAAGGCAAGAAGCAAAGGGCAAAAGGCAAGAAGCAAAGGGCAAAAGGCAAGAAGCAAAAGGCAAGGTGGTTATTGGGAGACCAGTTTGATCCAGAGTGGCAGGTTGTAGTAGGTGGTGACCCTGCTGATTTTACCATCCTTTAATTCCAGAAATGCGCCGGCGGGCAGCACGTAGCGCTGTCCATTGGCGGCAATGAGGTCGCCGTCCGTTTTTTTGTAAATGCCATTTACCACAAATTCAACAGCGATGCGTTTGTCAGTCGGTTCGCTGAAAAACACCATATCGCTCAGTTGTTCGTGGTAGCATTCATCCATGTGCCGGAGAAATTCGCGGTATAATGTGAGGCCGATGCGTGGTTCGCCCTGGTTGACTTCATGGCGAATATCTTCGCTCAAAAGCGAGAGCATTCCTTCCCAGTGCTGGTTGTTGAAATGCTGGTAGTATTGTTGTACGATGTCGAGTGCGTTCATGGGGCAAAAATAATGCTCTGTCAGTCATTTGTATTTCTTCAAACTAAAGACTGTGAATTCGCACGCACTACGAGCGCAGCACCTGTGCCAGTGCAGCGGGCAGGTTAACCATATCCATCTGGCTGTCAAAAGCCACGTATTTTGTTTCCCACACGGGGTCGAATTTTTCCTTGAAATAACGCAGCGATTTATAGGCGGCAAATCTTGGTATGCGCTCGTAGGCCATTTTGATGAGGTTTTCGGGCAAACTGGAAGTGCGTTGCAGCCCTGACATGGGTACCAGCCCGAGGTTGCAAGTGTCAAAGCCTTTGGCTTGCAGATAAAGGAACATATTGACAAACATAAAGTCCATTGTACCATGCGGCGCTTCTTCTACCCTGCGCATCATGTCGAAATTGGCTTCCGACGAACAAGCACCCGGTATCAGGTTGATGAATGCGAGTATTTTCCCATCGCCATCTTCCATGGTCAGAACGGTCTGATTTTTCAATTCGTTTTCATCAAAAACGCCCTGTGAGAAATTCAGTTCGGAGCGGTGTAGCATCCGTAGCCAGGCATCGCTTACAGCACGCAACTGTTGCAATATGCGCCCGTCGAGCGGGGCATCATGTACCCGAAATACAAAGCCCTCGCGCTCCATTTTATGAATCGTATTGCGCATGGCCTTTCGATCTTTTCCATCCATGGAAAACTGCGTGAGGTTCACAACGGCTTCCTGTCCCAACGGCAAAAGTGATTTCCCCATTTGTCGATACATGGCTGCCGAGGCCTCCGGAATGCGATAATAAATGCTGCGCAGCCCATTTCTGTGACAATATCGATCAAATTCCGTGATACTCTCTACCATATCTTTTTCATTGGCTGCAACGGGGTCTTCAAGCACCAGTGCATAACGTCGGGTGTTTTTATAGGATACAAACGACTGGGCGTTTTGGGAAAAAAAATACTGTTTATCGGAATAGGTTTTAAAATAATCCAGAGAGGAGCGGCCGAATTGTTGCACCATGGAAATTGCTGTTTCCCGTGCCCGGTCTGTATTTTCAAATTGCGGAAACAAGGGCCTGAACAAGGTAAATGCTGCATACAACAAGGTAATCCCACCCAACAGGTACATAGTGTTCAAAAACTCTGCCCCGAAATGTGTCAAAGGATGCAATTCTTCAGGTTGCTGGAGTAAAAAGGTGAGTATGGCATAACGGATCGACGCATTCCAGGTGAAATCCTGGCCAAAATGCCGGTGATCAAGTCCGTAAAACCCTGCTGCACCCAACAGCCACACCGTTGCTACCACGGTCAGGGCAGGCAACCACCGGCGCCGGCCTATACGGAAGTCGGCCTTTACACAATATTGGTTTCGTTGGTACAGCAAAGAACCCATAACGAGCAGCGCCAGCGTAGATTCTTCATAGTCGAATCCTTTGGCCAGGTGGCTCAGAAGCGACACAGCGCTCAAACCGATTGCCACATACCAGGCACTTCGCCAGCCCTGAAACAGGTAAAATGCAGTGATCAACAGAAAAAAACCAATGACAATCGTCAAAGCGACAGAGGCGTGTATGGCGCTCAGAGGAAGGTAATTCCGCAAGGTCTGCATACGTCCATGCAAAGAGGGCGTAAGGCCTGATAGAATATTGATAACGCCCAGCACAAACAACAGAATGGAGGGTGATACACGCAACAGCAAACTGCCGGGGCGAAACAAAAATACAGGCGCTGTCAAAACCAGGATCAGCCAGAATTCGAAAAAACGGAACAGGATAGCCGCCGTAAGGGCTTCTATGGCGGGTACGCCCAAACGGATGAGCACCATGCTCAACATCGCTTCCACAGCACCCATACCGCGCAAAAACGGGGAGGTCATCAGCACCACTAATACTGCCATATAGCCGGCTACTGCCATACCCCACGTGGGCTCAATTCCCAATGCTTTGATGGAAATGAACACATGCAAAATCCCCACCAACTCCACAAGACAGGAGTATAGAATGGCTTGAATGAAATAACGCGTTTCAAAATGGAGCCAGTCCATTTCCTGCATTCGACTCGTCAGCGCTGGAAAATACCGGCTGCACCAGTGAAACACTTTTCCGCGTCGTACAAAATTCATGAGGCACAACAAGAGCAAAGAAAAAAGGATGCTCACGGATAAAAATGCCAGGATGGCGCTACCCGGCAATACCTGTTGCGCCAACAACCAGCCCAGTGCCGGCGCTACCACCACAATCATGGACAACAATGCCGAAGCAGAAAAAATGCCGGAAGCGATGGCGACATCGCGTTCGCGTATGCGTTCCAGGCGAGCCGTTTCTCCTGTAAACAAGGCCTGACTCGATAAAAAACCCGCCGGAAGAAACACACTGAACAGGTTGCGCTTGAGAAACAGCCGAGCCATGTTTTCAGCACGAACCCGAATACCAAGGGCGCGGAAACTCATTTGATACATCTTCCCATGCAGCCAGGCATATACCAACCCCAGTGCGGCTCCCAAATACAACCACTGGCGGTCGGCAGCACCCAGGGCATCATTTACTTCTTTCAGGTGAACGCCTTCGTTCAGAATAAAATGGAGCCCCCAGGCGATCATTAAAAGGGCGATAAAAGCAGAAACAAGGGTACTTTTTGCAGAACCCCGCAGGGAAAGTTTCATGGAAGTATGCATTTGAGGAAAAGATAAGCCGGGCATCGCTTCCGCCCCCCGGCCGATAATGAAACAATCTTTCTTCCAGTGACCGCAGGAGGAATCGAACACTCCGTAGCCCCGGTAAAGAGCCGGGTACTCTGCCACTGAGATATGCGGTCGGCGTTGCAACTGCGTTGACAGGACAAATGTGGCTTCCTACAATACTGTATTAATGAAAAGTTCGGGCAAAGCCAATCCTGCTTCGGTGAGTCTGGCAATCACATCGGTCAAGGTTATTTAATTGTGGTTTCGATAACTGCCGCTACCTTTGTCGCGTTGTTGTCGTAATGGTGCGAACCGGGCAAATGCATAAACTGCACATGCGCCGCGCCTTGGAGTGCCGTTTGAACCTCTGTGTTTTCCTGTTCGCCACGCACACAAAGCACCGGCGCGTTTTGGATGCTACGTATTTCGGCAATCACATCATATGGGCCGCCGCTTTTTCCAAGCATACCGGCTACGTGTATTTCAAAATCGCCTTTAGTATCGGGCGACAGCAGTACGATGCTCTTGATTTTGCTGCGCAAATCGTCGGGCAGCCTGTTTTCAACAAAAGGCGCTACGTTGGCGCCGAAACTGTAGCCCACCAGGATAATTCCTGTTTTTCCCCAGTCTTGCAGGTACTTGCGCAATACCGGCGTCAGATCAGCTGTCGCCTGTTCGGGTGTTTTTCTTTTCCAAAAATAGGACTGACAATTGAGACCTAGACTGGGATAGTGTTGGGCAGCAAGTTCGCCACAAATTTGCTGGTCAAACCCCGTCCAGCCACCGTCGCCACTCAGGAATACCACCAAAGGGCGTTTGTCATCGACAGGAGCAGATGTAATATTCAAAGGAAGTTCCTGAACGTCGCGCCCGGAATAGCCAGCAGCAGCCATTGCAACGGGTACGGCTGATGCTCCATTGGGTAGTAACATACCTGTTGACTGTGGGGTTTCGGATAAAATGCGGTTATACGCCGTTTTAAATTGCGGCAACCAACTTTCTTTCACGGAAAACCCATGCCCGGCCTCCGGCAGTCGCGTCACATGAACCTGCTTCACCTGATCAAAAAAATTGCAGGCACTGGTACAATCGCACACTGCATCGCGTTCGCCTTGCAACACTTCCAGTGGTGAAAAAGGAGCGGGTTGATCTACAAAATCGAACCCTCGGCCCTTTATTCGGCGCTTCATTTCAAGCGTACCCGATCCCTCGCAGAGCGGCTTGTCAATCTCGATTTCGGGGCAAAAACCCAGGGCAATACCACCTCTGAAAGTGCCTGCTGGCGCCTGACAAAGCAATGTGTACACCAGCGTTGCGCCCGATGAATAGCCTACGAGTACTGGTTTATGGTAATCTGGCAAGTGCAGTTCCTTTTGAATAAACTCGGCCAGATTTTCCATGTCACCGGCAGGATACAGGCAGGCGCTATTGTTGGCATGTAATTTTTTGTAGTACTGGACAATATCGATGCCCGCCACCAAGGCCTGTCCGTCCTGCGCCAGTGTTTTTGCCATGCCGTCGACGCCAGCATCCCAGCCTCCATCCCCACTGATGAACAACGATACCGATGTCGGGCGGGTCATATTGCCATACAGCGAAACAGCGCCTACCGGCGAAAAATGAAGGGTACGATGAGGGATATCGTCGATTTTCCAGGTGATTTTTTCTGGGGGCGAGGCCAGGTTTTGAGGGATACTATCCTTTGTTTGAAGAGGTAGAAGGGCAGAACCCGGTGGCGGGGAATTTTCATAAATGACACTTGATAAAGCCCCCAACAACAGGCAACTGCCCCCAATGACAACAAGAAATATCTTTTTCATAACAGCATTTGTTTTTTACAATACTGCAAATGTGTTGTAAGGAAACGGGCAACCGCCCAAACTTCGGTCAGACCCTGAGTTGATTCGGCAAAAGAGGAAAAAAAGAAGGCAAACATCCCGGTCAGACATCCTTATACCCTATTGAGCAGTCCGAAAATCAGGCGTTTTTCTTTGCCGCCCTCCCGAAAAATGCTACCTTCGTTTACCTCACCACTTTTATCACCAAATCGTTTAGAAATGAGATTAGAACTACCGGCACGCGCCGAGCGTTTCGGCGCAAACCTGTTTTATCAGGTACAGAAGATTTACGAACTGGATGGTGGGCTGCATTTGGACGACGAATTTTCCAGCCCTTTTCATGTTATTCAGCAAATTCCTCAAGACAAATTACACGAAATAGAACAGGATATGGCCATTGTCATACCTGTGAAAGACGAGCGCTTGCGCTTGCTCGAAGGCGTTTTGTGCGGCATTCCACACGCCTGCATGCCTATTATTGTTTCCAATAGCAAAAGGGAACATGTCGACCGGTATGCTATGGAGCGTAATATGATCGACACTTTCTGCAGGTATGCCAAAAAAAAGTATGTGATCGCTCACCAGCGGTCTTTGGAACTTGCAGAATTATTCAGGCAGGGTGACTATCCGCACCTGCTCGATGAAGAAGGACTGGTGCGCAACGGAAAAGCAGAAGGCATGTTGGCCGGCATTGTACTTGCCAAACTTCTTGGGAAAAAATATGTAGGTTTTATCGATGCTGACAACTTCTTTCCCGGTTCTGTCTTCGAATATTCAAGCATCTATGCTGCCGGCTTTGCACAAAGCAAAACGCCCTATTCCATGACTCGAATACAGTGGCATAGCAAGCCCAAGGTTGTAGGTTCCGATCTGTTTTTTGCCAAATGGGGACGTGTCTCGCGCATTACCAATCATTACCTGAACATGCTGCTAAGTCATTATACCGGTTTTGAAACGGAACTTGTAAGAACAGGAAACGCAGGAGAACATGCACTTTCCATGCCGCTGGCACTATTGCTGGATTACACCACAGGGTTCTCCATAGAAACCTACCATTTCGTCAATATGATGGAAAAATTCGGAGGTATTCTGGATTGCCCCTATCCGGAAGTATTGAAAGCAGGTGTGGAAATTTTTCAGGTAGAATCGCGCAATCCTCACCTGCATGAAGCCAGCAAAGGCAACGACCATATTCGTGAAATGATCGAATATTCTCTCGCGGCTTTGTATCATTCCAAATTGTGCCCGGCAAATGCCCAGAAAGAAATACTCCTGGAACTGAAACGACAAAAAATTATTGGAAAAGGCGCGACTCCGGTCATTGCACATCGATATCCAGCCCTGATTAACATGAATTTTGATGCCGCCAATCGGGTGGCAGACTGGGCTAAACACAGCAATTTCGTTCCGGCATGATCACACTACCCGTCCGAAACGATCAGTCGCTGGTGCTGTTTACCGATCTTGATGGCACTTTGATTGACCATCATACCTATTCCTACCGGCGGTCAGAGCAAGCGCTGAAAGAACTTGAAATCCATCATGTTCCATTGGTGTTTTGTTCCTCCAAAACATACTCCGAACAGGTGTATTTGCAACAACAAATGAGTGTTGATGCCCCTTTCATCATTGAAAACGGCAGCGCGCTTGTTATCCCGAAAGGTTATTTTCCGTCCGAAATACTTCCTGTTTTACCCAGGTATATCGATACGGAAAAACACGAGGTATTTGCCTTGGCGCATACGGATACAAGCGCGCTGCATCAGATTATTAAGCGGTTTCCAGCGGTGCGTGGCTTTTCTGATGTGTCGGACGCTGAACTGTCGTTGCATACAGGCCTGCATGGGGAAGCGCTTCTGCGCGCCCGGGATCGCTGGTTCACGGAGACACTTGTAGAAACGCCGGAAGCCAAAAACACTCCCGAATTTCTGAATGCCCTTGCAGTGTCGGGTTTTTCAACCAGCCAGGGTGGGCGTTTTCTGACAATTCAATCGGCATCGACGAATAAAGGGGTTGCCGTACGACACCTTATGTCAATTTTCAGACAAACCACGTCCTCTCCCGTATTTGCCGCTATTGGCGACAGTCCGAATGATCTGCCGATGTTAAATTGTGCAGATATCGCATTCCAGGTACGCAGGGCAGATGGAAACTATGCACAAATAGAACTGGACGGTTTACGAAGAACATCGGGTACAGGCCCGGCCGGTTTTGAAGAAGCGGTTCAAAGTTTGTTGCACAGCCGTTTGAAATAACACCAGCCACTTTAATACCCGATCACCGTATTGGCTATTTCATCCCGAAAATCATAGAAAGTCTGGCGCAGGTTGCTTTTGCCGTCGGTGCCATAGTTGATCAGGTACACCAGCGTGCGGTCTTTTGCTACAAACCAGTTCATATCGGCGGTGTAGCCCAGGTCGCGGCCGCGGTGTCCGTAGGAAAAGCCTTCCGGTCCGCGATCGAGGAAATCCTTGAAAATAGCCAGACCATTGGCGCGGTTCGACTCGCCTTCCTCTGCTGTAAATGTGAGCATTTGATCGAGCATGGCAGGTCCCAACACGCGTTTTTCGCGTACCAGCGCTTCAATAAACGTTTTCAGGTCGAAAACCGTAGAGTACATGCCTCCGTAGCCATTGCCGCTGCCCGTGTTGTAATTGGTCACATTGATGATTGTGTTGTTGTTGTAGAGGTCGAAATAGCCTTGTGCCACTTGCGCAGGTAGCGATTCGTGCCAGTAGTAGTAGGTATTGTCAAGGCCAAGTGGGTCGAGCACCTTTTCACGCAGCAATTGGCTGTGGTCTTTTCCTGTGGCCGATTCGATCACCATAACCAGCAGCAGAAAATTGGTATTGGAATAGGAAATCCCTTGTCCGGGCGCGAATTCCGGATCGTCGTCGTACACGAATTTGATCAATTCATCAGGCTTCCATTTGCGGGCCGGGTTGTTGAGCACCGACAGGTAAAAAGCGTTGTCGTCAATGACATCGGCGATGCCCGTCGTGTGATTCAGCAATTGCCGCACGGTGCTTTCTCGCGCATTTTTGACGTGATCTAGTACATCGGCCGACAACCAGCGAGTCAGCGGATCGTCGAGTCCGAACGCGCCTTCTTCCACCAATTTCAAGGCGAGCGTACCGACAAATGGTTTGGTAAGGCTGGCTGCCTTGGATACGATACAGGGCGACATGGGAATGCCTTCTGAAATGTCGGCCAGGCCGGCAGAACCAGCCCAGATGCCACTGGAATCGCGCACAAGGGCTACAATTCCCGGCAAGCCTTTGGCAACGTATTTGTCGAGCACCGCCTGGAATTCCTGGCTGTGCGGGTGAACAGCGCCGGGCGTGTACGTGCAGGACGTGGTATGCCCGACATCTATTTTCTGGCAGGACAATGGCATTAAAAGTGCCATTCCCACCCATAATATGGATATTCTGGTTCGATTTTTCATAGTAATGCTTGTTGACTGATGACTGTCGACTCAGGTCTTAGGACTCAGGACTTTAGACTTATCCCCACTCCCACATGCAGCACTGAATTGGGGAGCAGTGGTACATAGTTTTTCACAAACGGCATTTGCAGGTAGAACTGGTCTTCAACATAGATGCGTTTTACCCAGAAATTACCGGGCAACTGGTAGCCGAGGGCAAGTGCTGCGCCGCCCATAAACTGGGGTCGTCCGAGCTTGGTTTTCTTCACATACTGTCCGTCCTTGAATTTGAAAATTTCCGTAGCAGGAAAAGCATGCAGGTAGCCGGCGCCAATGCGAAGTTCAGCGCCTATGCCTTTCCAGATATCGCGTCTGTATCCAAATTCTGAATACAATTGAACCACAGACTGTGCGTACTGGTGGTACGAAAATCCCAGTTTGGCAGTTTGCAACCACTGGTTACGAGGGTGATGGTTGTAACGAAATTCGGCGCCGAGGGTGATACCCGGGTGCACCGGCTTAGAAAAAATATGGCCAGGTAGCAAGGTGGCTGTGTTGAACACAGAAACCAGCCATTGTGGGCAATGTGTCGACGTATCTTTTTGTGCTTGTGCTACAGGCAACAAAAAGAACGGCAGAATAATTGCCATCAAGCCACGTTTGGAAATCAATTTGATATGTTGCATAATCCGAGGATTTGATGCAACAATTTGCCAGATTGTTTATGCGGAATCAAATGACTGGTATCAATTCAAGTGTTGATGTTAGAGCATGGTTTCTCTTTCTACTCAGCGCGGCGCACTTCGATCTTGGAAAGTCTGGGCAGAAAGGGATAAAAAGGGAAACAACAAGACCAACATACTCCCTTGCTTAATCAGATTTAGAGAAACAGGCATCATTCAAAACTTTTTGTGAACCATCAAACTTTCATATTGCTGCTGTTTTGTACACAACTCAACAAGCGACAAATGTATGTTTGCCCGGGCATAATTTTTTTTCAACTCTGCTGCATGAACATTGTTATCTTTATTCCTGAATACATGAAGATCACAATCCGGATTTGGGCAAAAAAATCCCCAAAATTACCAGGCAAATGCTGGTTGTTTATACCCAGGAATCTACACATCCATCCATTATTTTTCCTAGGGGATAACCCGGAAAAAAATACATTTGCTGCAAATGAGATACCCGACGCATACCAAAACCGTTATGTAAATGCAGGTTTAAGAGCCTGTTAAAACAGCGTTATCTTTGTTTAACCCATCTGGAAACAACCATTTTGATAAACATTCTCTTGCAACACCATGAATAGAACTGCGTTCTTTTTCCTTGCAGACGATGATCCGGATGATACGCTCCTGTTTGAGGAAATAGTCGGTGATTGTCCCTTCCCTATCCGCCTGGATACTGCTTCAGATGGAAAAGAAGCGCTCATAATGCTTCGGGAAATGGAAGGGCCATTGCCCGATGTTTTATTTCTGGACCTCAATATGCCCCGAATGGACGGCAAGGAATGCCTGCGCGAGATAAGATCCGACATCCTCCTTTCCAACATCCCGGTTGTCATTTATACCACCTCTTCTCACCAACGCGATATAGATGATTGTTTTGCGCTGGGCGCTAACGGCTTTATTACCAAACCCAGCGACATGTCAGACCTTGAAAAAATTGTGCTGACTATTGCTGAAAACCTCCCTTGCCACCTCGACACTGCCTTGCAACAACTCCGCAGCAATACCGGCACCTTTGTAACTAGTTGACGCTGGAACGGTATTTTTATATTCCTATTCTACATAATCGCTGCGTATGATACTGATTGTTGATGATCTTGCAGAAAATCTGTTTTCCTTAAAAACCCTGTTGCAGCACCATGCATATGAGGTTGACACGGCTTCCTCTGGAGAAGAAGCCTTGAAAAAACTATTGCGCAAGGAATATTCGCTGATCATTCTGGATGTCCAGATGCCGGAAATGGATGGATACGAAGTGGCTGAAGCCGTCAACAGCCTGAATAAAACGCGCGATATTCCCATCATTTTCCTCTCCGCCGTAAATACTGACAAACGATTTGTAAATCGCGGCTACCAGTCTGGAGGAGTCGATTACCTGTCCAAGCCTTTCGATCCCGATTTGCTGCTGCTGAAAGTAAAAACCTTCGTACGTCTGTACGAACAGACCCGTGAGTTGAAGCAAGTGCAGGATATGCTTCACAAGGAGATTGAATCGCGCAAACGGGCTCAGGCGGAGGTGGAATCCATGAATCTTTCTTTGGAAGAAAAGATTACCCAGCGCACTCGCGAGTTGATATACAGCAACCAGGACCTTGAAAACAGAAATACGGAACTGGCTCAGTATGCCTACCTTGCTTCCCATGATTTGCAGGAACCCTTGCGCAAAATCCTGCTTTTCTGCAAAGTGATACGCGAAAAGCACCTGGCAGAAACACAAGATGCAAAAACCCAGATCAACAAAGTGATTGCCTCTACCGAACGGATGCGCGACCTGATTCAGGACTTGCTCAGCCATTCGAATCTTTCCGGCACCTCGCCTTTTACAAAAGTTGATCTTTCCGAAGTAATCGAAAATACCCTTTCCGACCTCGAAGTAGCCCTGCACGAAAAAAACGCCCGTATTTCGCTTGAAAAAATGCCCGTACTGGAAGCAGTACCCGGTCAGATGCGGCAACTGTTTCAAAACCTCATTAGCAATGCCCTGAAATTTTCAAAACCCGACTCGGCGCCCGAAATTCTTATGAAGAGTGAACTCATCGCTTCCAAGGACATCGATGCGACACCTGATCCGCGAGGAGAGTATGCCCGGATTCAGGTGATCGACAACGGGATTGGTTTTGATGAGGCCTACAGAGATAAAATTTTTACTATTTTTCAACGACTGCATGGCCGCAGTGAATATGAGGGCACCGGGATTGGGCTGGCGATCGTCAAAAAAATTGTGGAAAAACACAATGGCCTGATCGGCGCAAAAAGCCGGGAAGGAGAAGGCGCCGCATTTACTATTATTTTACCCTTGCATCAAACCACCTCTTTGCAACGCCCTGAATGACAAATGCTTATGGAAAAATTTAAACGCAATTTATATACTGGTTATGGACTATCCCTTTTGCTCTTGCTCGTCAGCGCAATCGTTTCCTACATCAGCATTTCAAAGTTGCTCGACAGCACGAAATGGGTGAA
This sequence comes from Bacteroidota bacterium, assembly GCA_020160935.1. GTDB lineage: Bacteria > Bacteroidota > Bacteroidia > Chitinophagales > Saprospiraceae > M3007. Next base: position 163,768 of record JAIUPL010000008.1, on the reverse strand, counting down.
CCACACCCATGAAGTAAGCATGAAAGTGGAACAGGTAATTTCCCTGATGAAAGATGCTGAAACAGGTCAACGCGGTTTTTTGCTTACCAACAATGAATCGTTTTTGAAGCCGTATTACGGGGCATATGATTCCACCATGGAACGTATCAACGAGGTAAAAAATCTGACACATGATAATCCTGCTCAACAGGTGCATGCAGATTTGTTAAAAAGCCTGGCTCAGAAGCGATTCAATTCACTCAGTACAGGTATCAAACTCCAAAAATCAGGCGAGGCAGTACCCGACAGTTTTTTACTGCAAGGCAAACTGCTCATGGATGCAGCCAGAAATGTTGTGGATTCCATGCGGGTGGAAGAGCAGGCTTTGTTGAAGGAAAGAACCATTCAACTCGAGCAATTTACCCGAAGAACGCCTGTCGTTATTCTCATCGCATCCCTCCTGGGCATTTTAATTACGATCATCTCTGTCATCCGGATGATGAACGATTTTGAAAAACGCCTGGAATTACAACGCGCGTTGCAATTGAAGGACCAGGAAATTACGCGCAGGCTTGCGGCGGTGGAAAACATTGCCGAGCAAATTTCAGATGGAAATTACCAGATCAGGGTAGATGACGACGGCAAAGATGCGCTCGGATCGATAGCCGAGTCGCTCAATAACATGGCCGGCGCGCTGGATGTCTCGTTTACCCAACTATCGGAGCGAGAATGGTTGCAGACTGGCCTGGCCAAACTCAGTGAAAATGTCATCGTCGACCTTGACATTCCAACCCTTGCCAAGTCCGTATTGAATTTTGTGGTGGAATATGCTAATTGCCAGGCAGGCGCTTTTTACCTGCTCGACGATTTTGGCACACTCCAGTTGAAAAGCGGCTATGCCATTGTGCCTGCCCATCAGAAAAAAAGTATCGCACTGGGTGAAGGCTTGGCAGGACAAGCAGCCTCTTCTGCACGGCCGTTGTTGATCGAGGGCCTGAACGACGAATTGTACACTATGACGTATTTGCCGGGGGAAGTAAAACCGCGCGCCATTTTTGCACTACCGCTCGTGTACAATAAACAGGTAAAGGGCATCGTAGAACTCGTTTCCATTTCCGGATTTACCGAAATACAGAAAAACTTCCTGCGATTAGCAGCAGATAACATCGCAATTGCCATCAATACGGCCCAAAACCGACAGCGCGTGCAGGAACTGCTGGAAGAAACCCAGTCGCAAACGGAAGAACTGCAAGCACAACAAAGCGAACTGGAGAATATTAATGCCGAACTCGAAGCACAGGCGGAGAAACTTCAGGCATCGGAAGAAGAACTGAAAGTGCAACAGGAAGAACTCCAGCAGGCCAATATCGAACTCGAAGAACGCAGTCGCCTGCTGGAAGAAAAAAACGAAGTTATCCTCGAACGCAACCTCGAAATTCAGCGAAAAGCGGAAGACCTCGAACAGAGTACCCGCTACAAATCGGAGTTTCTGGCCAATATGTCGCACGAACTGCGCACACCCCTCAATTCCATCCTCCTGCTGTCGCGCCTCCTGTCTGAAAATCACCCGCGCAACCTCTCCGACGAGCAGGTGGAATATGCCCAGGTGATACAGACTTCCGGGAAAGGCCTGCTTACGCTGATCGATGAAATCCTGGACCTGACAAAAATTGAGTCGGGAAAAATGGAACTGGAATACAGCGCCGTCCGGCTCGAAGGTTTGTCCGCTGATCTGAAGTCTCTGTTCGTCCCGATCGCCAAAGATAAAAACATCTCGTTTGACATTACCCAGGCCGAACAGGTTCCTGCCTCGATTGAAACAGACCGGCTTCGCCTCGATCAGATTTTGCGCAATTTGATCTCCAATGCGATCAAATTTACCAAGGCAGGCTCCGTTAGCCTCCACATCAGAACGGAAGGTCATGCTATTCATTTTGCTGTAAAAGACACTGGCATAGGCATCCCGGCCGACAAACACGAAACGATTTTCGAGGCATTTCAACAAGCCGATGGTTCTACCAGAAGGCAATACGGAGGAACGGGACTGGGGCTCTCGATCAGTCGAGAACTGGCGCGTTTGCTGGGTGGCGAAATCACCCTCGAAAGCGTGGAAGGGAAAGGAAGCACATTTACGCTTACCATTCCGGATCAAAAAGGGTACAGATTACATATCCCGGAAAGCACTGCACAGCCTGCGGTAATCCAGGATGATACGCCCTCAAAAGGAAAAACAGGCAAGGACGAAGACAGTAAATTTATTCTCAACACCATTCCAGAGGCTGTGGAGGACGACCGCCATGCAATAGAAGCCGGCGACAAGGTCGTGCTGATTGTGGAAGACGATACCGCTTTTGCGCGTTCCTTGCTTGAATATACCCGGCAAAATGGCTATAAAGGTATTGTGGCCGTGCGTGGTGACGAAGCCGTCGAACTGGCCAAAAAATACCTGCCCGCCGGTATCCTGCTCGACGTGCAACTTCCTGTGAAAAGTGGCTGGCAGGTGATGGACGAACTAAAATCAAACCCTGTCACCCGCCCGATTCCCGTTCATATGATGTCGTCGTTCCAGGTGCGCACCAAAAGTTTGTCGAAAGGCGCCGTTGATTTTATCAACAAACCTGTTGCGTTTGACAAACTCGCGGAGATATTCACCTGTATTGAGGAAGCCCTTAGCAAAGCCCCCAGGAAGGTGATGATCGTCGAGGAAAATGCCAAACATGCCCAGGCTTTGGCATATTTCCTGCAACAACACCAGGTGGTATCGGAAATAAAAAATTCTGTCGGCGATGGCATCGAAGCCTTGCAGCAAAAAGAAGTCGATTGTGTTATTCTGGACATGGGAATTCCCGAGCAACGCAACTATGTTCCGCTGGAAGAAGTGAAAAAAACGCCCGGGCTGGAAAACATACCCATTATCATATTCACTGGCAAATTCCTTTCACAGGCGGAAGAACTGAAAATCAAGCAATACGCCGATACCATTGTTATCAAAACAGCCAATTCCTACCAGCGCATCCTCGATGAAGTGTCGCTTTTCCTGCACCTGGTCGAGGAAAATAAAAAAGGCAACCGTTCGGCACATTACAAACGCCTCGGCGAACTGGAAGAAGTACTAAAAGGGAAAAATATCCTGGTAGCCGACGATGATGTGCGCAATATTTTCTCCCTGACCAAATCGCTGGAAAACTATGGCATCAACGTCATTTCAGCCATCGATGGCAAGGAAGCCCTTCAGCAACTGCGGGAACACAAAAAGGTCGACCTGATTCTGATGGATATGATGATGCCAGAAATGGATGGATACGATGCGATCAAAAATATTCGGGCTATGTCGAAATTTAAAAAACTTCCTATCATCGCCGTAACGGCCAAAGCGATGGCAGGCGACCGTATCAAATGCATCGAAGCCGGAGCGTCCGATTACATTACCAAACCTGTAGATGTGGATCAGTTGATTTCACTCCTGCGTGTGTGGTTGTACCAATAAATGGGTGTCATGCTTCACGACGAAGAAATTGAACATCTTACTACTGTACTGTACGACTTGTACGGCTACGATTTCAATCACTATGCCCGTGCCTCCCTGAAAAGGAGGGTAATGCGGCTGATGACAATCGATCGAGTGCCCAGTTTTGCCGAACTGCTGCACAAGGTGAAAACAGAACCTTCCTACCTGCCGCAGGTAGTGCAAGGGCTTACGGTAAACGTTACGGAAATGTTTCGCGACCCTGCTGTGTTCAAAACCATCCGGGAAACAGTATTGCCCGTACTGGCCACACACCCTTTTATACGCATCTGGCATGCGGGCTGTTCAACGGGAGAAGAAGTGTATTCAATGGCTATTTTGCTCGAAGAAGCCAATTTACTGCATCGTTCGCTGTTGTATGCCACCGACCTCAACCCAGTCGTGATTGAACAGATCAAGAATGGCATTTTCCCGATGAGTCAGATGAAAAACTATTCTGAAAACTATATTCTGTCGGGTGGGAAAAAGGATTTTTCTTCCTACTACACAGCCAAATATAACTGGGCAAAATTTGACGAACGCCTGAAATCCAGGATGATCGTCAGCACGCACAACCTGGTTTCCGACCGTTCTTTCAACGAGTTTCAGATTATTTTTTGCCGCAACGTGCTGATTTATTTTGATAAGGAACTACAGGACAGGGTGTTGACGCTCTTTGATGAAAGCCTCGATCAATTGGGGTTCCTGGTGCTGGGTACCAAAGAGAACTTGCGATTTACCAGTATTGCCGGAAACTACTCGCCATTTTCAATAAAAGATAAAATATGGCGGAAAACCAGTTGAACACATTTCAAGTGGTGGTCATCGGCGGATCTGCGGGGAGTCTTGAAACCGTACTTGCCATGGCGCAAGCGCTACCAGCACAAATGCAGGCAGTTATTATTATTGTGCTGCATCGAAAAAATGACCCCGAGTCTATCCTGGAAAATCTTTTGTCTTACAAAACCCAGGTACCTGTCAGGGAAGTGGAAGATAAGGATGAAATACAGCCGGGTAATATCTACATCGCCCCACCCGATTACCACCTGCTGATTGAGGACGAACGCACTTTTTCGCTCGACAGTTCGGAAAAGGTACATTTTAGCAAGCCCAGTATCGATGTTACTTTCGAATCCGTGGCCAATGTATTTCGGCAAAGATCTATCGGCATTTTGTTGTCGGGCGCCAATGCCGACGGTGCCGCCGGGCTTCTGAAAATCAGGAAAGCCGGAGGTACGACGATTGCTCAAGACCCTGTTTCGGCAGAGGTAGGCTACATGCCGCAGCAGGCTATCGATTTGGGCGCGGCAGGGATGGTACTGGACGAAATTGCTCTAATTTCTTCATTCAAGGAATTGCTGAATGCTTGAATTTAATCTTCCAGATTTTGAGCACCTTTCCATCTGTTAAAGAGCGAGTTCGTGATTTTTTGCCACAGACTGAAAATTGCGAACTCGCTCTAATTTCTCCGTTTTTTTTTCAAAATTTGCGGGGTGGTTTCCAACAACCACCGATCCTAACCCATGAAGTTTGTGGCGCCTGGCGACGAACAGCATTTACCTCTTTTACAGGAACAAGCGGCTGCAGGCGACACGGCTGCTTTCCGCCAAATCTTTCTTTTGTTTTTTGAGCGGCTTCAGCGCTTTGCCTACTCGATCGTCAAATCAGAAGAGGGTGCCGTGGACATTACCGATGATGTTTTTGTAAAACTCTGGCGCAACAAACACGCCCTTCCCGACATCAAAAACCTCCGCATTTATCTGTATGCTGCTATCAAAAACAACGCCCTGAACTACCTCGCCACACAAAAAAGTGGCAAAAAACCGCCCCTGGAAGCAGCAGATTACATAGGAGACAGCGCATCAAGTCCCAGCCCCGAACAAATTCTTATTATGACCGAGATGATGGCCCGCATGGAAGAAGCTGTAGGAACGCTTCCGCCCAAATGCAGGATTATTTTTAACATGGTCAGGGAAGACGGACTCAAGTACAAGGAAGTGGCCGACATTCTGCACATTTCCGTCAATACCGTTGACGCTCAAATGGTTATCGCTGTTGGCCGCATTCGTGAACACATGAAAGAATACATCCAGCGGGCCGGCCGAACAAATTCTCAAAAAAAATCCATGTTCCTTTTAGGGTCAATTCTGCTGGAGGCTGTCTTATGTAAGTGAGTTCTCTCAACATATGGACAACAACCGACTTTCCGCCTTGCTGGCAAAAAAAATGGCCGGAGAAGCCACTCCGGAAGAAGAGCGCGAATTGCAGGATTACCTGCAATGGAACGCAAATGACCGGTTTTGGGCCGAAATCCTTCATACATTCTGGGCTGCAGGAGCCAAATCGGGCGGTTCTTTGCCTACGGATGCAGATACCCGTTTTCAGGAAATACTGCAAAAAGCCTCCAGACCCGAACGCGCGGTGTGGACTTCCTTCATTTCACGCCGTGTAATTGCCGCCGCAGCGGTTTTACTGCTCGGCCTGGTCGCCTTGCGCTTCTGGCCCGCTTTTCTGAAAACCGAACAAAAAGAAGCACATATCAATGAAATTGTCATTGAACGCGGTGCAAAGTCCAAAGTTACGCTCCCGGACGGAACGCAGGTGTGGCTCAATTCGGACAGCAAACTGAAGTACCCCGATGTATTTAACGATACCCTGCGAGAAGTTACCCTCGAAGGCGAAGGCTATTTCATTGTAGCGAAAAACCCCGACCATCCTTTTGTTTTACATACCAGTGAAATAGATATTCATGTCATCGGCACGGTATTCAACGTGAAATCCTATGCAGATGAGGATGCCGTAGAAACGACCCTGCTGCAAGGTTCGATCGCTGTCGAAAAACGCAATGCGACGGATGCGGCCCGCATCATGTTGCGCCCGCATGAAAAATTGGTCATTCGGAAAAAAAATACAGTTTTACAGACATCGGCATCCGGTGCGCCCGAAGACAATAAGTCCACGCCTTCTGAAAAAAGTTCAGAAATAGCCCCCTTGCTTTCTGTAACCCGCCTGTCTCAACTTGTGCCCGACAGCACACGAACCGAAACTTCATGGGTGTATGGAAGGCTTGTATTTGAAGGAGACCACTTCAACGAACTGGCGGTGAAAATGGAACGCTGGTATAATTTGAAAATTACGATCAGAGATGAAAAGGTAGCCCAATACCGATTTACAGGAATGTTAGAGAATGAAACCCTGGAAGAAGCATTGCACGCCCTGCAACTCACCGCTTCCTTCCGCTTCCGCATAGACGGCAATCAGGTCTATATCGACAAGCCGTAACACATGATGATGCAGGCTCACTTCAGTGGGCTGTAACATAAAAAAACCGGGAAATGCGCCAACATTCCCCGGCAAAATCAAACCGGGAACCTTTCACGAAGAGGATCGTCCGTAAGGCTCCCTATTGTTCAACCTTTATTTTTAATAGTATGAAGCAAAAAGTACCTATCGCAACATGGCTTTCTTGGCAAAGTTATGCTGCAAAATCGTTTCGCGTTATGAAAATAACAGCCGTCCTCGTGGCGCTGGCATCTTTTCAGGTGCTCGCAAAAGGCACCACAGATGCTCAAAATGTTACCCTCAACCTGAAACAAACGGAACTCAAAAAAGTGTTCCGGGCCATTGAAAAACAAACGACCCTGCGTTTTTTATACAATTACGAACTGCCGGCGTTGAAAAACAAGGTGGACGTAAGCAGCCAAAACGAACCCGTGGAAGCCGTTCTGGACGAAGTGCTGGCAGGATCGGAATTGAACTACAAAAGACTCAACAGTGGCCTGATCGTGATCACCGAAAAAGCCGGGGCGGCAGATGTGTTGTCGCAAATTGTAACTGGCAAGGTGCTCAGCGAAAAGAATGAACCGCTCGTAGGGGTGACCATTCGTGTGAAAGGCACGAATGTGGGCACCACCACCGATGCAAGTGGCAGTTTTCGCCTTGAAGCACCCGATTTTGCAGTGTTGGTATTTTCATTTACCGGCTTCGAGACACGTGAAGTATCTCTGGATGGGAAAAACACGCTGACCGTCGTCATGCAGGAAGTCAATACCAATCTCGGTGAAATCGTGGTCGTTGGTTATGGCACGCAGAAGAAAAAAGACCTCACGGGTTCGGTTGCCACGCTTTCTTCCAAAGACATGGAAAACCGCTCCAACACCCAGTTTGGTTACGCTATGGAAGGCAAAGCAGCCGGTGTGCAGGTTATCCGTTCGTCCGGACAGCCGCAGGCAGGTTTTTCCATCCGCGTGCGCGGTACTTCTTCTATTACATCCGGCAGCGACCCATTGTATATAGTGGATGGCGTTCCAACATATAACACGAACGAAATCAACCCGGCCGACATTGAAAGTATTACCGTGTTGAAAGACGCTTCTTCTGCCGCTGTTTTTGGCAGTAGTGGCGCCAATGGTGTAGTAATCATTACCACCAAACGCGGTAAAAACCAGAAACTCAAACTCAATTTCAATACTTCCGCTACGTTCTCCAAACCCTGGAAACGGATGGATATGCTGAACGGCGATCAATTCCGCGAGTTGATGACGGAAATGGGTGAATCGACCGACTGGAACAAGTACAACGCCAATACCAACTGGCAGGATGAAATTTTCCGCACCGGTATTTCCCAGAACTACCACCTGGCAGCCACCGGCGGCACAGCCAAAACATCGTACTATGCTTCGGGCTCCTTTATCGATCAAAACGGTATCGTACTGAACAACAGCCTGAAACGCGGTACCGTCAAATTGAACCTCGACCACCAGTTGGTCAAATTCCTGAAAGTGGGAACGGCCCTGGCCTACGACAAGTGGACGGACCGCGATGTGCCTGAAAATCAGCGCAATGGCGTTATTGCTCGTCTGTACACTACCCTGCCCAACATTGGTATCCGCAACCCGGATAAACCGGAGGAATATGCGCGCAGCCCGTTTATCAATGACCTGGAAAACCCGGTTTCCACAGTGTATCAGCCAGATCACAAGTTTTCCAACAGCCGCGTACATGGCAACGTGTATGCAGAAGCAGAAGTAGCCACCGGCCTGAAAGTGAAAAGCCTCCTGGGCTTCGAAAAATCGAATGGCCTGTTTACGTCTTTCCAGGACTCCGTACAGACCCGTTACGGCCAGTCGCTGAAAGGCCTGGCTGCTGAAAACACGTACGAATACAAGTACTGGATTTCCGAAAATACTGCCAATTTTAATACGCAAGTCGACAAACACAATGTAGCGCTGATGGGCGGTTTCATTGCTTCGCGCCAGGTGAATGACAATCTTTACAAATCTTCTCACGACTTCACCGGTGCACCCGACAATTCTGTAGAATCGGGCAACGTAAAGGCCACTCCATATTCCGATTATGCCCGTCTGTCGCACGCAGCCATTATCGGCAGGTTGAATTACTCCTACGACGACAAGTATTACCTGACTTCCAATTTCAGAGCGGACGGTTCCGGACAGTTTTCGCCCGAACACAAATGGGGATATTTCCCGTCCTTCTCGGCAGGCTGGAAACTCTCTGAAGAAGATTTCTTTAAAGTAGCAGGTATCAACGAACTGAAACTGCGCGCAGGTTGGGGTATCGTGGGCAACGACCGCTCACGTCCGTACGCCTGGTACGGACTGGTAGACACCCTGCAGAAATACCTGATTGGCGGTCAGGCACAACCGGCTTTCATTGCTACCACGCTGGAAAACAAGGACTTGCGCTGGGAAAAAACCTCACAGGTCGACGTGGGTATCGACCTGACGGTCCTGAATGGCCGCCTGACGATCACCACAGATTACTACACGAAAAAAACGACCGACCTGCTCCTCGAAGTAACCCAGCCTACCAGTACTGGCTTCTCCAGTGCCCTGCAAAATGCAGGCAGCATCGAGAACAAAGGTTTTGAATTCCAGATCGGCTCCAAAAATTTCGTACGCGATAACTTCCGCTGGGCCACCGACTTCAATATTTCCTTCAATAAAGGCAAGGTGCTCGACATCGTAGGTACCACCCTGCACACTGGCGAGGTGAACCCCGCAGGTACCAGCCTGAACACGGCCATCGTACAGGCCGGTTCGCCGCTTGGTTCTTTCTATGGCAAATACTCGCAGGGCGTTGATCCGGCTACCGGCAAAATCAAATTCCTGAGAACTGCCGACGACAGCGCCGACAGCGTAGGTATCATCGGTAATGCCAACCCGAAATTTATCTTCGGATTCAGCAACTCTTTCACCATCAAAAACTTCACCCTCGATTTCTTCTTCCAGGGCGTTCAGGGCAACGACATTCTCAATGCCACCCGTATCCTGACTGAGTCGATGGTGTTGCCGATGAATCAGTCGGCCACCGTGCTGGATCGCTGGAAAAACCCGGGTGATGTGACCGATATTCCGGGCGTTTCGCCCTCCAACTGGGACAATTCGGCGGTTTCGACGCGTTACGTGGAAAACGGTTCCTACATCCGTTTGAAAGCACTGACGCTGGGTTACAACATTCCGGCTGAAAAACTGAAAAAGTTAAAAATGAGCCGCTTTATGGTGTACTGCACGGTAGAAAACCTGCTCACATTCACCAAATACACCGGCTTCGACCCGGAAGTAAGCGCATTCAGCACCAACAGTCAAAGCGCTACCAACCAAAATACAGCACCCGGTGTGGATTTTGGAACCTACCCCCACGCCCGCGACATTATCCTCGGCCTCAACCTTAGTTTCTAAACTTCCATTTCTCAAGAAATATGAAAAAAAATGCTTTTTACCTGAAGACAGCCCTGCTGTTTTTGTCCGTCATGGTATTGCATTCCTGTACCAAATTTCTGGACGATACACCCAAGACTTCTCTGACAACGGGTAATGCCTATGTGACCGCAAAAGATATCGAAAGCGCCCTGACAGGTTGTTACAATATTTTTTACGGCTCCGACTACTATCAGTGGGAGAACGTGATGCTGAGCGATGTGCGTTCTGACAATGCCTATCCGGGTGGCAACAATGAGGAAACATTCCTCGACTACGATCGCTTTATTCTTCCACCCAGCAATGACCACAACTTTGCCAACTGGCGTGCCTTGTACCGTGGTATCGGCCGTAGCAATATCCTGCTGGACAAAATCGGCAGTATCGACGACCCTGCGCTTACAGAAGAGCGCCGCAACCAGATCATCGGCGAGGCCAGTTTCCTGCGTGCTTTCAACTACTTCCAACTGGTGAAAATGTACGGCGGCGTTCCGCTCGAACTCCAGTCGAACACGGCAGACCCCGATCTCACCCGCAAGGCGCGGGCTTCGGAAACAGAAGTGTACACACAGATAGTGGCCGACCTCGATGTGGCGGTGAAATACCTGCCCGATACGTACGCCGGTGGCGCCAATGTGAACAAAGTGCGTGCAACAAAAGGTGCTGCCAATGCCCTGCTGGCCAAAGTATGGGCACAACGCAGCGACCGCGACTACAACCATGTACTCGAACACTGCAATGCCGTAATTACCAGCCCGGCCGGCTACTCCATGATGGCTAATTATGCTGACTTGTTCGATGGTTTGCACTATATGAATTCGGAATCCATCCTGGAAATCCCGTTTGAAACCGGCAACTGGTCGGCTTCCTGCTGGGGCATCGAATTGTATCTGGCGCCCGAAGATGGCTGGCAGAAATACTGCGTTCCGTCCAAAGACCTGGTGGCCGCCTACGATGCTGCAGGCGATGTGGTGCGTAAAAGTGCCAATATCGTATTCTGGAATACCGACGGCAATGGCGATCCGATCAGTTGGGCAGACGAAAACTGGAACCCTTGCGCGGATCCATCTACGGCTATTCCATTCAACTACAAGCAGAAACACGCTGCCGGCTGGGCCAGTGGCGACGACTACTACCTGCTGCGCCTGGCCGACATCATACTACTGAAAGCCGAAGCCCAAAACGAACTGGGAAGCACTGCCGATGCTGCTATCACGCTCAACCTCGTTCGCAGCAGAGCAGGGCTCGGCCCTGTGGCCAACGGCCTCTCCAAAGCAGAAATGAAAAAAGCCATTCTCAACGAACGCCGCCTCGAACTGGCATTCGAAGCACAACGCTGGGATGACCTGGTGCGCGCCGGTGAGGCGACCAATGTGATGCAGGCACTGGAAGAATATACCTACACCTGCAACAACGGCGTGGTAGGTCCTGCTGTAAAAATGGACTACTCGCACTGTTCACAAGCGCGCTGGATCATGCCAATCCCGCAACTGGAAATCGACGCCAATCCGAATCTTACCCAGAATGCAGGGTATTGATTTTTACCACCACCAAAATGATCAGCCTGCCCTCGGGTGGGCTGATTTTTTTGGTAATTTGCACGCTTTCAAAGGTTTTTGCTGAACATGCGCTATACAATTTGCCTGTTGCTTTTCACCAGCATGGTGTTTCCCGCCTGCTTAAAAAACGTTCAAAACAAGCGTTTCAAAGCCGCCACCAATCCCGTCGTCGCACACCGGGGCGCCTGGAAAACGAAAGGGCTACCGGAAAATTCGATCGCATCGCTGCGGGCCGCCATCACTCTTGGATGTGTCGGCTCCGAATTCGACGTGCGCATGACGGCCGACGATTCGCTCATCATCAACCACGACCCTGCATGGCATAACCTGTCGATCGAAAAAAGCAGGTACGCAGAAATCACACAATTTCCGCTTTCCAATGGCGAAAAACTTCCTACACTCCGGGAATACCTGCTGGCAGGCGCACACCAAAACCCTCATACCTATCTGGTTTGTGAAATAAAACCATCGGAAACCAGCAAGGAACGCGGACAACGCATTGCAGCCCGTGTGCTTGCCCTGGTGCACGAACTTCACCTGGAAAAAAGAGTCGTTTATATCAGTTTCGACTACGATATCCTGAAAAAAATACTGGAACTGGCTCCGCAGGTGCATACGCAATACCTCGAAGGCGACCGCAATCCGGCACAATTAAAAGCGGATGGCGTACGCGGCGCCGATTTCCATCATTCCGTGTATCGGGATCACCCAGACTGGGTAAGCATAGCACAGCAAAACCATATCCTGCTCAATGCCTGGACGGTAAATGAAAAATCAGACATGGAATGGCTGATGAACGCAGGGTTCGACTATATCACGACCAATGAGCCGGAAATGGCACTGGACTTATGGGAAAAAATCAAGAATTAGAGTAACGCTTTTTTTATTTCCAAGACGCTTTCCATACTTTCTATCTTTAGATGAAATAAAGGCTGATTATCGGCAGTTTGTGTAGCATCAAGAATCTTTTGAAATCCTAATTTTCGTAGTATAATTTCTCCTTCTGATGAAAATCCTAAGGCCAATATTTGTAAATTTCTTTTCCCTTTTAGTTGTTTGAATTTTTCCTCAATTGAGAGGATTGTTTTTCTAAGTAACAAAAAAGAAAGTTTTTTATTTCTGTAATCATCTTTAATTGCGGCTTCACTAATATATAAATAGCCACTGTTTTCTACTGTAAGATCATCAGCAGAAATTTCCCTTTCCTTAATTTTTCCATGCATTAGTAATTCAAAGCATTTTTTTGAAATATCCCAAAAACTTACCGCCCCAATAGTAACTTGATTCTCTTTCAAAGCAATGATGCCACCGGGTTGCTTGAGCCACCATGAATGTTGCAAATCTGTAGGTACACTTGATTTACCAAAGCATTCTTGATAAATTGAATCTACTTCAAAAAAATCTTTTTCAGTCTTCACATCTTCGCATGTAGCAACCTGATCAGGAATAGACGGAGCAACATTTGCAAAGAGATTGAGAAGTTCTTCACAGTATTGATCTTTATTTTTATGAATAAATATTCTAAATCCCGGGCTATTTGCAAATATTTTTTTCATGTAGTTAAGCCAAGGCTGCCTTATCTCTGGAGCCAATGAATCTCTCTCTACAAGAATAAATTCAAAAAAATCTGCAAATAGTTCTGAAACACTCAATACCTTATTCATATCTTTTTCAGTTGGCATCACACCATCATGAAAAAAAGGCCTCAAAGTGCTATTTTCTGCAAAGAATTTATATAATTCAGTGTTTATAGAATAAATTGCAGTATGATTACTCTGTCTCAAATTTTCATTAGTTTGTCTGATTTGTAAGTAAACAAAAATAAATCCGACAAGTGAAATTATTGCACTTGCTATTTGCCCTACTGCAGATCCGATATCAGTCCATGTTGGTTCCATATTAATTGATTAATTTCATTTTTCCAGATAGAACTTATTGCAGGCACAAATTTAAAAATTACATATTCTCAAAGGTAGTCATCAAAATTAAATGACCTAAATTGGAGCAATTTTGAAAAGCCCAAGTCTTAAATAATAGAATTAGTTCAAATTTCTAAAGTATAAGAGCGTGTTCGGGAATTTATTCTGAGCCGAAAGCAGGCAAATTTTATTTTATATAAGGCAAATTTTACAGTCGTATGCGGACAATTCGGCGGAAAAATTAACGCAGTATAAAATAAAATTTGTCTGCTTTCGGCTCAGAATAAATTCCCGAACACGCTCTAAATCTCTCCCCCTAACCTTTCCACCTTACAAATGCCTCCATAGCCTCATACTCGGCCAGGCCGAGGTCGCGATAGGTTTGCGCCGTTCCGCGGTTTCGGTCTTCTGCACGTTGCCAGAATTCACGGCTATCGTCGCCCGGGAAAGGCGCGCGGTCTTTCTGGCTCTGGTGCATAAAAATGGCCTGGCGCTTTTTGCGCAATTGCTCGGGGCTCATGGGCACCGCCATTTCAATTTCATGCACTGCCCATTCGTGCCAGGCACCCCGGTACATCCATAGCCAGCAATCTTTCATCCAGGTTTCATTGTCCAGGCGGCGGAATGCTTCAAAAATAGCATCCAGACAAACGCGGTGCGTGCCGTGTGGGTCGGCAAGGTCGCCAGCGGCATACACCTGATGCGGTTTTACGCGCTCCATCAGATCGACGATGATCTGGATGTCGGCATCACTCAATGGCATTTTGCGGGTTTTTCCGGTTTCGTAGAACGGCATATCCAGGAAGTGGATTTGCTTATCCTGCAACCCGGTGAAGCGGGCGCCACCACGCGCCTCGCCTCTCCGGATCAGGCCTTTGATGCTACGCACCTCGGGAATATCCGGCGTACCGGAATCTTTTGTATTCAAAAAGTGAATGATCTTGTCGTAGAATGCGGCGTCCTTTTCATCGAGCGTGCCGTGGCTGGCTTTGAACTCGCGCATAAATTCGGCATAGCGCAGCGCATCGTAGTCGTGCACGGCAATATTGCCCGACGTTTGATAGGCGACGTGCACTTCATGGCCCTGATCGACGAGGCGCTGGAAAGTGCCACCCATGGAAATCACATCGTCGTCGGGGTGCGGGCTGAACAGAATGACACGTTTTTTGGCCGGTTTGGCGCGTTCGGGGCGGTTGGTATCATCTGCATGTGGTTTGCCGCCCGGCCAGCCGGTAATTGTGCGCTGTAAGCGATTGAATATCTGGATATTGAGTTCGTAAGAGTTGGCGTGTTCGATGATCAGATCGCTCAGGCCATGTTCGTTGTAGTCTTCGTCGGTGAGTTTGAGAATGGGCTTTCCGGCTTTTTGCGACAGCCACACCACCGCTTTGCAAATGAGATCGTCGGACCAGTTGCAGATACCGGCCAGCCAGGGCGATTTCATTTTGGTGAGTTCTTCGGATGCGCTTTTGTCGAGCACCACCTTCACATTCGGGTGTTTTTGCAGGAAAGAAGCCGGTACGGAAGTGCTGATTTCTCCCTCGATGGCTTGCTGAATGATAGAAGCCTTGTGCTGGCCCCAGGCCATGAGGTACACCGTACGCGCCTTAAAAATACTGCCTACGCCCATCGTGATGGCACGATATGGCACATCGTCGCTGCTTTGAAAATCGCGGGATGCATCATGGCGGGTAAGGTGGTCGAGGCGCACCATCCGTGTCGGAGAGGTTTCCCATGCACCGGGCTCGTTGAAGCCGATGTGGCCTGTTCGGCCGATACCCAGCAATTGAATATCTATTCCACCAGCCAGGTCGATCTGTTTTTCATAAAACTCGCAATACCCGGCCACTTCTTCCATAGGCAGAGTACCATTGGGTATGTGTACATTTTCCGGAAGCACATCCACATGATCAAACAAGTATTCATGCATGAAGCGCCAGTAACTCTGCTGCGCTTCGCGGGGCATGGGGTAATATTCGTCGAGGTTGAAAGTGATCACATTGTGAAAACTCAGCCCTTCCTCCTTGTGCATGCGTACCAGTTCCTCATATACTTTGATAGGTGTGCTGCCTGTGGCTAGTCCCAGCACGATATGCTCGCCGTCCTGCTGTTTTTGGCGAATGGCCAGGGCGATCGAACGGGCTACATGGCGAGATGCCTCCTGAGAGTCTTCCCAGATTTTCACCGGCATCTTTTCAAAGTTTTTGAGTTCGTATTTGAGGTAGCCTGTGGAAGTTTTTTCCTTGATTTTCATAATGTTATCCAAAAAATCAGTGGAGCGAGAAAGGACTTTTATGATAAAATGAATTTCTTTTCAGGACAAAAGTACGGCATATTATTCAGACCGTGTGCGCACACGGCATATTTTTTTTAGCATGTGTGCGTACACGGTAAGCATAATGTATGGATATTTGTTTTTGAAAAAGGCAGTTCATGCAGCAAAAGATCAGAATAAAAGACATTGCGGCGCAAACGGGTGTTTCCATCGGAACAGTCGACCGGGTGTTGCACAATCGGGGGCATGTTTCTCCCGACGTACGTGCAAGGGTGTTGAAGGTCATGGAAGAAATGGGCTATGAACCGAATATCATGGCGCGATCGTTGGCCAACAACAAAAAGGCATATCGCATTGCTGTCATTCTGCCTGATTACAGAATCGACCCCTATTGGGAACAACCCAAAGAAGGCGCAGAATGGGCAGCCGAGGCCGTAAGCCATTACGGCGCAAAAACTGAATTTTACTTTTTCCCTTTATTCGAGCCCAAAAGTTACCTGGAAATACTAAAAAACGTGCTGGCTACTGCGCCCGACGGGGTGCTGATTGCGCCCTTGTTTCACGATGAATCCTTGTGGCTGATTGAGGAAACTACCCGCCTGGGCATTCCCAAAGTGATGATCAATACACAGATCGAGGGTACGGATGCCTTGAGTTACATTGGTCAGGACTCCTATCAAAGCGGTGTGCTGGCTGGCCGTTTGCTCAACTTCGGGTTGAATGACGGCGATCATGCCATGGTACTCAACCTCGACCGGGAAGTGCCCGGCGCGCCCCACCTGCAAGCCAAACAGCAGGGGTTCAAGGACTTTTTCGATAGCCGTGCCGATAAAATTATCGGTATCCACACGGCAGTGTTTGAAAATTTTGACAACCCTGCCTTGATGAAAGCCTGGGCAAATGAACAACTGCTGGCTCAACCCCGCCTGAAAGGTTTTTTCGTTACCAACTCCCGCGCCTATAAATTGGTGGAAGCACTGGATGAGCGCATTGCAGGCGAGATCAAAATTGTGGGCTTCGACTTGATCGAGCCCAATCTACGGCTTCTGGAATCCAACAAAATTCGTTTTCTCATCAACCAGAATGCCTGGCGGCAGGGATACCTGGGCATTCACTCGCTGGCGCGGCACCTGATCCTGCGCAAGGAAATTCCGCCGCAACAGTACCTCCCGCTCGACATCATTGTGCGCGAAAACGCCTCCTACTACCTGAACAATGCAGTAGACGCGCCATTTCCAATTTTTTGAGATAAAAAAAGCGGAAAGGAACAAGTCCTTTCCGCTGGTAAAATGCTGTATTTCTGCTATTCTTCTTCTTCGGAGGGTCCGCGGAGGCGGTATTTTATTTTTTCTAAAGGTTTGAGTTTTTTCTTTTTGTGGTCTTGTTGTTGGTAGGACGATTCGTCCGGGCGGCGGTTATCTTTTTTCTTCTCCCAGTGTTTCATGGCAAAAGTTGAGTTTTAGATTGGTACTTCCGGGAATCTGCTGATTTTTTACGGAAGTTGCGGTGAATGAATAAGGTGAATTAATGTTTTGAAAAACACCCGAACACAAGCACAAAACACCTGTCATTGGGCTGATTTCAGTTACAAAAATAACCTGCATTTTCAATTTGTCAAGATGCGCACTTGTTAAAATTTCCATTTGGTCAAAATGCCGTCTTTTTTCAGCACAAGAAAAAGAGGGGATCAATGTGCACCATCGTCGTCGGTGAGCCTGTTTTTTCTTTGTTGTGACAATGAAACCAACACCCCGGCAGCCATTAACAATCCGATTACGCCCAGTGAAAGCCCGATCGGAATATGCACTTTCAATGGGATTAGAATCATTTTAATTCCGATAAATACGAGAATACCAATGAGACTGTATCGCAGGTATTCAAAACGGCTCAACATATCGGCCAGTACAAAATACAGGGAACGTAGCCCCATAATGGCAAAAATATTGGAAGAGAATACGAGGAAAGGATCTGTAGTAATGGAAAATACGGCTGGCACTGAATCGAATGCAAAGAGAATATCGGTGGTTTCAATCACCAACAGCGCAATCATCATGGGTGTCACGGCTTTTCGGCCGTTCTCCATCACAAAAAAGTGCCCTTGGTCGTACGAATTGCTAACCGGATAAAAACGACTGATGATCCGTACAATCCAGTACCGCTCCATATCTACATCGGCGCTTTCTTCTTCGTGGTGAAACATGCGATAGGCGGAATACAGCAACAAGGCGCCGAAAAAGTAGAACAGCCATGTAAAATAATGTACCAGCCAAACCCCGGTACCAATCAAAATCCCCCGGAAAACGAGTACGCCCAGGATACCCCAGAACAGGATGCGATGCTGATATTGTTTTGGTACCTGAAAGCGCGCGAACACCAGCGCCATGACAAAAAGGTTGTCGATACTCAAGGATTCCTCCAGCAAATAACCGGTCAGGAATTTGAGTGCGGCATCCTTCCCGTCCATTGGCTCGTGAATATACGTTCCGAGATTCAACCAGTGGTTTTCGTAAGCAAAGTAAATCCAGACATTAAATACCAATGCCAGCAATACCCATCCAAGGGTGCTGAAAAGCGCTTCTTTGGAAGATGGCGTATGGGCTTTTTTGTTCAATAGCCCGAGATCTATGGCCATCAAAAAAAATACCATTACTATAAATCCAATCCATACTATCGGTTCAATCATGATGTGGGTTCGTATTTATGCGACACCGGCCCAAACGCAGTTGCATTTGCCGGAATATGACAGAATATGATATAAAGTTTTTGAAGGAAAGCGGCTTTCTTTGAGGCATTATTTGAAGTGTATGCAACTGCAATACACCATTTTGGTTGTCGATGGCTTCAAATTACCGACCAAATCAATATTCCTGTAGATCAAACCTTGCTCCCTGTATATGATCAGACGAATCCTCTGCACTGCTACTACACTGATTTTGTTTCATTGCTTGCTTTCCGCCCAATCCGATACTTCAGTCAGATTTAACTTCGGCATGGAAACTTTCCCTGAAAATTTCGAGCGCCTGAAATTCCTGCTTCCTGATAAAAGCGAAATTTCCGGCGGGCACTATGTGCGCTATATTCGTACCAAAAATCTCATCTCATCGCCTCAGCGTGCGCAAATGACTGCTTCGGGCGTGGAAATCATCGGCTATGTGCCTTCCAATGTCTACCTGATTTCCATACCTGAATATTATGACCTCGAACAACTCGAACGCGCCGGGGTGTTGAGCATCATGCCGGTACAGCCGGAATGGAAAATGGCCCGCAATCTTCGCGAACGGCCTTTCGGAGAATGGGCAATGAACGGAACGCGAATTGCCGTAAATGTAGTGGTTTACCCCCATCTATCGCTTGCATCAGCCGCTGAATTTTGCAATAAATCCGGCTGGGAAATAATAAAGAAAGGAAAAAATACCTCCTTCCTGCAATTGCTGGTGCCCGACGAGCAACTGGAAAACGTGGCAGCGCTACCTTTTGTGCAATACATGGAATTGATTCCTCCGCCAGCCATCCCGGAAGATACCAGAGGCCGATCCCTGCACCGCGCCAACCTGCTAGACAGCGATGCGCCCGGCGGAAAAAAATACAATGGCGACGGCGTTAAAGTACTGGTGCGTGACGATGGCATAGTAGGCCCGCACATCGATTTTCAAGGCAGAATACATAACCTGACCCAAACTCGGGCAGATAATGGAACCCACGGCGACGGCGTTTCGGGCATCGTCACTGCTTCCGGCAATCTCGACCCCCGAAACAAAGGCATGGCCCCAGGCGCCGAACTGTATGTCGTCGACTACACCAGCGATTTTCAGGATGAAACACTCGACCTTTTTTTGGATGAAAATGTGAACATCACCAACTCCTCGTATGCCAACGGCTGCAACAGTGGCTACACCCTGTCCACCGAAATCGTAGATGGCCAGATGTACAACTACCCTACCCTTGTACACGTTTTCTCCGCCGGAAATGCCAACGGTGATGACTGCGGAACGGATAATTATGGTGCTGGAAGTGAATGGGCCAATATTACCGGCGGCCACAAACAAGGCAAAAACAGCATCGCAGTTGCCAACCTGAACGCAGCCGGGGTACTCGATAACACATCGAGCCGTGGCCCGGCCTATGATGGCCGCATCAAACCTGACATTTCTGCCAACGGAACGGCTCAAATTTCCAATTCCATCGACAATACCTATCAGACCTTCGGCGGCACTTCCGGAGCAGCACCGGGTATAGCAGGCTGCCTGGCCCAACTCACCCACGCCTACAAATCTCTGCACAACGGGCAGGAACCTGAAGCGGCTTTTCTGAAAGCCCTGATACTCAATACCGCCAATGATTTGGGTAACACAGGGCCTGATTTCAAATTTGGCTGGGGGCATGTCAATGCTGCGCGTGCCCTGAAATCTATGGAATCGGGCCAATGGGTGCAGGGTTCAGTCGATCATGAAGCGACATTTACCCAAACCCTGAGCATTCCGGATGGAGTAAAACAAGCAAAAATCATGCTGTACTGGCAGGAAATTCCCGCTTTCGAAATGGCCCCACAGGCATTGGTCAACGACCTGGACATTACGCTGAATGATGGAGGCGCCACCGAATTTTTGCCCTGGAAACTCGATGCCACTCCCGACCCGATTATTCTGAACACACCTGCCGGGAAAGGCCGCGACTCCCTCAACAATGTGGAACAAGTGGCCATCGACGATCCTGTACCTGGTACATACACCATTACCATTCATGGCACTTCAGTCCCGCTGGGCCCGCAGCCGTTTTATGTGACCTGGGAATTTCTTACCGACGACATTCAAATTACTTATCCTAATGGCGGAGAAGGGTTTGTTCCGGGAGAAACAGAGCGCATTCACTGGGATGCATTTGGCGTGACAAATAATTTTGTGCTCGAATATTCTACCGACGATGGCGGCAACTGGCAAACCCTGACTACAGCCGCAGCCACTGCACGCATGTACGATTGGGCAGTGCCGAATACCATTTCCGGCAAAGTCCGTGTGCGCATCCAGAGAGGCGCTTTTATGGATACCAGTGACGAACCTTTCAGTATTGTACCGGTGCCCAAGAATTTTGTCATTGAAAAGGCTTGTCTGGATTCTATCACCCTTTCCTGGACGGATATTCAGGATACTTTGTCGTACGAGGTGTATATGCTTGGCAATAAATACATGGAAGTCGTACAATCGACGACCAGCAATTCTGCCACCTTCCCGATCGATGCACCTCAAAATGGAAAATGGTTGTCTGTACGGGCCGTTACACCGGGCGGAGTGACCGGAAGAAGGGCGCTGGCATTCCATACAGCGGGAGGTTTGCTCAATTGCCCGGCGCCCAACGATGCATCTGTAACAGTGTCTGGTGCTGCCCAGGCTGACACGATACGCGCCTGTACTCCGGTGGATTATATCGTTCAGGCACAGTTTAAAAACAGCGGCCAAAACATCATCACAGGCGCTTCGGCCAATTATCGCCTTGGTAATGACCCGATTGTGACGGTACCATTGCCGGATATCGCTATCGGCACTACGCTTGATTTCGCTTTCCCGCAACCTGTCGTTCTGAATGTCAACCAGTCCTTCCCAGTACAAATATGGGTGTCGTACGCACAAGACAATTATGTGTACAATGATACGGTGCGGTATGATCTGGTGTGTGCCACTGATCCGCTGGAAAATTATTTCACCCAGGGTTTCAGCGGTGCTGTACTTCCCCAGGGCTGGCAGGTTTCCAATCCAGATCAGAATATTACCTGGAGCCTGACACCCGAACCGGTGACCGGCCCCGACGGATCATCCACCAATGCGGTGTATTTAAATTGTTTCAGTTACCAGGATAACAGCCAGGAAGACTACCTGTACCTCCCACCGCTGGATCTTCACAATCAGGTTCATCCGGGAATGAAATTTGATCTGGCACATGCCCGTTATAGCAGCGGATTCACCGAAGGGCTGCGCGTGGAAGTGTTCGGCAATTGTAATCCTGAGTCGACACCCACGGTAATATGGCGGAAAACAGACCCACAACTTGCTACCACTGCCAATGCAACAACTCATTTCGTGCCGGATGCAGCGGCTGACTGGCGAACCGAATACATTGACTTACAAAACTTTACAGGGCAGTCTATTTTCGTGCGGTTCGTTTCTGAAAACGGTTATGGGAATGACATTTATATCGATAATATCAGTTTCTACGAATTCGACCAGGAATTGCCGGATGCTACCTTCTCTGCTTCACTGGATACGATTTGCAGGGGCGATACAGTCATTTTCCAGTCTTTGACTCCATTCAACCCTTCCTCTACATATGCCTGGCAATTCGGCATAGGTGCATCTCCTCAATCGGCAACAGGCCCGGGCCCTCATGCCATCCGATTTGTTCTGCCGGGTCTGAAGGCACCCAGTTTGATCGTAAGCAATACGGTGGGCTCCGATACCGTAACACAGGATATACTGGTGAAACCATTTCCTGCCACCACTTTCACGTTTTCTTCCTCTGATTTAAACGTAACATTCAACAATACCTCAACAAATGCCGGAACCTATCTCTGGATTTTCGGGGATGGAGACAGCAGCACGGCAGCCAATCCCGTACACCTGTATCCGGCGCCAGGAAACTACATCGTTCGGCTCGTTGCGAGCAATGAATGCGGTTCTACTGAAAAAGTGTCTGTTGTAATCCTGACAAGCGCTACGGAGGAATTATCAGCGCTTCCTGGCATAAGAATTTTACCCAATCCGAATGCCGGCCAATTCGATGTGGAACTAAAAGGAATTGAACATGAACGCGTCACCTTGTCTTTACTTGATATGCAGGGAAGGCGGCTTCAGGAAGAAGAAACTGTATTGTCCCACACTATTAATACCGTGCATTTTGAACAACCATCGCTGGCGAAAGGAGTTTATCAGTTGGTCGTTCGCTCGAATACTGCATCAAGGACCTACAAAGTGGTAGTACAATAAGCGTAATACCCGATACCTGTTAGAGCGTGTTTTAATTTCTGTGCCGAATTACTGAAATCAAAACACCATCTAACAGGTATCGGATACTTTATCACCCCTGCTGATGACCGTAGTCATTGAGTGTTTGTCGTACAGGAACTTGTTTTGCAGTATAAAATAAGCCAGGTTATGAACATTCATCTTGCATCCGACACTACTATGGGAGCATTGCAAGCCCAGTTCAATGCTTTTTTCCCCAACCTGAAACTGGCTTTTTTCAGCAAGCCGCATGATGACTTCAAAAGCAGCGCAGCCAAGTTTTTGATTCAGGAAAAAGACAAATTATTGGGCGCGCTCACGGATCGGCTTGCCAGTCCCTGTGAGATCGATATCCAGGCGCACATGAAAGTCATGGAAGTGGAAAAGTTGTTTAAAGAGCAATTTGGTTTGCACGTTCAGGTCTTCAGGCGTTCGGGAAAAATATGGCTGGAAACTTCCAAAACTGACCACCTCACGCTTGCCGAACAGGAATTGAAAGCCCAGGACAGCGATCATATCCATACAGAGTTTGGGGATCCGATGGATTACAGGGAGCAGGACTAGATAGAGGTGAGAGAGTGAGACAGTGAGAGGGTGAGAGGGTGAGAGGGTGAGAGGGTGAGAGATTTAAAAAAAAGTAACACAACATATTGATTATGAAAACGATCATAGTTCCCACCGACTTTTCAAAATGCGCCAACAATGCGATGATGTATGCATTGGAAATGGCACAAAGAATCGACGCCAAAATCGTTGCCATTTATGTTGTGTACCCCAGCGAAGGGGTCGACAACAATGTGTACGACGCTTTCTGGATCGACGATTATATCAAACAGCGCAACAAAAGCATGGCATCCTGGGCAAAGCGCTTTATTAAAAGCCCTCATCTACAGAATATCCCGGTTGAAACAGAATGCCGCGTCGGTTTTCCGGCTTCATCTATCGTGCAGGCTGCTGAAGACATGAAAGCAGATATGATTGTCATGGGTACCACCGGCGCCACCGGTCTGAAGGGTGTGTTGCTGGGGAGCGTAGCAGGAAATGTTATTACCGGGAGTAAAATACCGGTGATGGTAGTGCCGCCCAAAGCCGTTTTCCGCAACCATGCCCGTTTTGTACTGGCTACCGATTTCAGGATGCACCTGAGCCCCGCGACTCAGCAAGTGCTGAAGTCTACTCTAAATGTGCAGCATACCGGACTCGATGTGGTACACGTATTTACCAAACCCAATGCCGAGCCCAATAAGCGCGACGAAGAAGTGCTGAGCAAAAAACTGAGCAGCATCCCGCACAATTTCCATTACCTGCACAGCACGCATATTGCACAGGCTATCAGCGACTTTGTGGAATCGACCAACGCCAACGGTGTAGTGGCGGTGGCACACGAACACTCGCTGCTGCACAAACTCTTTGCAGACAGCATTTCCAGAAAACTGGCACACCACACGAATGTGCCTCTCCTGGTGCTCCACGATTCTGAAAAAGGGTAAGCGCTAATCGTTGTCCAGATACCGCTTGACCAGTCCGTCGTAGTAGTCAATGCGCCGGTCGCGGAAGAACGGCCATATACGGCGCACATTTTCCGTGCGTTTTTTGTCGATGGCTACCACCACGTTTTCTTCACGGTCGGTGGCGCCCAGGTGTAGTATTTCACCCTGCGGGCCTGCAACAAAACTTTGCCCCCAGAACTGTATACCTCCTGTCACGCCCGTCCAGTCCGGCTCCTGCCCTACCCTGTTTACGGTAATGACGGGTAGTCCGTTGGCTACTGCATGTCCGCGCTGGATGGTGTACCAGGCATCGTGTTGTCTGTTTTTCTCCGACTGTTCGTCGCTGCTTTCCCAACCAATGGCGGTTGGATAAATCAACACCTCCGCTCCGGCCAGGGCCATCAGACGTGCTGCTTCGGGGTACCATTGATCCCAGCAAACAAGCACACCCAGCATACCGACAGAGGTTTTGATAGGTTTAAAACCCATGTCGCCCGGCGTGAAATAGAATTTTTCATAGTAGGCCGGGTCGTCCGGAATATGCATTTTTCGATATTTCCCGGCGATCGACCCGTCTTTTTCAAACACGACCGCTGTATTGTGGTACAAACCGGGAGCGCGTTTTTCAAACAACGAACTGACCAGTACCACTCCGTGCTGGCGGGCAGCCGCAGCGAACACCTCCGTATCGGGTCCGGGAATGGGCTCGGCCATGTCGAACATAGCCGTATCTTCTGCCTGGCAGAAATAAATACCGCAATGTAACTCCTGCAACACGACGAGTTGAGCGCCTTTGGATGCGCACTCGGCAATGCCGCGAAGCGATTTTTCAATATTTGCTTTTTTATCGTTCGTACAGGATTGCTGTACAAGGCCTACTTGTAAAACAGACATCTTATTTAGTGTTGGGTTTCAGCGTTTTGGTTGTACCAAGTTCAATGAGTGGCGGCTTCAGCATCGTCACCGTTCCTTTGTAGTTCTTGTTGGGAAATACGCCTTCTTCAATGAGTTTCAACATCCGTTGAGCCGTTAGTTTGCCCACTTCATAGCCGTCGTGGTGCAAAAACGTTACCTTGGGATGAAGGCAGTAGGGCAAAAATCCGTCGCTGATGCAAATAATGGAACATTCTTCCGGAATGTTTTTTCCAGACCGTACGATGGAAGGCAGGGAACCAATGATAATTTCGTCGGTCATGGCAAATATCCCGTCCGGAGGGTCGGCAGAAGCCATCAGATGGCGCGCATCGCGTTCGGCTTCGTACGAACTGTTGGAAAAACAAATGTATTCATCCCTGCATTCCAGCCCGGCATCCCGGATGGCTTGTTTGAAACCATCTAGTCGTAATTGTGTGATTCGCAGGTCGGGATTGCCAAAGATGCCTGCTATTTTTTTACACCCGGTAGCGATGAGGTGGCTGATAGCGGAATAAGCCGACTGGAAATCTTCCAGAATAATCGCGTCGTAGGGCAGGTCATCGATGATTTTATCAAACATGACTACCGGGGCGCCCATTTCTTCCAGGGTAGAGAGTTGTTCGGAAGTATGGCGATAACGGGAAAAAGACAGCATGATACCAGCCACATCGTTTTCATAACAAATGCGGATGTTTTCCACTTCCCTTTCCAGCGATTCGTTGGAAGGAAGCATGATCAGGTTGTAGCCTGCATCGTGCAAAACATTCTGGATTCCCTTCATCACGGAGGGATAAAAAAACATGGTCACTTCCGGCACGATCAGTCCGATCAATTTGCTGCTGCGTTGCCGAAGATATACCGCCATATGATTGGGACGATAGTGCATCTGAGCGGCCAATTGCTTGATTTCAGCACGCAAAGCGGCGCCAATATCAGGGTGGTCTTTCAACGCACGCGATACGGTAGATGGGTTGATTCCCAACTGTTGGGCAATGTCTTTGATCGTTGTTCTTTTCATGGCAATTTCAGGCTACTAAACAAAACAACTGATTTTTTGAGAAATACCATATATTAGTGATCTGAACCGACTGGTTTCCAATTCTTATTTGTTTTTGCAAGAACAAACTTATTCACAATTTTCACAAAGTTACCAACAGCAAACGTTTGCGCAACTGTTTGCGGGAAAATCTCCAAACAGTGCCCGATACGCCGTGCAAGCAGCCAGAATACCTTTATTGCTTCAAATAAAATTGTTCTTTGACATCAGGCTACTTTCACTTCTGCAGGGTATTGCATGGTAACGCAATGGAGCGAGCCGTGCTGTAAAATGAGCGGATTACAATCGATGCCGATCACTTGCCGGTCCGGGAATAACTGCCCGAAAATTTGCAGTGCAGTTTCATCCTGTGGCGAGGCATAGGTGGGTACCAAAACAGCGCCGTTGATGATTAGGAAATTGGCATATGTCGCAGGCAAACGCTGCCCTGTTGCATCAAAATGTGCGTCGGGCCATGGCAAGGGCACCAATTTGTAAGGGTTGCCGTTGAGATCGCGAAAGGTTTGAAGTTCGGCTTCCATTTTCTCCAGGGCTTCAAAATGTTCATCATCCGGATCGTCGCATTTGACGTAAGCGATGGTTTGCGGGTCACAAAACCGCGCCAGCGTATCGATATGAGAGTCGGTATCGTCTCCGGCCAGATATCCATGGTTCAACCACAGCACCTGTTTCACACCAAACAAATCTTTGAGTTGCGCTTCGATTTCTGCTTTTGTCAGATGCGGATTCCGATTGGGAGAGAGCAAGCATTCGGATGTGGTCAGCAAAGTGCCCACTCCGTCACTTTCGATGCCTCCACCCTCCAGCACCAGGCCGCCGTGGCGTATTTCTGCATTCCAGATTCCGGATTGAAAAATACTGCGTGTGATCAGGTTGTCTAAATGTGCTGGAAATTTCAGGCCCCATCCGTTGAATACAAAGTCGATCAAAACCGGGCGTTGATCCTCCATAATAGTTATAGCACCGTGGTCGCGCGCCCAGGTATCGTTGCTCATTACCTCCAGCAAATGGATTCGTTCGGTATTCCCGCGCAACAAAGGGCGTATTTCAGCAGCATTTCGGCATGCAATCAATACGGATTGAAATCGACTGATCGCAGCAGCGATTTCCAGAAAACAAGGCATTACGGTTTCGAGGTGATCGGCCCAATCGGTATCGGCATGCGGGAAAGTAAGTTGTACCATGCTCTGCGGTTCCCATTCCGCAGGCAAGCGTCTGTGTGGCGTTGTCGGCATTCTGATAGCAGGTTTTTACAAATGCAAACGTACTCCAATTCCTATAGGGCGCCAAATAGTGTAGAATTCATCGACAAATGTCGTCGGAAATATTCCGACTTTTATTCTGAATTTACGTAACTCCCTAATAATGATGGCATTAGATTATGTATCAGAAAATTCACAATAAAATTCTGAAAATAGCAAACATGGAAAAACTTGAAAAAGGTTTTGTTGTTTATTGCAGTGAATCATACCTTCGCATCACCACAGGCGGACACCACACGCCTTTTATCCTCGACCCTGTTCGACTTGCCTTTTCCAAATAATATCCTGTACAGGATAAATGTTCTTTGAACATTCTTACCAGGTAAAAACTTGATTTTTAGTACCTAATCCTAATCACCGACAAATGACTTTCACACCGTGAAGGATTTCTTTTCACTTTAACTAAACTATTATCGTATGAAGTTTCTAAACACCGTTACCAAAGGTGGAGCGCTGTTGGCATTTCTGATGCTACTCAGCAACTTTGCACTGGCGCAACGCACCGTAAAAGGTAAGGTTTCGGATGCCGAGACCGGCGAAGGCCTTATCGGTGCAACTGTTTCGGTCGTAGGTACTACCCGTGGTGGTAATACCGACATCGACGGCAACTATTCGGTAGAAGTGCCCAATGGTGCTACTCAATTGCGCATTGCCTACACGGGCTATGCCGAGCAGGTAGTTGACCTCGGCGCCTCCAACATGGTAGACGTTGCACTGAAACCCGGCACCATGCTGGATGAGGTGGTCGTAATCGGTTATGGAGCGGTTCGCAAAACCGACGCTACAGGTGCTGTGGCCTCCGTAACTGAAAAAGATTTTAACAAAGGCGTGATCGTTGCTCCGGAGCAATTGATGCAGGGCCGCGTAGCCGGTGTACAAATCACCAATTCCAATGGTGAGCCGGGCGGTGGTATCAATGTGCGTATCCGTGGTACGTCGTCTGTGCGCAGTGGCAACAACCCGCTGTTCGTAGTGGATGGTGTTCCACTCTCCGGCGGCGAAACCAGCGCAGGCGGTGCAGATGCCGGTTTCGGTACCAGCGCAGCACGCAACCCGCTGAACTTCCTGAACCCGTCTGACATTGCCAGCATCGACGTCCTGAAAGATGCTTCGGCAACGGCTATTTACGGTTCGCGCGGCGCCAACGGCGTTGTGATCATCACCACCAAAAAAGGTGCAACGGGTAAAGGTTCTTTGTCTTACGACTACTCGCTGGGTATCAGCACCATTTCCAAAAAGTATGACCTGCTCGACGGCCCGAACTTCCTCGCTGCCTGGAAAACGTACAACCCTGGCGCTCCAACTACAGAAGTAGACGGCGGTAGCAATACCGACTGGCAAGACCAGATTTTCCGCACTGCTTATTCGCACAACCACAACATCACATACGGTGGTAGCGGCAATGGTGGCGACTACCGTTTCTCGTTCGGTTATCAGGATCAGGAAGGTATCATCAAGGAAAGCGGTCTGAAAAAATACACCGCACGTTTCAATGGCAGCAAAAAGTTCATCAACGACCGCCTTACGGTTGGTACGCAGGTGACTATTGCCAATGTTCATGACGACAACATTCCGATTTCCAACAACTCCGGTTTCCAGGGCGACCTGCTGGGTGCCGCGCTAAAAGCAAACCCGACGTATGCCGTTTACAAAGGCAAAACCGATACGCTGCTGCAACGCAACGTAAACGAGCCGAATCCGGTGGCCATGCTCGAACTGTCGAAAGACTTTACCAAAACGCTGCGTGCGCTGGGTAACCTGACAGCCGAACTGAGCCTGACCAAAAATCTCTCGTTCAAAACTGTACTGGGCTTCGACCAATCGCTTTCCAACAGAAAAGCAGCCTACTCGCGCGATCTGGTTGTCAACTCTATCAACGGTATCGGTCGCCTGTTCCTGATCGACGTGGAAACCGACAACCGCCTGTGGGAGAACTACTTCACATACAACAAATCGTTCAACCGTGTTAACCTGAATGCTGTACTCGGTTATTCCTACCAGAGCTTCGACTACGCTCGTCGCGACATCGAGATGACGAACTTCCGTACCTCGGACCTGGATAACATGATCAACAACTTTGCTTCTGCAAATCAGGATCTGGGAACCAGCATTATTGGTAAAAACTCTTCCAATACGTTCGACGAACTGCAGTCTTACTTCGGTCGTGTGAACGTAGGTATCGCCGATAAGTACCTGTTTACGGCTACCCTGCGTGCAGACGGTTCGACCCGTTTTGGTGGCAACAACAAATACGGCTACTTCCCTGCGTTTGCATTCAAATGGAGACTGGTCGACGAAGGTTTTGTTCCGGATGCATTCTCTGATCTGGGCCTCCGCCTGGGTTATGGTGTTACAGGTAACCAGGAAATTCCATACAACCTGTACCAACAGCGTCAGCGTTACAATGACTGGGATATCAACGACGGTGGTAACGACATCAATGGTGGTGGTATCGGCGACGTTACGTTCAACAACCCGAACCTGCAGTGGGAATCTACCAAATCTATCGGTGTAGGTGTTGATTTCGCATTCCTCGACGGCCGCGTTGCCGGTTCGTTGGACTGGTACAAAAAGAATACCGACAACCTGCTGATCAAAGTAACCAGCGCACAGCCTGCTCCACAGCCCTTCTTCTTTACGAACCTGGACGCTGACGTACAAAACGCAGGTGTGGAACTGTCTTTGAATGTTGTTGCTGTTGACAAACAAAACTTCCGCTGGAATGTGATGCTGAACGGCGCTTACAACAAAAACGAAGTAAAACGCTACGCAGGTCTGCTGAACACAGGTGCTATCAACGGTCAGGGTCTTTCCGGTGCATTTGCACAACGTATCGCTCAAGGCCAACCGCTGTTCGCATTCTTCGTGCGCGACTTTGCAGGCTACGACAGCGAAGGTATTTCGATCTACAACGACGGCGACTTCCAGCAGTTTATCGGAAGCCCGCTGCCGACGGTAACAGCAGGTTTGACGAACTCTTTCACATTCGGCAACCTCGACCTGAGCATCTTCCTGAACAGCCAGTTTGGCAATAAAGTGTACAACAACACGGCTAATGCCTACTTCACTGCCGGTTCGCTGGCAGGTGGCCGCAACGCAACTACCGACATTCCTGGTAATGGCGAGGCTCGCCTGAATGCGCCTGAGGTTTCTACCCGCTTCCTCGAAGACGGTGCATTTGTTCGTATTCAGGACGTAACCCTGGGCTACCGTGTTAAACTGAAATCTACCGCAGTGTCTTCTCTGCGTTTCTTCGTTACCGGCCAGAACCTGGCTGTATTTACGAAGTATAGCGGACAAGACCCAGAGGTAAACATCAACAAAGCCATCGACGACATTCCATCGTTCGGTATCGACTACACCCCGTACCCGCGTGCAAGAACCATTTTGCTTGGTGCCAGCGTCTCTTTCTAATATTAAAAAAATCGAACAATGAATTACAAAACTCTTAAGTTTTCCATGGTAGCGCTGCTGGGAGCATTCGCATTCTCGGCATGTACCAATCTGGAACCGGAGATCCGGGATTCTCAGGTGCGGGAAGGCGCCGGTGGCGTATTCGTCCCTGGTGACCCAGCACAGGCCCTGGTTACTTCCTACAAAGACCTGGGTGCATTCACCGACCAGGCCAATATCTATGCTCTGCTCGACCACACGTCTGACGAGATGATTCCGCCAACACGTGGTACCGACTGGGGTGACAACGGCGTTTGGCGTACACTGCACCAGCACACCTGGGATGCTACACACTCTTACGTACTGGCTTCCTGGAACCAGTTGAACGAGCGTGTGTATCGTTGCAATCAGGTACTGGCTTCCAATCCGAATGCACAGCAAGCGGCTGAAGCCAAGTTCCTGCGCGCATTCTTCATGTTCCACGTAATGGATCTGTTTGGTCAGGTACCATTCCGTAACGTAGACGAAGGTGTGGAGGTAAATCCGAAAGTTTACACACGTTCGGAAGCATTCGACTTCATCACCCGCGACCTGGAAGAAGCACTGCCCAACCTGCCAAACTCCGGCCCGGTTGCTGCCAATTCCAAAGCAACGAAGGCTGCTGCCAACGCACTGCTCGCTCGTCTGTACCTGAACAAAGCCGTGTACAAATCCGCTAACCCGGCCGGACCATACACGTTTGATGCTGCAGATATGAACAAGGTGATTTCTTACTGCGATGCTGTGACTGCTGCAGGTTACAGCCTGGAGTCGAACTACTTCACCAACTTCAGCACCAGCGCATCGTCAGAAGTGATCTTCACCAGCGCAGAAGGTTCTCCACAGAACCGCTGGTTCATGACGCTGCACTACGACCAGAACCCAAGCGGCTGGAATGGCTTCACTACGCTGGCTGATTTCTACGACAAATTCGAAAACAGCGACCAACGTAAAGGTATTCCTGCTGCCCACAATGGCGCTACCTTCTCCGGTATCGGCCGTGGCTTCCTGGAAGGCCAGCAGTACAAAGACAACGGTGATGTCATCATCAACAGCCGCAATGGTCTGCCGCTGCAGTTCACTCGCGACGTGCCACTCGCCGGCGCAAGTTCTGAAAAAGGTATCCGCGTAATCAAGTACCACCCATCCGATGCAGGTCAGTACATCCTGCTGCGTTATGCCGATGTTTACCTGATGAAAGCGGAAGCCATTATGCGTGGCGGTACTGCCAGCGTAAGCGCGCTGGATATGGTGAACACTCTTCGCAGCACCCGTGGCGCATCGGCGCTGTCTTCTCTGACAGATGCCAATATGCTCGACGAACGTGGCCGCGAACTGTACTGGGAAGGCAACCGCCGTACCGACCAGATTCGTTTCGGTACCTGGACGTCGACATGGTCGTACAAAACAGTTACCGACCCGGCTCGTGTACTGTTCCCGATCCCGCAACAGGCTCTGGACTCCAACCCGAACCTGAAGCAAAACGACGGTTATTAATTCCCTTTCCGTTCCAACGGAAATCAGAAGGAATATCGATAGGCTGCCCAAAAAGGCAGCCTATCTTTTTTCCGGCCAACCCAACCGTTTTTATCATCTTTGCAGGAGAAGACATTCCTTTTTTTGCAATGGCATGGCCCAAGGAGCCGCACCCTTTTTCGCATGATGTATTTACGCATAACCATCACATTCCTGCTGTTTTCCCTGCTTTCCATTTTTCTGTCCTGTGGAAAAAAGAAAAATGCCGATGCACTTTTTGAACAGGTTTCGGCTGACGATTCGGGTGTTCGCTTCGTCAATAAAGTAGAGAACACGGAGGACTTCAATATCTTCAGTTACCGCAATTTCTACAACGGCGGAGGCGCTGCCATTGGCGACGTAAACAATGACGGCCTAAGCGATATTTACCTCACCTCGAATATGGGCGATAACAAGTTGTTCCTCAATAAAGGCAACTTCCAGTTTGAAGATATTACAGAAAAAGCGGGTGTAGCCGGTACCGGCTTCTGGAGTACCGGTGTGGTAATGGTCGATATAAATGCCGACGGACTACTGGATATTTTTGTGTGCAACGCTGGTTATGACAAAAACAAAAAACCCGTCAAGGAACTGTTTATCAACCAGGGCATTCAAAATGGTGTGCCTGTTTTTGCAGAAAAAGCGGCTGAATACGGACTTGCAGAAGATGGCTATACCACCCACGCAGCATTTTTTGACTACGACCTCGACGGCGATCTGGACTGCTACATTCTGAACAACAGTTTCATGCCCGTTAATACCCTGAACTACAGCAACAACCGCGAACTGTATGCAGAAGACTGGCCTGTGCGTGATTTTTTGAAAGGCGGTGGCGACAAACTGTTTCGCAACGACAATGGTAAATTTACAGACGTCACACGCCAGGCCCATATCTATGGCAGCCTCATCGGGTTTGGTCTGGGTATTACCGTGGGCGATGTAAACGGCGACAACTGGCCCGACCTGTATGTATCCAACGACTTTTTTGAACGCGACTACCTGTACATCAACCAAAAAGATGGCACTTTCAAGGAGGAAATCGAAAACTGGATTTCCCACATGAGCCATGCGTCGATGGGCGCCGATATGGCCGACATCAACAATGACGGATTCCCTGAAATATTTACCACCGAAATGCTCCCCGGCGATGAAACGCGCCTGAAAACCACTACCCTGTTTGAAAATTACAACGTTTATCAACTCAAACAGGAGCGCGGTTTCTACCACCAATACATGCAGAACTGCCTGCAACTCAACAATAAAGACAAAACATTCAGCGAAATAGCCTTCTACGCAGGCGTGGCTGCTACCGACTGGAGTTGGGGCGCGCTCATGTTCGACATGGACAACGACGGCTACCGCGATATTTATGTCTGCAACGGCATTTACAAGGATGTGACCGATCAGGATTTTATCGACTTCTTTGCGGATGAAGTGGTACAAAAAATGGCACTCACGGGCCAGAAAGAACAAATCAACGAGGTGCTCAACCGAATGCCTTCCAATCCGCTGGTGAACAAAGCCTTCCGCAACCGGGGCGACCTCACCTTCGAGGACATGGGCGAACGCTGGGGCTTCACCACCCCCTCATTCTCCAATGGAGCAGCCTATGGCGACCTCGACAACGATGGCGACCTCGACCTGGTCATCAACAACGTCAATCAGGAAGCCCTGCTCTATAAAAACCACGCTAGCGATCGCAGCGGCAACCACCACCTCACTGTTCAACTCAAGGGTAAGGGCCAAAACACATTTGCCATTGGCGCACAAGTGTCTGTATATCAAGGACAAGAGCAGAAAAAATTCCAACTGGTTCCTTCTCGCGGATTCCAGTCTTCTGTCGATTACAAAATGGTATTCGGGCTTGGTCAAAACCCGATAATCGACTCGATTGTAGTGGTTTGGCCCGACCGTACCAAAACCGTTCAGCGCCAATCGGCCATCGACACGACCATTTTAATTTCCTGGGAGCAAGCCGGGAAAGAAATGGCTGGCAATCCGTACGATCTGATGGCTACAGGTAAAAAACTGCTCCAGGAAGTGCCTTCAAACATGGAATCGCACCGCGAAAACACTGATTTTGTTGATTTTTATCAGGAAAACCTCAATTTCCGAATGCTGTCTCGCGAAGGCCCAAAAGCAGATATTGCAGATGTGAATGGTGACGGGCGGGATGATGTTTTTATTGGCGGCGCCTTGCATCAGGGCGGGCAACTTTATGTGCAAACACCCGCCGGAACCTTTGTCAGAAGCGAGCAGGCTACTTTCGATCGCGATTCGCTTTACGAAGACACAGCGGTCTTGTTCTTTGATGCCGACAAGGATGGCGACGCAGATTTGTTTGTCGGATCGGGTGGAAATGAACAACCCATGGAATCGCGCTTTCTTTCCAACAGGCTTTATTTCAACGATGGCAAAGGCCATTTCAAACTCAACGACCAGGCCCTCCCACCCAATGGATTTAACACGGCCGTGGCTGTAGCGCTCGACTACAACCAGGATGGCAATCTCGATTTATTTATAGGCAACAGGAGCGTTCCCGGCAAATACGGCATTCCTCCACGGCATTTCCTGTTAGAAAATGATGGTAAAGGCAATTTCAGAAATGTCTCTAATGAGGTTTCACCGGATTTGCAACGCCTGGGAATGGTAACCGACGCCACACTTGCTAATGTCAGCGGCGACGAAACACCCGAACTTGTCATTGTGGGAGAATGGCGAAATCCGATCATTTTTGAAATCAGGAACAGGAAATTTGTTTCCATTTCCTCTAACCTCAACGATTACTCCGGTTGGTGGGGCTGCGTAAAATCCGACGATGTGGATGGCGATGGCGATCAGGACCTGATACTTGGCAACCGGGGCGAGAATTTTTACTTTTCCGGCACCCACGAGCAACCTTCCAAACTCTGGGTCTGCGATTTTGATCAAAACGGTACCGTCGAAAAAATCATTACCCGGCGTATCAATGGCAAAGACATGCCTGTACCTATGAAAAAAGACCTGACCGGGCAAATACCCAGCCTGAAAAAACAAAACCTCAAGCATGTCGATTATGCCCAGAAGTCTATCCAGGAACTTTTTCCGGCAGAAGCCATGAAACGAGCCATTGCTATGGAAGGCAGTTATTTCAAGTCTGCAGTAGCACTCAACGACGGCAACGGGCAATTCAGGGTAATCCCGCTTCCCAAAGAAGTACAATTTTCCTGTGTATGTGGCATCTGGTGCGGCGATTTGAACAAAGATGGAAAAAACGACCTCATCCTGGCTGGAAATGACGACGGATTTATTCCACAGTTTTCCAAACTGGACGCCAGTTTCGGCCACGTATTGCTCAACAAAGGCGACGGAACCTACTCCCGCGTGGAAAACCGACAATCTGGCCTGTCTATTCGGGGTGATACAAAATCATTAAAAGCCATACGCATCAAAGGTCAGCCATATGTGCTGACAACCATCAATAATCAAAAGCCGCGCCTGTTTCGGGTTGAATAAACCGGAGGCATTTGCCCACTTTTCAATGGTCAGTTTATGAGTGAGAAACTTCGGAATTTGCTACGTATCTGCTTGATTTCAGGCATTTTGTGTCTGCTAACGAGTGGCTTATCGGCGCAAACCGACGACCCGGTGACGGCAGAATTGCTGGAAAATTTCTTCCGCGACAATGAAACGGCCTCCGAATCCGATGCCCAGCAATTTCTGGAAAACCTGGAAACCTGGCGCAACCGACCGCTCGACCTGAATGCTCTGAGCAGAGAGGATCTCAACGCAATGCACCTGCTGAATAGCCTGCAAATTGAGCAATTCATAGCCTATCGCGCCCAAATGGGCCCTTTTTTGAACGAATACGAACTCCAGGCTGTCCCCGGCTGGGAATTATCAGACATACGACGTGTGCTGCTGTTTGCGCAGGTACGCAGCGGCCTCAACCAACGCAATACCAGCCTGTGGAACGGCTTGCTGGAAGGCGATAATGAACTGTTGATGCGCATTGGCTCGGTGCGTCCGGGCGATTTCCCGGTCGATGCCGAGGGTATCCCCTACAACCGGGGTATTCGGTACAGGCATACCTTCGACAACCGGCTTCGATTCGGTTTTACAGCAGAAAGCGATCCGGGAGAAGCCCTTTTCCGAAAGAGTAATCGAAACGGGTTCGATTTTTACAGCGCCCATTTGTTTATCCAAAACCTCAACCCGACGGTTAAAGTGCTGGCATTGGGCGATTATTCGGCAAGATTTGGGCAAGGTGTCCTGCTACAAACCGGGTTTTGGCCGGGCAAATCGGCCGAAACAGTGTCAGTCAGCCGCGGCGGGCGCAAAATCAATGCATACGGCGCGTTTGGAGAAGCCTTCTTTTTCCGGGGCGCCGCCGCTACCATTGCATTGGGCGAACATGTAGAAGTGACCGCCCTGTATTCCGATCGCCGCCGCGACGGCAATATCGTACTGCCGGATTCTATTGACCTGGAAGCGCCGGAAGTAGAATTTTCTTCCTTGCAAACATCGGGTCTGCACCGCACACCACCAGAAATTTTGGATGAAAAAGCGCTGCATGAACGCATCGGAGGTGTTTCCGCAGAATACAAATGGCGGACTGGACAGGTAACCGCCAATGGCTTGTACATCGCATACGACAAACCCTGGGCGCCACAGCCGGCAGCCTATCGCAAGTACGTTTTTCAGGGAAAAACACTGGCCGCAGGCAGTGTCGACTACAACTGGCGCTATCGAAACTGGCTGCTATTCGGCGAAACAGCACGTAGCGACAATGGCGGGATGGCAGCGGTGAACGGATTGCTGGTGTCGCCCGATCAGCATGTTACCCTGACGGCCATGCACCGTGCCCTCGGCAAGGATTATCAGAGCATTTACGGCGCTCCTTTTGCCGAAGTGTCGAGGGCATCCAATGAACAGGGCATGTACCTGGGCGCCGACATCCGATATATTCGGCGCTGGCAAATCAACCTGTACGCCGATGTGTGGAAACATCCGTGGCTGCGATTCGGCGTGAGTTCGCCGTCGCGCGGGCGAGAATTTCTGGCGCGGGTGATCTGGACCAAAAGCAA
Organism: Bacteroidota bacterium; assembly: GCA_020160935.1. Taxonomy (GTDB): domain Bacteria; phylum Bacteroidota; class Bacteroidia; order Chitinophagales; family Saprospiraceae; genus M3007. The sequence continues at coordinate 126,083 of JAIUPL010000008.1, read as the reverse complement.
AACCTTTTCGGCATATGTGCTCTGGCAGGCTGAAATCAAGGAACGCGACAGCGACATCGAAGGCATCGACGGGTTGCTGGAAAACAGACGCGACCGCTTTCGACTGCATGCTGCCTACAAGGTCGGGCCCGGTGTGGAACTGAGAAGCCGGGTGGAATGGACGCTGTATTCCATTCAAAATGGGGGCACTACGCATGGTTTCATTGCCTATCAGGAGGCTGCCGTCAAACCACTTAGTTTCCCTGTGACCGCCACTGCCCGATATGCTATTTTTGATACCGATGGCTACGACACCCGTGTTTATGCCTTTGAAACCGACCTTTTTTCTGCTGTTTCCATTCCTGCCCTGTCGGGCCGCGGTTCACGCGCGTACCTCAATCTGAGTTGGCGGGTGAATAAATGGTTACGGCTCGAAGGGCGCGTTGAACAAACGAACCAGGTTCGAGCCGTAACAAGTTCCGGATTCACCGGAAGGGAACTATTCTGGAAATTCCAGGTGAGGATGAGGTGGTAAAGGAGTCGACAGTCGACAGTCATCAGTCAGGAGAGGCCGTTGACGGCTTCGACGCCGACGATTTCGGGTATTTTACCACGGATGGCTTCCTGAATACCTGCGCGAAGGGTCATGGCCGACATGGAGCAGGATTCGCACATGCCTTTCCAGCGGATTTTCACGTGCATATCATCGGTGAGTTCCACCAGTTCCACATCGCCGCCATCCACATTCAGGTGCGGGCGAATGGTGCTGAGGGCATCCTCGATCTTGTCAAGCATTTGCTGTCGGTCGGTCATGTTCGAAAATTTCGGCAAAGATAACAAAAAGTGTGTGCAACTACTTTTTAGCGGCACTTTTCATCGATTATAAAGAAAAAAGGGGGCTTACTGCTTCAGTTTATGCGCCCATTTCTGGCGGAATTTCTTCACTTTGGGAGCAATCACAAAAGAGCAGTACCCTTGATTGGGGTTGTCTTTGTAGTAGTTCTGATGGTAGTCTTCGGCTTTGTAAAACTTGTCGAAGGGGGTTATTTCGGTGACAATCGGATCGTCCCAGATTTCGGCGGAAGCCGCTTTCACTTCTTCTGCAATGGTTTTTTGCTGCGGAGAATGGTAGAAAATAGCGGAGCGGTATTGAGTGCCGGTGTCATTGCCCTGCCGATTCAGTGTGGTAGGGTCATGTACGGTAAAAAACACCTCGAGAATTTCCTTAAACGAAATAACCGCAGGATCGAAAGTCACCTGTATTACTTCCGCGTGCCCGGTCAGTCCGGAGCAAACCTCCCGATAACTCGGGTTGTCAATATGTCCGCCCGAATAACCGCTTTCCACTTTCAGTACCCCTTGCAGATCCTGATAAACGGCTTCCACACACCAGAAACAACCACCACCAAGCGTGGCGATTTCAGTTTGTCCGGAAGGAGTGGTTACAGCAGGAGTTGCAGATTGGGCAGTGGTCATCATGGCGTCTTTTTTTTCAGGAGAAACATTCTGGGCTGAATGACAGGAAGTTATCAGCATGGCCAGCAGAAAAATGTTGTATTTCATTGATGTTTATTTTGTCATCAATAAACGTCTCGCACCCCTGTTTGGTTTTCGGCTTGCTTAAAGTCAATCTAAATTGTCGGCGCCAAAACATTTTGCCGTTCCAGGTGATAGTTCTTTTCCGGCGACAAAATTTTCAGAAAACGATTGAGGGCAATCCATTTGGACTCATCCAGGTCATAACTAATATTTTCCCTGTAGTATTCATCCAGGCTGAATCCGGGAATGGTAGGTAATATTTTGATGAGTTCGGGCAAATGACCCAGTCCGCCGGCCAGCGCCTGGTTAAATCTGGTTAGTACGGCAGTATCCAGTGGCCGGGTGCTCACCCAGGCTGCGTACACAAACGGAAGGCCCGTCCAGGATGTCCATGCTTCTCCCAAATCGTAAATAAAGGGATAACGTTTGTGTAAGCCGATGGTGCGGTCGCCGATAATCAGCGCTGCGGTATCACCGGAAATGCTTTTTTCAAAACCTTCGGTGGCATGTACCAGTTCGGGCTGGATGTGCCAATATTGTTCGCAAAGAATACGGGTAAGCGCCACCGAAGTGCGCGAATGGAAATCGAGCAGGATGGTTTTGATCTCCTGCATCGGTTTTTCTGAAAACAGGCAGACCGTTTTTACCGTTCCAGTAGAGCCAATACAAAAATCGGAAACCACCCAGGCCTGGGGCAATTCAGGGATAATAGCAACGGGGGTAAGAGCAAGGTCTACTTCTCCTGCTTTGAGTTTGCGGGCGCATTCCGAAGGAATGTCGAGGTTGAGTTCAATTTCATCGGCCAGTTCGCCGCGAAACAATCCGTAAATAAACGGTTTGGTATTCAGGTAACTTACAGCGCTGAGCCTGATCTTGTTATGCTGCATAGTGTTGCTCTTCTTGTAAATGGCTGATATCGTTTTCCAGTTCGAAAACAAACATATCTTCCTGATAATGAACCTTGTACAGTCCTGTATTTGTATGCGGAGTCCCTTCCATATCAGCAGGGCCCAGGTTTTTCATCACCGTAATCAGGCAGCGCAGGGTGCGGCCATGTGTGGCTACAAGGATGCGTTTTTCCGGGCGGGTTTTCAGCCAGGCGACAAATCTCTGGACGCGCTCAAGCAACTGTGCTGCCGTTTCTCCATCGGGCAGGGATGCATGAAGATTGCCGTTTTTCCAGTTTTCGATCATGTCGGTGTACTGGGCTGTTCGCTCGGGCGTAGCGGGGAGCCCTTCATGCGCCCCCCAACTGATTTCATTGATATCTTCCATCTCAATCCATGGAATATTGCGATCCAGGAAATGCCGCACAGTCTGGTGGGTACGGCGAAGCCTGGAAGTGACCACCAGTTCAAAATCAATATGTTGGTAGGTATTAAAAAATGCACGCGCCTGCTCCTGCCCGGTCTCATTCAGATCCGAATCGACGCCGCTGCCCTGAACGATCTGTAATTTGTTGAACTCTGTTTCTCCGTGTCGAATGATGTAGAGGGTCATGATTTGCTTTTTTTGTTGGTTATTGAGGGTTGATGAGGGTTGATAAAGGTTGATGAGGGTTGATATTCAGCAACTCGATGAATGTGAAATTACAAGCCTTACCTTGAGCGGCTGAAAATCAACCCTCATCAACCTTCATCAACCCTCATCAACCCCTGATAACTAGTTCACCACCGGAAGTTCCAAATACCCCCTGAAGGCCTTGTCTTCCTCGAATTCCGTGTGGGTAAAATCTTGTAAGATGTTGTACAGTGTATCGCGCTCGATGGGGCGGCGGCCCACTTTCCGGATCAGATCGACCAGTTCGCGGGTACTGAGGGTCGGATGCTGCTCTTCCGAACCGGCCATCGAATATATTTTGGTGGTGTCGTCTATGGTGCCATCGAGGTCGTCTACGCCGAATGCCAGCGACATCTGTGCAATTTGGCGGCCAATCATAGGCCAGTATGCCTTGATATGGTCGAAATTATCGAGGTAAATGCGGCTGATCGCATAATTCCGCAGGTCTTCCACAGCCGTGCTTTCCGGCACATGGCTCATCTGATTATCCTGATTGCGGAATTTTAGCGGGATAAACGTCTGGAATCCGCCCGTTTTATCCTGCAATTGCCGCAGTTGTTCGAGGTGGTCGACGCGGTGGTGGAATTCCTCGATATGGCCGTACAACATGGTCGCGTTGGAGCGCATACCCAGTTCGTGCCATATTTCGTGGATACGCAACCACTGTTCGGCCGTGCATTTGTCGGCTGCGATTTTTTCCCGAATTTCGGGGTGGAAAATTTCGGCGCCGCCGCCCGGCATGCTGTCCAGCCCCGCTTCTTTCATCAGGCGCATACCGTCTTCATAACTCACTTTTGCTTTTTTGAAAATGTAGTGGTATTCCACCGGCGTAAGCGCCTTGACATGCAGTTCGGGGCGATGCTGCTTTATTTTATTAAAAAATTCTGTGTAAAACGGCATGTCGTATTGCGGCAACACGCCCCCCACGATATGTACTTCCGTCACCGGCTGCCCGTCGTACTTGTACACCATATCAAGCATTTCCTCCATGCTGTAAGCCCATGCACTTTCGTCATTGCGCTGTTTGATGAGGCGCGAATACGAGCAGAATTTGCAGTCGTACACGCAAAGGTTGGTAGGCTCGATGTGGAAATTGCGGTTGAAAAAGGTAAAATCGCCGTTTTTGCGCTCCCTTACCAGATTGGCCAGCGCACCTGTAAATGCCAGGTCTGCTTTTTCAAATAAAAAAACGCCTTCATCAAAGGAAATGCGCTGGTTATCGGCCACTTTTTGGGCAATTTGCCGATGATCGGCGCCCAGGTTTTTATCCTCCAGGAGGATGTTCAATTGTTCCTCGCTACGCAACATGGAATAGATGATTTTAAGTACATCAGAAGGTGGTTGTGCCTTCAGCGAACAGATGTCTGAATCCCAAACGAAAAGACGAATACTTTGTTCAGAATTTTCAATTTATTTTGAAAATTAAATTTCAGGAAGTCAGAGATTTATTATCCATAACTTTTTTCAAATATGTACACGCTACACTTAGTGTTCCTTGTGAAACCTTGGTGTTCTTTGTGGTAAAAAATAATAAACCACAAGGGACACCAAGGTTTCACAAAGGACACAAAGTGAAGTGTGTACAGTCGTACTAAAAGGCGAGTAGTAATCAAGGTACTTAAACCCAGCCCTTTCCACCCTACCCTTCCTGAAAATTAATAATTTCCATCAATTTTTTGGCATTGATTTCATTGGAGAATTCGGTACCCAGCAAAGCCTGTCGTTCTTCGATTCTGCTTTTTTCGAAAGGAGCATTGATCAGTGCTTCCACGGTCTGGCGAATGGCAGCAGCCGAATTGCGCACGTAGCAAAGTTTTGCGAGCCCGGTTCCGCTCACCATCAACTGATTGACCACACAGAATCGTCCGCGAAACAACGCGTTGATCAGTTTCAATTTAATACCGGCAGCCTGAAACGACACCAGCAAGTTGATATGAGCACTGGAAATGAGTTCGTTCATCCGGCGTTCGTCCGGATTTTCCACCAGCGTAATGTTTTCGTATCGATTCACCAGGTCTTTCAAGTGGTCGGAGGGTTCCATCCCTGCAATTACGAAAGGAATATCCACCTTTGAAAACACCTCTTCGATAAGCCAGGTAGCCGCCTGGTCGTTGTCGGGCACGCTCAGTTTGCCATGGAATAGGACATATTCGCCACGGCCTGTCTGGCTTTCCACGCTGGTATTGGGGTGAAAAGCAGGGATATAATGTGTATGCGCCTTCGTTTCACCGTAATATTTGGCATCATGCATCGAAAGGGTAATGATCTCGTCGGTATAGAGCACCACCTTGGGTTCGATGCGTTGGAGTTTGATGCTTTCGATGAAGTAATAGGTTTTTTCGAGCGGTTCGGTGGGCGGTGTCAGGCGCGACAGGTTTTCGTAATACTGCCATTCCACATTGTGCATGCGCACGATTTTTTGGCGGCCGCGCAGGCGTTTGTGCCACACATAGGCAGCGGTATGCATGCCTTCAAACAAAATCGGGTGTTTGTCTTTGCGCAAGCGTTTCAAAAGGTTAGCGTTTTCACGCGTTCGCATGATAAAGGGAATCAGGCTAAACTGGTAAAAAATGGAGCGACTCCGTTTGTAGTAATGCACTTCATGGCAATACTGCTGCAATTCGGGCTGCGGCGTACGGTCGCCATATTGAAAACAATGCAGGATAATTTTCACTCCTTGCTGGTGCAGGGCCTTGATCTGATTAAAAATGACAATCACACCGCCATAATTTGCCGGATATGGAATGTCGAAGGAAACAATATGCAAAAACATGTGCTGGTTAATTGAACCGCTTTTAGAAATTGGTTAGTGCCCGCAAAGGTAGCGCCTTTTCGCTGCCGCGAGATAGACAAAAAAAATGTAAATGGTGGAATCTTGCAAATGTGAACTTCCGCCGCTAAAAAGCGTTAGAATGATGATGGTTCAAAACAAAAAAAGCAAGGAGCGCAACAAAATTTTTCATTCATTTTCCTTGTTTTTTCTTTGGCAATAACCATACCTTAGGCAAACTTTTTCAGGCAAATTTTATTGCTTTTGAAATTATATTGTTCACCAAATATTCAGGATTATGAACATTACATTTGAAGAATTGCGCCGGATCAAGCACGCCTTGCCAACTGGAAGCGTTGCCAGAATCGCTCAGGAACTAAACCTCGATGAGCAAACCGTACGAAATTATTTTGGAGCGCATCAGTACAAGGACGGACAATTGGTAGAATGGCATCTCGAACCCGGGCCGAACGGCGGTATTGTTCATCTGCAAGACACTACGATTCTAGAACGTGCTCAACAGATTCTGGAAGAGCAACCAGCGATACACTAAGCAGCAGGCAAACACAGCCTACAATATTTTGAAACAACATTTTTTTGAACGGGTCATCCACCATACATTTGGATGACCCGTTTTATTTTTATCATGAACCGCAACCAAAATATCCGCCGTCTTCGCGACGAATCCTTTGACCTCTGCATCATCGGCGCCGGGGCTTCCGGTGCAGGCAGCGCACTGGATGCTGCCTTGCGCGGGCTGCGTGTTGCACTCATCGACCGCGACGATTTCGCTTCGTCAACCTCTTCCAAAAGTACCAAACTGGTGCATGGCGGTGTTCGGTACCTGGAACAAGCCATCAAAAACTTCGATTTCGCCCAACTTCGCCAGGTGCGACACGGCTTGCAAGAACGCCACCTGGTTATTCAAAATGCGCCGCACCTGGCACACCCGCTGGGCCTGCTTACACCTGTTTTCAGTTGGTGGGAAAGTATGTACTTCAGTATCGGATTACATCTGTATGGACTGTTTGCCTCTGGTAAAGACAGGCTCCCAAAAAGCCGCCGTCTTTCCCGGAAAGAAGCATTGGCTCTCATGCCCGGGCTTCATCCCCGAATATACGGTGCGGTGCTGTATTATGATGGTCAACTGGACGATGCACGCTATGCACTGGCACTCACGCAAAGTGCTGCACAAGCAGGCGCCGTGGTCGCCAATCACCTGGAAGTAATTGACTGTCAAAAAGATACAAGTGGAAGCATACATGCGATATTGGTAAAAGACCATTTGAATGGAGAGGAATTTTTTATCCGTTCCCAGCATTTTCTCAATTGCACGGGCCCGGGCGCCGATGCTGTTCGGCACCTAGCCAATCCACAACTTCCCGTTCGAATTCGGGCCTCCAAGGGTGTTCATGCAGTATTGCCCCTGGAAATTCTGGGCGGAAACACGGCTTTGCTGATCCCCAAAACCCGGGACGGACGTGTAGTTTTTGCAGTGCCGTTCAAAGGCGCTCTGTTGCTGGGCACGACAGACGATCCGGTCATGGATGCTAAATCCGAGCCCGTACTGGATGAAAATGAAATTGATTTTTTGCTGGAGACCTTGCAGCCATTCGTCAACCAGCCGATTCACCGGAATATGGTGCATGCCGGATTTGGAGGCCTGCGGCCCTTGCTGGCTGCCATGGATCGTACCCACAAAAAGGTAAAAACCAAAAGCCTGCTGCGCGACCATGAAGTGGAATATGACCCTGTATCCGGCTTGTTCAGCCTGCTGGGCGGTAAATGGACGACTTACCGGCTGATGGCGCGCGACGCGGTGGATGCCATTTGCAAAACCATGCAGTTGCCCACTGCCAGTATAACGGCATCCCACTTGCTGGCAGGAGCAGAAGGCTGGTCGCCTGATTTGCACCTTTTTTTGCAATCCGAGTACGGCCTCGACTCGGACACCTCTGCACACCTCTGCCTAACGTATGGAGCAAAGGCCCAACAGGTGGCCGAATTGGCAAGGGAACACCCGGAGTGGACGGCCAGGATCGTTTCAGGATTTCCTGCTATCCGTGCGGAAGTGGCATTTGCAGTTAGGTTTGAAATGGCTTGTACCTTGCGGGATTTTATGGCCAGGCGTATCCGGCTGGAGATACTGGACTGGCAACTGGCGCGTCAGGCATTGCCCGTAGTTGCGCGTATTATGGCGGAAGAACTGGATTGGTCGGAAAATGAAATGCAAATGCAAATCGATGCCTATAAAAACCTGCTAGATTTATTCGAATCGCACGCCGGCAAAGGCACTAATGCTTGATATACAAGTAATTAGGATTTTTCATGACAAGGTTCAGACCTTTCCAACGCCTCATTTCTTTGGCCAGTTGTACACTTCCGTATTTCCAGTAATCGGCAGAATCGTCGAGAAGCAAGTACCCGCCAGGTAGCAGATATTCCAGCGTATTTTCGACATCACGCCGAGCCTGGTCGTAGGAATGGTCGCCGTCGATGTAAGCGAATGACATTGCCCCGCCCAACTGTGCCTGCCTGCCAAAAACATCTGTGTGTATTTCCTTCTTTTTCCAGGCCTCAAAAAACGTATCCGAATCGGTATGCAATGCACTCGGCAATGCATCCTGGCTAAACAACTGCATATTTCGGACAAAACTTTCGCGGATAAATCGGGTGTATTCCGCACGGGTTACGTGTTCGCATCCTTCAAAATGCGTCATATAAACCGCATCATCGCGTTTTACCTTGTCGTTAAATCCGTCGTACACCCAAGGATCGCAGCAAAAAAATGGTGTGGAGAGCCTTTGAGTTTTCCGAAGCAGCCAGGTGATGACGTTGGTCGACAATCCGGCAAACGACCCTATTTCCAGCATAGCGCCTTCGGAAGGAGCATGTCGTATGGCATAGTCCAGTGCATACACATTACCCGGATGCAGCATGCCTGCACCGCCTATGGAGCCTTGTAAACGGGTGATGTAATCGTCGGGGAGGCTTTTGTACGGATAGAGCCGAAGGAGCAATTTTCGATAAAGCGACATGGGCAAAATCATGCAGATTCGTTGCCGGCAGATTGGTTCATATTTTGTCGCAATGCCACGCAGCCTGAACACACCAGTGCACCGGCTACAACCATCAGTGCATTTTGGAGGAAAAAACCGGCTGCACATGCAGCGGCCGCACTGTAACTGTGCAACAAAACGACCGTGGCAGGAAGTCGGGAAAGGTTGTCGGGCAACACCAGCGCCACGCCCAGAACAGTTCCGGCGAGTGTGAACAGGGCAAAATAGCGGGCTGCTTCCGGCGCAACGACATCCCAGGCAAACACCAGTCCGGCGAGAGTGATCACTGCAAAACAACCCAGATACAGCAGGCGCCATTTTTTGAATATGGAAAATTGGCCTGTCTTTATCCGCCCTGTCAGGAACGCCCAGGCAGTCAAAGCGCCTGAAAAAGCAACCATGCCTCCAACAGCAGAAACGCAAAGTGCCAACCCGCCGGTGAATCCTTGCCCGGCAGGCCGCGCATGGAACTGCGCATAGGTCACCAGCCACAAAGCCGCAGCGCCAAATGCGTTCAACAAAGCAATGGAAGCAAAGGAAACTTCCTGGGGCATTTTTCTGATCAATGCCACACCAACAGTTGTTCCAGCCAGGAGGCCCAGAAGAATATAATCGAGGCGGGCGACATGCCGATCCAGCAAGGTAACCAGTATTGCGACGGCCATTCCAATTCCGGAAATCAGGTGACCTCTTTGAGCCGTTTCGACTTGCCGGGTCATTTTAAAACCGATGATAAAAGCAACGGCCGACAGCACATATACGATATGGATCAATGTACTGAAGCCCATGCTATTTATCCTGTTTGTTCCTGAACTGATCCAGCCAGCCGCCGGCCCCCAGATATCCGGCAGCCGTATTGACGAGGGCAAGTGCCAGTGCTACTCCGCCAAGCAGGGCAGCAAGATCATTGTTGCCGGCATTTTCGGCAAGTCCGGCGGTCAACACTGCCCCTAATACGCCAATTCCCGACACCGCGTTCGCAGATGACAGCAGCGAGATTTGTGCCGATACCGGCGTTTTTGAAAAGATTTCCTGCCCGAGAAAAGCGGCCAGCACGAGCAGGAAAATCAGCAGGGTCAGTGTGGTAGTCTCCATATTAGCGCATGCGTGGCTGGCGGCGTTTGCTGCCAGGTCGGAAGCCGTTGCGCCCACCCATCATAGCCATCATGGCCGGGTTCATGGTTTGTCCGGCTTGCTTGAGTTGTTTTTCAATTTCCTTGATCTGATCTTTCAGCGTGGGCTCGGTGATATTGAGTTTTTTCAGTTCGGCGAACTGCGCCTGTGCACCCTTTACGTTGTTCTTTCCGGCTTGAATCATGACTAATTGCATGAGGGCTGCACCACGCTCATTGTCGGAAGGCAAACCTGCGTCGAGGGCTTTTTTTACCCACACTTCAGCCGTATTGAAATCGCGTTTTTGCATGGCAATGCCACCATGCGTCATGAAATAGACGCCTTTGTAGCCAACCAGAAGCAGTTTGGGAAAATAGGTGAGTTTCAGTCGCTGCTCTGCTTCATCGAGGCGCTGCTGGCTTACCAGCATATTGGTGGAAAGGATTGTACCGAGCATCAGGTAGCCGATCAGCAGGACAATACCGACCAGCAAAAATGGAAAACCGTACCAGAAGCCGTAGGCCGCCCACAATCCGATACCGCCCAGAATACCGCCCACAATGAGGGCAAAACGAAGATAAATATTGATGGTAAACATGAATATTCAGAGATGATTGGTGTAATGGGGGCAAAAGTACGGAAGTGCAATCTCAAAAATGCTTTATCTGATTTTTTTAAACGACTGCATGCCACTTTCAGTACCCACATCTGAAAACCGCAAGGTGTCAGGTGTGCATTTTGCTACCAGGTGGCACTGAATATCAAACTGTCCTTTTTCGAGAAAGCACCAGCCGTCTTCTGCAGCAGCGCCCTGACAGGACACATTGCTGCAGAAGCCGTCTACTTCGATGTCTGTTTCTCCTGCCAATTTTCCACCATTGAAATGTCGCATTTTTGTATCGACAATTTCCAGTGAATAAGCAGGATCGGCCGTGTTTTGCCATTTACCCTGCAAGGTTTCCAGCAAGTCGTTGTTATCTGGTTCCGATTTTGTCTGTTCTGTTTGCTGCGCGGTGTTTTGCGCCTGATTTTGATTTTTACATGCCCAAATCTGAAAGGTGGCCAGCACGGCCAGTACCCACATTGCTCTTTTCATACGTCGTAGTTTTAAGGTTAACCAAAAGCGGAGCAATGCTACGAATACCGCGCCAAGATTGCTATATCTTCCAGTCTAAACGAAGTGTGAAATTGCGCGGCCCTTCCAGCAAGGCTGGTCGGTAACTGTATTCTTCGTTCAGCAAATTATTGCACAATGCACTGATTTTCAAATTTTTACCAAGTTTTTGTGAGGCGCGCAGGTCGACCACGCTAAACCCGGAGTTGTGGTTTTTCCGGAAGTTTTCCACCCCCGGCAGGAAAAACTCAAAAACACGGTCTATGGCGTCCATATTACTATTATACTGTACGGACAGGCCAATAGCCGAGCGACCGAACTGGTATTCGGAGTCCCATTTGAACACATTTTTGAAGCGGTATTTCAACACATTTTCCAGGGTATCCGAACTTCCCCAGTAACGGCTGATATCGCCGCTGGCAGCGTTGTAACCTGCGTCGCGGTTCCAGTTTTTGTACTGCGGATTGGTGTAGGTATAGCCTGTGATGAGCAAAAGTGTACCCGGGCCCAGTTTTCCCTGGCCTAGGATGGAAATTTCTCCACCGCGGATACGGGTGCCGCCTTGATTTTGGGATTGAAACAAGGCGCCGATGCCCTGCCCCGGCACAAACTGTACCTTGGCGAACACAAATTCCATCATTTGTTCATATTCCTGGGTAAACGCAGCGAGATCAACGTAGCCCTGCCATTTTCCAATCTGGAAGCCTTGTTTGACCGCCAGTTCGGCCGACCAGCCGGTTTCACTCACCAGTGCGGGGTTGGGCGCTACGGAATTGGAGCCACTGAAACTGGTATTGATAAATTTCTCGGCAATGGTTGGATAGCGATAGCCCTGCCCCCATGATGCGCGGAAGTAGGTAGCACGCCCTGCCTGGTAATTGGCGCCCAGCCGGAACACTGGTTTGGATTCTTTGGTTACGCCGCCCGGAATAACATACACTGTGCCGCCATCCAGTGGAATGGTATCCGGGCTGCTAAGGCGATTGTTTTCGTAGCGCACCCCTGCCGACAGATTTAGCCTGTTAAATGCCTTGTAATCGGCTTGAAAGTAACCGGCCAGGTTTCTGTTGGAATATTCGCCACCGCCGTACAATCCTGCATTCACAGACGTATAAATACCTACCAGACCGGCCGTCATCACGAGGCTTTTCACCTGGCGCTGAATCTGGTACTCGCCGTACAACATCTGGCTTTTGTTGCTCTGGTTGCCGGAGTTGTTGTTGTCTACGGAATAATAGCGTCCCAGGAATTTATGGCGATTGCCCGCAGCATCAAAATACTGCACGGTTGGGTCGATGGTGTACCGGAAACGCCCCAGTGATTTGGAAGCAGAATTAAGCCCTGCCTGATAAGCGCGGGTGCTGTCGTCGCCCCAGATAAAGAAACTGCCGCTCCGGCCAAAATTGAAGTTGGTATTCAGCCCCAGGGTCAGGCGATCGTTCACGCGATAGCGAAAATTGGGTGTCACGCGGCCATAACGGCTGTATGTATCCTTGTTATAACTGTCACGGATAAGTCCGTATGCCCCCAGCACCACGTCGAGTTTTCCAGCCTTGCGGCGGTGCACGAAACTCATACCCGTTTCATAAGGCTGCGCGAGGCCGGAAGTATCCTTGCCCCACCACTTTCTCGATTTGTCTTTCGGATCACCCCAGGTGCGGGCAAAATAGGCGGCTTCGGTCTCTGGTTTGTCTTTGGCAAAGCCTGTACGGATATTGATGATACCATTCATGGCAGACGAGCCGTATAAAGCCGATGCTGCACCTTTCAGCACCTCAATTTGAGCGATGTTTTCCACTGGAAAATCATCCCAGTTCGGAAACCCTGCGTCTACCTGAAGCGCCGGAATATCGTCGACCAGGAGTAGCACCCTCGTACCTGCGCCATAAGAGAAACCTGCGCCACCCCGGATGTTGGCTTGCCCGTCAATGACACTTACGCCGGGCACTTTGGTCAGCACCTCGTCCACAGACGTGGTATTGGTATTTTCCAGCAAACGGGGTTTGAGTACTTCCAGCGAAACGGTGACTTCGCCCAGCGGCTTTTCAAATTTACCGGAAGTAACGGTGGCTGTTTGGAGCAGGTTGTCGGCATCACCCATTTGAATATTCTGTTCCAGTATTTCGCCGGCGCCCAGTCGAATATCCTGTGTGCGGGATTCATATCCTACAAATGAAAAAACAGCGGTGTAGGCGCCGGGGGCTAGCGAGAGTGTGTACATTCCATCTACATCCGTGGCGGCGCCGGTAGCGCCCACACGCACGGTTACACCCGGCAATTTTTCGCCGGTACGTATATCGGTGACGACACCTTTGAGGGTGGCGTTCTGTGCAAAAGCGGTAAAAAAAGAGAGGAGTAAAAGAAAGGTCAGGTTAATTCTCATGGTGATGTTTTTGGTTGTGAATTTGGAAACGCCGTAAAAGTAAAGATTTTTGCCACCTCACAAATTTACCTTCCCATGCGTGTTTGGTGGATTCCTGTTTTTATCGTATTGTTGTCGAACACTTGTTGTTCACATAAAACTGTTTACCCCTCCATGACCGTACATGCACTCCGGCTGCGGCCGGGTCAGGATTTAAGGCTGGAACTGGAAGCATTTGCTCGAAGGGAGCATTTGCAGGCAGGATTCATTATTACCTGTGTTGGCAGTTTACAACAGGCTGTTATCCGACCCGCCAATCAACCGGATGCGCTCACGCGCGTGGAAAAATTTGAAATCGTATCGCTGACCGGTACCCTCTCGCCCGACGGACCACACCTGCATATAGCCCTTTCCGACAGCCTGGGCAATACTTTGGGAGGACATCTACTGGCAGGAAGCCTGGTTTACACCACCGCGGAAATTGTTGTGGGAGAAGCCGAGCATTTGCGATTTTCCCGTGAAACCGACACAACTACTACTTATAAAGAATTGAAAATCAACCCAAGACAATGAGCCTTTGCTACCCTGCCATGCGAAAAATCTTTTTCAATCTGTGCATGTTTGCCATGTCGGGCGGTTGCCTGCTGACCGCGGTTTCCGCTTTTGCGCAATCCAACAATGAATGTGCTTCCGCACTTCAGATTACTGATCCTGAAAACTTCTGCTCTCCTCCCAACGCAGCCAACAACCTGTTTGCGACAGCTAGCAATGTGCCCCTGCCGCCTTGTTTCAACACGGCACAACACGATGTCTGGTTTTGGTTTATTGCAGAAGCCCCTAATGCAGTGGCAGTGGTCAACGGAGGCAGTATTTCAGGTGGAGGATCACTCGTGTCGCCGGAAATTGCCATTTATGAAGGCGCCTGCGATGCGCTAACCCTTCTGGGCTGCGAAACGGATGTCAACTTCATCGGTGTTACTGAACTCCGCGTGGAAGACCTTACGCCCGGTGAAAAATACTTTATCCGCGTTGACGGAGAAATCCCCGGCACGTTCCAGTTTTGCCTGCGCAACTTCTTTTTTGACGGGGGCGTTTCCGGCGATTGCCCTACAGCCGTTCGATTGTGCGATAAAAAACCGTTCAATGTACCCGCAGTTGCGGGTCCCGGGACCAACCCTTTTGAAATGGATGATGCTACTTGTTTTGGCGGTTTTGCCAATGTAGAAACCAGTTCCACCTGGTATGTTTTTACTGCTGCCAATAACGGTACTTTGGAATTCCGACTTGTTCCCAACAACCTGGATGATGACCTGGATTTTGTCGTGTATCGCCTCCCCAATGGTGTAGGCGACTGTACTGATAAAATCGTAGAGCGCTGCATGGCCGCTGGCGATCTGGTATCTACGAGCCCCTGTATGGGCCCAACTGGCTTGAACGCAGCATCTACTTCCATTGAACACGCCCCTGGTTGCCTTTTCCCGGACGACAACAACTTTTTGAAGTACCTGGACTGCCTGGCAGGAAGTACTTATGCGCTCGCAATCAATAATTTCACTTCCACCGGCAATGGATTTCAGGTGGAATGGGGCGGCTCGGTGCAATTCGTTGGCCCACAGGCAGAAATTGCCACCAACCAGCCGGATGATGTGATTTGCCTGGGTGATACAATCCGCTATTCAGATGTATCAACTGTAAGTCAGGGAATTATCACAGACTGGGGCTGGACCTTTGGCGAAGGCGCATCGCAAAACGTGGCCACCACCTCCGGCCCGCACGATATTGTTTATTCATCTACTGGCCTTAAAGTAGTCACGCTGAATATCAAATCCTCTTTAGGTTGTGAAGTAAGCGACACGCGTTTTATCACCGTCGACGACTGCTGCCCGATTTCCCTGGCCGTGAACGTGTCGGCGCCTTGCCAAAGCACCACTGCCACGGCTACGGTGCAGGTACAAAACGCACAGGCTCCGTTCTCTTATCAGTGGAGCAATGGTCAGCAGGATTCATTGGCAACCGGCCTGAGCACCGGATCACAAACTGTAACCGTAACTGATGCCAACGGATGTATGGAAGTCGCCAGTTTTTTCGTGCCGGCGCTGATACATTTCACATCGGAATTCCCGACAGATACGTCCATTTTTACAGGCAATAATGTGACTTTACAGGTGGTAACCGATAACCCGGAATTGCAGGTAAGTTGGACTCCCCAACCCTCTGGGCTTTCTCTGCTGGGAAACCCTCAAACTTTTATGCCACTGGAAACCACGACTTATCTCGTCCGGGCATTTGTGGGCGATTGCTCGCTGACCGACTCTCTGACGATTACAGTACTGGATAACCTGTTTGAAGTCCCGACGGCTTTTACGCCGAATGGCGATCAGATGAACGACCGGTTCACGCCCGTCCTGAATGGCGGCACGATCATCAATTTATCCGTCTGGTCGCGCTGGGGCGAACTGGTGTATGAAGGCAACAATTCCAATGGCTGGGACGGCACCTTCGATGGCGAAGCCGCCCCTTCAGATGTGTATGTGTATCAGTTGGTTGTCAGGCTTCCGAATGGAGAGGAGAAAAAGCGGCATGGTGATGTAACCCTGATTCGCTGAGAAACCCTCTGAAAATTTTCCGGTTTATTTCAATTGAGCATGCAGCAAATCGCTGCCTTGCCGCACCATGTCTGTGATACAGCAGGTTGGGGCTGTTAATTTTTTCCGGTGCAACATCTTTTAGGGAAACTTGTCGTTTGTGTCTGATATTTCATCCCAGGCATATCTACCGGTTTAATCTAAGAGCGCAATATTCTTGCATCGACTTGCACAAGTCGTTGATAGACATACAATTAACCGCATATCCTCTTAACTCTACCTTTATGATTAAACACGCCTGGCTTTTTGGCCTGCTACTTTTTGGCACCCTGCTTGCCGCACAAAACCCTTCACGAGTCACTATCAAAGGAACTGTTATCGATACTTCAGGCGACGAAACGCCGCTTCCTACAGTGATGCTTCTGAATCCCGTCGACTCTACCCTCATCAATTTTACACGAGGCGACAACAAAGGCGAATTTTCCTTCAAAAATGTAAAAAATATACCCTACCTGCTCAAGGTTTCTTACGTCGGATACCTGCCGCTACAAATGCACCTTTCGCCCTCCCCTTCTGAGGTCAACGACCTGGGTATGGTTCGTATCAAGCCCATCACCAACGAACTGCTGGAGGTAGTAGTAAAAGCAGCCAAAGCCACCCTCAGCATTCGCGGCGATACGATTGAATACGACGCATCTTCGTTTAAGGTACCACCAGGCTCGACCGTTGAGGATATGCTGCGTCGTTTGCCAGGCATCGACGTAGATGCCGATGGCAATATCAAAGCCCAGGGGAAAGATGTAAAAAGGGTGTATGTGGACGGGAAAACCTTTTTTGGCGACGACCCGAAAGCAGCCACCAAAAACCTGGGCGCCGAAACGATTTCAAAAGTACAGGTGTACAACGAAGCCTCCGAACAGAGTAAACTGACCGGCGTAGATGATGGCAAAGAACAAAAAGCCATGAATCTGGAACTCAAGGAAGAGTACAAAAAAGGTGCATTCGGCAAAATAACCGCCGCTGTGGGCAATGAAGAACGCTGGGCTGCCCGGGGCAACTACAACCGTTTCAATACCAAAGAACAATTCTCCGTCATCGCATACGGCAATAATATCAATCAAACCGGGGTGAATTGGGAGGATTATGGCGAATTCAAAGGACAAAATACTTTCGGCGATTTCGACAACGGCGATTTCGGCTTTGGCGGCGGTCGCTACTTTTACATTGGCGGCGACGGCAGCGATGTGCCTTTCAATAATTTCGACGGGCGCGGATTCACGGAAAACTTCGGCAGCGGCGTCAACTACAATTTCGACAACAAAAAAACCAAACTCAACGCCAGTTATTTCTACAACCAGACAGAACTGACGCTCAACCAGACGGCCTTCCGCCAGACGTTTTTTCAGGACAGCACATTTTCCAATTCCGATACTTCCTCACGCATTGATTTGAGGCGAAACCACAATATTTCTACGCGTTTTGAACAACAACTCGACTCCAATAACGTGCTGATTGTCAAGGCCCAAACACGTTTCAGCCACAACGATGCTTCCTATCAGCAATCGCAGTTTTTTAAGGACAACAATGACCAGCCCAACAACAGCCTGAATATCGACAATGGTACCTTGCTGGATTCCTGGCGCCTCACCGGTTCGGCCATCTATCGCCACCGTTTCCGCAAAAAAGGACGCTCTTTTGCCGCCAGTGCGGGCTACAACAACAGCAAGTCGGATGGCACGGAGAATTTGTTCTCCATCAACCGCTTTTTTGCTGCCACGACCCTTACAGAACAGATAAGGCAACTGAACAACAACGACAACAAAGGGCGCCAGATCAAATCCAGCCTCCTTTTTACGGAGCCTTTTTCAAAAAAATGGTTTTGGGAAACGTTTTACAATTTCTCTCAAACCGACAATGAAGTCAACCGCCAGGCGACCGATCCGGAAGTGAACAACGAGCGCATCGAATCGCTCAGCGTTTTTTATGACAATACCGTGCAGTACAACCGCGTGGGTTCCAGCCTTCGTTATTCCTACAAAGGTATGAATGCAATGGCCGGTCTGGCCGCCCAACATTTGCAACTGGATGGCTCCTACTCCATCGATCGTGGCGAGCCCTTGCTGACAGACCCAATCCGCCGCACTTTCCTCAATTATGTGCCCCATATCGATTTCAGTTATGAATTTCCGTTCAATATGTGGCTGAACCTGGGTTATGACTACGAAGTAAACGAGCCACAATTGAACGACCTGCAGCCCGTCCCGAACGTCAATAATCCTGCATTTCGAATAGAAGGCAACCCTAACCTGGGCCCACAGCGCGCCCACAGTATGAATTTTAATATCAATCGCTGGGATCCGGCATCTATGAGCAGCGTGGGTATCGGCGCCAATTATTACCTTTTTGACAGCCAGATCGTCTACAATCAGACCATTGAACAGGTCGATACGATTGGCATTCGTACCACCACCCGGCCGGATAATGTTTCCGGTGGAAACCGCTTTAACCTGTATTTGTGGTCCAATTTCCCGATTGTGAAAACCAAACTGACCATGAATATCAACGGAAATATCAATGCCGGCAAAGCACCTTCATTGGTCAATGGTGTAGAAAACGAAACCTCGAATGCAGGTTTTGAGGTCAGAACGGGCTTCAACTATACGCCATCTACCAAACTGATTATGGGCGTGGGCGGCAACCTCAATTTCAACAATATCACCTATTCCATTCAGGAAAGTCAGAACCAGCAGATTCGAAATTACAGCGTGGAGGCCAGCGCTAAATGGCAGTTTGCGCCGAAATTTTTCTTTGAAAGCAATTTCGACTACAATATTTACAGAAATGACCGCTACGACTTCAATCAGGACGTTCCCATCTGGAATGCATCTGTACGGCGTTTGCTGGGCAAACAAAACCGGTTGGAAACACGCCTGGCAGTGTTCGATATTTTCAACCGGCGCGTAAGCATCACGCAAAGTGGTACCCAAAACTATGTCATCCGCAATATCGCTGGCACCCTCGCCCGGTATTTTATGGTGAGTGTGAGTTACAACATGCGCGGATATGAGAATAAAATCAAAAAAAATGAATGGTGGTAAGGTTATTAAGTTATTGGTTATTAATTTATTAGGGTAGGTAAGGGTTTATTGTCACCTCATTTCGGCTTCACTGCTTGAGTGGCCAAATATTTGAACGGATCAACCCTTACCGACCCTAATAACTTAATAACCAATAACCTAATAACCAATAACATAACAACGACTCAAACATGAAACGAACCATAGCAACCCTCATACTCGCCATTTCACTCGCTAGCGTCGGCGCACAGGAAATGGAAGGCGTCATTCGATACCTGGTCGTACACAACTGGACCAAGAAAATGGCGGCCGTCGATTACATTAGCAAACAACAACGCGAACGTATTTCCTATATGTGGGGCAGCCGTTCGGAATGGAAAATGTACACGACCATGTATATCACCCCTACCGAAACGAAATACGAAGACTCGGAAGAACGGGCAGAACCGGATGACGAAGGTTATTCCTGGCGCCAGGATGTGTATTACATCAAACGGAACTACCAAACCAATACCATGCACGATGTCATCCAGATGCTGGGTAAAACATACGTCATTGAAGATTCTCTGCATGCGCCCGACTGGAAAATTCTCAACGACCTGAAAGAAGTAGCCGGACATATTTGTATGAAAGCATCCTGGGTTGATACCATAAAACAACAGAAAATTATCGCCTGGTTTGCCATGGATATTCCTATCAGCGCAGGCCCCGAACGTTTTTTTGGCCTCCCGGGCCTCATCATGGAGGTAGACGTCAATGACGGGGGTATGCTCATCACCGCCGACAAAATCGACCTGAAAACACTAACGACATCTGACCTTGCTTTGCCTAAAAAGTTGAAAGGCAAAAAAATTTCCGACGCTGATTATATCGCTTTGCTGGAAAAACACATGAAGGAGAAAAGAGAAGCGGAAGAGCCGCCTTTTTGGGGAATCAGGTATTAGAGGTGAGAGAGGGTGAGAGGGTGAGAGGGTGAGAGGGTGAGAGAGTGAGAGGGTGAGAGGGTGAGAGAGTGAGAGAGTGAGAGGGTGAGAGAGTGAGAGAGTGAGAGGGTGAGAGGGTGAGAGAGTGAGAGGGTGAGAGGGTGAGAAATTTTACGGCTCGATGAGGTTCAATCTGTCCCTCATCGAGCCGTAAAATTTCTCACCCTCTCACCCTCTCACCCTCTCACTCTCTCACTCTCTCACCCTCTCACCCTCTCACCTCTGGCTATCTGAGAAGGGTTACATCTCCATGGAACGCATCTTCCGTTCCATCCGGATAACGCACCTTAATATAGTATACATACACATCGCTGGGCGCTTCGTTGCCATCAAAATTGCCATCCCAGCGTTTGGTTGTGTTGGTAGCCTCAAACACTTTTTGTCCCCAGCGATTGTACACACGGAAGTCGACAATTTCGATGTTATCGCCTGCAAGCACCACCCCGAATGAATCGTTGGAATCGTCATTGCCGGGGGTAAAGGCATTTGGAATAACCAGACAGCGGCGCAGGTTGAATGTCACCGTGCGATTGGCCGAGCATCCCTGCGCATTGGTAGCAATTACGGTGTAGGTAGCCGCACCTTCCGTGACACGTGGAATGATGTTAATAGAATCAGACGTGAGACCTGCCAGCGGCGTGCCATTTTCACTCCACAACAATTCTGCCGTGGCCGGATTAACCGTCACTTTCAAAATGAGAGGCGTTCCGGCACAAATGGAGTCCTGTGCGCTCGGGTCTGTTTCAATCTGGCTCAGCACCACTCCATCTACCACATTTACCTGCACCTGATCCGTGGCGATACAATTCGGACCGTAGGCCAAAGTAGCCGTATAAACAGTTGTATCTGTTGGGGTTACCTGCACACTGGCGCCCGGAAGATTGCCTGGAGTCCAGGTAATCTGGCCCGGAGTACCCGTTTGCGTGGCTGTCAGCGTAGCAGACTCGCCAATACAAAGTTCCTGTGTCGGACCAGCATCTACCGTAGCAGAGGCTACCGTAACTGTTACCTGACCCTGTGAATCACAAATCAGACCATCGGCAATTACCTGATACGTCGTTGTTTGAGCAGGAGAAACCGTGGGCCCGGCCTGGCTGGACACAAATCCGGTCGGGTTAGACGTCCAGGAATACGATACACCGGGTTGCGGCGGCGCCACATTCAACTGAATGGATCCGCCAGGGCAAATGGTGGGGTTGGGTACCAGGCCCAGTACAGGTGCAGGTTGCACCACTACCGTTACCGTCGCATTTACCGGACAATCCGCATCGGGCGCAGAAACGGAATAGGAACTCGTCACCAGCGGCGACACAGTTGGATTGGGGCATTGCGTACAGGAAAGTGTAGGCGCTTCCTCCCATTCGAGGTTTTGCTGTGGCGTTACGGTTGCATTGAGTTGCACCGTTTCTCCGGGGCATATGACATTTGGATTGGCGGATGTCATAATTGTTACCAACTCTGCCACGGGTATTTCCACATATTGCGTATCCACACAGGCATGGTTGTTTACGATGCGCTCGAATGTGTGGGTAGATGTTGCACGTATTACCAGGTTCCAGTTGGAATCTGGCGTCAGTTCGCCGCCAAATACAGGCCAGTTGATGTCGATATCCGGGAAACTTGCCGGTTCGTAGGTAGGCGAAATCAGGTAAATCGTATCGCCCGGGCAGTAAATCTGTTTGTCTTCCACCCGCGTAATGGCTGAGGCTGGCAGGGAGTCGACCCGGATGTGAACCGAGTCGCGCACAATACAATTGTTGATGTTGTAAGTAGCAAAAATGGTAACGGATTCATCCAGATTTGCCACCGTATTGGGCCCTGTCGGATTGCTTACATAGAAAGAAGGCGACCAAACTACTTGTGCTCCCGACGGCGACGATTCGGCCAGCAAGGGCACTGTTTCTCCCAGACATATTTCTCTGTAGGTGTCGCCGACAATATCGACGTTGGCCGGGATAACCGTTACTGTAATCGTTTCCGTCTGTGAGCAAACGTTATTGGCACTTGTTGCAACCAGGGTGTATGTGGTGGTTACGTCGGGCAAAGCAAGGGGCGCAGAACTACTTGCATCGCTCAACCCGGTTGTAGGCGTCCATTGGTAACTGGAACTGGAATCATCTGTATTGGAAGCCAGTGTAACCGGATAGTTTTGACAAACAGTCGTATCGTTGCTCAAAACCGGAACGAACAGCGTATCCACATTAATCACCACCGTATCGGTAACGAAGCAGCCCGCAATAGTAATTTTTGCTACATAAGTGGTTGTCTGTGTGGGTGTTGCAACCGGATTCGGTATAGTCGGGTTGTTCAGCCCTGTCGTCGGCGACCAGGAAAGTCCCTGGTTGTTCACGTTGTTCGAAGCCAGGAGAGGTACGTTACTGCCCAAACAGATATTAACGGCTCCCTGTGGCGTTACATCCACCATTGGGTCGACAATGCGTACCAGAACGGTATCCATGTCCACGCAAGAGGCAATGGTACCGGTTACCACCAGCGCTATATCTTGCGGAGGTGTGATTGTAGGATTAGCAATAAACGGATTACTAACCGCTCCCGGAGGCGCCCAGAAATAGTTTACAGCGCCTTCCGCCTGCAACTGAAGCGTATTTCCGGCACATACAAACAGCGTGTCGCCGCCTGATACCTGCACTTCCACATTGTCTTTGATGTCGATGGTGAGTGTTTTGTAAATGACCGTACCGCAACCGAAATTGTTCGAGAGCGTAATGGTAATCGTTTCCGTTCCTTCTACCAATGCATCGGAAATGGGCGCGATCGGGAACGACAATTGAGTTGTACCAGCAGGGAATACGATCAGATTTGGAATAGTCAGGTTGTAATCCACACCCAGTGTGGCAGTACCACCGATCGTCACAAAAAACGAAGACTCTTCTTCCAGAGGTTCCGACAGCGAAATGATGAGTTGATCTTGATTGCCGGAGCAGTCTTCAATAAAATAGTCGATACCACTGGCAAATTGTACGGCAAGGTTGGGCGTAGCGCCTTTGATTTCAGAAACAAATACGCCGGAGTCATACGAGAAGTCCTGGCGGTCGGCTACTGCCAGTTTCAGGTGGTAGGTATTGCAAGGCGTAACGGCCGAACGGGCTGTCAGGCTTTTTTTGATGCCCAGAGAATCAGAAGTAAGGCCGTCGTACTGAATTGTTTCACTGCCAAAATTGTTGCGATAGTACTGCCAGTTCAACAACTGATTGACACTGTTGATCTGTACGGGCGTATTGGTGCCGGGTAGTACTGCAATGTTCTTCGCAGTGTTGCTCAATCCCGGATCGCCCACAATACCAGGGCCGGAAATCAGAAACGCAAAAATATCGTTGAAATCAGAATCTACGAACTCCGGGTATTCTTCCGAGCCGAATACATATTCAAAACTGAGTTCATCAGTGGCTACAAACACATCGAGTTCGACAATACAAGCGTCGGTCGACGGTGTTCCATTGCCCAGTTGTTCGGAAAGGTAATCGAGGTCGGGGTCGCCTGTTCCGTTGAAGGCAAAAGTAGCATTTCCCGTATCATTTGGCCCGATCGCCAGGTTGGCGTCGCCTGAAGTAAGCAAAAGGCCTTTTGACAGTCCAAGACTGGTGTTGTCGGAAGCAAAATTAAACGTTCCGTATGAGCCGGTAGGGCAATCAATATTGGTAACGGTAACCGTAGTGGCTGGCGTTGCTACCGCATTCACAATATTTTCGGGGGTAATATCGGTATTAACCGTCATGGTAACCGGTGCAGGACAAGGCGCTGAACTGCATTGCCAGTGGCCCTGCCAGCCTTCAAACTCATTGAAGTCATCCGACTGAAATTGCACTGTCAGGCAGCCGCTGGAGGCCTGTACCATATAGCACACACCGCCACCACCACCGGCATTATTGAAACCATCGCCCCCCAACTGACCGATGATGGGCGAATTGACATCATCGCCATCGTAAAACGTCAGCAGGTCGCCTGCCAGAAATCCGCCTTCTTCAATATTGAAATAATCGAGCGTAAACGTTACACAGCCTGAGGGCTGGTTGGGGCAAATCACAAAAGTGTGGTCCTCATTCGGGCCATAATCTCCATCGGGGCCGCCTGTATCGTACAAAGTACCTTCACACAGTGTAGAACCGCCATCATCCACATTGGAAGAAGGAGGAATGGCCGTTACACAAAGGGTAAAATCACCGGAATTCGGCGTAGCCGTTACGGAATAGTCTGATACCCGGATGTAGTATTGCAGGCCAGGGGTAAGCCCGGTCACGTCCAGAAACAGGGCATTTTCTCCGATGTCTGCCTTGGCGCACAACAATTCAGCGAGCCCGTCAAAGGTGCATTCTCCCCGGTAAATGGCAAATTCAGGGTTTACAATCGAGTTGGAACCTACGCCTGTAAGCGTAATCCTGAAATCGAACAGCGTATCGGGACAGGTAAATGCAAACCAGACATCGCGCTGCGCAACACCACTGTTGAAGCAGGTGGGGTTATTGTCGTTGCCGATATTGGTCGCTGTTGCATTTTCGTTGGAAAACACGGTCGTATTGCAGAATGGTGCAGGTCCGAGATCGATCAACCCGGTACAATCATCATTGGCGGGGGTTTGTGCAAAAAGGGCGTTACAACTTAACAGCAGTACGACGATAGAGTAGAATTTTCTCATCTGTTTGAGTGTAAGGAATCAAGTGCAGTTATGTGTCAGAAGTAGGAGACGGCAAAAGAACCTTTATAGGTTGAGTTCTTGTAGTAAGTGCCAAAAATAGAAAGACGTACCGGAACGACAAACCGCTGCAACCGTTTTGTGTCGTCTGGTAGCATTATCAGGTTACTTTGAATAAAAAACAGGGTCTATTCGCAGGATTTTAACAACTCGCGCACCTGTTCGAGTTGATATGGCGGATGCTGATTACCCCAACTGCTTCCAATATAATTGAGCAGATTGGTAATTTGTATGTCGGATAGTGCCGGATTGGCCGGCATCATTTCCACATACGTTTTGCCATTGACAACAATCGTATCCTGGAGGCCTTTCCGTATCAGACAGGGAAGTTTGTCGAGATGCTGACCAAGGTAATCCGACCCCGCCAGCGGCGGAATCAGCCCGGCCAACCCTTCCCCTTTGTCCATATGACAACTGGAGCAATTACCCTTGTATAATCGCTCCCCAATTTGATAAGTATTGTTCTGACACCCCAGGGTCATCATCCCCAGCGCCCATGCAAAAAGGTAACGTATCATTTGAATTCTTCTGCCAACAATTTGGATATGTCTTTCATGAAGCGATCTACATCTTCCGCATCGGTGCCATCGCAAAAAGAGCGCACGTGGCGATTTTTGTCCACCAGAATAAGGCGGCCGGAGTGGTCGAATCCGCCTGGCGTATTCGGATCTTCTTTGGCAACACTGAAATAGTCGTCTGCAATACCGTAAATCGCATCGTGGTCGCCTGTCACCAGGTGCCATTTTTTGCTGTCGATACCCAATTTTTCCGCATGGCGTTTGAGCGCGGCAACAGTATCGTTTTTCACGTCGATAGAGTGCGACAACATGCCCAGGCGCTCGTCATCCTTGAATCGTTGATAAATGCGCAGTCCATTGGCTTTTACCTTCGGACAAATGGTGGGACAATGGATAAAAAAGAAGTCCACCACATATATTTTGTTGGCGAATGTAGCATTCGTTACTACTTGACTATCCTGGTCAACAAATTGAAAATCAGGGACTTGCCTGTAAATGGTGTCACCTGCCGGAGAAATATCGCGTTCGCCCAAAATCGGCAATGGTTTGTCGTCGGAAGTTCCGGTGCATGCCATCCAGGTGGCTATGCTTGTAAAAATGAGTACAGGGAGAAGCCCTTTCATTGTGATGGAAGCAGTTTTTTACCCGCAGCAATGGCGGCAAGAATGTCAACTTTGTTTTGTGTGATTTTTGATTTCTGGTCTTCCAGGTATGCCAGTGCTTCGGCCGCGGGTTTTCCTTCCGGGGCTTTATAGCCAGCCATCCATGCCATCATGTCTTCCTCTGCCTTGTTCATGTCTTTCAATGTTTTTTCAAAAACTTCCGACTGTTCTGGCGTCATCGTGGCTACCATTTGCAACTCTTTCAGAGAACGAGCCACCCTGTTCATTTCGGCCAGGTCTTTCATGGCTTCATCATGAATGTCTTCCGTTTGTTTTTGCAAAGCAGCGATTTCTTTCTTCGAACCATCGCATGCAGGGAGCATTAATCCAACACACAAAAGCAGCAATAAATAGATTCGCATGGCATGTATTTGTTTAAATTAAGAAAAAATCGAGGGCAAAAGTAACCGTCCTGCACGCTTCGGCATACGATACTTCAGAAAAAAGCCGAATTTCGCCCCGTTTGGAATTGCTCCAAATATCGGAACAGGAAAATCAGATCAAAAAATGCTCACTGCCATCTCACCGATCGACGGTCGGTATGCCGACAAAACCCGCGAACTAAGCGCCTATTTCAGCGAATACGCCTTAATTCGCTATCGCGTATTTGTTGAAATTCAATACTTTATAGCGCTCTGTCAGTACAACCTGCCTCAATTGTCCGCTTTTGAAGAGGATAAAATCGACGACCTCAACGCGATTTTTGAAAACTTCAACACCGCCGATGCCGAACAAATCAAGGCATTCGAACGCACCACCAACCACGATGTGAAAGCAGTGGAATATTTCCTCAAAGAGCGGTTCGACAGCCTGGGGCTGGGTACGCTTCGCGAATTTGTGCATTTCGGGCTCACCTCGCAAGATATCAATAACACGGCCATTCCCCTGCTGTTCAAAAATGCGCTGGAACAGGTGTACTATCCGCTGTTGATGGATTTGCGGAATCACCTTGAACAACTGGCACAGGATTGGGCTTTCGTACCGATGTTGGCCCGCACACATGGGCAACCCGCCTCTCCTACCCTGCTGGGTAAGGAATTTGCTGTTTTTGTAGAACGCATCGATGTGCAACTGGAAGCCTTGCATGCCATTCCACACCGCGCCAAATTCGGCGGCGCCACCGGCAATTTCAACGCTCATTACGCTGCCTATCCTGATTATGAGTGGCACCAGTTCGGCAATGATTTTGTGCTGGAATTTCTGGGGCTGGAACGTTCGCAACACACGACCCAGGTCGAGCATTACGACTCATTCGCAGCACACTGCCAGGCCATGGGGCGCATCAACACTATTTTGATTGACTTTTGCAGGGATGTGTGGACGTACATTTCCATCGAGTATTTCCGGCAAAAAACAGTGAAAGACGAAGTGGGCTCCTCTGCCATGCCGCACAAAGTCAACCCGATCGACTTTGAAAATGCTGAAGGCAACCTGGGTGTGGCCAATGCCCTGTTCCAGCATTTTGCAGAAAAACTCCCCATCAGCCGACTTCAACGGGATTTGACAGATTCCACTGTTTTGCGCAATATGGGCGTGCCGTTTGGCCATACTATTATTGCCATCAAATCGATCATGAAAGGCCTGAGCAAACTTTTGCTCAACGAAGGCCAGTTGTACGATGACCTGGAAGACAACTGGATGGTCATCGCCGAAGGCATTCAGGTTATACTGCGCCGTGAAGGTTATCCTCAACCGTATGAAGCCTTGAAGGCGTTGACCCGGGGCCGGTCAGTGGTGACCCGCGAAGTGTTGCACGATTTTATCGACGACCTGGATGTGTCGGATGAAATCAAAACGGAACTCAAACAACTTACTCCGCATAACTATGTGGGCCGGTAATATCAACTTTTCAAACACTTTTAAATAATGTTTCACATGAAGCGTATCAGTGTCATTATCGCTGCATTTTCAGCCTTTTCTTCTATTGTTTCTGCTCAAATTACCGACCCCAAAGCAACCGAAATATGGGAGCCGCAAGTGCGTGTAGTTACGCCCGGCGAAGGCACTAAACCGCCCTCTGATGCCATCGTGCTGTTTGATGGCAACAATTTTTCCGAGTGGCAATCTGCCAAAGACAGCAGCAAGGTAACCTGGACGCTGAATGGCGATGGCAGCGCAACGGTACTGCCAGGCGGCGGTGACATTGTTACCAAAAAAGCATTCGGAGATTGCCAGTTACACGTCGAATTCCGCGAACCCAGTGTAGTGAAAGGTGAAAGCCAGGGCCGTGGTAATAGCGGTATTTTCCTTCAAGGTCGCTATGAAGTTCAGGTGCTCGATTGCTACCAGAATCGCACCTACTCCAATGGACAAACCGGTTCCATCTACAAGCAAAGCATTCCGCTGGTGAATGCCTGCCGCAAACCCGGCGAATGGCAGGCATATGATATTTTATTCACGGCGCCTCGCTTCAACAATGACGATATTCTGGTGGCTCCCGGGCACATCACGGTACTGCACAACGGCATCGTCGTGCAATTGAACACCGAAATCAAAGGCACTACGGAATACATCGGCCTGCCTAAAAACATCGCCCATGGCAAAAGCGGTATCAAACTGCAGGACCATGGCGACCTGGTGAGTTATCGGAATATCTGGATCAGGGAACTTTGAGTTGGAGTCCTAAGTCCTGAGTCCTAAGTCATGAGCCTTGAACTGAAGTCAAAATAACTATTTCAAGCAGAGTTGAATATGCACTTTAAAAAATCAAAGCACTATCCCACATGGATACTCTATCATGCATCGTTAATATACTTGTATTAACTTTGCACTAACCACATTACCCGCTCCATTTCAACACGACTCAGGACTTAGGACTCACGACTCAGGACTTTTTCCATGGCAGACAGTTTTCAATTCTACAAACAACTGGACTCCGCAGACTGCGGCGCTACCTGCCTGCGCATGGTGGCACGCCACTATGGGCGCCACTATTCGCTGGAGTACCTGCGCCAGTTGTCGTATCTCGACCGGGAAGGGGTGTCGCTGATGGGTATTTCCGATGCTGCGGAAAAGATCGGTTTCCGTACGCTGGGTGTAAAAACAGGATTCAAGAGGCTTTCCGAAGACATTCCATTGCCCTGTGTGGCGCACTGGCAGCAGGATCATTTCGTGGTAGTGTATAAAATCTCTGCTGGGAAAGTGTTTGTGGCCGACCCGAAAATTGGCAAAATAGAACTTCAGGAACAGGAATTCCTGAACGGTTGGATCAGCGACGTCGTGAATACGGAAGCGCAAGGTATCTTGCTGCTGATGGAGCCTACGCCGGACTTTTACGAGCGGGAAGGTGAAAAAAACGACCGCTCCGGGCTTCGGTTTTTGTGGCCATACCTCTGGCAACACCATCGCCTCATCTGGCAATTGGGCATCGGATTGTTCCTTGGCAGCCTGATCCAGTTGGCGTTCCCTTTTTTGATGCAGGCGTTGGTAGACAAAGGTGTTCAACTCAACGACCTGAGTTTTGTATACCTGATACTGCTGGCCCAGGGCATGTTGTTTGTAAGCCAGGTAGCCGTAGAGTTTATTCGCGGCTGGATTTTGCTGCATATCGGTACAAGGGTCAACATCAACCTGGTGTCCGATTTTCTGATCAAATTGATGCGCTTGCCCATGTCGTTTTTCGATTCGAAAATGACGGGCGATTTGTTGCAACGGATTTACGACAATGAGCGTGTGGAACGTTTCCTCACCTCTTCCTCGCTCATAACGCTGTTTTCCGTTGTCAACCTGTTGCTGTTTGGGTTTGTACTGGCTTATTACAATCCTTTGCTGTTTTTGGTTTTTTTTATTGGCGCGGCCACTTATTTCGGCTGGGTAGTGCTGTTTTTGCAGCGCCGCCGTTCGCTCGACTACCGCCGTTTCGAGCAAATGGCCGAAAACCAGAACTCCCTGATTCAGTTGGTCAACGGCATGCAGGAAATCAAACTCCACAATGCCGAGCGGCAGAAGCGCTGGGCCTGGGAACGTATCCAGGCGCGCCTGTTTCGGGTAAATGTGCAATACCTCGCTACCGACCAGATGCAACGCGCCGGCGCGGCTTTTATCAATGAAGGAAAAAATATCCTGATCAGTGTGCTCGCCGCGCAGGCCGTGATTCAGGGTGAAATGAGCCTTGGTATGATGCTCGCTGTGCAGTATATCATTGGCCACATGAATGCTCCACTGGAGTCGCTGGTGCAATTTATCCTGCATGCCCAGGAGGCCAAAATCAGCCTCGAAAGGATGCAGGAAATACACCAGCGCCCCGACGAAGACCTGAATGACGATTCAAAAGTAACCGTGCTGCCTGCCAATGGCGACCTGACACTTCAGAATGTCTCGTTTCGGTACGGCGGCCCGCACGACCCCTGGGTGCTTAAAAACCTGAACCTTTCTTTCCGGGAAGGAAAAACAACCGCCATTGTAGGCACCTCCGGTAGTGGTAAAACGACCCTGCTGAAAATGCTGCTCAATTTTTACCCGCCTACGGAAGGTGTTGTGCGCATTGGTGATCTCAACCTGTCCAACGTGCATCACAAATTGTGGCGCAGTCAGTGCGGTGTGGTCATGCAGGATGGCTTCATCTTTTCCGATACCATAGCCCGGAATATTGCCCTGGGAGAAGAACACATCGACCGCCGGCAATTGCTATATGCTGCAAAAGTGGCTAATATTCAATCTTTTATCGAATCGCTGCCCCTGGGTTACAACACCAAAGTAGGCCAGGATGGAAACGGCCTCAGCCAGGGACAGAAACAACGATTGCTCATTGCCAGGGCCATTTACAAAAACCCGCAGTACATACTTTTTGATGAAGCCACCAATGCCCTCGATGCCCATAATGAACGGGTTATCATGCACAACCTTGAACTGGCTTTCCGCAACAAAACGGTAGTTATCGTAGCGCACCGCCTGAGTACCGTGCGCAACGCCGACCATATCATCGTTCTGGAAAAAGGCGAGGTGGTGGAACAAGGTACACATACGGAACTGACCAATCAGAAAGGTATTTACTACCGACTGGTGCGCGAACAACTCGAACTGGGAACCTGATTTCCGAAAAAACTCACACAACTATATGGCTGATCGCGAATACGTAGAACTCCGATCTGAAGATGTACAGGAAATTCTCGGCACACCACCTGGCTGGCTGGTGCGCTGGGGTACTTCCATTGTACTGGTCGGCTTCATCATGCTGCTGGCAGCAGCCTGGTTTGTCCGTTACCCTGATGTTGTAGAGGCAAAAGTGGTGGTCACGACTGCCACACCACCCGTAGATGTGATAGCACGCACGGACGGCCGTATCGCCCAATTGCTGGTAACCGATACTGCACAGGTTGGCGCCAATCAGTTACTGGCAGTATTGCAGAGTACAGCCAAATACCGTGATGTATTGTACCTCGACTCCTGCCTCGGCGCCTGGCAGCAAACGAGCATCGAATCATTTCGAAACATTCAACAACCCGATAGCCTGACACTGGGAGAATTGCAAGGCGATTATGCCGATTTTGTGCGTATTCTGAGCGATTTCAAATTTGGTCGCGATAGCAGAAGCGCCTCGGTGCAGTCCAATATTTACTCTATTCAACAGCAAATCAGTCAGTTGAAACAGAGTATTACTTTTGAGGAAAAAGCGCAGAAACGCACCAACGACCAATTGAAAATTGCGGAAGACCTGTACCAAAAACAAAAAGAACTGTACGAACAAGGCATTACCTCCCGCGTAGATTTTGAAAAAGAACGCACCAAACTGGCCGAACTGGAACGCCAGCGCGATCAGTATGAAGACAATATTCTGCAAAAACGCCGGGAAATCATCAGCCTGCAAAACAACATCAACAGCGCCTCTTTCGGTCAGCAGGAAACAACCTCTTCTGCTTCCAGCCGGCTATCCGCGAGCCTCAATACCTTGCGCAGCAACGTGAGCAAGTGGAAACAAACCTATCTGCTGCAAGCGCCTATTGAAGGAAAAGTATCGCTGAATGGCCTCACGCTGCAACAGTTTGTAAGACAAGGCGAACAGGTTATGACCGTTGTCCCGCTCCAAAACGACAAAATCATCGGGCGCGTGTCACTGCCCATTGCAGGCAGCGGCAAAGTGCATGAAAAACAACGGGTTATACTCAAACTCGACAACTACCCCTATTACGAATTCGGCACCATCAGCGGCCTCATTATTACCAAATCGCTTGTGCCAAAAGACAATCAGTACTCTATTCTGGTGGCTTTGCCTGTCAACAAAAACAACAGCCTGCGCACCAGTTATGGCAAGGAAATCCGGTTTGAACAACAACTTCAAGGGAAAGCGGAGATCATCACCGACGATAAAGGCTTTTTACAACGCATCAGCGAACAGATTTTTGCCGGTGTGCGGCACTGACTTTTTCAAACAGGAAAATTCACTGGTCATCTCCTTTTGCTTCGTCTACCATTTCCTGTGGCAGCGACTTGGTAGCCCGGGCGCCCAGTTCGCGTATTTTTTCGGCTTTCCCGATGAGCGTATCCCCCGGCCGAACGGCATTCGTGAGTTTGTTCATGGCATCGTCATAAGCCGTACGAGCATTGTCGAGGCGGGCGCCAATGGTACGCAGGTCTTCCACAAATGATACAAATTTATCGTACAAAAGGCCGCTCTGGCGCGCAATTTCCAGTACAGAACGCGTTTGTTTTTCCTGTTTCCACAAATGCGCCACCGTGCGCATGGTTGCCAGCAGACTGCTTGTCGTCACAATGATAACATTGCGTTCCATGGCATCGGCGTATAGTTTGGGGTCGATCTGGGCGGCCGCCTGCAGCGCGCCTTCGAGCGGTACAAAAAGCAACAGGTAATCGGGAGAATTTATCTGGTACAAGGTCTGATAATTGGTACGGCTCAGGTTATCTACATGGCTGCGAAGGCTGCTCACATGCGCGCGCAGGTGCTGGTCGCGTTGGCTCGGGTCTTGCGTATTAAAGTAGCGTTCAAATGCGGTAAGCGACACTTTTGCATCCACAATAAGTTGCTTGTTATCAGGCAGTTGAATGATAAAATCCGGGCGTTTTGCAGCGCCATCCTCATCGCGGTAAGTAGCCTGTGTGAGAAAATGCACCCCTTTTTGTAGTCCGGCATGTTCGAGCAGCATTTCCAGTTGCATTTCCCCCCAGTCGCCCTGCAATTTGCTCTGGCCTTTCAGCGCCGAAGTCAGTTGGTGTGCGTCGTGGCTGAGTTGCTGGTTCAGCGAAAATAATTGTTGCAATTCTTGTTTCAGGCTGGCCTTTTCACGGGTTTCTTCCAGAAATTTCCGATCGACCTGTTCCTCAAAGTCGCGGATTTTTTCCCGCAAGGGCTGCAGAACGCTTTGCAATTGCTGAGCATTTTGGGCTGTAAAGCGTTGGGATTTTTCTTCCAGCAGGCGGTTGGCGATGTTTTCAAATTCCGTTTTGAAGGTCGCCTGCATCTGGGCCAGTTCGGATTTTTGAGATTGAAGCGCCTGTTCGAGGTGGAAAATCTGTTGTTCTCGTGCGGCTAATTGTGCATGTGCATCGCGCAGTTCCTGCTCTTTGGCATTCACATCACTTTGCAGTTTTTCTACCTGTCCTTTGACGGAAATATACAATTCTCTGGGTACAAATTGTTGATGATCAAGCGATTGTATACGGCCTGCACTTTGTTGTCTGACAAGCAGAAAAATCAGTACCAACATACCCAATGCCGCCAACAGGTAGAAGTAAACATCCATTCTCAACATTTTTTGTTGAACAAATGTAGCCCTGTTTGGGACATTTTGTTTGTTTTTCAGGAAATATTCCTGTTTGCTGCCTGCAGGAGATGTGTCAGGTATTCGGCCTCTACCCCACTCCATGCCAGGGTATGCTGTGCTTGCCTGTAATATGGGATACGTTTTTCAAGCATCCGCCCAATAAATTCCGGCAATTGCTCGGGTGTAAGATTCGCCAGCAAAGGCCTTTTTTGCATTTCTCCGGAAAGGCGTTTTACCAAAACCTCGACGGGCACATCCAGGAAAATAGTGCATGCGCTGGCATTCATTTGATCCATATTGTCAAAAAAACAGGGTGTTCCGCCGCCGGTTGCCACTACGCAGGACTGTCCGGACATCAACGCGTGCAATCGCTCGCGTTCCAGTTCACGGAATCCCGTTTCTCCCTGCTCTGCAAAAATGTCTGAAATACTCATTCCGGCGTAGGAAACTATATCTGCATCCAGGTCAACAAATGGAACGTTTAGAATATCAGCCAATTTGCGCCCCCAATGCGATTTGCCGCTTCCCATGAAACCTATCAAAAATATGGATCGAGTCATTCACTTTTCTTTTAAATATCAGGCGATACAGGCATGCTGGTGTGCGTGTAATTTTGCCGCAAATTGTACACAACAAAACTACATTTTTATGAAAAATACCCTTCTTTTCTTTCTTGCCGGCATGATTGCTTTTGCAGCATGCAAAAATGACAAAACAGATGGTGTGAAAGAATTGTCTGGCGGCCCGAATTCAGATCTCATTCGCAATCCCGCTACAGCCGATTTGCCAACCGATACCAACCAACTGGCACGTATCAAATTCGAAGAACGAGAATTCAACTTTGGCGAAGCCACAGAAGGCGACATCGTGACGCATAGTTTCAAATTTACCAATACCGGTAAAGTGCCGCTCACTATTATGAATGCACGTTCTACCTGCGGATGCACTATCCCGGAATGGCCGAAAGATCCAATTCCTCCCGGTGGAACGGGTGAAATCAACGCCCGGTTTAATACCGACATGAAAAAGAACGAACAACATAAAGTAATTACCGTCACCGCCAACACTTATCCCAATGAATCGCAGGTGTCGCTGCGCGGGGTGGTGAAAACTAAAAAGTAACGACGAAACACGGATTACGCGGAGAGGGCGGATATTCACGGATTAGATTAAGAGTAATGAAGTATTTTTCTTTTACCTGAATCCAATCCGTGAATATCCGCCCTCTCCGCGTAATCCGTGTCGCAAAAAAGAAAGTGCAAACAGTTGATTAACAACTATTTGCACTTTGTAGGGAGGATGAGGGGTCTCGAACCCCCGACCTTCGGAACCACAATCCGACGCTCTAACCAACTGAGCTACAACCTCCATGCTTGTTTAAGCGGCTGCAAAGATAAGACGTGTTCCTGCAAACTGACAAAGACATAAGCGTCAAAATTTGAAAAAAGTTTCATCGGCTGTGAACGCGTACTTTCGGAGCGCCTTCCGGTTTCCATACACGCATCTTTTTCAGCAACTTACACAATTTCAAATTCAGGCTTGGATTGGCTGTAAAAAAGTGTCCATTGATGGTAATCCATTCCTTTTCGCGTCGAATTTCGCGCAGTTCTTCATACGTCACCTTACGCGCTTTGTCGAAGGGGGCTTTCCAGTAAATGGCTTTGTCGGTCATGGCAAAACCTTCCTTACAATTTCCTTTCAAGGACAGATCACAAATGAAGTAGACTTTTTCCTTGCGCTCGGCACACAGGTAATTCTTGCAGGCATTGGCCAGCAATTCTGATGGCATGCTGATAAAATCGATATAAAAGACTTCTTCTTCCCGCTCAAAATCGAGAAAATCAGACAGTACAGCCCACAAGTCTACCTGCCCCAACTGAATTTTTTCATATTTCAAAATGGCCGGAGGAAGCAGCACACCATTCAGGTCGGGGCAAAACTGAATGATAAAATAGTCCATCAAACCCTCAAAAGCCGTCTCAATGCGACGGTCTACTTCTTCCAGGCCCTGAGTGCCGAATCTTTCCCATTGCATCATCACATCTTCAGCAATTTGTTCGGCGCGCAGGCTGTAAATCTCCCGAAACCGGGAGTCGTAAAAACGGTGTACGTAGTCGCTGTATTTATTGACGTCGTGCTCTTCCTCAATACGTCGTTTCAGGCTTTTGAAAAACAATGCTTTTACCTGATCCGTCAAGGTATCCGGATTAAAGTCGAGCGCATACACAGGTTGGTACCCGTGATCGCTGCGGTGGCGCCCTTCAAAATGAAAACCGCAGTGGTGACAAAAGACAGACGCCAGCGGGCTTTGCTCATGACAAGACGGGCAGTCTTTCATGCGCTCGGCGACCTTGTCGCCACATCGATGGCAAAATTTGGAGCCGGGAATAATTTCGGCCGCACAATTGGGACAAAGTTTCATGACGTGTGTGTTTTTGCTGTAGATGTTCAGCGCACAAATGTAAAACTATTTGTTTTTAAAAACACAAACTCAATACAGAAAATTTTAACTGAATAGATTTTTGTTTGAATTGTAGTACACTCTACGCGTTGTGTCCTTTGTGAAACCGTGGTGTTCTTTGTGGTAAAAATTTTTTAACCACAACGTGCACAAAGGTTTCACAAAGGACACAACACGTAGAGTGTTCGTATTTTTTTGGAATGTCTGAATAGGCGAGCGCGTCTGCTGTTAGGCTCCCCCACCCTTCGCAAATTTCTCCCACAAGTCGGGGCGCCGGGTTTTTGTTCGTTCCAGGCTTTGATCGTGCCGCCATTCATCGATCATTTTTTCATGTCCGGATAGTAGTACATCGGGCACTTTCATGCCTTCCCACTCGGCCGGGCGGGTGTACACGGGCGGGGCGAGCAGGTCGTCCTGAAAACTGTCGAACAGTGCCGAGGTCTCATCGTTCAGCACACCGGGAATCAGTCGGCCCACAGCATCGACAATAATGGCCGCAGCCAGTTCGCCACCCGATAGTACGTAGTCGCCGATACTGATTTCGAGGCTCACATATTTCTGCCGAATACGATCATCGATACCTTTGTAGTGCCCGCAAATGATGAGCACATTTTCCTGCATGCTCAGCCGGTTGCAGCGCTGCTGTTCGAGGCGTTCTCCATCGGGTGTGGTGTAAATGACTTCGTCGTAGGAGCGTTCAGACATCAGTTTTTC
Source organism: Bacteroidota bacterium (assembly GCA_020160935.1). GTDB lineage: Bacteria > Bacteroidota > Bacteroidia > Chitinophagales > Saprospiraceae > M3007. Next base: position 89,158 of record JAIUPL010000008.1, on the reverse strand, counting down.
GATGCACGCAGCGAGCGGTTCTGGTTTCATGACCATACCGGCACCGCCTCCAAACTGGTAATCGTCCACCTGCTTGTGCTTGCCCGTAGCATAGTCGCGCAAATGGTGCAGGTGAACCTCCAGCAGTCCTTTTTCCTTTGCCCTTTTCATAATTGAATGATTCAGAGGACTTTCCAGCAATTCCGGCAAAACGGATATAATATCGAACCGCATTTTTCAGTTATTTTCACCGCAAAATTAGCAGAGTTCTTCAAACCTGTCATCTCCAGATCATATGCTTCCTATTACCAAGGATTTATTGACCAACAAACGCAACCGCCCTTTTCTGCGCGATGAAAAGGAATACTCTATCCGAAAACTAAAGGGCGTGATTGCCCATTGGACTGCCAATACCGGAAAGGGCGCCAATGCAAAAGCCAATAGAAATTATTTCAACAACACCGATCGCTATGCATCGGCCCACTACATCGTGGACGATAAAACCATCGTGCAATGCCTGTACGACAATGAAGTAGGCTATCATGTTGGGGCGAATCTGTACAAGGCTGATGGCAACCGGATCAAGGAAGGCAGCCTCACTCCCAATTACTTTGTCATCGGGTTTGAAATGTGCGTGAACAAAGATGGCGACTGGAATAAAACGTACAAAAACTCCGTCGATCTCGCGGCATTTCTGTTGCGGAAATACGAATTTACCGTAAATGACCTGTATCGCCACCACGATATTACCGGTAAAGATTGCCCCAAAATGATGCTCGATGAAAAAGCATGGCAGGCATTTAAGACCGATATCGAAAAAGCAATGGCCGACGACCCCAAACCGCCTGTTTCAAGCGGCAAGGTGAATACCAAAGAACTGAATGTGAGAAGCGGACCTGCCACTACGTTCAACATTGTTACCAAACTGGCCCAAAACACCGTCGTATCTATTTTTGAAGAAAAAAATGGTTGGTTTCGCATCGGCTCTGGCCGCTGGGTGTCCAAAAACTATGTCGACCTGGTGTTCAATACCTGGCTGGGTGAAATCAATTCACCCACGGGCGCCAATGTTCGCTCGGGCGCCGGCTCCAACTTCGCGGTTGTGGATGCACGACCTAACAAGACGGTTGTTCGCGTCATTGGCCAATCAGGTAACTGGCTGCAAATCAACGACCAGCAGTTTATTGCCCAATCACTTGTTGTTCCACTGAATCCGAAAAACGGCGTTGTAGATGGCACCAACGAACTCAATACCCGCCAGGGCCCGGGTACTGAATACAAAATCCTGCGCAAACTCTCCAAAGGAGATACTGTGCAAATATTTGAAGAACAGGACGGCTGGCTGAGAATTGCACACAGCGAATGGGTGTTTGAGCGGTTTGTGAAGTCGTGAGTCCTGAGTCCTAAGTCCTGAGTCCTGAGTCCTGAGTCCTAAGTCCTAAGTCCGTAGAGTACACATGGTTGCGCTTAGTATTCCTGTAAATGAACGCCAAGTGTAACCAGGTGTACTCTACGGACTTAGGACTTAGGACTCAGGACTCAGGACTCACGACTTTCACACGGCTTTCTCCCTAAACATATTCAACACCGAAAGAAACGCCATCACATCCACCCCGTCTGCATAGTCGTCGAGAGCGGGCGACTGGGTTTGGCCAAAAGGAATGACGGAAAAGTGCGGGAGTGCAGATTTTCCTACAACGCATTGAATATCATTTTGTTGGGCGAGCAGTTTTTCATCCAGTTCGTCCCGGTGATCGTAATATTCGTAATGCACGGAGGCAATGCGAGCCTGCAGGGAAGCGTTTTCAGTCAACAACAAACAGCCGTTGTTTTTGAAGGGTGTGTTGTTTAAAATGAAGAGGGTGAAATTGTAGTCAAAATTGTTTTTGTACTTATTGTGCAGCACCATATCCCTGTATTCATGCAGGGCCTCCAGCAGGATGTCGAAGTTGTAACCATGCGGCACATACAGTTTGCTGACGTTGCGGCAGCCCAGACCGAAATACGAAAAAATATCACGGCCAAGTGCATACAGTTCAGACACCGACTCTGACCCGTCCAGAAAAGCCACACTGTTGCGATTCTTGCGAATGATGTGCGGGTATTTCCCGAAATATTGTTCGAAATAGCGCGCAGTATTGTTGCTCCCGGTGGCGATCACGGCATCAAAACCTTTCAGCAGGTCATTTTCTCCCAAAAATTCGGTGTACACCCAGGAGTCCTTGCGCCATTCTCCCATTTTTTTGACCAACAGCGGCAGCAGGCGTTTGTCTTTGTCCGACAGTTTGACTTTTGCCTGTTGGCCGGCAGCAAACACACAAAGCCAGTCCTGAAAACCTACCAAAGGGATGTTTCCTGCCATAATAATGGCAACAATTTTTTCAGGATAACCCGGATCTGCCATCGGGTATTTTTCCAGCCATGTTTCGAGTTTGTCCCGATCGAGAAATTCAGCGGCGATGGCTTGAAGTGAATTTCGGATATTCTCTTCTGTAAACCATTGATTTTCAATGGAAGATTGTCGAATGGCGGTATCCAGTTCAGCATCGCCACCGCTGCGCAGGTAATGACCCAGTTCGGCTAATAAATCAAGTCGTTCGGAACGTTTCAAAGGATAATTTTTTGTTGCAAAGATAGTGTGCCGGAGCATTCAGGACTCAAATTCTGGCAGCTTCTCTTAAACAACAAAGGCCAAATATCGTTTGGAGGTAACCTGACAATGAGTGCATACAACCCATTACCTAACAACAGGCTTTCATAAAACCCATGGCTTCTAGCACCACACATACAACCCTTACTCCCCTGCGACGACTGTTTCGGTTGTTATCGCAGCACAGAAGTGAAATACGTTACATCCTGCTGTATGCAGTGGTAACGGGAATGATCAACCTATCCCTACCGCTTGGTATTCAGGCCATTATCAACCAAATTGCAGGCGGCGCCATGAATGCATCCTGGGTGGTGATGGTGTTGTTCGTACTGATCGGCGCATTGGCAGTAGGCATCATACGCATCATGCAACTGTCCGTTGTGGAGTATATGCAACGCCGCATTTTTGCCTATTCGTCCATCGATTTTGCGCTTCGCATCCCCCGATTAAACCTGGAAGTGTTGCGGGGAGATTACATTCCGGAACTGGTCAATCGTTTTTTTGACACCCTGACCATACAAAAAGGTTTGCCTAAAATCCTGATTGACGGCAGTACGGCATTGCTGCAAATCGGATTCAGTTTGCTGCTGCTTTCTTTCTACCACCCTTCTTTCGTATTGTTTTCGCTCCTGTTGATCGGTGTTTTGTCGGTACTGTTTTACTGGACGGCGCCCCTGGGTGTGCAAACCAGTTTAAAGGAATCAAAATTCAAGTACAAAATTGCATACTGGCTTGAAGAAGTCGGTCGCGTGGCCAACACCTTCAAACTGGCCGGTGAAAATAATTTTCCGCTTCGCCGTACCGACGACCTGACCGTACACTACCTCGATGCACGGGCCAAACACTGGCGCATTCTGTTGATACAAATGTCCAGCAGTGTGGCGTTTCGGGTATTGGTGCTGGCCGGATTTCTCATCCTTGGTAGCGCTCTGGTGATGTCGAACGAATTGAATATTGGCCAGTTCGTCGCTTCGGAAATCCTGATTCTGTTTGTCATAGAATCGATGGAAAAACTCGTGTTGCTGCACGAAACCGGCTACGATGTGCTGACGGCAGTAGAAAAAATAGGACAGGTAACCGATTTGCCGCTCGAGCGCGAAGGCGGTGTTGCTGTGGAGGAATTCTGCCCAGCCAATCAGCCGATGGAAGTGGAATTGCGCAACCTGAGTTATCAATACAGCGATGCAGAAGTTCCTGTTTTACAAAATATTTCCTTGCGAATAAAGCCTGGCGAACGTGTGCTCATTGCAGGTTATACGGGTTCCGGCAAAAGCACTTTGTTGCAAATTCTAACCGTGTTGAAAAGAAATTTTACCGGCCATTTGTTGTTCAATGGACTGCCCAAAAAAAACCTGGACCTGCGCAGCCTGCGCGAACACATCGGCGATTTGTCCTCACAGGAGGATATTTTTAAAGGCAGTATTCTTGAAAATATCACGCTTGGCAATCCTAATATTCCACTGAAAAGAGTGCTGGAATTGATAGACATTCTGGGACTGAGCGACTTTATTCGGGAGGCACAACAAGGTATTGAAACGGAAATGCTGCCAAGTGGGCAAAATATTTCGCGCAGCACTGTCTCTAAAATCCAGGTAGCGCGTGCCGTAGCAGGCCAGCCTAATTTCCTGGTTATGGAACAGCCGCTCGGGCACCTCAATTTCCGTGACCGACTTCGCATCGCGCAGTTTCTTACCGACCCCAAACACCCCTGGACCTTAGTTGCTTCCAGTTCAGACCCCATACTCGCGGCCTTGTGCGATCGGGTAATCATTCTGAAAAAAGGTGAAATTGTGTTTGACGGCACCTTTGAGGAAGTGGAAAAAACGGAACACTACCTGCGTGTATTTAGAACAGACCCTGGCATGCAAAATGATCAGGATTAATGTTTTATGCACTTCATCGAGTGTACTGACTGCGTGTGATTCAAACCCATAATTTACTATCCAATGCTCAATATATCGGAAAACAAACTACCCCAAACGGAAGAACTCGAGCAACTGGGTTCATTGCAAAAACTGGCCTTGCCCAAATGGCACCTCTCTTTCAAAAAACTGCTGTTGATAGCACTGGCTCTTTTCATTTTTTTTATGCTGCTCCCCTGGACCCAAAATGTCAGGGCTGATGGGAAAGTAACCACCTTGCGACCAGAACAACGACCACAAACCATCCATGCAACCATTGCAGGGCGCATCGAGCATTGGTACGTTACCGAAGGAGAAAGTGTGAAAAAAGGCGATACCATCGTGTATTTGTCGGAGGTAAAAACCGAATACATGGATCCTGCACTCGTCGAACGCATGGGCAACCAGTTGAAAGCCAAGGAAAATGCCATTTCTGCTTATCAGGGAAAAGCAGGCGCACTCGACGAGCAGATAATGGCTATGCAACGCGAACTGGATAGCAAAACGCGCCAGATCCGCAGCAAAATTGAACAGGCGCGCCTGAAAATCGAGAGCGACAGCCTGAAAACCATTCAGGCCAATATCGATGTGCAAGTGGCCGAACGTCAATACAATGGCACGAATGCCCTTTACCAAAAAGGATTGAAATCGCTCACAGACCTGGAAGAAAAACGCCTGAAAAGGCAGGAAGTACAAACCAAACTCGTTGCAGCCGACAATCAGTTGGCTTCCAGCCGCAACGACCTGGCTATTTATGAAAATGAACTTCGCCTCGTGGCCAATGAAACCAGCAACAAAATAGCCAAAGCACGCAGCGACCGATTCAGCACCCTCAGCGAGCAATACGATGCCAGCGCTACCGCCAGCAAACTCAGCATCGAGCGGGAAAACTACGCGCGCCGTCAGACATTCTATTACATCACTGCCCCGCAGGATGGCTATATCGTCCGAGCCATCAAACCCGGCATCGGCGAAATCATCAAGGAAGGAGACCCGATTGTCAGCATACAACCTGCTGATTATCAACTGGCTGTAGAAATGTATGTAAAACCGCTTGATCTGTCGTTGTTGCAGGTCGGGCAAAAGGTGCGTTTTATTTTCGACGGCTGGCCGGCTTTCTTTTTCAGCGGCTGGCCGGGGGCATCACTGGGCACTTTTGGAGGAAAGATCGTGGCCATGGATCGCAATATCAGCGCCAATGGCAAATTCCGCATCCTCGTTGCCCCGGATGAAGCAGAACAGGCCTGGCCCGTTGCATTGCAGCCGGGAGGAGGCGCCAAAGGCATTGCACTGCTGAACGACGTGCCTGTCTGGTACGAACTCTGGCGCGTGATGAATGGCTTTCCACCCGACTTGTACCAGTCCATCGATGCTTCCTACGGTAACGACAAACAACCTGCAAAAAAATGAACCACCTCCTGAAACTAGGCACAATGTTGCTGCTGGCAGGCTGGTGGCCATTCTGCCTGCCTGCCCAAACGCTGGAATGGGAAAATGTGCGCCGTCAGGTGCTGCAAAATCACCCGGTGTCCAGGCAAGCCGACCTGTTTATTCAACAAGCCGACTATGCTGTACTCAGAGCAAAAGGCGGCTTCGATCCCAAAGCATACGTTGATTATTACACCAAAAATTTCAAGGACAAAACCTACTTCCAGTACACAGAGTCAGGCGTAAAACTGCCCTCTTTTGCCGGATTTGAATTCAAGGCAGCCTACAACCTCGCATCCGGATACTACCTCAACAGCGAATCTACCCTTCCAGAAAACGGCCAGGCAAGTCTCGGATTTACCTGGTCGCTGGGTCAGGGACTGCTCACCGACGAGCGCCGCACGGTTCTTCGCCAGGCACAAATCAGTACGCAGGCAGCCTCCGCCGAACGCGACCTCCTGCGCAACGACCTGCTGCTCGATGCCGCCAAAGCATACTGGACCTGGGTCGTTGCCGATAATCAGTACAATATTTTTAACTCGGCATTGCAGCAGGCGCGCATCCGCCACGATGCACTGCGCGAAAGTTTCAGGCAAGGCGACAAACCGGCGGTAGATACCATAGAAACCTATATTCAGGTGCAGAATCGCCAGTTGGATGTCAATTTTGCCGCAGTCGACCTGCAAAACGCCGCATTAGGGTTGCAAAACTTCCTTTGGGAGGAAGGACAGGCGGCGCCCCGTGCAGTACCTACAGGCAATGCCGTTGCCCTGGAAAACATGGCAACATCGACTGCCCTGGCCGATCGCGAAAGCCTGCTCAACGCGGCCTTGTCGCGCCATCCCGAATTGCGCCTGTATCAGGCCAAACTTCAAAACCTCGGCGCCGAACGGCGTTTGAAAAATGAAAAGAGAAAGCCCGTGCTGGATGTCAATTACAATATACTGGGCGCCGGCTGGGAGTTTTTTCCCACCGCAACTACCAATGGTGTAGGCGTTTTGGGGCAGGATATAAAATGGGGACTCAATTTCAGTTATCCTATCCTGAACAGGAAAGCGCGTGGCGACTGGCAAATTACACAGGTAAAGATTGCCCAGACAGAACTCGATCTGGATCAAAAACGGCAGACTATCCGCAACAAAGTGCAGCAATATGCCAACGACCTGGATATTCTGCGCACCCAGATCGTGTTGTACCGCGACATCACCGAGCAGTACCGGCGTTTGCTGGAAGCCGAAACGGAAAAATTCAGCCAGGGCGAAAGTTCCATTTTCCTCATCAACACACGCGAGCAGCGTTGGCTGGACGCACGCATCAAGTACCTGAAATTGCTGGGAGAATTTCAAAAAACGGAGGCGGGCTTGCGCTGGGCATCCGGAGAATACTAAATTTTGTATACGCTACGCGTTGTGTCCTTTGTGAAACCTTGGTGTTCTTCGTGGTAAAAAAATTTAACCACAACGGACACGAAGGTTTCACAAAGGACACCATGCATAGCATAACCGACCTACTTTTTGCATTCGTACTGCTTGTAAGCCAAAAATCCGTACAACTGTAAAAATCCGTAAAATCCGTGTCCCCAATCCGCAAAATCCGCGTTCCCTTATTTTACCTTGTCATTCTCAATCATCCACTGCGACACCTGCAAATTGGCACAACCAAAATGCCGCATGCTGTCCACCAGCGCAGGATACAGATGACTAATGTCTTCGAGTGAACCGCCGCGGTAATCGATCAGGGTTTCCTTTCCTGATTTGCGCGCAACATACAGAAAGCGTTCGTTGAGCACGCCCATTTTATGATCCTGGGAGAAAAATGCAAAAGGACGGCGCTCTCTGAACAGGTCGAAACCAAGGGTGTTTTGCACATAATCCTCCCCGATGAGGCCCATAACCGTGGGAAAAATATCGGTTTGGTTGGCCAGTTGATGGCGTATTTCCGGTTTGGAAAACAGGCTGGGCGCATGAATGATCAGCGGCACATGGTTGTACGAGAGTGGCACATCGTATGGGCCCGGGATATTCACACCATGGTCGCCGACAAACACAAATATCGTATTGTCATACCAGGATTTCTGCGCACAGGCGTCCATGAAATTGCGAATTGCCCAGTCGGTGTATTCATATGTAATTTCGATCGGATCGGTACTGCGCGGTTTGAACTTCGTAAAAGCAGGCAGGATAAATGGCGGGTGCGTCGTAATGGTCAGGAGTGTAGAAAAAAACGGTTTCCCGTTGGGCACAGTAGCCAGGCTGTCCATCGTTTCCAACGCGTGTTCAAACAGCGTTTCATCGCCTACGCCCCATGAATTGGCAATTTTATCGGTTGGATAGTCTGCCAGGTCGCTGATGCGGTCGTAGCCATTTTTCTGCAGGAAAACATCGAGGTTGTCGAACGTTTTTGGGTGTGTACAGAAAAATTCCGTGCTATATCCTTTTTCCTTGAGGGTCATCGGCAGCCCCGTAAAATCCAGGTATTCCGAGCGGCCATTGTTCATAGGGTGCTGCATCATGATGATGGGCATACCATAAATGGAACTGTAAAGGCCTGCATTGGTATGAATGCCATTGGAAAAACAGTTGTCGAAAAAAATACTTTTTCTGGCAAGGCTGTCCAGGTTAGGCGTCAGGTTTTTAGGATTGCCAAAAATACCCATCCGGTCGGCGCTCATGCTTTCCATCAGCACCAATACCACGTTCATGCGACGGGCAGGCTGCTGAAAATCGTGTTCGCGGGCAATTGGCGAGCGGTCTTCAATAACCTTTGTGATTCCCAGACCTTCCTGCACTTCCGAAAAGGCTTTTTCAATGCCGGTCAGGTGTATGTCGAATGCGAAGTAGGAATCAAACCAGGTGTGTACAGGATTGAGTGTCAACTGATTAATAAAGCCGTCATTGCTAAAGGTAGCCCTTTTCAGATCCGGCGTTTTGGGTGTAGCGCCACCCCACAAGCCGCCCAGCATAAGGACGGAGGCAATAGCAGTTGGCACCAGTCGGTTGTGGGTAGCCGGTGTCGCATGCTTCCAGGAGCCATGCCAGATTTTACGAATCAGGCGGCCGATTCCCCAAATGCAAAAAGCGCAAATGAGGATAAAAGGATAGTATTTTACTTCGGAAAGGATGTATTTGGCAACCTGTACATTGTTTTTCCAGTGCACGGCAGCAGTTGTCAAACGGGAGTTGAAAAAATTGAAATACGGCACATCTGCAGCACAGATGATCAGGGAGACCAGGATAATTGCCCCGCAGTAAAAACGTGTAAAAGCAAACAACCGTCTATGCTCGCGCGGCCAGATGTAGGCGATGGTCAGCAGTAAATACGGCAACAGCAACGCATAACTGGCCACCGTAATATCAAACCACAATCCGATCTTGAACGCCTGGCGGACTGTCAGCGTACGATCCATTTGAAAGAAATAGGAAGGCCGGTTGTAAATCAGCGTCACGTAGCGAAAGAGGCTGTACATGACGAGCAGGATCAGATGTACTACCAACAAAAAGCGGAGGTGTGAAGGCACCCAGCGACGATACAGATCTTTCATGATATTATTGAGTCAGGCTATTCCGGCTGCAAAACTACGACACAATCAGGTAAAGGCGCCCGATTTTACCGCCCAAACACTGCTTTCTTTCGTTAAACGAATGTTATTTCCTGAAGTAGAGCCTGTTGACCGTGTAAGCGAAGAGGCAGGCCGTCCAAAAAGAGTACAAGGAATACACCAGTGCCGGTTTCACCATTTCCTGGTTTCCGAGCATATTGCTCGCTATCAAAAAGGCCAGTGTAGTGTTTTGCACGCCGCTTTCCATGGCTGCAGTCAGCCTGGAAGGGTGCGGCAAATTCATCCATTTCATAAAGAAATAACCGAATAACAGGCACGACGCATTTTGCAACAATGCAAACGGTGTTATGACCATAAAATCATGAACGCTCAGCCCGGCGCCGCCGTGGCTTTCGCCGGCGAACAGTTTGATGGTAAATACCACCCCTAGCAAAAACAGCATCACGTACTTGGCCGGCTTGCTGATACGCTCTGCAAAAGCAGGAAAATGGCGGCGCAACAACAGCCCAATGGTGGCCGGAATGATCGTTATGAAAAAAATATGGCTTACTGTTTCCCAAAATGGCAGGTGCAGTTCCGTTTCGCGCCCCATAAATACCTGTAAACCAATGTTTACCAGCACTGGAATGGAAAACAGCGTCAGGAAACTGTTCACTGAAGTCAGAGAAAGCGACAGCGCTACATTTCCCCGCCACAAATATGTGAGAAAACCGGAAGTAGCGCCGCCCGGGCTCACCGACAGAATAATCAGCCCGACTTTTAGTTCAGCCGGAAGTGGCGCCAGCAGGCAAATAAAAAAAGCAATCAGCGGCAGGCCCAGCATCTGAGCGCCCAAAGCAGAAAAAAAGGCCCGTGGATGTCTAATAATGTGGATAAAGTCGGTTAATGTAAGCGACAAGCCCACGCCGAACATTACCAATCCCAGCACGCCGCCTACAGCAACATCAACGATAGTGGTAGCAGTCAAAGGAGTAAATAGTTTTTACAATGGCAAAAGTAAGAGATATTTGTAACGAGATTGTATTCAAACTTAGCAGAGTGCAAAGTGTTCATTGGAAACATCCAGATCGCTTGCACTTTAACTACGCGTACCGACAGTAATTATGAAAATTGTAGCCTTTTATATCGCCGAGCAACTTCATCTCAAACGCCTGAAAGAAACTTTTGCCGGCTCGTTGCTACAGGAAACGCCGTCCGAATTGTTCTATCAGGTAGATCAGGAGGCTTATTTCTATGCTTTCGACTATGGAGCCGTGGTTTTTGCCCACATGAGCGATATGGAAATGAGCCAGCACCTGGCTTTCCTGCAAGGTTTTGTCGATCACCCTTTGCCTGAAAAAATCCGCGACGATTTTGAAATCAGGGTAAATGCCGGACAGGAATTGCATTTCGGATTCGACACCCTCGAAGTGCCATCTGTCACGGAAGATGTGGTAAAAATTGCCATGCTCAATGTGGCGCACTCCGTCGCGCTCGACTTCTACTCCCAGCGCGCACACGAACTGTTGAGCGAAATGCAGCATTTCACCGGACAAATGGAAGTACACGGGCGTGTCAGCATCAGTCGGAAAAACATGCTTCGTTTTATCGGCCGCGCCCTGAACACCAAAAACCGGATCGTCGAAAACCTTTTCATTTTCGACAGCCCCGATCTGACCTGGGAAGACGAATACCTGGATCGAATACACCGGGGTTTGGCACGTACTTTGGAAACACAAACCCGGTTTCGCGAAATCGAATACACGTTTAAAGTCGTGGAAGACAATCTTTCCGTGTTCCGCGAACTATACCTCCACCGCGAAAGCAGCAAACTGGAATGGATTATTATTATCCTGATCTGTATCGAGGTGGTAAATTTGTTTGTTAGCAAATGGACGGGAAACGAGTGAGTTTGTAGTTATGAGTTATAAGTTATGAGTTATGAGTTAAACACACGTTGCTTATGGCATCTTCATTAGAGTGGCCATAAGCAACGTGTGTTTAACTCATAACTCATAACTCATAACTCATAACTCACTCTTTTCTTACTTTTGCGCAAATCAACTCATACACAACAACCATGATACGTTCTCTTATCAAACTGGGCCTACTCCTGATCGCTGCCATTCTGGTGTACAATTATTTTTTTGGTACGAACCAGGAACAGGAAAATTCACGCAAGATTTTCGGGCAAATGCGCGACGTAGTGGTTTCCGTAGGCCAATTGGTAAAAACGGAAAAGAGTAACTTTGATGCCGGCAAATACGATGGTGTGCTGGAACAACTGGGTGGCGCCTACCGGGCCGTTCGCGACCGCGCCCAATACGTGGATGAAAAGGTATTGCGCCGCCTCGATGAACTGGAAGAACGCAAGGCACACTTGCAATTAGAACTCGACAGTATCGAAAAAAATGACCAGGCGGTAGAGACGCCCGTAAAAAAAGGCGTCAAAAAGGACCCGAAGGCGGAACAGCAAAAAGCAGCCAAAGTGGCCGACCAGAATCGCCGCAAGGAAGCCTTGCAACAGGAACTAAAAGCGCTCTTGCGCGACTCGGATGCCCTGCTGAAAGAGGCCGCAGAAAAACAGTAACGCCCTCAACCATTTGTAGAATTACCTGTTAGAGTGGATGCCGCCTTTTAGGCAAACACACTAAGATTTTGATTTTCAACTACTTGCATAACACTTTGCTTCTTTTCTTCAATTGATTAATCCATGACGGACTTTTTACAGCAAATCCTGGGCAATGACTGGGAAAATGCGCTGATTATCATATTCAACTTAATCCTCATCGAAAGCCTGCTGTCTGTAGACAACGCTGCCGTGCTGGCTACTATGGTGCTCGACCTGCCGCCGGACAAACGCAAACTGGCGCTGCGCTATGGCATTCTGGGCGCCTACATATTTCGCGGTCTCTGCCTCATTTTTGCAGCCTGGCTTATCAAAATCTGGTGGCTCAAGCCCCTGGGAGGCATTTATCTGCTGTACCTGACCTACGACTATTTTAGTAAAAAAGCCACGCCTTCACCCGACGATGATACACTCGTCAAGGAAGAAAAGTGGTTTTACAAAATGACGTACGGGCTGGTTGGTCAATTCTGGGCTACCGTCATTGCGGTAGAAATCATGGACCTTGCATTTTCACTTGACAACGTGTTTGCAGCAGTGGCATTTACCGATAATATCTGGCTGATCTGTATCGGCGTTTTTATTGGTATCCTGGCCATGCGATTTGTAGCACAGTGGTTTGTCAAGTTGCTCGAACGCTACCCTTTTCTGGAAACCAGCGCTTTTATCGTGATCGGAATCCTCGGCCTGAAACTGTTCCTTGCACTCCCCTGTCATTTTCTGGAAGAGCATGCCTGGGCCAGGTGGATCGAGGGTGAAACAGCCGACTTGCTTGTTTCTATCCTCACAGCGGGTTTCTTCTTTGTTCCCATCCTGACTTCCAGGTTTTTTGGCTGGCCCAAAAAAGTGGAACCAACCACCCAGGAGCACCCTCTGGAAGACCATCTGGAACAGTTTTCAGAAAAATAAACCCTCTTTTATGGTTCATTTTACCCGTAGCATTCTTCCCAATGGCCTCCGCGTGCTGGTACATGAAGACCGTTCGACGCCCCTGGCTGCGGTGAACATCACCTACTATGTGGGTTCGCGCGATGAACATCCCGACAAAACAGGGTTTGCCCACCTTTTTGAGCACCTGATGTTTTCAGGCAGCAAAAACGTACCCGATTTCGACGATCCACTGCAGCGTGCTGGCGGCGAAAACAACGCCTATACCACCAACGACTATACAACTTTCTACGAAATTGTGCCGGCCGGTAATCTGGAAGTGGCCTTGTGGCTGGAAAGCGATCGCATGCTGGCGCTGAATATTTCCAAAAAATCGCTGGATGTGCAGCGCAAGGTCGTGGTGGAAGAATTCAAGGAAACCTGCCTCAACGAACCCTACGGCGATTGCTGGCACCACCTGTCAGATATGATGTACCAGGCCCATCCTTATCGCTGGCCTGTGATCGGACTCACACCCGAACATATCGAGCGCGCTACGGTAGAGGATGTGCGCTCATTTTACCAGCGCTGGTACACGCCTTCCAACGCCGTGTTGAGTATCGCCGGAAATGTCGACACAGCAGAGGCATTGCAATTGGCTCAAAAATGGTTTGCGGATATTCCGGCAGGCCCATCCGAGCGCCAACCCTTGCAGACGGAGACCCCGCAGTCGACGGCTATCCGTAAAGAAGTCAGAAGCAATGTGCCCGTCCCGGCCATTTTCCTGGCTTTCAAAACACCGGCCCGACTCGAATCGGATTTTTATGCCGTCGACTTGCTCAGCGATGTGCTGGCGCAGGGCCACTCTTCACGGTTGTACCGACGCTTGTTGAAAGAGAAACAACTGTTCTCGCAGATCGACGCCTATATCACGGCCAATATCGACCCGGGCCTGCTGGTCATCGAGGGCCGGCCGGCCGATGGCGTTTCCATCGACGATGCACTGGCGGCCGTATGGGAAGAACTGAACCTGCTGAAAAACGAAGCGGTGGATGAACGGGAATTGAAAAAAATCCAGCACCGCTTTGAAAGCACCATCGTTTTTTCGGAAACCAGTATCCTGAACAAGGCCCAAAACCTGGGTTTTTATGAAATTCTGGATCGGGCTGAACTGATGAACGAGGAAGTCGACACTTATCTGGCTGTCACGCCAGCAGATATGCAGCGCGTGGCGCAGGAGATTTTCAGGGAGGAAGTTTCGGCGACACTGGTGTATTTGCCGGAATGAGTGGATTAGGCAGGTTTTCTGCCTTTGATACCACTGGCACAGCCCCCAAAAAATTCCAGGTATTCCACTTCAAAATGATGTTGCCTGAAAATTGCCTCCACCTTTCGTGCATTGCCAAATGCCTCTGTGTAAATTCCCAACATGCGATAGGTTTCCGGATTCCCGAGAAAAATGCTGCCTAAAACAGGTATCACATGTTTCAGGTAAAACATATACAGGAGTCGCAATAGCCGGTTTTTCGGAACAGATACATCGATCATGGAAAATGTGCCACCAGGTCGGAGTATACGATACATTTCAGTTGCGAGGCTCGAAAGTTGTGCTTCATCAAAGGTTTTTAGCCCAAACCCTGAGATTACACAGTCTGCCATACCATCCTCGATGGAGTTGCCGAAAACGTTTTCTTTCAGAATCAGGATAGAAGCAGAGGGAAATTTTGCTTTTTGAACCGTGGCCCGTCGAATCATTTCCGTAGAAAAATCCAAAGCAATCAGTTGAGCAGGCAGGCATTTTTTGTGCAAAATATATGGCCAGCACTCCCCCATTCCGGTCATTAAATCCACCACAACACTCCCCGGGCGCAGTTCGAGATGCTGCACACACTGCCTCCGCCAGATTTTACTGAATCCAAAAGAAGTGATATAATTCATTCGGTTGTAGGAGGCCGACATGTCGTCAAAAAGCCGTTCTACGAATTCGGGGTTGTACAAGGTTTTCATTGGTAATTGAATACAAAAGTTACAAGGTTGGAAGCCGGCGTTCAGAAACCATGAACCATCCCAAAAAAATTGGGATGATTCATGGTTTCTGAACGTATGGCAAACCTCTATTTCATACAGGATTCCAGCAATTTGGCCAGTTGCACGATACTTTCCGGGTTGCGCTTGAACCCGTCCTTATCGAGCACCTCTTCCACCGCCTTGCAATCTCCAAACTCCTTTCGGATGCCTTTGTTCAGGTTGATGGCAAATTTCAGGCTGTTCAACGAGGTCAGTGTGTTGTCGCCAATATTGTGAATAACGTATTCCGCGGGATTGTTCAGGCCACGGTTGTCGCCGGTGTAAGCCAGATAGGCAGCAATTTTGGGCGATTCATACAACACTTCCATGATTTCCGGGTCGGCTTTCCCGCCCAGGTTGGCGGTGTTGGCCGACTTGAAAGGGACCATGCGAAACAGTCGGTCGCCGATCGTGAAGCGACTGACTTTCCTGAAATCGGGTACTGAAACATAGGCATTTTGGGCCGTTTCCACCGAAAAACGGGTATTCGATTTATCAGAAAATGCGCGCTGGGGGCCATCCATTACAAAAGTGCCGGACGATTCTGTGCCGTCGGTGTAATAAATCACACCAGGCGTTTCAACTGTGTTGGCGCCAATACTCTTTTTTTCGTCTTTGTAGGCTTCTGCACGGAGTGTTTTGTCGCTGTCGTACACCACGTTTTCTGTGGCGACCGTGAGTGCCACGGTATCGAGTTCTACCTTGAAATGGCGGGTATGGTGGCCGCATTTTTCCATCGAAGTTTTGAGGTCGGCAATGTCTTCCAGCAGTCGTTTGCCACTTTTCGGTTCGTAGTCATTCTCCACCACTGCACTGGCATATTGAGACGCCTTGTCGAAATCTTCCAGCCAGAAATGCATGAGTGCGAGGTCGTACAGGCAGGCATATTTGAGTTTTTTGCCACTTTTTTCACTGATGTCGTACTTGTCCTTTTGCTGATCGAAATATGCGATGGCCGGTTGAACACCCGTTTTGACGGCATCCAGCGATTCGTCGGGGCGCATGGCTTCGAAGGCTTTTTTGGCCGTTTGATATGCCTCCTGAAAACCGGCATAGTCGGGATGTTTGTCTGAATCCAGAATTTCAAGTTTGATCTGTCCCTTAATGGCAGGATAACCGTATTGGTCGGTCAACAGGCTCTGGATTTGCGCCATGGCGCCCAGAATTTCCGACTGGTTTTTCTTGGCTACTGCTTGACGCAACTGATCGTTCTGGAAAGTTTGTGCTTCTTTGTACGTAGCGTATTGGGAAGATTTAAACTCGCGCGGCGTTTCCAGCCAACTGCGATCCAGTATGGTTTTGTTGTCTTCATTTCGTACGCGCAGCGAAAGCGGCTGTGTGTATCGGATGGTGGAAAAATAAGTAGTAGTTTTTACCTCTTTGCCACTTTTGTCTTTCGAAGTACTGGTTTCACTTTTTACCTCGGCGCTTCCTTCATACTTGAAATCGGCAAGGCTCACTTCGAGGTTGAAATTGCCTCCTTGCGGTACTTTTTTGTAGCCCGGTACATTGGTATAGCGAAGCAGGGATTGCTCACTCATGCCGAATGCGGCCAGGTCGCCCGGACGGCTAGAAATAATGACACTGTACGATTGATAGGAAACAGGAAACGGGCGGTCGGGCAAACGCAGGTAATGCACAGGTACGGGTTCTCCATCGAGGTCTACTTTTTGAGCATACAGGGCGCTACCCAGCAGAAGCAGGGTCATCAGGGTGAACAGGTTTTTCATGAAATGATAAGGTTTAGTATGAAAAATTGATTTGGAAATACGGTAAGGAAATGGATAAAAAGCAGGGCCTCATCTTATGCTCATTAAAGCATACATGAACAGGTGAATGTGCCCCAAAATCGGTATCGGCGATCTAAATTAATTTCCAACAAGATAGAAAAAGTATTGGTAAAAACACTACAGATCGGGAAGTTTTTTCTGATTTTTTTTAATAAAATTAATATTTTATACAATTCATTTATTGTTCATTTTCATTGTTTTAAACAAAATATAATTACCCCTTATACATCTAAACATGAGTTCATCCAGTTTTTTTTTGACTGACATTTATTTTCCGTAGAGTAGTCTCCCGCAGAACTCGCAGATTTACCCGCAGAACTCGCAGAACGTAGAGTACACCTCATTATCGCTTTGAAGAAAAAGGTGTACTCTACGTTCTGCGAGTTCTGCGGGTAAATCTGCGAGTTCTGCGGGAAACTACTCTACGGAAAATAAACCAGTGCCATCTGAGGGAAACTACTCTACGGAAAATAAATATCAGTCCAAAAAAATCTGGATGAACTCATGTTTGTCATTTTGTATAATTAAGAATCCTGCCTTCCGCTTCCACATTTTGTTGTCCCTTCTTTGGTGCGAAAGAAAGCCCGATTGCCGTCAGCACAATGACCAGTAAAATACGTACGGAATTGCTCAATGAAATACCCAGTTTTTGAGAAAGAAACTGATAGGCCGGCGGCATACAAACAAGCGCTGCCACGAGCGTAAACACAAAAGGAATGATGTTATGCTGGATAAGCGAGCCCAGGCTTACCATCATCACAAAAACGGACGCTATCCAGAACATTCCGTTGCCCAGGCCTGCCGAAATACTGATTTGCCGGGTGGCACCGGGCGGGTTATCTTCTACCTGAATGGCTTGTATAAAGAAAGAATCGGGCAATTCATTCAGCAGTTCCAGGATAGAAAAATTGACCCTGCTGAGTTCCATATTGAACTCTTCGGCGCTGGTCATGCCCAGTTGGTGGCTTTCCTGGGCGGCGTTTAGTTTGCCGGAAAGCAGCACCAGCGCATCGTTTTTTTCGCTCACGACGCGGTCTTTGAACCGCATTTTATGGAATGAAAAAAGGGTAAACAACTCGTCGAACAGGGTGTCCTGTGCATTATCGGCGAGCAGGTTTTTGAAGTATTCGCGGTTTCGTTCCATATTGTTCCGGGAGGAGTGTTGTGTGTTGGGAAGGTTCCCTTTTGCAACAAAGGTAATTTTCCCAACACAAAACACGAAACGCGGCCCGGCGGAATCAAACGCCTTTTTCCACGAGATAACGCTCGGCATCGAGGGCCGCCATGCACCCTGTACCCGCGGCCGTTACGGCCTGGCGATACACTTTATCCTGTGCATCGCCGCAAGCAAATACGCCGGGTACTTTGGTAAAAGTGCGACCCGGAGCAGTAATCAGGTAGCCGCTGTCGTCGCGGTCGAGCCAGCCTTCGAAAATATCCGTATTCGGCTGGTGACCGATGGCTACGAAGAAGCCCGTTACGGTGAGTTCGCTGCTTTCTCCGGTTTTGTTGTTTTTGATGCGCACGCCCGTCACGCCGTCGTCGCCCAGCACTTCTTCAGGAGAAGTATTCCAGTGTACGATGAGGTTCGGGGTATTGAGCACGCGTTCCTGCATGATTTTGGAGGCGCGCATTTCGTCGCGGCGAACCAGCAAGTGTACTTTATTGCAGATTTTAGCCAGGTACGTGCTTTCTTCGGCAGCCGTGTCGCCGCCACCCACGATGGCAACGTCCTGTTTGCGGAAGAAAAAGCCGTCGCACACCGCGCAAGCCGATACACCGAGGTTTTGCAGGCGATCTTCGCCCGGAATACCCAGCCATTTGGCACTGGCGCCCGTTGCGATAATCACGGTATGCGCTTCGATCATGTGGCCGCTTTCAGCCCAAACCTTGTGTACCGGGCCGCTGAAATCCACTTTGGTGATCATTTCATTGCGGATGTCGGTTTCAAACCGCAGGGCCTGGTTTTTAAAATCTTCCATCATCTCCGGGCCGTTTCGGCCGTCGGGGTATCCGGGGTAGTTTTCTACCTCATTGGTAATCATCAACTGACCGCCGGGTTGAGGGCCAGTGTACATGACGGGACGCAGGCCTGCGCGTGCAGCATAGATGGCCGCCGTGTACCCTGCCGGGCCGGCGCCGATTATCAGACATTTTACTTTTTCCATAACGGGTGCAAAAGTAGGAACTCGGTCATCGAAAAGCGTGCGTGCGCTACAATTTTCAAAGACTTTTCATGTGAAATGTAATGGTCAGGACGAAGGAGCAGGAAAAATGCGCTGTGTCGCAACCCTGGATTTTTTTCCCCTGAATCGAAATACAAAAAAAGTTGTTCTTTTGCACCCGACTTCGCAGAGACAATTGCGGCAACTGAAACAATAGAAGTGCCACTGTGTTTATCTGCGCGACCTCCTTTTTGCTATCGGTAACTGCGTGTTTAAGGTTGCCTTCTTTCTCAGCATCCCTTCTTCTGACTTGCTTGCTAATGCTGACGAAACAAACCTTATTTTCACATCTTTTCAATTGTTTATGGAAAACTACCAACGGCTGCTGCAATCCAACAAGGAGTGGGCCACTAAAATGGTCAAGGAAGATCCCGAGTATTTTACCCGCCTGGTAAACGTACAACGTCCGGAATACCTGTGGATCGGTTGTGCCGACAGCCGCGTACCGCCCAATGAAATTACTGGTACGCACCCTGGCGAAATTTTTATCCACCGTAATGTGGCCAATCTGGTGGTACATACCGACCTGAATATGCTGAGCGTGCTGCAATACGCCGTGGAAGTGCTGGAAGTAAAACACATTATTGTGTGTGGACACAACAACTGCGGCGGGGTAAAAGCGGCTATAAGCAACCACTCTTTCGGACTCATCAACAACTGGATCCGCCACATCAAGGATGTGTATCGCCTGCATGAAACGGAAATTTCCGAGCAGCCGACCGAAGAAGAACGCCTCCAGCGATTGATCGAGTTGAACGTGATCGAACAGGTATTTCACGTGGCCGAAACCTCCATTGTGCAGGAAGCCTGGAAAAAACGCAATGCGCCACACCTCCACGGTTGGGTGTACGACCTGCACGACGGCATTATCAACCCGCTGATTGAGGTACCTGCCGGCGGGCCGATGCCACACAAGATTTATGAGTTTGACAATTTGCCGGTTTAGGGGTGTTTTAGTGTTTTGGTGTTTTGGTGTTTTCGAGGGGGTAAGGCAGCATAGCAGGAATTTCATAGTACGCAGTTTTTGTACATGAAATTATCCTTTAGTGCCAAGCGCGAAGCCCCTCAAAAACACCAAAACACCAAAACACTCAAAAAAAATCAATAATTCTGGGAAGGCGGTTTCGAAGGCTCCGACACCTTTTTTCCGAAGCGGTAGCCCATGTGCAACTTTCCATATCCCAGCAAGTAATCATCCTCGGTGAAACTGCGTCCCAGTCCCGCACCAATTTCAAACAGGATATTTTTCCGGGAGATCCATTTGTAACCAATCAGAAAGCCCACGCCGACAGCCTCTTCACGCGCCCCCACAAACCCTCCGATGTGGAACCGGTCGAGACCATAATTGGGCGTTAAGTAATACTTGGCGCTCACATTCCCTCCGCCCGATCCATCAATGAAATACAGGTCGGCATCGATGCCGAAATCGCGCGAAGTACCAAATTCAAGGGACGCGGCTATACCGCCAAACAGGAGCGGTAAAGGGCTGATTTTTACTTCAGTTTGAGCGGTTGCAGGTACCAGATAACTGGCAAGCCATAATGCAAGAAGGATTTTTTTCATGGGATTGCGTTTTTAGCATTTGTTAGCGGTTATTTTCTGGCCACCACCAGTTCTTTCGAGCCGGGCGTGTGTATGTAAAATCCTTCGCCGCTTTTTGCGCCGAGTTTGCCGGCAGTAACCATGTTGACCAAGAGGGGGCAAGGTGCGTATTTCGGCTGCCCAAAACCATCTTGCAGCACGCGCAAAATGGACAGACAAACATCCAGTCCGATAAAATCCGCCAGTTGCAGTGGCCCCATCGGGTGTGCCATGCCGAGTTTCATGACCGTATCGATTTCTTCCACGCCACTGACGCCTTCGTACAAGGTGTAAATGGCCTCGTTGATCATAGGCATCAGAATGCGATTGGCCACAAAACCGGGATAGTCGTTGACTTCAACCGGCACTTTTTCCAGTTTGCGCGACAAGTCCATGATCGTGGTGCACACCTCGTCGGAGGTAGCGTATCCGCGAATCACCTCTACCAGTTTCATCACCGGCACCGGATTCATAAAGTGCATGCCGATCACCTGTGCGGGGCGGCGGGTGGCGGCAGCAATTTTGGTGATGCTGATGCTCGACGTATTGGTGGCGAGGATGGCCGTTGCAGGTGCAAACTGATCCATATCGCGGAAAATTTTCAGTTTCAGGTCGGTATTTTCCGTAGCCGCTTCTACCACCAGGTCTGCATGGGCTACCCCTTTTTGCAGGTCGGTTTCAGGGTGCAGGCGTCCGAGGATGGCTGTTTTTTCCTCCTCCGTGAGCACGCCTTTTTTAATCTGCCGGTCGAGGTTGGCCCCGATGGTACTCATGGCTTTGTCGAGCGCGGCCTGCGCAATATCCACCAGTGTGACCTGGTATCCATATTGTGCAAATACGTGGGCAATGCCGTTGCCCATGGTGCCGCTGCCAATGACAGTGATGTTTTTCATGTTAAAATGTACTTTTATTCGGTAAGGCTTGTGTTTCGGAGACAAAGATCGGGATTTTGTGGGGGATTTTTGGGCTTCGGCTTCGCCGAAGAGGGGACTTGGGATTTTGCGGATTTTGCGGATCAAGCGGATCAAGCGGATTTTGTGGCCTGTCGGCCAGTTTTTGATTTTCCGCCTTCGGCGGCAGATGGATTGAATACGGGCGTGTTCGGGAAGTGCAATTATTGTTATAAGAATAAAATACGCAGAAAATCAAAAAAGTGGCCGCCAGGCCACAAAAATCCACTTCATCCGCTTGATCCGCAAAATCCCAAGTCCCCTTCGGCGAAGCCGAAGCATATCTCATTCTTTCCTCCACGACACCATTGCCGTAGGCGTAATACCCAGGCTCGAATGCCACTCGGTGCCTACATCCAGCGCGAGGCCGTTTTTGAGCCGCAGTCCGGCGCCAAAACCGATGCGGGCGGCCGCACCTGTGCGCATGCCTGCCCGGATAGCCAGCAATCGGTGTGGCCGGTATTCGAAGCCTGATTTTATCTGAGCGGCGCGTTCTACGTCTTTTTCCGTTTCAAAGGAAAGCATAAACACCTCCGAAGGTTTCCAGACAGCGCCCACGCGGAAAAGAGAGAGCGGAATATCGTCGCCGATTTTTTGCTGAAAGGGGTTTTGCAATTTGGCGCCCACCCACACTTTGGGCAGCGCCTGTGCCAGGATGCTCAGGCTGAAGGTGGCCGCATTGGCCGAGCCGTACTCCTGCGCGGTGACCCGCAAAAAATCCGCCGAGCCACCCAGAAAAATCTTTTCCCCGAGCCGGCGACCGTACAACAGACGGATGCGATGTTCGCCGTATGCCGTGGTGCCCGAGTGCATCCAGTCGAGCCCTACGCCGCTGTTTTTTCCCAGTCCCAGCAGCGCCTGCAACTGACTGGCGTGCCAGCCGGAAATGGTGTAGGGATTGGCCGAACCTGCCCAAACGCCGTTTTTCTTTCCCGGAAGTCCTGCCTGCGCGTCATTGGTGAGGCCATTTGAAATGCCGGGCAGGGCAATGCCTGCCCCACCCATGGCCAGCATGGCAGCGTTGTCGAATGGGCGCATAAAAACCTGGGAATGAACCCCGACAGACATCAACAGGCAACAAAAAAGTAGCAATGGGCGCATAGGCAGGCAAGTGCTTTATACTGGTACAAATAAAAAAAGACCCGTAAAACGAGTCTTTAAAAAGCCCCTCACTGCGAGCCTAACGGGAGGGGCAAACCATGAGATTATAAAAGAAAAAGGGAATATGCACTGGCGACGAAAACGCCGCCGAAGAGCCAAACACCTTCAGCGCACCGAAGAACGCCTGCGATCGGGAAATGGGATGGAGGAGGCTTTGAAAAGCCCTTCCGGATTAAAAGGACAAAGCAAAGATACACGTCGGCGGAGTTTGTGCCAACGATCGGGGAGAAATTATTTTAAGAGGCAAAAGGCAAGATGCAAAAGGCAAAGGGTAAGAAGGAAGGCAGGCAGGGTTATTGGATGGCCCGTCGCTCCTTAAAATCAAGTCGCACCGAAAAAATATGCGAATACTGCACCTGCGATACATTGCCGATATCCGTCAGCGCATAATCCAGTTGTACGCGGCCCAGGCGCAACCCGACGCCAAAGTTGGGTTGCAGGGAAAGTTGTTCCTTGTTGGGGTCGAAGTCGTCTTTTACCCGCTGGAAATTGCCCATTCCGGCCCGAATTTGCACAAAACGGTTGTAATCGAGTTCAAAACCGATGCGTGGGTCGATGTTGATAGCGCTGCTGCTGATCAGCACATTGCGCTGGCCGTCGGTGGTCCATTCCAGGTCGATGGCTGGAATCAGCGTGGTTTTTTCGCCGAGTTTTAGTCGGTAAGCGCCACCCAGCACAAAGCGCGGTTTGGTGATTTCGGTATTGCTCACCGGAATTTCGTTGCCTGTGCTGTCAAAAACGGCCTTTTCCTTTTCCGTCAGGTTGAACGACCAGGCATTAAAAGTCGTAGTCAGGTCGCGGCCCTGCGCACCCAGCATCAGGTTGCCTTTCCGATATTGAAGACCCAGATCGGCGCCGAAGCCCCAGGAACTGCCGATGCTGCCGATGACTCGGCGGATAATTTTGACCGAACCGCCGATAGACAGGTGCGGATTGCGCAGTTTGCGCGCATAACTGCCCATCAGAGCATAATCGGCTGCCGAGAACTCGGAAATATTGTCGTAATTGATGGTGCCGTCGGGCTCCACCAGGTTAATGGTGTAAGGAATCTGATCGATGCCCAGGCGAATCAGCGAAAAAGCCAGAAATGCCTTTTTTTCGCGGTTCAGCGATTTGCCGAAACTCAGAAAGTCGTACTGCCCTACCCCACCGAACCACTCGGCGTGCATACCGGCCAGTTGCAGCGGCGCGTCGATTTCCGTCAGCCCTGCTGCGTTCCAGTACACGGAAGTCAGGTCGTTGGCCAGCGCCGTTTGGGCGCCCGACATGCCATGAGCCCGGCCACCTACGCCGATGGCCAGGAATTCGTTGCTGTATTTTTGAGAAAAAACGGGCAAAATGCCGCAAATAAGAAAAAAGACAGGGAGTAAAAACTGTTTTTGCATAGTCTGAATGTCAGGTGTCTACACCTGGAGAAAGGGTAAAAATAAGGGCTATCAGACACTTGATGCGCCGGTTATCGGCATTGACGCGGCAGAAATAATTGCGGTTGCCCGGAGAAGGAAACTGCCATAAAAAAATCGGCCCCCCGCCCTTTCTCATTTGAAAGGACCGGAGGGCCCCCGCCTTCGGTTGTCTTTGCCCAGGTGGGCTATTTTCTTTTTCTGGATGTTTGTGGTTTAAGACGCACACCCAGTCATTTGGTAACAGTTTCTCAAAGTATGAACTGAAATTCCTTACTCTTTCAATCCATCTGTTTGTGCGTTTTCCGCAAGGAACGGACGAAAGCACTTTGCCACTCAAAGTTTTGTTTTTAAAAAACGCCGGGGTTTGTTCCCGACGTGCCTTGCTTTGTTTGACACTGCAAATATGAACGATTTTTTTTATTCGGCAATATGTAGGCCCTTGCGCAGGGTAGCAAAACACCCCTTTTTTTGTTTTCAAATTATCAAAAAAACAAGTGAATGATTAATAAAATTAAAACAAAAAAATCAAATCGTTTTGTTTTTCATTACAGAAAAGAACCATATCTGCCGATAATGTAAAAATTTAAAATAAGTAATTTTTTTTCATTTAACCGCCGCTTACCGGCAAATACCCGCCGCTCCTTGGCAAAACCGCACATTTAGGGGATTTTGAACGTCGTTACCTGGATGCTTTCCGCACATCGGAAATGTCCTTTCGGGCAGGCGGCGTAACCATGCAATCCACAGGGGCGGCACGATAAGTTTTCACTCGTTTCCACGACGACGGCATTTTGAGAAAGCGGCGTGAACCCGAAAGCAGGAACGGTGGAGCAGAATACGGCGGTGACCGGCGCGTCGACCGCCGAGGCCATGTGCATGGGCGCCGAATCGTTGACGTAGTTCATGGCCGCGCCCGCCATCAGGGCGGCCGACTGCAGAAATGAGAGTTGCCCACACAAATTGACGACTGCCTGCCCGGGCACGGCCGTTCGAATGGCCTCGCAGGCAGCCGCATCCGCCGGCCCGCCGAGCAGAAACACCGTGGTGGTCGGCGAAAAACGGCGAATAAGTTCCACCCATTTGTGCGCCGGATACTGCTTTGTAAACCACACAGACGTGGGCGCAATGGTGACGTAAGGCCCCGTAGCCGGTTGTAAACGCTGCGCATCGGCATAATCCTGCTCCGACGGATACAGGCGCGGCGGCTGCAAGGGCTTGTCGGGGCACAGGTGCGCGATGAGCGAGAGGTTGCGCTCTACCTCATGGATGGGCTGCTCCGGCGTACCAAAGCGATGCGCTACCCGCCGGGAAAATAACCAAGACAGCGGATTTTTGTCGAATCCCACCGTGTGTCGCGCACCGGATAACAGGGTCATGATGCCCGAAGCGGCAAAACGCTGACAATTGATCGCCCAGTCGTACCGCTCGCGGCGCATCTCGCGGGCCAGTTGCCACAGCCCCCGGTACTTTTCTTCTTTCTTGCGCCACACATACACCTTGCGCACGTGCGGGTGCCCCGCCAGCAGCGATTCGTTGCCTTTGCGCAGGGCCACATCGATCAGTGCCTCCGGATACGCCTGCCGCAGCCGCTCGATGATGGGCGTGGCCAGGATCACATCGCCGATAAAAGCGGTTTGTATGAGCAG
The DNA here is from genome assembly GCA_020160935.1 of Bacteroidota bacterium. Taxonomy (GTDB): domain Bacteria; phylum Bacteroidota; class Bacteroidia; order Chitinophagales; family Saprospiraceae; genus M3007. Next base: position 63,343 of record JAIUPL010000008.1, on the reverse strand, counting down.
AAATTTCATGGGGCAAAGGTCTTGGAACCCCGCTACATTTTTTCGAAGAAATTTTTTCCAAAGGACTTGCACAGAATAAAAACGGTTGTACTTTTGCATCCGCTTTTGAAACACACAGTACACTGCGGAAGTGGCGGAATTGGTAGACGCATACGTTTCAGGGGCGTACGCCAGTAATGGTGTGCGGGTTCGACTCCCGCCTTCCGCACGAATTATCAAGGAGTTACAGAAATGTAACTCCTTTTTTTATTTCCCCCAGGGCTGTCTAGTTGTGAAACAGTAGTGATACGTCTGCAAAATATACCCTCTCAAGGTAGGGATTTCTCACCTCTCCCAACCTCTTTACATCTGTAAAATTACGAGTAAAGAATCATCTAAGAGTACCAATCCTGAGAGAATCGGTATCAGTCCGGGAACTTGTCCTGTGTATTTTTAGTAGGTGTGGCGGTATTGCTATTTTTGGGCTTGAAGATGAGGAATGCTACAAAAGCAAGTTTAATTGGGAGTGTTCAGATTAGGCATAATATTTGACAATACCAGTCTATCATAATAACATAAATCGATAGACAGCAAAATGAAAGCACTAATTAATGACATCTATGAGATTATCAAAGATTATCGAGCAGATGAGATGTGGGGTATCTGTAAACCTAATCCTGCAAAGATCACTACATTCGAGCGATTAAACCGCAATTTGCTCCGACTGGAGCAAGAAAGGATACATTATACAGGTTTAAACAATATATAAGACTGCATCGGATTAATCTCACATCATCTCCCCTTACCTTGATGCCAAATTTCAAACAAAATGGCAGCAGGACGCAAAACGCGCAGCGATAAAAAGTCTAAAAAGAAAGCCCACAAAGAAGTTCCCTACCACAAACAGCCGGAGGGCATGAGCCTGGAGCACTGGCAGGCCGCACTTCGGCGACAATTTGCGGCCGACAACCCGTTTGTTGTTGAAAAAATCAGCCCGGAACGCGTGTATGCCGATTACGAAGTGTCCAATCCGGCTTCCGGAAACACCTATAAAGTTGCGCTGCGATCGGCTAAGCCCGGCGCAAATTTTTGCAGTTGTTTCGACTTTAAAATCAACGGCCTCGGAACCTGCAAACACATAGAAACCGTCTTTCAGTACATTGCCCACAAACGACTAAAAAGGCAACTGAAAATGGAGGAAACGCGGGCCTATTCTTCCGTTTACGTCGATTATCAGCATCAGCGCGCTATATGCCTGCGCGTTGGTACGGAATCGGAAACGGAGATAATCGACCTGGCCATCGATTATTTTGACGACCACTTGCACCTGACAGAGGAAGGACTGGCTCAATTTGATTCCTTTTTACAGAATGCCAGAACTATTTCCCCTGATTTCCGATGCTACGACGACGCGCTGGAACGCGTGCTGGAATTGCGGGAACACCAACGGCGGTCGCGGAAAATCCAGCACTTGTCAAAACCCGAGCGCAAGAAATTCCTCGACGGCTTGCTGCAATTGCCACTTTTCCCATACCAGGAAGAGGGCGTTTTATTTGCCTATCAAAACGGTCGGGCGGTGATTGGCGACGAAATGGGCCTCGGAAAAACCGCACAGGCTGTTGCATTGGCCGAACTGATGCGCCGCGAACACCATATTGAAAAAGTGCTGATTCTGGCGCCTACATCGCTGAAATACCAATGGAAAACGGAAATTGAAAAATTTACCGGCCGCGAAGAAGCCGCTGTCGTAGAGGGGAATGCCCTTGCCCGCAAGGCGCAGTACCAGAAAAACGGGTGGTTTTACCAAATTGCAGGTTATCACACTGCCTTGTACGACTGGGCGGAAATGAACGCCGCCGACTTCGACCTGATTATTCTGGATGAGGCGCAACGCATCAAAAACTGGCGCACCAAAATTGCCCAGAGCGTGCGGCGTATCCATACGCGGTACAGTGTGGTGCTCACCGGCACCCCGATTGAAAACAACCTGGAAGAACTGTACGGCCTGGTTCAGTTTGTCGACCCTTTTGTATTGGGCGCGCGACACCATTTTTTCAAACGGTATCAAATCATGTCGGAAAACGGCCGCATCATCGGGTATCAAAACCTGCATGAAATACGCCAGACCCTGGCAAATCGCCTCATACGGCGCACCAAAAAGGAAGTATTGACGCAATTGCCCAAGCGCAGCGATAAAAACCTGGTGATTCCTATGACCCAGGAACAAAATGCCATGCACCGGGAATATGCCGATCAGGTGGCCAAATTAGTGGCCAAATGGCAACGCTGGGGCTTTCTCGACGAACAGGATCGAAACAACCTGCTCAAGTTCCTCAATTTGATGCGGATGGTTTGCGATAGCACGTATATCGTTGATACTCAAACCAATTACCAAACCAAGATTGACGAACTACGCAATATTTTATCCGATATTCTCGAAATAGAAGGGGAAAAAGTAGTGGTGTTCAGTCAATGGGCACGCATGACTGGCCTGGTCGCTACTGCCTTGAACGAGATGGGGATATCCTTTCGGCACCTGCACGGCGATGTGCCCGGCAAAGACCGTGGTGCCTTATATGATGATTTTAACCGCGACCCGGAAGTACGCGTTTTTCTGAGCACCGATGCGGGCGGAGTGGGGCTCAACCTGCAACGCGCCGCCTGGCTCGTAAACCTCGATATACCCTGGAACCCCGGCGTGCTAGAGCAGCGCATCGGACGTATTTACAGGTACGGACAAGAAAAACCGGTCAATATCATCAATTTGGTGGCGCAAGGCACCATCGAGCACAACCTGCTGGGCGTGTTGCAGTTTAAAAAAAGCATGGCCGCAGGTGTGTTGGATGCCGGCGACGATTGTATTTTCCTCGGCGACGACAAGTTCCGCAAGTTTATGGAATCGGTAGAGATGATTACCCGGGATTCCATTGTTCCTGTGGGCGCCGAAGAAGAGGCGCCTGCCGACGAGTTGGTGGAGCAACCCGATGAATCGGCCAAGCCGGAGCCATTGTTTGTTCCTGAAGAAGAAGAGACACCATTCCTAGATGAAATATCTCAACAGTCTGAACAGGAATCGCCCAACCAGCAACGTCATTCAAGCGGCGCATCCCAATCGAACAACCTAGCAGGAAAAAATCGGGAACCACAAACACTTGTACAAGATGGCATTCGCTTTTTCACTCAACTCGCCAATACCCTGAGCGACCGGGACGCCACAGCCCGCTTGGTTGCACAAATCGTTGAAAAAGATGAAAAAACAGGCCAGACTTATGTAAAACTACCCGTAGAAAGCGAGGCCGTGGTAAAAGACGTTTTTCAAGTGTTGGGAAATTTGTTTCAGTCAATGAATCAAAATCAATAAAAGATTTCGACCATTTTCTTAGTGTTTCCCGCGCCCAAACCTCCCGCGCCGTTCCAAGCCGCGCTCCATCCACTGAATCGCCGCCGTTCTAAAAAAGATAATGCGTGAAAACAATACCACGAGCGCCACGGCGGGCCACCACAAGGAGAGCAACAGGGCCAGCAAGGCATTGGCCATGGCAATATTGCAGGCCAGCCGAAACAGGGTAATGGTTTCATCACTCGTGCCGGATTTTAGCAAGGTTTCTTTTGGGCTGTCTATAGGCACGCCGGGCAGGTAAATAAGTCGGTCACAGGCATAATCCCAGATGAAATTTTGAAAAATGCTCAGCATAAAAATGTTGAGGCAATACAAAAAGATGGCAGGCAGGTCGCTCAGGTGCTCGCTGAGCAGGCTGGTGGTAAAAGGAAGGGTGGTAATAAAAACCAGCCAGGCCAGGTTGAAGCCCATCAGTTTCTCGTCGATGTGCTGAATGTGGAAAAAAAACTCGTGGTGAATTTTCCAGAACATGGCGATCATAAAAAACGACAGAAAAAAGGCCAAAAAACGCGGCCAGGCATTCCAGATGTCGGAAAAAACCAGGTGTTCTCCTGCGGGCGTCAGTTGGAGATCCAGCGCCAGCAGGGTGATGGCGATGGCTACGACCGCATCGCTAAAGAATACGAGGCGGTCCAGTTCCAGGTTTTTCTCTTTTTCCATATATTTCGGGTGGTAGGCGTTGAAAATTTGATTTATTAAACAGGACGAATAAAAACAGTTTTTGATTTACATCGATGAAAAACAAAAGGACGTTCGATAACAGGGGCCTCAAAACCACTATCCTGCAGTCGCTCACATTATTGAGTATCATCTGCCTTACCGCATGTGCGCTGGGTGGTTTGCAAAAAGGCTGGACAATGCTGTCCGGCACGCGCAGCACTGGCATCGTAACAGGTTATCGGACGATGAACGGAAGCAAACCGGGTGCACCTATTTCGTATGCCGTGGTACTGGAATACAAAGATGCCGCAGGTGTGACACAGATTTACGAGTCGGACATCTATGCAGCGCCAGCCTGGTATCAAATGGGCGAAACCGTGCCACTTTGGTATCACAACGATCGGGTGCTGCTACAACACCTTTCGGCATGGACCAATACGATACTTTGGGGCGTGTTTGGGCTTTTTTTTGTTGTCGCAAGGTGGGGAGCGAAAAGAAGTCTAAATGCCGGCAGTGTTCCAAAACCCTACTGACATTAATCGATACTCGGCAATGGAGGGCACAATAACTAAGGGATGCGGAAAAAATCTGCCAGGCATTTATATTTGCATTCGGTTTATGCGTTTTTCGGCCTACATTGTTTATTCCCTCTTACTGACATGCCTGTTTTCGGCATTGTCATCCACCCCTGCACTGGCTTGTGGAGGCAGCAAGGGGTGTTGCAAAAAGGAAACAGCCAAAACGGTACGCAAGACCTGTTGCAATACCTCAGAGCAAACTGGTTGTGAGTTCTGCAAAACGCACAAAGGTTGCAAAGGCAATTGTTCCGGAAAAAGTTGCCCCTGCTCTCATTCCACTAATTCCGGGTTTCAGGCATTTTTGACACAAGGGGTATTTGTTTGTCCATTGCCCGAAGATCCTTCGTTTACCAAAGCGGACTGGTATTTTCTGAACAAAATACCGGCTGCCGTCTATCTCTCCATTGCACTTCCTCCTAAAATAGGAATGGACCATCCGTTTGACAGCCAATAGTCTGCCCTTTTCCGACGGCCATTTGTCATACTCGCCTTAACAGGACTGGGCAACGGATTTTTACAAATCAGCACAGATTTTTTCGGGAAGCCTATGGGGAATATCCCGCTAACACTGGTACGCGCTCCGCTGCGTGTTCCCTTATGTGTCTCGTGGTTTCACATCACGTACACAGGACTCCATGCACAGGCGTGTGTACCAGCCATTCCTGCATTTAGATAACAGCAAATCATTGTTATGAAAAAAATTGTCTTTTCAGTATTCCTGCTGACAAGCCTTGTTCTGGCCTGCAAAAAAGAGCCGACAGAACCGCCTGCGGTATTCGACCCTACCCCTTACACCGTCAACTTTCGCGATTTTCCCGATCCGCAATTTGCATCCGCCAACCAACCTACCAATGCCGGTGTGTTACTTGGCCGAATGCTCTTTTATGAAAAGGCATTGTCGAAAGACGGCACACAATCCTGTGCCGATTGCCACCGGCAACAACACGCGTTTTCGGATAGCCTTCAATTTTCCATAGGTGTTGAACAGATGCCGGGCAAAAGGCAGGCAATGGCCGTCATGAATCTTGCCTGGCACAAAAATGGTATGTTTTGGGACGGGCGATCGGCCAGTGTCCACGAGCAGGCACTCAAACCAATTCAAGATCCGCTTGAAATGAATGAAACGCTGCCCAACGTGGTGTCCAAATTACAAGCGGAAAAAAAATACCGCGATCAGTTTGTCCGGGCATTTGGAAACGACTCGATTACACCCGAAAAAATCGGGTTGGCAATCGAGCAATTCGAGTTTGTAATGATTTCCAACAACTCCAAATACGACCAGTGGAAACGGGGCACTGCAACACTCACAGATGCCGAAGAACGTGGACGCAAATTGTTTTTTACAGAATTCGATCCCTTAGGGCAGCACAAAGGAGCAGAATGCTTTCACTGCCATGCCGGCTTTAATTTTACCAACAACAAATACATGAACAACGCACTGGACCCGGAAGTCGGCCAGACCGACATCGGCAGGCAAAAAATAACAAACGATCCTGCCGACAAGGCAAAATTCAAAACACCCTCCCTGCGCAATATTGCACAAAGTGCCCCTTATATGCATGACGGACGTTTTCAAACTTTGGAGCAGGTGGTCGACCATTACAATTCCGGTGCGAAAGACTCTCCAACCGTCGAATTTCTTATGCAATACAACCTGCAGCCTGGCGGTCTGCAACTGACGGCGCAGGACAAGTCCGACCTGGTTGCATTTTTGAAAACACTCACAGACCCGGAGTTTCTAAACAATCCTGCCTATCAAAAAACATTCTGATACTATTTGATAATCAATCACTTACAAGACACAACCTTCTATATCCGCACAACATGCGACATCATTACAGTACACCACATTTTCACCTTCAAAAATTTATAAAAATGAAAAAAACTGGAATTTTCATCGTCTTCGCAATGCTCGTTCTAGCAGCCTGTAGCCAGAAGAATCCTGCTCCTGATTCATCCAAAAACGATGCGCCTGCCCAGGCCCAGCCTGCCGCTGCTACCACGCCGGAAGCCGTTTATGCCTGCCCCATGCACCCGGAAGTAACAGGAAAGGAGGGTGACAAATGCCCGAAATGCAAGATGGATTTGGTGCTCGTAGACCCTGCTGCCTCCGACGTGTATGCTTGTCCCATGCACCCGGAAGTAACAGGAAAGGAGGGCGACAAGTGTCCAAAATGCAAGATGGATTTGGAGCCTGTCAAAAAATGAGTCCGATTTTGTAACCTATAACCTGTCGACGCCTTGATAATTCGGGAACGACGAAGTCTGTTTTTTAACATGAAATGGATCGCACTGCTTGCATGGATATTTTTGGGGAATCTGCCCGGCGTTTTTGCTCAAAACAATGGCAAATCGCTCCCCGATGGGTCTTATTACACCTGCACGATGAATCCGGAAGTACACAACGACGCGCCGGGGTCTTGTCCTGTTTGTGGGATGGATCTGGTAAAGGTGAAGCCTAAAAAGGCCAAACCAAAACCTAAACCGAAAACGCCGCCGGTAAAAAAAGAGGAACCCAAACCGGCGCCAGGCGCTCCCGTTCGGGAGGCAGACCGCGATACCCTGGGCGATTCAAGCAAAAATACGGCTATACCCGTTCCGGCGACACCTTCTGTAACCGAACCACCACAGGCGCCGACCGTTTTTCCACAAAAAGATACGATAGAGCCACCCAAAACGGTTCGAATCGATCTTTTTGTAGGAGAAACGGTGGTTAACTTTACCGGAAAAAAACGTTTTGCCATGAGTATAAACGGGCAAATTCCCGCCCCGACACTCACTTTTACAGAAGGCGATACGGCAGAAATTTTTGTCCACAACCTGCTCGACGAAGCAACTTCCATCCACTGGCACGGTTTGATATTACCCAACAAATACGACGGCGTACCGTATCTGACTACCCCGCCCATTCGGGCAGGTGAGACTTATTTGTTCCGGTTCCCGCTGGTGCAAAATGGCACCTACTGGTATCATTCGCATACGGGCACGCAAGAGCAGCGCGGTATGTACGGCGCGCTCGTCATAAAAAAACGGCAAGGGGATAAAATGATGCGTGCGATAGACCAATTGCCCGATTTGGCAGTGGTATTAAGCGAATGGACGAACGAAAATCCTGACCAGATTCACAGGTCGCTGCACAACGCAACCGATTGGTACGCCATCCGAAAAGGATCGACACAAGACTACGGATCGGCCATACGACAGGGTTATTTAAAAACCAAAGTCACGAATGAATGGAAACGCATGCTTCCGATGGATGTATCAGATGTGGCTTACAACCGTTTTTTGGTAAATGGACAACCCGTTGTTCAACAAAAACAGTTCAAAAAAGGCGACCAGGTGCGGCTGCGCATTGTAAACGGAAGTGCATCTTCGTACTTCTGGCTTACATGGGCAGGAGGGAAAATGACAGTTGTTGCCAGTGATGGTATGGATGTTGAGCCGGTAGAAGTGGACAAAATGATCATTGCCGTCGCAGAAACATACGATGTCGTGGTCACCATATCCGACGAAAACAGTTTTGAACTAAGGGCCACTGCGGAGGATCGGACCAAATTTGCCTCCCTGTTTTTAGGAAATGGCCCGGAACTACCGGCGCCGACACTGCCCAGGCTCCGATATTTCGAAGGGATGAAAATGATGAACAGTATGATGAAAATGGATGGTTCGATGGATGATATGGGCATGGCAATGTCACTTCAACAAATGGACATGAATTCGGTCATGTACCCTGAAGCACTGGAAGACAGCGCCCCGATGTCCATGGAAGGCATGGAGCACGATCACCACATGGCAACAACTCCCAAAAAGATCACCACGCTCAATTATGCCATGCTTCGCGCTACTAAAAATACCGAACTGCCTGCCGATGCGCCGATGCGAACCATGCACTGGCAACTGACAGGGAATATGAACAGATACGTGTGGACCATCGACAACCGCACGGTTTCCGAAGCCGATAGAATTTTGATAAAACGTGGAGAAAACATCCGCATCATTCTGACCAATAATTCGATGATGCGACACCCCATGCACCTGCACGGGCATTTTTTTCGGGTGCTTAATAAAAACGGCCATTACTCGCCCCTTAAAAATGTACTGGACCTGATGCCGATGGAAACGGATACGATTGAATTTTCAGCGAGTGAATCGGAAGGCGACTGGTTTTTCCATTGTCACATCCTATACCACATGATGAGCGGAATGGGGCGTATTTTTACTTATGAAAACTCGCCACACAACCCCGAATTACCTGAAAATGCCTTGAAGAAGGTTTACCACGATGATCGCCGTTTCCACTTGATGGCGCGGATTGGCCTGGAATCGAATGGATCGGACGGGGAAGTTATGCTCGCCAATACCCGATGGTTTGCACAAACAGAATGGCGGCTGGGTTTACACGAACACCACGGCTATGAAAGTGAAAGCCACATCGGACGCTATGTTGGCCGGAATCAGTTTTTGAATGCCTACGTCGGCTGGGATTACCGTTTCCGCAGACCAGCCACCAGTGAGCGCAATCTTTTTGGACAAATCAATTCCAAGGACGAGCGAAAGGTATTTTGTGCCGGTTTTCGCTATGTATTGCCGCTGTTCCTTACGCTGGATATGCGCGTTGACCACACGGGGCGTTTACGCGCACAAATCGGGCGGGAAGATATTGCACTAAGCACACGACTTCGGGCCAATTTTTTCTGGAACAGCGACTTTGAGTGGATGGCCGGTGGACGATACATTTTGTCCAAGTACCTGTCTATTTCTTCTCATTACGACAGTGATATGGGCTTTGGAATAGGATGTACGGTAGTTTATTAGGTGGCAAAAGACAGTTTTTTAGGTGAAAGGAGGTTTTCGCATAGGCTCTTTTTTACTTTTGCCACCAGTCCAAAGCATCTATCCAACTGCCGATGTTCCGCATAGTTTGTTTTTTTCTGATTGTAACAGCACTTTTCGCGCCGGGCAAGAACCTGGCGCAAACAGACAATTACCTCCCTGTCAACCTCACGACGGTATCCTGGAAACCCGACACCCTCCAATTTGGCATCATCGAAGAAGGTACGATTTTGCTGGATTCGTTTGTGCTGACCAATACGGGCGTGCTGCCTTACGAAATCCGCGGGGCAAAGGCGAGTTGCGACTGTACGGTGTTGCGCTACCCGAAAAAACCCATACCACCGGGACAATCGGCGTCCATTCGCATCGAATTTGATAGCCAGGGAAAGGCCGGACTCACACAGCCGGGCATCATTATTTACGACAATTCGAGCCCCAATTTGCGGAGCATTTTGTACCTCAACGGGCGGGTGATGCCAAGAAGGAAACCCCGAAACTAGGTTTTCAAAAAACTCGCCCCTTCGATCACGCGATTCTCGCCGTTTTGGTACAGCACATAATTGAACCCGGGGTGAATGCTGTACGCGCCGTGGCGGCCTTTCCGGTCGAGCGCAATGAAGGCTACCTGTGCGTCCTTGCTTTGTTCGGGGTATTTGGAAACGATGCGCTTGACAGCGGTTTCCACGGCTTTTTGCGGGTGCTTGCCTCGGCGCATTTCTTCCACAACCAGAAAACTGCCCACGGTGCGCAGTACCATTTCACCCAGCCCGGTACACACGGCGGCACCTACTTCGTTGTCGACAAACAGGCCCGCGCCGATCACGGGGCTGTCCCCTACCCTGCCGTGCATTTTAAAGGCCAGTCCGCTGGTGGAGCAGCCGCCGCAGAGCCGGTGTTGCGTATCCATGGCCAACATACCAATGGTGTCGTGGCGTTCCACATTGATAACGGGCTGGTATTTGGACTCCACTTTCCAGGCTTCCCAGGCTTTGCGGGCGTGTTCGGTGAGCAGGTCTTCCTTTTCGAAGCCCTGGCTCAGGGCAAATTGCAGAGCGCCATCGCCCGACATGATCACGTGGGGCGTATTTTCCATCACTTTGCGCGCCACGCTGATCGGGTGTTTGATGTGTTCGAGAAAGGTGACGCAGCCCGCCATACCTTTTTCGTTCATGATACAGGCATCGAGTGTCACGTGGCCGTCGCGGTCGGGCAAGCCGCCGTAGCCCACGCTGGTGTCTTCCGGGTCGGCTTCCGGCACGTGAATACCGGCTTCGATGGCATCCAGCGCATAACCGCCAGCGGATAGCACCTTCCAGGCCGCAGCATTGGCTTTTACATTGGGCCCCCAGGTGGAAATAACCACGGGAAATGTGCCGGGGGCTTTCGAATCATCCAAATCGAGCGTGTCGAAGAGGCGATCGGCCGACCCCACGGCCAGGCCACCCAATAAAGTTTGCTGCAAGAACTTGCGCCGAGTATTCATGTCATTAATTTTGGCCGCAAAATATCATGTCGACATGAATCTGTTCCCTGTTTTTCTTTCAATCTTTCTGTTTAGCGCATGTATGACACATCCTGTAAAAGAAGATGCAACTGTATGGAAAAAAATCAAACTCGATTTTCGGAGCCTCGACGCTGAAGGGCTGAGTGGGAAAGCGGACGGAAAAGTTTCCCTGAACTATGAATTTTGTATCCCGGCCGAACCGCGAAAATGGAAACAGGTTCGAAAAATCGATCCCAGCGCAACCGTACAAAAAGGCTCCAAAGGCCGCATCGGTTGCAACGAACAGCAGTGGCTGGTGATCGGCAGCACACACCAGAAAAACTACCAGCGCGTTCTCTACGAACTCGCATCACTCCCCTATGTCGACCGCATCGAACAAACCTACTGGGAATAGCCCCTCTCACTCTCTCACTCTCTCACTCTCTCACTCTCTCACTCTCTCACTCTCTCACCCTCTCACTCTCTCACCCTCTTTCATGGTAGCCATCCGCGTCCAACAATGGGTCATCGTCACTGCCGTCTTGTTGTTTGTAGTAAAAATTGTGGCGTATTACCTCACGCATTCCGTGGCGGTACTCACCGATGCCCTGGAAAGCACAGTGAATGTGGTGACGGCATTTACCGGATTATACAGCCTGCGGATTGCGGCCAAGCCGCGCGACGAAAATCATCCGTACGGGCATGGAAAAGTGGAATTGTTGTCGGCCTCTTTTGAAGGCATTCTGATTTTGGTGGCCGGTTTTATGATCGTGTACGAGTCGATCGACAACCTCCTGCACCCGCATCAACTCAAACAACTGGATGCAGGTATTATTTTGATCGCCACAACGGCTATCATCAACTTTCTGGTAGGCGCATGGTGCATTCGGGTCGGTCGCAAACAGCATTCCATCGCCCTGGAAAGCAGCGGCAAACACCTGCAATCGGACACCTGGACCACAGCGGGCATCGTGGCGGGGCTTATTCTCATGAGGCTGACCGATATTGCCTGGATCGATAGCGCTGTGGCCATTATTTCCGCCATTATTATCATTGTGGAAGGCTACAAAATCATTCGGCAAACAGTGGCAGGTATTACCGACGAAGCCGATATGGAATTGCTGGAACAATTGATTACGGTTTTGAATGCCCATAAACGCCCGGCCTGGATCGACCTGCACAACCTGCGCATCATCAAATACGGCTCTATCCTGCACCTCGACTGCCACCTCACCGTGCCCTGGTACTACAATGTGAATGAAGCACATGCAGAAGTGGATGCGCTGGATCAGTTGATTCGGAACAATTTTCCCCAGTCGCTGGAAATGTTTGTGCATACCGATGGTTGTGTGCCGCCCCACTCCTGCCGCGTGTGCCCGCTGACGGAATGCCCGGTGCGCAAAGAGGCTTTTGAGGGCCGGCTGGAGTGGACGTTCCAGAATATTACCGCCAATAGTAAACACGGAATGATGAAAGAGGTGGGGCTTTAGATACTTGAAATACCTGGATGAGCAGAATGGATTTTTTCACTACATCTCCACCACAGTTTATAAATAACAACAGGTGTACTCTACGCTTTGTGTCCTTTGTGAAACCGTGGTGCACTTTGTGGTAAAATTTTTTCTAACCACAAAGTGCACCAAGGTTTCACAAAGGGCACAAAGCGTAGAGTACACCTGTCGTATATCTAAATCGCAGTGATCATCATGCTAAAAAACCCCTTTTTATCTTAAAATCCGTTTCATCTGTTCTCCCATCCTTCTACGACGGGTATAGCACAATAAAGAGTTATCACTTAAACACAGAACTCGCTTAAATTTGCGCCATGGCCAAAAAAGATAAAAGCACAGTTGAAGAACAAGCCTTTGTCAACCCCATCGACAAAGACAAAGTAGCCGAAACACCGGGCCTGCTGCCCTATGCCCACACCGCGGGCAGCGCCGTCATCCGCCCGGAAGACAAGGGGCGCATACGAGGCAATGCCATGACAGCCATGTACGATCAGACCGATCGGCAAATGGAACAACTGCGCAAGCAGATGGAAACGCTGATGGCACAAGCCAAGTCGCTCAACGAGCGCATGACCATTTCCGAAATGATCTACCAGGCGGATATCCCTTTCCAGCCGGTCATTCACCATTATTACCACCTGTATCAACGCATATCGGACGGAACCCACCTGCTGTCGATGATCGCGCCGAATGAATGGGGGCGCAAAAAACCGTACGAACATCTCGCAACCGTGCGCCTCCTGGGCGACCATACCTGGGAAGTGATAGAAGAGTCGACTGTCCACAGTCAGCAGTCCTGAGTCGACTGTCCACAGTCAGCGAAAAAAAATGTAGGGAAAATACTTGACATTACTAAACAGTGTTCAGTAAATTTGCACTGTTAATTGCAAGATTGAACGCTATAACATTTTTATTCAATTGATTTTCAGGTAAATAAGCGTTTTCCTGCAAATAACTTCAGCATATAAAAAAAGAACATGAGTATATCAGAGCGAAAAGAGCGAGAGAAAAAAGAGATGCGCCAGGCCATTCTGGACGCGGCACTGAACCTGTTTCGGGAGAAAGGATACGACGCGGTCAGCATTCGAAATATTGCGGAGGCCATCGAGTATAGCCCTGCGACCATTTACCTCTATTTTAAGGACAAGAATGAAATCTTTTTTGCCCTGCAATACGAGGCAGCAGCGGTCAAACGCGACCACCTGTTGCCCGTTGCGCAGATAGAAGATCCGTGGCAACGGCTCACCGAATTCGGGCGGCGGTATATCGACTTCGGGATGAAACATCCTGGCTTGTACGACCTGCTGTTTATCATTCGTGCGCCGATGGAATCCGTTGAAAATCAAGAGTGTTGGTTGCTTGGCATGTCGGTACACAAGTTTTTTGAAGATACCGTTCAGGCTTGTATCGATGCGCGGTATTTTAAAAGCACGGATGCCAAAACCATTGCGTACACCCTGTGGTGTCACGCGCACGGACTTGTGTCTTTGTTCGTCCGCGACCGCATGCGCATGTACCCGCCGGAAGAACGCGGGGAACTGGCGCGCAAGTCGTTTGCCATGCTCCTGAAAATGGCCGAAACCCTGTAAAGAAAAGCATGCAACTCGTATATCCGATCTGACAATTCACCCCCCGAAATCAACCGTTCAGCGGTTTTTATTTGAGCAACCAGTTTTGGTTGCATTTTTTTGCACCATAAAGTAAACACTGTTCAGTTTATTAAAACTGTTTTTATCATAATGAAAAAACTGACTATACCTTTTGCAGTCTTATTTGCAAGTATTTGTTTTTCAAATATTTATGCACAAAACTCGGCCATTCTGGAATCCTATATCCAGGCAGGCATCAGCAGCAACCTGGCTTTGCAGCAACAGAATGCCGACTTGCGGAAAGCGCAGGAAAGCATCCGGCAGGCCAAATCGCTGTTTATGCCGCGCCTCACATTCGAAGCCAATTACACCGTGGCAACGGGTGGTCGTAAAATCGATTTCCCCATTGGCGATTTGCTCAACCCGGTGTACAGCACCTTGAACCAGATCACCCAGACCAATCAGTTTCCTACCCTGGAAAACCAGCAAATCCAGTTTTTGCCTAACAATTTCCACGAAACCAAGGTCAGTTTTGCCTTTCCCATCTACAACTCTGATTTGCGTTACAACCGCGATATTCAGCAGCAACTGTTTCAGTCGAAGGCCGCCCAAAAAGCCGCGTACGAGCACGAACTGCGCTACCAGATCACCGAGACATACCTGAATTATCTGCAAGCCATGGAAGGCGAAAAAATATGGTTGAACACCAAAACCGTGTTGCAGGAACTGCGCCGCTTCAACGAATCGCTGGTAAAAAACAACGTCGCCACCCGCGATGTAACCGCTACCGCCGATTACGAACTCAGCAAAGCCGACCTGGAGATCATTCAATTGCGAAAGTCACAAAACGACGCCAAAGCCTACCTTAACTTCCTGATGAACAGGGACTTAGGTAGCGACATTCAGGCGGACACCTTGCTGCTGAGGTCCACGGTTCCATCGTACGAACCCAGCGGGCTGGTTGGTGAGGCTATGGAAAAACGCGCCGAGTTCGCCGCTTTGCGTGCAGGTATGCAGGCCGCCGAACTGGATGTACGCCGCAACGACGCCAACTCCAAAATACCCGATTTCTACCTGGGTGGCAGCCTCGGTTTTCAGGGATTCGGATACAAATTCAACAAAGAGCAGGCATATGCTCTGGCACAGGTAGGGCTGACCTACGATCTTTTCGACGGCGGACAACGCAAAAGCAAAACCCAGGAGGCACGCATCGAATCGGAAAAAATACATACCCAATACCAGCAGGTGCAGCAGCAAGTGGCCTTGCAAATCACTACCGCCTGGAACGACCTGGAAAGCGCCCGCAACGCCCATCAGACCGCACAAATGGGCCTGCGTGCCGCAGAGGAAACCTTCAGAATTGTGCAGAATAAATACCGCGCCAGTCAGGTGCTGCTCATCGAATTTCTTGAAGCCCAGAACCGCGTGACCGTTGCCCGCCTGCAAAATGTGCTGGCATGGAGCAATGTGCTGCTCAAAGACGCTGCTCTCCGACAAGCCGCAGGCCTGTAAATAATTCTATTTCAAATATTTAGAAAAACTTCCCTCTCGATTTCGAACGCTCTGCCAAGGAGTCGAATCACCATCAATTTTTTGAATATGAAACGTTCCCTTCCACTCGATACCCTCGCCATGCCGACTCTGGTGGCTGCCGCGCTGATCGGCCTGTTCGCCTTGTTAGGCGGTTGCGGTGAAAAAAGCAAAGCCGCTCCGCCTGCTGCCGCCAACACTGAAGAAGAATACATTCCTGTACGCACGGTCGATGTGCAACAACGCAATATTTCCCTGCCGGTGCACGCCAGTGGCATCCTGACCTCCTCGGCAGAACAACGCCTGTCGTTCAAAATCGGCGGCGTTATCCGCAAAATATACGTCGACGAAGGCGATGTGGTACGAGCCGGCCAACTGCTGGCTATCCTTGACAAAACCGAAATCGATGCGCAAGTGGCTCAAGCCCAGCAAGGGCTTGCCAAATCCGAGCGCGACCTGCAACGCGTGCAAGGCCTGTACAAAGACAGCAGCGCCACGCTCGAACTGCTGGAAAATGCCACTACCGGTCGTGATATTGCCAAAGAAACAGCCCGTATTGCCCAATTCAACCAGCAATACGCAGAAATCCGTGCGACACGAGGCGGCAAAATCATCAAAAAACTGATGAATGAAGGCGAGATCACCGGCCCTGGCACCCCTGTGTTCGTTTTGTTCGAAACGGGTAAGGACGACTGGGTGGTTAAAATCAATGTCAGCGACCGCGACTGGGCGCGCCTGAGCCTGGGCATGGCTGCCAAGGTAAGCATGGATGCTTACGAAAACACGGCATTTCAGGGTAAGGTAACCGATCTGGCGCCTGCCGCCGACCCGGCCAGCGGACTGTACACGGTGGAGGTACGCATTGCGCCACAAGGTAAACGGTTTGCACCCGGACTTTTTGCACAGGTCGATATTACACCTTCACAATCAAGGGCTTACACTACGGTTCCGATCGAGTCGATCGTGGAAGGGAACGGCAAAAACGCCTTTGTATTTGCCTTGCAGCCCGACGGCGTGTCGGTGCGCAAAGCACCCGTGCAGATTGCATTTATTGAAGGAAAAGAAGTGGTCATTTCAGGCGGCCTGGAACAGGTAAAAGAAGTAGTGACCGCAGGTGCACCCTATTTGACGGAAAAGAAAAAAGTGAAAAAAATCTAAAGCCCCATCGTATGAAAATCGCTGAATTTTCCGTCAAGAACAGCCAGTTCACTTTCATTATTTTTTGTTTTGTGATGGCGCTGGGCGCCAGTTCGCTGTTCAATATGCCGCGTGCCGAAGACCCCAAATTTGCACCACCCGGCTACAACGTTGTCATCGTGTACCCGGGAGCCGGTCCGGCCGAAATTGAAAATAAAATTACCGACAAACTCGAAACGCGCCTCGGTTCGCTGGAAAACATCGACCGCATGCGTTCCATTTCATCCAACGGGTTCATGCTGCTGACCATGGAATTTAAACACGGTCAGGATGCCGATAAAAAATACGAAGAGGTGGTGCGCGAGGTGAATGCCCTGCGGCCCGAACTGCCCTCGGATATTTACCGCATCAACATCCAGCGTTTTTCCTCTTCCGATGTGGCTATTCTGCAAGGCAGTCTGGTGAGTGAAAACGCGTCCTATGCCGAACTCCGCAAAGAAGCGGAAAAACTGGAGGAGGAACTGGAAAAATTGCCGGGTATCAAAGCCGCCGACACCTGGGGCTACCCCAAACGTGAAGTGCGCATCAGCCTCAACCTGCCCAAAATGGCCTCGGAAGGCCTACCCGTCAGCCGTGTGCTCGGAGCCCTGCAAAGTGAAAATGTATCGATTCCCGGCGGCGCCATCGATGCCGGCGACCGGAAGTTTTTTGTGGAAACCAGCGGCGACTATGAAAGCCTCGACGAGGTACGCAACACGGTTGTGAACGGCAACAATGGCAAAATCCTGTACCTGAAAGACCTCGCTGAAATAGACTGGGCGTACGAGGAACCGCGCTACCTGGCCCGCATCAACGGCACACGCTGCGTATGGATTACGGCTCGTATGAAAGACGAGCAAAACATCTCCGTGGTAGGCCAGCAAGTGAATGACGTGGTGAAAGAATGGCGCAGCGAACTGCCATCCACGATGGATTATGTAAAGGTTTTTGACCAAAACGATTCCGTACAGAAGCGCCTGACCCGTTTTGCCAAGGATTTTGGCATTGCCATCTTGCTGGTGCTGCTCACGCTGTTGCCGCTGGGCTGGCGCGCGTCGATGGTGGTGATGATCTCCATTCCGCTGAGTATTGCCATCGGTTTATTTGCGCTCGATCAGATGGGATATTCCCTGAATCAGTTGAGTATCGTGGGCCTGATCATTGCGCTGGGTATTTTGGTAGACGACTCGATAGTGGTGGTAGAAAACATAGAACGCTGGTTGCGAGAGGGTTACAAACGACGAGAAGCCGCCATTCTGGCCACCAAACAGATCGGACTGGCGGTGCTGGGTTGCACGGCTACGTTGGTGCTGGCATTTCTGCCGCTGGTATTTCTGCCCGAGGCTTCCGGCGATTTTATCCGCTCGCTGCCCATGGCTGTAGTGCTCACGGTACTGGCTTCGTTGTTTGTGTCGCTCACGATCGTACCGTTTCTGGGCAGCCGACTGCTCGCCGATCACCACGATCCGAAGGGAAATATTTTTCTGCGCGGGCTGAAATGGCTCATTTCGGGCACCTACGCCAAACTGCTGCACAAAGCCCTGGAATGGCCCAAAACCACCCTGGTTGTTTCGGCAGCCATCTTTTTCGGTGTGGTCGCGCTGGCAGGAAAAGCCGGGTTTGCGCTCTTCCCGGCTTCCGAACGGCCCATGTTGTACATCGATGTGGAAGCGGCTGCGGGTTCGAGCCTCGATCAAACCAATCGGCTTGTGCAAGTAGTTGATTCTGTGCTGAATGAGTATGTAACGCCCGAATTCCGCAACCAGCATCTTTTGCCCGATTCCATCCATCCCGAATCGATTTATTCGGGTGGCAAAGCGCAGGTGACCTGGTATTCCAGCAATGTCGGGCACGGCAATCCACGAGTGTATTACAATGTCATTCGCGAAACGGAAAGCCCCGACTACGGGCAGGTTTTTGTGCAATTGCAGGAAAAAACGCCCCCAAAAGTGAAAGTGGCCTTCATCGATGAACTACGCGAAAAATTCAAAGACATACCCGGCGCTCGCATCAATGTGCAGAATTTTGAACAAGGTCCACCTGTAGATGCGCCTATTGCCATCCGGGTGTACGGCGACAATCTGGACACCTTGCGCGAAGTAGCCGTTCAAGTGGAAAATATCATTGCTTCGACCGAGGGAACGATTTATGTGGACAACCCAATTTCGACCATCAAAACGGACTTGTATGTACGCATCAACAAGGACAAAGCCGCTACAATGGGTATTCCCATTGCCGAAATCGACCGGATGGTGCGCCTGGCGATTGCCGGACTCCACATGGGCAGTTTTACGGCTAAAGAAGATGGCGAAGAATACAACCTGTCGGTGACGCTCCCCAAACGCTCGACTTTTGCCAGTCTGGATGTATTTAAAAACCTGTATATCAACAATGTACTGGGTACGGCCGTACCGCTGAGCCAGGTGGCGGAGGTAGAGTTCAAACCCTCACCGAATTACATTCAACACTATGACAAGGATCGTTTTACAGGCGTAACGGCTTCTGTAAAAACGGGTTACCTGCCTTCGCAGGTGAATGCCAAGGTGAAAGAAAAACTGGCGGCCATGAAATTCCCCAAAGACGTACACTATGTGGTGGCCGGCGAGGAGGAAAGCGCCAAACGTTCGTTCAGCGGGCTGGGCACCATCATTCTCATCACCATTTTCGGGTTGCTGGCGGTGCTGGTGCTGGAATTCAAAACTTTCCGCAGCACAATCATTGTGTTGTCGGTGATTCCGCTGGGTATTATCGGCGCCGTGCTGATTCTGATGGCTACGGGTTATCCGTTTTCGTTTACCGTGGTGGTTGGCCTCATCGCGCTCATGGGCATCGAGGTAAAAAACTCGATTCTGCTGGTCGATTTTACCAATCAGTTGCGGGTGGAAGGGCGAAGTTTGAACGAGGCCATTCAGGAGGCAGGCGAGATTCGTTTTGTACCCATTTTGCTGACCTCCATGACAGCGATCGGCGGTTTGTTACCCATTGCGGTGGAAGAAAATCCCTTGTATTCGCCGCTGGCGTATGTGTTGATCGGAGGGCTGATATCGTCTACGCTGCTGTCGAGGATTGTGACACCGGTGATGTATAAAGTGCTGGCGCCGAAGGTGTAGGGTTGTGTTACTTTCAGTAGAGTGGTTTCCCGTGGATTTCCCGTAGAGTATTTTCCCGCAGAACTCGCAGATTTTCCCGCAGAACTCGCAGAACGTAGAGTACACCGTGTACTCGATATGAAGAAGTAGGTGTACTCTACATTCTGCGAGTTCTGCGGGAAAATCTGCGAGTTCTGCGGGAAAATACTTTACGGAAATTTAATCCACGGGAAACTACTCTACGGAAATTTAATCCGCAGGAAACTGATCCTCCAAGAAATATCTATGCCCCCGGGCACTTTTCATCCATGTCATTACCTTGGAGGTATGAAACGGAATGACATACCCTTATCGCCCACCCAAATCCAGCATTTTATCCAAAAAGGTTATGTAAAAGTCGAACATGCCTTTTCTCGGGAATTGGCCGATGCTTGCCGCAGCATTTTGTGGAAAGCCACCCAGACCGACCCCGATGACCCGGCCACCTGGACGCAGCCTGTCGTCAGAATTGGAGAAATAGGACTGCCACCTTTTCAGCAAGCCGCCAATACACCCGTCTTGCTTCAGGCATTTCAACAACTGGCCGGCGACAACTGGCTGCCCAGAACCAGCCTGGGCTCCTTCCCCATTCGATTTCCCAGCGATATTCCGGCCAACGATACCGGATGGCATGTGGATGCCAGTTTTCCCGGCGATCTGCCCGAGGATTACCTGCAATGGCGCATCAATGTGCAATCCAGAGGCCGCGCGCTGCTGATGCTTTTTCTGTTTTCGGATGTCGGCGAGATGGATGCTCCCACCTTGATCCAGGAAGGCTCGCACCTGGAAGTAGCCAGAATACTGGAACCGCATGGGTCGGCGGGGCTTTCTTTCATGGAACTGGCACAGCACCTGGATGCAGGGAAAGGGCATACGCTAGCGCAGGCGACCGGCGACGCAGGCACTGTATATTTATGCCATCCGTTTCTGGTGCATGCTGCGCAGGATCACAAAGGCAGCGTTCCGAAATTCATGGCTCAGCCGCCGCTGTTGTCCAAACACGAATTTGATATTTTCGGGGATGAAGCCGCGCTTTGTCCGATTGAACAAGCCATCAGAATGGGACTCGGCACATGAAAAACACATTTGAAAATACCTTTTTTCGTCTTCGCCTCATGGCTGGGACTTGGGTGAATGAAGTAAATAAAATGGATTTTTGTGGCTTGATCCGCCCTATCCGGCTCCCATTAATATGAGTAGAAATAGAACATGATATGATATTCTCGTTATATGTCCCGGAGTTTGTCTGGTTGGATAATAAAATTTGCAGGGAAAAGAATAGTTTTATATTTTAGTGCGCTCTAAGCATGTTTGCTATGAAACTATATTAGACTGATTACGAGGGGTTTGTTTTTTTAATACGCTATTCATTTTTTCACTATACACAATTTCATTTATGCAAAACACACCTTCATCGTGTGTCTTGGTTTCCTGCATTTGGCAAACCAAAACACCACTCACTGTTTCAAAAATCACTGTTCGCACACTGATTTTTCTTCTTTTCTGGGTATTATTTGCCCGGACTTCATTTGCCCAGGAAATTTGTGGCACCACAGGCGGCCCCGGCTCCATCGGGATGCTCAACATACCTTCCAATAGTTTTACTGCCAACAATTTTGCCCCTGTGTATCTGCGGGTATATGTGCATGCAGTAGGCAAGGACGATGGCAGCGGAGCGCCTACACTGGCCCAAATCAGGCAGTCGATGGAAATTCTCCAGGAAGATTTCGAGGAGCACAGTATCTTTTTTATCCAAGTCTGTGGCGTTATACCCATTAACAACACTGCCTTATACAACGCAACATATCCTGCCGCGCCCAATTGCATGCTATCGCAATATTCCAGTCATGCAGATGGCATCGATATTTTTATAGGCGGCGACGATGCTCCAGGGCACAATGCCGCATCTGGCATTCCCGGAAAATCGTTTATTGTGAAAGGAAGTATATACGGCGATGGAGGGCCCGATAACTGCCCTGCTGCATTGCAGTGGGTATCGTCTCGATCACACACTATTTCGCATGAAATGGGGCATTGCCTGGGGCTTTGGCATACGCACCACGGCATAGAACTGGATGGTACAGACTGCAATGGGAACGTGGCAGACCCTACTGTTTGCGAAGATTTAGTCGCAAACACCAATGACGATGAGTCGTGTGGCGATTATATTTCAGATACCCCACCTGACCCTAAACTCTTCGCCTGTACGCCAAATATTTATGAAAACTGCACATACAATCTTGAAGAAACAGATTCTCAGGAGACTCTCTTTGATCCTGATGAAACACTAATCATGTCTTATTCGCACGATAAATGCATGACTCGGTTTACAGAAGGACAGGCAGCACGAATGCACACTATGATCCAGACGATATCGCCTGTATTACAAGCATGTATTGTACCAGTTGATTTTACAGGACTTACCATTAATACGAGCACCACATGGACAATCTCCAACACGCCTCACAACGGCGATGTACGAATAGAAGGCGATCTGGTGGTTGAATCGGGCGCTACTTTCACTGTTCAGTCTGGAGTAACGCTGCATTTCGGCCCTAGTAACAGCCTGATTATCAAACCAAACGCAAAACTGGAACTGTATGGTACATTAAGCGGCAGAGGGTGCAATGGTTATACCTGGAAAGGAGTAAAAGTATATGGAAGTGCTTCCAGTCAATCGCAGTATGCCGTTGGTAATGTTTTTGCGCAAGGCCGCATCAAGTGCCGCCCGGGGTCGCTGATTGAAAATGCAGAAATCGGTATTCAGTTGTATGGGCCTGCTGCATCCCAGGCCGGCGGACAGGTAACAAGCGATGGCGCTACCATAAAAAACTGTGCTACCGGAGTAGATTTTAATCCGTACCAGAATTTCTGGCCCTACTCTGTACCTGTAGCGCAGCAGGGGCAACCCAGAAAATATGCGGCTTCATTTTTCAGCACTACTTTCCTGACAGATGATGTCTATCCTTTTACGTTGACGCCTACGATGGCCAGCCTGAAAGGCGTCGATGGTGTATTGTTTTCCGGTTGTTCATTTACCAATACCCGAACTGGCATTGAAAGCGACATGAATACCAGTGATAAAGGAATCTACGCACTTGATTCCGGGTTCGATGTTATTGCGCGGGGGGAAGGGAGTACCTATCCATTCAGTTCCTATACCTATTCTACTTTTTCCGGCCTTGGATATGGCATTTATGCTACCCGAGGAAGCGTCAATAAGCCATATACTGTAAAACAAGGCAATTTTTGACCGCTGCGGCGTGGGTATCCGCAATGCAAGGGTAACAGGGGCTACTATCCTTTTCAATACATTCATGCTTGGGAAAATACCTTATAATTACGTGCCAAGTACAGACCCGGGTGATCCGGTTGAGACACCCAAACAATTTGGTATCGTATTCGAAAATGACATAGCCGGATTCACCTGCCAGGAAAATACTTTTATGAATAAATATGGTGCGGAAGACGTGCCGACTATTGGTACGTTTTGTAAGAATACGGGCAGTTCCAACAAAATAATCCGAAGGAATACATACCAGAGCCTGAATTATGGCAATGTTGTGAATGAATCCAATGCAGGCCAGGTCGGAAACATTCCCCGCGGCCTGTATTTTGATTGCAATGTGAATCAAAACGTAGTAGACAAGGATTATCTGGTGTCTGCCGGAGGGGAAATTCGGGCCGCTCAAGGATTGGAAGTGTCGTCTCAAACAGATGTGAACTACAATGCTGCCGGAAATCAATTTTCATATACCAATGTTGATTTCTCAAATTTAGGAACAACAATTCAATATTATTATGATGAAAATGGAGAAAGTGAAGAACCAATAACCCTCGAAGGTGATGTAATTAAATTAGGCGCAGAAACCAATCTATGCGTTCAGGATTTTTGCGCCCCTCCCTGCAAATCCAAAGAAGAAATCATCCTTATCAAAAACGACTTCTTTGAAAAAAGGGCAGCATTTCAGAGTCTAAAGACAACATACGCCCTGGAACCGACAGAAAGCAAGTTGCGCAATCTGGCCTACTATCAACGTACAATGGATGAAGACGCCTATATGGTGGTAATTCATACCCTTTATGACACTACAGAATTCAGTGCCGATACCTTGCACACCTGGATTGGCCACCTGGGCAGCGTGGAAGGGGATGTATGGTTGTCTGACGAACGCCAAATGCTGGGGAACTACCTCACAGCGCAAACACTTCTGGATGAGGCAATTGGCAAATACGAACTGGATAGTGAAAAGTCTGCCGATCTCGAGAATTATAAATCCATAGGAGCACTGCTCGAAGGAAAATCTATATATGATCTGGACAAAGTGACCCTCCATAAACTGGAAAGTCTTACAGATTTAAAAGGTTCGGCACAGGGGCGACTCGAAAATATTTTAACTTTGTATGGCGCGCATTTCCCCGTTGCCTGCGTGCTGGAGCCTGCTACAGAACCTCGGGCAAAAACGGGCCATAATCAGGTATCTAAAAAATGGGTAACGGCTTTACCGAACCCGGCAAGCGACGTTGTACAATTTTTGTTTGAACCTGCTGATGAGATCGATCAGGTATCTGTTTTGATTACAGATATAAATGCCCGAGTCGTAAAAGCCGTAACGAATGTTTCAGCGAAAGGTGGATTTACCTGGCAAACAGACACTTGCCCTGGCGGAATGTATTTCTATCAGGTTATCGTCCAGGGCGTAGTAAAACAAAGCGGCAAAATTGTATTGAACAAATAATTTTCATGCATGAGGCAGTCTCACAACTGTCGGCCTGGAAAAGAAAGAAAAATGTTATTCTATTTCCGATGCTTCTATACCGTCCGGGTTTTCAAAACCTGGGAGGTCTGGCATCTCTATCAAACAAATATCTCATTTTCTTCCAGGTCGATATTTATGAGACAGCCTCATTTAATTAAACATTCATGAAACATATATTTTTGCTCCTGTCATTTTTGTATGAAATAAACTTGCAGGCCCAACCGGGCTTCAATCGATCCTACGATCTCGGCGCCAAAGCAGCAGGCTTCTTCAGTATAGAACACACACACGATACCATCGTAGTATACGGAGTTGCCAAAGAATTCGGAATGCCTGCATTTGGGATGTTATTTGCCAGGATGGATACTTTTGGAAATATCATCGATCATCAAGTGTATAATGACAGCCTGGAAGATGATTTTACCAGAGTGAATCAGAAAAGTTTTATTAAATTATCCAATGGGGGTGGTTATGCCGGAGTTGGACAAATATTTTACCGCGACGATGGCTATCTGGCCCTATTTGACATGGCAGGAAACGTGACCAGATATATGGAATATGAAGATCAGGTTTCATTGGCTGATTTTTTCAGACAAGTACTCGAACTGGAAAACGGTTTTTTGATTTTGGGTGAAAAACAAAACCCCATCACTTACAACGCAGAAATATTTGCAATGAAAACAGACTTTGAAGGAAATGTGCTTTGGGAAAAAAAATTCTCAACTCCGAACAGGGTGAGTGTCTTAGGTGATTGTATTTTACTCAACGCAAATGAATATGTAATAGGCGGTAGTACTGTAAGAATTAATGTCCCGACTAATCTCATCAACAACACCAGCAAAATTTTCGCCATCGACAGCCTGGGCAACCTCAAATGGGAATGGCAAACACAGCCTTCGCTCGATGAAATGGGCGCGGGTTCAATCTTCCATACCAACGACAACAAATGGGTGTATAACAGTGCCAGAGGTTGGTACAATGCCACTTACAACGAAATATCCATACAACCCAAAATGGTGGTGCGGGATGAGCAGTTCAACCTGATCAAACAGGATACATTTGGCGTGGCTGATAGCCCCGTTACCGCCTTTCTCAATGTGATTCCACTGCAAAACGGCGGCTGGATGGCCATGGGAACCAAACCCGCCAATTATGCTACCCAGCCTTTCTCTACCGAATTCAACGCCCTGTCCGGATGGATGTACAAAATTGACAGCAATGTCAACAAAGTCTGGAGCCGGATAGACACCGCTTTCTGGAGCACACAAACCGGCTCGGCCAACTACCTCTACGACGCCATAGAACTCCCCAGTGGCAGCATCATCGCCTGCGGATACAGCCGAACCTACGAACCCGCGCCAAAAGACTGGGGCTGGCTGATCAAGGTAAGCGCCGATGGATGTGTCGACACCCTGAGTTGTGCCGTGCTGCCCACTTCCTCACCGGCCGCTTCCACGTACGATGCCTTGCGGTTATTTCCCAACCCTACTGCGGCCGTACTGAATATCGACGATGATCAGGAGGCCCCCTGGGAACGTATCGAGGTACTCAACCTGGCCGGGCAGGTGCTCTTGCAAAAACGCCACACCACTGAAAACAGACTGGATTTGAGCACACTGGAAGATGGTTTGTACATTGTACGACTGACCAGGGCAGGTAATACTGTGGCGCGAAAGGTGGTGAAAAAAGGCTGATAGAGCGCGGCGAGGCGGGTACGGTATATTTGTGCCATCCGTTTCTGGTGCATGCTGCGCAGGATCACAAAGGCAGCGTACCTAAATTCATGGCACAGCCGCCGCTGTTGTCCAAACACGAATTTGATGTTTTCGGAGATGAAGATGTACTTTGTCCGATTGAACAAGCCATCAGAATGGGACTCGACACATGAAAAACACGTTTGAAAATACCTTCTTTGTGAACAGGCATTTACGGCTCGCAATCCTGGGCTGCGCCGTCATTTTTGCCCTGTTACAAATTTCATGTAAGGCGCTTCACCCGACAAATCAGCATTCAAAACCTGCGTTTCAGGTACTTGGATTTTACACCGCGCAGGCCGACCTGGCGCACATCAGTTTTGTACACGAAGCCAATACCTGGCTGGCCAACATGGCCCGACTGCATCATTTTACCTACGATTCTACTCGAAATTGGGGGCGTTTGCACCCGGATTCCGTGAAAAATATCGATGTCGTGATTTTCCTGGATACCCGCCCCGAAGCGGAAGCGCAACGCAACGCTTTCGAACACTATATGAAAAATGGCGGCGCCTGGATGGGTTTTCACTTCTCGGCTTTTGCGCTTACGCCTTCCGCTTATCCGCAAAACTGGGACTGGTACCACCAGGAATTTCTAGGCTCGGGCGCCTACAAAAGCAATACCTGGCGACCGACTTCTGCCATTCTCCGCGTAGAACAGCCCGAACACCTGGCCATGCAGGGACTTCCTTCAACTTTTCCATCGGCGCCGAATGAGTGGTACCGCTGGGAAAATGACCTGCGCCAGCAGCCCGACATAGAAGTACTGGTATCCATCGACCCATCCAGTTTTCCGTTGGGAACCGGCCCCAAGGCCCACGAAATCTGGCATGAAGGCGATTACCCGGTCGTGTGGACGAATCGGAAATACCGCATGCTCTATTTCAATATGGGCCACAACGACATGGACTATGAAGGTGGCACCAACCGCGCCTTGTCGGGTAGTTTTCAAAGCGAAGCCCAGAACAGGATGATTTTGAACGGTTTATTGTGGTTGGGACGAGCATCACTAGCGAATTGAAAATCAGGAGCAGATCAGGGTATCAACAAAATTTTGCACCTTCGTATCCCATGCAACATCCATTAAACTATTTATTGCTCTGTTTTACAATGGCCATCTGCCTGCCATTGCACAGCCAGAATCCTCTGGAAAGCCCTGCCTATTACGGCATCTGGCGATCGGTGACCGTGCCAGGCAATGAAGTGTTTTATTTCGTCATAAAAGGCCAAAGCGACTACGAAGGAGGAGTCGGATATGTGATTACCAAAGACCGGGAGGCTACATTTTCCTGGACATTTCGCGACCGGGTGTTTTATATGAAAGAATTCGACGCCAACTACAGAAGCCATGAATATGCTTCTTCGGTGACGTATTTTGATGGCAACAACTGGTCGTATACAGTTGGGAATCAGGCATATAAAGCAACGCGGGTTAACAAACCTCTAACTGAAATTTCCAACAACAGGTTGCGCGTCGGCGTATATTCCTACGTGCAGGGATTCGAACAGTGGTGCCTGTACGATAAAAACGGGGTGCGGCCAACGGATTTCACCAAAACAGCCTGGTTCCGCCTGGCCAAAAGTGTGCAAAGCGACCGGCCAGGGGTCATTTCCTATGGCGATCATTCCGAATGGTATGGCAGTGAAGGCAGCACATATTTTTACGTTGAAGGCCGTTATGTTTCGGGTAACATTCAGTTTACAGGTTACTATCATTCCTATTATTACAGTTTGTATCCCGAAAATTATTCCAAAGGCAGCGTACTCGACTGGAATTTAGCGTTTGAAGGCCCCTGCAAATGGTATCACCCCAACGGCAAACTCCAACTGGAAGGCCGCTTCAAACAGGGTGTGCTGTACGGGCCGCTCCGAACGTACAATCAGAACGGTCAACTGATCAAAACGGAACAAGGCAAACCGCTTTCCGATTACGAGTATTATGTAGAAGACAATATTATCGGGAGCAGAGAATAAGTTCCGAAGCGCCGCATTTCCCTTTTTCATCTCTACAATTGCCCTGATGGTCGCCACCTCGAATAGCGGAGCGCCCCTGCTTTTACCTTTGCAACAACATTATTACAAGAGTCCGTGCCTTTGCTGCACGGTTGAATCATATCAGAGATGAAAAACGTATCGTTGCTTTTTATTTGTTTGTTGCTGGCCGGTTCTGTAACAGCACAAAAAATTCCAGGTGCCGGGCCGTCTATCGGTCGCTTGTACGGAAAAGTGGTAGATGCCAGCACAAAGCAGCCCATAGCCTATGCATCCGCATCGGCGTGGCTGATTTTGCCAAATGGCCGCGATAGCCTGCTGGGTGGCGGATTGACGCTGGAAAACGGCGATTTCAACATTACCGGCCTGCCAATGGGCGCTTTCAAGGTAAAAATCGCCTACATGGGCAACAAGGAAGTGGTGAAAACCGCCCGCCTTGCTGCGCCCAATGCCACGTCCATCGATTTGGGCAACCTCGCCATGTCGCCTGATGCACAAATGCTCAGCACAGTGGATGTCCG
Source organism: Bacteroidota bacterium (assembly GCA_020160935.1). Taxonomy (GTDB): domain Bacteria; phylum Bacteroidota; class Bacteroidia; order Chitinophagales; family Saprospiraceae; genus M3007. Next base: position 34,449 of record JAIUPL010000008.1, on the reverse strand, counting down.
AGCCGATAAGGCAACCACTTCTATCAGCCTCGAAAAAAGGGTGTTTAACGTTGAAAAAAACATCACTGCCACAGGCGGCACAGCAGAAGACGTCCTTAAAAATGTACCTTCCGTGACGGTCGATATAGACGGCATTGCCAAATTGCGCGACAAGGATGCCACAATTTATGTCGACGGAAAACCTACCCTGTTGTCGCTCAACCAGATACCTTCCGATCAAATCGAATCCGTAGAAGTCATTTCCAATCCTTCTGCTAAATATGAGGCAGCCACCATGGGCGGCATCGTGAATATTGTGCTCAAAAAGAACCGCAAGCCAGGCTTCTCGGGCATAGCCAATATTGGAGTGGGTACGCAGGATCGATATAACGGCATGCTCAACCTGAATGCCAACCTGGGCAAATGGAATATCTCCGCATTTTACAACCTGAACGCTTCGAAAGCAGTAACAAATGCGTACGTCTACCGCAGCAATTTGGCAGCAGGCACCAGTACGGTGCTGGATTATTTCAACCAGCAGTCCGATGTAGTGTACGACAACGCTTTTCAAAGCGGCCGACTCAACATCGATTATGCGCTCGACAACCGCAATGCCTTGTCGCTGTCGGGTACTGTTTCGGGTGGGCGGTTCAATATTCCCGTCGTGCAATCGTATGAATACCTCTCGTCCGAACGGCTGCGCACCGGCTTCGGCGTTCGAAACACCTATTCGGGCAACGATTTTGCCAGAAACAATGTAGAAGCACAATGGAAAAAGCAGTTTGCCACACCCGGAAAGTCGCTGACCACGCTTTTGAACTACGCCTGGGGAACTACTTCCAATTCCGGCAACTGGAACACCAGCGGTTTTGACGCAGGCGGAGAGATGTTGCCCGGCTTTCCCGAACTGGCCGACATTCAGGGCTCGGGGAAAAACGAACAATGGGTGTTTCAAATGGATTACGTGCGGCCTGTGAACGATTCCAGCAAACTGGAAATGGGCGTCAGAAGTTTTTTCAGCAGCCGCGACCAGGGTTATTTTTTCAGCGATTACGATTACGCTACGAGTGCTTACCTGCTCAATGATCTGTTGTCGCAGGACACCCGCATCACGGAAAATATTCAGGCCGCTTACGTTTCCTACACAGGCCGCTGGAAATACGGCATTGATTATCAGGCAGGTGTGCGCTTCGAAACCTCTGGCATGACGGGCATCTCGCGACTGGAAGGCACTTCGGATTTCGGGTATCAATATCCCGGCAGTACGGCCCGCGATGTGTTGCGCTCACTGTTTCCTTCGCTGCATGTATCCAAAAAACTGGATGAGCGGACGGAATTGGGTCTCAATTTCAGTCGAAAAATACAACGCCCCAATCCGCGTCAACTGACGCCGGGCGTGCAAGCCAACGACAAACAAAATATCCAACTCGGCAATCCCAACCTGCAACCCGAGTTTGTCAACCTGGCCGAATTGAATTTCAATCGCATTTTCGGGGCACACAACTGGTTGAGTACCCTGTACGTGAGCAACGAAACCAATACGTTGAAACCACTTACGCTTCCTTCGGAAGACGATCCAACCATATTGATTACCACATTTGTAAACGGCAAAAACGAACTCAACTACGGCCTCGACAACACGTTGAAACTGGCATTTGGCAAAAACCTCGAACTCATGCTCAATGCCAACGTCTTCCATTTCAATGTAGCGGTCGACACGTTTAGCAACAGCGGCTGGACGGCCAATGCCAAGGCCGGTGTCAGTTACAAACTACCGGCGGGTTTTTCGGTGCAGTTGAACGGCGCTTTCGAGGGAAATCGTCCCAATCCGCAAGGCACGCGCCAGGGTGTTGCTTTTATGGATGTGGCGGTGAAAAAAACCTTGTTTCGCAATGCTGCCAACCTGGTGTTCTCCGTCAACGATGTGTTCGATTCCCGTCGCAACATTACCATTTTGGAGCAGCCTACTTTTTATCAGGAAGCCATGCGCCGGCGCGATAGCCGCTTTTTCAAGGTAGCATTGCAGTTTGCATTTGGCAATGCCGACGGGCTCGCTTCCAGAAAAGGAAATAAAAAACAACAAGTAGAAGAAATACCCGATTTTAGCGGGAATTAAACCTGAAAATGAAAGTTCAGATTACAGATACGCAGAAAAAAGTACTGTTTCACATGAGCCTGTGGAGCATATGGATTTTTTTGTCTGTGTCGAATGCGCGGGACGAAGAACTGATAAACAGAACGATCATGATTTGCAGCATGATCCTGAGCACTCATTTACCTCTCTTTCTGTTGAATACGGAATGGCTGATTCCGCATATTTTCCCCAAAAAAGGAGCCGTGGTGTATTTCTGGTCACTCATGGGTGTTCTGGCTGCATTCAGTTTTTTCCATTACCACATTTTTATGTGGATGGGTGAATGCCAGGGAACGATCACCGACTGGAATGGCCATAAAGTTATGATGAAAGGCACGCTCGCACTTGTCATGGTAGCCGCCATCAGTACAGGCTACGGGCTGTTGAATTATGTGGTGCGGCAAGAACAAAAACAACAGGAAAAAAAACAGGAGCGCCTGCAATCGGAGTTGTCTTTTCTGCGCTCCCAAATCAGTCCGCACTTTATTTTTAACGTGCTGAACAGCCTGGTGTACCTCATCCGATCCAAATCGGAACTGGCAGAACCCGTCATCATCAAACTGTCCGAACTCATGCGATACATGTTGTATGAATCGGAAAATGCCCGCATACCGCTGGAAAAGGAGATAGCCTACCTTCAGAATTACATAGAACTGCAAAAAATCCGCTTTGAGGAAGACGTCGAAATCAGGTTCCACATCGACGGAACCGCTACCGATCAGTTGATCGAACCCATGCTGCTGATTCCTTTTGTAGAAAATGCCTACAAACACGGTGTGAGCATGCTGGAAAATCCACTGATCGACATCGATTTGAAAATCAGGGACAACGGCCTCGACCTTTCGGTAAAAAACAAGGTGGCGCCTGCCACGGCCGACCTGAAAGATGCAGGCACAGGAATCGGTCTGAGAAATGTAAGAAGACGCCTCGAATTGCTTTATCCTGATTCGCACGTCCTGCACATCGCCAGCGAAAACGGCTGGTTTACTGTCCATCTGCACATTGACACATGACACTGACATGCATTATCGTAGACGACGAAAGTCTGGCGCGCAAACTCCTGGAAGAAAGCGTGCAACAACTACCGTTTCTTCAACTGGTTGGTACCTGCAAGAACCCGTTTGAGGCCATGCAAATGTTGCAGGAACAGGCTGTAGATCTCATGTTTCTGGATATTCAGATGCCGGGCATGCTGGGCACACAGTTTCTGCAAAGCCTGCGCGACAAGCCCATGACGATTCTGGTAACGGCCTATTCCAATTTTGCCGTGCAGGGCTACGACCTGGATGTGATCGATTATGTGATGAAACCCGTGAGTATGGAGCGTTTTACCAAAGCCGCCCTGAAAGCGCTGGAAGAAAAGCAAAAAAGGGTGGCCCTGGAACAACAAACTACTTCGTCAGCACCTCCCGGAGAAGAATCCTTTTTTGTAAATGTAGAATACGCCCTGGTCAAAATATCGGTACCCGACATTACCCATGTCGAAAGCATGAAGGACTATGTGAAAATATTTCTTTCTGGCGCCCCCAAACCCATCATTACCAAAAGCACCCTGAAAGCTATTGAAGAAAAATTGCCCGCCCGAAAATTCATGCGGGTACACAAATCATTTCTGGTGCATCTGGACAAAATTGAATCCATCCGCAGCCAGGCTATCCAGATTGGTACCCACCAAATTCCGGTGAGCGACGCCTCCGTGGATACGCTGATGCAGGCCTTGGGGCAAAAGAAGCACTGAATCAGATTTTCCTGTAAAATATTTGTTTATATATTCACCGGACGCTTACATTGGAGGGCCGAATCACTCTTCCCTGCCGGACTCTTTCATAATCTAATCTACTAACTTTTACTGTTTTTCACCATAGCGCGCACTCATCTTGTATGGGGTGGCGCAATGCTGCATAATATTTCTTTAACTCCTTAGTCCTTATTCTTTTCTTTTATTAAAAGGCTTTGCGCCAATTATTGTCGATATGAAATCCCCTTCGGTATTTTTTCCCGGGTGTGTATTCTATCTATTTTTAAGAAGTCTGTTGCTGACAGGTTGTATGGCGGAGCCACCACTCAGGGTTTGCCCCCCCGAGGGAAATATCGATGCTGCTTTAATGCCCCCCGTTGTTTCCAGAATCCTGGTAAATGGCAGACCACAAGCGTCTGACACCATCGTCATGCAAGCCAGCGACGAGGAGTTTATGATTGAACTTCAACCCATGCAGGCGGATTCCCATTTTTTCAAACTCGCTGTGAAAGGGCTCAGCCCTTGCGGTATTTCCAGCATTTACCCTCAAATTTCCTACACCTTTTTGCCAGGTGGGCAATATCAACTGGAATACTGGTATCAGAAAAACGGCATGTGTTCTCCACATCAGATTCTGCCAATCCAGGTGAAACAATCCATCGCGGAACAGAACTGGTTTGCGCCGGCGATTCTTGTGAGCGTATTGCTCATTATTGCTGTCGTTGCATTGTTTTGGATACTCGACAAAACCCGCCAATCCTTGTCGCTGCAACAAATACGCAACCGTATTGCGGCCGATCTGCACGATGAAGTCAGTTCTGACCTGAGCGGTATTGCTATTTCCATGACGACGCTCGAACGCCGCAGAAATATTTCGCCGGACGATTTTTCCAAATCCATACAGGACATCAGGCAAACCCTGAGCGATACCCAAAACAACTTGTCGGACACGGTATGGGCCATCAAACCTGAAAAAGACAGCAGCGATGAACTGTTCCAGCGGATGAGGAAGTTTGTGTATCAGATGCTGGAACCCCAACAGATCAGGATAACATTCGACAGCACATTACCACACGACAAGACGCTGAAAATCACGATGGAACAACGGCACACAGTGTTTAAAATCTTCAAAGAGGCCGTTCACAATATCTACAAACACGCGCAGGCCACGGAAGTGAAGGTGCTGATTGGTCCGCACCCGGATGGTATTCTGCTCGAAATAAGCGATAACGGTATTGGTTTCGATCTGGAGGCTGAACGAAATGGCAGTGGCGTGAACAACTATTTCTGGCGGGCTAAAGAGCAAATGATCGAATTGCAGGTAGATACGGCGCCAGGAAAAGGTGTCCGATTGCAAATGCTTATTCCTCAAATGTAAATAGCCCCCTCCCCCATTTCGGGGATTTTCCGTTCTTTTTTTGCCCTCTACTTTTGTATCACAAAAAACACGTACGCCAAATGATCCGAATAATCCTTTTCGACGACAACAAAAACTTCCGAAAGAGCCTCATCGATTTCTTTAATACCTCCGACGACATTTATGTAGCGGCCAGTTTTGACCACGCCAACAATGCTGCAAAACACGTGCTGGAGTACAAGCCGGATGTAGTACTGATGGATATTCAGATGCCCGGAAAAAGCGGCCTGGAGGCGCTTCAGGAAATCAGTGCAGCATCCAGCCAGACGCGGGTGTTGATGCTCACGTCATTCGATGACGACGACAAGATTTTTGCTGCGCTCTGTGCCAGTGCATACGGTTATGTATTGAAAAGCAGCAGTGCCGACGATATTCATCAGGCCATCCGGGAGGTGCATCAGGGAGGCAGGTATCTGACGCCCTCGCTGGCCACGAAGGTGTATAAATTGATGCAAAGCCATATCGTGCAGGTGCAACCGGGATACGTATCGCTCACAGACCGTCAAAAAGACGTTTTGCGTGCAATGGTAGAAGGAATGAGCAGAAAAATGATTGCTGATAAATTACTTATTCACATAGATACTGTAGGTGATCACATTAAAGAGATCTACAAAAAACTGCATGTCAACTCCGCCCCGGAAGCCGTACGTGAAGCCATTCAAAAAAAAATTATTTGAAGCATCGTTCACAACGCAACCATCTGGAATTATGGCAAACAATAATGTCATCACTTCAAACACCATTCAGGAAAATCCGCGGGTTGAGAAAAGCGGAAACCAGACACTCAAGATGTTCTCCATCGATGAAAGAACAAAGTTTTTTGATCAATACTGGTCAGATGAAGACCTGGGAGGAAGGCGCCGAAAGGTTTTCCCCATCGAGTACTGGAAACTGACACAGTTGTTCAAAAAAACAGGAGAAGCAGCCTTTTTGGTAAAAAAAATAGACAATTCCAACAAGGTTACCGGTCGATGGATTTCCTTTGACAAAAACAATCCGCCTGCTTTGAAGGAAAACGACCGCTGTTTTGTGCTGTCCAAACCATTTTTTGACGGCGAAATCAAACGGCTCAATCTGCCTGCCAAAACGCATACCATCAGGGGGCTGGCCTCGATGAATCTTACCAAAGGGATGCCTAATATTCTGGTGACCCTGCTGGGAAAAGATGATGCCGGGAAGTACTGTGCCTATTTGCAAAATGCCGTTCCGCAGATGTTCAGCGAAGACCCGGATGGCGAATATGACACCAACCCTGGTGGAGAAGGCACCAGCGGTGTAAGAGTACCATAAGCGTATGTTTATACAGGTAATACCTACCGACCCTGCTGCTCTGAAAGAGTACTATGATCAATTACTCCAGTTGTTTGTAAAAGGGGTAACGGTCGTTTCATTTCTGCCACTGGTGGTGGGAATCATCAAACGTATGTATTTCAACAAGGCCTTAAAAGTCTACTGGCTTTTTCTGCTGGTAAGCCTGTTGTTGTACGCACTGGAGCCCGCCTTCATCTGGATGGTAAAAGGAAATCTGGAATTTTGGGTGCCTGTATTGAAGGCATGTAATATTTCGAATACCAATTTTCTTCGATACACCTTCCATATCAATAATTTCACCCTGTTGGGCTGGTTTTTATACCTCATTTTAAAGCCGCGATCGGTAACCATGGCACTCGCAACGCGATGGTTATCTGTCGCCCTGCTTGTTGCCGTCACCATCAATTATTTTTTCATTCAGGGGCACAATGTGGCAGGTGGATTCAATTCCACGGTTTCCGCTCTGTACTGTTTTGTCTTGCCTCTGCTATCCATGTGGTTTATTTTTAACCATGAAAGCAGGGTGCCCTTGGGTCATAATCCATATTTCTGGATCAATCTGGGTTTGATTATCCCCAATATCCTGGGAATTTTTTTGTATTTCGCAGGAGACATCCTTTCCAATGAAGATTATGAGATGTATGCCTGGTTGAACATTGCCAAATACCTGATTGAAATATTGGCACAATTGCTTACTGCGCTTGGTTTCTATTATGCCAGAAATGTAAAGTATCTACAACATTAGAGCGCACCCTTAAATTATTCAGCACATGACACCAAACTATAATAAGTTGATCGTCCAGTTCAATGACGACAAGGTATTTGATCGCGTGAAAGTTCAGTCAAACTTTGAGGTACACAGACTGTACAATATGGAACCCAAGGAAGGTTTTGACATTAAAAGCTTTACTGATTTAGAAAAAAAAATGTTCAATACAGTGGTTATTAGTTCAGCACTACAGACAGAATCGATTCAGAATTTGTACGAGTCCTTGCAACAAGACCCTGCTGTCGATTTTGTGCAATATGATCAGGAATACGAATTGTTTGCCAAAATGCCCTCCCAAAGTACCAACAAATGGTGGTTTACAGCCATACGCTACCGAAGAAGCATGATGGCGTATCAATCTGTTAATCCCGTTAAGGTAGCGGTTATTGACAGCGGGATCGATCACAATCATCCCGACCTCAATCCGGCATCTTTTGCATCTGCGGTCAATCGGCGCGACTTCACCAATCTTGTGTGGCAAAATGGCGTACTCACCAATCCATCTGGTACCGCCATTCCGCTCAATCAGTTGGGGTACAACGATTCGCATGGCACCCATGTAGCCGGTATTATTGCCGCATTATACAATACGACGCATACCGTTGGGGTTGCCAACAATGCGCCACTTATGAACCTGCGCGCGTATCCCCACCCCAGCGATTCGACGCTTTGTGCGGCCATGTACTATGCGATCAAAAGGAACGCCAGGGTAATAAATGCCAGTTGGGGCACCAGGGTGGATCCTTCCAATCCTGCTGTTGGTTCTGCGTTGAAAACCGCCATTGACTATGCCTGCTCCAAAGGGATTGTGGTCGTTTGTGCTGCCGGCGACAACAATGTTGATGTTGCGGAGTATGTTCCGGCAGGTTTTGAAAATGTCGTTTCGGTAGGATCGGTACAAAAAGGTATTCCGGCAGGAACTTATGTAAAGGCTGTTGATTCAAATGATGGCGCCCATGTAATCAGCGCTCCCGGAGTAGGCATTTCTTCCTTGTATGCCGGTCAGAACAACAGCATGCTGGTAGATAGCGGCACCTCTATGTCGACTGCATTCGTAACCGGACTGATAGCGCGTATGCTTGATCAGGAGCCCTTACTGGTAACTCCTGTTACTTCCGGGCCCTGCAATGCGGCAGCAAGCATTCTCAGTTACATCCATACCAATCCTCTACCTGGCTCTATTGGCAGGGGCATCATCGATGTGGAAGCAACACTGAATAATTTACCTGACCTCTCTTAATGTCTCTATGGCGCCTGTTATCACTTCGGTGTTCTAAATTCGGAGTTCGGTGTTCTAAATTCAAAAAATTTAGAACACCGAACTCCGAATTTAGAACACCGAAGTTGGCCCCCCCCCCTGATCCGGGGATTTCGTACCCTGGCCATGCCATCTACCTTTGTTATACACAAACAATGATGGCTGATGACCCCCAAACAGATCCCAAAAGACTTTTAGTTGTATGAAAACAACTACATGACCGTCGGGCTCCCCGGCGGTTTTTTTTGTGCTGTGGTGTCTGCATTTTTACTTGCCTGCAATCATTTTTAGCACTGCGTCGCGTATCACGTCCTGTCTGCTCCAAAGAATAAAGTGATCGCCTTTTTCAAGCAGCATCACCTCGAATGGCGCATTGCTCAGCATACGTTTACAAAACTCTACATTCCCGACATCGACCAGCCGGTCATTTTTTGCATGAATAATATGCATTGGGCGTTGGATATTCGCCCAGAGTGGTTTCATCGTTTCCAGTTCCGTTTCCAGATACCTTATTTCATGGTTGCTTACCCAGAATGATTTGGGTATCAGCCACTTGCCAGGGGGAACATCCATAAATTTTTGCCACCATGGGTGCGGTTCCAAAGAAGGATCGACGGAACCGGCAACATTGACGATGCCTGCGGTCTGATCAGGATAGTCTATAGCAAAACGAACAATAACAGGGCTCCCCAGCGAGTGCCCCACCAGAAACAACCGGCGCCCGGGAGCGATAAAATCGGCTACGGCTTTTACGTCCTGTGCCTGTCGTTGCAGCGACGTCTCCGGATTGCCAAAATCGGAATATCCGAATCCGGCCCGGTCGATTGCCACCAGGTTGGCATGTTTGCTCAAGGTTGTATCAGCCAGATAATCCAGAAAAGCGTCGGAGGAGCCGGGCGAGCCATGTAAAAACAGCACCCAGGGCATCGAGTCGGCCGCTATAACACACACCGCATGAATACTACGGCCTGTGGGAGCAGGCACATCTATGAACCGAGGGAGGACAGGTTGCCCTTTTTCACGCAGTTTTTTTGTCCATGTACGATCGGAGGTGCGCATGGCCATGCAACCGGCTTGCACAGCAATCATCCAGATAAGCAGTAGAGCGAGCAATGTGTACATGCTATATTGTAGGATTCGACGAATTTTCATGCAAGAGAAATTATCTGGCTGCTATAAAGAATGCCGAAAGGTAAAGTTGTTTTACTTTCGTCGTAGCAACCTCGAGGCCCGAAATCGCCTGGAGCGATTCGACACGCATTATTAATCAAATCTCCTTTACCATGAAAACGACCTTTGTTGTCGCAGCCGTCCTGGCTGCTGCCGTGTATGCTTGTACACGCCTCGCAGAAACACCTGCACCGCCCACTCCACCCATCAACAACTGCTTTTGCACCGACACTTCCCGATGCAACACGCTTTGTTCCCAATTGCCGATCGATGTAGTAGAAAATTTCGGGTTCGGTTATTCGGGCAGCCTTACCCCTGCTTTTCAGCCGCCTTTCGACATTTTTTCCTGGCAAACATTTATTGCCCTCAACTGGCCTGCAGATGCATCAGGCAATCCGCAAAACTGTAACTTCGGCGAACATCCCGACGCGCCCAGGGTGTGGGAAACATACACCGACCCTGCTCAACTGTTTGATTCGGGTAATGCGCCCCTGATGCTGGCTATCAACCAGGCTTCTGCAAAAGGTAAAAAGTTTTTCTATCGTTTTTCTAAAAGTGCACACCCGCTGCACAATGGTATTGCACCTTCATCCAGTTTCGACGACGAAGATGAAGAGGCCGATGGACATGCCCTGATCGACCGCAACCTCAATTTTGTGTTGTTTGAAATTCGGGTAAATCCAAATGAGGCAGATTTTATTCGAAAAAATGGCCTGACTACGCTGCCAGGTATCCAGACCTATTACCAAAATAACAAGAACAGTTTTCAGTTGCCTTCCAGTCAGTTTCCCAAAGATGTAGGTTCTATGGAAATAAAAGCGTCATGGCGCATTCTAAATCCGGGGCTGGGAGACGATACCACACGCTACTACACCCGTAATGCCGTTATTTCAGTGCCAGCACAAAACAGTACAACCGGAAAAGCCTTCACCGTGGAAGCCAAAGTGGGGCTTGTAGGTATGCATATCATTCGAAAAACCACCAACTTCTCCTTCATGATCTGGAGCACATTCGAACACGAAGACAATACCCCGGATGATGTACAGGCTGCTCAGACGGCACAGGATACCAGCAAACACTGGTCGTTCTACAATGTGGAGTGCCTGACCTGCCCGGTCAATACGCCACCTGCCCTGCTACCTTCCGATAGCAACCACTACAAATGGAACCCTGTACAACCTTATGCGGCCCGGTATGCTGCTGCCGTGCCAGGCGAGCAGGGCGGCCAAAAATTTGGCAGCCAGATCACCCGTACCTATCCGATTTATTATCGCACCCAGCAAGTCAACCAGTTGTGGCACGCAAAATTAAAAGGAACGGTTTGGGAACATTATCGCCTGATCGGTTCGCAATGGACGGTCGCCAATGATGGCAGTGGCAACAAACCCACTATCAATGTGCCCTCCCGGCTGGGCAATACTACGCTGGAGTCATTTATTCAGGTAGATGCTTCCTGTATTTCCTGCCACGGCTTTGCCAATGTGATTTACAACAAGGATACCATACCTACCGATTTCAGTTTCATTTTCGGGGAAGCACAGTAAGAGCGTGTTATAATTTCAGTTACCTGGCTGCAAGCGAGCAACTTTTGTTTCATACTGCGTTAAAATTTTCGCCAAAGGCACCCGGCTATGGCTGCAAATTTTGCCTTGCCTGAAACAAAATTTGCCCGCTTTCGCCTCGGCACTGAAATTATAACACGCTCTAAGCCCCCCTGGATGAGGTGTTTACTTGTGTTGAAGCGGGGCTTTGTCTAAATTTACAATGACAAGGCCCCGCGCTTTTCATTTTTATGCAGGCATGTGCGAAAGCATATGCTATACATGCATTTTTAGGTTCACTATTGCTATTGAAAACATGAACAACCACACGCCCTCTGCCATGCGCAGGGTGGCGGTGATCGGGAGTGGAATCTCCGGAATCGCCGCATCGGTAATGCTTCAAAAAACCGGTTTCCAGGTCGACATTTTTGAAAAATCGGATACTATCGGCGGCGTTTGGGCGCTGGCATATCCGAATGTACGCCTTCAAAACATTGCTCCTCACTACCACATTTCCGATTTTCCCTGGCCATTCAAACCCGACCGGCATCCTACTGGCACACAAATCATGCGCTATCTGGAAGCCGCAGTTGCACATTTCAAACTGAAAACTCACTTGCAACATCGTGTGGCGGATATGCAACAGACATCGGGAGGCTGGCTGCTTGGCATCGAAAGTCCGCAAGGATATGAGCAGTGGCACTTCGATTATGTCATGGTTTCGAACGGCCATTACAGTGATGAAAAGAACCGCCCTGCATTTCCGGGAGAAAACACGTTCAGAGGCCGGGTAATCACTGAACGGGAGGTGCGATCGATGGACATTTTTCAAAACAAACGTGTCGCTGTCGTGGGTTTTGGAAAGAGCGCCGTCGATATGGCCGACTTTGCGGCAAACAACCATGCGGCACAGGTGTATCATGTTTTCAGAACTGCGAGATGGATGATTCCGCGTAAAATTCTGGGGCTTCACTTTACCAAACTGCTCTTCAACCGCTTTGGGTCCGTCATGATGACCTCCTGGTCGCATCCTTCGGCTTTTGAACGCTGGATGCACAGGAAGTCGGCCGGCGTTATCAATGCGTTCTGGAAAAAAATTCAAGGGGTTTTTAAAACGCATATTTTGCATGCAGGAAAGGGTTTGGAAGCCCAAAAACGGCTCCAAATCGTGGTACCCGCACACGATCTGAAGGGCGACCTGCGTTCGGCAGCCTGCCTCGAACCGGAAACCTATTACCGGAAAGTAGCCGAAGGACGAATTTTGCCATACCATTCCGAACTGGAATCGTTCATTCCCAACGGGTTACATCTTAAAAACGGACAAGTGATCGACTGCGACCTCGTCGTATTATCACTGGGTTCGCAAACACCGGCATTTCCTTTTATGCCTGCCGAACTGCGTAAAATGCTTGAATCGGAGCCAGACGGCGTACAACTGTACCGGCATTTGATCCATCCGGACATTCCAAATGTTGGTTTTGCGGGTTTCAATCATTGCTATATGCATGTGCCCGCTGTAGAAGTGGGAACGCTGTGGCTGGCGGCGCTGTGGCGAGGCGAACTCGCCCTTCCGACCCGGGCAGTGATGCAGGAAAGTATGAATCACATGCGCGACTGGAAACGAGCGCACATTCATTTTGAGCCTTCGCGTTCGTGCGGCGTGAGCACCAGGTTTCAACAATACCTGGATATTCTGCTCAAAGACCTGCATATTTCGCCTTATCGGAAAATGCCGAATGTGGTGGCGGAGGTTTTTGCCCGGTACAAGGCCGCAGACTATGCCCATGTATGGCAGGATTACCAGCGCCGGCGGCGAAACGGACGCGTATTGCGACCGTCAGAGGCAACGCACTGAGTACTTGATTGGTTATCAGTTATTGGTTATCAGTTATCAGGGATGATAATCAGGCATTTGTAATGAAAAAACAAAAAAAGTTGTATGCACGCATTTATTTCCAGTCATTTTTATCTGAGCCGTCTTGTGCCATCTTTATCCCTGCTGGTGATGTTTTCCGGGGTAATAATTTATTCATGTAGAGGCAAACCCAATCTGGAAAAGGCACGGCAGGAACTGCTGGCGCTTCATCAGGAGCAGCAAACGGCTCACCTGACCGAAAATGCGCGTATGCTCATAGACCAGAGCGCCGATAACGCCATTTCTATTAACCGGGGCAAAATCAGTCGGTTAGCAAGAGATTCTTCGATACGCCGTTTTGAAAAATATTTTGCAGGCATAACGCACAAAAAGTGGGAAGATGTGCATCCACCGGAAATATACTTTTCCGACGATGGCAGCATGGCATACGTTATTGTCGATAAACGGGTGGTTATCACTTACCCGGATGAAAAAGGTAAAATGCAGGAGGAATCCACCCATTTTGCATGGGTAAATATTTACAAAAAACAAGCAGATGGGCAGTGGAAAAGCGTCTGTATCGCCTCCACCAATGAACCGTCGCAGGTAATCAGTCTCTCAGAAACTCCAGTTCCTGGTGGCGATCCAGCCGCGCGATAGAAGAAGGTTCGTGCGGTTCCTTGTCGTCCTGCCGGTATTTGACCACATAGTCTACCGAGCCCAAAATTTCACTGCTGATGCCGCCGAAAGTAGCCGGGAAAGGCTCCCCGCTCTTGTTGGCAGAAGTACTTACCAGGGGGCGGCCGAGGGCCTGAATAAGTTCGCGGCAAAATTCATCCTGTGGCAGCCGGATGGCTACCGAGCCGTCCGGCGCTTTTACATAAGCCGGCAACCCAACGTTTCGCTCATAAATGATCGTCAATGGACGTGTATGGTAAGCGAGTAACGTTTCCAGCCGGGGGTTTAGTTTTGGTACGTATTGTTTCAACATGTCGATGCTCGACACCAGCAATACATACCCTTTATCGGGCGTTCGGCCTTTAATGGCTGAAATGCGGGCAACCGCTGTTTCGTTCAACGCATCACATCCTACCCCCCAGATCGTATCGGTGGGGTAACAGATGGTTCCGCCTTTGGAAAGTATGGTAGCAATCTCTGAAATGTCGTCGCGTAGCAGGAACATAACCAACAATTGGAGTTCGTTTTCGTTAGTAGCCTTAATTTGGCGGGGCAAAAGTCAGACTTTTACGGCAAAACCGCAAAAATGAAAGTTTGTTTAGTTGTCTGTACTTCCTGTACACGCTGTATTGCAAGCAATTATTGAGAAAACAAGATATGAAACAAATCATCGGAAAGGGGATATTACCGTTTTTGGTTGCTACCCTCACTGCCATATTAACCCCTCTGGCTGTTCAGGCGCGTCACATTATCGGTGGTGAAATTACTTATCAATGCCTTGGGCCAGCCACCGGGAATAACCGACAATATCGTTTCACGATGAAAGTGTACCGCGACTGTGCGGGGCAAGGCGCCAATTTTGACGACCCGGCACAGATTGCCATTTATCAGGGCACTTACACCAATAATTCCCTGTTCAGCGAATTTGCCACCGGCAGCCCTATCGCAATTCGCCTGATTCCGGATACACCCAATTGCGTGCAGGCAGTACCATTCGTCTGCGTCGAACAGGCTACTTATGTATTCAATGCAACTTTGCCGATCAGCAACCTGAGTTATTACGTTGTTTATCAACGCTGTTGCCGCAATGAAACCATCAGCAATATTGTCAACCCCGGCGATGTAGGCGCCACGTACATGGTGGAAATAACGCCTGATGCACAGCAATTGTGCAACAACAGCCCTGTTTTCAACAATTTTCCTCCCATCATTATTTGTAAAAATTTTCCTCTGGAGTTCGACCACAGCGCCACCGATGCCGATGGCGACCAGTTGGTGTACAGTTTTTGTAGTCCGTTCAGCGGGGGCGGCAATATTACCGTCGGCCAGGCTCTGTACTCCTGCGACGGGGCTGTGCCTACCCCACCCTGCGCGCCACCTTTTGATAATGTCCCATTTGCAGTACCCAACTACACGCCCGGCAATCCGATGGGGGGCAATCCGATGGTAAGTATTAATTCCTTGACAGGCATGATTACAGGCACCCCGAACTTGCTGGGGCAATTTGTCGTAGGTATTTGTGTACAGGAATTTCGCAATGGCGTGTTGCTTTCCACTGTAAAACGAGAGTTTCAGTTCAATGTGACCGATTGCAGCCCGACCGTGATCGCCGATATCCAGCGCGACTCGACGGCAGGCCCGAGTTCATATGTCGTGATTTCCTGCGGCAGAAATGAAGTAACATTCATCAATGAAAGTCGCGACGAACAGTTTATCGATAATTTTATCTGGAATTTCAATATTCCCGGAGCACCCTACACCAATACGAGCGACTGGAATCCAACCGTGGTATTTCCGGATACGGGTACTTATTTGGGTACGCTTTACCTGAATCCTGGCGACATTTGTGGCGACACGGCATATATCAAGGTGAATATTTTTCCGAAAATTGAAGCCAATTTCGATTTTGCCTACGATACATGCGTAGCAGGCCCAGTAGATTTTACCGATCTTTCCACAGGTGAAGGTGTTATCAATCGATGGAAATGGAATTTTGGCGTGCCCGGAGGGTCGTCTACCTTGCAAAACCCAGATTACCTCTACCCCATTCCCGGCGACCATGCGGTACGATTACGGGTAACGGACGAAAACAATTGTTCCGATGATACCACGAGGGTTGTCAACTGGTTTCCTGCGCCTCCACTCATCATTATTCAGCCGAGCAGTTTCCTGGGCTGCGTGCCGGGTACCATTACCTTCACCAACCTGTCGACCCCCATCGACAGTACCTATCATATCAAGTGGGATTTTGGAGACGGCGCCCAGGTGGAAAATGTCATCAGTCCGATGCACACTTACACCGAGGAGGGCGTGTATGATGTAAGTGTGGAAATCACCTCTCCTATCGGATGTTTTATCTCCGATTTTTACCCCAGCCTGATTCGGGTGGAGCCTTCGCCTACGGCCAATTTCACTTTTGATCCCGATTCCCTGCTGAGCAACCTGAACAATACCGTGAAGTTTACCGACCTGTCGATCGGCGCCAACCGATGGAACTGGCAATTCGACCGATTCGGCACCACCACCGAGCAAAATCCGACGTTTACTTTTCCGGATACGGGATTAATGGCGATTCGTCTGATCGTGACGCACCCCAAAGGTTGTAAGGATTCTCTGACGCAGTACCTCGATATTGTTCCTGAAATTCGATGGTACATGCCTAATGCCTTCACGCCCAATGCAGATGGTACCAACGACGGTTTTCTTGGAAAAGGTTTTTTATTCGGGTCGACCAATTTTCAAATGACTATCTGGAACCGTTGGGGTGAAAAGGTTTTTGAAACCACCGACCCCAACGAAGAATGGAACGGCCGGCAAATGAACACCGGTGGCGCCTCTCCTTCCGGTGTGTATGTGTATGTCGTCACCTTCACAGGCCCCAGAAATGAAAAACAGGAATACAAGGGGTTTGCGACACTGCTGAGATGAGTTGAGAGTTATGAGTTATGAGTTATGAGTTATACTCACATTGCTTTTGGCCACTCTTGTATAAATGCCAATAGCGAAGTAAGTATAACTCATAACTCATAACTCATAACTCATAACTCATACCTCCATTTTGTCGTTTCGTTCCCCCAAAAAGGCAATTCAGTAACTTGTAATTGGAACTGGATGGCGCCCGCCATCACATTTGTATCAAGAATTATCTTGCAATACCAAATTAACAGTCAACAAGTTATGAAAAACAAAAGCCTTTCCATTGCCCTTTTTCTGTTTCTAATCAGCCACCTGGCATTTGCCCAGAAAACCCTGTCGCCCGGCGTGCAAGCCCATATCGACCATGCTCCTGCCAGCCTGATCCGTATGCTGCACCGCGCAGGTTTTGAATGGGAATCTGATCGGGCCGGACAAATGATCGGTAATACCCAACAACGCGACATGCTGCGGCTGGACTCCACCAAAACCTTTTACGCCTACAACCCGGCTGCGGGCGATAGTACGCCCCTTTCCCGAACCCACTACTTGTACCCTTCTGCCAACTCGAAAACGGAAATCAACTTTCAGTTCGACAACGGGTACTGGACACCGCTGAATCGCGTCACCTATGTGTCGGACGATCAGCAACGCCAGACAGAAGTACTCGCCGAAGTATTCGATACCATCCAGCAGCAATATTACCTGGAATCGCGCCTGGAAATTTTCCCGCACGGCGACTCTCCCGAACTGATAGACTCCGTTTTTACCTATGCTTACGACACCACGGCGCAAACCTGGCTGCTACTGCTGGCCAGCCGCAATGCGTTCGATGCACAAGACCGCCTGCAAGCGAGTGTTACGATGATCGACTACTTTGGAAGCCCGGTCGTATTCAAAGACCTTTATTCCTATGATGAAAATGGTGACAACTTTTTGATAGAAAGCAGCGGCATTTTTGACGGCGAAGAAGTACCAACCGGAAAAACAGAAATGAACTACGTGGATCATCAGGTGATAGAAAGCACCCTGTACGTTACGGATGGCGTCGCATTCTACCCTGAAAAACGAAATAATTACGCTTACACGCTTTTCGGAGCCATTCGCAAGGAAATGAATTTTGTATACGATGTGGCGATTGAAAATTTCTGGCTACGACATACCACTGATTTCTTCTACGACGCGCAGCAGCGGCTGGCCGGCAAAGAAAACACTGAAATACAGCCGAACGCTTGGGATGTGAAAGAACGCATCTCTTACGCATACAAGCAGGACGAAGACCTGTACATGGAATTCGTGCATTTTTGGGACGACGATCAGTTCGACTGGATTCTGGACAGCAAAAAATACTACTATTATCAGGGATCGACTGCGGTAGACCCGACACCCGGTGTCGCGGGCGCACTGGCAGTCTCGCCCAATCCAGGTACCGGTGTTTTCCGCCTGAACCTGGACAATGAAGCCCAGGTAAAAGTATTCGATACAACAGGGAAAATGCTGCAATCCAGCATTTTGCAGGCTGGTCAGCAACTCGATATTTCCACATTGCCCCCCGGTGTGTATGCCATTGTTGCTCAGGAGCCACACCGCGTTTTAAATGGAAAGATAGTCAAGCAGTAATTTTCATAACCGTTGCACAGCGGGGCGGCGTTCGGGTCGCCCTGCTTTTAGAAACTGTTTTAAACTAAAAAACTATGAAACAATCCATTTTCAAACATGCTTTGTTGCTGTTGCTGGTGTTTTCTTCGCTAGCCTCCTGCAAAAAAGAACCCATAGAAGAACCCATCCCGAGCCGTCCGCCACAGCAGGCGTTTCCAAATCCCTTGCCTGCGTATGCACGTGTGAGCAAACTGGAATGGGCCCTCAATGATTTCGAAATTTTCAGTTACAACAACCAGGGACAGGTAGCCAATATTCATTTGCAATGGCAGTATGTTATGGGCGATCCTACACAGATTCAGGCTCTGGATTACGCAATAGAATATGATGATGAAGACAAACCTGTGCGAATAGAAGAATATCATGGATTCTTCGTGGAGTATTTCTACAATGGACAGAACATCGAGAAGACTGTGCAATCAGATGGAAATGGAGGAACACTTTACGTGGAAACTTCTTATTTCTATTCCAACGGGCGTCTGGCATACGAACTGGAGCAGGTTAAAAGCCTCAGCGAGCGGCCTGATGACGTGTATAAACACAATTTCACCTACGATGGCAAAGGCAATATGATCAAAGTGGAAACTTTACAACGCGATAGTTCGGGACAATATATTTGGAAGGAAACGGTGGAATATAGTGAATTTGATGGCAAAATCAATCCCATCAGTTGGAAACTCCGATTCCCCTATCTGACACAAATGCGCTATCAATTTACCAATCCCCGAAAAGTAGTGCGGAAGCGCCCCAATGTAGCCGACGAAGTCGTCACATACGATTATTCGTACGACACCTCCGAACGACCTGTTTTAAGACGCAGCCATTTCCCCAACGGAAATGTACTGGAGATGGAATACAAATATTAGAAATTGTTTAACTTGAGCCATCTGCTGTGAGCCGAGCTGCATACGGCAGATGGCAAAGAGCAATGATTGTTTGTTGTGCTTATGAAGAACTTTTACCTGTTTTTTTTCTGGCTTTTCACATCAACACAGGCGTTTTCCCAGGTCAATTCCGACAGCCTGTGGCAGGTATGGAACAATGCGACGCTACCCGATACCACACGGCTGAAGGCGCTGCAGGATTTGGCCTGGAGCCAGTTGTACAGCAATCCGGATTCAACCCGCCAATTAGCGTATCAGGAATTGCGGTTTGCCGAACAGGTTCGGAACAAACGCTGGCAGGGAAAAGCCTGGAATGTGATCGGTTCTACCCACAATTTGCAGGGTGATTACCCCACAGCATTAAAAAGTTATCAAAAAGGACTGGTTGCCATGGAAGAGGCTTCCGACCTGAAAGGCATTGCGGCACTCAATAACAACCTGGGATTGGTATACCGCAACCTGGGCAGGTATGCCAAATCCATGGAGCACTACCAAAAAGACCTTTCCATACAGGAACAACTCAAAAATGCCGGCGGAATTGCCAATGCCAACAACAATATCGGGCTGATTTACAACGACATGGGCAACCTGCCCAAAGCACTGGAGTATTACACCAAAAGCCTGAAGCAAATGGAGGCCGTGGGCGACGAATTCGGCACAGCCCTCTTGTACGACAATATAGGCTCGGTTTACAACAGCATCAAGGACTTCCCCAAAGCGATTGATTATTACAACAAAAGTCTTCCCCTGCGCCAAAAACTCGACGACCAGCAAGGCATCGCCGCTACGTACACACACCTCGGCATCGTGTACAAGGAAGAAAAGCAGTTCGCTCTGGCACTGGAATATTTCCAGAAAAGCAGGGCCATTCAGGAAAAAATCGATGAAAAACCGGGATTGGTCAACACTTACTACGGCCTGGGCCTCTTGTACAACAAGCAGGAGGATTTCAAAACGTCCATACAGTGGTGTTCGAAAGCCCTGATGCTGAGTCGACAATTGAAGCGCCTGAGTGCCGAAAGGGATGCTTGCGAATGCCTGTACGGCAATTACAAAGCCATTGGGAATACTGCACAGGCACTCACCTACCACGAGCAATTTCTTCAGATCAGCGACAGCCTGAAAAGGGAAGAAACCAACAAACGGCTGGAACAAATGGAACTGGTGCGCAAAGTAATGGCCGATAGCCTGGGGCAGGAAGAAGAAAAACTGAAAATGCAGGTGTTGCACCAAAGTGAAGTACGTCGCAAAAACCAGGTAATGAACGTGCTGATGATCGTCGGTATCGTAATCCTGGTGTTTGCGCTGGGCTTCTTGAGCCGGATGTTGTATTTCCGTCGCAATTCCCAGAAGTTCCAAAGCAAGGCGGAATACCTCGAAAAGCAGCAGTTGCTGAATGAAATTGCCCTTTTGAAAACACAGGTGAACCCCCATTTCCTTTTCAACAGCCTGAGCATCCTGTCGTCGCTGGTACGCATCAGCCCGGAACTCTCCGAGCAGTTTATCGATCAGTTGTCACGTTCGTATCGCTATATTCTGGAGCAAAAAGAACAGTCGCTGGTTACCTTGCGCACCGAACTGGAATTTATCAAATCGTACTCATTTTTGCTGAAAATAAGGTTTGAAAATAAATTCGACCTGCAAATCAACCTGACGGAAACAGACCTGGATCAGTATAAGATCGCACCCTTGACCCTTCAATTGCTGATTGAAAATGCCGTGAAACACAACCGCATGTCGGCCAAAGAGCCGCTGCTGATCGACATTTTTATCGATGATAAATACCTCGTCGTTCAAAACCCCTTGCAACTTCGGCCACAACAGGAAGCCTCCACGGGCACTGGCCTGAACAATATTATCAATCGGTATGCCTTGCTGACGGAGTGTTCGGTGCGAGCCGGAGAATCCGATCGGCATTTTGTGGTAAAAATCCCCTTGCTGTAATATGAGAACCCTTATCATTGAAGACGAAAACCTCAGCGCGCAGCGCCTGGAGGCGATGCTCAAAACCTATGACCCGGAAATACAGGTGTTGGCTCAGTTGCCTTCCGTTACAGAATCGGTGCAGTGGCTGCGGCAAAACGAGGCGCCCGACCTTGTGTTTATGGATATCCACCTGGAGGATGACCTCTGTTTTAAAATATTCGAACTGGCGCCCCTGACCGCGCCGGTTGTTTTTACCACTGCCTACGACGAATATATGATCAAGGCGTTCAAGGTAAACAGCATCGATTACCTGCTGAAACCTGTCAACCTCGTGGAATTGATCGGCGCACTCGATAAGTACAAGTCGCTGAAAGCGCAATTTTCCAAACCTGATTTCAATACCCTCTTACAGTATATCGGCCAACGCGATACGGAGTACAAAACGCGGTTCATGGTTACGATTGGTACCAAAATCCGCAGCATAGAAACCAGCGAAATTGCCTATTTCTATTCCGACGAGAAGATCACGTTTATGGCTACGAAAGAAGGACAACACCTGCCCGTCGATTTCAGCCTGGATAAACTGTCCGGTCTGCTCGATCCCCGGCAGTTTTTTCGGGTAAGTCGCCAGTACCTGGTAGGTTTTTCAGCCATTCACAGTGTTCTGACACATTTTAAAGGCAAACTAAAACTGGAACTTTTACCCAAAGCCCGGCATGAGGTGTTTGTAAATGGCGACCGAATGACCGATTTCAAGGAATGGCTGGGCAAATGATCATTCATAGATTACCAGCCAGTTCCCTTCAATTTTGTACGAGCCTTGCTTCGTTTGATCTTTTACCACCTGTGTGCCAATAAAATTCAATACTTCCTCGCGGTGATCCAGCGCAAGCCCGGTCTCTTTGTTCCAGTGCTGCTCATCGGGAATGCTGATGCTTGCCACGACATTGCCGCCACCAAATTCGTAGTACATGGTAAAGGAAGCACCCCTGCCTTTGTACTGAACTTGCCCGCTGCGTCCGTTGCCAAGGTATTTGATCCGTTGGCCTGCGGAGTCATGCGGGCTTCGGAAACCGGAAAAGATGCTCCTCACAAAACACAGGATGGAAAGGGAAGAGACAAAGTATTGGTTGGACATTTGGAATGGGGCATTTTTACAAAATGACTATCCGTATATTGTACACCATTGCTAAATTAAGTCGAAAACAGCAATAGTCAAGCGTTATTGGGCGGTGGTATGGGCTTCAGCCCGTCGGGACTGCGCCTTTTAAGGCGCTCACAAAAAAATTCTAATTATTGCGCCTTAAAAGGCGCTGTCCCGACGGGCTGAAGCCCATACCACCACCCTACTAACGCTTGGCTATTCTCTCACTTCTCACCTCTAAACGGCCGCGTACTCTTCGATCGGCGGGCACGTACACACCAGGTTTCTGTCGCCAAAAGCCTGGTCTATTCTACCCACTGTAGGCCAGAATTTGAAGCCCTGGCGCAGATACGGCAGCGGGAATGCGGCCTTTTCGCGGCTGTATTTGTGTGGCCATTCATCTGCAGACACATCCTGCACGGTATGTGGCGCATTGTGCAGCACGTTGTCTTCCGCATCGTATTGCCCCATGGCGATTTCGTCAATTTCCTTCCGAATGGCCAGCAGGGCATCGCAAAAACGATCAAGTTCGGCTTTGCTTTCACTTTCCGTAGGCTCGATCATGATAGTACCTGCCACCGGGAACGACAGCGTCGGGGCATGAAAGCCATAATCGACCAGGCGTTTGGCCAGGTCTTCCGCGCTGACCAGCGACTTGAACGGGCGCAGGTCGACGATCATCTCGTGGGCGCAACGGCCGTTTTCACCAACATACAGAATATCGTAGGCTGTTTCGAGGCGTGCTTTGATGTAGTTGGCGTTCAGAATAGCGTATTTGGTCGCATTCGTTACGCCTTCGGCGCCCAGCATTTTGATATAGGCATACGAAATCAGCAGGATGCTGGCGCTGCCCCAGGGTGCTGCACTGACGGCCGTGGCATGGGCCGAGCCGCCGGTTTCTGCAAATACATGGCCGGGCAGGTAGGGCGCGAGGCTCGCGTTGCAGCAGATTGGGCCCATACCGGGGCCGCCGCCACCGTGCGGGATGGCGAATGTTTTGTGCAGGTTGAGGTGACATACGTCGGCGCCGATGGTGGCTGGGCTGGTGAGCCCCACTTGTGCATTCATATTGGCGCCATCCATGTACACCTTTCCGCCGTGGCGGTGAATGATGTCGCAGACTTCGATAATGGATGTTTCGAACACGCCGTGCGTTGACGGATAAGTGACCATCAGGCAGGAAAGGTTGTCGGCATGTTGTTCTGCTTTTGCCTTGAGATCGGCTACGTCGATGTTACCACGTTCGTCGCAAGCCACTACTACCACTTCCATGGCCGCCATAACGGCGCTGGCAGGATTGGTACCGTGTGCCGAAGAAGGAATCAGGGCCACATTGCGGTGTGCATCACCGCGCGCCAGGTGATAACCACGAATGGCCATAAGACCCGCGTATTCGCCCTGGGCGCCCGAATTGGGCTGCAGCGAGCAGGCTTCGAAGCCGGTAATTTCGCAGAGGTATTGTTCCAGTTCACGGATAATCTGTGCGTAACCCTGCACCTGATCGGCGGGCATAAACGGGTGCATATTGGCCCAGTTTTCCCAACTGACGGGTATCATCTCCGTGGCAGCGTTCAGTTTCATGGTACATGATCCCAGCGAAATCATGGAATGCATCAGCGAGAGGTCGGCATTTTCAAGACGTTTGATGTAGCGCATCATATCCGACTCGGTATGGTAGGAATTGAACACCGGGTGGGTCAGGTAGGCGCTTTCGCGGGTAAGTGCGGCAGGCAGCGGGGAGGCTACTGCTTGCACGGGGGTTGAAATGCCGAAGACCTGGAGGATGTCGTTGAGGTCTTTTTCCGTTGTTGTTTCGTCGAGCGCGATTTGAATAGCACTGTCCGAATAAAAGAAGTTGATGCCTTCAGAAACGGCTTTTTTGCGTATTTCTCCTGCTTTTGTGGCATCAAGGGCTACGCTGATGGTATCAAAAAAATGAGCGTTTTGAATCGAAAAGCCGCCCGCTTTCAGCGCAGAGGCAAGGCTGGTTGCCATGGCATGGGCGCGTTCGGCGATGGCGCGGATACCCGCAGGGCCGTGGTACACCGCGTACATAGCAGCCATGTTGGCCAGCAGCGCCTGCGCCGTGCAGATGTTGGAAGTGGCTTTTTCGCGGCGGATGTGTTGTTCCCGGGTTTGCAGGGCCATGCGCAGGGCGCGTCGGCCATGTTTGTCCACCGACACACCGATGATCCGGCCAGGAATCTGGCGCTTGAAATCGTCGGTGCAGGAAAAGAAAGCAGCATGCGGGCCGCCGTAACCCATCGGCACGCCGAATCGCTGGCTGTTGCCCACCGCGCAGTCGGCGCCCCACTCGCCCGGAGGCGTGAGCACAGCCAGGGCCAGCAGGTCGGTCGCTACGCAGACATATACGGCGTTGGCTTTCGCTTTTTCCACAAAGGCCCGATAATCGGACACAGTGCCCTGTGCATCCGGGTATTGCAACAGCACCCCAAACGTTTTTTCAGAAAACTCGTATGTACGCCAGTCACCAGTCACCAGCCGGATGCCTTGTGGCAAAGCGCGGGTTTTGAGCACGTCCAGCGTTTGTGAAAACACATGTTGATCTACAAAAAACTCGTCGGCTTCCTCGCCTGCTTTGGCACGTTTGTTTTTTTCTGCATAAAACATGTGCATGGCCTCAGCGGCGGCGGTGCCTTCGTCGAGCAGGCTGGCGTTTGCGATGGGCAACCCGGTGAGGTCGCTCACCATGGTCTGGAAATTGAGCAGGCTTTCGAGGCGGCCCTGCGCAATTTCTGCCTGATAAGGCGTGTACTGGGTGTACCAGCCCGGATTTTGGAACACATTTCGGGAAATAACGGCCGGCGTGATATTTCCATAATAGCCCATGCCAATATAATTGCGCATGACGCGGTTTTTCAGTGCGGCCACTTTCAATTCCTGCAAATATTCGAATTCTGAAAGAGCGGGTGGCAGATTCAGCGGCTTTTTCAGGCGAATACTTGCCGGAACCGTCTGTTCGATCAGTTGATCCAGGGACGAAACTTTCAGGGTTTGGAGCATGCCGGTGGTGTCGGCTGACTGAGGGCCAATGTGACGGCGCTCGAAATGATCAGGGTGTGGGAAGAGTCCCATATGATAAGTGTGGCGTATGATAAGTGAGAGAAAATTTCCTGGTGCTCAAAAACGCCGCGAAGATAGGAATTGTTCAGGTCATTCTTGCCATGAAGACTACGCTTCCATGGCAGAATAGTACGAACAGGCACACAGGCTATTTCTGCATGCTGCAGATCAGAATCATTTCGCACATTTGCGGTATGAGAACCTATCCGGCCAAACTTCTGATGTTCGGTGAGCACGTGTTGTTGCTGGGCGCATCTGCGCTGGCTGTACCGGTACCTGCATTCGTGGGAGCATGGCAGCAAAGGAAACATCCGCATGTGCAAAGCAACCTGCTTCCATTTGCAAACAGCGAGGCGCTTGCAAGTGTAAAGACATTGGATACCCGGCAATTCCAACAGGATATTGCGCAAGGATGGGTGTTCGATTCCAACATTCCTTCCGGTTACGGCCTGGGGAGTTCGGGGGCCCTGTGCGCAGGTATTTATGACCGCTATGTACACGAAAAAACCACTGATCCTGGGGCGTTGAAAGCCATTTTCAGCCAAATGGAGGGTTATTTTCATGGCGCCAGTTCGGGCATCGACCCCCTGACCAGTTACCTCCATGCGCCGCTGCTGATTCAACACAAAACGGAGGTTTCCGTAGCGCAGCCAAATACTTGGGCGACCGAGCCCGTGGTTTTTCTGCTGGATACCTGCCAGCCGCGACAAACGGGCCCGCTGGTAAACTGGTTTCTGGAACAAAGCCTCAACGAAGCATTTTCAAAAACGCTTTCGGAACAATTCCTGCCGGCACATGAAAGCATGGTGCGCGCCTGGCTGGCTGCCGACGAACAGGGATTTTGGCTACATTTGCGCACAGTGTCGCAATTTCAATTGAAACATTTCACCCCTATGATCCCCTCCGGGATGAATAGTCTTTGGGAAAAAAGCATTTCAGAGCAGAATGTTCATTTGAAAATCTGTGGCGCGGGCGGCGGCGGATTTATGCTGGGTTTTGCACGCGATTATCAAGCGGCAAAAGCATTTGCAGGTACTCATCCGATCGTTTTTCCATTCGAACAACCGGCATCACATGGGTAAAAAACGCTTTCAATCGGTTTTTTGGGTATTGGGGTTCTTTCTGGCACTGGCCTTGCTGCGCGATGTACTAGCCAACGGGCGTCCTTTGTACTGCAAAATCGGTGGAGAGGTCTATTTCCCGGGTTTGCGCAGCCTCTGGGCCGACAAGGATTTGCCGTACAGTGAGCCCGCGCTTCGGAAGATTCAGCAGTTGCCTCATACATTTGAAGCCTGGAAAGACGACAAGAATTACGATGAACCGCCCGTATTTGCACTCGTACCATTTTGTCCGGGAGAATATTCCCGGCAAAATCCGGCGTCCTTTCTCCATCCGGGGCAAATACACCCGGGAATGAGCAGCCGTTTCAGGCACTGGCTGGGAACCGATGAAGGAGGGCATGACGTAGCGGCGGGTATCATTTCCGGTGCGCGCATTGCGTTGCTGGTAAGCCTGTTGTCGATGGGTATTGCAGGATTGTTGGGCATTTTACTGGGCGCGCTGGCAGGTTTTTGGGGCGATTTTCGTTTGCGCATACCATGGTTGACATTGAGTTGCACGGTATTGAGTATTCCGATTGCCTATTTTTATGCCATCATTGCCCGCCATTATGAACTGGAAAATGCTGCTTCAGCAAGCGAATGGGGAAAAAGCCTGTTGATATTTGTTTTACTTATTGTGGTCATACGTCAGGCAGGTAAACTGGCAGATAAATGGCTGAAAACCAGGCCTGTAACAGTACCCATCGACCTGTTGCTGATGCGTTTGACAGAGGTGTTCAATGCCGTTCCGAAACTCATTTTTATATTGATTGTTGCCGCTTTGTTGCCCCACGACCAGAACATTTGGGTATTGATCGGTTTGATCGGCTTATTGAACTGGACGGACATTGCGTTGTTTGTACGCTCTGAATTGTTGCGGGTGCGGGAACTGGACTACGTGACGGCGGCCAGGGGCATGGGTTTTTCAGACAGGCGAACCTTTTGGCGGCACGCCTTCCCAAATGCCTTGCGGCCTGCGCTGGTTATTTTTGCATTTAATATGGCCAACGCTATCTTGCTGGAAGCGGCCCTTTCGTTTCTCGGTTTTGGTGGCAGCACCTTGCGGGGAATTTCATGGGGAAGCCTGCTGGAGAGCGTACGGGTGCAAGCCGGCGCCTGGTGGGTGGGTATACCTTCCGGGCTTGCCATAGCGCTTATGGTGATGACGATCAACAATCTGGGAGAAATACTCGCTGGCAAACAGCACTGACCTACAACCAAATTTCGCATTCGATGTTTTCTGGCTATGCGGCGTGACTATCTACTACTCATCGGCCTTGGCTTGTTGCTTTTTTTCCCTTTCCTGGGTGCAGTGCATCTGTTCGATTGGGATGAGATCAATTTTGCGGAATGTTCCCGCGAAATGTTGCTGACGGGCGACTGGTTTCGGCCGCAGATAGATTTTGAACCCTTCTGGGAAAAACCTCCATTTTTTCTGTGGATGCAGGCGCTTTCCATGAAAATGTTCGGGGTGAATGAATGGGCAGCCAGACTTCCCAATGCCCTTTGCGGCCTGGCCACTTTGTTGCTGGTGTACCGACTGGGTACACGCCTGCACGATCGCCTGTTTGGCTGGTTGTGGGCACTGGCCTGGATGGGCAGTATTCTTCCGCATATGTATTTCAAAAGCGGTATCATCGACCCATGGTTCAACTTCTTCATTTTCTGCGGGTTGTACGGGTTTATTGAATTCCGCTGGCAGTTTTTCTGCGTCAAAACGCCGCGTTCTTTCTGGGCCAAGTACAAATACCTGCTGACAGGAGGCGTGATGCTGGGGCTGGGTATTCTGACCAAAGGCCCGACCGCGTACCTGATTGTCATGCTGGTGCTGGTGTTGTATTGGGCGCGATACCGTTTTAAAGGGCGCGGATACCTCAAGCACATGGTCATTTTTTCGCTGGCGGCTTCACTGGCTGCACTCGCCTGGTTCGGGTTGGAAGTGCTTATACATGGTCCCTGGTTTGTACAGGAGTTTATTACATACCAGATACGCTTGTTTACCACACAGGATGCGGGTCACGGAGGCTTTTTCGGATACCATGCGGTGGTGCTGTTGCTGGGGTGTTTTCCGGTATCGGTTTTTGCCGTACCCAACCTTTGGGGCGACCGGCAATCGGAAGATGAAATGCTGGAATCGGACACGCTGGCATCCTGCGAACGCTCTGATTTTGGCACCTGGATGCAGATTCTGTTCTGGGTAGTATTGGTGTTGTTCAGTATTGTGCAAACCAAGATTGTACACTATTCATCACTGTGCTATTTCCCGCTTACCTACCTGGGTTCCGTTACGCTCTGGCGCGCCATACGCTGGAATGTTTACCCGAAAGTATCCGGAATTTTACTTGCCATAGGCATTTTGCCAGGTATCGCGGTGGCTGCACTACCCTATCTGGGTCAGCACCTCGATTTAATTAAACCCTTGTTTGCAAAAGACCCGTTTGCCATTGCCAATCTGGAGGCAGGCGTGGTATGGAAAGCATGGCAAGGGCTGCCGGGCGTATTGCTCATTCTTTCCACCCTTGCAGCGCTTTATTTCTGGTGGAAAAAGAAAGGCTGGATGACCGCACAGGTGGCGTTTGTAGGAGGCGCGGCGTTTACTTCCATGACTTTGTTGTTTATTGTGTGCAACATTGAAGGTTACTCCCAGCGGGCTGCCATAGAGTTTTATGAAAGTAAATCAACGGAGGACTGCTTTATCAAACCCGTAGGGTTCAAGAGTTACGCCCATTTGTATTATTCCTGCAAACGGCCACTGACAGGAGATGTCCACATCGATGATATGGACTCGTTGGTACACGGCCACCCTGGCCGGAACGTTTATTTCGTTGCCAAAGTTAATCGCCTGGAAGGGCTTCCGGAAATGCCCGGCTGCCACGAACTGTACCGGAAAAACGGTTTTGTATTTTTTGAGAAAAAACCGCGCTGATCACAAGGCAAAAATCCGTTGCATCAGCATCCATTTTTCCCCCGGCTTCGCTGTGGGAAGGGCTTTCTGATAGCGCCACATGAGCGATTCCCAGTCCTGTACCCTGGAATTGGCAGCATCCATAGCGGCTTTTTTGTCGAAGGAGAAATCGTCGCCTGCTTCCAGAATCATAAACAGGCGGTTCTCAATCCTGTAAATTTCCAGGTTCAGAATTCCCGAATCGCGAATACTATCGAGTATTTCAGGCCATACCGCACGGTGCATGGCTTCATATTCGGCAATGAGCGCCGGGTCGGGTTGGAGGTCGAGGGCAAGGCAATAGCGGTGCATGGTTTTTGATTTATGATTTACGATTACATGATGTACGATTTCCGATTGGATTTTTGATAGACGATTTATGATTGTTCGCGATGCCCTCAATCAACATTCTCAAATCTCCAATCCAATCGTAAATCGTACATCATGTAATCGTAAATCGTACATCAAACATTTTACCCCCGCTGCGCTTCCACCACCGCAAACGCCACCATATTGACAATTTCTCGTACGGTACTGCCCAATTGAAGGACGTGTACGGGTTTGCGGATACCCAGGAGGATCGGGCCGATATACTCGATGTCCCCGGTTTCCTTCATCAGGTTGTAGGTGATATTGGACGCTGAAAGATTGGGAAAAATGACGGTATTGGCTGGCTCGCCGGATAGTTTGCTGAATGGGTAATTTTCCCGAACCAGTTCCATATTAAAAGCCAGGTGGGCCTGCATTTCCCCTTCAATAATCCAGTCGGGATGCTTTTTGTGCAGAATGGCTGTGGCGTTGCGCATTTTCTCGGCATCTTCCCCTTTGGCGCTGCCGAAACTTGAATAGGTAGCCAGTGCAATGCGCGGTTTGATATTGAAACGTTCGACTCCACGCGCTGTGAGTT
The DNA here is from genome assembly GCA_020160935.1 of Bacteroidota bacterium. Taxonomy (GTDB): domain Bacteria; phylum Bacteroidota; class Bacteroidia; order Chitinophagales; family Saprospiraceae; genus M3007. The sequence goes on along the minus strand of JAIUPL010000008.1, from coordinate 4,038 downwards.
CGGTGATTTCCACCAGTTCCTCCACGCTGGGATTGACATTAATGGTGGTATCGGCAAAGAAAAGCGGGCCTTTTTTGGTCAGCAGAATGTACATCCCCGCTACGCGCTGCACGCCTTCCTGACGACCGATGATTTCGAGCGCAGGCCGAATGGTGTCCGGATAGTTGCGTGTGAGGCCGGAAATCAGGGCATCGGCGTCGCCGGTTTCCACCATCATGGCGCCAAAATAATTGCGTTTGCGAATCATTTTCAAAGCATCCGTCTGCACGATGCCCTTGCGTTTTCTTTTTTCAAAAAACAGATCGGCGTAGCGCTGTGCCATCTCGGGGTCTCGGGGGCGGCGTGTGTCGATAATATTGACATCCTTCAGATCGAGGCTGTGATCCTGAATAATTTTCTCGATGGCAGGAATATCGCCCAGCAGGATCGGTTCGCAAATGCCTTCATCGCGCACCTGCTGGATGGCTTTGAGCACCGTCAGGTTTTCGGCATCGGCAAATACGACGCGTTTGGGCGCTCTGCGGGCCTTGCTGGTGATAATGCGTGAAATCTGGTTGTCGAGTCCCAGGCGTTTTTCCAGTGTTTGCCGATAATCATCCCAGTCGAGTATTTGTTTTTGTGCCACCCCATCGAGCACCGCAGCCTCGGCCACAGCCGGGGCTACTGTCGTAAGCAGGCGCGGGTCCATGGGTTTTGGGATGATATAGTGCTTGCCAAAAACCAGGTTTTTTTCATTGTAGGCCATATTTACAATGTCGGGTACCGGTTTTTTGGCCAGTTCGGCCAGTGCTTTGGTAGCGGCCAGTTTCATGTTTTCGGTAATTTCCGTAGCCCGCACGTCCAGCGCTCCCCGAAAGATGTATGGGAAACCGAGTACATTATTGACCTGGTTGGGAAAATCAGAACGACCGGTTGCCATGATGAGATCGTCGCGCACGGCCATGGCTTCATTGTAGCCGATTTCAGGTACCGGATTGGCCATAGCAAAAACGATGGGATCGGGCGCCATCAGCCGAATCATATCGCGGGTAACTACATTGCCCACAGACAGTCCCAAAAACACATCTGCGCCGATCATAGCGTCTATCAAGGTGGCGCCAACAGGCAATCGGTTGGTGGCAAACTCCTGCATCATTTCGTTCATGCCTGCCCGGTCGGCATGCAGCAGCCCGTCTTTGTCGAACATGATGACATTTTCGCGCCGAACGCCGAGTTGCAGGTACAGTCGCACACAGGAAATAGCCGCTGCCCCGGCGCCATTGACCACCAGTTGAATTTTATCGGGGTTTTTTCCTACAATTTCGAGGGCATTGAGCAGCGCGGCTCCGGAAATGATCGCTGTTCCGTGCTGGTCGTCGTGCATCACCGGAATTTTCATATCGGCCCTGAGCCGGCGTTCTATTTCAAAACACTCGGGCGCTTTGATGTCTTCCAGATTGACACCTCCAAAAGTAGGTTCGAGCAGTTTGACCGTTTCTACAAACTTGTCGACATCTTTTGTATTTACCTCAATATCAAATACATCGATGTCGGCATAAATTTTAAAAAGCACGCCCTTGCCTTCCATCACCGGTTTGGAGGCTTCCGGGCCAATATCGCCCAGTCCCAACACGGCTGTTCCATTGGTGATAACGGCTACCAGATTGCCCTTGGCCGTATATTTGTACACATCTTCCCGATTTTCGGCAATGGCCAGACAGGGTTCGGCAACGCCTGGTGAATATGCCAGCGACAAATCTCTTTGATTCTCTGTTTCCTTGGAGGGTACCACTTCAATTTTTCCGGGGCGCCCCTTGGAATGGTATTCCAGTGCGTCTTCCCGCCGGATCCTATGCTTTTCCATCAACGTAGTAAGTGCTTTCTTTACAAGAGGGGGCAAATGTAAAGGATAAGTTATGAGTTATGAGTGATGAGTTATGAGTTATGAGTTATACTCACTTTACTATTGGCTGTTCTTTTAGAGTGGCCAATAGCAAAGTGAGTATAACTCATAACTCATCACTCATAACTCTTCATTCTATCTTCGCCCCATGCTTTCCACTCCCCATCTTCAGGATTTTATCTGGGAACATCGGCTCGACGATCCGAAACGCCTCGCACTGGCAGGTAAAAAATACCCGCATGTGCCGATTGCTTACGTAGCCGGGCAGGTTGAATTTTTGCAGAAAATACAGAAAAAAGTGCCGTCCTGGTACAAACAGGGCCTTCAATTTCCCGCTGCCGTTTCAATGGAACAGGCTTCATCGGAAGCAACGGCGCGTTTTAAATCGGGATTGGTTCAGGGGCGAAAAATGGCTGACCTGACCGGAGGACTGGGTATCGATTGTGCCTTCCTCGGGCGCTCTTTCGAGGAGGTAGTGTATGTAGAAATGAATCGGGATCTGCTGGAAACAACCCGGCACAACTACGGCGTACTGGGAATAGAACATACTGTTTTCGTACATGCCTCAGCAGAAGATTTTTTGAATGCAACACCTGATTCGTTCGACCTGATTTACCTCGATCCATCGCGCAGAAACGACCGGAAAGGCAAGGTTTTTATGTTACAGGATTGCAGCCCCAATATTTTGGAAATCAAGGCATTAGCACTTGAAAAAGCGCCGCGTATTTTGCTAAAAACAGCGCCCCTGCTCGATATTCACCTGACCTTGAAACAACTGGGTTGCGTCAGCCAGTTGTGGGTAGTGTCTTGGAATGACGAGTGCCGCGAAGTACTTTATCTGCTTGAACGTACACCTGCCATCCCGGAACAGGCGCTGATACATGCCATCGATATTGGGAAGGATGATAAAGTGTTCGATTTTCAATTCAACTATGCCGAGGAACATCTGGCCACTGCTGCATTTGACCTGCCCCAGGCCTTTTTATACGAGCCCAATACAGCCGTGCTGAAGGCAGGCGCGTTTCGGTCGTTCGGACAAAAACTGGGTCTGAAAAAACTGCATCCGCATACACATTTATATACGTCAGCAGTATACGTGCCGGAAGTGCCTGGGAGGAGTTTTGTAATTGAAGCGGTGTGCAAATACGATCGAAAATCCATAGCAGAGCATGTTGCGGATGGAAAAGCGAATATCAGTACGCGCAATTTCCCGGACAATGCCGAACAGGTACGCAAAAAACTAGGCCTGGTGGATGGTGGCGCCACCTATATTTTCGCGTTTACTGATCTGGAAGACAGGAAAATGCTTGCGGTTTGCAGGAAGGTATAAATTTTTTGTTTTAAAATTTGGTCAAATGTTTTGCAATTGTATAATTTAGAGCCTGAATTTACTCAATTGCTCCAAATTATGATTACCTGAGACCTTCTAACATCAAAATTTTAAAACAATGAAAAAACAACTGATTGCAACCCTGGTAGGCGGCGTCCTGCTGTTCTTTTGGCAATTTTTGTCATGGAGCCTGTTAAATGTGCATGGTGCTGAATTCACCTACACACCCAATGAAGGTAAGATCCTGGAAGCCCTCGCCCAAAACCTGCCTGCATCGGGCCAGTACATGGTACCCACCCTGCCCCCGAATGCTACCCCGGAACAACAGGAGGCTATGATGAAAGATATGGGCAGTAAACCATGGGCAACCATTTCCTACCACACCTCTTTTAATACCAATATGGGCATGAACATGACGCGCGGTCTACTGGTAGACTTTGTCTGCGTTTTCCTGCTCATCTGGCTCTTGCTGAAATTTCAGAACCTGAATTTCCAGACCACCCTGCTGTCGTCGCTTGCTGTCGGCATTATAGGTTACCTGACCATTTCCTATACCAATACCATTTGGTTTGAAACCAGTTCTATCGGTTATCTGGTAGATGCTGTTGTAGGCTGGGGATTGGTGGGTGCGTGGCTGGGGTGGTGGTTAAATAAGAAGTGAGAGGTGAGAGAGTGAGAGAGTGAGAGAGTGAGAGAGTGAGAGAGTGAGAGAGTGAGAGAGTGAGAGAGTGAGAGAGTGAGAGGTGAGAGAGTGAAAGGTGAGAGAGTGAGAGTCCGTAGAGTGTACCGCTCTGTTAAAAAAACTGAGACTGTTCAAAATTCTGTG
>JAIUPL010000007.1 GCA_020160935.1 Bacteroidota bacterium | reverse complement strand
AAGTGGATATGCTTGTGCCATTTTACTTACTTTAGTCTGTCAAAGAACTTAATTCCCGTCCAAATCTTTTTGTCGCTAATAACGTCCAAAACTTTATGTCGGACGACACTACTGGTATCTGGAAGGCGTCACGTCAGATTGGGAGGTGCTGAACGAGCCGGTATTGAGGCTCTCGGGCTTGTCGTACGGCACGCACCTGTTGCAGATACGCGCCCAGGCTTCCAACAGCGCCTGGGCAAAAAACGAACTGGCCTTCAGCATTCGGGTGCTGCCGCCTGTGTATCTACGCTGGTGGTTTATCACCCTCAGCCTGCTGCTGATTTCCTGCGGCGTTTGGAGTTGGATACGCTGGCGCATTCGCCAGCACCGGCTGGAACAGGAGCGCCTGGAACGGGAAGTGACGCGGCAGACCGCCACCATTCGGCATCAAACCGAAGAATTGAAGCGGCTTGACGAGGCAAAAAGCCGTTTTTTCGCCAATGTTGCACACGAACTACGCACGCCCCTGACCCTGATGCTGGGGCCGATCGGAACGATCCTGAAAAACCCGCGCCTCGAAAACCAGGAACGCGGCCTTGCTACGGTGGCCAGGCAGCAGGCACAACGCCTCCTGAGCCTTGTCAATGAAATACTCGATTTGAGCAAACTCGAATCCGGCGCCCTGCTGGTGCATGAAACGCCGGTGCTGCTGTATCCCTTCCTGCATCGACTTACAGGTTCTTTCCAAAGCCATGCCGAAAGACTGGGTATCGGGTTTGAATTCGACTACCATTTACCCCGATCATGCAAGGTGCTGCTGGATACGGACAAGGTGGAAAAAGTGCTGAACAACCTGCTTTCCAACGCCCTGAAATTTACACCTGCGCATGCGGGTGGGCACGTGCGGGTGCAGGTGCGGGAGGCCGATGGCATGGTTCAAATTCTGGTATCCGACACGGGCCGGGGCATTCATCCGGACGACCTGCCGCGCGTGTTCGACCGCTTTTTCCAGACCGCACAACCCGGCGCGCCCGTGGAAGGTGGCTCGGGCATCGGGCTGGCCTTGTGCCGGGAAATGGCGCAGGTGCTGAACGGCCGCATTTGGGCAGAAAGCCGCCTCGGCGCCGGAAGCGATTTTTACTTTGAATTTCCAAAAAAGAAAGTCGTCGATTCGGATGCGAAGATGTTATCCGAATTTTCCAAAAATGGCAACTCCTCAGCCGCACCGCACCTGGAAACCCCTGCCTGGCCGCCCAATGCGCCCCGCATCCTGGTGGTGGAAGACCATGAAAGCCTGCGCGATTATATCCGCCTGATCCTGTCGGCCCATTATGAAGTGGTAACCGCCGAAAACGGCCTTGCCGCACTTGCGCTGCTGGAAAACAACGCGATCCAGCCGGATCTGATCGTATCCGACGTGATGATGCCGAAAATGGACGGCTTTCAATTGCTCGAACGGCTGAAAGGCGACGACCGCTGGCGTTCTATCCCGGTCGTCATGCTCACGGCCCGCGCCGATTTACACGACAAGTTGCGCGCCTTGCGCATCGGGGTCGATGATTACCTGCTGAAACCTTTCGAAGAAGAAGAACTCCTGGCCCGGGTGAGCAATTTATTGCAAAATGCCGGTCGGCGCAGCGTGCCAAAAGAAAACCACTCTGCGGAAAAGGACAACGAACCCATGGCCTTCAGCGCCGACGACCTGGCCTGGTTGGAACAATTCGAACAAACGGTAGAACGCCGTATTCCCTACCACGATTTAACCGCCGACCTACTCGCCGACGATATGGCCATGAGCAGGTCGACCCTTTTCCGTCAGTTGAAACGCCTCACCGGCCTCACGCCGACGGAATACGTAGACGAAGCGCGTTTTCAAAAAGCGCGCCTGCTGCTTGAAACCCGCGCCGTATCGTCGGTAAAAGCGGCGGCCTATTCCGTCGGGCTGAAGCAGGTGAAACACTTTTCCCTGAACTACAAAAAGAGGTTCGGCAAGTCGCCTTCGGAAGAGCAGGTCTGAAATTATTGCGTACAGACTGGAAAATTCCCTGAAATGAGACGCTGGTGTACCCATGTTGACACGCCTGTGAACTGGGTGTGGGCCACTTTTGTGACGTTTTCGGTCACTTAATAACTCTTTTCATTATGCGAAACTTTACCAACACTTCATTTTCTTTTGTTCAACGCTGGACTTATCATTGGCTTATTGTCGTTGCCGCTTGCTGCTGGGGTAGGCCTGCTGCTGCCCAGATATGGTTCGGAGATGTATACCTGCAGTCCCAGGATGAAGTAGATAACTTCTCAATATACTACTCCAATAGTGCCATCATAACAGGGAGTTTATATATAAACGGCTTTGATATTAACAACCTCTATGGCTTGTACCAACTTAACTCTATTGGGGGAAGTTTGTATTTACAGGCTTACAACCTATACAGCCTCAGTGGGCTCAATAACTTATCCTCCATTGGGGGCGATTTGCAGATAAGCCATCAATACCTGTTTACCTTCGATGGGCTAAACAATCTCTTCTCTGTTGGGGGGAATTTGAGAATCTGGGAAAATCAATACTTATACAGCCTCTATGGGCTAGATAACCTCTCTTCTATCAATGGAGATTTATCCATTGCTTTTAATCAAGAACTTTACTACCTAAGCGGACTGGACCATCCCATCTCTGGCATAAACAACCTTGAAATTATTGCAAATCAGTTCCTGTCCACTTGCGACGTCCAGGCCGTTTGCGATCATCTCGGAGCCTCCGGCATTGCCAATATTTGTTGCAACGGTTTCGCATCTGGATGTAACAGTGTAGCAGAAGTGGAGGCGGCTTGTGGGCTGGTGCTACCTGTCGAGTTGACAGACTTCCGGGCCACTATTGCGGATGCCGAACAGTCCGCCCTACTCACCTGGCACACCGCCTCCGAACACAACAACCAGGGCTTCGACATCGAGCGCAGCACCGACGCCAGAACCTGGCAAAGCCTCGCCTTTGTGCCAGGTCACGGTACCACACAGGAGGAGCAACCGTACGCCTACACCGACGAGCGCCCGCAGCCCGGCATGAACTACTACCGCCTCAAACAGGTGGATTTTGATGGAAAATTCGAATATTCGGAGGTCCGCTCCGTAATCATGCAGAGCGGCGTACAAGACGAGGCAGCCCTTTACCCCAACCCCGCACATGCCGGGCTGGTCAGCCTGAACTATTATGCAGCAAAAGAAGGTGCCCTGAATATTTCCGTTTTTGATGCCCTCGGTCGGCTAATGATCCACCAAAACCAGGCGCTGGAAAAGGAACAAAACCTGCTCCAACTCGATTTTTCCCCGCTCACGCCCGGCACCTATTCTGTGCAATTAGACAATGGCGCGCAACGGCTGTACCGCACCTTAACCATTCAATAAATCGCCTTGGTCATGAGTGTTTCCTATTTGATTCTTGCGCTGATTCTGTTCGGGCCGCTGTTTTATCGGCCGGCGCGTGAAGAGCAAACGCCTTGAGTAGAGACAAGGCATGCCTTGTCTCTTTTATACCGCACGGAGAGTAGAGACAAGGCGTGCCTTGTCTCTTTTATACCGCACGGAGAGTAAAGACAAGGCGTGCCTTGTCTCTACGTGTACCCGAACACAGGGACAAAACGAAAAACAATGTTTCATGGGATGAAAGGCAAATACCTTCCAAAATGATGGAAGGCGACAGCCGTATCTCTGCGCGTGGTGTTGAAAAACGCCACGCGCTGTTGTTTGGGTGAAATGGCCGAAAAAGGGCAGTTTCTCATATTTTACAGGCAAAGCGGAACTATTTCCCACAAAATCGCGTAGCATCGCAGGAAATAAACGAACGCCATGCCTACGCTCTCCGTCCGCGAACTCCGCGCATCCGACCTCGACCGCCTCATCGCTTACTGGACCACCGCCGAGCCCGATTTCCTCACCGGTATGGGCGTCGACCTGTCCAAAATGCCCGCCCGCGAGCAATGGGAAGAGATGTTGTCCAAACAACTCAGCCAATCCTATCAGGAAAAACAGTCCTACGCCGTCATCTGGGAAGCCGATGGTGAGCCCGTAGGCCATTCCAATGTGAGCAAAATCGAATACGGCGAAAAAGCCTACATGCACCTGCACCTCTGGCAATCGGGCGTTCGGCGCCGTGGCATGGGCGTCGAACTGGTGCGCCGCAGCCTGCCTTTTTATTTCAACAACCTGCACCTGAAAACGCTGTATTGCGAACCCTACGCGCTGAACCCGGCGCCGAACAAAACCTTGCAAAAGGTTGGTTTTCAATTGTTTGACACGTACATCGGCGTACCCGGCTGGCTGAATTTTGAGCAGCCGGTGAATGTGTGGCGACTCACGCGGGCCGAATTCGAGGCGCTGTAATGTAGAGGATACCTATTTTTGCCCCAATGAAAACTGTATCCCATTCGGGAAGGACGAGCCTTGTCCTTCTGCTGCTTTGCAGCGCCACGTTGCTGCGCGCCCAGATCGTCAACATCGAGGAAATGCGCATCACCGGCACCAACGACTCCCTGCGCTGGTACGGCGCACTGAAAGGCAGTTTTGCCCTGGCGCGTGTAAAAGAGCAAACCATTCTGCTGCGCGCCGAATCGAGGGCGCAATACAAACATGGCCGCAACGTGTGGCTGCTCCTGCTCAACGCCGATTTTTTGAATGCTGGCGGCCGCGATTTTTCCAATGCCGCCTTCGCGCATTTGCGGTATAACTACAAGTTATTCAAGCCTTTATCGATGGAAGTGTACACCCAGCAACAAACCAATAAGTTGCTGCTGATTCGCAACAGAACGCTGTTCGGCACGGGCCTGCGCCAGCGTTTTTTCCTGCAATACGCGTCCAACAGCCGCCTGTATCTGGGCAGCGCCTGGCTGTACGAACAGAATTATTTTACTGAAAACTACGGCAGCAAACACTGGCATCGCTGGAGCAATTACATCACCCTTACCGTCCGCAAACCCAAAACCGGTATCGTATTGCAGGGCACCACTTACTGGCAGCCCACATTTGCCGATTTTCGCAACTACCGTTTTTCCACTGAGTGGTCGCTCGAACTACCGGTAGGGAAACACCTGCGTTTCAGCACCGATTTTGCCTACAGCCTCGACCGCGGCCTTCCCGACGCAGCGCCGCCGGGTATTTACAATTGGCAGAATGGACTGGTGTGGAGGCTGTGAGGAAGGTTGAGGGGTTGAGGAGTTGAGGGGAGAGTTTGTTATTTTGGCCAGAATTATCTACCGAAATCAAGAGCAGCGCACACTCAACGCTCAACCCCTCAACTCTAAAAAATAATCGGGAATTAATCGCTCCAAACAGAAATATTCCGCTAAAACCTGCACTTTTAAGGCCTCAAACATTTTGCCTTTTTAACCTGTATGATTGCAATCCTTTCCACCATCATCGGCATCGTATTCGTGATGCTGTTGTTTAGCCTGTTGGCTTCTTCCATCCTCGAACTGATCGCCGGGTATCTGTCCTTGCGGGGCCAGCAACTGATCCGTGCCATCAAAGGCATGATCGGTGCCGGCGCTACCGACGATTTTATTTCCCATCCTTTCTTTCAGCAACTGGCCGCTGGCTCCAAGGAACGCACCAAAATAAACGGTAAAAAACGTGCCCTGCCTTCTTATCTAGGCGCCGGCACCTTCAGTTCCATCCTGCTGGATATGATGGAAATCGACAACCGCGCCGACCTGGAAGCGGCCATTGCAGGACTACCCGAGGGCCCTTCCAAAAAACTCGCCCAGTTTCTGTACCGCCAGACCAATGGCGAACTCATCGATTTTAAAAAGAAACTCGAAGACTGGTTCAACGAAGTGATGGACCGCGCTTCTGGCGCTTACAAACGCACTTCACAGCGCTGGCTGGTGGGAATCGGCCTGGCGCTGGCTGTCGTGTTCAATGCCGATGTGATCAACATCTACCACAGCCTGAGCATCAATTCCACGCTCAGCAACATGATTGCCGACCAGGCTACCACATTTGTCAACACCCAGCCCGCCCCGACCGCGCCCAACCTCGACAATCCGGACATTGCCGAAGTAAAACAAAAAGTCAGCGCACTGGTCAACGACAACATCGCTGCACTCGAATCTCCGCTCGGCCTCGGCTGGAGCACTGTCGACTGGCAACAAGCCGACGGGAAATGGTGGCTGTACAAAATTATCGGCTGGCTGACTACCGCCCTGGGCATTTCGCTGGGCGCTACATTCTGGTTTGAAATGCTGCGCAAACTAGTCAGCCTGCGTGCTTCTGGTCCGCCACCCTCGCAACCACCTATCACTACCACTACCATCACTCAAACAACCCCGGCCCCTTCGCAAACATCGGTTAGCACCGGCGGCGCCCTTACCACTGCCCCCAGCGACAGCGTACTGGAAAGCCTGCCTGCACCGAAAAAAGCAGCGAAACCGAAAAAGTGAGTAGTGAGTGGTGAGTGGTGAGTGGTGAGTAGTGAGTGGTGAGTGGTGAGTGGTAAGAAAAGTTAAATCCTACTCACCACTCACAACTCACCACTCACCACTCACTACTCACTACTCACCACTCACCACTCACCATAAATCCAATACCCAATGAACACCTTACAACAACTCATCGCCCGTGGTGGCGACACCACCATCCGCAACCTCAACTTGCCGGAAAACCAGCCTGCTGCACTTGAAATTCAGACTCGCCTGTGCGACCTGGGCCTGCTGGATCCTGTTATCAACGGCAGCATCACCAAACCTTTTGGCCCTACTGCCAAAGCCGATGGCGCTTTGGGGGCCAGTTCAATGACTGCCATATTCGAATTTTCCCGACTGGCAGGTATCCCGTACTTTTTCGACGGACAAATCAGGCATGAATGGCTGCTGGCTCTCCAATTGTTTTCTGCCGATACACACCTGCCCATATCCATGACCCCCGCGCCCGGTGACAGCCCCGATGTGCTGCTCGCCAAACGCATCCTGCGGTACATGGACAGTAAAAAATACTGGATTGCGCGCAGCCCCAATATGTATAACATCGTGTATGTGGAAGGCATGAACGCCGAAGGCACTACTTTTCAGGATGCTGCCAACCAGTGGAATGACCGCCGAATGATCATCCGCATTCGCCCGGGCGGACAACCCGAAATGGTGCACAATTTCGACGCGACCACCGAACCAGGCATTCCTGTGCGCTCTAAACCGCATCCGCTGGGCATCGCACGCATTGCATTTGGACAGTATAAATCCTGGAAAGTAGGCATGCACAAAGCCAAACAGGTGGCGCTCTGCCAGGCCGAAAACATCCGCGTTCACCGCGACAAAGACGGGAACGGGTTCCGCACCGGCGACAAAATTTTTGTGGGCAATGACTTCGGCATCAACCAGCATTCCACTACTGTGAAAACCATGACGGTGGGCGACTGGAGTGCGGGGTGCCTCGTTGGCCGCGAATGGGGCGAACACCTCGCTTTCCTCGGCACTGTTAAATCGGATGTCCGATATACCATGAATCCCAACTACCGGTTTGTATCCACGGTGATTCCGGGCGACGAACTTCGGAGTTAGTAATTGGTTATTGAGTTATGGGTTATTGGGGGTGGGTAAGGGGTGGTTGGTTTTTCAGGCTGGGAAGCTCAGGGAGGGATATGGTTGAGGAGTTGAGATAGTTGAGGGGTTGAGGGGTTGAGATAGTTGAGGGGTTGAGATTCATCGTCTCTGTTGATTTGGACTGTTTTTTATTGGAACACAAATGAAAAGTGTGTCATCCCGAGTTTTTTAAGGTTTTTCGCAGCCTGTTGCTGTCATGCTGCATTGCCAGCCTCAACCCCTCAACTATCTCAACTCCTCCACTATCTCAACCCCTCAACTATCTCAACTCCTCCACTATCTCAGACCCTCAACCATATCCCCTCCCCGAGCCGCCCAGCCTGAAAAACCAACCAACCCTTACCCCCCCCAATAACCAATAACCAATAACCAATAACTGATAACCAACATGTACAAGGTAAAATACGGCGGCAAAAAAGGTAAAACCATCCAACTGGTAGAAAGCCCCGATCTGGTGGCCATTCGTACAAAAGGCAATAAAAACCTGGAAAGCGCTCCTTTGAGCAGTAAAAGCCGCGAACTGGTGGCAGGCACACCCGAAGTGGCGGCGTTTCCGGAAGCAGGTGTTACCGTGCGGCGCGTAGCCGATGCCGAAGGCCTTGAATCGACGATGAGTCGACGCGATGAAGCACGGGCAGCCCTCAAACAGGAGGACAGCATTCGATTTGCCGGACGCGTGCTACAGGACGCCAAATCGGGTGAGGTCATGTTGTACACCGAGAATTTCTTTGTAAAGTTCAAGGACAGTGTGCCCGAGACGGAGTGCCAGACAGTTTTGGACAAATACCAACTGAAGGTAAAATCCAAATTACCCTTTGCCCCCAATTCCTATTTCGTGCAGGCCAGCGAAGGCACCGGGTTGGAAGTGTTTCACATTGCCGAACAACTGCTACAGGAAAAACCGGTCGAATACTGCCACCCCGAACTGGTGCAGGAGCGCCGTTTTAAAACCATCCATCCCCTGCAATGGCATTTGAGTAAAACGACCATCAACGGCAAATCCGTCGATGCGCATGTCAATATAGAAGCCGCCTGGGAACGCACACGTGGCAAAGGCGTTACCATCGCCATTATTGACGACGGTGTGGATGTGGATCACCCTGAATTCGCCGGACGTATCGTGCACCCCTTCGACGCCACCCAAAACCTGGAAGATGCCCGCCCGAAAGACCCGAACGACAACCACGGCACCGCCTGTGCCGGTATGGCCTGCGCTTCGGGACTAAAGGATGGCGCCAGCGGCACGGCGCCCGAAGCGCAATTGATGCCCATTCGACTGCGCAGCGGCCTCGGCAGCATGGCCGAAGCCATGGCTTTTGCCTGGGCTGCCGACCACGGCGCCGACGTCATTTCCTGCTCCTGGGGGCCTACTGATGGCGAATGGTGGAACCCTTCCGACCCGGTACACAAGCGCCTGACGGCCCTGCCCGACAGCACGCGACTCTCCCTCGAATACGCCCGCACAAAAGGCCGAGGCGGCAAAGGCTGCGTCATCCTTTTTGCCGCCGGCAATGGCAACGAAGACATCAAATACGATGGATACAGCAGTTACCCAGGCGTCATTGCCGTGGCAGCCTGCAATGATACCAGCCGCCGAAGCGTGTACAGCGACTATGGCGACGGCATTTGGGTGAGTTTTCCCAGCGGTGACTTTGGCTGGAAACCATTCAAACACGCTGCGCCGCTGAGCGAAGGTCTGCGCACCACCGACCGCCTTCAAAAACCAGGGTACGATACCGGCGATTATGCCAACAGTTTTGGCGGCACTTCCGGCGCCTGCCCTGGCATGGCCGGTATTGTGGCGCTGATATTAGCCATCAATCCGGCCCTGACGCCCGACGAAGTGAAAGACCTGATTCGAGTTTCTTGCCAGAAAATTGATAAAAAAGAAGGTGAATACGATGAAAATGGTCACAGTGTCTGGTATGGGTATGGCCGTATCGATGCCAGTGTGGCTGTTGTGAATGCGCAAAAAAGCCTCCTGCCTGCTTCCGGGCCTGTCATTGCGGGCCAGGTCAAACTGACAAAAATCGGAGAGCAGCCCTTGCTTCCCGAAGGCCAGATGACAGGTGTGACAGAACCCCCTCAAAAAGTGCTGGGTATGAGCCTGAAACTGGAACCCGCCGCCAAAAACCTGCGCCTGTTGTATCGGGTAAACGTGCCAGGCCTGGGTATCGTGCAGAACCGCACCCAGGGTGTTTTTGTCGGCGCCGCCAATAGCCGCCAGCGCGTCATCGGATTTGCTGTGGAATTGCAGGGCACAGGCGCCAAACAATTCGATGTGGTGTATTCCGCACGCCTCAAAGGCGCAGCCACACACGCTACCGCCCGCAACGGGCAATTTTGCGGTACGGATAAAAATTCAGGCAAAACCATAGAAGCCATTTCTGTGCAGTTGAAAAAACGGCTGTAGTTTGCCCCTTGCCTCTTGCCCCTTGCATTTTGCCTCTTGCATTTTGCCTCTTGCATTTTGTGACCACAATCTCCTTTTCGCGTATGAACTACCAATTCGACGCTGGAGCGGCTGTTTTTTCTGAAAAAACGAGTTTTCAACATACCGATTGGCGGAAAACCATTAACATTGCCCTGTCAAATTTTAACATATTCTGACTGTGTTAAAATTTGTAAAAGCAACCGTTTCTAATCAGGACATCCTTCCCGCTCCGATCAAACAGACCTTTCACAAAATGACAAAACGTATGAAGCAATTATTTACTGCTTTTTGTTTCGCCGCTGTGTTGCTGCTCACGCAGCAGGATGCCTTCGCGCAACCGCTCAACGGCATGACGATGCGTACCCTTTGGTACAATTATGAAAACCCGAACCCGACCTGGGACAACTGGAGTGAAATTTTCAGTTACGCCGTTCCACGCGGTGTCGAAATCGGCTACAACCGCCGCCTCGATGGCCATACCTGGCTGGTCGTACCGGTTAAAGTAGGCCTGCTCAACCGTTCGGCCAACAGCACCCAGCGCAACCGCGGTGAAGTGCTCGCCAACCTCGACGTGCTGCTGCAGGAAAACCTGTTCAAATACGGCAGTTTCTTCAGCCCTTCGCTGCACCTCGGCCTCGGTACTACCTACAACTTCGACAAAAGAAGCGGCGATTTCAATATCCCTGCCGGTGTAGGCCTCAACTTCATGGTGGCGCCTAATTTCAGCATCAACGTGCAGAGCCAATACCGTTTCTCCATCGAAAACCGTCCGGGTTGGCAGCATGGCATCGGCTTCACGGCCTACTTCGGCGAACCCGCTCCACCGGATCGCGACAAAGACGGCGTGACCGACGCTGAAGACAAATGCCCCGATGTGTTCGGCCTGGCAGCCCTCAAAGGTTGCCCCGACCGCGACAATGACGGCGTTGCCGATGGCGACGACAAATGCCCCGATGTAGCCGGCCTCGAAAGCATGATGGGCTGCCCGGATGCTGACGGCGACGGTATCACCGATGCCGATGACGCCTGCCCCACTGAAAAAGGCCTGGCTGCCTTCCGTGGCTGCCCGGATACGGACAACGACGGCATCGCAGACGCGCAAGACAAATGCCCGCGCGAAGCAGGCCCGGCCAGCAACAACGGCTGCCCGATCCTCGACAAAGACGGCGACGGCATTCTTGATAAAGACGACGCCTGCCCGACCGAAAAAGGTGTGGCCAGCGCAAAAGGCTGCCCCGACCGCGATGGCGACTCCGTAGCGGACCGCGACGATGCTTGCCCAGATAAAGCAGGTAGCACCGCCCACAAAGGCTGCCCGGATACGGACAAGGACGGTATCTACGACAACGAGGACCGTTGCCCGGACAAACCCGGCGTTGCCGCACTGAAAGGCTGCCCTGAAATCAAAAAAGAAGACAAGGCCAAACTGGAACGCGCCATCAAACTCGTTCAGTTTGAATCCGGCAAGGCTACCCTGCTGAAATCTTCGAATGCCGTTCTCGATGAAGTAGTTTCCGTGATGAACCAGTATCCGGAATACAGCCTGAATATCAACGGCCACACCGACAACCAGGGCGACGACAAAATGAACATGGACCTGTCGCAGCGCCGCGCTAAAACCTGCTACGACTACCTTGTGAGCAAAGGCATCGCTGCCAGCCGCATGGCGTATGCTGGCTTCGGCGAAACACAACCTGTTGGCGACAACAAAACCGCCGCCGGCCGCAAGGAAAACCGCCGCGTGGTGTTTGAATTGTATGTGAAATAAGACCTGAGACAGGTTTTGTGAAATAAACAAAGCCTGGCGGGATGATTCCCGTCAGGCTTTGTTGTTTATTTTATATCGTTGTCGAAGACGCTAACAATGGCATTTGTATATGAATTTAGCGAAAGCCAAGGTTGGGGATTTTGTATTTTATTGGGTGTTACCTGAAGAATATTTCCGTTTCGTAGTTCCCGCATATTTCAAAGATTTATACGTGTTACACCAAACCAAGGTGTAACATTACAGACAAAAAATTCATCCTTTTGTGCAAAATGCGAACTTGTATTTTAAATTTGCACAAAAAATGTTTATCCCTCGTTTATTAACCGCTCCAATCAGAAGCGCCTGCGCGCATTACCCCGTCATATCTGTTACGGGGCCTCGTCAGAGTGGCAAGACTACGCTACTAAAAACCATGTTCCCCGAATACAGGTATGTCAATTTCGAAGAACTGGACAATCGCCGTTATTTTATGGACGATCCGCGTGGTTTTTTACATCAATATGATCGACATGTAATTTTTGATGAGGCCCAAAGAGTACCTGAATTATTTTCCTATTTGCAGGCAAAAACGGATGCAGATAGAATAATGGGGCAGTATATTCTTTCAGGTTCCCAGAATTTTCTACTATTAGAAAAAATCACACAAAGCCTTGCGGGAAGGGTCGGCTTATTTCGATTATTACCTCTTAGTCATGCAGAAATGCCCCCTGCTCGATTGGAGGATGCCATTTTCAAGGGCGGTTATCCGGCATTGTATGATCGGGAAGCGCCGATAGAACGTTTTTTTCAAAACTACATAGAGACGTATGTAGAACGAGACGCGCGCAGCATATTGAATATCAAGGATTTGAACACTTTTCAAAATTTCTTGCGCCTTTGCTGTGGCAGGGTTGGGCAACCGCTCAACCTGCAATCGCTTAGTGTAGAAGCAGGAATTTCCACACCAACCGTAAAAAACTGGTTGTCCATTCTGGAAGCCAGTTACATTCTTTTTCAATTGCCGCCTTTTTTTGAAAATTTTAATAAACGGCTGACCAAATCGCCCAAGCTGTATTTTTATGATACCGGGTTGCTTTGCAATTTATTAGGCATACAGAATGCTATGCAGGTACAACAATACTACCAACGAGGCAGCCTCTTCGAAAATATGGCGATCGTGGAATTGTTAAAAAACAGGCTGAATGCTGACCACCGGCCCGAGTTTTTCTTTTGGCAGGATTCACACAAAACGGAGGTCGATTTAATTGAACTGGCAGGAACGCAGACGCATCTTTATGAAATGAAATACAGCCATACAGCCTCGACTGACTTTTTTAAAGGAATGCAATCATTCCGTGCTGCTGCACCCACAATGCGGCAAAAAGGCCAAAATTTGGCTATTTATGCCGGCGACGAAACACAAGTCCGCACTTTTGCAACGATAGAAAGTTGGAAAAATCTACCGCGTTTGTAATCCACTACGACTCGAGGGCTCTTTGTGCTCAACGCAGTTTCACCACCCTCCGCAAAATCATTTTTCCCTCCACCGTTACTTTCAAATAGTACACACCCTCTGTCAGCCCTTCTGATGACACCCGCGTCGTTTGCCCGCTGCGCACTACCCTGCCCTGCGCGTCGTACAAAGCCCAGCCCTCAACCGCACCTGAATAATCGATGTTCCAGTCGCCCACGGTGGGATTGGGGCGTATACTGATGGCAGAGGCATCTATTTCGGTGGTCGCCACACTACCACACTGCAAGGTGTTGAGGTAGTGCCAGAGTTGGTTGTCAAAGGCAATCGGCACTAATCCTGCCAGTCCGGGCAATCCTGCGTCGTTGCCCTGGCGCACCACCACCCAGCCTTTGGAGGGCACCACGTGAATTTTCTGATCGTTTTTGCCGAGGGCGGCGTACATGTCGGCGGGCGCATTGGGAATCAGCGGCCCCGGAATAGTCAGTTGTACGCCCGGCATCATATACGAAGGCTGGCCATTAAGCCACCAGAGGTAGCCGTAACTGCGATTGAGCGTTTGCGAAGGGTGCCACATATCGTACAGATAAGTCTGGTTGTGCAACAGCGTATCGCCGTTCCAGACACCGTTGCCGAGCATCAGCAGGCCGTAGCGGGCCATGTCGCGGGCGCGGCCGTACATGATGTGGTCGAACCAGAAACCACGCATACCCGTCTTGTCGAGCAGGCGGGTTTTGGTAAACTGGTTGATGGTTTGTCCGCTGGCGGCTTCGATGACGTCGTGGACAAGGTGGTACACGGCGTTGTGGTAGGCCCAGCGCGTACCCGCAGGAGCGAGGTATTGCAGGCAAGCAGGGTCGGTGCAGTCATCCGGATCGGGGTCGCTGGTCACAGGCGTATCGTCCAGGCCACTCGTCATGGTGATCTGGTGTCGGATGGTGATGGCCGATTCCTGTTCGGGCGTGCAACTTGTCCAGCCGGCACCGAGGTAATGTGCGGTGGTGTCGTTGATGCTCAGCAGTCCTTCGTCTTGCGCCTGTCCGACGAGAAAAGCGGTGAGGCTTTTTCCGGCAGAAGCCCAGTACCAGATGGAATCCTGCGTAAACGCATCGAAATAGCGTTCGAGCACAATTTTGCCGTCTTTCAGCAGGATAAACGACTTGGTGTGGGTGTTTTGCAGGTAATTGTACAGACTGTCGATGCGCTCGGGGCAAAACCCGAGGCTGGCAGGTGAAGTCGTTTGCCAGGTATTCCCCACAATCGGCGGAAAATACAGGGGCGTATTTTGGGAAAAAAGCGTGGAAAGGTGGAATGCCAGCAGGCAAACAAGTGTAACGCGAAGGGATGACATGGGCGTAGTGTTTATGTTCGCGTTTTGGACTGTGAAGAGGCGGAAAGGTTTAACGAAACACGGATTGCGCGGATGAATTGCGGATTTTCACAGATTGCGTGGGTGGTAATTAATGGAGCCTTCGTACGAAGGATTAATAGGAAGGGTTCGTACGAAGGCTCCATTATTGTTGGCGAGGACGCCAACAATGGCATTTGTGCTTCACTTACGTTCAAACGCTCCATTACCACCCACGCAATCCGTGAAAATCCGCAATTCATCCGTGCAATCCGTGTTCTCAGTTATCCACAAAATACATATCGATCTCCCCTTTGTTTTTCGCCGCAATTTTGCCGCGATACGTGCATGGGAAAGCATCCCGGATCAGTTCGTACGCTTCGCCGGAGATATTGATTTTGCCGCCTTCGCCAGCCTGTTCGATGCGGGCTGCGATGTTGACGGTATCGCCCCAGATATCGAAAGCGAATTTTTTGGAACCTACCACGCCTGCCACTACCGGGCCGCGGTGAATGCCGATGCGGGCTTCGAAACGCGGTTGTCCATTTTTACGGCGTTCGGTATTCCAGGTATGCAGCCATTTTTGCATGTCGCGGGCAGCCAATACCATGTCACGCAACTGTGCGCCACCACCATCCGGCAGTCCGCCGGCGCACATATACGCATCGCCGATGGTTTTGATTTTTTCGAGGTTGTATTTGGCAATAATCTGGTCGAAAGCGCGAAAACAGGTATCGAGTTCGCTGACGAGTTGCTGCGGGCCAAGTTGTTCGGCGATTTTACTGAAACCTACAAAATCGGCAAATAACACGCTCACATCTTCAAAAAAGCGGGCGTTAGTGTGGCCTTTTTTCTTGAGTTCGTCGGCCACCAGCGAGGGAAGGATGTTGAGTAGCAGGCTTTCGGAACGTTGTTGTTCTTCGCGGATGATCTTGTTTTTTTCTTCCAACACCCTGGCATGCGTGCGGGCGCGGATAAAACTGTACGTTGAGCCGCCGGCCAGCAGCAGCAGGGCAATCAAAGCGGCTAAATAAAATTTGCGGTTGCTTTGCGCTTCGCTGAGTTCCAGTTGGGCATTGGCGTTGGCCAGCGAATCAATGCCTGCCCGAAACACCAGCGAGTCGAGCATCAGCCTTTGTTGCATCAGTAGCATCGTGGCTTTCATCTGGTCTTCCGACATCTGTTCGATGGCAGCCTCTTTAGCGGCCAGTTGGGCCTGCAATTCCTTGCTTTCCTGCATGAGCCGCACCTGATCGTTTTTGTATCCTTCACCGGCATTGGCCAACTGGTTTTTCAGGGCGGCCAGTTCCTGCCGCAGTTCGCTTTTGGTGACCGGACTTTCGGCCGACGCGCCAGGTGTTTTGCCATTGAGTACGGCCATTTGATCGTCGATAAGGGCGATGTCTTTGGATTTTCCCGATCGTTCTGCCAGTTTACGCAGGTTTTGCAGGTTGTCGAGCATCAGTGCTTTGTTGCTGTTGCCGTTTTCCCGCAGCACATCCAGACTTTGCTCGAAACGGCCGGCGGCTTTTCGTTTGCCGCCCAGCATCATGGCTTTCCCCTCGCGATTGAGTGCCGTGGCACGCAGTTCGGGTTGTTTGATGCGGCGGGCAAAATCAGCGCCTTCTTCCGCCCAGTCGGCTGCTTTATCGAACAGGCCTTCTTCTATACAGGCATCGGACAAGGCTATATAAAGCGTTACGCGGGCCGGGCCGAATGCCGGGCGCAACTGCTCTTCCAGTTCCTGAATTTTGGCCGATTGCGCGTTCAGCCCCAGGAAACCGGAGATAAAAAGGAGTAACAAGACAGTTTTCTTCATTCGGTGGATATGTTAAGAATCCAGGCTCAAGGGGTGGAGCAGATGCCTCCATTCTATCAATAACATTGCCAAAAATCTACACTTTCCACAGCCGCAGGAACAACACTTCCAGGGCCAAAAACAGCAACGCGAACACCACGCACCAGCGCCAGAGTACGATGCCGCGCTCCTGCTCGCCGACGACCTGCGAGAAATTGGCTTCGGCATTCTGGCTCAATACCTTCATATTGGCCTGCAATCCCTGGGCCAGGTCATCTTCACTTTTATACGTCAGGTCGCTTTCTTTCCGGTCGAAATTGAAAGCAAATACGGCCAGCGTGCTATCGCCCTGTAATCCGAGCCGATACCAGCCGGCATCGCCTACCTGCGTGCCCGGGGTGAGTAATACCTTGGAGCCAAAAATACGCTGTTCGGGAATAAACTCTTCCGCATTGGGCGCCGCAGCATCTGCGGCGTCTTTCCGCAGTTTGTAAATGGTTTCTCCGGAGGTCGACACCTGGTGTCGGGCTTCCAGCACCTCGTCTTTGCCGATGGTGAAAGCGATTTGGCGGCCTTTGGCGCCTGCAATGGCCATTTTAAACAACATGGGCACGAAAATTTCCCCGTTGCGCACCAGGTCGTTGGTTTGTTCGGCCAGCGGTGCTGCGCAGCAATACAGCGCGCCTTCGCCAAGCGGATACTTCGCCAGCATGGCCGAACCGTCGCGGTAAGTCAGAATTTGTTCGCCGCGTGCCGGCGCCAGTTTGAAATTACCCTGTGTAGCAGGCAGGCGCAGGTTGGCACTTTTATTCAAAAAAACATCGTGAAATACAAACTCTTCGGTATTGACCTGGCTGGCCTGCCGCGCTACGGGTTCAAAACTACCCAGTGCACCAGCATTGAATGTTTGCAAAAAAGCGCTGTACGAACCCAGATCGGCCGTTTGAGGTGGGAACACCAGCACATTGCCGCCGTTTTGCACGAAGGTTTTTAATTCGTTGGCCAGGCCGGAAGAAACAACCGAGGGTTCATTGAGTACGATCAACTGATAATCCGAAAATTTGGAGTAGTCGAGCGAGCGTACATCAGCGTTATCGAGGTGAAAATATTTGACCCCCAGGAAAGCGTTGTTGAGGTACTTATTGGGCTGTACACCATTGATAGACAGCACATTGATGCGTTCGGCGACATAAAACGACAGGTAATAATCGTCGTCAAACTGCACCGGATAATCCGTCAGCGAAATTTTGGCCTCGTGCCATCCTGCATGCAGTATATTGAAACTCACGGTATCGAGGCGGGTGCTGCGCGCCGGGATGCTAAGCGAGCCGACGGGTTTTGCCTGTCCGTCGTGGCGCAGGCTGAGCCGCACTTCTTCGGCCGATTCGTCGCTGCGGTTGCTCACTTTCACCAGCAGGTTGGCAGGTTGGTTGAGCACTTGCACCGGGCTTTCAAACCACACGCTGTCGACCGATACGTTGCGTTCCTGCACGGCGCGCATGGGCACCAGATTTACCTGAATCAGCGAGTCTTTGAAATTGGCGACATCGGCAATATTCGACTGAAAATCGCTCACCACGAAGGCAATCTTGTTTTCCTGTTTGCCGGTATTGAGGCATTGTTGCTGGCGAATCAGCACTTTCGACAGGTCGCGGGAGGCCGGGCTTGTGCGCACCTCCTCGATGCGGTTCAGGGCGTCTTCCCGGCTGACTAGGCGTTGGTCGCGGCCTTCAAAATCGTTGGTCAGCACCTGAAATCGGTCGGCTACATCGTAGGCAGAAATGATGTCGCGTGCGCGTTGTTTGGCCAATTCGAGCAGGGGCGCTTCTTTCGACAATGCGTTCATACTAAAGGAGTTGTCGATGAAAACACTCACCGCCCGCTCTCCTTTTTTTACCCCCGACGAAAGCGGAATGAAGGGTTGCGCGAATGCCAGCACCATGGCAATAATGGCCAGGCAACGCATGAGCAAGACCAGCAGGTTGCGCAATTTCTGGCGGTTGCTGGTTTCTTCCTTTACCTCTTTCAGAAAACGGACATTGGTAAAATATACGCGTTTGAAGCGCCGGAAATAAAACAGGTGTATGATGATCGGAACAGCAATAACAGCCAGGGCAGTCAGAAACGCAGGAAAGAGGAATTGCATAAAATACCGGTATATGGATTCGCGGAGTTCGGAAGTACGTTAGACGATTTTTTTGTCAAATTGTTTTGGGGAAGGAAATTGCGCTGCAAAAATGCATGTTTTCCCCCAAACCCCTGCATGTTTCGACAAATGAGCCATCTTACCCTTCATCGGTTGCATCCTCACACAAACACTCCGCTCATTTGACAAAAATAAACCCTCCATCCCCTACTTTTGCCTCTCTCACATCTCACCATCTCTCACCTCTCACCTCTAAAAATGCGCGCTTACCACGACCTCCTCCGCCACATCCTCCAGCACGGCACTCGCAAAAGCGACCGAACCGGCACCGGTACCATCAGCGTATTCGGATACCAGATGCGTTTTAACCTGCAGGAAGGGTTTCCGTTGGTGACGACCAAAAAGGTGCACCTGAAAAGTATTATCCATGAGTTGATCTGGTTTTTGCAAGGCGATACCAATATTAAGTACCTGAAAGACAACGGCGTATCGATCTGGGATGAATGGGCCGATGCTGATGGTAACCTGGGCCCTGTGTACGGCAAGCAGTGGCGCTCCTGGGTAGCGCCCGACGGCCGCACCATCGACCAGATCGCGGAAGTGGTACAAACCCTGAAAAAAAATCCGGACAGCCGCCGCATCATCGTGTCGGCCTGGAACCCTGCCGACCTGCCCGATATGGCCCTGGCGCCCTGCCACTGCCTGTTTCAGTTTTATGTAGCCGATGGAAAATTGTCGTGCCAGTTGTACCAGCGCAGCGCCGACGTGTTCCTCGGCGTGCCTTTCAATATCGCTTCCTATGCCCTGCTCACCATGATGCTGGCGCAAGTATGCGACCTTCAGCCCGGCGATTTTGTGTGGACCGGCGGCGATACCCACCTGTATGTCAACCACCTGGAGCAGGTGGATCTGCAATTATCCCGCACGCCCCGCCCTTTGCCGATCATGCGCATCAATCCGGACGTACGCGATATTTTTCAGTTTAAATACGAGGATTTTGAATTGGTGAATTATGACCCGTATCCGGGGATTAAGGCGCCGGTCGCTATATAGAGAGTGAGAGGGTGAGAGATGTGAGAGAGTGAGAGGGTGAGAGATGTGAGAGAGTGAGAGGGTGAGAGGGTGAGAGATGTGAGAGTTCGTAGAGTTGACCGCTTTTGAGAAAATTCCAAGAGTGAAGCGGTCAACTCTACGAACTCTCACATCTCTCACCCTCTCACTCTCTCACATCTCTCACCCTCTCACTCTCTCACATCTCTCACCCTCTCACTCTCTCACCCTCTCACCCTCTATTTTCTTTGCCTAAGCGCCTCATACAACACAATTCCTGCCGCCACACTCACATTATACGAATCGAAATCGGTGGCCTGGGGGATTTTGACGACAGCATCCGACATTTTCAGGAGTTTGGGGTGCACACCTTCCCCTTCCGAGCCCATGAGAATAGCGGTGGGGATGCTCAGGTCGGCATCGTAGAGCGGAATGGATCGGTCGCTCAGGGCAGTAGCCACTACCTGCACGCCGCACTCCTGCAACCATTCCACCGTGCTGAACAGGCTGCGGACGCGACAAATGCGGATACGCGCCAGCGCGCCGGCCGAGGCTTTCATGGCTTCTTCGTTGGCCGGGGCCGCGCCACTTTGCGGAATAACGACAGCCTGTACGCCGGCACATTCGGCCGAGCGGCAGATGGCGCCGAAATTGCGCACATCAGTGATGCCGTCGAGCAAGAGAAACAGGGGCGTTTGGCCCTGTTCGAAGACAAAGGGAAGCACGTCTTCGATAGACTGAAACGCCACCAGTGCCAGGTAGGCCACCACGCCCTGATGGGCGCCCGGGGTCATTTTATTGAGTTTTTCGCGCGGCACTACCTGTAGCGGAATGCCGTATTCGCGGGTAAGGTGTCGAATTTCTTTTTCCAGTTCGCCGCGTACGCCTTGCTGGAAATATACTTTTTCCACCGTTTTGCCGGCGCGGATTGCCTCCGTGACCGGATGATGCCCATATATGAGGTTCTTGTCTGCCATGTGTGGCGCAAAATTAATTTTTCCTGACGGCTTGAGCATTCAGAAAATAAAAATAACTTTGCGTTACAAAGTAAACGAAAAAATACATGAACGACACCCGACAGCATCTGGAACATTTGGCTGAAATGCGTTCGCTAATGGAGCGCAGCACCCGTTTTTTAAGCCTGAGCGGCCTGAGTGGCGTTTGGGCCGGCGCCTGTGCACTTGTCGGGGCTTTTGTGGTATATCAGTACCTGGAAATTGACCCGTTCAGTATGCGGGACAGTGAAGTATACTACAACAAAGCCGTCAGAACGATAAAATGGGGAGCGGATTACAGAAGCGTGTTCGTCCTCATTGCTACGCTGGTGTTAGCGGCGGCGCTTGCGGGTGGTGTTTTTTTCACCACTCGCAAAGCCCGTAAACGCGGCGAAAAAGTTTGGGACGCGTCCTCCAAAAGGCTGCTGTGGGCGCTTGCAATACCGCTGATTACAGGTGGTCTTTTCGGACTCGCTTTGTTATATCGCGGATATGTAAGTTTTTTGGCCCCCAGTACACTGGTGTTTTATGGATTGGCGCTGGTAAATGGTAGTAAATTTACCCTCCGCGACGTAGAGCAACTGGGCCTGCTGGAAATCGGCCTTGGCCTGCTGGGTATTTTTTATCCGGGCTACGGACTGGCCTTGTGGGCGCTCGGATTTGGCGTGTTGCATATTTTGTACGGCATGTGGATGTACTGGAAATACGAACGAGGTTAGTGTTTTTGAATTTATCATGAAAGATATACTGAGTCAACTCAATCCTGCTTTTGATCACCGCAACCGGCTGGGCATCATGTCCGTGCTGGCGGTGAACGATTGGGTGGACTACAATACGCTGAAAGAACTGCTCAACCTGACCGACGGCAACCTCGCCAGCCACCTCAAACCGCTGGAAGCGCAGGAATACATCGAATTTCGGAAACAATTCGTCGGACGCCGCCCCCAAACCACCTATGCGGCTACAGAAAAAGGAAAAGCAGCGTTTAAGGCGCATCTGGACGCGCTGGAGGCGATGCTGAAGATTGGGAAAGAGTAGTAAGTCCTGAGTCCTGAGTCCTGAGTCCTAAGTCCCAAGTCTGTAGAGTACACCTGATTACCCTTGGTATTTGTAAACAGGATGCTCAGGGTAATCAGGTGTACTCTACAGACTTAGGACTTAGGACTCAGGACTCAGGACTTCTTCACTCCTTTCAAAAACGGCACGAACCGAAAACTGTCCAGCACTTCTTCCTGGTACTGTGTGGCCGACAGGCGGGTGATTTTGTGCATCATCTGCACCGATTCTCCAACGGGAATAACGAGGACGCCGCCGGGCCAGTTGAGTTGCTCGCGCAAGGATTCGGGCACGACAGGTGCGCCGGCCGTCACGATGATTTTATCGAAAGGGGCAAATTGTTTCAATCCGGCCGTGCCATCACCGAAAAAACATTTGATGGAAGAAAAACCCATTTGATCCAGCAGGCTTTTGGCCTGGTGGTAAAGTCCTTCCTGGCGTTCGATGGTGTACACTCGCGCACCCAGCACGGCGAGAATGGCCGCCTGATAGCCCGAGCCGGTGCCGATTTCCAGCACCTTGTCGCGCGGCTGGATGTGCAGCAGGGCCGACTGGTATGCCACCGTAAAAGGCTGCGAAATGGTTTGTTCGTGGCCGATTGGAAACGGCTTGTCCTCGTATGCATGTTCTTCAAATGCCCGATCCAGAAAAAAATGCCGGGGCACGGCAGCCATGGCAGCCAGCACAGTTTCGTCGCTGATGCCTCGTTGGCGCAGCGTGTCTACCATGCGTTTTCGCAGGCCCTTGTGGCGGTAAGTGTCGGTCATTTTTAAAAGCAATAAGGGCAGGATGTCGGCAAAAGCCCGGCGCTGGTGGTTTTAAAATAGATTCTAAGCGTTTTGGCTTGCATTTTTTTGAGCAATATCGGCAAAAGTATTACCCCAACGAATAATTTTGCCCGAACCCTTTTAAAATCATTTATCCTGTCAACAATTCAATCAATTTGCATGGCAACTCCTATTAAATTCGGTACCGACGGATGGCGCGCCATCATCGCCGACGACTACACGGTGGACAACGTAAAGCGCGTGGCCGAAGCGACGGCGCATTTCATGAAAAAACACAAAATGAAAAAGGCCGTGATCGGGCATGATTGCCGTTTTGGCGGCAAATTGTTCGCATCGGTGACCGCCCAGGTGCTGGGGCATTTCGGTATCAAATGCCATGTCGCCGAAGGTTTCGTCAGCACACCCATGGTCAGCCTTGGGGTGGTGAAACTCAAGGCCAACCTCGGAATTGTGATCACAGCCAGCCACAACCCGCCCTCGTACAATGGCTACAAACTCAAGGCGGCTTATGGCGGCCCTATGATTCCCTCGGATATTGCGGAAGTGGAAACGTTTATTCCCGATCAGTGCACGGTTGCGAATCTGCCGAGCATCAATGACCTCGTCGACCGCAAACTATTCACCAGCGTCGATCTGGAAGGCATGTACCTCAAACACGCCCGCAAAAATTTTGATCTGAAACTGATCAAATCGGCCGCCGGAAAAATTGCATACGACGCCATGTACGGCGCCGGCCAGAATGCCATCCGCAAACTGCTGCCCAAATGTGTGTTCCTGCACTGCGACAACAACCCGGGCATGCACGGACAGGCGCCGGAGCCCATTCACCGCAACCTGCTTCTGCTGAGCGAAACCATCAAGAAAAACCCGAAAATCACTGCCGGCCTGGCCAACGACGGCGATGCCGACCGCATCGGGATGTATGACGAAGACGGCAATTTCGTAGACAGCCACCACCTGCTGCTCATCCTGCTGCTGTACCTGCACAAATACAAGGGCATGACAGGTAAAGTGGTGTTTACCTTCTCCGTGACCGATAAACTGAAAAAAATGGCCGAAAAATTCGGTCTGCCATACGAAATCACCAAAGTCGGCTTCAAATACATCGCCGAAATCATGACCACACAGGATGTGCTGGTAGGTGGCGAGGAATCGGGTGGCCTGGCCGTAAAAGGCCACATCCCCGAACGCGATGGCGTTTGGATGGGTCTGCTGGTATTCGAATTCATGGCCCGTACCGGCAAAACGATGAAAGGCCTGGTGCAGGAAGTGTACGATGAAGTCGGCGCATTCGCTTTCGACCGCGACGACCTGCACATCACTGAATCGCAAAAATTATCGGTGGTCGACCATTGCAAACGCCGCGCCTACACGGCTTTCGGCTCCTACAAAATTCAGGGCGTGGAAGACCTCGATGGCTGGAAATTCCTGATGGGCGATGAAAAATGGGTGATGATTCGCGCTTCCGGCACAGAACCGGTATTGCGCGTATACGCTCAAAGCCCTAGCCTGGCCGAATGCCGGGCGATGCTGGATGCGACAAAAGCAACGATCTTGAAGTGAGTTGGTTATCAGTTATTGGTTATTGGTTATTGGTTATTGGGGTGGTAGGGGTACATAAGCGGGTATGTTTGGCTACTCGGGAGAGTTGAGAGGGTTGAGGTGGTTGAGGGTTGAGAAGGTTGAGGGTTGAGAAGGTTGAGGGTTGAGAGGGTTGAGAGGGTTGAGGGTTGAGGGTTGAGAAGAAACTGTTCTGTTACAAATAGAAGGGTACGATATTGCTTAAACCGCTTCAAATCACCCCACCCTCTCAACCATCTCAACCATCTCAACTCTCAACCATCTCAACCCTCAACCACCTCAACCACCTCAACCACCTCAACCCTCTCAACTCTCCCGAGTAGCCAAACATACCCGCTTATGTACCCCTACCACCCTAATAACCAATAACTAATAACTAATAACCAAATCGTGATACGCAGAGCCGGCTACGACGACTACGACTTCATCCGCACCCTGTACTTCCATCCGCAAACGAATCCATATCTGTTGTATGAAATGGAGGAGGAGGTGGATTTTCCTGTCATTTTTGACGAATTAATGGGAAAAAACCTGCTGTGGATTTTCGAAACGGATGGTAGCCCCAAAGGCATGTTCAAACTGATTCCGCTGGCGCATCGCACCAGCCATATCGCCTACCTCGGCGGCGTCGCCATCCATCCCGAGGTAGCAGGCAGTGGCCTGGGCACACAAATGTTATCGGAAATCATTGAACTGGGACGCACCATGGGCCTGCACCGCATGGAACTCAGTACCGCCACGTTCAATGAAAAAGCCATTCGGCTGTACGAAAAAACGGGCTTTCAAAAAGAAGGTGTCCTGCGCGATTTTTGCTGGCTGAAAAGCGAAAACCGCTACATCGATGAGGTAATGATGTCGTATTTGTACCCTTGATCAGCGTACATCATACGGCGGGTAATACGAGCGAAGTGCCGACAACAGCGTGTCGTTTTCGGCAGGTGTGCCCACCGTTATGCGCAGGCAATTGGAACAATGCAGTTCGCGGTCGCGGTTGCGTACGATAATGCCCTGCTCGCACAAATACCTGTATATATCATTGGCATCCGTCACCCGCACCAGCAGAAAGTTGGCATCGGAAGGGAACACTTTTTGCACACAGGGCAGCAGCGGCAAAGCCTGTTCGAGTCGCCGACGTTCGGCCAACAGGGTTTGTATTTTTCCTTGCACACGCTCCGGGTGTTGCAGCGCCTGTAATGCCAATTGAATGGTTGACTGATTGAGGTTGTAGGGGTATTTTATTTTATTGAGCGCATTGATAATCAAGGCATTGGAAAATGCCATTCCAACGCGCAAGCCGGCAAGGCCCCAGGCTTTGGACAAGGTTTGCAACACCACCAGATTGGGGAATTCCGATATCCGCGTCGTCCACGAAGCGCGGCCGGAAAAATCTCCATATGCCTCGTCGACTACCACCAGCCCGGGAAATTTTTCCAGCATTTCCAGCACAAAATCGTCGGGCAGGCATTGTCCGGTCGGGTTGTTGGGCGAGCACAGAAACAGCAGTTTGGAATGTGCATCCGCTACCGACAACACAGCTTCAGCATGCGGGCTGAAATCGGCGCGCAAAGGCGCCCTGCGTATTTCTGCGCCGTGGATATTGGCCTGCACCGCATACATGCCGTAGGTCGGCGGCATCAATACCACATTGTCGCGGCTGGGTTCTACAAAGACGCGCATCAGCATGTCGATGGCTTCGTCTGATCCATTGCCGATAAAAATATGCCTGGTGTCTACCTGCTTCAAGGCGGCCAGGGCTTCGCGCAAGGGCGTTTGCAAGGGATCGGGGTAGCGGGAAAAATCCTGGTCGAGCGGGCTTCCCAGGCTGTTTTCATTGGCATCGAGGAATACGGAGGCGGCGCCTGCAAATTCGTCGCGCGCAGAAGAGTATGGCTTCAGAGCCGCTATACAGGGGCGGATGAGGGCGGATATGTTTTTTTCTGTTGTGGTCATTTTGAATGGATGGTTGACGAATACCCAGGGCGTTGCCGGTAATATTGAACGAACAAATGATGAACGAGTACCCAGGGCGTTGCAGGTAATATTGAACGAACAAATGATGAACGAGTACGCAGGGCGTTGCCGGTAATCATGAACGAATACCCAGGGCGTTGTCCTGGGCTATTGAGTACGCCCTTTCAGGGCTCTTCCGTGGTGGTAATGAGTGGCCTTTCTCACTCTCTCACATCTCTCACTCTCTCACATCTCTCACATCTCTCACTCTCTCACTCTCTCACTCTCTCACTCTCTCACTCTCTCACTCTCTCACTCTCTCACTCTCTCTCAAAGAGACGGCTCTCGCGTGTGCTTCCAATCCTTCCGCCCTGGCCATGGCGATGATGGCCGGGCCGATATGGACAAGGCCATCGGGTTGGATATGCTGAAAGGTGATTTTTTTCACAAAACTGTCGAGTGAAACGCCCGCATAGGCCCTGGCATATCCGCTGGTGGGCAAGGTGTGGTTGGTGCCCGAAGCATAATCACCCGCGCTTTCAGGGGTGAAATGTCCCAAAAACACCGAACCAGCCTGGCGCACCTTTCCGGCCCACTGTTCGGGGTTTTCTACCTGTAAAATCAGGTGCTCGGGTGCGTAGCCATTACTGATATACATGGCTTCATCGAGCGTGTTGACCAAAATCGCCGTGCTGTGGGCCAGTGCCTGTCGCGCCACCTCGGCACGCGGCAGGTCGGCGAGTTGCCGTTCGAGTTCTTCAGAAATATGATCCATCAGGTCAGATGAAGTGGTCAGCAGCAGCACCTGGCTATCGGCGCCGTGTTCAGCCTGGCTGAGCAAGTCGGCGGCCACAAAAACCGGATTTGCCGTATGATCGGCCACCACGCATACTTCGGAAGGACCGGCAGGCAGGTCGATCGCCACACCATCGAGACTCACAAGTTGTTTGGCGGCCGTGACCCAGGCATTGCCAGGGCCAAAAATTTTCCACACCCGCGGCACTGTTTCGGTTCCGTAGGCCATGGCGCCGATGGCCTGCACGCCGCCGATTCGAAACACGCGCCGGATACCGCACAATTGCGCACAATACAACACGGCGGGGTGCACTTCTCCGTTGGACTGCGGCGGCGTACACAGCACCACCTGCTGGCATCCGGCCAGTTGGGCGGGCACGCCCAGCATGAGTACTGTGGAGAACAGGGGCGCGGTACCGCCGGGGATGTACAACCCTACCCGATCGATCGGTATGCTGCGCCGGCTGCATTGAACGCCCGGCATGGTTTCCACTGTCCATTCCGGCTCTTGCTGACGTTCGTGAAACGTGCGGATATTTCGGTATGCCAGTTGAATGGCATTTTTCAATTCGTCGGAAAGTACGGCTTCTGCGCGTTCGAAGGCGCCGGCCTCCACTTCCAGTTGCGCGGGTGCGAATCCATCGAAACGCTCGGCCAGTTGCTTCACCGCCCGGTCGCCCTCCCGGCGCACCTGATCGAGTAATTCGGCTACAGCCGTTCGGCGGGTGGCCGCCTGCTCATCGGCCGGGCGCTGCAGCACCAGTCGCTCGAGAGACGGATTTTTTAATATTTTCATATCGAAGTTTGCTTCAAGTTCAAAGTATCATGCGTTCGATCGGCACCACCAAAATCCCTTCGGCGCCTGCCGCTTTGAGTTGTTCGAGCACGTCCCAGAAAACGGCTTCCGGAATGACGCTGTGCAGGCTGCTCCAGCCGGGTTGCCGAAGCGGTAACACGGTGGGGCTTTTCATGCCTGGAATCAGTGCTGCAATGTGATCGAGTTGGTCGTTGGGCACATTCATAAGGATATACCGATGGTTTTTGGCATTCCGGTTGGCATGGATGCGAAACAAGAGCCGATCCAGAATTTCCCGTTTTTCGGCAGCCATTTCGGGGTGCGCCACGAGCAAGGCTTCCGACTCGAGTACGGTCGCCACTTCGCGCAAGCCATTGGCAAGCAAGGTACTGCCCGTGCTGACGATATCGAAAATGGCATCGGCCAGACCCAAAGACGGGGAAATTTCGACCGAGCCGCTGATTTCATGAATATCGGCCTGTATGTTTTGTTCGCGCAAAAAGCCTTCCAGGATGCGCACATAACTGGTAGCGATGCGCAGGTTTTGCAGGCTTTCAGGGCCGGAGTAAGGCGTATTTTTGGGCATGGCCAGGGAAAGCCGGCATTTGCCGAAGCCCAGGCGTTCTACGGTTTCCACGTCCTTGCGCGCTTCGAGCAACACGTTTTCGCCAACAATCCCGATATCCACCACACCGCCTTCCACATATTCGGGAATATCATCGTCGCGGACAAAAATGAGTTCCAGCGGAAAATTGGTGGCCTGGGTGCGCAGCAAGCGGCTGGGACTGCTGCTCAGGTAGATACCCGCATCGCGCAGCAGTTGAAGGGAGTCTTCTGATAATCGGCCGGACTTTTGAATGGCTAATCGAAGCATAGATAGAGATGAGAGGTGAGAGGTGAGAGGTGAGAAGTGAGAAGTGGGAGGACATAAAAAAACCCGGCTTGTCGGTATCAGACGACAAGCCGGGTCGGGAAAACTATTGTAAACGTTTTACAATACCATACCACATCGCTTGCCGCAGGGCAAATGATGTTGGTGATGATGGCAAACTGCAAACGAATTATTCATGCGTCAAAGGTATGGCATCGCAAACGTATTATCCAAGCAGTACGCAAAAAAAGGTTATTGATAAAAAATTAGCGTCTTCTATTGACATTCTTTGGATTGAAAACGAACATTCTTTCAAAGAAATATTTCTTTTGCATGATAAAATTCATCGGCAGAAATGAGGTTCATCACTCTTGTATTTCTTTTAACTTGCCCCAGCCTCTTCTCCCAAACCAATGTAACGTTTCGAGGTGCTTACACCTTCACCAACAACGAACTGGCCAACCTCTGGGGTTATGCCAATGGCAGCACCGAATATGCGCTGGTCGGCAATCAGACAGGGATGTCCATCATCAATGTTACCGACCCTGCTAACCCGACATTCGTGGTGCACATTCCTGGCCCTACGAGCGATTGGCGCGAGGTGAAAACCTACGGCAATTACGCTTATGTCGTCACAGAAGGCACGAGCGGCACAAACGTGGGTCTGACAATTGTTAACCTGTCTTTTCTGCCCAATATCAACGTAAACAATACCGCCCACGTACACACTTACCGGGGAGATGGCGCTATCAACAACCTGTTTAACAAGGCCCATGCACTTCAGGTAGACGAATCGACCGGGTACCTGTACCTGTATGGTTCTAACCTGAATAGCGGCCGCCCGCTTATTCTGAACCTGAACCCCAATCCCTACAACCCGACGTATGCGGGTTATGTCAATACCGCATTCACAGGCTCCAATGCCAATTATGTGCACGATGGCTATGCAGAGGGCAATATGCTGTACGCAGGACATATTTACGGAGGCTTTTTTTCCATTGTAAATACCACCAACAAAAGCAACCCAACGATAGTAGCCACGCAAAGCACCCCGAATCTGTTTACACACAATACCTGGCTGAACGGGAATACCTTGTTTACGACCGACGAAACGTCCAACTCCTACCTGGCCGCTTATGATATCAGCAATACCGACAACATCCGGCTGCTGGATAAAATACAGAGCAATCCGGGAAGCAGTTCTATCGTACACAACACCTACATTCTGAACAACTACGCTATCACTTCCTGGTACAAGGATGGCTTTACGATCGTGGATGTATCGCGCCCCGACAACCTCGTTCAGGTAGGCAATTACGACACCTATCCAGGTGGCAGTGGCAACGGGTTTTTCGGTTGCTGGGGTGTGTATCCGTATCTTCCTTCCGGCAATATCATCGCCTCCAACATCAACGATGTGCCCAGTTCTACCAATGGAAAACTGTTCGTCCTTACGCCTACGTACACGCGAGGCTGCTACCTCGAAGGCATCATAACGGATGCCTCGAACAGCAACCCGCTTAATGGCGCCAGCATCCAGATCACCACCGCGCCCTCTGTTTCCGAAACCAGCAATTCCAGCGGTGTATATAAAATGGGGCGCCTGAACAGCGGTACCGTTTCTGTCAGCGTCAGCAAAACCAATTATATTACCTACACGACCAATGTAAACCTCTCCAATGGTGTCCTCAGAACCCTGAATGTGGCCTTGCAGCCGTTGGCACTTCCAGTCGAACTCATTGATTTTCAGGCGTCTGCCGTAAAAACGGACGCCTTGCTCAAATGGTCGACGGCGTCTGAACGCGACCATGCAGGTTTCGACATACAACACAGCACAGATGGTTTTTCCTGGCAAACGGAAGGATTTGTGCCCGCCCGAAACGATGGCATTTTCCCGGCAATCTATTCTTTTGAAGTAAAAAACCTGACCAATGGTATCCACTTTTTTCGCTTGCGGCAGATCGATGAAGACGGGCGTAGCAGCCTCTCCGGCATTGAAAACGTCCGCATCGGGCAAACGGATATTTCTGCGGTGATTTCCCCTACCCTTGCGCGGGAACGTTGCGACTTGCGCATTCAAACGCCCGGCTCCGGAAAAGTACAGGTGGATGTTTTTTATGCCGATGGCCGCCCGACAAACCTGCACTGGACGCAGGAAACCAGCGGTGACACCGTTTTATCCATCCCTGCACAGGATCTTCCCGCGGGCACTTATTTCGTACGGGTGGAGATGGCGGGAGAAAGTGTGACGACTACTTTTACCCGGATGTAAGTTGGGGCGTTTGGCTTCGCCCCTCGACAGGAAGAACATTGGATGCTGCGGATCAGGCGGATGAAATGGATTTTTGTGGCCTGTCGGCCACTTCAATTGATTTTTTCCTTGCACAACATATACTCCGGCACCACTTTCCCACATTTTGGGGTTGTTTGTTTCCTCGGCCAGCCGGCAGACGCTCCAATAACAGCCAAGCGCGAAGGTGCCTGGTAGCATGGACTTTAGTCCGTCGGGACAGCGCCATTTATGGCGCTCACAACAAAAAAATAATATTTTATGCGCCTTGAAAGGCGCTGTCCCGACGGACTAAAGTCCATGCTACCAGGCACCTTCGCGCTTGGCAATGGGCAACAACATTGGCACACTCGACATGCTTGCAAACGAGCAAATTTTGGCCGCAAGGCCAAAAAATCCATTTCATCCGCTTTATCCGCATAATCCAAAGTTCCCCCTGTCGGGAAGCGAAGCCGACCGGCCCTTAAAAATCGGGCGGCGAAGCCGAACACCCCACAATTTATACTGCTTCCAAAATTTCCTCGATTCTAAACGTTTGCGCCCCTTGTCCGTTTCGCTGTAAACTTTTTGCCCACCTATCACTGCAAAAATGAAACAGCGCAACCTCTTGCTCGGACTGTATGGGCTGCTGACCGTTCTGAGTTTTTTTCTGCTAACCCGCCTCAAATTCACCTTCGATTTTGAGCAGTTTTTCCCACAAGGCGACCCTGACTGGGAGTTTTTCAAAAATTACATCCGCGATTTTGAAAGCGACGACAATTTTTTGCTCGTTGCCGTGGAGCGCAAGGAAGGGGTGTTCGACTCGGTATTTTTGGCGCAATTCCATGATTTTTCCCTGAAAGCGGTGCAATTGCCGCACATTACTTCCGTCAGTTCGCTGACGCGCATGCAGTATCCGCTTAAAACGCCGTTTGGTATTACGAGTACGCCGGCCATTCACCTCGATCAGCCGGCGTTTTATGAAAGCGACCGCCGGCGGGTGCTGCAGGACCAGCGATTCGTACACAACCTGATTTCGGAAGATGCTACAGCGCTCACCGTTGTGCTGAAAACCATCAACAACACTTCGCTGGAACAGGCCGGCGAATTGATGGACAGCCTGAACATCCTTCTGAAATCGTATCCGTTCGAGGCGACGCACACCCTGGGGCGCGCCGGTTTTCAGACAGAAATGGTATGGATGGAAATTAGGGAAGTGGCGGTGTCCACCCTCGTAGCGGCATTGCTGGCAACGGCCATTCTGTTTTTTATTTTCCGGCGCTGGTGGTCGGTGTTCATCGCGATGGCCGGAATTGGGCTGTCGTTGCTGTTTTTTCTGGGACTGTTGAGCGCTATGGGGCGCGAACTGAATGCGCTGGCAGCCCTCTACCCTATCCTGATGTGCATCGTAGGCGTGGCAGATACGATTCACATCACCAGCAAATACCTCGACGAACTCGGCAAAGGACATGAACGGCAGTTAGCCATTCGCATTACCCTGAAAGAAATCGGGCTGGCCACCTTTATCACCTGCATCACTACAGCCATTGGTTTTGCCTCGCTCATCACCAACCGGACGGCGCCCATTCAAGGATTCGGCCTCAATGCTGCACTGGGCGTTGTGGCGGCATTTTTTGTGATTTATGGCTGGCTATGGGCGATGTTGCCGCGTTTTTCAGCAGATCAACTGGTGAAGTTCACGCCGGAATACGCTTTCTGGGGAAAAGCCATGGAGCGCATTTACCAGTTTACCCGACTGCGCGGCCGGCAAATTGCCTGGGTATCGCTGGGTTTGCTGGCCTTGTGTTTTTGGGGCATTTCGCAAATCAACACCAACTACCGCATCAAACACAACCTGCCACGCGGCCAACAGATCACCCGGGATTTTTTGTATTTCGAACAAAAGTTTTCCGGGTTCCGACCGCTGGAGTTTGCTGTTTTTCCACAAAACGGGCGTCCTGCCGACGATTTCGAGGTGCTGCGCGAAATGGATAAATTTGAACAGCATGTGCGTACCTACGCCCCGGTGAAAACACTGGTGTCGGTCAACGACCTGTACCGCAGCCTCCACGCCATGAACTATGGCAACCGACCCGAGGCCTACCGATTGCCCGACAGCCTGGCGGAATTTGAAAAAATACATCGGCTTGCTGCGCAATTACCGCCGTCTGCTTCGGATGTGCTGCTGAGCAAAAATCGCGACAAAGCCCGCATTGCCGGGCGTATGCAGGACGTAGGCCGCGATACCGTGGCGATCATTCAGGCCAGCATCGATGCCTGGAAAACGTCGCACATCGACAGTAATATCGTCCGGTTTAAAACCACCGGTACGGGGGTGATTCTCGACAAAAATTCCGCGTACATCCGCGACAATATGTTGCAGGGACTTATTCCCTCGGTACTGGTGGTAGCACTCATTATGGGCTTGTTATTCAAAGATTTGCGCATGGTGCTGGTGTTCACCATTCCGAATGTATTTCCGCTGTTTTTTGCCGGGGCGCTCATCGGATTCCTGGGCATCCCGCTGGAAGCGGGTATCGCTACTGTGTTCAGTATTGTTTTTGGCATCGCTACCGACGATACGGTGCATTTTTTGAGCAATTTCAAACTATGCCGCGAACAGGGCATGAACGTGGAAGAAGCGCTGCGCACCACCCTGGCCGAAACCGGCAAAGCCATGTGTATGGGCAGTTTGATCCTGTTTTTTAGTTTTCTGGTCATGCTGTTTTCCATTCATCCTCCCTCCGTTTCGGTGGGTTTGCTGGTGAGCGCGACGCTGGCAGGGGCGCTGTTTTGCGATTTATTGCTGGTGCCGGTGCTGGTACGGCGCATGATCAAGTGAAACACGGATTACACAGATTAGAGGCGGATTACACGGATTGGAAAGGTGGGTGGTGCGGGTTTTAGAGCGTGTTCAGGAATTTATTCTGAGCCGAAAGAAGGCCGGAAATAAATTCCCGAACACGCTCTTAGAACATTGTGGGTGGTTGTTGTTCAAAATTTTGAAATTCGCCCCGTTTTCGGGATACTGCGTTCGGCTTCGCATCACGCAGTATCCATATCCAATAACCATTTCAATTGTACCTATGAAAAAATCGATGTACCTGCTGCTGTTTGCAGCAACTGCCCTGTTGATGTATTGCAAAAACGTTGAAACCGGCCCCTGGGCAGATTTCAAAAAATGTGGCGGCAACAACTGTGTTACGGAAGCCCTTGCCGTAAAAGACCTGCTTTTGAGCAACCCGAAAAGAACCCTGGCCGATTTTCAGCGTACCTATGAAAAAGGCGAAGACCATGTAGTTGGCTGGCTGTACATCTTGCGCGACAGCGTGCTGACCAATTCGGCGCGCGGCAGCGTAGAGCAGCGTTTTGCCATGCAACAGGCGATCATTGCAGCCGTAAAACCGCTTGAAAACGACCCGCAAGTGGGCGAATCCGCCAAAACCATCCTGGGTGAGGTGGAAATGCTGGCCATCGCTTCCGAACTGGAAGACGACATTGTTGAGCCCAGTTCCGACCCGATTACGGGTACCTATGGCTTTGATACGCCTAATTTCCAGGGCACCGGCGAATTGCAGGTGAGCCAGACGGCTTTCGACAAAATCAAGTTCAAACTCTCTGTTTTCGGCGCTGGCGAAGCACCCAATCAGGGTTTTATGGAAGGCGAGGCCACTCTGTCGCCACAGAACGTGGCTAAATATTCGCTGAACGAATACGGCGGCGAATGCACCTTGCAATTTACCTGGAAGGCCGACGGCGTGGAAATCGAAACGCTCGCCGGCACAGATGCATTTTGCGGTTTCGGCGCCAATGTAAAAGCGGACGGTACTTACAAACGCCAAAGTTTTAACGATCCGTTCCTGGGCAAGGCCGACGCGCGTACGGTGGGTTTGTTACAGGGAGAGTGGCAATCGGCCGACGACCCAAAAGCATCCGTGAAAATTGTAAATGGCCAGTACATCGACTTATATGAAGGGCAGGAGCCGCTGCCCGCACGCTATATCTATTATCCTGTTTGTCCGCAAGATTGTAATCCTGTCGGGAAAATGCCCTGCCTGAAAGTTATTGGCCAGGACGATATATGCTACAGCATCGTAAAAGCGGATGGCAAGGTGCTGGAAATTTCCCAGATCGGAGGCACGGGCAATACGAATCGGTATGTGAGGAAGAAGGGTTGATAGGGTTGATGAGGTTGATGAGGTTGATAAAGGTTGATGAGGGTTGATGAGGGTTGATATTCAGCCACTCGATGAATGAAAAAACCAACCCTTACCTCGAGCCGATGAATATCAACACTTATCAACCCTCATCAACATTTATCAACATTTATCAACCTCATCAACCCTCATCAACATTTATCAACCCTTTTTGCGTTAACAACAGTTTTTCTTGTCAAACCAAAAAACATATTTCATATTTGCTTCTGCAGCAAAGCAATAATTTGTTAATTTTTAAAACTTGCCCTTTTTGTATGAAGCGACTTTTCCAAATTTTTCTCAGTACCTGCATCTTGCTATGCATTTCACACGTGGTCGGCGCGCAGAGCCGTCAAGTCACCGGAACCGTACAGGATAAAACCGACGGCGCCGGACTGCCGGGTGTCAGTATCCGAATCAAAGGCACTACCGGCGGTGCTACTACCGATATTGATGGAAAGTACAGCGTGAACGTACCGAATGAGTACAAAATGCTGGTATTCACTTCCACTGGCCACATTACGCAGGAACTGGCGATACCGGAATCCGGCATACTGAATGTAACCATGGATGTAGATGCAAACATACTGGGCGAGGTCGTCATCAGTACCGGTAGCCGCAGTAGCCAGCGTACCATCACCGATTCGCCGCTGCCGATCGACGTACTGGCAACCAAGGACCTGCTGAGCACCGGACAAACGACATTTGACAAGGCATTGCAATACCGAGTACCTTCTTTTAACACGGTAAATACCCCCGTAAATGACGCCACAACCCTGCTCGACCCGTACGAAATTCGCAACATGGGCCCGAGCCGTACCCTCGTACTGATCAACGGCAAACGCAAAAACCTGAGTTCACTGCTGTACGTTCAGTTCTCGCCCGGCCGCGGTGAAACGGGCGTCGACCTGTCTGCTATTCCTACCGATGCTATCAAACGCGTGGAAATCCTGCGCGATGGCGCTTCGGCTCAATACGGCTCCGACGCAATCGCAGGCGTTATGAACGTCATCCTCAAAGATCGTTTCGAATACACCACGCTGAACCTCAATGCAGGTATCACCGGAGAAGGTGATGGCGAAACGTATGGTGTATCGCTCAACAGCGGCTCCAACTTCGGCGACCGCGGGTATATAAACTACACCCTGAATTTCAGCCAACAAGAAAATGCCGTGCGTTCGGGCAAGGTAGACCTGGCAACAGAACTCGCCACTTTCGGCGGCAGTTCGGAACAAAATGCACTCATTGAGCGCTATTTGGCCGACTACCCCACAGCAGGCAATATCAACGGCACCGGCGAAGTGAGCGCAGCCCGATTCCTCATCAACGGCGGCTTGCCGGTGGGTGAAAACACCCTGCTGTACGCCAATGCTGCCTATGTAGCCAAAAAAGTAATCAGCAACGCCAACTTCCGTACGCCCTACTGGCGCCAGGATCGCGGGCTGCTGCACAGCGTGACCGACAACGGCGGCAAAAACTACATCAATGATGCTACGCTGGCTTTCCCGACAGACGACCCGGCTATTTACCGTGGTTATATCGGCTACGGACCTACTTTTGAAGGCGACCTGAGCGACTACAACTTCACAGTAGGCGCTAAAAACGAACAAAACGGCTGGACAACCGACCTGAGTTTTACCCTCGGCGGCAACAAACAATTGTACACCGTTGATAACACCGTCAACCGCACCCTCGGCACTGCCAGCCCCACCCGCTTCCGCCCCGGCGGATACGGCTTCAACCACACGGTAGGCAATATCGACGTAACGAAAGCCATCAACGACGACCTGCACCTGGCCCTGGGTATGGAAGCGCGTTCGGAGTCGTACACCATTTTTGCTGGCGATACCGCCTCTTATTCCGGCGAGGGCGCCAACTCTTTCCCTGGTATCAATGCGGTGAATGCCGGCGTCAACACCCGTTTCAACCTGGGTGGGTATGTGGACCTCACGTACGATATCACCGAAAATTTCCTCATCAACGGCGCTTTCCGTACCGAAAACTATAGCGATTTTGGCAATGCCAATGTGTACAAACTTTCTTCGCGCTACAAACTTCTCGATAACAAAGTAGTCATTCGCGGTTCCTACTCTACCGGCTTCCGGGCCCCTACCCTGCATCAGATTTACGCACAGTCTACGCAGGCATCTTTTGTAGGTGGCACCATCCAGTTGTCGGGCTTGTTCAACAACCGCAGCGCACAAGCGCGGGCACTGGGTATCCCCAACCTCAAACCGGAAAATTCGACCAACCTCGCCCTCGGCATTGGCCTGAACCCGACTGACAACCTGAGCGTTTCGCTCGACTTTTTCAAAATCGATGTGAAAGACCGCATTGTGTACAGTTCGTCCATCTCGTCGAGCGACCCGAACAGCACACTGGGCGCTATCCTTACCAGAGCAGGTGTAGCCAATATCCAGTTCTTTATTAATGGTATCGAAACCAGTACCTCCGGTATCGATTATGTGGTGTCTTACCGCAATATCGGCCTGGGCAATGGCAACCTGAATGTGAACCTGGCGGGTAATTTTATCCTCAACAATGAAATCGTGGGTACGCCTGCCGAGCCAGAGGCTATTAAGCAAGCAGGTTCGAGTATCCTGAGCGCCCAGATCAAATCGCTGCTAACGGAAAGCCGCCCAGAGTACAAATCCATCCTCGGCCTCGATTACTCGGTAGGGAAATTGTTTGTCGGACTGAACAATACTCTGTTCGGCCCTACCCGCTTCCAGGATCTGGACAATGGCGGTGCTATCATGAACCACATCAAAGCGGAATTTGACCCGGCCGTGGTGACCGACCTGAGCATCGGTTACAACTTCAACAAAAAATTCTCCGCTACGCTGAACTGCAACAACCTGCTCGACGTATTGCCGAAATGGGATCTGGTAGCACTCGACGCCGAAGGCGCTGCCGCTATCGCCGACCCGGCCGACAAGAGCCTGCTGCGTGGTTTCCTGGGCTTCAGCGGCCGCTACGACATCCTGGGTTACAATGGCTCTCAGTTCAGCCAGTTGGGCCGGATGTTTAATGTGCAGTTGTCGTTTAAATTCTAAGAGCCGCTTCAGCGTCTTTATTTTAGCAAACAACATTAGCCATCCCGAATTTTGGTGAAAGCCAGGATTCGGGATGATTCTTGTTGTCATTATCTTTATCTTTCAGGAAATCACCAGAATGTTCCCTTCTTCCCCTGATAACCAATAACTAATAACCAATAACTAAAAAGTGTAAAGCCACTCGGCTGCTTTAGGGAACTCCTGGCCCCAGCGCGATTCATTGTGGCGGCCATTGGGGTCGATTTCCAGTCGGAACTGGAGCAATCCTGGCGGCATACCACGTTTTTCCACGGCCACCTTGAATTTTTTGGCATTGGCCACCATGTTGGAGCCTTCCTTTCCGCCACCATACAGGTAAATACGGGTAGGCGTGGAAAAATGGGCAAAATGCATCGGCTCGAAATAGATACGCGGTGTGAGCCACAGCGAAGGGGAAAAAATCATGAATTTGGAATACACCTGCGGAAACATCAGGCCGGCATAAATACTGATCAGTCCGCCCATGCTGCTGCCGCCTACACCGGTGTGGGCCCTGTCGGGCAGCGTCCGGAATTGTTGGTCGATGTAGGGTTTCAGGGTTTCCACGAGAAAACGGGCGTATTCCTGTCCCAGTCCTTCGCCCCATTTGTGGGTGTTGTAAGGAGAAAACTCCTTGATACGTTCCTTGCCGCCGTGGTCGATGGCTACAACAATCACATCGCCTTTACCATGCTGTGCCATGTATGCCAGTTTCTGATCGACACCCCAGGTGCCGAACGGAGCATCCTGCTCAAACAGGTTTTGGCCGTCTTGCAGGTACAAAACGGGATAACGCTTGTCGCTCAGTTCATAATTCCAGGGCAGCAATACAGAGATACGGCGGCGGCGGCGCAATTGCGGCACATTGAATCGTTTGGCCACCACCCGAATATCGGGGTAGAAACCAGGATCGTAAGCGCCCGAGTGCTGTTTCCAGCGTGGTACAATATCGGCTACTTTTCCGCGCGGTTTTTCCATGCGCCTGTTGGTAGGTGGATGGCCATCGTGCCCGAGTTCTTCGGCTTCCCAGCCGCCTTTCACATATTTGTACTCAAAAGGCTCGCCATTGACAGGTATTTCCCTGAAGGTATATTGGTAATGCCCTTCCTTTAATTTCATCATTTTAAACCGCTCGTCGCGGGTGGTCCAATCATTGAAACTTCCGGTCAGAAACACAGGTCGAACGTCGTCGTTGGGCGTAAAAAGGTCTAGCGTCAGCATATAGCAATGATCTGCGTCGTCAGCGACGTACAGGCAGACAGATTGGTGCAGTAAAAATCAAAAAATACCGGCAAAATGTAGGAGTGGCAGCACATTCAGGTTATTCGGTGCGCAAAGATAACCAATGGCACTGTGCGTGGTATCACTCGCGGAATTTATCCAACAAGTGTGCCAGTTCGAGCGCTTCTCCTTCACTGAGTTTGCCGCCCGGAGCGCCGGGGCCGTTGATGAAGTTGGCATTTTCAATATCGGAAAGCAGTTTTTTGCCTGCTTCAGAAACGGAAACAATCACCATCCGGCGGTCTTCCGTATTGGCCACGCGTTCTACCAAGCCCGAGAGGCGCAATTTTTCAACCAGCCGGCTCACATTGCTGCTGCGGTCGATCATACGACTTTTTATGTCGAGTACCGACAAACCCTTTGGGAAACTACCGTTCAGGATACGCAGAATGTTGTATTGCGGGCCTGTAAGGCCATACGGGCGCAATTGACGGGTGAGCATGCAATCCAGCCAACTGGCTGTAAACATGATATTGAGCGTTGCACGCTGGTGCGATTGGAGGGGCTTGCTGTTTTTTAATTCCAGTTCCAGTTTCATGACACAAAGTTAAGTGTATCGACACTAAAACAGGAAAAAATATATTTGGTTTTGAGAAAGTGGAAGGGATGAGAAGTGGAGGAGTTGAGATAGTTGAGGAGTTGAGGAGTTGAGATT
Organism: Bacteroidota bacterium; assembly: GCA_020160935.1. GTDB lineage: Bacteria > Bacteroidota > Bacteroidia > Chitinophagales > Saprospiraceae > M3007. The sequence goes on along the minus strand of JAIUPL010000007.1, from coordinate 195,874 downwards.
CATCGTCTCTGTTGAATTAGGCTGTTTTTTATTGGAACACAAATGAAAAGTGTGTCATCCCGAGTTTTTTTTAGGTTTTTCGCAGCCTGTTGCCGTCATGCTGCATTGTCGGCCTCAACCCCTCAACTATCTCAACTCCTCAACCATATCCCCTCCACTTCTCAACACCTCAACCCTCACAAAACCAAGCATCCCACACAATAACTCATAACTCCGCAAGTCCCCTATCCGTCCGATATTCAAAAAAAAGGCCTTGATATTTTACCTGATTGGATCCTGAGAGGCCCTGAAAGGGGCTTTTTTAATGCCTGAAAGGTCGTTTTTTATTTGAAAAAAATTGATCTAAAAAATTGACAATCAATTATTTAGTGTAAAAAATATTAAAAAACGGGTAAAAATAGCCGGGATACCAACCCCTGTTTCGTGTCCCTAGACAGCCTGTCGTGCCGCCTGACCTTTGAAGTGTAAAAATTAAGAAAAAACACTTCCACGACATGAATACGAACTTCTTCTCCGGCTTCGCTTCCAACACCCAGAATGTAACATCCGGCATCACCGGCCTCGATCTGATCGGTGCATAAACTGCGACTTCGCACAGAAGAATTCGCCCTGGCACTTCATTTCAAAACATACAATATTATGAAAAACTATTCTACGTATCAATCGGTCCCCGGGACGGGCAGGCTATACGATCCGTTCGGGAACCTGTTGCAGCCGGTGCGTGAAACCGCCACGGAAAAATCGATGAGTTGCGATGTAGTGTTTGGGTCGCCAAGTAATGATTGCCGCGGAACAGGCATTTGCAAAATTACAGCACGCAAGGGAAATACGCCTGTTGATGGCGCCCGCCGTGAATGCAAACACGCCAAGGCATTACTGATCAGTGGAGAGCATGGAAGGAGCCTCTCTATGGTTTTTGCCCGCGAACTGCTCTGCGTACACATCTGGAAAACCCATTTGCGGCACGGCGTACTCGTGCTCCAGGAGCCTTGCAAAATCCCGCTGGATATAGCGCGAACGATAGGCCTCAAATTTTACACCCTCCAGCCAGGCCAGTACAAAGTGGAAGAACTGGATGGCCGGTACAGGATCCGGTTTGGTGAGTAGTGAGTAGTCAGTAGTGAGTAGTCAGTAGTGAGTAGTCAGTAGTGAGTAGTGAGTAGGTGGTGAATGTTCAAATTCTTACTCACCACTCACTACTCACCACTCACTACTCACTACTCACCACTCACCACTCACTACTCACCACTCACCACTCACTAGATCATCCATTTTAATCTCCATCATCACGGCCATTTGGCCAACACTATGAAGCATATAGGGACCATGCCTCTCTCCCTGAAAGCAGGGAGAGGGCATGGAAACCTAAAAGATTAACTGTTCATAATCAACAAAATAATCTTATGAAAAAGTCAGAAAAACAAATCGCAGCCACTTGCAGTGGCCATCATGATACAGGGTTCGCCCGCTCCGGAAACCATCATTTTTCATCATCCCCCTCCCGCCTCTTCGGTTCAGGATACACTATAACCGAGGACGTATTAATGTAAAGTATTCATTCACTAAACGCATTTTTCTCATGAAAAAAATGTATCAAAACGGCTGTCATTGGTTGATGTCGCTCCGCTTTGCCTTGCTTCTGACAGGCATGCTGGCATTCGCAAACCAATGCCTGGCTCAGATTCCGCAATCGGAGCCCCAAGCCCAGGCTTATTCCTGGAAATCGCCATCCGATGCTATTGCTTTGTTGAAAAGCCAGGTGACCATGCTCAACCAGCAAATTCCAGGCATCACGGAAGGAACGCCCTTGTACGACAATACGATCAGGCGGGTATCCTATTTCAAGGCCATTATTCAGGAAATTGACCGGGGCGCCACCGTGGCCGAATCGCTCGACCTGGGCTTGCCGGCTGCCGCCACCCTCGGCTTTTCAAAAGAAGCAACCTACACATCCAAGATCGTGCTGCGCGCCTTGCGCGAGGAAGCACGCGTGACACTTACGAACTAATCCAGCAGACCCTTTTTGCAATTGGATACTTATACACAACACATCTCACTGGAGGTGTCCGAATGGCTATGATCGGACATCGCCCGCAAGGCCGTTTGTGCCGCGCGCATAATCCGCACTTTTTATTTTCAACAATCATCCTCTTATGAAAAAGAGCAACTTTTATAGGAAATACCTGATGCTCATTGTAGCATCAATGTGGGTAGGGATTCAACTACACGCCCAAGCGAATGTAAATATGGCTGCCAACGGCGGCACAGTAGGCAGTCCATTCACCCTCAATCCACCCGGCAACTGTTACTTCAATTTTTTTGACAGTGGCGGCCAGGCCAACTCTTACAGCCCTAACGGCAATTCAAATGTGACCTTTTTGCCCTCCAACCCTGCTACCCACAAAATACAGGTGTCTTTTACATCTTTTTCTGTGGAAGGGAACTGGGATGCTTTCTATATTTTCAACAGCAATACCGTGGGGATGAATCAGGTGAACGGTACCGGCAACGGCACCTTCAACAACTTTACTCCCGGCAACTGGATCAGTACCCCCGGCACCATTACTGCCAACACCGGCATCGCAGCCGTGGGGGCCAATGCCAGCGAAGGCCTTACTTTTCAGTTGATTTCCGATGCGGCCACCCAGTTTCCGGGTTGGTCGGCAATCGTGCGTCAGATACCAAAAATCTCCTGCGTCCTTGATGCACCTGGCAACCTGAGCGCCTTCACCGGCCCGGGTAACACCAGTTGTTTTGCCAATGTAACCACCCAGTTGCCTACATTTTCTGTCGACAATTGCAATGCAGGTTACCAGTTGCAGTACCGTATCAACGGCGGCGCCGCCGTTATTGTCAACAATGCAGGCTTTACCACCATTCCAACACCTGTCGGAACCAATATCATTACCTGGGAACTCGTCGACCCATGCGGCAACGGCGTCATCTCATCCGACAACCAGACGATTACCGTAACGGACAATACTTCTCCGGAACTCAATTGCCCAGGCGACGTGACACTCACGCTCGAACCGGGAGAATGCACCGTCAACTACAGTTATTCCGTTACCTGCACCGACAACTGCCCATACACTGCCAGTGGTACCGTTTCGCACCCGATCGACTTCAACAACTCCCAGGCGGGTGTGATGTTCGACGTAAAAAACATCGGCAATACCAAACTGACCATCACCAACTTCTCGCCTTCTATCAATGTAGGTACCTGGCAAATGGAAGTGTATTATACCACCGCCTCTGGTTCGTGGCAAAGCAATGCCAACAACCCGGCGGCCTGGACACTTGCCGGAACCCGCACCGTCACTTCGGCTTCTCCAGGCACAGGCACCCCCATTACCGGTTTCAGTATCGTGCTCAACCCTGGCCAGTCGAAAGGTATTTACCTGACCAGCACCAGCGGCGCTCCACTCAATTACACGGAAGGCAACCGCCAGGTCGACGACGGTACCTTGCGCGTGTCGTCCAACCCGGGCGCAGGAAAACAGTATGCGTTCGGCACTACTTTCGCCGACCGTTCCTACAACGGCTCTGTTGGATATTTCAAGGAAGTTGTGAGCGTGCCACAACAAATGGCCGGTATCGCGCCCAATCAGCCTTATCCGGTGGGTGAAACGATTAATACATTCCACTGTGTAGATGCCAACAACAATCCGGCCGACTGTTCTTTCAAAGTAACGGTAGCGCCATTCCCCAATCCGATTACCGGCCTTGTCTGCAACGACCTCGTTCACTTTTCACTCGGAGAAGGTTGTTCGGATGTCATCCTGGCCGACCAGGTGCTGGAAGGCGGCCCATACGGCTGCTATGATAACTATATTGTCGAACTCGACAAAGTGCCTCCATTTGGCAACGGCCCATGGGTGCCTGCCGTAGTAGGCGCCGCTGATATTGGCAAAACATACCGCGTACGGGTGACAGATCCGATCACTACCAACAAATGTTATGGTGATGTAAAAGTTTTTGACAACGTTCCACCTGTGTTGGAATGCAACACCGTCACAGTACCTGCTAACTACCCGCTGACACCTACTTTCGTTCAGGAAACGGAAGCAACGATTCGCTTCTCGATCACCGAACTGCCTGTAAATGTGGTGGATTTTCAGACCAGAAGTTTCACCATTCCGGTTTCCGGCCCTGATGGCGCGATCGTAAAAGACGTAGACCTGGGTTTGAAAATATCGCAGGATGCATTTTTCGGCAACCTCGACATCGAACTGGAAAGCCCTTCCGGCACGGTTGTAAAAGTATGGGATAATGTAAGCGGCTGTGGCGCCAGCACAATCTGGGCCCGCTTCGACGACGAAGGCGCCAATACGATGACCTGCCCAGCGTTGACGACAAACATTCGCGTTCGTATTCCCAATGGCGCGGGTTCGTTCAGCAGTTTTGACAACCAGCCTGCCAATGGTAACTGGATTTTGAGGATCAATGATACCAATGCAGGCAACGATATTTCCAAAATAGAACTGATCAACCTGTACGTTCGCATGAACGGCAATTTCACGGTCGGCTTCCCCAACGAACTGACCTTGCCGCCACTCGTGGCATTGCCCAACAATAAATACCTGGCTCCTGCAGGCGTTATCGACTATTGCAGCGACGTAACCCTGAGTTATACCGACTGGACAACACCGCAACCATGCGAAACTGGCCTGTCTGCCATCGTTATGCGTACCTGGACCGCTGTAGACCAAAGTGGTAACAGCACCTCCTGTGTGCAAAATATTAAATTGCTGCGCCCGGTAGAACTGGAAGATTTCATGTTCCCGCCGAACTACGATGATTTTGAGGAGCCGGCATTCAGTTGCATCACAGGCGCCTACCCGACGCCGGAGTGGATTGAAAGCCAGGGATTACAAGGAAATCCGACCATTTTCGACCTGCCCCCGGGCAACCTCGCCACGTTCAATCATATCGATGTGGTGGCTACCTTGTGCGACGGCTCCTATAATATTACCCGAACCTGGACGGCTACCGATGTGTGCTCCAACAACATCATCACGCATACGCAATATATCAGGGTGCGCGACCTAACAGGCCCGACAATCGATTGCCCGGCGGATATTTCGGTCACAACCGACCCGTTTTCCTGCTGCGGCACCGTCAACCTCCCCGATGTCATTGTGGACGACGGATGCTCGAGAATTACCAGTGTCAGAGCGGAAATTGAAGTAGTAGACCCTGCCACTCAAAATATCGTGAACACCATCGTATTGAGTGGAACACTCAATAATTTCCCCGGCAACAACACCGGAGATCGCGATACACTGGCTGTGTTCGGCAATACGCCCTGCCTGCCCGTGGGTACGCACTATGTGACCTATTTTGCCCTGGACAACTGCGGTAATCAGAGTTCCTGTTCCTTCGAACTGACTGTGAACGACTATGCGCCACCGATTCCTTCGTGCACACAGTACACCATCGTAGCCATCGGTATCGATGATCCAAGTGACTGCTACACACTGAACAATGGGTGCGATTTTGCCGGCGTGGCAGTTGTTCCTGCAGCCAATTTCGATCAGGGTTCGTACGACAACTGTGGCGACGTCACCTTCACCATACGCCGTGTGCCGCCATACAGCAGTTGCATCACCGGCCTGAACGAATGTGAATACGATATCGCTACAGCAGAAAACGATTCGATCAAATTCTACTGCTGTGAAGTAGGTACCGTACAGGATGTCATTCTGAGGGTGTATCAGGTAGATGCGCTGGGTAATATCAGCCACTACCCCGATGGAACACCGATTTTCAATGAATGTACCATCCAGGTAGAAGTACAGGACAAGATCAAGCCGATTTGTGAGCCGCCGCTGAATGTGACGGTTAGTTGTGAAAACTTCGACCCGAGCCTGTGGGCATACGGCGTACCGAATGTGTACGACAACTGCTGCCTGGACTCTACAAAAGTGTACCAGAACCACAAGGGTCTGACGCACTCGGCCAACTACAGCCAGTTCGACACAACCTGCAACAGAGGTATCATTACGCGTACTTTCCGTGCCTACGACTGCCGCGGCTTGTCCAGCAGTTGCACACAGAAAATTACGGTTACATACGACCAGAAATTCGGTATCAAATTCCCGAACGATGTGGTCATCAACAGTTGCAACGGCAACGGCATCTACGGCGAACCCACTTTCTACGGAGAAGATTGCGAACTGCTCGGCGTAGCCTACCAGGATCAGATTTTCACCGTAGTGCCCGATGCCTGCTACAAAATAGAACGAACCTGGACGGTGATCAACTGGTGCAGTTACACGCCGCAAAGCCTGTGTACCACGGTACCTAACCCGACCCCCAGCGCAACACCCGATGCACCGGCCAATCTGACCGGCCCCATCGTGTCGGCGCCAGGTACACCTGCGCCGTGGACAGCCTCGGTGGTAAAAATCAATGCCAACGATACACAGACTACTGATTACAGCAGTTTCTGGAACGCCGCCACCGCGTGCTATAAGTACAAACAAATCATTAAAGTGATTGATAATCAACCACCTATTATGGTCTGCCCTTCATCGCCGGATACGGTTTGTGACAATAGTACCAACAATGCTGCCCTGTGGAACGAATCATACTGGTTCGATACACAAAATGAAATACATGATTTGTGCGAAGCACCGGCCGACTTGAATATCAATGCATCCGACCTGTGTTCGGGTACCAACCTGAGCGTCCGTTACCTGCTGTTCCTCGACCTCGATGGCGATGGAACGATGGAAACAGTTGTCAGCAGCACTAACCCGCCCGCAGACGGCACCGTACGGTACAACAATGCCAATACGGCCAACTTCGCAGGTGGTACCGTGCGCAACTTCGACGAGCGCGCCGTAGCTGCCAACCAGAAATACCGCTTTGCCCTGCAAACCTCTGTGGTGAACGGCAGCCTGACCGCAGGCGTACGCTGGAACACTGCCGCGTCTCCTGGCAACTACGTGCTGCCCGAACTGCCGCATGGCAAACACAAGATCAAATGGATTGTCGGCGACGGTTGTGGCAACGAAAGTGTGTGCGAATACACTATCGTGGTACGCGATTGCAAGCCGCCGTCTATATTCTGCCAGGGCGGATGGGGTGTTACCCTGATGCCGACAGGAATGGTGACGCTTTTTGCGAGCGACTTCCTCCTGCAAGCCGTAGATAACTGTACACCGGAAGAAAACCTGATTTTTGGTATCCAGACAGCCGATGGCCCGCAGCAATTCCCGCTCGACAACAATGGCCAGCCTGTTATCTCCATCACATTCGACTGTTCGGATGTAGGCGCTCAAACTGTAGAATTGTGGGCGATGGATCAGGCCGGCAATGCCGACTACTGTTCTGCCATCATCACTATTCAGGACCCGCTGAACAACTGCGGCGGCGGACAAACACAGGCTACTGTAGCAGGTGTGATGCAAACGGAAATGGACTATGGACTGGAGGAATGCGATGTGGAACTGTCGGGCCAATCGCCCAATGGTACTGCTTTCAATCAGTTCGTGATGACCAATGACCAGGGTTACTTCGAATTCCCGGAAGCCATACCCACAATGTCTGACTACACGCTCACGCCAACGAAAGACAACAACCCGCTGAATGGTGTGACCACGTATGACCTGGTGCTGATCAACAAACACATTCTTGGGCTCGAAACGCTCGGATCGCCGTACAAAATGATTGCTGCCGACGCCAACCGCTCCGGCTCGATCACCACCTTCGACATCGTTGAATTGCGCAAACTGATCCTTGGTATTTACGAAGACCTGCCGAACAATACGTCCTGGCGCTTCGTCGACCGCGACTACCAATTCGACAACCCGGCCAATCCGTTCCAGTCTGTTTTCCCGGAAAACAAAACGGTATCGGACATCCAGGGCACCCAGGTGGAAAACAGTATGGTGGCTATCAAAATTGGCGACGTAAACAACTCCGTGATTGCCAACTCTCTGATGAGTGCGGAAGAACGCAGCAGCGGCGCCCTGGTATTCGATGTGGATGCACCTTCCACACAAAGCAACAATGGCATGGTGAAAGCGGGTGAAATGTTTGAAGTGACATTCAAGGCCGATCAGAAAGTGCAAGGGTATCAATTTACCATGAACTTCGGCGACCTGGAACTGATCGACATCAAACCGGGTGATGCCATGAAAAGTGAAAATTTCGCTGTGTTCGCAGAAGACGGCGCCCTGACCACCAGTTGGGATGGCAACGAGGAAGCACATTTCACGCTTCGTTTCAGAGCCAAAAAATCGGGCGAAATCAGCAAAATGCTGGGCGTTTCCAGCCGCATCACCAAAGCGGAAGCCTACACAGTGGAAGGCGAAAAACTGGATGTCGCATTCAGATTCCAGAGCAAGGATGGCCCAACGGTCACTGGCGTAGGTTTCGAATTGTACCAGAACATGCCGAATCCGTTTATGAACAGTACCGTGATCGGATTCCACCTGCCCGAAGATACCCAGGCTACCCTGAGCATTTACGACGAAGGCGGCCACCTGATTCACCTGCAACGCGGGAAATTCAGCAAAGGATACAATTCTTTCCCGATCGACCGCAGTATGGTAAATGTCAATGGGGTGCTATACTACACCCTGCAAACGGATAATGACAGCGCTACGCGCAAGATGATCCAGATCAAATAACATGAAATAGTTGCTCTTTACAAGTTCGCTCCTCCACCAAAATGTTTCTTTCAAAGCGTTGAAGGGAGCATGGGGTTGCGAAACAGCGGGTCGCAGGCGTCCGAAAAGTCGGGCGCCTGCTTCCAACCCCGCTCATAAAAAAAACTCCTGCGGCGCCGAACATTTGCCGGTTGCTTTTTGGCTATCAGCAGCAGGCTCGTTCGCCTCGCATTGGTACAATCTTCGTAATAATCTTGTGGAATGTCACAGCCAGAGGGTATGTACCCTTTGGCTGTTTTTTGTTTCGGAAACGTTCCCTTCTTTTGACCACTGCATATGTCCCCATTGTTAGAATGGGCGTCCGTACTACACAACAGCCAAGCGATATTCAGGTGGTGGTATGGGCTTCAGCCCGTCGGGACAGCGACTTTTAAGGCGCTATAATTAGTATTTTTATTGTGAGCGCCATAAATGGCGCTGTCCTGACGGGCTGAAGCCCATACCACCACCTGAATTACGCTTGGCATTTCTTGCAACTTTAGCCACTTTCAAGAACAAAAATGGCCGGGGTATAATACGCTCCTGGTTAATAAATGAATAAAACGGATAACTTTACCCCAAAATTCTGACAAAATGCCTGCTCTTCAGGTGCTCGACCAAATTAACCGTTCACTCGATACGGTTTTCGACCCGGAAATTCCGGTACTCACCATTCGCGACCTGGGCATCATTCGCGATGTCATTCATCACTCCGACGGCGAGGTGGAGGTGGTCATCACCCCTACTTACAGCGGCTGCCCGGCCATGCACATGATCGAGGTAAATATCCGGGCGGCATTGCAGGACGCCGGTTTCCAGAAAACGCGGGTGACCACCGTACTCAGCCCGGCCTGGACGACCGACTGGCTCAGCGCCGAGGGCCGCCGAAAATTAGCCGAATACGGCATCGCGCCGCCCGCCGAAGCCAGTATGGATAAAAAAGCGCTCACGGGAGAACACCGCGCACTGGAATGCCCTTTTTGCCACTCCACCCGCACGGAAATGGTGTCGCAGTTTGGCTCAACGGCCTGCAAGGCGCTGTTCAGGTGCCTGGATTGCCTGGAGCCGTTTGATTATTTTAAGTGTCATTGAGGACAGAAAGAGTACACAGGCGGCCATGGATGGTGTAACAAAAAACAGTTTTTTTTTCAGCGTATTGTCGAGGCTGGTTATTACTTCTTTTGATAGTTGGCAAGTCGATCCTTCCCATTCCTGGTCAAAATGCCCTCTTCTACCCCTTTTTTTAAATCCCGTGTTGCTGTTGCGGTGGAGATTTTAGGGAATACCCTAAGATAATCTTTCCTTGTGAAAGGGGCAGTACCAATTTGATCGAGAAAATAATTCAAACGCTCCAAATCGGTATAATTTACACGTTGGGCAGCGACCAGTTCCGCCAAACTTATTTTTATCTTGCTCAGGAGGTATTCCACAAACTTTGTGGAAAGCCCTTCTTTGTCACATTGGCTCAGTACATGGTAATATTCTTCCTGACTTTTCTTTATCTCTTGTTCGATTGGCAAAAATTCAAACACGGGATTTGCCTTCATCAGTATCACCGTCTGCCAGAGTCGGCCCATGCGTCCGTTCCCATCCATAAAAGGATGAATAAACTCCATCTCGTAATGGAATACACAACTTTTGATGATCAGGTTATCCTCTCCTTCTTTAAGATAGCCAAACAAAGTTGTCATCAAATTATCGACATTCCATCCTGGTGGCGCTAAATGGGCGATCCTGTCTCCTTGTATTACTCCGACTGAACCAGTCCTGAACTGCCCAGGCGTATCTACAAGGCCCGACATTAACAGACGATGTGCCTCCAAATAGGATTCTTTTGAAAAAGCGTCAAAATTCGAAAGATTGTCATATGCACGAATGGCATTCTCTACCTCTTTGATATCTCTGGAAGGACCTGTTACGCGTTTGTTCTCAATGATGGCAGTGATCTGATCTTCACTCAAAGTATTCCCCTCAATTGCCAAGGAGGCGCGAATCGTTTTTACTTTGTTTTTTTTCCTGAGTTCGGCCTGTGGCTTCTGGAGGTGTGTAGCATCAACAACTCCTAACAACCTGCCAATCTCGGTGGACAGATTGATGATTTGAGGGGTGCCTTCGTAATATTTGTGAATCATGATGCCATCATTTGATCGCATCAAAGGTACTGTTTTACAGGAAAAAGGGCAAGTGTTGAATCAAAATCAGATCACATGGTTTGATATTGTTATTCTTCTCAAAACCTCTCTACCCCTCACAACCCATTATACCCCCCCACTTCCCGATTGTTTACATAATCCATCCACGCTGCTTTCACGCCGGGTTTGAGTCCAAGTTTGTCGCTGAGGCCGCCGTTGATTTCCAACACGTATTGCGCAGGTTTGCCCGAGGGCAAGGGTTTGTCGCTCATGGGCTGGGCATTTTTCTGGATCGAAACAATTTCCAGTTTGTCGTTCAGGTAAATGATGTCGAGCGGGATATAGGTATTGTGCATCCAGAAACTCTGTTCTTCCTGAAACTCGAATAAAAAGAGCATGCCCTGCTTGTCGAGCATACTTTTTCGGTACATCAGACCTTGTTCGCGTTCCTGCGATACTTCGGCAATTTCAATATCGAGTTTGGTCAACACTTTTTTGCCCGTGGCGTCGAGCAACGCCAACTCACCTTCCTTGATGAAGGGTGGTTCCGGCACGGCCGAAGGGCCCGGTGCAGCCGCCTGGTCTTGTGCAGATTGTGGCGTCGTAACGGCATTGGGTTTGCTGCTTTCCGGCGCCGGATCGGCACCGCAGGACGACAGCGCCAGTACAGTTGCCAGCGCCAGGAGAAATGAATAAATGCCAGGTTTCATAATTGTTATCTGTTATATGTTATCTGTTATCAGGGCTCGCTACCCACGGACTTAGGACTCAGGACTTAGGACTTAGGACTTAGGACTGCTACTGCAATAGCATTTCCACGTCTTCCCGCTCCAAATGCGGGTATTCGGAGTCGGCGGTAGCGAACAAATCTTTCCCCAGCGCTCGTTTCCGTTCCTGCAATTGCAATATTTTTTCCTCGATGGTGCCGCGGCTGATAAATCGCACGGCCGTCACGGGGTGCATGCGGCCGATGCGGTGCGCACGCGCGATGGCCTGGTCTTCCTTGGCGGGGTTCCACCAGGGGTCGAGTAGAAAAACATAATCGGCTGCCGTGAGGTTCAAACCCACACCGCCGGCGCCGAGGGTCATGAAAAATGCCTGCACATCGGCGTCCGTCTGAAACCGTTGCACGGCAGCGCCGCGGTCGGCTTGCGATACCTCGCCCGTGAGCCAGGAATACGGCTGTTTTTCGGCTTCCCAAACACTGCGATACAATTGCAGGTGTTTTTCGTAACTGCTGAAAAACAAGGCTTTGTGGCCGGCTCGGCGCACCACGTCCCACTGCGCCAGCACATCGTCCATCTTGGCGCTGGAGCCGAGGTAATCGGGGTCGGCCAGGCGGGGATGGTTGGCAATTTGCCGCAGGCGGGTGAGTGCCTGCAAGGCCTGAAGCCGCGTTTTGGGGTCGTCGAACAGCGATAGAATCTGGTTGCGCATGGCCGATTTCACCTGTTCGTAGTATTTTTTCTGCTCGGCCGACATTTCGGAATAAAAAATCTGGGTAGTCAGTTCCGGCAGATCGGGCGCTACTTCTTCTTTCGTGCGGCGCAGGAAAAACGGCTGTACGCGGCTGAAAAGGCGCGCTTTCGCTTTTTCGTCGCCCTGTTTTTCAATCGGCGCCTGAAATTGTTCGCGAAACTGGCGGTAGGAGCCCAGCGTGGCCGGATTGATAAATTCCATCTGCGTCCACAGGTCGGCCAGCGAGTTTTCGATGGGCGTACCCGACAGTGAAATCCGGCAGTCGGCGCGCAGGCTTCTGGCCATTTTGGAAATTTCCGAATCGCGGTTTTTGATCTGTTGGCTTTCGTCGAGCACGATAAAATGCCAGTCCACTTTTTCCAGCAATTCGAGGTCTTGCAAAGCCGTGTGGTACGTCGTAAGCACCACATCGTGGGCGCCAATGGCCCGGGCCTCGCGCAGGCGTTTGGGCCCGAGGTGCGCGTAGGTAAACAGCGAAGGCGCGAAACGCACCAATTCCTGCTGCCAGTTAAACACCAGCGAGGCAGGTAGTAGCAAGAGCGCATTCAGCGGGCGGAGTTCGGCGCGGTAGTTGGCAAACAGGTCGAGTTGGCTATTGCCTGTTGCGGGTGCTAATTCGGCGCTTTGTCCCTTGTTCTCCTTGGCGTGCAGCAGCAAGGCGATGGTTTGCAGGGTTTTGCCCAGCCCCATATCGTCGGCCAGGCAGGCGCCGAAGCCGTGTCGGTAATGCCCGACCAGCCATTTTATACCCGTCAACTGATAGGGCCGCAACGTGGCTTTCAGGTGTTCAGACGGCTGATAGTCAACGGATTCGGGCTGGATGAGCGGGTATTTTTCCGGCTCTGCATCGCTGTCGGTGTTTTGCAAAACGGTGTACAGCGATTTGGGCAGCCGGAGCAGGTCGCCCTGTTCCTGCAACACACCCGCCAGGTCGGCAAAGCGGGCAAACCATTCTTCCGGAATCAGGAAAAAAGTGCCGTCGGGCAGTTCAAAAAACGGGTCGTTGCGGCGCAAATTGGGCAGCAGACGCTGAAACGAAAACGAATATTCACCCACTGTCACGCGCCCCTGTACATCAAACCAGTCGCCGGCGGCTTCCGACTGAACCGCAATATCCGAGGCGCCCAGAAACAGGGTACGACCGTCGGTTTGCGGCGCTACAATGCGAAAACCTTCCGATTCCAGTGCACGGTGATGGCGACCGAGCCACTGAAGCAGGCTTTGCAGACTGGCATATTTTCCTTCACCTGAATGTGTGGTGCTCATGGCGCGGCCGTCGTCTTCCAGGCCGTTATTTTTGAGAAAATCAATATGTTTTAATTCTTTTTCTGCATCCCTGCAAACGAGATGTACGGCAATTTCACCCTGATCGTTGTCCGGAATATCCAGCGAAGTGACGCGGTCGCGGCGTTCGCCCCACTGAAATTCGGCGCCGTCGTATTCAAACACCGGTTTCAGCAGCCAGCGGTTTTCCAGGATGTTTTCCACTGTTTCGAGGCGGGTAAAACGCAGGGTTTCGGCTTTTTCCACCCGAAAACCTTCGGCTTCCACGCGGCCGCGTCGAATGCTTTTGGCAATGACTTTTCTGAAATATTCGCGTTCCGAACGAGCAGGTACCAGCACGGTGTCTTTTTGGCGAAACGGCTTGACCATGTTGCCATTGATGCCCGGCACGCGAAACAAGGCGTAGTCGACCAGAATCCAGGCAGGTTCCAGGTTGGTGAGCGGCACGATGTTGTGTTCGCGCAGGTTCCAGCGCTGGGTTTCGGTGCCTAATTGCAGGCGATACTCGATGCCTTCTGTGGTTTTTTTAAAGAACAGGTGCGGCACGAGTTCTTCGCGTGGAAACACCACCTGCACGTCTTTTGCCAGCGATTTGCGTTCGGCATCGATGGTCAGCGGTAGTCGATTGCGGGCAATTTCATCCAGAAACACATCGAGTTGGGAAAAAATATAACGCTCCACCACGTCTTTCGTCGCTTTGTCGGCCAGCAGGTTATCCAGCGCAGTGGCCGTTTTGGCTTTGGGTGGTTTGTACCTGGATTCGAGGCTTTTGGGTGTCAATTGTTCGATCATCCCCAGCAGTCGTTGCTGCAGAGGGGTGAGTTCCAGTCCGTACGATACCACGGTTGCTGCAGTGGCCTTTTGCACCAGGTGCGTCAGTTGCCCGCCCTTGTCCTCCTGCACAATATTGGCGGAGGGCAGGTACAGATTTTCTGAAAAAGGATACAGGTTGAATACGACCTGAAACTGCATGATTGTGATGGTAAATGTGAATTTCGAACGGGCGGCGAAGATAATTCTACAAATGCGTTGAAAAGAATTTTTTCGGCTTTACCCAACCTTCCCAGGGAGCGATGCGTGAAATGGACTGACAACCAATTTCTTTCACAAAAACTTTACAGTATGAAAAACCTTAGAGTAACCCTTGGCTTGTTCGTGCTACTGCTGAGCATAGTCAGTTGGTACGCCTGCAACCAGGATCCCATGAATTTTGAATCCCGGTTGGTGGACGTAGCCTTTGCGGGGCGTATTATCGACGAATCGGGTGCGCCGGTGGCGAATGCACAGGTACAGGCGGGCACCCAGACCGTGACGACGGACGACAACGGTGTTTTCCGTACCAAAAAGGTACAAATGCCCGACAATGACGCGATACTTTCTGTCAATAAAGATGGTTACTTCGAGTTCTCCCGCGCCTACTATGTGAAAGACGAGGCGCTGCAAACGGTTACGATTCAATTGATTAAAAAAGTACAGGTTGGTTCGTTCGACAATGCGTCGGGTGGTACCGTCAGTATTCCGGGCGGCCCTACCCTGAAATTCCCGGCCAATTCCGTCAACACATCCGGCAATATCCGCGTGTTTGCACGCTACCTGAACCCCCAGGACGATCAATTGGCCTTATTCTGCCCTGGCGACTTTCGGGGAATCGGTACCTCCGGAAACGAACAGGCACTTGGCAGTTTTGGCATGGTCGCCGTAGAACTGGAAGGCGCTGCCGGAAAAGCCCAGATTGCCGATGGCATGGAGGTGGAACTGACTATGCCGATTACAAGTGTGCAGGCTTCGCAAGCGCCGTCGGACATCCCGCTCTGGCATTTCGATGTAGTCAAGTCCCGTTGGATAGAAGAGGGCTCGGCCCAGAAAAACGGCAATCAGTACGTGGGTAAAGTGAAACACTTTTCTTTCTGGAACTGTGACGTAGGCTTGTCGCTGGTGCAGTTGAATGGCAGTGTTTATCTCGACGACCTGCAACACCCGCTGCCATTTGTGACCATCGAATTGATTGCGACCAACACCAGTTGGCCCGGATATGCCAATACCGACCAAAACGGTCAGTTCGGCGGAGGGGTGATCCAAGGTGTTGAGATGCAAATGAATATCCAGTTGTACGGCCAGTGTGGCAACCAGGTACTATACACCCAAACCATTGGGCCATTCAATAGCAGCACCACTTTGCCGCCCATTATTATCAGCAGTTCATCTCTGAATACGCCTACATTCACCGGCAATATCGTCAACTGCGCAGGTAATCCTGTTAGCAACGGGTATGTGCGTATTGGAAATAATATCGTGTTTGCAGACGAAAACGGGGCTTTTTCATATACTATCCTGAATTGTAACAACTTGCCCAGCATACAGGTGCAGGCATTCGACCTCGACAACCTGAAAGAAAGCCCTGTGCAGACGGTTGCTATACCTACCCCTGGTGGTGTGATAAATGTGGGTACACTCACCGCATGTATCGGCCTGGACGAATATATTCAATCCACGATCGATGGGCAGACACTTACTGTTCCTGAACCGGATGGCTATTCCATAGATTCTATCGGTTTTGCCAGCATCAATTTGTATGGAGGATTCGGCACTACCAGTTATATCTCCCTTCAGTTTTCAGCAACGCAGGCCGGCACCTATCCCCTGGAATATTTCTCCAACCCCACTGTTGGTCTTTCCGGCGCTGCAGCCGCCGGCATTATTACCAACCTGACCAATTTCCCCGCAAATCCTGGCGAGTATTTCATCGGCACCTTCTCCGGCACGTATCTGGATGAACAGGGGGCTACGCATACGGTGTCGGGTAGTTATCGGGTGAAAAGGGAATAGGTTTTTGAGTGATGAGGTATGAGTTATGAGTTATGAGTTATACTCACGTTGCTCTTGGCTTCACTTTTAGAGCATCCAAGAGCAACGTGAGTATAACTCATAACTCATAACTCATAACTCATAACTCATAACTCAAAAACCTATTTTTTCTTCTTTGAATTGTAGATTTTCAATTCCAGATTTCGGATAATCATATCCCACAAAGGCTCGTAAGGAATGATTTCCACCTCGTGCATTTGTGTAGCCGATTCGAGCGGTACGGTAAGCAGGTTCTTATGGTAGCGTTCGACTTTACGCAGCACGGCTTCCCGGTGGAAATTAACGAGCGGTATTTGCAGCAGCATTTTGATAAAACAATTGCTGCGGAAGGTATCGTCTTCTTTAAGGTGGCGGGAGCGGTATTTTTCAATGGCTTCGATGCGTTCGATGGCCTCGTCGTAGTCGCGATCGGCAATATTGAACAGGATTTGAGCGATGAGTACGGAAATATTCATACCACGCTTGTCCTTCACGTATTCATTCACTTCGTTGAGGAATTTGCCCACCCTGAACTTCCGGGCTTTTTCGCTCACCAGGTCGTCGGGTATTTCGCCGATGCGTATGAGGAACTGCACGTAAGCCTCATAAATTTTCCACATTTCCACGATCTGGTGCGCCTGCTCGTTGAAACGCGGATAGTTGGTGATCTTTTCATACAGCCGATACGCTTCCGCGTAGTGGCCGCTGTGCATAGCCAGCAGGAAGAACAGTTCCTGGAGTTTGTACCAGTTGAAGGTGCCCTCGGTAAAGAAATATTCGCAGCGGCCGATCACTTCCTGGCCCTTTTCAAATTCGCGCAATTGAAGATAACACACCACCAGGTTATAGTAAAACACCTGAAGTGGCAAGCCGCTGTCGTACTCTTTTTTGTCGAAAAAGGCGATAGCGTCTTCACAAAGCCGGGCGGTTTCGAGGTAGTCGTTGGCGCTGTTGTAGATGGTCAGTTCAATCATGCGCCCGAACAGGTGGAGTTTGAAGGAATCGCATTCCTTCATATAACCTTCCAGTTCGGCGTAATATGTTTTGGCGAGGTCGGTAACCTCCGTTTTGGTCGATTTGCTGTTGGTGAACTGAATCATCAGTTCGGAATAATAGTTTTCGGCCTTGCTTTCCATCATCCAGATGTGCTCGTACCGAAAATACTGGGTTTTGGCTTTTTGGTATTTCTCAATATCGCCTTCCACGACGCTGTACTGCAATTTGAGCACGCGCAGGATGTCGAGGGTGAGTTCCGTAAATTCGAAGTGGATAGAATGTCGGTGCAGGCGCTCCAACAGGTCGATGCCGGTGATTTTGGCATTGCGTGTGAGCAGTGTCATGGCAACCGACCATTTTTTATAGCACTCGTAAAAAGCCTTCTGCCGCGACGAGAAGTTGGCCTCCTTGAAATCAAGCAGGAACACCGAATCGAGCAAACGCTCTTTGAGTTTGTTTTTCAGTCCGGTCAGATTGGTGGCACTCTCTTGATCCCCAAAAAGAGTTTTGGCATCTTCATCGCTTTTCACCTTTTTGGAGATCAGTGCCTCATAGAGGCGCTCCATCTTGGTGTTGGGCTCGATGATGTATTTCATCATGCCGTCTCCCTTCATCTTGGTGGTATTCAAGAGGTTAGTGAGTTCGATCAAATCACGCATATAGGGTACATGTATTAAAAAAAATATAAACAACCCGAGCCTGTGCGACGCCATTTCAAAGCGCCACAAAGGCCGAAAGCATAATTCTGACAATGAGCCAGCCAGCCAGGGATCAACCTCGCTGTGATCGGAAATGGGAATTTTAGTATGACCTGAAAAAGGGAAAGGATTAAACCGCAAAAGCGTTTAATCAAAGTGCTTGTCGAATCTCTTTCAAACCTAGGCGGATTATAGAATTGGGCGGATTTCGAGTACCCAAGGGAAGAAGATTAACGGGAACGAATGCACAAAAGTAAAATATATTTAATAAGTACATCAATTATTTCCAGAACAAAAATAAAACCACTTGATCAGGAATGAAAGGAATGTGACAAATATTGTCTGGGAAATGTTGGAATTTTGCCGCCGGTTAGTTATTAGTTATTGGTTGTTAAGTTATTGATTATTGGTTATTAAGTTATTAGGGGTGGGTAAGGGTTTGGTGGTTCGTTCATCTTGGCATTCCTGTTTGAGCAGCCAAACGAACGAAGAAATAAACCCTTACCCACCCCTAATAACTTAATAACCAATAACCAATAACTTAACAACCAATAACTTAACAACCAACAACTAAACCGCTACTACACAATGACCGCCACCACAACTGCTATTCCCTACACTGCATCCGGTCTGGAAAAAGACACCCTTTTGCACCTGTACGAACAACTTGTACGCCCTCGCCTCATTGAAGAAAAAATGCTCAACCTGCTCCGGCAGGGCCGTATTTCCAAATGGTTTTCCGGTATCGGGCAGGAAGCCATCAGCGTCGGGGCCGCTTGCGCCCTGCTGCCCGACGAAGTAATATTTACCATGCACCGCAACCTTGGTGTGTTTACGGCGCGCGACATGCCGCTCGACCGCCTGTTTTGCCAGTGGCAGGGCAAACGACTCGGCTACACTAAAAGCCGCGACCGATCTTTTCACTTTGGCGCTATGGAACACGCCATTGTTGGTATGATTTCGCACCTGGGCCCGCAACTTTCGCTGGCAGCCGGCGTCGCCATGGCCCACAAACTGCGCAAACAAGGCCGCGTGTCGCTGGCATTTACCGGCGAAGGCGCTACCAGCCAGGGCGAGTTCCACGAAGCGCTCAATGTGGCGTCGGTGTGGAAACTGCCGGTGATTTTCCTGATCGAAAACAACGGTTACGGCTTGTCTACCCGCCCCAATGAGCAATACGCCTGCAAAGACCTCGTCGATCGTGCAGCAGGTTATGGTATGCGCTCGGCCAAAATCGATGGCAACAATATTATAGAGGTGTTTACCACCATTCGGAAAATTGCTGCCGAAATGCGCGAAAATCCCGAGCCCTTCCTGCTCGAATGCGTCACTTTCCGCATGCGTGGCCACGAAGAAGCCAGCGGCACCAAATACGTGCCGCAGGAACTGATGGATGCCTGGGCGCAAAAAGACCCCATCGACAATTTCGAGAAATGGCTGCTGGAAGAAAACCTGCTCACCGAAGCGCAGGCCAAAACCTTGAAAGAACGGTATAAAAAAGACATCCAGAAAGCCGTAGATGTCATGTTTGCAGAGCCCGAACCGGTGGCCGATACGGCCGAGGAACTGGCCGACGTGTATGCACCGGCGCCGGCCGCCGTGGCGCCTGCGCAACCCGGCCGAGAATTGCGTTTTATCGATGCCATCAGCGACGGACTGCGCGAGGCCATGAAACGCCATCCGGAACTGGTGCTCATGGGCCAGGATATTGCTGATTATGGCGGCGTTTTTAAAATTACCAATGGATTCATGCAGGAATTCGGCAAAGATCGGGTGCGCAACACCC
Source organism: Bacteroidota bacterium (assembly GCA_020160935.1). GTDB lineage: Bacteria > Bacteroidota > Bacteroidia > Chitinophagales > Saprospiraceae > M3007. The sequence goes on along the minus strand of JAIUPL010000007.1, from coordinate 175,998 downwards.
CGCTTTGTGAAAGCGCCATTGTCGGCATCGGGCTGGGTCTTAGCCTGAAAGGCATCAAAAGTATGGTGGAAATGCAGTTTGCCGACTTCGTCACCTGCGGCTTCAACCAGATCGTGAACAACCTCGCCAAACTGCACTGGCGCTGGGGCCAAACGGCCGATATGGTGGTGCGCATGCCTACCGGCGGCGGTACGGGCGCCGGACCGTTTCACTCACAGTCGAACGAAGCGTGGTTTACACACGTGCCCGGCCTGAAAGTGGTGTACCCCAGCACCCCTGCCGACGCGAAAGGCCTGCTGCTGGCGGCTTTTGAAGACCCCAATCCGGTGATGTTTTTCGAGCACAAAGCGCTGTATCGCTCGGAAAGCGGTCTGGTGCCCGAAGGCTTTTACACAGTAGAAATCGGGAAAGCCCGCCAGGTGCGCAGCGGTTCGGAAGTAAGTATCCTTACCTACGGCATGGGCGTACGCTGGGCAGAAGCCGCTGCCGATGCACTCGGCCTGGATGCCGACATAGTCGACCTGCGCTCGCTGGTGCCACTTGATTATGAAGCCATTACCCATTCTGTGAAAAAAACAAATCGCGTGCTGATTCTCCATGAAGACACGCTGTTTGGCGGTATCGGCGGTGAAATTGCCGCCTGGATTTCCGAAAACTTGTTCGAATACCTCGATGCGCCGGTACTCCGGGCTGCCAGCCTCGATACGCCGGTGCCCTTTGCCATTCCGCTGGAACAGAACTTTTTTCCGCTGGAACGGATGAAGGAGCAGTTGGAGAAGTTGAGGAAGTATTAGGGGGGGGTTTTGTGTTTTGGTGTTTTGGTGGGCTTCGCTCTTGGTGTTGGGAGGTAATTTGGCCGTGAAATCAGAGACTTTTCAATAAACTTTGTCCGATTTCACGGCCAAATTACCTCCCAACACCAAGAGCGAAGCCCACCAAAACACCAAAACACAAAAACACTTACTGAAAGTACCCGGCAATACTCGCCGCCAGTTCTTTCAATTCCTCTGCCGACATATCCACTTTGGCAGAGCCCTGAAAACGCACATCTTCCAGGCTATTAAAAGGAATCAGGTGTACGTGCGTATGGCGCACTTCGTCGCCGATCACCACCACGGCTACCCGTTTGCAGGGGACGGCTTTTTTTACCGCATGCGCCACTTTTTTGGCAAAAAGCCACAGACCCGTGTACAGGTCATCCTCTACATCGAAAATATAGTCGATTTCCTGTTTGGTGATGCACAACGTATGCCCCTTGGCTTGCGGGCGCACATCCAGAAACGCCAGATAATCATCGGTTTCGGCAATTTTATGGCACGGAATCTCTCCGTTTACGATGCGGGTGAAAATGCTTGACATAATTGGTTATCAGTTATTAGTTATTCGTTATCAGGGTGGTGGGGGTACATTTGTTCATTATACCGGACATCTGTGGTCGTGTAGCAAGATAAATGATCAGGGGTAGTAAGGGTACATTTGTGTAAATGTTCAACACGCCTTTTAGAGCCGCGAAAAAACTTGCACAAATGTACCCCTACCACCCCTGATAACCAATAACTGATAACTGATAACTACTATCCGACGGATATTCCCATTACTTCAAACTCCATGGCGCCGGCGGGTGTCGCCACTTTGGCGATTTCGCCTACGGTTTTGCCCAGCAGGCCCTGTCCGATGGGAGAGGTAACGGAAATGCGCATTTGTTTCGCATCTGCTTCAGTTTCAGACACGAGTTTGTAGGTCATTTCCTTTCCTGTTTTCAGGTTTTTGATGGTCACATTGGAAAGGATCGCCACTTTGGAACTATCGAGTTGCGATTCGTCTATGATACGCGCATTGGCGAGAATGGTTTCCAGTTCATTGATTTTGAATTCCAACAGCCCCTGTGCATCTTTTGCGGCATCGTATTCGGCATTTTCCGACAAATCGCCTTGCGAACGTGCTTCGGCAATAGCACGGGCTGCTTCCTGACGACCAGTAGTTTTCAGTTCATCCAGTTCGGACCGTAGCCGGTCGTAGCCGGTTTGTGTCAGATAGGTGTAGTTTGCCATATTCAACGGTATTAAAGGTTAAAAAAATCCTCTTTGGTTAGGTTAAAAAAGGCTTATCCGTCCATGCAGGAGGATAAACCTTGCGTTTTTTTCCATACAGACTAAAAAACAGGAACGTTCCTATCGGGCAGATAGAAACGTTCCTGTTGTAAAATCGTGCTGCAAAGTTACGGCAATTTTCAATGCAATGAAAGACTGCCTCTTTTTTTTCTACAAATCGATGCGCAGCCCTACCCCATGAATACCATTGTACACAGCAGTGGCACGGTAGGAGTAATCAAGCGTCAGACGGCTGTCGGAACCTTTTTTGAACGGGATGGAGGCTGTAAAGCCCGCGCTCACACCGTTATCGAGGGTGGCTTCGGTGCTACCGATGGCTGTTCCCAATTCCGTTTTGTAAGCAACGCGCAGGCCGAAATTCTGGCCAACGGTGAGTTCGAGGCCGCCGCCTACCTGGTCGCGCGAAAACGCGTTGGAGGTAAAGTTACCGATCAGAGAGAGCCTGTTGGATTTACCCAGCAACCAGTCGTTCGAGAAGCCGATATTAAGTTGTGAGGGCAGTTCGTATTCGGCAGAGCGCTGGTAGTAGGTAATCGGGAATTCCCAGGTCTGGTTCGGATTCGGACGCGGAGTCGACAAACCTTCACCCGTGTATTTCATTTTGGTACCGATGTTCCGCAGCGAGATGCCGAATTTGAAATTGTCATTTTCGCCTGTTACGTACTGAACGCCGGCATCGAGCGCCATAGCGCGTGCGCCTACGTTGCTGATCGATTCATTGACGAATTTGAAAGTAACGCCTACTGACACCTTGTTGACAAACAAGTGAGAATAAGACAATCCCATGTTAAAATAAGAAGGGCTGAACGTGGCCCCGGTACCGCCAGGAATGTCCTCGCTGGTGGAGAAAAAGTCGCCCAAATCCATCGACACCAAAGAGATACCAAATACGCCGCCGCCCGAACCGATATGCTGTCCGAAAGAGAGTGCATTCAGATTGATATCGGCGATGTAACGCGCATGGCTGAGTTGAATCTGCGTTTTTTTGAGGCGGGAAAGCCCTGCCACATTCAGGTACATGGCTTCTGCGCCCGATACGCTAGAGGTATTCAGCGAGTGCAGGCCTGCGCTACGCGCCCATGGGTTGAGCAATAATTGGTTGGCGCCTGCCTCCCCTTGCCGGTCCGGGTTGCCTGCCATCATTGCTCCTGAAGCCAGCAGACAAAAACACAGTAATAGTGAGTATGTATATTTCATATTGATTCGGAAATGAAATAAATCCGGAAAACAATTCCGGAAAGTGAAATGAAGAAGGGGCCGGAGCCTCGCTTTCCTTGTTGGAGAACGAAACTCCGGCCGCCTGGCATCACGTTAGAGTCCTGAGGGGTCAAACTGTCGGGCTATACCAAACCATTTGACCGTTCGGGTTCCCATACCGGGCGCCTGAATATTGATCAGGTAAACACCGCTCGCCACAGGGATACCCTTGCTGTTTTTCAAATCCCACTCCAGATCCGGCGTAATTTGCTGGTAAGGCTGGTACACTTCGTTGCGCTCATACTTGCGGATGAACTTGCCATCGAGCGAGTAGATCGTAACCGTGCATTTGCCGGGCAGGTTGGTAATTTTGATCGTGTTCGAGTACTTGGATGTTTCATACTGCGAAAAACCATAGTACGGATTGGGTACTGCCTTGATAGAGTCGAGTGCATTGCCAACCTGTACCTGATCGAGGTCAGTAGGCTCCTGGTTACGCGTTGAGAAGCGGTATTTCGGGTGGCCCGTTTTTCTGTTGGCATCCGCATCGTTGTACCAGGTCTGATACGGGTTGTCTACACGCAGTTTGATGATGGCGTCGTTCGGAATGAGTCCTTCTCTCAAAGGCTTCATCTGGAAACCGGGCGCCGTCTGAATCATACCCGCCCACGCGATGTCTTTCATGCGTTGAACCTTGAAGATACCAGCCGAGTTGGCGCTCGGAGCAAACTCCGGCGTCAGGCGACGGCGCATGGCTTCGCAACCATCGTATGGGGTGTACGTAACGTATACCCAGTGTTGTCCGCCGAGCATCAGGTCGTAGTAATCTTCCACCTGATTCGGGTCGCGCAGCACCTGATCCGTCGGGTTCCAGAGCATATCGCGGCCGGTCCAGGTTGGGTCGATGGTAGAACTGTACACAGAGTTTTCGCCAAAGAAAATATTGAGGCGAACGCCCGTTTCTACATCGACTGCGTAACCCGGGAACCAGCCCATGCCACGTACAGGGGTACCGGCATTGTTGCCAGGTACACCGGTCGGGTTCACAGCGCCATCCGGGTCAGGGCGTCCGTCGCCATCCGCGTCGACTTTGCCTACCGAAGGAGCATAACGAACGTCAAACATCACACGTTTGCGGTTGGACGGGCTTTCCGTTTCGAGACCGTCGAGTTTCGGGAATTCGTTGCCGGAGTAGTAATACGATGCCGATTCTACTACCATGCAACGGCTCCATTTGCTTGTATCCTTGGTCAGAACGATATCCACGTTTGGCAGCTGGGCAAGTTTTGCTCTTCTGTCATCATTATTACCCAGTGCACTGGAAGCCAGCGTACCAATCTGTGTACCGCCTTTTTCTGTCCAGGCCGGTGTGATCACGCGGTCATTCGGTACGTTCTGACGAGCGCCCAAACGCCAGTCGGCCAGTACAAACGGTACAAACCATCCATTGCCCATGATACTCAGGCCGCGGCTCATATCGAGTTCGTGGTCAACTTCCATAGGCGGTTTTGTCAACACATAGTGGAATGGCGGCAGGTCGAGGTCTTTGTAACCCGTCAGCCATGGGATGTTCGGATCGGAATATTCCACTTCTGCACCCAGCGCGCCATTGTTTTTCTGGTTATTGTCGCCTGCATCCAGCGTTTGAGAAATGTTTACCGAAAAGCCATACTTGGGTACGATTTGTTCGTTGATTTCAGCCAGTGTTTTTTCCGAAATCACTACCGTACCGTCGGTCAGGCTTTTCAGTTGCCACAATGCATTCGGAGCGAGGACATCGTCGGTCAGGTTGTCGTCTACCAGAGAAATTTCAAAGTCACCCTGTTTTACTTCAAACGGGTTGAAGATGGTGATGTTGATGGGGCCGCGGCCTGCTTTATAGGTCAGAAGACTGTCGAAACCCGGTGTCAGCAACCGTGCACGTGTTTCATCATCGAGGTCGAGGAAGTTATTGCCAGCGCCTTCGCCTTCCAGGCGGGTAATGGCTACGCCATCGCCGTAGGACGATTGCAATACTTTATCCACGATCGGGCGTGGAACCACAGTAAACACCTGAATCGGGCCATCAGCAGCCTTACGACCTACCAGATATGGTTTGGGCTGGCCTGCGCCGGTAAACGGATCAAAAGTACCAAAGTTGTTGTACGCATAAGCCACAGCCACGTAGTAGTACTTTTTGTGGTTGACGAGGCGCTTGTCGTTACCCGTAGCAAATTTGTCCTCCTTGATAGAGAACGTATGTCGGATACCTTCGTCGATTCCTTCTACCTGAACAGACGGGGTGTAAATTTTTTCACCCGGGTTGTTCGGATTCGGGGCTTCTTCCCAGTTGTAAATCTTTTTCACACCGTTTTTCACGTCCACCTGGTAAACCAGACGGCTGCGATCAGGATTTTCAAAATCTGCATTCGACGTATTCGGGTTCAGCAACTGGTAAATTTTGTAACCTTCAAAACGGTATTTGGTCGATTCCAATTTAGCCGGGTCGTTGCTCAAACGCAGGGAGTCTGGAGCAAGGAAGTCTACTTCGCTGTAATCTTCCTTGAAATTGAGCGACAGAGAGTCGTTGGTCAGAACAGCAATCACTTCGCGGTCGAGTTCGATCCAGTTGACAGCAGGTGCATCCGGCCCGTCGAGCAGGTCGAAGCAGTTGTCGAACAGGCCTTGCGCCAGGCGGTCGGCACGGAACAGCGGTTCCATATCCGGGCATGGGTACGAAATATCAGCCACCCAAGGGAGGCCAATAATCAGTTCGTTCACAGCACCCGGGTTCAGGCGGAACGGTCCGGAAGCCTGCAGGGTACGACGGTCACCGAATGCCTGGTTGGCAGTACACATCGACCATGCCGGAATCGGCTGGTTGGGCTGCTCGGTAAATACGTAATCGATATCGGCTGCTGTCGGGTTGTTCGGGTTGTAGCCGCTACCACCGTAAGTACAAGGGGTGCCATCTGCCCAGGAGCCGGTGATGTAGTTGTAAAATGCCTGTGGCGACTGCGGGTCGGTCATGGCTGCTGGCCAGTTACCGCCTTCTGCACCACCGCGGTTGTAGTACATGAACGAGGACATGCCCAGTTCGACGGAAGAGTCGACCGTAATCGGGCGCAAAGGGCCACGGAAGTAGTCGACGCCGATCATAGGCACCTTGTCGTTGTACGTTGGCACACCATCGCAGGTATTGCCCGGCTGGCCGTCTACAGGGTCCTGGTTGTACACATACATCAGGCTGAGGGAAGTATCGCAACCGATGTAGTCGTCGATAGAGCAACCAAGGTCAGGGTCGACCCACATGGCAAAAAAGGTGGAGTCGATCGGGTCCTGGGCACGGTTGATCAGTTTGTAACGCTGGAACGTCATATCGTTCAATGCGTCGTTGGTAGCATAGCCGAAAGCCTGCACCTGAATTTCCATACGAATGGCATCGCCGCGCGACTGGGTGTGGTCCTGACCACCGCCTTCGTCGTTGTAAATCCAGAATATCATTTCGTCAGGATAGCGGTCGTTCGGACATCCACGAATTTCGATGGAAGGATAGTCACCTTTCAGCGGATCGTACAGTCCATCGTCGTCGGCGTCGAAAAAGCCCGCCAGGGCCTGTTGAGTAAATGGCAGGTCAAATCCCCATGCATCCACGAAGTATGGGTTTCCTTTTGCCGGCCATTCGCGAAGTCCTTTCGGGATGTCGCTGGGGCTATCCTTCCCGGAAGCCAGGTTGCGCAGGTGCAGGCGGATTTCGTCGCCCGTCACCTTGAAATGACGGTCCCAGTTTTCGCAGGTAACCGCATCGGTGTTGCCCTGAATGGGGTCGAGCGGGCCAGGCCAAAAGTCATTGGCGGTAGAACTGCGATAGTCCTGGCAAGCCAGTTTCAGGTTGCCGAAGTCGTCGTATCCGCCGATCCATACTGCGCCGGCATACATCGAGGATACCTCTTGTTGTCCGCTGGAAGGGTCTACTTTTGGTACGATATAACGTCCGTCGGTGAAGTTCCACCAGCAGTCGCCACCACCCAGCAAACGGGCGCGTACGTTGTTGATCGACTGGTCGATAGCCGACCCGGAGTTGGCGCACACATCCCGATATCTCACCTGATTCGTGCGCTTTTCGGGGCGATAATCATCGGGGTGGCGGCCAAAAGCGGTTCCCCCTGCGACAAATGCGAGTACAACAACTATTAGAAGTTTGTAAATACGCATGGTTGATAATTTTTAAATTTTAAACATGCCCGCCAACTGCGGCTGGCGGGCAATTGGAATCAACTGAATTAGAATTCGAAGGCTGCGCCCACATAAATACGACGGGGCAGCATGTAAAAATCAGGGTTGCGAACCAGCCAGGAATACGAATTCAGGTAAGCCTGCGTGCTTCTGCCGGTTGTCACAATGTTGTTTACTACATTAACACCCTCTGCTGTTGCCAGGTAGCCGTCGTCGGTTGGCGAACCTGTAACAGGGTAAACAGCCTGTATGTTTTTACGGTTCAACAGGTTGGATACGCGGAAGTACACATTCAGGTTAAGCGGCTTTTTGTTTTTGGCCGTCAGGCTGAACGATTTGTCCACACGCAGGTCGAGTGTAAAGCGCCATGGCAGGCGGTTTCCGTTGATAGCGCCCTGGATACCATCGCCACCAAACTGGGTAGCGCGGATATTGGACGTGTATGGGCGGCCCGAAACGGCCGTGAGTTGCAGGTTGGCGCCGAAATTGGAGAGAATATCACTGTTGCCGATGCGTGGTCCATTGTATTCACGGCCTTCGCTGAAGCGGTAGTCCAGGATACCGGACAGATTGTGGCGTTCGTCGAAGTCGAGCGGATACAGGTTACGGATATTACCCAGGCGGGTCAGACCGCGTTGGGAGTTGGCGTTCGAACCTGTACCATCTGCAAATTGCAGGGTGTAAGCCAGGCGCAGTTCGGCATTTTTGATTCGGCGCAGGTCGTACTGAACGGTAAAACCTTTTACTGTTCCAAAGTCGATGTTGCCATATGTGGTGTAGAGGCCGATTACCGGCACCTGCTGAATCGTACGTGACTGCGTCATATCGCGCATTTCGCGGTAGTATGCAGAGAATTTGAGCGCAGAGTTCTGGTTCAGTCGCTGCTGGAAACCAACTTCATAGTCGACTACTTTTTCCGGTTTCAGGTTGGCGTTGTTCGAAGGTGTGCGACCGGGCGTGTAGAAGTAGAAGTAGTCGAGTGCCGTTACCTGATAGTTGGTTGGGCGCTGTACCAGCACGTCGTAGTGCGCAAAGAAGTTGGCATCTTCCGAAATCGGGAACGAGAAGCCCAGGCGCGGGAGCCAGTTTACCTGCGGCGTGTAGTCCACAAACGAGGTATTCGGATCGAATTCATCGCTGGTAATTTCTACATCGCTTACTTGCAGTGGGTGTACGACACCACCGCTACCGTAAATGGCTACACCATCGTTGGCCTGACGGCCGTCAGGGAAGTACCAGGTATCGCCATTGCGGAAGGCTACAGGAGAATTATCCTGATCGCTCACGGTATACACCTTGAAATCGTCGCCAATGCCGCCCGGACGAACAGACGGAGCACCCGGCACGGAAGCGAAGTAATCTTTCGCCGTCATGATGTCGTACAGGGAGTACTGGTCTTTCATCACTTTCGTGTTCAGGTCGAAACGCTCTACGCGTACACCGAGGCTGAAGATCATGTTGTTAAACGTGAACTTATCTTTCAGGTAAGCAGCCTGGTACAGTGGGCGCAGCGGGGCTACCGGCAGCGAACGAGCGCCGTCGGCATCTTTCAGGCGGAAAAAGTCATTAAAAGAAACGCCTTCCGAGGTAGGATTGCCCAAATAGTCGTAGCCATAGTAGTTCACCAGGCCACGGTCGGTCAGTTCGCGCGGGCTGAACATGCTCAGGCTCAACTGGCTGGGGTCGAGGGCTTCTACATTGAGGTACTGGTTGAGCGGCACACCCATGGCTTCGCGAACAGCGCGATAGAAGCGGCGACCGGGTTGATCTACCACCAGGTAGGGGTACTGTGGCAGTTCACCAATGTCAGCATAGTCGGGGTCGACAAATGTACCAATTGGAGTAGCATTCAGGTCGATACCGTTGAAGTGGCTGTTGGCCGACTGGATGGCCTGCTGCCAAAGTCCGATAGGCGCTACACCGCGGAAGCGGCTGGTACGTTGTTCGTTCAACAGACCGAACTGGATATTGTGAACACCTGTTTTGCCCAGTTTCAGGTCAAAACTGCTGTTCGCAGTGATCGTCATGATGTCGTCCTGGCTGTTGGAAAACGAGTTGTACACCAGGCCTGCATTGGAGTGGTTGCCCCAGATAGTGGTGTACAGGCTTGGCTCGATACCATTGGTAGCCTGGTAGGTTTCATACCTGTTTGCAACGGCAAACTCGTTGTAAGGCAGGAGGCCCGGATTGATCGTGCTGGGTGTAAAACCAACGAAGTCGGTGGTGTAACCAGCATGGCGAACGATGGTCTGTCCTGTCGAATCGCGGAAAGCAAGTGCCTGCGGAATATTTTCAAATTCGAATTTACCTACATAGCCGTAGTCGAACAGGTTGTCACCATGCCGCGGGTCGTACACTTTGGCACTGCCGCGTTCGAAGGCAAACTGTATTTGATAACTGGCATTGGAAATGCTTACACGGTTGGAACTGCTGGAATTTTCGTCGTCATTGTTGCTACCCAGGCGGTGGCGGAAACGACCGATACCCCGATAGCGGTTCGAATATTGCGTCGGGTTGAACTGGGTGTTTACCAGCCTCCAGCCGCCCGGCGTAAACTGATCCTGCTGGTCTTTGTAGGTACCTGTTACGCTGAAATCGATGTTGTTGGTCAGGCGCAGGTCGAGTTTACCGGTCAGGTCGATGTCGCGGCGGTTCTCGTACGGGTTGTAGTGGTAGGTATCCACGCTGTCGTTGGTCAGCGTTTCGCCGTAAGGAATAATCAGTTCTCCACTGCGAATGATGGGGTGTGCCATCAGACGACCGAGTACGTTGTTCGGGTCGTTGAGTTTGGCACGCTCTGCATTGGCAGCCGCTTCATCTGTGCCATACAGTTTGGCCATATCTACACCCTGGCCTTTAGCGAGGTACACCGGAGTAGCAGGCGGGTCGTCGTCTTTCTGGGTATTGTATTGTCCGGACAAACGGAAACCCAGTATGGTACGGCTGCTGCCATCGGTAGATTTTTTCTTGATGATCGGGCCGCTTACGTTGGCCGTAGCGAGCAACCAGCCAAACTGGTCGAGACCGTTGGAGTTTTCCACCTCTACGGAGCCGTGGTAGTCGCTGGCCGGACCTTTGGTAATCATGGAGATTACGCCACCGGTTACGTCGCCATACTCAGCGCCCAGACCGCCGGTAATAACCTGCAACTGTTCCAGGTCTTGTACCGGTGGGGGTGTACCCGACACGCGGATCCCGTCGATGTAATAGTTGGTACCAGTCGAACGGGCGCCTTTGATGTTGATAGCGCCTCCGTCGATGGAGGTCGTACCGGCAGTGGTGGCAACAATGGCATTAACACTACGCGTCGGCAGATTTTTGATCTGGTCGGACGTGAGCGTCTGGCCACCAGAGGTTTTATCCTGCTCGATGAGCGGCACCTTGTAAGCCACGATGTCTACCGTGCTCAATGTCAGGTTGTCCGACATGGACTGGTTAAGGAAGTTGAGTTGGGCGGTGAGTACTTTCACGCCTTCTACTCGTACGGAGTTAAAACCTGTATAGGTAAACTCCACAGTGTAAGTGCCTGGGTCGAGTGTGATCCTGAAGTTGCCTTCATAATCGGTCACGGCGCCCTTGATCATGTCGGCGCCTTTCGACACCTTGACCGAAGCACCGATCAACACCTCGCCCTTGTCGTCGCTTACCTTACCCGTCAACACAGTCGACTGGGCAATGGCTGCGCCGAGGCAAAATAGCATGGCAATGGTTAAGAGTAAAGAACGTACCATAGAACAGTGATTGAAAAAATGGTGTAAAATCCTATCAATTGAGATTATGTTATTGATAATCAAAGCGTTGTGTTCATTTTGGTTTTTCGGCATTAAAAAAAGGCTGCAATGATAGTAAAACCCTGTCGTTTCAGGGCTTCCCAAATGGCAGAATCTGTCGGTTTGCTAATTGGAGCATGGTTGTTTGGGGTTTAGGGGGTGGTTTTTTGGGTATTATGTGGGTGTATGGGTCGAAAGGCTTTGGTTGGTTTTTTGATCGGATTTGTGGGTGGTTTTTGTGTTTTTTTTCGATCGAATACATAGGGCGGTGCCCTATACTATTGGATACGCCCTTTCAGAATACATAGGGCGGTGCCCTATGCAATTGAATACGCCCTTTCAGAATACATAGGGCGGTGCCCTATGCAATTGAATACGCCCTTTCAGGGCTGTTTTTGGTGGCAATGAGTGACCACCTCTCACCCTCTCACTTCTCTCACTCTCTCACCCTCTCACTTCTCTCACCCTCTCACCCTCTCACTCTCTGTTATCTTCTCCAGCAACACACTCGCCAGCAGGTATTTCGATTCATACGTCCAGCCGGCGATGTGCGGTGTGAGCACTACGTTTTCCAACTGGTGCAAGCGGTGGTACAAAGCCTGCTCGGCGTCGGAAAAAGTGGGTGGTTTTTCGTTTTCAAACACATCGAGGCAAGCACCGCCCAAGTCGCCGTTTTCCAGTGCATTCACCACATCTGCCGTATGGATGCACGCACCTCGCGAGGTATTTATCAGAATGACCCCTGGTTTGCAGACTTTGATAAATGCCGTGTTTACGAGGTGTCGGGTTTCGTTCGTCAGTGGCAAGTGCAGACTGATAATATCTGCCTGTTGCTGAATGGTGTCGAAATCCGTTTCCGTTACCCAGGGCATTTCGGCCGCATAACCGGGTGATTTATACTTGTCAAAAGACAGTACGGTCATTTCCATACCGGCCAGTTTTCGGGCGAACTGGCTGCCCGTATGTCCAAATCCGATCAGACCGATGGTTTTGCCCCGCAGTTCATATCCGCGGTTGGCTTCGCGGCGCCAGATATTGGCGCGCACTTCACGGTCGGCTCGAAGAAGGTTGTTTTGAAGGGCCAGCAGCATACCCAGGGCTTGTTCGGCAACGGCATTTCGATTGCCTTCCGGGCTGCTCAATACTGCTACCCCTTTTTCAGCGGCGTAAGGGCGGTCTACTATTTCCATTCCCGATCCCAGTCGGCCTACAAAACGCAGGCGGGTGGCACGATCGAGAAAGGCGCGGTTGACATTTATTTTACTATTAATAATCAACCCTTCGTAATCGGGAATCAGGTCAAAGGTTGTCTCGGGGGTAATATCGGGCAAAAAATCGCATTGGTATCCCAGCCGTTCCAATCCCTCTGCCAGTAAAGGATGACAGTCATCCGTGATGAGCACTTTTTTCATCCTGATTATTCGTCGAATGTCGGCATCCTTTTTTAAATGGAAATGCCAGATTGTGTGAATGGTATGCGAGCGCCCGCGAATGCTCTATCTTGGTTCGTGGAAGAATCGGGCAGAAGTTGGTCGTTTGAAGCAGTTGGCGGAAATTTGCACCGCGCAGTGCCGCGCATATTTTCTGACCAAATGCCTTTCCTTTACCGACTGGCGGCAAAGATATTTAGACGAACACATGAAACACATCTTTTTTTTGATTCTGTCCACTTTAGCATTTTTCTCGTGCACGCCATCCGAGCCAGCCAAAAAATATACGCTGGATTGTTACGCCCGTTTTGATGAACAAGCAGGGAAATTGACCGCGGAGGCCACCATGAGCGAAAGCGCCCTGCCACCCAAACCAGTGGAAGTGCCCGGTGGCATCCGTTACCAACGCGTGGCAATGACGCTGGTGCCGGTGATTGGCCTGAAATACCAACACGCCTATCCGGCAGATTTTACCAAAGAACATTCTTTCGAATGGAAAAATGCTGCAGGTAAAACCCTGGAGTTCAACATGCACATGAATGCGCTCGACAGTATTTCGTTCGATCCCAAAGTGGTGTCGCGTAAGCAACCGGCCCGCTTTTCCTGGAAAGGTGCGCCGCTCGAAAAAGGTGAAGCCCTGGTGTTTATCTGGGAAAATACGGAAAAAGGGCAGACCATACCCGTAGAACTGTACAACATCGGCACTTCCAATATTATCGACTTCCCTGCAGTGAAAATGGCAGAAATCCCGGCAGGCAACTGGTCTTATTACGTCGTCCGCAAACGGCTGACCAAAGCCGTCGTAGACGGCGTGGAGGTGCGGGGCATTACCGAGTTCTATTCGAAGTCCCGGCCCGTGAAAGTGGTGGACTAGTTTTGATTTTGGCATCCATTAACGTTCTCACAACGTCAACTCCGCATGGAAAGGAATACTTTTGCACGCTTTTTGCGTTGTAATTCCATTCAAAGTCGGGCGATGGTTCCGGCTGTCAAAATTGACTCTTTCACATGAAAAAATGGTTTCTCTTTCTTTTTTTGATGCCTGCACTGCTCTGGGCTCAAAAAAATACATCCGGCAAACCGGCCAAATCGGTCGTGACCCTCACCTGCTATATCTACGGTTTGCCACCCGGCGTTGACAGCATCATGCTGTACGAACTGAACGGCCTAGGCAACCGCGCCATTGCCAGTGGCGGCCGGCAAATGCCCGATAGTTCGTTTGTGCTGACAGTGCCTGCTTCCAAATCGCGCATTTACGGCGTAGGTATCAACGAACTGGAAGCCACCAAGGTGATCCTGGGCGAAGAACCCCAGGTAAAACTGTACGCACAGGCGCAATACATGTCGCTGGGTCGCACCACAGGCTCGCCCATCAATACTGCCAATGAAAAATTGCAGAAACAGGTAGCCAAACTCCGCGAAGAAGGTGGTCAGTTGCGCGCCAAAATGGCCGACAAAAGTGCTGAGAAGCAAATTGAAGCACTCAATGCCCAAAAAACAAAACTGATCGATTCGCTTAAAGCAAGCAATCCGCTGCTGGCGCGCACAGCGTCCCTGCTGTTGTTCCCCGATTATTCCACCGCTGTGAAAGGTTATGCCGGCCCCTCGGAGTTTTATGGCAAGGAATTTTTCCGCTATGCCAATCTGGCCGACCCCGGCATGGAAGGTTTCCCTTACGTGTTCGAGGCATTCCAACAATACGCCCAAATTCTGACCAACCTGCGCGCTTCCAAGCAGGAGTTTGATCAGTGGGCCCAACTCCAACTGGCAAAAATCCCGCAGAATTCCAGAACCTACCGCCTGGCTCTCGGCGGCCTGGTATCGGGGCTTAAAGCCAGCAATAACCCGCTGTATCCCGACTACTCCAAGAAATATATGGAGCGTTACAAAAATGACAGTTATGGAGAAATTGCGCAAATGGATTACGAAATGAAACGCGCAGGTACCTCTACACCCGGTTTTGAAGCACCCGACCTGGTCGGCATGACGCCCGACAGCCAGTCGTACTCACTCAGCAAATTACGCGGTAAAATAGTGCTGATCGACTTCTGGGCATCCTGGTGTGGCCCCTGTCGCCGCGAGAACCCCAATGTGGTCAAGAATTACAACAAATACAAAGACAAGGGTTTCGATATCCTCGGCGTCAGCCTCGACCGCGAACCCAATGCCTGGAAAAAAGCCATCAAAGACGACGGGTTGCCCTGGCACCACATCAGCGACCTGAAAGGCTGGCAAAGTTCGCACGCTGCCCTGTATTCCGTTACCTCTATCCCTCAGACCGTTTTGGTGGATAAAGATGGAAAAATCCTTGCCCGCAATGTTCGAGGCGAACAGTTGGGTGAGAAGTTGAAGGAGTTGTTGGGAGAATGATAAAAGTCCTGAGTCCTGAGTCCTGAGTCCTGAGTCTGTAGAGTACACCTTGTTACCCTTGGCATCCCCATAAGTAAATACCAAGGGTAACAAGGTGTACTCTACAGACTCAGGACTCAGGACTCAGGACTTACGACTAACTACCACCCACGTTTCAAAAGCATAACTCGGCCGATCCTCAAACCCCAGCACCTCAAATCCGGCCAATTGCAACAACAGCGCAATATCTTCTTTTGTAAAGGCGGAAATGGTCGAATCATCCGCGCCAAGCAATTGCGGCCCCCTCTCTGTTTCTTCGTAATAAGTTGATTTCCAGTCGAATCCCCAGCCGTATGTGAGGTTGGGCTTCCAAAAACTTTCCCGGAAGAAGTGCTTGCCCTGGTACTCGGCCCGGTGAACGACCCGTTCCTGTTCGCGGATACGAGGGATAAATCGGGCAGCATCGATAAAATCAAAACAGAACAGCCCTTTATCCCGCAGATTTTGCCGCACCGACACGAAGCAGTCGTACACATCCTGAAATGGCAGAAGGTAACTGATCGTGCGCCCCGTCATGATCGCGCCGTCTACGGGCTCGGGCAGATCGAAATGCCGCATATCTGCTTCCCAAAAGTCACTTTCAGGCGATTTGCTTCGGGCAATTTTCAGCATATCGGCGCTCAGATCGAGCCCGGCATAACGGAATCCGGCCTGTTCGAAGCGCGGCGTGAGATGCCCCGAACCGCATCCGATTTCCAGTACCGACCTGCCGGGCGCCTGTTTGAGCAATTGGCTGTACAGTTGAAATTCGGCGTCATAGTCGATAAAAGTCTGGTACATGGCCTCATATACTTCTGCCAGGCCGGCGTAGAGATTGTTCACGGTGAGTGGTGAGTAGTGAGTGGTGAGTAGTGAGTAGTGAGTAGTGAGTGGTGAATAGTGAGTATTTTGGCGCGCTGGTTTTAGAATACAATATTCATTTTATGATGGTTGAAATTACACAAGCAAAAAGCGATACCGACTTACAGGGTATTCTTGCACTGCAAAGAAAAAACCTGGCGGTCAACCTGAGCCCCGAAGAAGTGGCCGATCAGGGATTTGTGACCGTTGTGCACCACCTCGATATTCTGCGTCGCATGAACGATGCCGGTGCACACACCATTGCAAAAGACGGCAACCTCGTGGTAGGTTATGCCCTCACTATGCTACCCTCCTTCCGCACGGAAATACCGGTACTGATGTCGATGTTCGACCGTCTCGATGACATGCAGTGGAATGGAAAATCACTGCAAGATACCGCCTATTTTGTCATGGGCCAGGTGTGCGTTGCCAAAGAATACCGCGGGCAGGGCGTTTTCGACGGGCTCTACCACGGACTCAAAAATTTTAACGCCAATCGGTTTGAACTGGTGGTCACAGAAATTTCCCGCCGCAATACCCGCTCCCTGCGCGCACACGAACGCTTCGGATTTGACATCATGCAGGAATTTACGGATGAAGAAAATGGAGAAGAATGGGTGATTGTGTGCTGTGCACTTAAGTGAGTCCTGAGTCCTGAGTCTGTAGAGTACACCTGATTACCCTTGGCGTTCCTTTATTATGAATGCCAAGAGTAACCAGGTGTACTCTACAGACTCAGGACTCAGGACTTACGACTCAGGACTATTAGAGTCCCAGCAAATGCCCCATCAACTCCTTTTTAGCCTGTAAATAATCGCGGCTGTCTTCGTTGGCAGGAATTTCGATGGGGATACGGCCCATTACCTGAATGGGCGAACGGCGGAGGGCTTCTACTTTGTCAGGATTGTTGGTGATGAGTTCCACCTCACGGATACCCAGGTCTTGCAGGATAAAAATGGCGCAATCATATTGTCGGGCATCCACATCGAAACCGAGGTGCGTATTGGCTTCGGCGGTATTCAGGCCGAGGTCTTGCAAGTTATAGGCTTTCAGTTTGTTGATCAGGCCGATGCCACGGCCTTCCTGCCGCAGGTAAATAACGACGCCACCGCGTTCGGCGGTAATTTTCAGGGATATATCCAGTTGCTCCCCACAGTCGCAACGGCGGGAGCCAAATACGTCGCCGGTCATACACTCTGAGTGAATGCGCACGGGCACAGGGCGGGATGCATCAAAATCTGCTGCCACGAAAGCCAGGTGCGGCATTCGTTCTGCCGGGTCATCGGCGTAAGCGATCATCTGAAACGACCCGTAACGCGTAGGAATCGGGGCTTCTGCTTGTCTGTTCAAGGTGATATCGGGCATGTTTCCGGGAAATCGCTGTTAAAACACTGCAAAATTACTTTGGTTATTCCAACAACGTATTTTTTCGGAAATATTTCGCTCGATTTGTCCAATTCACATACACATTGGCGCCTCAACGTACGAAGGGTACTTCCACCGTAAGCGTATCCTGTGTGAACTGGCTCCAGTTGTATTCCCGCAAAAGGCGCTGGGCTTCTTCATCACATCCGTAGCCAAGCGACTGTACGACAACGAAATCTTTGGGCCGGCGATTTTTGGTAAGCCGAAATGACACCCTCACAAATCCGCTGATATTGTTCTGGCGAGCGGCTTCCGGAAGCCGCGCATTCCGGCGCAAGTAATCCTGCAGGGCCAGCATATCGTAATCGACATCCTGCATGGCATTGGCCTGTGAAGCAGGCTGGCCCGGTGCGCTGGTCTGCGGTTTGGAGGCGGCTTTCGCGCGGGTCGACATTTGTTCGTATTCTGCGGGAGGGCGCGCGGCAGGCGCCGTTGGTGTGGTTGCTACATCGCCCAAATCCTTCGACTCCTTGGGCGATTCCGACTCTTCTGTTGCGCTCAAGATGGCAGCGGGCTTTTGTACATCGTCGGCAACGGCGATATCTTCCTGCTGTTTTTTTTCAGAAACGGCATCCGTAAACACTGCTCCTGCCGCCTCATTTCGCGAAACAGGCTTGTCGGCTTGTGCAATGGGCTCTACCGACTTTCGCAAGGCCACGGGCGCTTCGGGAGCAGGCGCGGAGGTGGGCGCGTCAGACATCGTTTCTGTCTGCAACGTCGGCGTTTCCGTTTTTGCCAGGGTGTCGGCAGGTTCCGGCCCCGGGCCCTTGAAAAACCACAAGGCGGCCAAAAGCACTACAAATACGGCGGCAGCGGCCATTGCCTGCGGGAGCCATACCCTTCGGCTGCGCTGTGCAGGGCGCAAACGCGCGCGCAAGGCATCCAGCCGGGCGTTGTGGTCTGTTTCCGGGTGATCCTGAAATCCCTCCCATGCCTCTCTGCGGAACGCGTCTTCCCGCACCAGCGCCTGCATTTCCTGCTCGTCGCGGCGCGTAAAATCCCCGTCCTGCCACTTCTGCAGGAGGTCGAGGAAACGGGCGTCGTCGGGAAGAAACATAGAGGTGAGAAGTGAGAGGTGAGAAATTAGGCTGCTCCGGAATTTTCGAGGCAGATACGCAGGTTTCGGCGACCATTTTGAATATAGGAGCGCACTTTACCCACGTCTTCTGTGATCATTTCGGATATTTCCTTGTACGATTTGTCTTCATAATAAAACCATTGTACCACGTTTCGTTGCACAACATTGAGTTGTTCGAGGCATTTTTCAAGCGGTGTGCGGTCTTGCGGCAACTCATATTCGGCAGCCTGTTCCACCGCATCATGATGTACCATATCCTCGGGTGCGTAATGATCGGTGGGTCGGCGTTGTGCCTTTCTCCATTCCATCAAACAATAATTTCGTGCCAACACATACAACCAGCCCCGGAAAGTTTCGATTTGATGCTCCTGCACTTTCTTGCTCAGTGATTCATATATACCCATTACAGCGTCTTCCGCCTTTCCGGGGTCCTTCAGTATTTTCAGGCAAACACCATATACCATTGGCATGTAGCGCTCATACAGGCGGCCCAACAAGTCCGCTTCCCCTGTCCGGATGTATCGGGCCAACAGCGCATCATCGCTGTCCTGGTTGGCGGCATTCGGACGGAAAATTTTCAGCATGAATAGAGTATACAGAAAGTTGAACCGCCAAAAGTATTGAATGGATGCGATTTGAAACGACATTGCATAAAGAGAGATGCCATTTTTTTAGAGGCAGATCAAAAAAGCATTTAACATTATTTTTCCGAACAATGTATTTTTTTAACACATATGTTTACTTTTGGCGCTGTTTAGTACCTAAAGTTTTAATCCGCTGTAGTGAATCAAAGGCCGATCTGTAATCATCTTTTTTTCACTAATTGGTTTCCTGTATGCAGCAAACATTTACCCACCTTCCGTCCGGCATTATTGGGCTGGACATGATCAGCGTTTAGTTATTGGTTATTAGTTATTGGTTATCAGGGTAGGTAAGGGTTTATTTACACAAATGAATGGCCGCACGGGCAGTGATGCTATTCATTTGTGTAAATAAACCCTTACCTACCCTGATAACCAATAACTAATAACTAATAACTGATAACTGATTTTCCCTATTTTTGCGCCGCTATGTCTGTCAAAGTCACCCACTTGGTCAAAACATTCGAGGCGCAGCGTGCCGTCGACGATGTGACGTTCGAAGCCCACAAGGGAGAAGTACTGGGTTTTCTGGGCCCAAATGGCGCCGGAAAAACCACCACCATGAAAATTATTACGGGTTATCTGCCCCAATCGGCAGGTAAAGCAGAAGTCTGCGGTTTTGACGTGTCGGAATCGCCCATGGAAGCGCGCGCCCGTGTCGGTTACCTGCCCGAACACAATCCGCTCTACCGCGATATGTATGTGCGCGAGTACCTGGCATTTACAGCCGGTATGCACGGCGTACGCAACGCCGCGCGCCGCGTGGACGAGATGGTGGAACGCACTGGTCTGACGAGCCATCGGCACAAACAAATCGGTGAACTGTCCAAAGGCTACCGACAACGCGTGGGGCTGGCGCAGGCCATGCTGCACGACCCGGAAGTGCTGATCCTGGATGAGCCGACTTCCGGACTCGACCCCAACCAGATTATCGAAATCCGCCAACTGATCAAAGACCTGGGTCGCGAAAAAACGGTCATCCTCAGCACCCACATCCTCGGCGAAGTGGAGGCTGTGTGCGACCGTGCTATTATTATCAACAAAGGCAAACTGGTGGCCGACGCACCGATCCAGGAACTGAAGCAACAGTTTACCGGACAAAGCATTGTCACCGTGGAATTTGCCGGCCCTGCCGATGCAGGCCTGCTCAAAAAAATCAAGCACGTACAATCGGTTCAGTCGACCGGAAACCATACCTGGCAACTGACTGCTTCTGCCGAGCACGATATTCGGGCAGATGTTTTTGCATTTGCCGTGGCCAATAAACTGACCCTGCTCGAACTGCACAAGGAAATGTACAGCGTGGAAGACGTATTCCAGCAACTAACCCGATAACACATACTTTTTTGCCCCTTGCCTTTTGTTCTTTGCCTTTTGCCCCTTGTTCTTTGCCCCTTGCCTTTTGCCCCTTGCCCCTTGTTCTTTGCCCCTTGTCCCTTGCCTTTTAAAAAATTGCCTCTTTCAAAGCAATGCTTGCCATCTACTTCAAAGAAATCAACAGTTTTTTCTCCTCGCTGATCGGATACATCGTCATCGGCACCTTTCTGGTATTGATGGGACTGGTGATGTGGGTATTTCCTGAATACAGCGTGCTGGATAACAATTATGCCAACCTGGACGCGCTGTTTGGCATTGCGCCCATGGTTTTTTTGTTCCTGATTCCGGCTGTCAGTATGCGCACTTTTGCCGAGGAAAAACAAACGGGCACCATTGAACTGCTGGTAACACGCCCGATTTCAGACTGGAAAATTGTGGGCGGAAAATTCCTGGCCTGCTTTACACTGGTGGTGTTTTCGCTGCTGCCGACCGTTTTATATTACATTACGGTGTACCAACTGGGCGCTCCGAAAGGCAATCTGGACACTGGCGGCATCATTGGTTCTTATATCGGTTTGTTGTTTCTGGCCGGCGCTTTTGTTGCTATCGGCGTTTTTGCCAGTTCGCTTACCAACAACCAGATCGTGTCTTTTGTGCTGGCCACTTTCCTGTGTTTTATGAGTTATATGGCATTTGATTCGCTGAGCCGATTGCCTGTTTTTTATGGCAAAACAGATGATATTGTGCAATCTTTCGGCATTTCCTATCACTACGACTCTATCAGCCGCGGTGTACTCGATTCCCGCGATGTGGTATATTTTCTGTCGGTGATTGCCTTGTTCCTCGCGGCTACGGTGTTGTCGTTGGGAAAAAGAAGGTGGTGAAAATATTGGAATGTTGGTTTTTTGAACGATGGTTTTGAACGAATGCACAGGTGCGGTCGTTTTGGAAGATGGTTTTGAACGATGGTTTTGAACGAATACACAGGGCGATGCCCTGTGCTATTGAATACGCCCTTTCAGGGCTTGCTCGTGGTTACAAAGTGTGACTGTGCTGTTTAATCTCTCATTTCTCACCTCTCACCTCTCACTTCTCACCTCTCACCTCTAAAAATGCTCCCTACCCTACTCCGCACCATCGCCACCTTTGCCCTTTTTGCGGCATTGCAATACATCATTCCATATTATTTCCTGGCCATTGGCGGTATCATCGCCGGCTTTTTTATGCTCAAAACCAGCGATGATCGCCCGCTCGCGCTGGGTGTGCTGATCGGCAGCATCCTGTTTGCCATTTTTGCGTATGCAATGGCGCAGATTTACCCGCTTAAATAGAGGTGAGAGATGTGAGAGGGTGAGAGAGTGAGAGGGTGAGAGAGTGAGAGGGTGAGAAAAGTGAGAGTTCGTAGAGTGTACCGCTTCGCCCCAACAGATGTTTAAACGGAGCGGTACACTCTACGAACTCTCACCCTCTCACATCTCTCACATCTCTCACCCTCTCACATCTCTCACCCTCTCACGCTCTCACATCTCTATAACTTGTCCTTCCATCGCAAATACCAGCCAAACCCCTACTCTTTTGTCCGGGAATACCTGCCGGAGCAACATTTGTGTCCAGCCAGTAAGGGGCGCGAGGGACTGTGTATGGTTCTTCCATTTTTTCATGCCTTCGGCAAAACCTGCAAAATAGACTGCCGCAACAGAATCTTTGTTTTCCAGAAAAAGATCGGGCTGAATTTGCAGCACGCGCTTGCCCTGCCAGCATTCCAGCGGATATTGAAAACAAGGGGTGGCATCAGGAATCTGCTGCATCCAGAAGTCGCGAAAGGCTTTGCCATGTTGCAACAACTGTTCGGCAGAAAGTTGTTCTGTTACCTCCCTGATTTCCAGTTGTTTACGAGCCGCCTTCAGCAATTGAACATCCGAATTAGGGTACATCGCGACCCCCAGAAAGTGCTGCACAGCCTTGCCCAAGGCGCTGGAATAATCGCCCCGAAACGCCAGCCAGGGCGCAAAAGGCCGGGGGTCTGAACTCGGCGCAGGCAACCCCGTAGGTGGCAGTTCGCTCACAGCGTCGATCAGTAGCGGCGCACGCGGGATAGGGCGGCGGCCGGCACGGGCAGCATGAAATGGCACCGGCTGTGTGTCGGGTTGGGCTTCGGGAAAATCCTTGGGATGAATGGAAATATCCGTTGCGCAGTGCAACGGCATACCATTGTAGTAAAAAGGCGTTTCGTCGGAATCCGGGTCGAGGGTGGGAACGGATTCGTCGCCGTGGTTAAAAACGCGATTGAGCCAGCGCGCGGGTTTCCGCACCGTTGGGAACACCAGGTAGTCGCGGGCGCGGGTGAGCCCCACATACAGCAGGCGCGCTTCTTCTTCCAGCGCCTGCCGGGATGCGGCAGCCCATTCTTCCGTTTGTTTCAGGGTTTCTTCCAGGTGTGTATTTTGAAACTGATCGGCATACGGGTTCACCCAGAAACGCAGCCAGCGGTTGCCCAGGATATTCTGGATGTCGGGGCGTTCTGTTTCGGCTACCAGGTTCAGGCCCCAGATGCGTTCCTTGAGCGGCTCGTCGAGGTTGTGGCAAATGGCAACCGGGTATTCGAGTCCCTTGCTGCGGTGGTAGGTAAGCACCTTGATGGCGTCTTCGCTTTCACCCGAACCCTGGGCATCCTGCTGATTGCGCCACAAATCGTTGGTCCACAACAAAAAACCACTCAAAGAAGCCGCTGAATGCAGCCTGTTGCAGGCCGATTCGTATTCCAAAGCGTAATGCCGCAGGCGGTCGAGGTTGTCGAGGCGCTGGTTCAGGTAACCGAGCGGCGCCACGAGCCGGCGTATTTCCAGTTCGTCGAGTACAAGATTGAGAATTTCAGAGGCTGAAAGGTCGGCAATGCGGGGCCGAAGTTGGAGCAGGTGTTCCAGTATGGTGTCGTGGGCCGCCCAGGGCGAACGGCCGTTTTCTGCTTCGGCATGCAGCCATTCCAGTCGGCTATCTACCATTTCCTCCAGCGACATTTCACGTGTCAGCAGCAGTATTTCGGCAGCACTCAGTGCATCGGAAGGCGTCAGCAGGTATTTCAGGCAAGCCAATATAAGTTTGGCTTCGGGCGTGTCGAGCAGGCCTGTGCGACTGATGGCCGCTTTCAGGCCTGCGCGATGCAGGGCTTCGGCCATATCGAGGCAGTCGCGGTTGTTGCGACACAACACGGCGATGTCGCAAGGCAGCACCGGGCGAAGCACCTTTGTTTTTTTATCCGGAATGGGCGTTTGCCGGTCAAGCAATACCCTGATTTGTGCAGCGATGCAGTGGTTGGTCCAGGGCTTGGCGGGCACTTTGTTTTCGTCGAGCGCCGATCGGAAATGCCAATGTTGCAAAGCGGCATCGAGCCCGGGCATTTCTTCCCGTGCCGGTTGCAACACCACCTGCTCTTCCGGCACCTGCGGAAATGCGCGGGTAAAAATGGCATTCACGGCACGCACAATATCCGGTCTGCTGCGCCACGATTGTTTCAGGATATTCTCGTCGCGTACCCCGCCGGTCGCCTCGATGATGGCTTGCATCAACACCGGGTCGGCGCCGCGAAACCCGTAGATGCTCTGCTTGGGGTCGCCCACCCAGATCGAGCGTTTGGCTAACTGACTGATTTGCAGGAAAATATCCAGTTGAATGGGCGAAGTATCCTGAAATTCGTCGACCAGCAGCAGGTCGATTTCTCCAGCCAGCGTTTTGCGCACCGAGGGCACACGCAGCAACTGGCTGACGTACGTTTCCATGTCGGTGTAGTCGATCAGGCCGCGTTTTTTCTTGTATTGCTCGTATTCGCCGAGCGCATCGGTAGCAATGTCGAACACGAGGTCGATAAAACCCTTGATGTCGGCCCTGAATTGCGGATGCTCGTCGTGGCGAAGCGCCAGTTCCTGCAAGTCCTGCATCAAATCGGCGCTTTTTTTGGAAGGGTTGGTTTTGGAAATTTTCACCCATTCATGCCAGTACAGTTCGCCCCGGTATTTCAACTGGTTCTGGAAATCGCGCAACACCTCCATCGCCTTTTGCGTCACCACGGTGGTATCGCTTTCATTGGCCTCCAGGGCAGCCACCGTTTGGTCGATGGCCGACAGCAGGCGATTGTTCCACACCACCGGGTCGGTGTTTTGCATGGGTGGCAGCAGGCGTTCGAAGGTTTCCCAGGAGCGTTGCTTGCTGGTTTCCAGTACTTTTTTGGAAAAATTATTGGCGCGTGCCACATCGGTCATTTCGCGGATGTTGCGGCGCCAGTCGTAGTTTTCGCCGGTAGCGCGTTTTTTGGAGAGGCCGAGTCGGTCGGCCAGGTGGTTCATGCGTTCGATGCGCGCAGGCGTGAGCACCTGCGCCAGCGATTCGTTGAAGAGGCGCTGGCTGTCGTTGTCGGCAATAATTTCCACCAGCGGCGACACGCCCGCTTCGAAGGCGAAGCGTTGCAGCAAGCGCGTGCCGATGCTGTGTACCGTGCCGATGAGCGCCGAGCCGAGTTTGTTGGCCGCCTCGCTCATGCCCGATTCGAGCAAGCGCACCCGTACGCGCTCCTGCAATTCTGCGGCGGCTTTTTGGGTAAATGTAGTGGCTACGATACCCGCCGGGCGTACTCCTTCCCGCAGGAGTTCGACCATTCGGCCGGTGAGGCGATAGGTTTTTCCGGAGCCAGCGCCGGCGGAGATCACTTCGATTGGGAGCACGGTATTTTGTGTTTTTATATCGGCAAAAGTAACACATTCAAAGCGCTATCTTTCGCCCAAAAGTATGCTCCGCGCGTTACCCATCCTCTTGCTGCTCTTTACGTCCTGTACCGATAAAATTCATCCCGTTCGCACCATGGCAGATTTTAAAATTCCTTTTGAAACAAACCCCAACCAGACGCTCACCTACTTCGAAGCCATCGAGTGCTACGAAAAACTGGCGGCAGCGCATCCCGGCATTTTCCACCTGGAAACGGCTGGCAGCACCGACAGCGGCTACCCTTTGCATGTGGCCGTGCTGAATACGGCAGGTGAATTCGATCCGGATGCCATTCGCCGATCCGGCAAGCGTATTTTATTGATTAACAACGGCATACACCCGGGTGAGCCGGAAGGTATCGACGCCACTATCCTGCTGCTGCGCGACTACCTGAGCAAGCCTGAACTGCAAAAGGCGCTCGAACACCTCGCCATCGTGTTTATTCCGGTGTACAACATCGACGGTTGCCTGAACCGCAACAGCCACAGCCGCGCCAATCAGGACGGCCCGGAATCGTATGGCTTTCGGGGCAATGCGCGCAACTACGACCTCAACCGCGATTTTGTAAAATGCGATACGCGCAATGCCCGCTCCTTCAACCAGGTTTTCCAGACCTGGATGCCCGATATTTTTGTGGATAACCACACCAGCAATGGCGCTGATTATCAGTACACAATGACGCTGATCGCTACCCAGCACAACAAACTGGAGGCGCCACTCGGCACATTTTTACAGGATACCATGCTGCATGAATTGTATGCCGATATGAAAAACCGCCACTGGGAAATGACACCTTATGTGGATTCGCCCAATGAGGTGCCCGATTCGGGTATCGTCGGTTTTTGCGACTATGGCCGCTACTCCACCGGCTATGCGGCACTTTGGAATACCATCGGGTTTATGCCCGAAACACACATGCTCAAACCCTTTGCCGACCGGCTCTGGAGCACCTACCACTTCATGGATGCGGTGATTCATTTCATCGACCGTCACCATGCTGAAATCCAGAAAGCGCGGGACGCAGCGTTTCACCTTACCCAAACCAAAAAAGAGTTCAACCTTGATTACGCCCTTGACCAGCAGAAGCATGATACTTTTTTGTTCAAGGGCTACGAAGCAGCCTACAAACCCTCGGAAGTGAGCGGCTTGCCACGCCTGTGGTATGACCGCAGTAAACCCTACGAAAAGAACATTTTTTACTACAACTATTTCACTCCGTCCGTAACGGTGGAAAAACCGGAGGCCTACATCTTGCCCGCCGCCTGGGAAAATGTCATCGAGCGCCTGCGCCTCAATGGTGTTGACATGAAGCCGCTGGAACGCGACGAGGAATTTGAAACGGAAACCTATTTCATCGGCGATTACAAAACTCGGAATGCCTGGGAAGGTCATGCTTTTCACTTTGGGGTGCAATTGGAAAAGCGTACCATGCGTCGCACATTCCACAAAGGCGATTTGCTGATTCCTGTCAACCAGCGCGCCAATCGATACATCGTGGAAACACTCGAACCCCATGCACCCGATTCCTGGTTTGCCTGGAATTTCTTCGAACCTATTCTTATGCAAAAGGAATCCTATTCCGCCTACGTATTCGAAGACCTTGCCGCACAATTTCTTCGGGAAAACCCGGCCGTCAAAGCCGAACTCGACATCAAACGCAAAGCCGACCCCGCTTTTGCTGCCGATGGCGCCGCTCAACTGGAATGGGTGTATCGGCATTCGCCGTGGTATGAGCCTACGCATCGGATGTATCCGGTAGCGAGAGTCCTTCGGACGAAGTCCTAAGTCCTGAGTCGTAAGTCCTAAGTCTGTAGAGTACACCTGATCACCTTCGGCATTTGTAAATAAGATGCTCAGGGTAATCAGGTGTACTCTACGGACTTAGGACTCAGGACTTAGGACTCAGGACTTATTTTTATCCATAAAATCCCACCTTTTATAGAAAATCCTACCCATACGTCCCATGTTTGACGTACTCTTGCTGTGGATAAAAACGGCTGGAAACAGAATCAACGCTTTCCATTCAAACATGAAGTACACATTTAAACTGAGTGCTTTACTCGCGGCCCTGCTATGGGGCGGGGCTGCACACGCACAAGAGGTTTGGTCGCTTGAAAAATGCGTTCAATACGCGCAGGAGAACAACCTGAACATCAAACAATCGGCTGCCAATGCCAAAATTTCGGCTTTGTCTGAACGCCAGGCCAAAGCAGCAAGGCTCCCGAGTGTTAGCGCAACGATCAATGCCGGGGAACAATTCGGTTATACCATCGACCCGACCACCAATACCTTTAGCACGGCAGCCACAGGCTTCAACAGCGTCGGGTTGAGCGCCAACATTTCCTTGTTCAATGGCGGACTGATTCACCACAGCGTCAAACAAGCAGGTTGGGATCGCCGCGCTGCAGAAGCGGATGCAGAGCAAACGGTGAATAACATTTCGCTTCAGGTCGCATCGGCATTTCTGACCATTCTGCTCAACGAAGAACAGGGTGAAAACGCAGACCGTCGGGTGGCACTCAGCCAGCAGCAACTCGCAGTGACGCAAAAAATGATCGATGCCGGCACCATTCCACTCGTCGACAAATACAACATCGAATCGCAGATCGCCCGCGATCAGCAGTCGGCTGTACTTGCGCACAACAACATCGATATTGCTTACTTGAACCTCAAGCAACTGCTGCAACTCGAACCCGATTATTCCCTGAGCATCGAAAAGCCAACAGTAGCCCTGCCCGCTGATGCCCAACCAGAAGGCCTTTCGCTGACCAATGTGTATCAGACAGCCCTGGGCACTCAGGCCAATATTCGCGCTGCCGACTACCGCGTGGAAAGTGCCAAAGAGGGCATCCCGATTGCCAAATCGGCGTATTATCCGTCCATTGGCCTGGGTGTCAACCTCAACTCCAACTACTCTACTGCCTTCGAACGCCCGGAGAATATCATCACTGTGCCAACTATTCTTCCCGTGCTGATCGACGGTGAAAACCGCACCCTGGAAATTCCCGGACAGCCCACTCAGGTACCTGTCAACGTGCGCCGGGTGCCTTACTTCGACCAGTTGAATCAAAACTTTGGTCAAAGCATCGGCGTCGGCGTCAATATCCCCATTTACCAGAACGGCCGCACCCGCCTCAGCGTGGAACGGGCCGAACTGGCGCTCCTGAATGCCCAACTCCAGCAAAACCAGACGCGCCAGACGCTGAAAAACGATATTCAGACGGCTATTGCCAATGCCCGCGCAGCAGGCCGGCAATTTGAAGCGGCTCAACGCACCCTGAATTTCACCACACTGACCTTCGAAAATATGCAAAAACGCTATTCCGTCGGCGCCGTCAATTCTTTCGACCTCACGACGGCCCAGAACAACCGCGATAATGCAGAAAATGATATGGTGGTGGCCAAGTATGACTATTTGTTCAAATTGAAAATCCTGGATTTTTACCTGGGTAAACCGTTGAGACTGGAATAAAGTCTTCAGTCGACAGTCTTCAGTCGACAGTTGGTAGATTACGCATTATACGCTTATCTGCAATATAACTTTACAAGTCGTGGCATAAGATATAAAAAGTCGATAGCCTGTTTTGCCGATGGCAAAACAGGCTATCGACTTTTTATATCTTATGCCACGACTAAGTCATACGCCTTGTACCTTTGGTGTCAATAATAGCAAAGCCAAGAATAATATGGTGTACTCTACAGACTGTCGACTGTCGACTGTCGGCTGTCGACTCATTCAGCAATTCTATTTAGGTTTTTTTCTGTTGCTTTCAGCCACGCTGTATTCCCAGAAGCCTGTACAAACCATTTCTCCGAGTGCGCGTATCAGCCTGATGACCGTTGCGCCGGGCGAATTCGTCTACAGCACCTTTGGGCACAGCGCCATTCGGGTGTTCGACCCGGCACAGGGCGTGGATCGCTGCTACAACTACGGTACTTTTCAGTTTGATCAGCCCAATTTTCTGTTAAAATTCTGCCGGGGAAAGTTGCTCTATTTTCTGGATATTGAATCGTATCGCGGCTTTGAATACGGCAACCTGGCCGACCGGCGCACCATGCAGGAGCAGTATCTGCAACTGGACAGTACGCAGCGGCAACGCCTGTTTGCCCTCTTGCAGGAAAATGCCCAAGAGGAGAACAGGTACTACCAATACGATTTTTTTTACGACAACTGCGCCACCCGTATCCGCGACATTGTGCAAAATGCGCTGTTGAACGAGGTGACATACGACAGCACACAATTGCCGATGGGTACCACCATGCGCCAGTTGCTGCGCCCTTATCTGGTACGGCAACCCTGGATGGGGTTTGGCATCGACCTGGTGCTAGGTACACCCGCCGACCGCCGCGCTTCTCCACAGGATTTTATGTTTTTACCGGATGGGCTGCACAACATGTTCGGAACGGCCAGGTTACCCGACGGCCGGGCATTGGTGTACGACGAGCGGCTCACTCCCCCACGCCCCTTCCCGCTGCCGGAATGGAAGCCGGGCATTTTTGATCGCCCTTTGCTCTGCACGTCTCTTTTGGTATTGATCGGGCTGCTCTGCATGTTGCACCCACGCGCCGAGCGCATGTTCGACACGGTTTTCTGGTTTGTCATCGGCCTTGCAGGCCTGATTATGGCGCTGTTGTGGTTTGCTACCGACCACTCGGCGACCAAAACGAATTACAACCTGATGTGGGCGCTGCCGACTCATTTGCTCGTATTCTGGCGGCTGAAAAACCGGAAGGCGTGGATGCGCAACTACTTTGCCATCACGTCCATTCTCGCCGGGCTGTGTCTTATTTTCTGGAAATTCTGGCCGCAGGAACTGCCTGCCGCTGCTATGCCGCTGGCAGGGCTGGTGGCATTGAAGGGGCTGTGGGGATTGCGGAGGAAGGGGTGAATGAGGATTTTGGGAGTCATTTACCCCCTCAATATCGTCTCAATCGTCCTCAACTCCTTTTCCGAAAACTGCGGGCTTTTCAAACACTGCAAGGAATCGGCCAATTGCTCGGGGCGACTGGCCCCAATGAGCACGGAAGTTACACGTGGGTCTTTCAGCAGCCAGGCCAGCGCCATTTGCGCCAGCGACTGTCCGCGGCCGAATGCGATGGAATGCAGGGCGCGAATCTGGTTCAGTCGATCTTCCGTAAGGGCATTTTCCTGCAAAAAACCGTGTGGCTTGTGGGCACGGGAATCTTCGGGGATGCCTTTCAGATAACGGTCTGTGAGCAGACCTTGCGCCAGCGGTGAAAAGGGAATACAACCGACGCCTTCCTGTTCCAGCACCTGAAGCAGTCCGCCTTCCACCCAGCGCTCGAACATGGAGTATTTCGGCTGGTGAATGAGGCAAGGCGTACCCAGTTGTTTCAGGATAGCGCAGGCGCGTGCCGTTGCATCGGCCGGGTAGTTGGAAATACCTACGTACAGCGCCTTGCCTTGCCGCACCATCAGGTCGAGCGTCGCCATGGTTTCTTCCAACGGTGTATCGGGATCGGGGCGGTGGTGGTAAAAAATATCCACGTAGTCGAGGCCCATGCGTTGCAGACTCTGATCGAGGCTCGACACCAGGTATTTTTTCGAGCCCCACTCTCCGTACGGGCCGGGCCACATGTGGTAGCCGGCTTTGGTGGAAATGATGAGTTCGTCTCGGTAAGGCGTAAAATCCTGTTTCAGCAGTCGCCCGAAATTTTCCTCTGCCGAGCCCGGCGGCGGGCCGTAGTTGTTGGCAAGGTCAAAATGCGTAATGCCACTGTCGAAGGCCAGGCGCAGAATGGCCCGACAGTTTTCCAGCACATCTACATGGCCGAAATTGTGCCACAGCCCCAGCGAAAGGGCAGACAGTTTCAGACCGCTTTTTCCACAGCGGCGGTATTCCATTTGATCGTAGCGGGCGGCGTGTGCGGTGTATGGCATGCGGGAGGATTGTTTATGATTGTGTTTTGGTGTTTTGGTGTTTTGGACCTCACCCCCCGGCCCCCTCTCCAACGGAGAGGGGGCCGGGGGGTGAGGTCTAAAACCCTGCAATAACGCGTGTTTGTTTGCCTTTGGCATCAAAAATTTCCACAGAATCCACCTGTTTATCCATGGGCAGGCTGCGGGAATCCTGCGACAAAAAGGTACTGCCCCAGTAGAGTTCCTGCGACCGTTTCTGTCCGTTTTTCAGGATTACAAGGGCTTTGGCTTCGTTGGGTTTCAGGCGAACAGCCTTCCCTTCATTTGTAGCGGGCGCAAACACTTTCAGCGGGCCACGATGTTGCGTGGCCAGCACAAGTTCCTGACCGCTACCAAGCGTAAGTCGCGCCAATGCGCGGGCATTATAGGGCACATAAAAGCGGCTTTCCTCCAGATCGAGCGCCCGAAAACGATTCTGACCCAGGTTTTTTAGCACTAATCCAAAGAAAGCATCGGCGCGGCCTTGTTGCAATTCCATGCCGTAGTCGTTGCCAACCAGCAGCAGGTCGAGCAGTCCGTCGTGGTCGACGTCATACGGCAGCATACCTTGCAAGGGCGCTATTTGTGCGGCGACGGGCAGGCTGCTTATCTTGAATTTCCCGCCGCCAAGGTTTTCCACAAAACTGCTGGACATGCGGTTGACACGCATAATCTGCGCATCTTTCAGGTCTTGGGGCTTGAAAATGTCTTGCACCGTGGCTTCGCCCAAGGCGCCATAGGTATTGAAACGCTTGCGAATTTTGATGAGTTGCTTCAGAATATCGTCGCGGTTGTGGTACAGGTATTCATGGCGATTGCCGGCGGAGTCGGGCCAGAAGCAGGAAATGAAAGGGTCGTAAAATCCGTTGCCGTCGAAATCTTTGGCATAAATCGACAGCGGTTCGCCTGCCTGGCATCGGAAATACACATTTTCACCAAAATTTCCGGCTACGTAATCTACATCGCCGTCGTTGTCGAAATCGGCGGCAGCGAGGCTCGTCCACCAGCCGGTTTGATCGGCTATGCCTGTTTCCGGGGTAATGTTTTTAAGTTTTCCACCCTCATTCTGGAAAAACGTGAGTGGCATCCACTCTCCGGCCACCAGCAGATCGGGGCGGCCGTCGTTGTTGAAATCTGTCCAAAGTGCGTCGCTTACAAGCCCGATGGTGGCCAGTTCGGGACAAACCTGCTCGGTCACATCGGTAAACAAGGGCGAGTCCTTGCCTTTTGAATCGTTTCGCAGGATAAAACTGCGGTCGGGTTTCGGGAACGAACGCGGCAGCACGCGCCCGCCTACAAACAGATCCAGGTCGCCGTCGCCATCGAAATCGGCGGCTTTTACGGCCTGGCCGCAGGAAGTTTCCTGGGGCAATGCGCCCGAAGCGATAGAGAAATTGCCTTTGCCGTCGTTCACACACAACACGTCCTGATAACCGGGCGCGTTGGCGGCTTCCTGATTTCCTCCGTGCACCAGGTACAGGTCGTTGTCGCCATCGCCGTCGGCGTCGAACAAGAGCGTGCCCAGTTCTTCCTCGTTGCGGTGCGGGTCGGTTTTGTAAGCCACATCTTTGCGGGTAAAACGCCCTTGCGCCGTTTGCAGCAGCCAGGTGCCGGGTTCGCGGGCGCTGCCGCTGAGGTACACATCATCGAGGCCGTCGCCATTGGCATCGCCGATGGAAATGCCGGGGCCGTATTCGGAGTATTTATGCGGCAAAGTGACCTGATAGTTGAAATCGATATAATCGGAATCGCGGTGCATGAAAGCCAGCCCGAGTGAAGCGGGATCGGGCGCTCTGAACAGTCCGGCCGCACCGGCCGCATTTTTGGCAAAACGAACCGGCAATTCAGCGAGGCGAAGCGTCACCGTTTGATTGATGGGCAGGTCTTTGACAGTAGCCGTCCGTAGACCGCGCCAGCGCAACACCACAGAGTCGACTTTGGTGGTATTGCCCAGACCGAGGTGAAAGAAATTTTCAGAAGCCGACATATAGCCGCGTGCCGACAGCAGTTGCCCTTTTTGTGCTTTCCCATCGAAGTATGCGGTAATTTCGGTGCCGAAAGCATCAGGATTGGTATCCTCGCCTACAATTTTCAGGCGCAGGTAATTGGGTTTTTGCGGGCCGTCGTTTTGGGTATTTTTAAACACGAAGGCTTTGTCGTCGATGTTGTTGACCACCAGATCGAGGTCGCCGTCGTTGTCGAGGTCGCCGCAGGCCGCGCCGTTGGAGAAGGCGGGCACGTCGACGCCCCATTTTTTGGAAAAATCGGTAAAATGCAGGTCGCCATCGTTGTGAAATACAAATTTGGGCACTTTCACCTGCGGGATGGCCTGTTGCATTTCCATGGGAGGAAGCAGGTAACTGACCGTACTGCGGTAGTTGTTAAAATCGTGGTCGGTGACGTCGCGGGGAAAGCCGTTGGTGACAAAAATATCGCGGTTGCCATCGTTGTCGAAGTCGGCCATCAGCGGCGTCCAACTCCATTCCGTTTCCTGGGTATTGGTCAGAAAAGCCACATCACTGAATACGGGCAGGCCGCTTTGCGCATCGATTCCCTGATTGATCTGCAAGGTATTTCTGCCAAACTGGTATTCGTATCCATACACCTCGTTGTTGATGTAAGTGGAGTAGTTGTTGGCGTTGAGAAACAGTTTTTTGCGTTTGTTGTGGTAGGGCAGCATCTCTGTGGTGAAGAGATCGAGGCGGCCGTCGTTGTTGATGTCGGCCACATCGCTGCCCATGGCCGAGGCGGCCTGGTGTTTGAAAATACGGGCAATCTGGTTGGTATAGGCTGAGGTGGCAGAATCACGCAGGTAAACGAGGTCATTGGTCACGTAGTCGTTGGCCACATAAATATCAGGCCAGCCGTCTTCGTTGAAATCGCTCACCAGCGAACTGTGGCTGTAGCCGTCCCATTTAAGGCCGGCTTCAAGGGAAATATCGGTAAAAACAGGATGGCCTACTTTTGCTACCCAGTCGTTGCGATACAGGCGATCGCGATTGGGAGAAGAACCGTCGGTGGCTTTTTGAAAGTACTGATTGGGATTGGGTTTGTCCATGAAATTGACGGCCAGAAACAAATCGAGGTCGCCGTCATTGTCGCAGTCAAAAAACTGGGCGTTGGCCGAATGGGTGGTGTCGGCAATACCATAAGCGGCAGCCAGTTCTTCAAACTGCGGGATGCCGTTGGCATCGTTGCCCTGGTTGACGAAGAGCAGGTTGGCGCGTTTTTCAGGGTCTTTTACAAAGGTGTTGCACACATAAATGTCCAGTTTGCCGTCGCGGTTGAGGTCGACAAAACTAACGCCGGCCGACCATTGTCCGGGGCGTTTTTGGGCGAGGGCACGCTCGGTCACGTCCTCAAATTGCAGGTTGCCTTTGTTGAGGTACAACTTGTTTTCCACCTGATTGCCGGAGAAATACAGGTCTTGTAGTCCGTCTCCGTTCAGGTCGCCGATGGCTACGCCGCCGCCGTTGTAGATAAATTCGGAGTTGAGGATATTGAGCGAATCGTATTCCGTAATGTCATTGTTAAATTCGATTCCCGTCTTTTTACTGTCCAGCAGTTGGAAAAGGGTATCGGGTTGGTGGGTGCAGCCGCCAATAAATGCTGCAGCAGCGAGTAGAAGAAGCCAGAAATAAGAGTTGTTACATTTCATAGAGGGTAATCATCATGGTCGCGCAATGTTCTGAAAAAACTGCTTAACACGCGCTTAAAAAAAGCAGGTTGATGAAGCCGTTTCCGGGACTCCATCAACCTGTCTTTTAAATATCAGGCGTCTGGTACTGTCCATTCGGAGAATATAACTCTAAATGGGTACCATTCACCGACTTAGTAACCCGGGTTCTGGTGCAGCACATCTGCGCCCTGACGGTCGATCTGTGTCTGCGGAATTGGGTAGTACTCGTTTTTGTTGGCTGTGAAGGACGAACCACCAAGTGCAACCGGCAGTTTGCTACCTTCATACTGCAGGTATGCATCCAGTGTAGCGTCGGCGATACCCCAGCGAACCAGGTCGAAGAAGCGGTGGCCCTCACCCGACAGTTCGAGCTTGCGCTCGAAACGTACGGCGGAGCGGGCAGCGTCAGCGCTGGTCCATGGTGTGTTGTAGAGGCCGATCACATAGTTGGCTGCATTGGCGCCACCACTGTCTTTCACCCATGTAGCCGGATTGGCTGCGCGGGCACGCACCTGATTTACCAGTGCGCGTGCTGCTTCCAGGTTGCCCAGTTCGATTTCGCATTCGGCCTGCATCAGCAGTACGTCGGCGAAACGAATGATGACGTAGTTCATAGCGCCATAACCACGCGTCCAGGAACTACCGTCGGTCAACGTACCTTCCTGAGATTTGTAGTAGATGTATTTTTTAGGCGCATATGGGCCTGCATAAGCCTGGTCGCGAATCCAGTCGTAGCCTGGGAACGCACCCCAATCGAGGTATGGAATACCACGACGGCCTACAGAGTGGTCGAGGCGTGGGTCGAGGTTACCTGCATCTGGTGTGAATGCAGCGCTGGACAGAAGCCCCTGGTCGGTCTTCACCTCATTGGCTGCGTTGTTGTACGAGCCATCGAGCAAAGGCAGACCGTTGGCGTCTGTACGGAAAGAGTTTACCAGTTCGAAACTTGGCTGGAAGAATCCGCAGCAGTTACCCGGGCCGGCAGGGCCGGTGTTGTACGGGAAGTTGAGTACGAAATCAGGGTTGGCATTGTTCGTGCTACCCGTATTGGCTGCTGCCTGTACAGCGAAGATCGACTCTTTGTTGTTGTCAAACTCGGCGTTGAACAGTTGTGCGTAGTTGTCCATCAGGCCATAGGCGGCGCCACTGGCGGTTTTTCCGCTGGAAATCACCTGATTGAACATGTTTTTCGCATCCTGGTACTTTTTCTCGTACAGGTATGTTTTACCCAGGTAAGCAGCAGCAGCCCATTTGTTGGCACGGCCTGCAGCGGACTGTGTTTCAGGCAGGTTGTCGAAGGCATACTGGAAGTCGGCTTCGATATTCGGCCAGATATCAGCAGTGTTGGGCACTTTTACGGCTTCGTCAGAAGAAAGCGATTCGTCCACATAAGGAACGTTGTTGTACGATTTTTTCAGTTCGAAGTAGTAGTGACCGCGCAGAAAACGAGCCTCGGCAGAGATACGCTTCTTGTCAGCATCTGTCAGTGTAGCGTCTGTAGATGTACCGAGAATACGCAACGTAGCGTTGCAACGGCTGATACCTTCATACAGTGGGCCCCAGCGGTCGGCAACTACACGAGAGGTAGGAGTCGTTTCGAAACGCTGGATCGGGTTGATGTCGTTGAAGTCACCGGCATTGGTACCCTTGTTGGCATCGCCACCCTGGATACTACCGTTTGTCCAGTTGGAAGCGCCACCGAAGTAGTTGCCTCGGCCACCGAGCATACCGTAAGCGCCGATCAGGAGCCCCTCCAGGCCTTTTTTCGAAGACAGAACTTCTTCTGTCAACTGGCCGGTCGGCTGAATTTGCAAAAATTCCTTTTTGCAGGCAACCAGTATCAGATTTCCCACCAAAATAATATTGAGGGCAATCAGAATTTTGTTATTGATAGTTTTTTTCATGTTGTATTAACTTTTGAAAAATCAATTTCTAAAAGATTTAGAACCCGGCGCTCACACCAAACATGAAGCTGCGTGTTACTGGGTAGTTACCAATGTCGATACCGAAGGTAGTATCAGCAGCGCCACCTACAGCAGGGTCGAGGCCCTGGTATTTGGAGATGGTGAATACGTTGTTGGTCGACACATACAGGCGCAGGCGCTTCATTTTCAGTTTGCTCAATGCGCTGGAAGGCACCGTGTATCCGAAAGCCAGGTTTTGCATGCGAGCATACGAACCATCTTCTACATAGAAAGAGTTGGCTTGCGTGTTGGTGCTGAAGTTGGAAACGTTTTCGAAGATCGGTGTTTCTGCGCCGGTGTTGGCCGTTGTCCACGAGTCTTTTACGCGAGCGCTGACAGCAGCACCGGTGAAGGACGGGTAGAAGTCGGTGTACCATTTCGACATATTGAATACCTTGTTACCCAGTGAAGTGTAGATATAGGTTTCCACGTCGAAGTTACCAAAAGTAACTTTCAGGTTTACACCGCCCATGAATTTCGGTACCGGGCTACCCAGGTACGTACGGTCGGCAGCGTCAATTTTGCCATCCGGTGCACCTGTCAGTTTACCTTCAGCATTGTAGCCGTTCAAGTCGGCGTAGCGGAAGCGACCTGGGCCGGCGCCGTCCTGATCAGGAGCGGCATCTACTTCAGCCTGGTCTTTGAACAGACCCACTACCTGATAGCCATAGAAAGAAGAAATGGAGTAACCTATCTGGTTGCGGATCGGAGGCGAGCTGAGGCGGTTGGTTGGCGGAGAGTTATCGAAGTAGTCGATACCAGGCGCCAGCGAAGTGATTTCATTGCGCAGCCAGCCACCTGTCAGCGTCAGTTCGTATTTCGAGTTGGCACTGAAACGGCCTTTGTTCACGATTTGCAGGTCGATACCTTCGTTGAGCATGCTGGCGATGTTCACAGCAGGAGAAGCAGCGTAGTTGCCAATTACCTGCGGCAGCGGTACAGTGTACAGCAGGTCTTTGGTTTTTTTGCGCCACAGGTCGAGGATCACGTCCCATTTGCCATTACCCAGCAAAGCGTCGAAACCAAAGTTACTCGTTTCGGAAGTTTCCCATTTTGCATCCGGGTTACCGATACGGCTTTTGTAGAAGCCTTCTACTGTGCTGGTGTTGCTACCGTTGATGTCGTAGTAAGAATCGTTCACGTTGCCACCGAAGAGGCTGAACTGGTTGAGGCTGCTGATATTGGAGTTACCCATCTGACCCCAGCCACCACGCAGTTTCAGGTCGTCGAGGAAAGTAACACCTTCCATAAACGGCTCTGCAGAGATACGCCATGCAGCAGAAACAGCAGGGAATACACCGTAGCGGTTGGTTTCGCCGAATACGGAAGAACCGTCACGACGCAGCACACCAGTCACGTAGTATTTGTCGCGGAAGCCGTAGTTCACACGACCGAACACCGAGAAGAAGTGCGGCAGGGTGATGTAGCTCGAACTTACCTGGCGGTTGGAAACCGTGGTCAGGTTGATGTAGTTAGGATCGGTAGAGAACGGGTTCAGACCGGAAGCATCCGTAGAGCGACCGTTGCCGCTGTTGATGGCTTCGATACCTGCCAGCAGGTCGAGCGAAGACTCGCCAAATTGTGCTTTATAGGCAGCCGTGTTCGTGAACGTCCAGTTTACAAAATAGGAATTACCTTCACCATACGAGAAACTGGCGTTGTTCTCTGAGTTTTCGTATTGCAGGCGATTGTAGAATTTGTAAGCGGAAGCGCTGGCAAAACCACCGATGCTGCTGCGGATAGTCAGGTTTTTGATCGGATCGATCTCCAGGTAGAAGTTACCCAGGGTACCGTAGCCGAAACCGCGGTTGTTGGCGATGCCATCGCGCTCGGCAACCGGGTTGCGCGGGTTGTTGAAACCTTTTGCAGCCGTACCAGCGTAGCCACCGAATTCGTCATAGACTGGAATGATCGAAGGCATACGGAAAGCGCTCAGGATGGCATTTTCGTCGCCCGGAACACCGGCGCCGTTGTTGCCACCGCCCTGGCCCAGTACGCGACGGTAGAGGATCTGCAGGTTTTCACCTACGCGGATGCGTTTGCTGAGGTCAAATTCCGAGTTGATACGGAAGGTATGACGGTCGAAAGAGTTGTTGAGCAGGATACCATCGATGTGCTGGATGTTGACGCTCGAATAGAAACGCATACGATCCGTAGAAGCGGTGAAACCCAGCGAGTGGCGCGTCATAGGAGCATTGTCCGTAATAGCACCGTACCAGTCAGTACCAGCCTTGTTGGCTCTTACCACTTGATAAACCGGGCCTACAGTCGGGTCGATGTTGTACTTGGCGCGTTCTGCATTCAGGTCAACATTGCCGATTACACCTGCTGCACCACCTACGTTGATGTAGTCGGGCAGAACCGGTGTTGCACCGGAACCGTATTGCGGGTGGCTGGGCGTCTGGCCGGTGTTGCGCAGGGCATTCCAGGTCCAGTCGGCCAATTCCTGTGGGTTTAGCATTTCCTGACCTTTACCAGGCGTAGTGAAACCAACGGAACCGTCGTAAGAAATGGTCAGCGGTTGTGGTTTTTTTGTACCGCGTTTGGTGGTGAATACGATTACACCACTGGCAGCACGCGCACCGTAGATAGAAGCAGCAGCAGCATCTTTCAGTACGGTAGTCGACTCGATATCGTCCGGAGACAGGAAGTCAACGTTGTACGTCGGCAAACCGTCTACGATAAAGAGCGGTTCGTTGCCACCGAATGCGTTGAAACCACGTACACGCACGATACTGGAGGTACCTGGCTGACCGTTGGTGATAACCGTTACGCCGGCTACACGGCCCTGCAACTGCTGCTCGACGTTACCGGATGGTACGGCGGTCAGGTCGCGGGTTTTCACCGTGGAAACAGAACCAGTGGTTTGCTTGCGCGTATCAACGGTGTAACCCGTTACAACCAGCTCTGTGATGAGCGTTTCGTTGGGCTGGAGGGCCAGGTCGAACGTGCCGCCTTCTCCCACTACCACATTTTTTCCTTCGTAACCTGTGTACGAAATGCTGATCGTGGAGCCAGCAGGTACTGACAGTTTGTAATTGCCGTCGATGTCGGTTGTGGTACCCGTGGAAGTGCCTTTTACAGACACTGTTACGCCAGGCAGGCCATTGCCGTTCTCGTCGGTAATTTTACCGCTGATTTGCTTTTGCGCAAAGACCGAAGTGGTCAAAAACAGCAAAATCATGACCATCAGCCCTCCCCAAAATCTGTGACGATCAGGGGGGGTGATGAATCGATTGGTAAGTTGTTTTTCCTTCATGCGAATGAAATTTGAATGAATTTGAATAAAGTATTAGTTCTATAGTGAGTTGAATGAAGCCATTTGAATATCCGTCATGGAACGGATGGCTTTTGGGGAGCTCATAAGTAGTACTGCACCGAAAACCCTGAAACAGGGTGTCGCAAGAAGACCCATTTCAAGGATTTTTAAAACTTGGTCCCAATCAGCAGGCAACAAGTGGCTGTAATATCATTCAAAATAGCGGAGTTACTGCCTCAACTGTTCAGTGTGGTGGGCCTGAACAGCAGGCAACATTTACATCTTCATTCCTTGCATCTCTTTGTTTCATTGCCGATTCGAAATGGCAGCACTCCGGAAAACAGACTTTTAAAAAACCAAATTATACCAAAATACGCTTGTTTTGATACAATTATAATTTTGTCAAACTACGCAATGACAGCGAATTTATTATGGGGCAAAAGTGGATTCTGAGGCCTAGCAAGGGGTAACACTTTTCAGATAAATCGTGGTACTTTTAGGAAGTAAGGCTTTTTGCAGCCGTCCTGAACTCGGTCGGGGTAAGCCCCGTTTTTTTATGAAATACCCTTGTGAAGTAAGACTTCTCATTGTACCCCAGGTCGAATCCTATTTCAGAAACGGTACGGGAAGTACCTATCAATAATTGCCTGGCTTCCAGCAACTTACGCGTTTCAATGATTTCCGAAACGCTTTTCCCGAACATGGCATGGCACACATTGTTGAGGTGACGAACGGAGATATTCAGTTTCTCGGCATACGTCTTGCAGCCAGCAGCACTGCGAAAATTGGCTTCCAGTATCTTCAAAAAATTATTGAACAGCATTACCTGCGTGCTTTTGGCCTCGGGCACAGCCGGCAAATTTTTCTTTCGTTCGGAGTCGATCATCGCAATCAACGCACACAACAAGTGACGTATCACCAGGTAATCCGGGGAAGCCATCTGGTATTCCCGGTTCATCATCTGGCAAAGGCCCGTCATCCGTTCGATGGTTTCGGGCGTTGAAAACGGGTAGCAGGACGTTTCCAGGAATTTGGAAAACGTACTGAACGGCGTGCCGGGTGCAAACTCGCTTTTGTACTGAATTACCCAGCCCCTGGCATCCTTGCTGGGCTGCGTGTAATGTATCTTGCCCATCGGTATGAACACCACCGACGGCGCCACAGAGCGCTCGATTCGAAAGTCAATGTAATGATCCAACTGACCGTTGGTGCCTACCAGAATCTCCTCATAATCGTGTCGGCACAAAGGTTCTGGGTGTGCCAGTCTGTAATCGACGTTCGACTGTGTAACTTCAAAAATGTTGAATAACTGTTGCATCAGTAGAATGCTTCACTCAATTTTCACAGGCGAAAGTATACACTTCTTGAAAACCAAGATAGATTCTGTCAACTTTTGTTTATATAAAATATTTTACTGTAAAAATTTGACATACAAGAATATGCGCAAAGGTGAAAATCCCGCAATCGTTTGCGCCCTCAAGCACAATTTTTTCAATTTGGCGCACTTTTCGCTCCAAGACAATCGAGCGGGAGAATTTGTGTTAAATTCACACAAATCGCCTATTTTTAACCCCGCAAACACAAATTTTATGCGCATCCGCCGGCAATACCGTCCGCTCTGGTTTATCATCACCAGCCTCGCGCTGCTAGGTATTTTTCTGATCTACTGGTTGTACACGGTGTGGACGGAACTGTACGGATCTGTGTATGGCGAAACCGACTACTGGTCGGGTGAAATGGTGCCCTACATCCTGGTGGCTCTCCTGCTGATGGGCGTAATTGTGATTTCCTTCGGGATGCTGCTGCGCAACCTCCGGCAGGAATACCAACTAGGGAAACTCAAAAATGACTTTATCAGCAGCATGTCGCACGAACTGCGCAGCCCGATTGCTACCATCAGCATTGCGCTGGAGGCCATGTCGACCGACGACGATCCTGCCCGGCAGTCGACCGAATTGCTGCAGGTATCCAAACTGGAACTCGAACGCCTCAACCTGCTCGTCGATCGGGTGTTGCGGCTCTCCATGTTTGAAGACCGGGAACCTGCCCTGTATCCGGAGCCGCTCGACATGTACCAAATCGTACAGCAGGTATTGATGGCCAATCGCTTGCGCGCCGAACGCAAACAGGCCATTATTACACTACAGCCCGAACAACAGGAAGCATTCCTGTTGCGTGGCGACCGGATTCACCTTACCAGTATTGTGTTCAACCTGCTCGATAATTCCCTGAAATATGTGCAACGCGCGCCCCGAATCAGGCTGGAATTGAGCCGGAAAGAAAAAATGATTGTGCTCAAAATCAGCGACAATGGCGTAGGTATTGCTTTTGAGCACCAGCAAAAGGTTTTTGAAAAGTTTTACCGGGTGCCTGTTGAAAAAGGTATGTACAACAGCGGCCATGGATTGGGACTCAGTTATGTGTCCAATGTTATTCTGCAACACGGCGGAACCATAACGCTGGATAGCGAGCCTGGCAAGGGTACTACCTTTACCATAGAACTACCGGCCCTGTAAATTCAGGTGTCTCCCGACACCGACAAGGACTGAGAAAC
This sequence comes from Bacteroidota bacterium, assembly GCA_020160935.1. GTDB lineage: Bacteria > Bacteroidota > Bacteroidia > Chitinophagales > Saprospiraceae > M3007. Next base: position 133,434 of record JAIUPL010000007.1, on the reverse strand, counting down.
TGTTTTAATACCCCTCGCCGGCCGCAAAGACTTGTCAGGGGTTTTAAAACAGTTTCTGAATAATTTCGGCGCGTTGTGCCTGCAACGCCTGCTGCTCCACGACAGGCAAATTCCTGAAACGGCGATACGATTGCCACTTTTTCCAAACATCCTGATATTGCTCCACAAAATACCCCAATGCAATACAAGCAAGGATAACGAGTGCGGCCGACCACTGGTTATGCATCCCCACTATCCAGGGCGCCCACCACAGGGCTATGCCAAATGTGAAGGAGCCTGCCAGCACCTTTACGTTGGAGTCGTAACCGATATATAATTTCATTTTTTTGGCCAGCCACCAGGGCAAGAAGCAGGGAATAACCCAAAATATCCAGCCTGCTATGAAAAAAGGGAGGCCCAGCATCAGCATCAACATTTGTCCGGTTTTTATACCTGTGAAGGCCATCTGGACGCCCAGATCGTTCGCTCCGGCTTTTGCGAGTCGGGAAAAATAGGACTCTGTTTTTTCAACAAGTTGCTGATTATCTATGTGTTGCGCTACTATATTTTGGCTTCGGTGAAATGCCGCTTCGGCAGAAACAGGAGCACTATGTTGCAACATTTCTTCCCAATGGCCCACAACGCGTTCGCCTGTTTCATCCCGTGTATCGATGGTCAGGGAGCGAACGGTCTGTTCGAGGTGGCTGGTAAAATCATCTACCGCTTTTTCGGGATCCTGCTGCCAGGCCTGCCGCCACTCCCCTACCTTCACCGGAGCGCCAAAATGCACGACGAGATCGCTGCGAAACAGATTGGGCGTATTATATGACAGGCCCACAGGTATGATTTTCATATCCAGGTTCCAGGCATTCCTTTGCTCCACACTGAAGGCAATGCGGGCTGTTCCGGTTTTGAACGGACGTACCCAGCGGTTCATCCAACTCACCCCCTCGGCAGCGATATACAATATTCCACTCGCCTCCAGGTGCTGAAACGATGCTTCGAAGGCAGCATCATTGTTGCGGTCTTCTCCTTCCGCTACATCTTCCCGGCGTTTTACAGGGATGCAAAACAGGCGTGTCAGCAGCCAGTTGCTGACAGGGTGTTTGAACAATCCATAATTTGCCAGAAAAAACATCTCCTGCCGGATGGGAATGCCCACATTCAACACATCCATCAAAGTGCTGGGATGGTTGCTGATGACAATAGCCGGGCCGTCAAAGCGCAGGTGTTCGGCCCCCAACACGGTTCGACGTCGGTAAAATACACGTGTGCCCACCCATGCATATACACGCAGGAAAAAATAGATGATACGCAGAACTGGATGCAGCCGGATGTTTTTGTAAGACACAAGTTGAATTATGAGTTATGAGTTATGAAGTTATGAGTTATGAGTTATGAGTTATACACACATTGCTTCTGGCTTCTCTAATGAAAATGCCAAAAGTAATGTGTGTATAACTCATAACTCATAACTTCATAACTCATAACTCCAAAACTCATCGAACCACCGTAATATCCCCTTCATACTGCAACTCTTCGCCGTCGATAAACTTTACGAATGCATAGAAGGTAAAAACCCCTTGAACAGGCTCTCCTTTATACATCCCGTCCCAGCCTTTATCGGGGTCGTTCAGCGGATTGGCGCGGGTTTCATACACCAAGGTTCCCCAGCGGTCGTACACGCGCAGCAAGGTAATGGCTTCGGCTGCCGGGCCACCAAAACCAGTAAAAAAGTTGTTGGGATAATTTTTTTCCGGCCCGAAAACATTAGGGAAATACATGGGTCGGTTGCGGTTCACAATGATTTGCACATCGTCGACAGCGGTACAACCGTCCTGGTCGGTAATGGTAATCGTATAAATCTGATTGGAAATGGCCGTGATGGTTGGCTCCGCAATCGTCACATCGTCCACACCCAGGCCCGGCGACCAGGCGTAGGTAACCGGTCGGCCTGCCGGACTGGTCGTAGTGGCCACATGCACCGTAAATCCGAGGTCGAGGGTAGTATCGCCGGGTTCGGCGGCTACGATCAAGGGCGGAGGTTGTACAACAGTGGCAAAAACGGAGTCGATACACCCACCGCCGTCTTTGATTTTTACCCAGTAATCGCCGGCAGGCAGGTTGCGCAGGGTATCAGATGACACAAAATTCACCCCGTCGGCACTAAACATATACGGTTGTCGGCCGCCGATGCCCTCCACACGTATTTCGCCGGTGGGTTCACTGTTGCAAATCAGATCGAGCACATCGAGCACATCAACGGCTACATCGGCCGGTTCGACCACAAATATGCTGCCCACGATGTTGCAGCCGTTTCCGTCTGTTACGGTGACGGAGTAGAAGCCGGGTGGGAGGTTATTGGCTTTCATGGTCGTTTGTCCGTCCGACCAGGAGTAAGTGTAGTTGCCCACACCGCCGGTGGGTGTAGCCAGCCCCATGCCGTCGTTGGCACTGAAGCAGGAAATATCGGTGGTGTCCATGGCCAGTTGCAGGGGTGGATTGTCTGTCACTTCCACTTCAAATGTTCCTTTGCACAGCACATCGTCGATGGCCTGAATGGTGTAATTGCCCGCAGCATATCCCCCCTGGAAATTTTGATTGATAAAACCATTTCCAAAGTCAAACTGAATAGGCTGCACGCCATTGGTGACATTCATGGTAATCACCCCGTTGTCGTCGCCGAAACAAAGTGGCTTGTCCACCACTGCCTCTGCCGTTAGCACCCTTTCTTTTACATCGATCGACAAATCGGTTTCGCAGTTGTTGGAGTCGCGGATTTTCAGCGTGTATACGCCGACCCCGAGGCCGCTGAGGCTGGGCGTATTACCAAACGGGCCGCCGTTCCAACTGAACAGATACGGCGGCGTTCCGCTGGTAATGTTGTTAATTGTAATCGTTCCATTGGCGGTGCCGTTGCAGTCGGGCGCTGCAATGAGTGTATCCACATCCACATCGGGGAAAATATTGACCGTTTGAATATCGGTGAGTTTGCATCCGAGGTCGGTTTCGAGGGTCAATACTACGGGCCGAAGACCGGGCGTATTGAATTGTACCGTATGAGGGCCGGGGCCAATGGCTGTTTGCGGCACCGCATCGGCGCCAAAACTCCATTTCCAGGAAGTAATAGACCCCAATGCGAAAGTAGAAGCGTCGGTGACTTGTACTGCCGTACCCAGGCAAACGGCCGGCGGATCGGTGGTAAATGCTACTTCCGGGCCCAGAAATTGCCCTGAGCCGCCAAAATCGATACTAAACCCGTTTCCCGTAGCCGTAAAATTGTTCACACAAAGGGCATATGACTCTCCCTGTACCATATCGAAGGGAGCCAGCCAGGCATCGTCGCCGGGGTTGGTGCAGCCCGCGTCTTCGCTGACGTCGGGGTCGCCCGCTTGCAGGCCGGTTGGCCCCATACAGGGGCTTGGATAGGTGTTGTCACCGGAGGCCATACATCGCACAAGTTGTTTGCCCGCACAGTTGCCGATGCCGTTGGGCAGGCGATACAGGGCGAAGTCGAGGTCGTCGCTCACGTTCAGGGGCGAGAGGGTAAATTCCAGCGTTCCGGATTGGGAGCAGGTCCAGACAAACCAGGTGGAATTGGTTTCGAAGTTACCGGGCGCGCCGTTGGAAAAGCACAGGGCATCGGTCAGTTCGGATGTGTTGTTACCGGCACCGACGATATTTTGCACTACAAATGACGATTTATCGCACAAAATAGAAGCGTCGGGACAGTCGGAAGTTGGCTCCACCGGCGGGTTGTAGTTGTTGATACACAACTGGAAGGTGCCCATTTTCCCGGCTGCGCCCTGTACACGTATCAGATAAGTAGAGCCGACAAACAGTCCGCCCTGGTACCCCTGCACGATATTTTGCACGCCGCTCTGACACTCCAGTTGGTTGATGGTGCCGCCGCAAGTGCCGAAGTACAGCGCTAATTGCGGGTTTTGCAGCGTGCCACCGGGGGCTTGTGGGGTGGCGCCACGCACGGTGATGGTCACATCGGTGGCCTGAGCTGTAAAAGCAAACCACACATCGCGCTGGGTGGTAGCACCAAAACAGGTGGCAGGCCCGTACGACGATGGAGTGGCGTCTACATTGGTAAATTGCCCGTTTGCGCTGCAAAAGTTCAGCACATTGGGTATAAAAATCGGATTGGAACACTCGTCGTTGGAGGGCTGGGCCCATGCAGCCACAGCAGCCAGCAAGAGGACGAGTAAAAGGAGTGGTTGTTTTCTCATGATGATGTTGCGTTTCGAATTTTCAGGAGCGTAGAGGCATATGGTTAGACGCAAAAAAGAGGTGAATTGTTGGTTGGTTACAGTGTCAAAGTTTTCTTAAAAAAATGGGGTTGAGCCAGGTGATGTACTCCTTTTGGCAGGATAGGATAACGGATGATAGGGATGAGCGGCGGATAAAAAGGATTTTTCGGCCTGTCGTCCCAAGAAACACAAAGCGTAGAGTATGTGTTTTTTAATACTAAACGAACAAGTTGCGGTATTCATACCCATAATCCCGATTCATGCCTGCAAAAGAACAATTTCAACGCATAAAAATCGCTTTTTCGTGGCCAGGGTTCGTCCAAAGGATAAGTTATTTTGAAAAATGCCATTCCGGGCGAAAATATTACTTTTGCGGCGGCCACCGCCACCTTCCTATGAAACACATTCCCAACCTGCTAACGCTTGCCAACCTGTTTTTCGGGTGCTGCGCCCTGCTGTTCACCCTGGCTTACGATCCGGTGACGGCAGCCCTGTTTACCCTGGGCTCTTTCCTGTGCGATTATGCGGATGGCATGGCTGCACGCGCGCTCAAAGTGGCGTCGCCGCTGGGCAAGGAACTGGATTCGCTGGCGGATGTGGTGAGTTTCGGGGTGGTACCGGGGGCAATGTTGTATCAGTTGCTGAAATTTTCTACCTGCGGCGCCGAGTCGGTCGTGCCGGGACATGCCTTTTCGGTATGTATTGCAGCGCTTCCGGCCTTTATCCTTTCGGCAGCATCGGGTTTGCGGCTGGGCCGTTTTAACCTGGATACGCGCCAGACCACTTATTTTATCGGATTGAGTACGCCTGCCTGCACGGTTTTTGTGCTCGGGCTGGCGCTGACGGTGCATTACGACTATTTTGGTTTGGCAAAAATCATCCAGCAGCCCTGGCTTTTGTACACGTTGGTAGGCGCGCTTTCTTTCCTGCTCAACAGCGAAATACCGATGTTCGGCATGAAAATTAAAGGCTTCGACCTGCGCAGCAACCTGTTCAACCTGGCTTTTCTTGCCCTGTTTATTGTGCTGTTTGTATTGCTGAAAGCCCTCGCATTGTCTTTGATTATTTTGATTTATATTGTTGCATCTGTGGGGTTTATGAAGGTTGATGAGGGTTGAGGAGTTGAGGGGTTGAGGAGTTGAGGGGTTGAGGGGTTGAGGGGTTGAGATAAAGACACTCGAAAAAATTGGAAGATGTTCGCTTAATATCGGGCGCCTCACTATTTGAGCGGCCTTATCTCAACTCCTCAACCCCTCAACTCCTCAACTCCTCAACCCCTATCAACCCTCATCAACCCTCATCAACCTTTATCAACCCTCCCAACCCATACACATGAAATTTATCGCTGAAATCGACATCATGCCGCATCGCGAACTGCTCGACCCACAGGGCAAAGCGGTGGTCAACAACATGAAACACCTCCACCTCTCGGGCATTGCCGACGTGCGCATCGGCCGCCACGTGAGCATGACGCTCGAAGCGGCCGGCGAAACCGAAGCCCGCGAAAAGGTGGAAACCGCCTGCCAGAAGTTGCTGGCGAATCTGATTATGGAAACATACCACTACGTGCTGAAGCCCGTTTAGTTATCTGTTATTTGAGTTGATGAGGGTTGATGAAGGTTGATGAGGGTTGATATTCATCGGCTCGGGTAGGAACATTTTTCACTTCATCGAGCCGATGAATATCAACCCTCATCAACCTTCATCAACCCTCATCAACTTAAATAACCAATAACCAAACATGCTCTACATCGTTCCCACGCCCATCGGCAACCTCGAAGACATCACCCTGCGCGCCTTGCGCATCCTCAAAGAGGTAGCGGTGATCATGGCCGAGGATACGCGCACCAGCCGGCGCCTGCTCGACCATTACGGCATCACGACGCACATGCGCGCGTTTCATGCCCACAACGAGCACGCAGTGACGGAACGCATCGTCGACGAACTCGCCACGGGTGTCGACATGGCCCTCGTATCCGACGCGGGCACACCGGGCATCAGCGATCCGGGTTTTTTGCTGGCGCGCGCCTGCCAGCGCCGCGGCGTGCGGGTGGAGTGCCTGCCGGGCGCCACGGCTTTCGTGCCGGCCCTGGTATCGAGCGGACTGCCTTGCGATACCTTTCATTTCGAGGGGTTTCTACCACACAAAAAAGGCCGACAAACCCGCCTGAAATACCTGGCCGAACTGCCGCACACTTTTGTGTTGTACGAGTCGCCGCACCGCCTGCTAAAATGCCTGGAAGAACTCGCCACCTTCTGCGGCCCCGAGCGCCCGGCATGCGTGGCGCGCGAACTCAGCAAAAAACACGAGGAGGTAAAAACGGCTGCGCTGTCGGAACTGAAAGCGCATTTCGGCGCCAAAGAAGTGAAAGGCGAGATCGTGATCGTCGTAGGCGGCAAACCCGACTGATCGTTTTTCTGCTGGAATGAAGCGATGCCAGAAATAGCATTTCGGCGCTAATTGGCTGTTTATCATGCCCTTGCAACACCCTCATTTCCTTTCAAAAAACTTTTTTCAAAAAAATTAACGTCATCAGGCAGCGAAAGCACAGGGGATAATCGTTTTCCCCCTGTCTATACAAACACATAACCGATCACCTGACAACAATAACCATGACCGCAACATTCACTTACACCCTGGTACTGGCCGCCATTTATGTGGCACGCAAAGTCGGGGGCCTCAGAACTGAAAACGCTTAATCTTCGTTCACCACCACAAAAAGCGCCCTTGTCGGAAGAGTTTCCGGCAAGGGCGCTTTTTTAGAGGGTGAGAGATGTGAGAGATGTGAGAGAGTGAGAGATGTGAGAGGGTGAGAGAGTGAGAGATGTGAGAATTCGTAGAGTTGACGGTTCGCTATTTGAAAAATCTATTATTATTGCACATTTCTCACCCTCTCACCCTCTCACCTCTCTCACCCTCTCACTCTCTATCATGCGCTTGTCCCATTGCAGTTTCGTTGTTCCTGACCTGGATGCCGCCGTTCAGTTTTTCACTTCCCGGCTCGGGTTTTCCATCCTTTCCGAAGAAGGGCCCATTTCAGATGCGGGCGACCGCATCAACCGGCAATACGGCATGCCCGACAAAGCCATTGGCCGCTCGACGCTGCTGGAACTCAGCGGACAACGCATCGAACTGCGCGAATGGGAAGTGTACGGACAAGGCCTGAACCCGCTGCGCGAAAGCACGGTGCCCGGCTGCTGCATCGCCATTCAGGTATCCGATTTGGGCCACACCATGGAACAACTCAAACAAATTCCGCGCATGCGCATGCTGGAAGTAAACCACGAACAAGGGTTTGTGTATTGCTTTACGCCGTTTGGCGTGCAGTTGCTGCTGCTGAAAGAGCAGGGATGGGGGGTGTGAGGATTCAAATTGAAATAGAGGATTTATTCAAATCCGGAAAGACCCGTTGCATCTGTTTTCCAATCCTGTAACAAGGGGTATTGGCAAAATCCCTTTAACGTTTGTTTTTCATCCTCAAAAACGGCTGCTCGATCACCACCCAACTCAGCCGCGCCAGCGCATACGTTCCGGCAAATGCCAGCAGGATATAAATGCTTTGGGCCAGCACAGGATGCACCCCCGCATGCAGCAAGGGATCGCGGAACCAGTCGTGCCAGAAATACTCGAACATCTGGTGGAAAATGTACAGGCCGTAACTGAACTTGCCGAGGTGCCGCAAAAAAGCGTTTTCGCACAGGCGGCGCACCCATGCTTTGGGGTCGTCGTTGAGCGCCAGGTACAACAACGAGGCAAAAAACAGGGCCGTCATCGTGGCCATATACTGCGTATTGCCAAACCACAGTGCGTCGGCGATGCGGTAGCCCATCCATAGCAGCAGGATGCGGGCAATCCATTTATCGAAAGGCACGTACGTGTTCAGTTCCAGGCGCAGAAAAATAGCCAGGAAACTGCCCGCCGCTAGTCCGTCCATGCGACAGTAGGGCAACACATAACTCGCCCGCGACATGCTGGTTTGCATCCATTCGTCGGTGATGTGCCGCAGTCCGGTGCTGAAATACACCAGCAACACACACAGTCCGAGCAAATAACGCCGGGGCAGCAGGTACACCATCAGCGGCCACAGGATGTAAAACTGTTCTTCCACCGCCAGCGACCACAGGTGGTTGAGGTTGAAAATATGGCTGTGCCACGACCAGTCGTTTTTCAGGCCGATGGCGATATTGGGCGCGAATCCAAAAAACCAGCCGAAGGAATCGTACCCCGCAGGTCGTTCATGTTCAATGAAATATGTAGCAAACCAGGTAATGATAACCACCGTGTAGTACAGCGGAAAGATGCGCAACAAACGGCGGCGGTAGAAACCACTCCAGTAGTCGGGCTGGCCTTTTGTTTCCAGCAAAATGCCCGTGATAAGAAAACCCGACAGCACAAAAAACAGATCAACGCCCAGCCAGCCGCCCTGGATGAAGGTGTACCAGTGCAGGTCAGTCCACCAGTCCAGCAGCAAAAAATGGCTCAGCATCACCAGGGCAATGGCAATACCCCGTACCCCGTCGAGGGCTGGAATATGGATGGGTCGTTGCCTGGTTTCTGACACAGTTATTTGAGTTGTTTTATTACTACGAAGGACATAAAGTATGGCACAACGGGTTGATGTGCAGCCTTTTGCCTTTTACCGAAAAGTTAAATATGAGGTACTTGTCCTCCCCCGGCCTGCGGCCACCCCCTCCAAAGGGCTCCGCGCTTGGCCTTTTCCTGAAAGTATGCGCACAATCAAATACCTGCCTCTTAACCTTGTCCTTTGCCCTTTGCCTCTTGCTCCTTGCCCTTTGTTTTTTGCCTCTTGCTCCCTGGGCTCACTCCAACACCTGCACCTTCGCGCCGTCCGACAGATTCAATTGCCCCGTCACCACCACGCGGTCGCTTTGTTGCAGTCCCGACACCACTTCCACCTTGTCGTGGTACACGCCGCCGACGCGAATTGTACGCGCCTGCACCAGTGAATCCTGCACTATCACATACACTTTTGCGTCCTGCAAACTCCCCGCGATGGCTTTGCGCGGCAGGGTCAGTCCCTGGCGGTTGGCATCAAACGTAAAAGTCGCCTTGGCGTGCATGCCCGCCCGCATGGGATTGCTTTTGGGGTTGGGCACCTCTATTTCCACATCGTAGTTGAAGGCATTGTCGGCGCGCAGGCCAATATTGGTCACCTTACCCGTCACGGGCGCTTCGGGGTACACATCGGCTATTACCTTGACAATCTGGCCTTTACGGATATTGAGCACATCGCGTTCGGTGACCTTCACCATGAGAAACAGTTTTTCGAGGTTGGTGATTTGTGCCACCTGAATACCCGGCCCGATGACGCTGCCCCGCTCGATAAAGCGCAGGCCCATGGTGCCCGTCATAGGCGCTTTGATGCTGGTATTGGAAATCTGTTTTTTCAGGCCTTTTTCCTTGGCTTCGGCTGCGAGGATGCCCAGTTGCAGGTCTTCGATCTTGTTTTTGGGCGCCGCTTCGCCTTCGATGAGGTTGGTGAGGCGTTCCTGATCCTTGCGCAGTTTGGCGAGGTTGGCCTGCGTGGCTTCCAGTTCGATGCGCAGGAGTTCGTCGTCCACTTTGGCGATCAGGTCGCCTTCTGTCACCCATTCGCCCTTGTTTTTATAGGTTTCGAGTACCCGGCCGGCAGTTTCGGAAATGACGAACATTTCCTTGACCGGCAAAAAAATGCCGTCGGCCTGGAGGGTATTGGCGAGTGTTTCCAGTTGTGGTTGCGCTACCTGAACGGGGATAAAAGCGCGGGGTATTTTGCTGAGTTCGGCTTCCGTTTCCAGTTGTTTTTTGTTGGAATACAGTTTCCAGACAATGGCGCTCAGAGCCAGCAGGAAAAAAAGCCAGAGATATAGACGCTTGTTCAAGAGTCGACGATTTGAAAAGTACGGCGCAAAACTAAATAAGTTATCGGTTATCTGTTATTGGTTATCAGGGTGGTAAGGGTGCGTTTGTATTTTTGTGGGAAGGCTCGGAAGGGACCGCAGACAAGATTTGACAACTTTTCGGAAGTTGTCAAATCTAAACTATGCCAATGATCCATATCGAGATTTGACAACTTTTGAAAAGTTGTCAAATCAGCGCCCCATCTTTGCAGCGGCTCCATCAAACGCACCCTGATAACCAATAACAGATAACCGATAACTATGCTGATCAAGGCATCTGCGATTACCAACCTGACCGACGCGCGCTATTTTGCAGCGAAGGAAGTGGCTTTTCTGGGTTTCAACCTCGAAGAAAATACCGAGGGCTACCTCGATCCCATGCACATGAAAGCCATCCGAGAATGGGTGGAAGGCCCTCAGGTAGTGGGCGAGTTTTCCCGGGCTTCCATGTCGTATGTGCGCGAGGCCGCGGCATTTTTCGGCCTCGATGCGGTACAAGTACCTGTTTCGGCACAGGAGGGGGACTGGTCTGTATTGGAAGGGCTGACGGTCATTGCCAGCGTAGACGGCAGTTTATCGGAAATAGATGCAATCCTGGAAGAAAAAGCGCCGTATGTGGCTTATTTCCTGGTGGATATGAGCGGGCAAATCGATCCCGCAACCGGCTTCATTACCCATCTCGACGCATGGAAACAACGCTGCGCCCGTTATCCTGTCCTGATTCGGGCCGATGTGGCAGCACCGCAATGGCCCGAACTCCTGGCAGCGCTCCAGCCAGCGGGCATCGACCTCGCTGGCGGCGAAGAAGAACGCGTGGGCGTCAAGTCCTTCGATGAGATCGAAGCGATTTTTGATGCGCTGGAGGAAATGTCGGAGTAGTTACTATTTCACACTGTCGGCCTGAACAGCAGGTGTTTCCGGAGTGGCAGGCGGAGTAGGTTTTTCCTTCATACTGCGTAGCACATACAGAAGGCAGGCGAGCACAAGGGCTGCGAGCACAAGAATGTTTCGGGCGGGAAAGGCATTGCGGGTCTGGCGTTGGAACATGGGCAGAGGTGAGAGGTGAGAGGTGAGAAGTGAGAGGGCTTAGACCTGGCCGAGCAGGAATTTTCGCACCAGATTGAGGGCGTAGGTGCCGGTCAGTTGAATATTTTTGATTCTGTCGCGCCCGAAAACGTGTTTGATCGCCACGGTTCGTTCCCGATCGCTTACAGCCATCCAGACCGTGCCGACCGGTTTTTCAGGCATGCCACCACCCGGGCCGGCAATACCGGAAATAGCCAGCGAAACATCCAGGCCGAGTGTGTCCAAGGCTCCGAGTGCCATTTCACGCACCGTTTCTTCGCTTACTGCGCCGAATTTCTGCAAGGTTTCCGGGCGAACATTCAGCAGTTTTTCCTTCATTTCATAGGAATAAGACACCACAGAACCCGGGAAATACTCCGACGAACCGGGCACTGAAGTAATCAGGTGCGCTACATAACCGCCTGTACAACTTTCGGCCGTGCCAAATTTTTTGTGCTGACTTATCAGGATTTTCCCCACCACTTCCTCCAGCGACTCTTTCTCCTCACCATAAACGAGGTCGGGAATCAGTGCAAGCAATTCGCTCTTTTTCGATTCAACCAACGCCGTCATTTGCGCTTCGGCTTCAGGCGTCGGCGCGCCGTCCCAGGTGCCCGAAAGACGCAGTCGAACCTGCCCCAGCGCAGGCAGGTAAGCAAGTTTGATCTGTGGCGGCAGGGCGTCTTCAAACGCTTCGATACGCTTGGCAATATTGCTTTCACCTTCCCCGGCCGTCAGCAGTGTTCGATGTATAATCGGTTGTGGCTGAAAGCGTTGTTGCAGTCGCGGAAGCACTTCTGCCGTCATCAGGTACTCCATTTCGAAAGGTACGCCGGGCAGGGAAATGTAGATTTTACCTTTGTCTTCAAACCACATGCCGGGTGCTGTGCCCACCTTGTTTCGCAAAATCAGCGCTTTTTCAGGCAAGGTCGACTGGTCGCGCATGGCAGGGGGCGTGGGGCGGCCAACTTTGGTGAAGTAACTTTCGATTTGCTGATAGGTTTCCGGGTGAAATGCCATGCCGGAGCCGAACATTTCTGCCAGCGTTTTTTTGGTAATATCGTCTTTGGTGGGGCCGAGTCCGCCCGTCATAATCACCACATCGGCGCGGGAAGCGGCGTGTTCGATGCCGTCTATAATAGCCTGGCGGGTATCGCCAACGCTGCTTTTGCCCGAAACGGCCATGCCGCGCAGGTTTAGTTCGCGGCTCATCCACGGAGAATTGGTATCTACAATCTGGCCGATCAGGATTTCATCGCCAATGGTAAGAAGGTGGGTTTGCATATTTTTGTAATTTTGCAAGCGATGATCGCTACAATGCAATACGACGAATTTGGTTTTATAGAAGAGGAAGAAAAAATTCCGGATGCCGCAGAACAGGCGCCCGAAATTCCGCATGTCCCCATGCGTCAGCAGTTTCCGCCCGCCGGTTCCGATTACCTCGGCGGCCACAGTGACGGCTGGGAATACCGAAGCGTTTTTGGCGGTTCGAGGCTGGCATATACCTTCGATATGGTACGCCAATTTCTGCGCGACGAAGGGTATGGCGATGTGCCTTTGCCTGCTTCGGCCGATGAATTGAAACTTTTTCGCAGGCCTCGCCAGCATCAACTGGAATTGTTTGCCGAACGCGGATACATCCACAATCCGGTCAAAATCCTGTTCTCAAGCGAACGCACGCAGCGCAACAGCCTCATTCTTTGTATTTACAACGAACAGGCGCCCGATCATTTGTTGCGCTTTCACGGCGTTCTTCACCTGAAAGAAGGTAAGAAACTGTTTTGAAACCCCTCGCCGGCCGCAAAGACTTGTCTTTTAAGGCTATATTTCATCCATTTTTAAAGGAATAGGCGCCACTATGCCTTCAAAAATGAATTTCATCTATCCTTAAAACTCAAGCCTTTTCGCCTCGTCAGGGGTTTTAAAACAGTTTCTAAAAAAGACCTGTTGAAGGAGCCACTCCAAACGGGGGGGCAATGATAAAGAAAATCCGAATGGCAATCGTTATCGCACAATAGTAACGTCTCCTTTCAATTGTGTTTTTCTGCCACTTTCACTTTCGGCGGTTTCCAGCACCCAGATATATACGCCGGGAGTGCAGTATTCTCCTTTGTACATGCCGTTCCAGCCCGTTTCCGGTTGGTCTGTTTGAAACAATAGGGAGCCCCAACGGTTGTAAATTTTCAGGTGCAACAAGTCGCAGTAGGAGGTCGTGTTGATCAGAAATACATTTCCTGTTGCATCGCGGCCTGGCGAAAAAACGTTCGGCACATAAATAGTTTCCAGGTTGCAACAGGTTCTGACACGCATGGTATCCCTTCTTTCGCATCCATGTTCGTCCGGGTAATAAACGGTGGTAATGCCTGGTTCTGTGACGGAAAAGACTTCCGAATGCACTGCATTGTTCCAGACAGCCCCTGGATAAGGACTTCGCAACTCCAGTGGGTCACCCGAGCAAATGGTGGCTACAGGTTCCAGAAAATGTTGCGACGGAGGCGGATATGACCTGATGATGTGCAACAATACGGTATCGCAGCCGCTCGATGCAGGCAGTATTTCGTACACCTCGGCTGGTGCGGTGTACACGATGTCGTTGATGCGGATGGTTTCTGCCGGACAAAGAAAATCCTCCCGGGTAAGTTGCGGAATTTCATTCCACAATCCAACAATGGTGTGAATGGTATCGCAACCGACCAGAGCTGGCAGGGTATCGGAAATTTCAAAAGGTGCTGTAAAAACCTGTGATCCAATGAAAACGGTATCACCCGGGCAGAAAAAAATCGTATCGGTAATTTGGGAGCCCGTTACCCAGGTTACCATTTGTTTGATGAGGGTATCGCAACCGATTCCGGTGCTACTCGGAATGGTATCGAACAAGGTAAGCGGCTCAAAATACGCCACCCCGTCAACGACGACAGAATCGCCCGGACACAACTCATAATTTTCATAGGCCACCAAAAACTGCGCTTCCATCACATGCACGATCCGGATGGTATCGCAACCGCCATTTAGCGCAGGTATGGTATCGGCGAATATGCCAAATTCATAGTAGGTGATACCGTCAAACGTGACACTGTCGCCCGGGCATATTTCGTATCTGAACTCTTGCACAGGCCCTGTGCCAGCGCCGAGTACGGCGGTTCCAGTGGCAGTACATCCGTCGGCAAAAACGAGGTTGATGACATACGTACCGGTGTCAAGATCTGTAAACAATCCGCTTGTATTGGTCACATTTCCTAATGAATAGGTAGCCGCAGCCGTCGTTACCTGAATCGAGCCATTGGCCAGCCCGATGCAATCCGGTGGAGTGATCTGCAATTCAGGTTGCAGGGTGGCAGCCACCGTATCGAGCGGAATCGGGATATCGCTGATGGCCATCCCGGCAAAACCATCCTGCGAGCCGTACGCAATATCGCCGTTGGCCAGGCCGTGCGCACCTCCTGCGAGGTTGCTGTTGATATCGGGTGTAATGTGGTATCGAATCAGTCCGCCGCCGCCGCCACCGCCGCCCGGGCCGATCAGTTGGGTCGGCGCTTGCAGGAAAATACTGTTGCCGCCCGTACCGCCGGTGGCCTGTACATGCAGCATCCCGGTGATGGTTGCAGCATGCACGGCCACGGTACCGCCTGCGCCGCCCCCTCCCTGACCATCGTTGTTGGCATTGCCGCCCAACACATTTTCACCATTTGCGAGTATGGAAAAACCATTGGGTTCCAGGTTTTCAGTCAGCAAAATGACGATGCCACCGCCATTTCCGCCGCCTGATCCCGTAAAATCGTTGGTATTGCCGGCGCCGCCGCCGCCCCCCATAAATATCCGCTGATCGTTGCCTGCGAGGCTAAGCCCTCCTATGCCAAAAGTATTGGGGTTGGGTACCGTATGGGAAAATTCCGTACCACCCTGGCCACCACCGCCAAAATTACCGCCACCGCCACCACCTGCATTGTGGGCATTGCCGCCACCGCCGCCATTGGCGATTTTGCCACGGCCGTACGAAATATTGGCTGGAATAACCGAAATACCTTCTCCTTTGGCAGCGGAAAAAAATGGATTGGGTGGATAAAAAAACTGGGTTTCGTGGTTGGATGGCGAGCCGGAATTGTTGTTTACTACCCCGCCTCTAAATCCTTTTCCGGATACATCGATCGGGCCCAGCATGGTCACTTGCTCCGATGCGCGCAGGATGAGCACGCCGCCCGTTGTTCCATCCCAGGGTTTGCAGGTCAGGTCGCATACATTGATATAGTCGTACTCGGGAATGCGAACCAATTGCACTTTTCCTGGAATATCGTAATGGCGCGTCCGCTGGTATTGCAACGACACCTGGTTGCCCTGTACACCCGCAATACGGTTGATTTCGTAATTGCCGGCATTGTTCAACTGGGTTATTTCTCCAAATGAAGCGGTATTGCCCAGTTCGCAAGTTGCGCCCTTCATTTGTATCAATAATACAAGATCGCCGGCCTGAAAACCGCTCGTACTTTGCACCAGAACGGTATTTCCGGCGCATTCAAAACCCAGTACGGGCGTATAAATATTGATAACTCCCTGTATGCAAGACTGGCTGGAAGAAATACCGGGAAATAATACACAGATAAGTAAGGTGAGTAGGTAAAACCGTTTCATTGGGAATTATTTGAGAAGCATGAATAATTACGATACAAACTTATGCTATTGGGAACTTACAGGCAGGGCGTTGTTGATGGAATGCCGACAATTGACTTATTTTCAGAGAGGTCAGCCTACAGAATCACATTTTCTTCCTTCCCGCGCAAGCAGCCTGCCCGCACTCATCAATAATTTGGTTTCTTTGCACAAATTTTTGTCAATGTCCTGGAAAAAAACGCCGCCCTTTTTTGCCTGGCAAGCATTCAAATATGCCAAAAACTGGGCGCATTTCAAGAAAATATGGTCGTTTTACGGCCAATGGCTTTCTTCTTTTCGGCATGGCCGAACCTCCGTATCCGACGAATGGGCCTGGATTACTTTTCCTGCCCTGAATTACCTGGAACTCAATCTGCAACCCGAATTTCGGGTATTTGAGTTTGGTGGAGGCGGCTCCACCCTCTTTTTTTGCAAACGCGTGGCTGAAGTCGTGACAGTTGAAGACAACTCCGAATGGTTTAAGACCCTGACGGAAATGGTACAGAACAAAAACTACCCACACTGGACAGGTTATCATGTTCCCCCGGAGAAAATTCCAGGTATGGAAAATAAAGATTTTCACAATCCGGGCAACTTTAAAAGCGGTTCGAAATCCCTGGACAGCATGAGTTTCGAACGCTATGCGCGTAGCATCGACATTTTTCCGGAACACCATTTTGATGTGGTGCTGGTAGATGGGCGCGCGCGGCCTTCCTGCATTCAGCAAGCACTGCCACATTTGAAAACGGGCGGTCTGCTTGTCATCGACAACACAGAACGCCCGTACTATCTGGCTCCCTTCAAGGAACTGTTCGATCAAAAATTTGAGGTCGTATTAAACATGCGGGCGCCGGTACCCTATACGCCTGATTTTACGCGCACGACCATCCTTCGGAAAATAGAGGATTTTTAAGCCCTAACAGGTGTCATACTTCGGTGTTCGGTGTTCAATATTCGGTGTTCAATATTTTTAAACACCGAATTTCGAACCTCAATACGCCTGCACTACCGGCGCATCTTCTACCTCCACACCCTTTCCTACCCCATCCAGGGCTTGTTCCAGGTCGGCAATCAGGTCGTCGGCATCTTCAATACCTACGCTGAGGCGAATGAGCGAATCGGTGAGCCCTACTTTCAGGCGTTCTTCGCGTGGAATGCTGGCATGGGTCATGCTGGCCGGGTGACCAATCAGTGACTCTACGCCGCCCAGCGATTCTGCCAGGGTAAACAGGTGGGTGTTACTGAGCACGTGGTTGGCATTTTCCAGGGAATTATCTTTCAGGTCAAACGACACCATGCCGCCGAACATGCGCATTTGTTTGCGGGCAACGTGGTGGTTGGGATGCGATTCGAAGCCCGGCCAGTACACTTTTTCCACTTTCGGATGCTGTGCGAGGTATTGTGCAATGACAGCCGCATTTTCGCAGGCACGTTGTACGCGCAGGTGCAGGGTTTTGATGCCGCGCAGCACCAGAAAACAATCCTGCGGGCCAGGCACGGCGCCGGTAGCATTCTGGATAAAATGCAGCCGGGCAGCGAGGTCGGCATCCTTCACGATCAGACACCCATGTACCACATCGGAGTGGCCGCCAATGTACTTGGTGGCAGAGTGCAGCACAATATCGGCGCCCAGATCGAGTGGATTTTGCAGGTAAGGCGAAGCAAACGTATTGTCGACACACACCAGCACGCCTTTGCTGCGCGCAATGGCGCACACGGCTGCAATATCCACGATATTGAGCATGGGATTGGTGGGCGTTTCAATCCAGATCAGTTTGGTATCGGGGCCGATTTCGCTTTCCACGTTCGAAGCCGTATACATATCCACAAAGCGGCTTTTCAGTCCCCATTGTGCATATACGCGCACCATCTGGCGGTAGGAGCCGCCGTATAAATCATTGACTGCCAGCACTTCATCGCCCGATTTCAGGAGTTTCATCACGGCGTCCTGTGCGGCAAGGCCCGAACTGAAACACACGGCATCCAGGCCATTTTCAAGGGCGGCCAGGTTTTTTTCCAGGGCCGAACGCGTCGGGTTCTGGGTGCGTGCATATTCAAAGCCCTTGTGCACACCCGGGCTGTCCTGCGCATAGGTGGAGGTCTGGAAAATAGGGGTCATCACAGCGCCGGTGCCGGGGTCGGGCTCGATGCCCGCATGGATTGCTTTGGTGGCAAATTTCATCAGAATAAAACTTTTTTACCAATTCCCGTCGTAAGGCTGAACAGGAACGTGGTGTTTATATGGAAAAGGTGGGCAAAGATACGGTACTGAAGTCTAACAAATACCGTAACCATGCTGCAAGAGCATTCGCTAAAAATATACCAACAATTGGTTTTTGCCTTTACTTTGTGCCGGGAATCCCATTGATAAAAAGTTTGGTGAAGCCTCCCTCTTGTTCAACCTGCCATGTCATGACATATGCAGCACTCCTTCCAAAACATTGAGGATCATTCATGTACACAATTATACTTGGCTTCATTACTTCCTTCACCCTGACTTATATGATCATTCCGATCATTATCAGGGTAGCGAAAGAACGGCGCCTGTATGACGCCCCCAACGAACGCAGCGCACACGTTGAGCCGACACCGTCACTGGGCGGTATTGCCATTTTCGCAGGCACGGTTTGTGCCATTGTATTGTGGACGCCCATGCAAGCGTTCGGGGTACTGCAATACATCCTCGCTGCTTTTATCCTGATATTTCTGACGGGTATTCTGGACGACCTGGTACCAATGTCGCCCACCAAGAAACTCAGCGGCCAAATGCTGGTTTCCATTATTCTGGCTTACAAGGCCAATGTGCGCATCACCAGTTTGTTCGGCCTGTTCGGCATTTACGAACTGCCAGAAATTACGAGTTTTTCTTTGTCCATCGTTGCAATCATCGGTATTATCAACGCCTTCAACCTCATCGACGGCATCAACGGGCTCGCCGGCAGCATCGGGTTGTGGGCTTGTTTGTTGTGGGGTTCCTGGTTTGCAATTATCGATGTGCCGGCCATGTCGGTACTCGCGTTTTCGCTTGCTGGCGCTATTGTAGCATTTTTGAAATACAACCTGACGCCTGCCAAAATCTTCATGGGCGACACCGGGTCTCTTTTTATCGGAATGGTTTGTGCCGTACTGGCTATTAATTTTATTGAAATCAATTCCAGGCCGGATGCAGCCGCGCCACTGCATTTCGATACGGCGCCGGTGATTGCGGTGGGTGTGCTGATTTTCCCGCTGTTCGACACGGTTCGGGTATTTGCCAGAAGGATTTTGAACGGGAAATCGCCGTTTTCTCCCGACCGCAACCATATCCACCATCTTTTGCTGAACATTGGTTGGTCGCACTCTCAGGCAACTGTGTTGCTGGTAGGTATCAGCATTGCTTTTACCTTGCTGGCATTGTTGTTGCGCAGCCTCGGCACCATTCAGTTGTTGCTCCTCCTGATCGGGCTGGCCTGGCTGCTTTCTGAAGCCCTGAGTTACTGGGAACGGAAGAAAAGGCCGGCAACTGATAAAAACGGGTAAATTCGCCGTTTCCAATTCGTTCTATTTGCAGCAAGGTTCTACATATGCTTTGGCCTGGAAGCGTTTCCGGCGCAATACACCTGCCTTGGCAGGCCTGTTTTTTATTGTACTGGCTGTGCTGATTGCAATATTCGGATACGTGCTGGCGCCGGACAATTCGCCGGATGCCAATATGCAAATACCTGAAATTGCGCTTCAGGAACCCGGTTTTGAAGCCGATTTACTCCATATCCCGCTGACGCGCAATACCGAAAGCACCGGATGGTGGCAACGAATATTGCATGGCACGCCTCCGGGCGCTCGACTGATTCCTGTGGCGCCCGGCAGCCTGAAGTGGCAGGCGGATAGTGTTTCCTTCCAGCGTTTTGGAGCGCAGGGCGCCATAGAAACAATCCCCGCACCCACGGATAAGGTACTGGAACACCGGCATTTCCCGCTGGGCACCGACAAATTCGGGCGTTGTATTTTCAGTCGCCTGCTGTTGGGGTTTCGCATATCGCTGCTGGTAGGCGGCATCGCTGTTTTCATTTCACTTACCATCGGGTTGTTTATCGGCGCGCTGGGAGGGTATTTCAGGGGCCGGACGGACGATGTGGTCATGTTGCTGGTCAATACCATCTGGTCGATTCCAACCTTGCTCCTGGTGTTTGCCATCGTGCTGGCGCTCGGGCGCGGGATCGGGATTATCTTCGTCGCAGTCGGACTTACGATGTGGGTAGACGTAGCACGGGTGGTGCGCGGGCAGGTGCTGTCGCTGCGCGATTTGCCCTTTGTTGAAGCTGCGCAAAGTATGGGTTTCCGCTCCACGCGGATTATTTTGCGACATATTTTGCCGAATCTCATGGGCCCTGTGCTGGTCGTGGTGGCCGGCAATTTTGCCACGGCCGTGCTTGTCGAATCCGGACTGAGTTACCTCGGCTTCGGCGTCCAGCCCCCGACCCCGTCCTGGGGTACCATGCTCAATGAAAATTATGGGTATGCGCTGGGTGGTAAACCCCTCATGGCGTTGGCTCCTGCACTGGCCATTGCACTTACTGTGTTGGCATTTAATCTGGTTGGAAACGGCCTGAGGGATGCGATGGACGTGAAAGGAAAGTTATGAGTTATAAAGTTATGAGTTATGAGTTATGAGTTATACTCACATTGCTTTCGGCATCTTTACTAGATTAGCCGAAAGCAATGTGGGTATAACTCATAACTCATAACTTTATAACTCATAACTCCACAACTCATCCCTTACTCCACGGGCTATTGTTCCGTTTTTTTCCGCTCAGG
This sequence comes from Bacteroidota bacterium, assembly GCA_020160935.1. Taxonomy (GTDB): domain Bacteria; phylum Bacteroidota; class Bacteroidia; order Chitinophagales; family Saprospiraceae; genus M3007. Next base: position 112,792 of record JAIUPL010000007.1, on the reverse strand, counting down.
AAGGTGTACATGGCTGGAATAACAAAGAGCGTGAGCAGCAAGGAGAACAGCAGTCCACCTACCACTACTACCCCTAGTCCGATACGGCTGGTGGCTGCCGCGCCCAGCGAGAGGGCAATCGGCAATGCACCGAGCGCCGTAGCCAGCGTGGTCATCAGGATCGGGCGCAGGCGCGCCTGCGATGCCTCCTGAACGGCCTGCCGTTTATCCATACCGGCATCTCGTTTCTGGTTGGCAAATTCAACGATCAGGATACCGTTTTTGGTCACCAGACCGATCAGCATGATCATACCGATCTGGGAGAAAATATTCAGGGTGTTGCCCGTCACATACAGGCTCAGGAAGGCGCCGGCCAGGGCCAGTGGAACCGTAAGCATGATGATAAAGGGGTCGCGGAAACTTTCAAATTGTGCCGCGAGAATCAGGTAGATGAGCACCAATGCCAGCAAAAACGCGAAAGATGTGTTGCCACTGCTCTCCTGAAAGTCACGGGAAGGTCCGCTCAGGTCGGTATCAAACGTATCGTCGAGCAGTCGGTCTGCAATGGCCTGCATGGCGTCGATACCCTCGCCGAGGGTTTTGCCGGGCGCCAGCGAAGCGCTGATAGTGGCCGATTTGTAGCGGTTGTAGTGGTACAGTTGCGGCGGGCTGCTGGTTTCGGCGAGGTGTACAATGTTGTCGAGTTGCACCATTTCACCCCGGTTATTGCGCACAAAAAGTACGGTAAGGTCGATCGGTTCGTCGCGGTTTTCGCGGTCTACCTGCCCGATCACCTGGTATTGTTTACCGTTTTGCAGGAAATAGCCGAAACGGCGGCCCGAGAGGGCCAGTTGCAGGGTTTGGCTGACATCCAGCACATTGACGCCGAGTTCGGCGGCTTTCAGGCGGTCGATGGTGACCTGCAGTTCCGGTTTGTTAAATTTCAGGTTGACATCTACATTGGCAAACGTGGGGTCTTTACGGGCTTCTTCCAGGAATTTGGGTACTACTTCCTTGAGTTTTTCGAAGTTCAAATTTTGCAGCACGTATTGTACCGGCAAACCGCGTCCAAACCCCACCTGAATGGTTTGTTCCTGATCGGGAAACATCCGCGCTTCCGGCATTTTTTTGGTCATCGCCAGCAGTTTGGCATAAATCTGTGCCTGGGTTCTTTGCCGTTGTTCCGGGTCGGTAAGCAGCAGGCTCACAAAGCCCGAGTTGGTACTGGACACGCCAAAACCCGGCGCCGTAATACCGAATACCATCTGTTTTTCCGGAATAGAGTCCATGAGTCGCTGCGACAGATCGTAAATGATCTGTTCCATTTTGTCGTAGTCGGTGCCTTCCGGCGCTGTCAGGTTGGTGCGGATAATACTGCGGTCTTCCAGCGGCGCCAGTTCGGATTTCAGTTGGCCCTGGAAGAACCAGATCATGCCAAAACAGGCTATCAGCATGACCAGGCTCAGCCAGCGGAAGCGCATGAAACTGCGCAGTGCATTGCCGTACACGCGGTCCATACCCCTGAAAAACGGTTCGGTCATGTTGTAAAACCGGCCGTGCTCTTTGGTGTTGCCGCCCAGTTTGACGTTCAGAACGGGTGTGAGGGTAAGCGATACAAAAGCAGAAATCAGCACCGCGCCGGCTACCACGATACCAAATTCGCGGAAAAGTCGGCCCGTAAATCCTTGCAGGAATACAACCGGAATGAACACCACTGCCAGCGTAATAGAGGTACTGATAACGGCAAAGAAGATTTCGCGCGTCCCTTCTCGGGCTGCCGTCCACTTGTCCATGCCGGCTTCTATTTTTTTGAAAATATTTTCCGTCACCACAATCCCGTCGTCGACCACCAGACCGGTTGCCAGTACGATACCGAGCAGCGTCAATACATTGATACTGAACCCGAAAATGTACATGATGAAAAATGCGCCGATCAGCGATACCGGGATGTCGATCAGCGGGCGCAGGGCAATAATCCAGTTGCGGAAAAACAGGTAAATAATCAGTACCACCAAGCCAATGGCGATAAAAAGCGTTTCGGTCACCTCGCTGATGGCGCGGCGCACAAAGCGTGTTTTATCGATACCGATACTCATCACGATATCCGGTGGCAGTTCTTTCTGTATCTGATCAAAACGGCGATAGAACTCGTCGGTAATTTCCACCCAGTTGGAGCCGGGTTGCGGAATGACGGCCAGAGAAACACCTTGCACCAGGTTTCTGCGGGCGCCGGTTTCCTCGTTTTCAGGTCCGAGCACGGCCTCTCCGAGGTCGCGAAAACGGATAACGCCCTGGCCAGGTATTTCCCGGATAATCATGTCGTTGAAATCTGTTTCCGTTTGCAGGCGGCCAAACGTTTTGACGGTCAGTTCGGTAGCGTCGCCGCGCACCTTGCCGCCCGGCAATTCCACATTTTCGCGTTCGAGTGCGGCCAATACGTCCTGCGCCGTGAGGCCATAAGCATTCATGCGCGTAGGATTCATCCAGAGGCGCATGGAAGGGCGTTTGGAACCGAAAATATTCACCGCAGAAACGCCCGGGATCGTCTGGATTTTTTCCATGATGACGTTTTCGGCGTAGTCCGACAGTTCCATGATATTCCGGGTGCTGCTCTGAATAGGCACGAAGAGGATCGGATCGCCACTGGCGTCGGCTTTGGTCACCACGGGTGGCGCGTCGATGTCTTGCGGCAGGTTGCGTTGCGCCTGGCTCACTTTGTCGCGTACGTCATTGGCAGCCTGTTCCAGTTCTACGCCCAGGTCGAACTCGACAGTGATGTTGCTTACCCCCAGCGCCGAAGAACTGGACACTGTTCGAATGCCTGCAATACCGTTGATGGCTTTTTCGAGCGGTTCGGTGATCTGGCTTTCCACGACGTCGGCACTGGCGCCGGTGTAACTGGTTCGCACCGTGATATTCGGCGGGTCGATCGCCGGGTATTCACGAACGCCAAGAAAATTGTATCCGATTACACCGAACAGTACAATCAGGATGCTCATGACCGTAGCCATGACAGGGCGTCTCAGGGAAAGATCAGATAAATTCATACAGTGGAGGGTAAAAATATGTGCTAATGTCCTGCGGCGCCATGAATAGGTTGCTGCACAATCAGTTCAATTTAAAAGGGGCGGCCATCCTGAATTCGGGAATGGTTACCTCAAAAAGGGTTTCGTTGTCGAGGCGCATCATCAGGTAGGTGCCCGACATTTTTCCGAATTCCGTACTCAGGTCGCAATAGGAGTCGTAAGCGTGTGATTCGCCCGGCGACAACACAGGCTGTAATCCGATCACACCTTCTCCTTCTACCTCGCGCACCTGCCCGTCGGAGTCATTGATGACCCAATGCCGGCGCAGCAACTGCACCGTATGGGTACTGCCGTTTTCAATCGTGATGTGATAGCCGAAGATAAACTTGGACTGTCGTGGGTTGGAGTGAAAAGGCATGTATTGCGTTTCGACACGCACCGTTATCCCGTTCGTCGTAAAAATTTCCATGGCGCGAAGATTGTGTGCGCAAACATATAGTATAGAGCAGAAATCCTTTTCAGGAAAATTTGTTCAAATTACTCAAAAGAAATATTCCGGAGTGGATGCAAATGAAGTGATGGTGGGAGGTGTTGTGTTTTTTGTGGATTTGTGTTGTTTTCCCAGGGCGTTGCCGTGTGTTGTTTTCCCAGGGCGTTGCCCTGGGCTATTGAGTACGCCCTTTCAGGGCTTATTCGTGGTGGCAATGAGTGGCCATTCTCACTCTCTCACTCTCTCACTCTCTCACCTCTCACTCTCTCATTCTCTCACCTCTAAAAAAAAGCGCCGGGTCCAGATTGCTCCGGCCCGGCATCAGGTAACGTTACTAAACACGGGTAATATTTTGAGGTCAAAGATTTTTGACGAAATCGATGACTTGTTGTTCTGTCACTTTTTGAGGTTCAATGGTTGCTGAGTTGCTCGCTCCCGTTTCCACATCCTTGTAGCCCATCCAGTACTGATTGCCAAGTTTGCTGATGGTAAGCAATTGAACCGGGAATCCCTGTGGCACAATCGAGGCACAAAACCTGAAATCGGCGGCATCATAAGTCAGCGGCAACACCGTACTTATGTTTTTAAACACCATAAACGTCTTTGTGTTCTTGTTGGTAAAGCCAAGCGGCAATTCCAGGCAAAAACTGCTGTTGGCTTCTTCAAGCAGTCGGCCGGCGCAAATCCATTGCAATTCGGCGGAAAACAACTGATAACCCAACTGAAAAGCACTGCCATTGGAAATCGACCATTCTGCATTAACGACCGGTTCGCTAGTGCCCGACCAGCCTGTAAAATTATCATTTGTCGTACCGGCAAGATTGCTGAACACCTGATTGGCGATGAGCGGTTGCTCTGCCGGAATCTGGATTTTCAGGAGTTTATCCTGTGCCAGCGCCAGTTCCTCCCCACCACAAGTGGCTTTCAAGTGCAACACCCGGCCGCTTTCGAGCACCTGGTTGCCGGGGGTGACCGTGCCGGTGTTGCGGGCGATCAGGTCGCCTTTCGTTTTCACCTCCACTACTTCCAGCCTGAAATCGGAGCACGTGCTGCAAGGCACGACTGCACCGGAAGCATTGACGAACAAATGATCCAGGTCACTCAAAAAAATACGCACACCGCCAGGTGTAGTGAAAACTGTGTCGCCCTGCCGGTTTTGCAGCATCAACAGCGAGGTGCTTTGCGGCTCCGGCACCTGCTGCAAGGCCAGCGTAATATCGGCAACGGAAATGCTGTATGGACGAAAGGTGTCCACATCTTTCCGACAGCCCCAGCCCGTAAGCAGTAGCAGCAGAACCAGTCCGATGTTTTGTAAAATTCGCATGGTTTTTAATTGTTTGGCGTTTTTGGGGTCGGGTCTTTAGGCGCCTGTTGATGCAAGAGATGCAACAGCATACCAGTACGCTGCTTCGATAACATTTTTTATTGAAGGTTTTTGATAGAAAGGAGGATATTCAGCATTGGGAGGCATTACAGTCAATCAAAAATGCGGGTTATCCCAAAATTCAGCCCCAGCATGGCATATCGTTGTTGCACCGGATGGTTCGGCAGATTGACTGGCCTCAGCACTATGCGCGCATACGGTTCCGCAAAGACGCGCAGGCGCGGCCGCAGGTGACAAAACCACTGCACGCTGCCGATCGCACTTACCCCTACATTGCGTCGGAACACATCGACCGTACCGCTGGACGGCGTGAAATAGGCCGGTTGGCCGTCGATAGGCGACAGGATAGCGCCACGTTTCCAGAACAGCATATTGATGGAAAGTCCGCTGTTCAGGCTCAGTCCATAGCGCCCGTTGCGCACTTCCACGCCTACTTCCAGCGGAATGTCGAGCATCCCGTAGCGGTTGTAGGTTTTCTGGTAATGCTCGCCATATTCCACCCCCAATGTATCAATGACCGTAACCGGTTGTCCGTTGATAATCTGGGTTGTTTGCCGGATAATAACTTGTACAAAATCGGGGTCTGCGTATTCAAACACCTCGTTCACCTGGTCGTAATGAAACCCAGTGCGCACCAGAAAATGCCGGTCGAGCAGCAGTGATGCCCGCAACCCTGCGCTGAACGACCAGTCGCGATGCTCCGTATTTCGGCGCTGCGCCAGGTACGGCTGGTTATCGGGGCCGGTGAGCATTTCCTTGCGTGCCAGCGATGGCCCTGCATACACATCCGCCAGTAACACATTGGGGTGCTGGGAAAAATCGTAGCAGTTGCGGGTTTCTTTTTTGCGAATGATGCTGGGTGAGTGATGAGTGGTGAGTAGGGAGTAGTGAGTAGTGAGAGGGGTTGAGAGGTTGAGAGGTTGAGAGGTTGAGAGGAGGGGTAAGGGATATATGGAGGGTGAAAGGAGCGATATGTCTGAAGTGGAAACGAAAGACTGCGGCGCCTCGGAATGATTTGATTCAAGAGAAACAGGCGCAGAGTCGGAAATAAGCGATGTGGCCGGTGCAGGTACATTTGAAGTCCCGGCAAGTGCATCAGAAGTCGGTTGTGGCGCTTTGCCAGGCGTGCCGGTTTTGCGGGTTTTGTGTACCGCAAAAGCAGATTTTACCTTGTCAGGAGCAGCAAAAACGGATGTGGGGTGCGATGAAGCAGTAGGAGCGGCCATCTGTGCCTGCTCTTTTTCTGCTGGAACAGTCGGAACATTGGCTGCTTTTTCTACCACTTTTATATCAGCGGGTTGCCCGGCAGTAGCAAGGTGCTGCAAGGAAGAATGGCCTGCCTTGTTTTTCGCCAGCACCCACCAGCCCAGCGACGCCGTTACAGCCAGCCCTGTGCCCCAGAGCCAGAAAAACAACAGGCGGCGGCGGCGCTTGCGAATAGCCGCTTCTACCCGCGGCCACACGAAGTCGGGCGGAGGCGCCGAAGCATCGTGCAGGCGTTGCCGCAGCAATTGATCAATATGGTTGGCATCGTGTTCCATCGTACTATACTTTCAGGGATTTACAGGTGAATGAAGCCGGATTTTATGCATCGTTTCCAGTTGCTCGCAAAGCCAGCGCCGCGCCTTGGTCAGTTGCGAACGCGAGGTGCTTTCCTGGATACCCAGCGTTTGCGCCACTTCGGCATGCGAATACCCTTCGATAGCGACCAGGTTAAAAACGACCCGATATCCTTCGGGCAATCGGCCGATGAGTTCCAGCAGTTCCGCTTCCGACAGCGTGGCGATGGCATCGGGATCGACGGGCGCATCGGGGAAAATTTCGTAGCCGGAAGTTTCCATATCGAAACGCTGTTTCTGATACGCCCGCAAAGCGGTATTGATCATAATGCGCCGAATCCAGCCCTCAAACGAACCCTGGAAATGAAACTGATCCAGTTTGGTAAATACCTTCACAAAACCCTCCTGCAAAATATCCGCTGCATCCGACTGCGAACGCGCATAGCGCAGGCATACAGCGTACATTTTGCCGGCAAAACGCTCGTACAAAAGCCGCTGATGCTGCGTCGACCCGCGCAGACAACCGTGGATGATGTCAGTTTCGTTCAATTACGAGGATTATTTTGTGGTAAAGGGAAACCGGTTCCTGGTAGAAAACTAGCCGAAGGTAATCGTTTTTTGGCAGATGCAGCGAAACGGGTGTTTGCTGCCCGGGGTTATAAAGATTTCCGATATCCGATTACATGATTTCCATTTTCATCCAAAGTGCCATTTTTAACAAAACCTTACCTACCCCATTCCATCCCCATCGCCTATTTTTACCCCTTCACAAAAACAACAAACCATGAAACAACTTGTAACCCTGTTTTTCCTGCTGGCGGGCCTCGTCGGCCTGCGCGCCCAAACAACCCGTTTGCCCATCATTTGCGGCCAGGAAGTGTTTTCCCACATTGTACAGGAAAAGTACCCCGAACGCGCAGAGGCCATCCGCGCCACTTTTGAAGAAGCCAAACGACTCGGACACAACGAAGTGCGCCAGCGCTCGCCGCTCACCATCCAGGTGGTGGTGCATGTGGTGTGGAACGAAACGGAAGAAAACCTGTCCGACGCTATCATCGAAGACCAGATTCGTGTACTGAATGAAGACTACAACCGCCTGAATGCAGACACGTCCGACCTGCGTGAAGAATTTCAGTTTGTGGCCGGCAATGCGGATATTCATTTCGAACTGGCTCAAATCGTGCGCGTACAAACCCAGGAACTGTTTGAAATCGACGTGCTGGGCGGCGACCTGCTGTCCAACCTGAAAAGCGACGCCACCGGCGGCAGCGACGCCTGGGACACCGAGCACTACCTCAATATCTGGGTGTGCAAAATCCAGCCAACCACCATTTTCGGCCTCGAAGTGGGCCAAATCCTCGGCTTTGCATTTCCGCCCGACGGCCTCTCGCACTGGCCCGATGATTCCAGCGCCCCTACTGCTGGGGAAGATGGCGTGGTGATCGACTTCCGCGCTTTTAGCAGCATCAATCCGAATCCAATCGAAAACCCGACCGATGGCAGCACCCTCAACATGAAAGGCCGCACCCCTGTGCATGAAGTGGGCCACTACCTCGGACTGCGCCATATCTGGGGCGACGGCGGCTTGTTTGGCCCCAACGACTGCGCTCAAAGTGATGGCGTGGATGATACACCTTTTGCCAATGCTCAATCGGAATTCGACTGCGACAAAACCAAAAACTCCTGCGAGCAAGTGGAATTGTTCTACAATGAAGACCCGCTCGATCTGGTGGAAAATTACATGGACTACTCCAGCGAGGAATGTATGAATATGTTCACCAAAGGCCAGGTGGAAATCATGCGCGGTGTGCTGATGGGCCCGCGTGCCGGATTGCTCAGTTCCGTGAGCACCCACCAGCCTGCGTCGGTGCTCCAAAGCAGCCTGGCTCCCAACCCGGCGAATGACCGTGCCTTGCTGCGCTTCCAACTTCCCGAAGCAAGAGAAGTGTCTATTCAGGTGCTTAGCGCCGATGGCCGCCGCGTGATCGACCTGCATGCCCAACAATATGGTTCCGGCCTGCAACAGGTTTCGCTGGATACCAGACACCTAGCCACTGGCATGTACCTGGTGCAAGTGCAATCGGGCGCTACTGTGGAAGTGAAAAAACTGGCGGTGCAGCGATAGAAGCGGGGGCATTTTTATTTCCATTTCCCGTAGAGTAATTTCCCGCAGATCGCGCAGAATGTAGAGTAATTTCCCGCAGAACTCGCAGATTTACCCGCAGAACTCGCAGAACGTAGAGTACACCTTTTTCTTCAAAGCGACAATGAGGTGTACTCTACGTTCTGCGAGTTCTGCGGGTAAATCTGCGAGTTCTGCGGGAAATTACTCTACGTTCTGCGCGATCTGCGGGAAACTACTCTACGGAAAAAGCCCCTGCGGGAAACCACTTACCCCAAACAAAAAACCCGAACCTCCGATCATCGGAAATCCAGGTTTCAGCAGCATGGCAGGATGCCATTCACAAACGAGGCTATGGGTTTTAAAGGGCGGCGTCAAGGGGGCGTCTTCATGGAGGTTTTTTCACAGGATTATACAGGATACGCAAAGAAAGAAAGGCGGGGGCCGTTTCCATTGGCTGGGTTTATCAGCCGATTAGGAGCGTACATTTGGTTTTTTGAAGCGCGCGTTTGGTAATAAATGCCGCTGTGAAGGGCTGCGTGAACAAGCCGACCTGTTTTTTTAAAATAATTTTTTTCCTTTGCTCGTCCTGCGGGAAATTCTGTTTCCATTTCACTTTGTAAAACGACCAGCCATGCAAAACGACCAGCCCATCTGGGGCCTCGATCTGGGAGGTACCAAAATAGAAGGCGCTATTCTTGAAAGCCGCCAAAGCCTGCGCGTACTGCACCGACTGCGCGTGCCGACTGAGGCTCAACAAGGCTACGACCATATTGTAGGTCAGGTAAAAAAACTGGTGGATATGCTGATTGAAGCATCCGGAATGCATCCGCAATCGCTGGGAATTGGCCATCCCGGCACCCTCGATCCTATTACCGGCTTCATCAAAAATGCCAACACCACGGCCCTCAACGGCCGCCCCTTCAACGTCGACCTCGAACGCGTGCTGGGCATTCCGGTCAAACTGGCCAACGATGCCAACTGTTTCGCCGTAGCAGAAGCCCTCATGGGCGCCGCACCCGAGGCGCTACCCAACGCCGAGGTCGTTTTCGGCGTTATTATGGGAACCGGCGTGGGTGGCGGCGTAGTGGTGCGTGGAAAAGTGATCAATGGCCGACAGGGCATCGGTGGCGAATGGGGGCACAATTTCCTTGACGAAAGCGGCGGCCCCTGCTATTGCGGCCGCACAGGCTGTGTGGAAACAGTGATTTCAGGCCCCGCCCTCGAACGATTTTACGAAAAACAAAGCGGACACCACCTGCCGCTCAAGGACATCGCAGCGCGCGCCGAAGCCGGTACCGACGCAATCGCAACGGTGACCATGGACCGAATGGTGCATTTTTTCGGCAAAGCCATCGCCGTTATCATCAATGTGCTCGACCCCGATGTGATCGTGATCGGCGGCGGCGTCGGCAATATCGACCGGCTTTATACGGACGGTGTGCAGGAAGCCCTGAAATATTTGTTCAATCCGCGCATCGATACCATTTTTAGAAAACCCAAACTGGGCGATAGTGCAGGGGTGTTCGGGGCAGCACTGCTTTGATAGTCCTAAGTCCTGAGTCGAAAGTCCTAAGTCCTGAGTCGCTTGGCATTCGCAGTTACTCGTGAATATAAATCCGTCTTAATCACAAATGCCAAGCAACTCAGGACTTAGGACTTTCAACAACATTAGGCGTTTTGAATACGTTCTATTCGCATCGACGGAACAATGAAACAACATCTTTTGCATCATCACATCTTTCAATGGGCAGCGCTTGTGGCGCTACTGGCTTTCAGCAGCCCTGCTTTGAGCCAGATCACATTTACCTCCAATACGGATACCACACAGCAACTCGGCGCGTGGGCGCGTATGGAAATTGTGAATGGAGACACCACTTTCGTCATGTCGCTGCGGCCTGTGCGGATTACAGCACGCTGGAAATTTTCCGACCTGCAACAACAGCGGCAATACTACCTGTATATCCGCGCGGCAAAAAAGGTGTATCCGTATGCCCTTCAGGCGGTAGGACTGTACGAAGAAATTCAGGATCAGACCGATCAGATGAACAAGCGCCAGCGCCGGCGCTTTATCCGCCACGAACACAAGGAACTGAAAGACGACATGAAAGATCAGATGATGAACCTGACCAAAACGGAAGGAAGGGTGCTGATCAAAATGATCGAAAAACAATTGCACAAGCCGTTTTATACCATCATCCGCGAAACACGGGGCGGCACAACGGCTACCTATTGGTACCAACTTGGCAAACTCTGGGGCTACGACCTCAAGGAAGGCTACACACCCGGCGCCGACCCGCTGCTGGATGCCGTGTTTATCGACTACGATTTTGGCGACCCGCTGTCGCAATACTGACCACAGGGTAAAAAATTTGTCTGCCCCGTTTTTGAAAGATGGTTTTCAAAAACGGGGTTTTTGTTTTTGAGGGAAACGCACGATTTGACAACTTTTTGAAAGTTGTCAAATCTCAACCCCTTGCATAAACCCACGATTTGACAACTTTTGAAAAGTTGTCAAATCAACAACATCCATCAAAAATCCACCTCAAAAAACTGATAGTAACAAAAAAAACAATTTTCAATATAAAGCACTGAAAATGAAACACTTAAAACCTGCCCCACCTATATTATTTTCCCACGGCTTGTTAACAACTTTCAAAAGAAACAAAATTTTCTTCTGCGGCTGTGACCTCTTCGAATGACCGCGTATAAAGTATGTCTTTGCAAGTGAGCAAGGGCAAAAGGCAAAAAAAAGGAAGATTGTTTTCATTTGGTTTTTTGGGGTTTAGCCGTCCTGCGCGAAATGCACAGGCGGCTTTTTTTTTTAGTCCTGAGTCCTAAGTCCTGAGTCCTAAGTCTGTAGAGTACACCTTGTTACTCTTGACATCTCCCTATATGAATACCGAGAGTAACAAGGTGTACTCTACAGACTCAGGACTTACGACTCAGGACTCAGGACTTTCAAGAACTCCTCTTCCGTCCATATCTCCACCGTCTCCAGGGCCTGCGCTTTTTTCAGTTTGCTGCCAGCCTTTTCTCCTACAACCAGAATACTCAGGTGTTTGCTGACGCCGCTGGCCAGTGTGGCGCCGGCGGCTACGGCCAGTTTTTCGGCTTCTTCGCGGGTCATTTGCGAAAGCGTGCCGGTGAAAAGAATGCTGCGGCCCAGCAGCGGCCCTTCCGTTGGTGCGTCGGGGCGTTTGTCGGCGTCAGTTTGGTGGAGGTTGACGCCGCATTGCTCCATAGTTTGCAGAAGTTCGACGTTGTGTTCATTCTGGAAAAAGTAGAACACATTTTTGGCCAGCACAGGGCCCACGTCTTTAATGGTCTGGTATTTTTCCAGGTCCCAGTCTTTCAGGTCCAGCACGTGTTCTATTTCAGCCGCAATCAGTTTCGAGCCTTTTTGCCCGAGGTGGTGAATGCTCAGCGAATGCAGCAGCCGGTAAATAGGATTCTGTTTGGCTTTATCGATGGCCTCCCGCAGTTTGGTGGCCGATTTTTCCCCAAACCCATCCAATTGGGCAATGGCGTCGTAGTCGAGCCGGTACATGTCGGCTATGGAATGCAGCCAACCGAGTTTGTAAAAACGCTCGATGGTGCTTTCCCCGAAGCCTTCGATGTCCATGGCGTGTTTGGAGGTATGGAAAATCATGCGTTGCAGCACCTGCGCCTCACATTCGGCATTTTCGCAGCGCCACACCGCCTCGTCCTCGGGTTTTACGAGCACCGATTGGCACACTGGACAATTTTTAGGGTACTGCACAGGCACTTCCGAGCCGTCGCGCAGTTCGGGCAAGGACTTGACGATGTATGGAATAACGTCGCCCGCACGCTCCACAAGCACCTGATCGCCGATGCGCAGGTCTTTGCTGCGGATAAACTCTTCGTTGTGCAGGCTCACATTTTGTACCGTTACACCGGCGAGATGCACAGGTTCCAGTTTGGCGACAGGCGTCACAGCGCCGGTTTTACCCACCTGAAACTCGACGTCGCGCAGTTTGGTAGTGGCTTGCCGCGCCTTGAATTTGAAAGCGATGGCCCAGCGCGGGTGGTGGCTGGTGAAGCCACAGCGTTCCTGCAAGGTGATGTCGTTCACTTTGACCACCATGCCATCCAGTTCGTACGGGTATTCGTCGCGGTAGTCCTGCCATTGCAGACAGAAATCGATTACTTCTGCTATGTTTTTGCAGGTTTTGGTGGCGGGCAGGTGTTGCTGTTCGTTGGTTTTGGCCAGCGGCGTTTTAAATCCCAGCGATTCGAGCAGGTGAATACTTTCGTCGTGGGTGTGAAAACGCTCGATGATGTTTTGCCCTTCAGCGTCTACGGCATAGCCCAATTGGTACAAAAAGGCTTCGAGGCCGCGTTCAGAAGTTTCTTTCGGGTCTTTCATACGCAGTCCGCCCGTGGCTGCATTGCGCGGATTGGCAAACACCTGATCGCCAGCGTCCTGGCGCGATTTATTGATTCTATCAAAAATATCCTTGCGAATCAGCGCCTCTCCGCGCAGTTCTGCCTTGTAAATGCCCGATTTTGAAAAGCCCGCCTGTAGCGGTACCGAGCGCAGGGTACGGATATTGGCGGTAATTTCATCGCCTACGGCCCCGTTGCCACGCGTGGCCGCGCGCACCAGTCGGTCGTTTTCATACACGAGGGCAATAGTGCCGCCGTCGTATTTGGGTTCCACGCAATAGGCCACCTCGGATTCTTTGTCGAGTTTGCACAGTTTTTTCACCTGCTCGTCGAAGTCGTTGAGATCGTCGGCGTTGTAACTGTTGTCGAGCGACAGCATGGGCGTGAGGTGGGCCACCTGGGCAAAATTGCCTGTCAGGTCCTTCCCCACCCGCTGCGTGGGCGAGTCGGGCGTAATCAGGTCGGGGTGTGCCGCCTCCAGCGCTTCGAGTTGTTTGTACAACTGATCGTATTCAAAATCGCTCACCACAGGGTCGTTCTGCACATAATATTTCCATTCGTGGAAACGTAGCACCTGCTGCAAGTCGTCGATGCGGCGGGCCGGATCGGCTTCTACAAGCGTACCGTCGAGCAATTTTTTGGAGAGGTCGAAAAGGATGCGTTGCTGGTCGGAGGCGTACATGTGCAGAGGTGAGAGGTGAGAGGTGAGAGGTGAGAGGGATCAGGAACGGAGTTCGAGGAGGGCTACATTTTCAATGTGGTGGGTATGGGGAAACATATCTACCGGACGTACTTTCAGCACATCATATTTCTCAGACAGCAGTTGCAAATCGCGGGCCTGGGTGGCAGGATTGCAACTTACATACACAATTCGGGGGGCAGCGAGATCGAGCAAAAAGCGCACGGCTTTTTCATGCATACCGGCACGCGGCGGGTCGGTAATCACCACATCCGGGCGACCGTGGCGTTCGGCGAATTCAGGCGACAGCACATTTTTTACATCTCCGGCGTAAAAAATAGCGTTTTCGATGCCGTTCAGCCGCATGTTTTCTTCCGCGTCGGCAATGGCCTCGGGGATTTCCTCGATGCCCACCACCTGACGGCACTGGCGCGCCAGATACAGCGCGATGCTGCCGGTGCCGGTGTAGAGGTCGTACACGTTTTCCTGTCCGCTGAGGCCGGCAAATTCAGCCGTCACGTCGTACAGGTTTTTGCCTTGTTCTGAGTTTGTCTGGAAAAAAGATTTCGGGCCGATCTTGAATTTCAGGTCGCCCAGTTGTTCCACCACGTACCCTTTCCCGAAATACGTCACCATTTCGAGGTCGAACATGGAGTCGTTGAGTTTGGTGTTCACGGTGTACACCAGCGTGGTCATTTGCGGAAATTTTTCCAGAATGGCGTCGAGATAACGCTGGATGACCTTCTGATCGTTTTTGGCAAAACTGACCAATAGCATCAGTTCGCCCGTCGTGGTGAGGCGCACCATGAGGTTGCGCAGCATACCCGTGTGTTTGCGCAGGTCGTAAAACGGCAATTCCTGCTCGAAAGCGATGGCACGGCAGGTATTGCGCACCTCGTTCGAGGGGTCATCCTGCAACCAGCATTTCCGGATATCGATGATTTTATCAAAAAAACCGGCTTTATGAAAGCCCAGGCCGTAGTCGTCGGGGCCTTCTGCGGGCGTTTTTTCTACATCGAGGTTCATTTCGGCTTTGGTGCGCCAGCGGCGGTTGGCAAAGCCGAATTCGAGTTTGTTGCGGTAAAAGGTAGTAGCCGGCGCCCCCAGAATCAGCAGGAACTCACGCACCTCCACTTTTCCGATGCGGTACAGGGCATCTTCGACGACCTGGTGTTTGTGGCGGAGTTGGGCTTCGTACGAGAGATTTTGCCATTTGCAGCCGCCACACACCTCGAAGTGCTCGCAAAAGGCCTCCGTCCGATCGGCCGATGGCTGAACGATGCGTTCCACCACACCTTCGGCAAAACCACCCTTTTTTTTCTGGATAAACACGTCCACCACGTCGCCCGGCACGGCGCCTTCCACAAAAACCGTCATGCCTTCAGCCGTCCGGCCCACGCCCTTTCCCCGGTCGGCAATCCCGTGAATGGGCACCTCCGGTATTACAATATGCTTCTTTGCCATGATTTGAAAACTTGGAGGGCAAAGGTAGTTATTGGTTATCGGTTATCGGTTATTGGTTATCAGGTTGGGATAAGGGAACATTTAAAATACAAGTGGAACGTATGTCCCTACATCGTGGTTTTTACGAAAACGCAGTACATTTGCAGCGCTTTTTCCGCCAGCGTGCGGAATATTGTGTTTACCGTATTTTCAACGTTCCCGTACATGACTTCCCGCGACATTCGCCGCCAGTTTCTCGATTTTTTTGCATCGAAAGACCACAAGATTATTCCGTCCGCACCGATGGTGGCCAAAAGCGACCCGACCCTGATGTTTATCAACTCGGGTATGGCGCCCCTGAAAGATTTTTTCCTTGGCAACCAGACGCCCCCGGCCAAACGCGTGGCGGATACGCAAAAATGCCTGCGCGTGAGCGGGAAACACAACGACCTGGAAGATGTGGGCCTCGACGGGTATCACCACACCATGTTTGAAATGCTGGGCAACTGGTCGTTCGGCGATTATTTTAAAAAAGATGCCCTGGCCTGGTCCTGGGAACTGCTGACGGAAGTGTACAAAATTCCGAAAGACCGCCTGTACGTGTCGGTGTTTGCAGGCGATGAAAAAGAAAAACTGCCTTTCGACCAGGAAGCGCACGATACCTGGAAGCAATTCATTGCCGAAGACCGTATTCTGCCGTTCGGTAAAAAGGAAAATTTCTGGGAAATGGGCGACCAGGGCCCCTGCGGCCCCTGCTCCGAAATACACGTCGACCTGCGCTCCGACGCCGAACGCGCACAGGTGGATGGCAAGTCGCTGGTCAACAACGACCACCCCGACGTGATCGAAATCTGGAACAACGTATTTATGCAGTTCAACCGCAAAGCCGACGGCTCGCTGGAAGAACTGCCCGCAAAATCGGTCGACACAGGCATGGGTTTCGAACGCCTCTGCCGCGCCGTGCAGGGCGTTGCCAGCAACTACGACACCGACCTGTGGCGCCCGCTGTTCAACCTGCTCGAACAACTTTCCGGTAAAAAATACACCGGCTCTTACGAATTATCGGCCAAAACCGACATCGCCATGCGCGTCGTGGCCGACCACCTGCGGGCCGTGAGTTTTGCCATTGCCGACGGCCAATTGCCCGATAACGGTGGCGCCGGGTACGTCATTCGCCGCATCCTGCGCCGTGCGGTGCGCTACTATTACTCTTTCCTCGACCTGAAAGAACCCGTGCTGTACAGGCTTTGCCCGGTGCTGGCGGAGGAGTTTTCGGATGTTTTTCCGGAACTGAAAGCGCAAATCGAGTTTGTATCGAAAGTGATTCTGGAAGAGGAAAAATCGTTTCTGCGCACCCTCGAAGCGGGTTTGAAACGCTTCGAAAACCTCGATATTCAAAATAAAACGGTGGCCGGCGAACAGGCTTTCGAACTGCTCGACACCTTTGGTTTTCCGATCGACCTGACGCGCCTCATCGCCCGGGAGAAAGGCCTGCTCGTCGACGATGCAGGTTTTGAAAAAGCCCTTGCCGAGCAAAAAGCGCGCTCCCGCAAAGACGCCGCCAAACAGGTGGGCGACTGGTTTGTGCTCAGCGACGAAGCCGATGTCGAATTCCTGGGCTACGACCTGCTCGAAACCCATTCTTCGCAGGTGGTGAAATACCGCACGGTGACCAGCAAAGGCTCGGAACAAATCCAGGTAGTGCTCAACCGCACACCTTTCTATCCGGAAGGTGGCGGTCAGGTAGGCGACCAGGGCTGGATGACTTTCGGCCATGAAAAAATCCGCGTACTCGACACCAAAAAGGAGAATACGCTGATCATTCACATCCTCGAAAAAATGCCCGCATCGATCGAAGATGCGTCGGTGAAATGTGAGGTAGACGCAACCCGTCGCCGCCTCACCGAGAACAACCACTCGGCCACGCACCTGCTGCACGCCGCGCTACGCGAGGTGCTGGGCACACACGTACAGCAAAAAGGTTCGTACCTCGACGACCAGGCGCTGCGTTTCGACTTCCAGCATTTCCAGAAAGTGACCGACGAAGAACTGGCCCGCATCGAACAACGCGTGAATGAAAAAATCCGCGAAGACATTTCGCTCGATGAAAAACGCCACCTGCCCATCGAAGAAGCCCAAAAAGCAGGTGCGATGATGCTGTTCGGTGAAAAATACGGCGAAACGGTGCGCATGATCACCTTCGACCCGCATTACTCCCGCGAACTCTGCGGCGGCTGTCACGTGAGCCAAACGGGCAAAATCGGCTATTTCAAAATCACTGCCGAAAGCGCCGTTGCCGCCGGGGTGCGCCGCATCGAAGCCGTTACGGCTGCCGGCGCCGAACAATACGTGAGCCGCCTCGAATCGGAACTCGGCGCGATCAAAAACGTGCTGAAAGCCAAAGACCTCGTGAAAGGAGTGGCCGACCTCCAGGAAGACAACAAACGCCTGCAAAAAGAAATCGAACAGCTGCTGCAAGCACAGGCCAACAGCCTGCGCGAAGGGCTGCGTTCTCAATTCGAAACGCTGGCAAGCGGCATTCGCTACATCGGCACAGTGCTACCGCTCAGCGACGCCAATGCCGTCAAGACGCTGGCCTACGAACTGGAACGCGAAATTGGCAACTGTGTCATCGCTTTCGGCACAATCAATGCAGATAAACCCTTGCTGACGGTGCGCATCAGCGACCAATTGGCCAAAGACAAAGGCCTGAACGCCGGCGCTATCGTACGCGAACTGGCCAGCAAATTCCTCAAAGGCGGCGGTGGCGGACAGCCTGGTTTTGCCACGGCTGGCGGCAGCGATACCTCGCAGTTGAAAGAGGCGGTCGAGGCAGTGAGGGGGTATTTGTAGTTGGAGGGGTTGATGAGGGTTGATAAAGGTTGATGAGGTTGATGAGGTTGATGAGGTTGATAAGTGGGCAATTGCTTTTTACCATTCCAGGCGCCCCGGCAGTCCTACCGGCACCCGGGGCGCTTGGAGATAATGCTCCAGCGCAGTCTGTTCTATGGCTGCCTTTAATGTGGCATCCTCCAAAAATCGGGTGTACACATCCTGCCCGGCCGCATCGAACAGCGACAATATATCTACACGTACCGAGTGCAGGTTGACGCCCGGCTCCGAGTGGCTTCCCGTTAATACGATGACGATTTCGGCTTCTCCGACCAGCATGAGGTCATGCTCGTTGCTGTAACGGAATGCCACCATTTCTGTGATGACACGCAGCAGATTCCCGCTGCCGTTGTTGGCAGGTTCTGACATAAATAGCGTAGATTTGCTTACATAAATGAATAAGCAAATTTATTCCATTTAATGGATTTTAAATAATTAAAAATCCATTATTCGACCAAATTATTTCAAAAATGATTTTTCCTGCCATGACGCCTATTAAAGAAGGGGAAAAATTGATGCTTTTGGTAAAAAGAGATCCGCGCAGCAACGACGAAATTGCCACGGCGCTGGGTTTGGACAAATCCTATTTGCCAAAACTCTATAAAATGGAAAGACTGCCGCGCAAACCGCTCCAGAAAGCGATGGCCGTTTTTCAGGTTTCTGCTGGATATTTTACAGAAAATGTAGAAACGCCTGCTGCCGTATCAGAAAAAACAGCCGCATATGGCACCCTGGAGCAGCGGCTGCAAGCCGAAAACGACACCCTGAAACAGGAAGTTGCCCGCCTCACTCAAATGCTGGAACAGGAGAAAAAAGTAAATGCCCACCTGGCGGAGGCGCTGATGAATTTGAGTAAGCGAGGGTGAGGTCTAAAACACAAAAAAACTAAATCTCCACCGAATCATACACCACTACCCTTTCCCACAAATGCCCGCATTCGGCCACAAAACGATGGTGGTCGGGGTGATCCTGGTAGTGTGCTTCTCCCGCTGCGTCCTCAAATTGCAGCATCCACGACACGGAATAACTGCTGTCGATCACCGGACGGTTGGTAGCGGCAGGCGCGCCGATATGCCATTGTCGGATACCTTTGATAGAAGTGAGTTTTCGAAGGCCGGCAACGAGTTCATTGCGGTCGGCATCGGGTTTGAGCCAGAAGTAGACGTGATGGACGAACATGTTTAGAGGTGAGAGGTGAGAGGTGAGAGGGTTAGAAGAGTTGAAGTTGTTCATTCGCGGGCAGCAATTGAAAGGAACGCCGATGAAACGCAGTGATACCGTGTTGCCGGATAGCCTCGCGGTGTGCCAGGGTTGGATAACCTTTATTGCTGAGCCAGTCGTATTGAGGGTGTTGGGTGTGTAAATCATTCATATGCGCATCGCGCCAGGTTTTTGCCAGTATCGACGCAGCCGCAATCGACGCATATTTTCCGTCGCCTTTGATAATACAGGCATGGGGCACATTTTTATACGCCACAAACCGATTGCCATCTACCAGAATAAATTCAGGGGTTTGTGTCAATTGATCCAGCGCCCGGTGCATAGCCAGAAAAGACGCCTTCAGAATATTGATCCGATCGATTTCCTCCGGCTCCACGCGCGCCACTGCCCAGCAAACAGCCTCTTTTTCCACTACTTCCCGAAGCATTTCACGTTGTGCCTCTGTCAGTTGCTTCGAATCATTCAGCAAAGGATGGTAAAAATCCGGCGGTAGTACCACTGCCGCTGCAAATACAGGTCCAGCCAAACAGCCGCGACCGGCTTCGTCGCATCCGGCTTCCAACTGATGGGCATGGAGAAATGGCAGTAGTGGCATGGGTGAATGATGAATGATGAATGATGAATGATGAGTTATACTCACATTGCTTTTGGCTTCACTATTGAGTGATCGCTTGATACAGGTTAATTCTTGCTTTCAAAAGCGAAAATAGGCATGATTTACCTTCATAGGCCAAAATATTCATCATTCATCATTCATCATTCATCATTCATCATTCATCATTCATCATTCCCCCCCATATTTTCACTGTCCGGTCATCACTCGCCGAAATCAGGCAATCCGAGTGCCACAACAGCCGATTGACGGAATTGATATGCCCTGCATCGCGGATGGTATCAAGCACTTTCAAGAGACAGAAACTGCGAGCATCCCAGATTTTTACGGTTTTATCACGACTGGCCGTTGCAAACAAGCCGCCATCCGGAGAAAAAACAATGTGATTCAAGGTATACCAGTGCGCATTTTGCTCAGACACCGGCAAAAAATCGTCCGTTTTCCAGATGCGCAACATGGCATCGCGGCCACCACTCAGCAGGAATTTTCCATCGGGCGTGTAGGCCGTGGAGAAAACGGAGTGTTCGTGGGCGTTTTTGAGCACGTGTTTGAGCCCCAACGTAGTGCTGTTGAGCAGGTAAATGCACCCGTCACTGGCGCCGATGGCCAGTTCTTCCCGAACGGGACTGTAAGCAATACAACGAAGTGCCTGGTTGGAGAGGTGGTAACTTTCCACCGAACGACTGGTTGCAAGGTCCCATATACTAAGCAACCCTTCGCCGCCTGCCGTGAGTACCCGTGTGTCGATTACACAGATATCATAAATCCCTTTGTGGTGGTGCAGGATATTGCGCGTTTGTTCCGGCTGGTCGTAACGAATCCAGTGCAGCCCTCCATTCATATTGCCGGCAAGCACCAGATGTCGTTCCGGAATGCTCAACATGGAAAACACCTGCGTTTCCACGGAAGCCAGCAAATGCCCGGTCTCCGGATCATCGAGGTTCCACTCTACAATCCATCCGTCGCCGCCGGCCGACAAAAAATGCCGGTTGCTACGCCCGGGCGCCAGCGCATACAGCGCTGCTTTGTGGCCGGAACAGGAGTGGCGGAGTGCGTACATAGAGGTGAGAGAGTGAGAGGTGAGAGAGTGAGAGAGTGAGAGAGTGAGAGAGTGAGAGAGTGAGAAAGTGAGAAAGTGAGAAAGTGAGAAAGTGAGAAAGTGAGAAAGTGAGAAAATGAGAAAATGAGAAAATGAGAAAATAAAATGGGGCGGCTCTGTTGGTACAGAACAGCCCCATTTTAAAAGTGTTGTAGGTCAAGTTGCAATTTTGCCTTTTGCTTCTTGCTCTTTGCCCCTTGCCTTTTGCCCCTTGCTCTTTGCCCCTTGCCTTTTGCTTCTTGCCCCTTATCTCTTGAACTACTTGTCGTCGCCGAAGTAAGCCAGAATCTTGTCGGCCAGTTCCATACCGATATACGACTGCGCTTCGACGGTGCTGGCGCCGATATGCGGCGTGCAGGACACGAGCGGGTGGCGCAGCAGTTGTTCGCGCGGAGTGGGTTCGTTTTCGAACACATCGAGACCGGCGCCGCCTACCTTGCCAGAGTCGAGGGCCGCCAGCAGGGCTTCTTCTTCGATCACACCTCCGCGGGCAGTATTGATCAGGAAAACGCCGTTTTTCATTTTAGCCAGTTCGTCGGCTGTAATCAGCGGCTGGTTGATGCCAGGAATGTGGAACGAGATAAAATCCGATTCGCGCAGGATTTTATCCAGTGGTTCCGTGCGGATGGTAACGCTCAATTTCATATCCGGGAACTCGTTGAGTTGGATAGAAACATCGGCATCATTCACAAATGGGTCGTGGGCACGCACGCTCATGCCTACGCCGAGGGCTATTTTAGCCAGTTCCTGACCGATGCGGCCGAAGCCGACAATACCCAGGGTTTTACCTTTGATCTGAAAACCTGTTTCGAAGGCTTTTTTCAGTTTTTTGAAATCACCACCTGCCGCCAGTTCGCGGTTGCTGCGCTGGAACATACGCGCCAGGGTAAAAATATGCCCGAAAGCCAGTTCGGCCACCGCCCGCGACGATGCCATGGGCGTATTGTACACCTGAATGCCTTTCGACTGTGCGTATTCCAGGTCGATATTGTCCAGACCGACGCCGCCACGTGCAATGATTTTCAATTTTTTGCCGCCATCGATCACGGCTTTTGTCACCTTGGTGGCGCTTCGCACGATCAGAACGTCATAATCTGCCATGCGATCAGGAAGTTCTTCCTGCGCAATTTTATCCTCGTCCACAATGTAGTCGGCTTCTTCCAAAAGCAGGCGACCATCGGGGTGAATGCCGTCGTTAGCAAGAATTTTTATCATAACTAGTTTTACAGTTGAAAAACGCAGCAAAGATAGTTCTTTGAACGAGTAAAATAAGGGATTCAAACCGAATAATATTTCATTTGGCATTCAGGCTGATAGAAAACCGGGCAAATGCCGGGGATTTCTGTGGATATTTTGGACAATGATTTTGCCATCCGAAATTTTCCGAATAATTATTTTCCACAAACGGGATTTCTCCAAGCAAATGCTTTTTTGCAGGAAGGCGCATAAATTCGACTTTAGCCTTTTTGCCATACCCATGGTAGCAGAAAGCGTGGCAAGGAAGAAGTTGGTTATATGCAGATTAAAAGATTTTCCTTTGTTAAACCATTAGTCTGTTGGCACACTCTACGCTTTGTGTCCCTTGTGAAACCTTTGTGTCCCTTGTGGTAAAAAATTTTAACCACGAAGCGCACAAAGGTTTCACAAGGGACACAAAGCGTAGAGTGTACCGTTGATTATAAAATATTCAAAAAGGAAAACAGGTAAGACAAGTACCTCAACGCCCCAGCATTCGCCGGGTAAATTTTAATTCTCGCTCCACATAATCGGCCGGCGATTCATTCAGCACCAGGGCCTGACGCAGCACTTCCATGTCTTCAGGTTCGTGCGGCAACAGGCGTTTCATTTTTTCGAGGTTTCGGATGGCCTGCCCCCATACCTTGGCTTCCTTGAACACTTCGAAATTGCGCTGGCTTACCTCAAAATTGCGCACCAGCGTTTCGCGGAGGTTGATAACTCGCCGGGTGAGATCGAGGAATTTCAGTTCAATCCGGGTCGAATCTACACGCCAAACCCTGCCGGAGTCGGTGGCAGCCGATAACTCGAAGTTCATTGCCTTGTATTGCAGCAGTGCCACTTGTGCGTCGCGGTAGGCATGAAGAGCGCCGGCATAATCGGCCGTAAACGTGAGCGAATCGCTTCGGAGCACATAAAAATCGAGCGTATCGTATTGCGACTGCAATTTTTTCACTTTCACCAATTCTTCCTTCACATCCTTGTATGGTGGTGTGTTTTTGAGTATCCAACTCCGACGCGCGTTGTCGATAAGTTCCTCGTAGTCCTGCACCGCAGCATCAAAAATCTCATTGCTGACGTTCAGTTCAGCCTGTGCCAGTTGGCTTCTGGTAGAGCGCAGGTAATCGCGCAGGAAATACCCCGAAAACGCCAGCGCCACCAACGAAATGACCAGGGCAAATATGGAGGTAATGGCCACTTTTCGGGCCAACTGGCGTTGTTTAAGCGAGGTTTTCAGTTGTTCTTCCACCTCTTCGCGCCGGCGCGATTCTTCGGTCAGGCGCTGCTCGTATTCCAGTTTTTCGCGGTCGGCCCGCTCTTTGTCGCGGCGATTGTTGCGCGATTCGATGATAGCCGGCAGCAAAGTATCGTGGCTGATTTCATAGTAGAAGTCATCCAGACGGGGTTCTTTGCGCAGCAATCGGCTTTTGTCGACCAGTGTGTCCAAAAAATCAGCGGTAACACCGTATTCATCCAGCAATGTATCGTCCACCACGCTGTTGCGGCGATTGCTCGAGGTAATCAGGCTTTCCTCGATCAGGCGCTGCGCCAGGGCATACAACTGATCGGACGTCTGTTCGGTGAGCAGTCGGTCTTTTTCCGAAACCGTTGTGCCTTGCTGCGCCTTGTTCAGCATGCGCTCCACATAGGCTTTTGGAAAAAGCAGCAACTGGTTGTGGTAAAAATTCCGAATGGACAGATTTAGGCCTTGCTGGCCCCCGTAAAACTCCGGTACTACTGCAAACCCGGCGGCCTTGTCTTCATCGATGATTTTTTCCTCAATGTCCTGGCAAACAATCTGCAGGTTCACGGCTTCAATCTCGTCCTTACGCTGTATTGCCTGCACATTTCCGGCATCGTTTTCCGTGGCCGTATGTCCTGCGAGGAAATCGATCATGCCTTCCAGCGCCGCTTCATTATAGGAAAAAGGCGGGCTCAGGTAGGTGCCTTCTGCCTGTGCGGGCTGCACGATGGCAGTACGCGCCTTGTCGCGGTCGAGTGGTTGAAGTTGGTAACGGTTGCGCAAAATACCCGGAATACGAGCGCTCAGTCCGTCGATCAGGTGCAGGAAATCGGAACGGATGCTCAGTACCACGCGCAATTCGGGTTGTTTTTCCCACCATTGCATGGTATTGACGTCTATTTTTCCGGCCTGAAACTGGCCCAGCAGGCTGGCGCGCAAGGCTTCCGGCATGGTTTCATTGGCCAGATCGGCCAGTTCTGCCAGAAATCGGTTGCGGCTTTCCTCGCCGTGGGCGAGTGTAAATATTTCCTCAAACTGGTCGAATACCAGCACCGGCGTAGCCGGCAATCCGTTGAGGTCGAATTCCAGGCGTTTCATCTGCTCCCAAAGCGTCTGCTTTTCACCGGGGCGCTCACCCGTAGTGTCGCGGCCGCCCACCTGCACATGGTTGGACAACAGGGCGCTCATGGAATCGACAAGCGATTCACCGGTTTTATCTGCGCGCAAAAAAACGGGCGTATAATCCTGGCGTTCTATTTCCGGCGCTACACCAGCCTGCAGGAGCGAGGTTTTTCCAATGCCGGATTTGGCAAACAGCACGACGAGGCGTTCGCGCAGAATCAGGTTGCTCAGGCGTTGAATATCGTCCTGGCGTCCGTGAAATACGGCGCTCTGGCTGCGTTCGAAGGGTTTCAGACCCGGATAACGGCGAGGGAGGTCGACGGCGTTTTTTTTCATGTCCGGGCAAGGTTTTCGATGTATTTACGCAGGCTGTCCACCGTTTCGCTGATGTAGGTGCTCTCGCTGGCACTGCCCATCATAGGCGTTCGATCGGGCGGGCGAATAGTGCCCAGGCGGCTCAGTGGAAGGTCCAGCGTAAGCGGTTTGAGCAAAAGAGGCATCACCAGAAAACCTTTGCGCGGGTTGTTGCGGTTGACGATGTCTTCCAGCAGTGGCAGGGCCGGGTTGTTCTGATCGTCAAAAAAATCGACGCTCAGCAAAGGCAGCACCACCTGACAGCGCTGGAGCATATCGTTCAGCCAGGTCTGCATATCGCCCTTTCCGGTCGCATCGGCAAAGGTGTAAAAACGCGCAGGCAGGTTTCTGAGGTGTTTGATGAGCAGGTCGTACGCGTCTTTGTCGGCTACTTCGTTGTGCAGGATGAGCACCTCTGCCTTGGGTTTTTCTGTGGGGGCGCTGGTGTTGGGGCTGTCGAGGTTGTTGTATTCCTGCGCGAGTTGGTCGACAAAGGTGTACAGATCGGTTGCGCTGAACTGCATGCCGAATTCGCCTTGAAAAAACACCTTTGTTTCAGAATCGGCTTCCGGTTCTCCTTTTAACGGGTAGGAGTAAGGCTGTATGTTTTCGCGTACGTTTTTGTAAAGCGTATCGAGGAGCAGGCGCAGGTTCCAGTCTTCAAAATCGAAGCCCAGGAAAAGGTGGTATCGAAAATCTTTGAATGCATTGGTGAGCACATCAGGCAGGCGCTCATTTTGTTGCTCGCCAACAATTTTTTTGATGTAATTCAACTGGTGCTTGTAGGTGAGCACCAGCGACTCCGGTTTTTTATACGTACCCAGGAGGTTGTACACCACTACTCGCGGGTCTTTTTCAAAATCGAACGTAAATGCGCTGCCGGGTTTGTAGTAGTTGTAAAAATCGGCATGGTACGGCGCCGCGACTTCGTCGTACAGGCGTGTGACAAAATTGTCGGGCGTTGTATTGATAATGATTCGGAAACGCAGGTCGATAAGTTGCTCCAGTGCCGGATGCAGTTCGCATTTGTTGGCCTGGGAATTGTAAAACTGCGCTACATCTTCCTGCAAAACATTGTCAGTGGAAAGGTTGCGAACCCGAAGCAAACTGGCAACATATGGCAACGAACACTCTTCATTTTCAGCCAGTTGCAATTTATACTTGTTCACCAGAAATGCAGCACAAAGGTCGGTCAGCGGCGTCCAGTTGCCTTTGTCATCTTTGACCACCACAGCGCCCGGGCCCAGAAACAACACGGCCATCCCGTCCTTTACCTTGCGGGCAATGGTCTGGAATATCTCCTTGTTGTTGTCATTGGAACCGCTGCTACCGGCAACGTGATTCGTTTCAGTGGGCATTCCGATTGTTCGCTGATAATTGGGTCTGGCGAACAAAGGTAGTAAAATTGCATTCCTTGCGCACTCGTTTTTTTGCGTCCAACGATCTCGTAAAAAAAAGCGTCTTACACAAATCTCGTCCTTGCAAACCCGCACAATCGCTATTTTTGCAGCAAAAAATAAACATAATGCGACTACTTTCTCTCATTTTGGTAGGCCTCAGCCTGTCTACCCTGTCCTGCCTGAAGGACACTTCTCCCGAAGCGCAACTGCGTGAAGACATCGATAAAATCAAGGATTATCTTTCCGATCATGGCCTTACTGCTATCGAACGCCCTTCCGGACTGCACTACATCATTACACAGGAAGGAACGGGCAGCAATCCGAGCCCGCTGGCTACTGTTACCGTGCGCTACAAAGGTTATCTGCTCGACGGCACCGTATTCGACCAGACTTCCGGCTCTTCCACGGCCACATTTGAACTCACCGGCCTGATAGAAGCCTGGCAGGAGGGCATTCCTTTGCTGAAAAAAGGCGGCAAAGGCACCTTTTTTTCTCCCTCGGCACTGGCCTACGGGCCTACCGGC
The DNA here is from genome assembly GCA_020160935.1 of Bacteroidota bacterium. Lineage (GTDB taxonomy): Bacteria > Bacteroidota > Bacteroidia > Chitinophagales > Saprospiraceae > M3007. The sequence continues at coordinate 85,996 of JAIUPL010000007.1, read as the reverse complement.
ATTGGCAGTATTCCGCCGAATTCGGTGCTGATTTTTGAAATTGAGTTGGTGAATTTTTGAGATTTCCCATTTCCGATTACATGATTTCCGATTTCCGATTGGATTTTGGATTTGAGAAGTAAGATTGAGTGCATTTCGTTCATTCTAAAATCCTCATTCCAAAATCCAATCGGAAATTGGAAATCATGTAATCGGAAATCGGAAATTCAAACAACCCTTCTCACCCGCGCCGCCACACCCAGCCGCTCGCCTGGCTCCAGTCCTTCCAGACACAAAATGCCCGGTTTTTTTCCGGGCTCCAGGCTACCCAGCGTGTCGTCGAAGCCCAGGGCTTGTGCGCCATGGAGCGTGGCCCATTGCAGCATCGTTTCAAAAGGGACGTATGACTGATACCGGGCGATGGTTTTCATTTCCTCCAAAATGGATAGTTGCCAGTTGGAAGCCAGGCTGTCGGTGCCGATGGTGACCCGGGCCTTGTTTTCCAGAAAAATGCGATAATCGGGCAATCGGTTTTCGATAAACAGATTGGCATTGGGGCAGGTAGCCCAGTACACCTGTTCGCCCCAGGCTTGCGCCATGCTGATTTCTTCGCTGGTCGTGAAGGTGTTGTGCACAAAAATGTTGCGGTTTTGTGCCTCCAGGCCCTTCATTTCATAAAAAATGGAATTGTGCCCCGTCGCCGTAAACTCTTCCAGGTTATTGCCAAAACCGGCATAGAAAGGCAAAAAAGCGCCCGTTTTGTACTGAAAAAACTCATTTTCCGCAGCCGTCTCCTGGTTGTGTACACTTACGCTGATCCCTTCAGAGGGATTGAACGCCCTGATTTTTTCTAACAATGCAGCGCTGACGGTGTAGGGAGCATGAGGCACAACAGAGGCAGCACTTCCCGGCGCAGGATGCACCTGGCGATATACCGCAAGGGCATTTTCCATGGCTTTTTCACTGCCCGAATTCCGCAGAAAATCCAGCACTTCCACGAAGGTGTAATAGCGCATACGCCCTTTCGATTTTACGGGAAAAGAATCGGCCACATTGGAAATGTCACCTACTGCTACGATACCTGCCTCCAGCATATCCTGTTCAGCCCGTTCGATGGCAGAAGCGATGACTTCCGGCGGCGCTTGCCTGCGTGTGACCACGCCTTTGATAAATTCCAGCAGTCCGATGCCGGTATCCATCAGGCCTTTCATGTGCGACAATTCGAGGTGGCAGTGGGTATTGACAAAACCCGGAATGAGCACGCCCGGAAACATTTCGAGCGTGGCGGGGTCGTGCTGCTCACGCGATTCGATGGCGAGGATGACGCCCTCGTCGTCGGTAATCACCACGCCCTGTTCGAGCGAAGGTGATGAAACGGGATAAATATGGTCGGCAGAAAATTTGCGCATTAAACGTCGGCAGGGTTTAGAACGTCGGCAGGGTTTAGAACCCTGCCGACGTTCAGGTACTTATTCCTTCACACCTTCAAATGTCATCCCCATCGCTTCCAGTTTCACACTTGTCACTTTGCCATCGGTTCTGACAAACTGAAACATCGCCTGACCATTCGCATCAAAGCGATCGGCAGTAGCCGTGGGTTTGATCGGGCCTTTGTCGGTACCGGTATCTGACACCAGCGCACCGTCGGCAACCGTAAAGGTGATGTACGGGAAAGGCAGGCCGCTGAATTTGTATTTACCGACATAATCTTCCAGCGGATTTTTCGAAGTAGCCGGCTTGGCTGCCTCGGCGGCAGCGGCAGCCAGCATGGCCTCCGTCTGGAATTTGATGCCCGTCATAACAAACAGGGACTGCCCTGCGGGCGCCTGATCATTTTTGAAAATCAGGTAAATATCGTGCATGCCGCCTTGTCCTTTCAGGGGCGCCACGGCCAGGTCAGCAGCAAAACCTTCTTTCTCAGATGGCACGATCAATTGTGTTTGCCCGGCCAATGGCCCGTTTACTGCATCGAGCCGCACTTCAATAATGCCTCCCGCCGCGTTCATCATAGCCTTGGGTGCAAGAACGGTAAAATCAATTTGCGCCACTCCGGTCAGGTCGATTTGCTGGAGCATGACATAGGCGCCGGAGGAATTTGGAATGAGCAATTTGCTGCCGCCAAAAGTCATTTTTTGCACATTATCGTATTTATCGGCATCGTGTGCTCCGACAGCAGGATTGCGCAACACGTACACCTGCTCCGACATCTGGCCTGGCAAACCCATCGCGCCACGGTCTTTGTAAGCGGCTCGCAGCAGGTACACCCCTTGCCCCTGGTCGCCTTCCGGCACGGAGGCAATCAGTTCACCTTCCGGCGCCAGGCGTGGTTTGACATCGGACATGCTGAGGATATAACGCGCAATTTCTTCGGCATCTTCCAGTTTGATCTGCGGGTGAGCAGCCATCGCCACATCGCCCCACACGCCATTGCCGCCGCTGATAATTTTTTTAGCCAGCATAGGCACTGCATCTGCCTGATCCTTGTATTTCTGCGCAACGAGGCGGTATTCCGGCCCGATCGATTTTTTGTCGGGGAAATGGCAGGCCTGGCAGTCGCTGCCTGCCATGAGTTTAGCGCCCGGCGCAAGAACGGCCGATGCATCGGCATCGCGGTGGCCACGGGCAATGGCTTCCTTGTCGTAGCCTTCCGCCAGGTAATCGGCGGTGAAAACGACCGCATCGGAGCCAATGGTACCAGCGGCCAGGCTGCCGTCTTCCTTGTCGTTCACTTTGACAGCGTAATTGATTTTCTGGTTGGGGAAAAAGAACGATCGGTTGGTGCCTTCGCCGAGTTCGAGCGCCACTTTGGGTGGTTCGTTACCTGCCACCAGTTCGAGGCTGCGGGTGTTGCTCAGGCCGGAAGGATCGGTAACGGTAAGCGTAGCGTTGTACACACCTTTCTTTTTCAGCGACACTGTGGCATTGGCCGTTTTAAAGGTTTGGGTTTTCCCACCGCTGGCAGGCGCTATTTTCCATTCGTATTGGAGGGCATCGCCATCGAAGTCTTTAGTACCTTCAGAAGACAACTGCACCGTCAGCGGCAAAGAACCGGCCGTGCGGTCGGCACTCACCTGGGCCTGTGGCTTGCGGTTGCCAGCGCTGTATTCGATGCGAAGCAGGCGGGCATCGTCGTTGCCCTGAAACCAGCCGGTGCCGTATTCCAGCATCCAGAGGTCGCCATTTTCGTCAAATTCCATGTCCATCGGATTGGAGAATTTTTCGGAAGGCATAAAACGCTCCATCGATACGAAATTGCCTGTCTGGTCCATCGTGACGGCCATTACCCAGCCGCGCATCCAGTCGTAGATGAGCAATTTACCATCGTAATACTCAGGAAATACCCGAGCAGCATTTCCAAAGTCATTTTTATGGAAAACAGGGCCAGCCATGGCATTTCGGCCGCCGGTACCTACCAATGGAAATTCCTTGGAGGCATCGTAAGGGTACCAGACAAAAGCCTTCTGGGCGGGCGGCAGCACTTCCAGTCCGGTGTTGTTGGGCGACTGGTTCAGGGGTTTATCCACCTGGTAATAATCGCCTGAGGTTTTATCGGCGTAGTTATAATCTCGATATGCCTGGTTGTCGGCTACAAAATACGGCCAGCCGTAGTTGCCTGCTTTACGGGCCTGCCCCACTTCATCGTAGCCTTGCGGGCCGCGGGTAGAGTCGGGTTTGCTGGCATCGGGGCCTACTTCACCCCAGTACACGAAACCCGTTTTGGGGTCGACAGAAATACGGAAGGGGTTGCGGTGGCCCATCGTGTATATTTCCGGGCGTGTTTTGGGTGTGCCTTTGGCAAAAAGGTTGCCATCGGGAATGGTGTAGGTGCCATCCGCCTGCGGGTGGATGCGGATGATTTTTCCGCGCAGGTCGTTGGTATTTGCCGATGATTTCTGGGCATCCCAGGGGCCGCGTTCGGGGCGCTCATCGATGGGAGAATAGCCGTCGGCACGCGGGCTGCTGTTGTCGCCAGTGGAGAGGAAGAGGTTACCAGAGGCATCCCAGGCAATGGAGCCGCCGGTATGGCAACATTCTTCGCGCTGCACCGGGATTTCCAGCAGCACTTTTTTGGACGACATCACCAATTCGTCGCCGCGTAGTTCGTAGCGCGTAAGGATGTTCTTGGCCTCGTCGCCAGCGGGAGAGTAATACAGGTAAATCCAGTGGTTTTGGGCAAAATTGGGGTCTTTGCTCAGTCCCAGGAGGCCATCTTCGGCTTCCGACTCCTTGCCTTCCTTGCTTTTGTATTTGGTGCTGACCGGGATGGTAGCGATGGTACGAAGGCCATTTTTCGGGTCGTACAGCCGCACTTCGCCCTTGCGCTGGATAAACAGCACCCGGCCGTTGCCCAGGGTGGTCAGTTCCATCGGTTCGTCGAGTTTTTCCTGCAAAATCACTTTGGTGAAGCGGTTTTCCTCCGGCATGAGCGGGGTGTGCACCTTGCTGTAATCCAGTTTGCCGTTCATGGCCCATTTCAAACCTTCGAGCAGGTGGCGCAAAAACAAGGGCTCGGCATACGTTTCTTCCGTGTGGCCGAGGCTGGTATAAAATGCCCGGCCGCCGTCGTATTCGTGGTACCAGGCCGAAGGGTGCCAGTCGCCCATGTTGCCACCGATGTACGATTTTTCGTCGAGGGTGAGCAGCACCTTCACATCGGGGTTCATATTTTTAAAACTGTAGAACTCATCCGTACGTTCCCAGGGTTCGGGCAGGAATGAGGTGGAAGCATGTGTTTTGTCGTGCACGTGGTACACGCCGTGCTGCACATTGCTTGGAGTGGATGGGTGATCCTTGAAATAAGCGCCGGCCAGTTTGCCATACCAGGGCCAGTCGTACTCGGTATCGGTAGCGGCGTGTACACCTACATAGCCTCCACCCGCTTGAATGTAGCGCTCGAACGCATTTTGCTGCAGCGGATCCAGCACATCACCAGTAGTATTGAGAAATACAACGGCAGCGTAGCGGCGCAGGTTTTGTTCGTTGAACATGGCAGCATTTTCAGTGGTATCGACGACAAAGCCGTTTTCAGCGCCGAGTTTGGCGATTGCATTTTTGCCGACGCCGATGGAGGTATGCCTGAAAACGGCCGTTTTGCTGAATACGAGCACCCTGTTTTGTGCAAATGACAGCGTGTTGAACGCCAGGAACATCAGGCTTGCCCATGCAAACCTGACGAAAGTAGAGGATGGATGTGTGTGCATTTGAATTGGATAATTGATAATAAACCATTGCGGCTTATCTGGTCGGGCATGGAAGCGGGCAATATTAGCGCTATTCAAACAATTATTTACAGGCATGGGAGTTTTGGTAAAAAATCATTGCGACAGGTAGTTCTATTTCAAAATAAAAACCTGTTCTCTCCCGCCTTGAGCAGGCTCGTTTTCCCTTTCCACTTTAGTACTCCGCTTGTTTTTTTGGGCAAAATGATGTGAATATCCCATTTCCCGTTTTTCAATTCATACCTGGCCGACAACTCGCCCATGGGGTGTGGAATACTGCCACCCACCTTTGTCAAAGTCCCCAAATGCGGCTCGATCACGACTTTTAAAAAACCGGGGCCATCGCTGTCGATGCCCAGTACAGTTCTGAAATATTCGATGTTCGGGCTGGCGCCCCAGGCATGGCAGTCGGAGCGCGTTTTGTTGATGTCCGATACTTCCGCCCAGGTCGTCATGCCCATGGCGATGTTTTCGCGCCATTTGTCGAGCCAGTTCGGGTAATCGTTGCCCATACCCGCTTTGATCCATGCCTGGTGCAGGTAATAGCGAAAGTAAATGGACGCTGGCGCGAGGCTATGATCGTCGCGCAGGTGTTCGGCCATTTGGCGGGCTTGCGGGCCCTCCACCAGACCCGTCAGAATAGCCAGCGTATTGGTGTGCTGGGAAAAAAACGTGTGTTCGGCATCGTCGGCAAACAACTGGCGATCGGCCACCCAGTACCGCTGCCGAATCGTTTTTTTCAACTGCTGGGCGCGCTGGCTGTACAGGGTCGAAAAAGCGGACATACCTGCCTGACGCTCCAGTTCTGCAGCGAGTTGATACGCCCACAGCAGTTGCAGGTCGATCATGGCAGAAGTACCGTCTTTACCCACCGGGCCTACACCTGATTGCCAACCTTTTGTGTCTACCCAATCAGTAAACATCCATTGCGGCACATGCGCGAGCGCGCCATCAGGCAATTGATATTGGTGGAAATACTCAAGTATCTGGCGTGTGCCAGGCAGTTTGGCGCGCACAAAAGCCGGATCGTCGACGTAGCGATTGAAATCGTACAGCATGCCGATATACCACAGGGAGAATGTCGGGATGTACTGCGGGGTGTACGATGGATGGCGGCTGAGTGTCACGCCTTCCGGCTGGCGCGATTCGTCCATTTGGTTGAGCGCATTGCGCAGCAGTCGCACATCGCCGCTGTTGTAGATGGACACCAGCGCCTGAATGCGTGCGTCGCCGATGTACTGCAACTGTTCGTAATACGGGCAATCCATATACGTTTCCACGGCGCACAAACGCGCTGTACGCCAGCCGATGTCGAGTATCTGTTCCCATTCCGTGCCGGCAGATTCCGTCGTTGCCTTGCGCTGAAACGGATAGCCGGTGAAGGTGCTGTACAGGTCGTCGATGCTCAGCGGTTCTTCTTTTGTCTCGATCGACAGTTCCACATATCGGAAGGTGCGAAATGCCAGTGTGGTAAATATTTGCCCGCTGGAGCCGTCGGACAACAGGCTGTCTTTCCGGCCAATCATTTGTTTACCTTCCGTTTCGTTGCGATTGCCTTTTTCCGGATACCGGGTAAACAGCGCTTCCGCATAGCACAGGGAAATGGTGGCGTTTTTGCCGCCACTGAATGCGAGCGTTGGGTAGGCGTTGGTCAGGTACGCCTGATCCAGCAGCAAGGTAACTTTTGAACGAGCAGGGATGGACATTTTACCCGTTTCAAAGGGAAATCCGGTAGGGGCGTCGATGCCGGCTGCGCGTACGACCTTGCCAAAACGCTCCTGTTTCAACTCCATCTGTGGCAGCGGCGAAGGTACCAACATCCAGCCATTGGGTGATCCGTAAGGGCCTTGTACATTTTTGGGTACGGCATTAAAAAGTATTTGGGGCTTTTTCCAGCGGCTGTCGTCAAAAGCGGCTTCTTTCCAGCCTTTGGGCTGCCGGGCGAAGTCGATGTACTCACCCGGGCCAGTCACATAATACGTCCACATGCGCACTTTCAGCGGGGTGTAACTTTCATCACGGATGCATTTCCAGGAGTCTCCGGTATTGATGGCTGCTTCGGCGGCAGTGCTGCCCTGGAGCAAAAATCCGGTGCGCAGGGAAATTTGGGCCTCCGGGCGCCAGTCGGCTTCATTCCATACCTGTGCAGCAATGAAGTTGTTGCCGGGGTGCAGGAAGGGGGCGAGATCGACTGTTTCGTAGCGCCAGTGGTGGAGGTCGCCCCGGGCGGGGCCGAGCGACACCATTTTTCCATTGACAAAGAGTTTGTAGCGGTTGTCGGCCGACACGTGCACGACGTAGGAAGAAGGAAGCGATTCAGGAAAGGTGAGTGTTTTTCTGAAAAGACACACCTGGTATTCCGAAGCGGGCAAATCGGGCACGGTGATCCAGAAGGCATCCCAGGCTTTATCGAGGCGGTTTTGAGGGATCGTCTGGGCTTTTATGGCCATAAAGAGGCACAAGCCTGCAAGGGAAAGGAGGGCTTTTTTCATGTGTATCAGGTGGAGGGCAGTTTTTCCGATACAAAGAGAAAAGAATTTGGGAAAAAATGGGCTATCCGATTTGGCGGGATTCATGCACTTTTTGGGTAATGTGGGAATGGGTTAATACGTTTACCTTCCTCGTTGTTTCTCGGCAAATGCTTCCCGCAACATCGCCAGATTGGCAATGACAAAAATGGAAAAGAAAAAAGACACGATCAGTTCGAGCGACACAAACAGGCGCGCGCTCACCACACGCGGCACTACATCGCCCAAGCCAGCCGTGGTAAAATTGGTCACGCTGAAATAAAAGAACGTAATAAAATCGTCGAGCAAATCGGGTGGTGCAGGCAGTCCCTGGAAAGCATCGGGCCGGATCTGGTACAGGCAATAAAAGTCGATGGCATACGACAGCACATACAACAATACGCTGAGCCCGATGAACAACATAAACTCCTGAAAATGAAATGACTGCACTGCATCTTTCCGGATACGCCGTACTACAAACCATAAAAACCATACGGATTTTGCGAGGCTGACACCAATCAAAACCGTTTCGCGGAAAAGTGGATTTTCCAGTTCATACATATCGGCCAGAAAAATCAGCGTGCCGCTCAACAGCACCAGCACAAAAGGCCATACTTCGCGCATCTGTCGGAAATGTTGTTTTCGCAGCAGGTGTTTACGCATTTGTTATTCCAAATTCTTTAATAATCAATGCTTTGGCCTTTTCCACGGCCTGTTGGATGGCGTTCCAGTCGTGCAACAAAAGGGTGGTATCTTTTCCCTGATCGCAAGCCTTTTCAAAGGCAGCCAATTGCTGACCGATGTTGTGCGCAAATCCCATATATCCCACCGTGCTTTTCATGCTGTGTGCGGCTTTGGCGGCTGATAGGCGATCGCCTGCATGCAAGGCAGAAGCAATGGCTTGCAGGTCTTTGGGCGCCTGGTCGAGAAAAATTTTAGCGAGTTCACCCTGATAGGCCACATTGCCCAATGTTGTTTCCTGCAAATAGGCGCGATCGAAACCAAACTCATCTGACTTGCCGGCAGCCGCTGCAAAACTGCGGATCAGGTGGTACAGTTCCTGCTCGCGGATAGGCTTTGCAATGTAGTCATTCATGCCCAATTGAAGGCATTTTTCGCGCTCGCCGGCCAGTGCGTGGGCAGTCATAGCCACGATAGGAACAGCCAAACCGAGTTTTTGGCGAATGAGTTGGGTCGCTTCATAACCATCCATTTCAGGCATGTGTATATCCATCAGAACGAGATCGAAAAACTGGGGCGATTGTGCCAGCAATGCTACTGCCTCGCGACCGGTATGCGCCATCATGTACCGGCATTTCCATTCGTCGAACAACAATTCCATAACACGGCGATTCATCAAATTGTCTTCGGCCACCAGGATGCGCAGGTCGGGCAGGGTTTCTGCACCCATCCTATCCAACTGATTGTCAAATGATTGTGTGGGCGGCGCTGCATTTTCAGGAGCCGGACTAAATGGCAGCAATACGGTAAAAGTACTACCCTTGCCGGGTTGGCTTTCTACACGCACGGAGCCTTGCATGGCTTCCACCAGGCCTTTCACGATAGACAGCCCCAGGCCAGTGCCGCCATAAATACGGGTGGTTTGCTCGTCGGACTGGGTGAATCTTTCAAAAATACGCTCCAGTTGATTGGCCGGAATGCCTATGCCAGAATCGCGTACTTCGATGCGCAGGCGGATACGATGCTGGTCGTCTTTTTGTACATATGGGCTGATGCTGACCACTACCCCACCCTTTTCGGTGAATTTCAGTGCATTTCCAACCAGGTTGATCATAATCTGGGTGAGGCGGGTCGGGTCGCCTGAAATTTGATCGGGTATACCTGGTGCAAGTACCAGTTCGAGCGACAGGTTTTTCTGTCGCGCTTTTTCTCCAAACATTTGCTGCACGGATTTGAACAAACCCGCAGGATCGAATGGCATGTTTTCCAGCACTATCATGCCGGCTTCGATTTTGGAAAAATCGAGAATATCGTTCACAATGGCCAGCAGGTTTTCACTGGCAATCTGGATATTATCCGATAACTCTTTTTCGCGGGCGCCGAGGCTGGAACGAGCCAGCAGGTGGCAGAAGCCGACAATGGCATTCAGCGGCGTGCGTATTTCGTGGCTCATATTGGCCATAAATTGTTCGCGCAGTCGGGCCAGTTCGCGCGTGGCATAATACTCCGCTTCCCGGGCATCAAACACCTGCGAGCGCTGGTCAAAGATGCGGGTGTTTATCCGGTACAGTCGGTAACAAACAAACGACCAGGAAGCCAGAAATACCAGGGTAATAACACCCCGTTCGAGTTGGGTGTCGTGTACAAGATTGTCATTCTCCAGTTCTGTTATCACAAAAAATGCTACCACCGCCAGGATACAGAAGAACAGGTAGATACTGACAATAAAACGGACCGCCGAACGCCGAAGTCCTGCGCGATTTTCTTCCATATAACTATTTTTGAACGCAGGACGAAGGTACATGATAGGGTTGATAAGGTTGATAGGATTGATGAGGTTGATAGGGTTGATGAGACGCGCCTGACGGCGCTAGGGGGCTTTGGATTGGGCGGATAATGCGGATTTTATGGATTTTAGATGATCTGTTATTTCATTACTAGCAGGATGGGACAAGGGGCACAATGCGTCACATACGCCTGTTTCTATGGAATATCTCGAATGAATCTTACAAATAAAAATCCATAAAATCCGCATTATCCGCCCAATCCAAAGCCCCTCAGCGCCGTAAGGCGCGTCTCATCAACCCTCATCAAGCCAATAACAAAAAAACCGGGTACACCTTTCGGCACACCCGGGCGATGAAAACAATCTTCCTATCGTGCTTATTGCTTTGCGGGCTTGCTTGCCTTTTTGTCTCCGGCTGCGGCATGGTTCGATTTGCCTTTCATTTCTGTCGTCGAAGAGGTAGCGCCCGTTGTTTTTTTGGCTTTGTGCTTGCGGTGCGTTTTGTGGGTTGCGCTTTTGACGCCCGTTGTATTCGAATGTGCGGCTGGCTGGGTGCTTTTTTCATTGGCAGCGGGCTTTGCCTGGGGCTGACTGGTAGCAGCAGGTTTGGGAGCGGGAGCGGTTTTTTGCGCAGTATTGTGCATTACAGCGGGCTGTGCAGTGGGCTTGGGTGTGGTAGCCGCCTGTGCAGAAGCAGATTGTGCAGCAACAAACAGGGCCAGCAGAGCCAGGCTAAAGACTTTCAGAAACTTCATGATAAAGAAATTAATAGTGTGAAAAGTGGCCGGCCGCAGGAACCGAAAGCAAAAGGTGGTGGGTGCGCCATTCCGACCCCTGCGGCCGTCTGTGAACTAACAGTACAAATGTGCAGGTGCAGCATATTTGTATGCCGGAAGAATCGGTGAGCCGGGTGAATGCCTCGGTGAGGAATGAAGTTGCGTCGGTAGCCGGAGGCGGAGGTCAGAGCAGATTGATACGCTCCATCACGGCCGATTTGTACTGCTCGCTCATCGGAATGACTTGTTTGCCGATCACAATCATGGCATTCTCCTCAATACGATCGATTTTGTCTGAATTGACAATGTAGGAACGGTGTGTACGTGCAAAACGACGGTCGTTGAGATGGGCTGCGACTGACTTCATCGTGGCATGTACGGTGTACTTTTTGCCTGAAACCGTTACAAATTGTACGTAATCGACGAGTGCTTGTACCCACAGGATTTCATCGTACCGGATTTTTATCAACGCCCCGTCGGAGCGTACAAACAGGTAGTCTTTTTCCGTGCTGTTTTCGACGGTATTGTGCCGGCTGTCCCAGATTTCCCGGGCGCGCTGAACAGCAGCCATGAAACGCGCTATGGTAACGGGTTTCACAATGTAATCCACCACATTCAGATCAAATGCTTCCACAGCGTATTCGGTTTTTGAAGTAATGAGTATAACCAGCGGGCGCGTGGCAAGGCTCTGCAGCAACTCCAGTCCGCTCATTTCAGGCATTTCTACATCCAGCAGCAACAGATCGACAGGCTCTTTCTGCAACAGGTTGAAGGCTTCCAGGGCCGAAGCACACTCGCCTGCCAGTTCCAAACCGTCGAGGCTGGAGGCAATTTGTCGCAGTACGGCACGCGCCATGGGATTGTCGTCGATGATGAGATATTTCAAATGAATGATGAATGATGAATTAAAGGAAGTTTTCGGTGGCGAAATTACGGGGTATGCGGGAATCTGTTGAAATCTATGGGGATGATGCGCATCGAATACACAAAATACACATCAAATACAAAAATACACATCGAATACACAGGGCGTTGCCCTGTGCTATTGGATACGCCCTTTCAGGGCTATGTGGGGTGGCAATGGGTGGCCTCGTTTCTTATTCTCTCATATATCTCACCTTCTCACTCTCTCACCTCTCACCTCTCACCTTCTCGCTCTCTCACTCTCTCTCACACCTCTCACTCTCTCTCACCTCTCACCTCTAAAAAAATAGCGACGCACTCAACAGCGCGTCGCTACCAACTAACAAAACCTATTTTCGAACATGTGCAATAACTGTCTTCTACATTCCAAAAGCGTAGTAATACGTGCCGGGTCGGTCGGGATACACGCCTTCGAGCATGACGCCGCCTTGTTTTTCGTAGAGCGCGGCGCTAAGGTCTTCGGTTGATTTTACGGGTTTGCCATCCACTTTCGTGATGATAAAACCTTCGCGCAGATCGGTCTGGCTGGCTAATTTACCGTGGCCCAGTTGTACCACTTTTACCCCTCCGTCTATATCGAGTTTACGGGCTTCTTTTTGGTTGAGGGTCTGGAACTCGGCACCCAGCGCTGCTGAAATACCCGAGGCATCCGATTTTTTGACTACTTCGGTATTGCCCTGTCGATTTTTCAACACGACACTGTACACCTTCTCCGAACTGCCGCGCATTACTGTGACATCGAGTTTGTCGCCCGGGCGATGGCGGCCTACGGCTTCCAGCAAGGAAGAAGAGGCCTCGATTGGCTGTCCGTCAATTTTTGTGATCACATCACCCCGACGGATGCCTGCTGCACCGGCTGCGCTGTTTTCAGCGAGGCTGTCGACATATACACCTTTCGACACTTCCAGGTCTTTGTCTTTTGCCAACTGGCTGTTTACTTCCCGGATGACGACACCGAGGTAACCCCGCTGAGCCACACCGAATTTTTTGAGGTCATCGACTACTTTGGCTACAATATTGGCCGGGATGGCAAACCCGTATCCGGCATAGGCGCCCGTGGGGCTGGCAATGGCAGAGTTAATGCCGATCAGATCGCCGTTCAGGTTGACCAGTGCGCCACCCGAATTGCCGGGGTTGATGGCTGCGTCCGTCTGAATAAACGACTCGATGGGCGCCTGATCCTGCAAGATGTGAATATCGCGCCCTTTAGCCGACACAATACCGGCTGTGACGGTGGAAGTCAGGTTGAACGGATTGCCGACCGCCAACACCCATTCGCCCACCTGCGTTTCGTCGGAATTGGAGAAATTGGCAAATGGCAGCCCTTCCGCCTCGATTTTTACCAGACCCAGGTCGGTCGACGGGTCGGTGCCAATCACTTTGGCTTTGAAAGAGCGTTTGTCGTTGAGCGTAACCGTCAGTTCGTCGGCGCCGGCCACGACGTGGTTGTTGGTCACGATATAGCCATCAGGGCTAATGATAACGCCCGAGCCGGTACCCATTTGCACCTGGTCGTTGTCATTGCCGCGACGTGGCGACTGGCCTTGCGGTATGTTGGGGCCAAAAAACCGTCGGAATGCCTCGGGCAGGTCTTGCATGTCGAATCCGCCATTAGCGTATTCACGGGTACGAACCGCACTTTGGATATTCACTACCACTGGCAGGGTCTTGTTGGCGGCAAGCGTAAAATTCATATTCACCGGATTGGGCGAACTACTCAGGTTGGCCAGGTGAACCTGTCCATCAAATGCAGGCGTCAGGAACGACGCCGAACGGTCGCCCAGGTATCCGAAGGCTTTCGCTCCGCCCAGTACAACCAGTCCTCCGAGCATGGCCGCGCTTAGTGCGACCACGATTAACTTTTTCATGATGCTTTAGCGTTTAATGAAACTTGATGAGATGTATGCCTCAAATTTCAGGCGCCTGGAAAAAGTGTATCGAAGGGTTTCGGTGAGCCGGGAAAAATGATCGGTGAATATCGAACTTGTTTCGGCGGGAAGCAATTCGGATAAAAAAGGGAATTGTTCCTAATCGGATTGCTCCTCCGGATCCATATGAAAATAATGAAGGAAACGGTGCAGGATGGGCGACAACACCAGCCCCGAGGCAGCCAGGAATACCACGCCACTATAGATAGCATATACGCCCGAAAATATTTTGGTGGCTTTCTGCTCTGCCTCGGTCAGTTCGTTCATATCCAGCCCGGGGCCCATGCCTGTCAGAATCATCGATGCATTGTAAAAAGCATCTACCCAGCCCCGATGGGTGCATATCTGATATCCGACCATACCGATCAGCAAAGAGACGCCTATAATTGCCCCTGCAAAACCCGTGTACCGAAGCAGGCGATTGTAAAAATGTTTGGGAGGAAGGACGGGCTGGCTGCGTTTTTCAAACATGTGGAGTTTTTGTTAAAAGGACAAGAGGCAAGAGGCAAGAGGCAAGAGGCAAACGGCAAAAGGCAAGAGGCAAGAGGCAAGGGGCAAGAGGCAAGAGGCAAACGGCAAGAGGCAAGAGGCAAGAGGCAAACGGCAAAAGGCAAGAGGCAAGAGGCAAACGGCAAACGGCAAACGGCAAAAGGCAAGGGGCAAGAGGCAAGAGGCAAGAGGCAAGAGGCAAGAGGCAAATAAACAATGAGAAAATTATAGAGGGTGGTTTATTCCCCTTTATTTTTTTGCCTCTTGCCCTTTGCTCATTGCCTCTTGCCCTTTGCCCCTTGCCCTTTCAGGGGAAATACGTCATCGTCATCCGGTGAGCCGACGACTCGCTCTGCGGCCCAGGCGGGAACAGAGTAGCCCACATTCGTTTTTCCAGTTCTTCCATTTGTTGGAGGCGTTCGGTCAGGGTATGGCGCAAATCTGCCATTTGGTCGCCAGCCATACCGGAAACGAGGTTTCTCAAGTGACGAATGGTTTCATCCTGGGCGGTCAGTACCTGACGAAGGGTTTCGGGCGTAGCATCGGTCGGATTGTAATTTTCCATGGTGGTGTCGATTTTGATCGGTCAAGGAAAAAATGAATACATACACTATTTTAAAATTCGGCGCTCTGGCGTACAAATATAATCCCAAATGCTCCTGCATGTTGAATTAGTATGTTAAACGATTATCAAAATATTCTGACAATAGCGATGTAAAACGCAGCAGCGTCCCCTACTTTCACATCCGTTTAAAAAATTATCTATTTTATCGCTCCTGCGCCTTCAATCATTTCCCAAAATGGACTTTTCGGAAATCCTGAATATCCTGCATTTCAAACGCCAGATCATCCTGCAAGGGCCTCCCGGCACCGGCAAAACCTGGTTGTCAGAAAAAATAGCCGCCCGGCTCACCGAGGCAGGCGGCGAAACAAAAGTCATTCAGTTTCACCCGTCCTACTCCTACGAAGATTTTGTACGAGGTATCAGCGCAGATGTAAACGAGGGGCAGGTAGAATACAATGTGCGCAATCGGGTGCTGGCAGAATTTGCACAAAAAGCCCAGCATAATTTCCTCAACCACCGGAAAGACACCAAAGCGCTGGGCCGGGAAGTGTGGGTGCGTAAAATTTTCGAACAGTTCAAGGAAGAGGTGCTAGCAGAAGTGGAACACCAGAACGGTTTTGCACTCACGCCATTTGTCACCATTGTATCCGTGGAAGACAATGCATTCCGCTACATGGGCATGTGGAAATCGTCGCAACGCATGAAATACAACGACATCATCGAACTGTATCTCAACGAAGTGGTAGAACGGCAGGACATCGTCAACTATCCCGGCATTTCCGGACTGGCGCGCACACACGCTACCTATTTCAAACAGGTGCTGGACAAATTTCGGGAATTTGCCGCGCAACGCCCGTTTCAGCAGCAGGAAGTAGCCCGGGAAGAACTCAAAAACTTTGTACTTGTCATCGATGAAATCAACCGCGCCAACCTCTCCAGCGTATTGGGCGAACTGATTTACGCACTGGAATACCGCGGCAAGGCACTCGACAGCATCTACGAACTGGAAGGCGACCGTGAAATTACCCTGCCCCCCAACCTCTTTATTATCGGTACGATGAACACTGCCGACCGCAGTATTGGTCATATCGACTATGCAGTTCGGCGGCGTTTTGCCTTTGTGCATGTGCCGCCCTCAGAAGGCGTGATCAGGGAAGTGATAGCGGATGAACAGGTGCGTGCGTCAGCGCTCCGTCTATATGAAAAAGCAAGCGCACTATTTGGCGATGCATTTTTGTCGCCCGGCTTCGAAGCAGTCGACGTGCGGCTTGGTCACAGTTATTTCCTCGCCCAAACCCACGAAGAACTCCGCATGAAACTGGAATATGAAATCAAACCGCTTCTGCTGGAGTATTTGAAAGATGGTATTTTGCAGGGAGAAGGTGTTCGGGAAAAGATAGAAAACCTGAGTTAACTGCTGACTGTCGACTGTTGACTATATATATGCTTGTATTTTCAGAACATACGAACGAAGTCCGTACACTGCCGCTCCCGGCAGACCAGGCATTTTTTTACAAATACCCGCACCAAAAGCGAGACAATGATGCATACTGCTTCCGTTTGCGGCCGGAAGCCGACGGGCACCGAATCGAAACCTCGTATTTCATTGGCATCGACTGGGTGGGCGATAAAGGCCAGGCCCTGTTTGTGCAGCCCAAACTAAACCAGGGAGGCTTTCAGACTGATTTTCTGCGCATGCTCGCCACAGCGCTTCGGCACCCCGACGTAGCAGCGCATACCAAAGACCTGTTTGTGATCCGCTTCGATCAGCCTGCAATCGATATTTACCCAGAGCATGACCTGCTGACGCCCCTGCTTGCCGTACAGTTTTTGAGTATTGTCAAGTGCATAGTTAGAAGGGGTTTAAAAAAATCGTACTACCGGGTTGAACGACGCCTGAACGGTCGTGTGAAAGGAAAAATACATCCAGGAAACAGCATCCGGCAGCAAATGCTCGACAGCAATGCCCTTCTGATGCACTGCTCATTTGATGAATTCGGCCTCGACAGCCCCGAAAACCGGCTGCTCAAAAAAACGCTGGTTTTCGTGCAGCGTTACCTACCTACCGTGCAATACCTGCATGCCGAGTCTTACCTACAGGAATTGCTGCGCTACACCCTCCCCGCATTTGACCAGGTGGGCGAAGATCCTGTGAACGACATGCTTTCCTGCCAAAAGACCCATGCATTTTATCCGGAATACACCGAAGCCATCCGGCTCGGCCGGCTGCTGCTCCAGCGCTTTGGCTACCACCTTTCCAATGTGCGGAAAACCGCCACCCTGCACACGCCACCTTTCTGGATAGACATGAGCAAACTCTTCGAACTGTATGTGCTGGGTTTGCTGAAAGACCGATTTCCCGGGCCGCGGCAGGTGCTGTACCACTACACCGTGTCGGGCAATGAACTCGATTTTGTACTTCATACGCCCGACTACCAAATGGTGGTAGATGCCAAATACAAACCCCGTTATGCGCACGGCTTTACCAACGACGACATCCGACAGGTGAGCGGCTATGCCCGTAGCAAATACGTGTACCGCCAACTGGGCAAAACCGAGCACGACGTGATCGACTGCCTGATCGTGTACCCCGACAACCTGCCCGCCGAAGGGCTGGAAGAGCGCGACCTGAAAGCCGAACGGATCGGGGCTTATGTCGGGATGTACAAGATGGGTGTGGGGGTGCCGGGACGGAAGCAGCCGTAACCTCGGAAAACTCTCCTAACTGCATTTTTGGCTGACAATAAAACAGCACGAAATATGATGCCCGGCCCGGGAAAACCCGGGAAAACTCTTTTTTATACAAATTGCGAAAATATTTATACCCATATGTCACAACCGTCCCCTGTACAGTTTCAAATTATTCGGCTGCTATTTATCGACAGCGACAATATGCTGAATCAGCATGTCATTGCGGCCTTTTTGAAGGGCTACGGGGTGAAGCCGGAAGTGAGTGAGCAGCAACTTCCTGATTATTCTTCCAATATATGCGTGACTGCCATCGATATTCCGGAACATCAGATACGGCTGGAAACCTTTGATTTTACATATAAATTCCACCAGTTGAGCCACAACCGGCAGATTGAAGAAGTGACGCATGTAATTTCCAAATACGATATCAATTACATTTTTTCAGACTTCTGCCTGAATAAACTGACTGTTTCCAATGAGAAGGGCTCCACGCCGAAAGATGCCCGGGTTTTCTACTACTCGACCCATGCTGGAGAGGTGGTCAACATGTTTGGAAGTTCGAAAGACAACCACAAAAAAAGGATATTGGATCCTACCTACGCAGACCGAAAAACCTTCCTGACTGGGTCGGGGGGCGTGCTATCCAAACTTCATCCCGAACAGGTCAAAGCCTTCAAGGGAATTGTATTATTCGGGTACATGAGCCACAAACTGACCTACGACCTGGAACTGATGAAACAGGAGTTTTTGCAACAAATGTCCAGTTTCGCAGGTGTAGGAGTTGCCGATGTAAACACGGAAATCGTTTTTTTAGACACTTCAACCTTTTTTTCCAAAGCCAACGAAACCGAATTTTGCCTCGAAAAAGAAAACTGGCGCATCAAGGCGTCGGCAAGAATCAGAAGAGAATACAGTCAGATTGTAGGGCACGTACTTTTTCAATGGTTTGAAGCATTGAGAAAAAAATCTTCTTCCACTGTAAAAGCAGAAGACATTGCGCACGGGTTGGAAGCCTTCAACGATCAGGATGCCTATTTTAACCTCAACAACCTCGACATTTCATCCTATCTGAAAACGCTCAACAGCCTGAATATTCTTTCAGAAACCAAAAATGACAAAGAAGTAGCATGGAACATCGGCGCTACTTCTTTTTTTGTCACTGGTTTGAACTATCGTAAAGAGCGTTACCTGGTGGATGTGCCGTTTAGGGATTATGGCTACGAACTGGAGAAGTATATTGATGAAAATAGAATTTCCAGATTTTCCTACGAAAATTTCGACCTCAAACACAGAACGCCAGTGCAGCACCGGTACATGTACTTCGAGTACTGGTATGACTATACCAACCTGGAAATCAATCTGGTAGCCCCGCCACAGAGCAACCTGAGCGACAATACGCAGATGGGCCCCGAGGAAATAGAGAAAATGTTGCTCCTGTTTTTACCGCTTGCACACACAGTGGTTTTTTATGAGCCTGAAGCGACCGGCAAAGGCCTGGTCAATTGCAAGGTAAAATATTCCGACACGCATGGTTCGGCCTCCCATGGTGAAGTGATTCAACTCTTTTGTTTTATCAACCGGCTCAGGGACGTGAATTTCGATGGTATGCTTATCACCTACGCCAGCAGGAAAGTAGGTCGTTTGACCAAGCCTTTCGACTCGCAGGAAGGCGCCAGGCGGTTTTACAATTACCTGTTCCCGCTATTGGAATCAAAAATCAGGAACCTCCTGTCACGTCTGCAGGAAAGGAAGGTGATTGAACTGGCACGTCAGGCAGCCATTTCCAAAATATTGAGCCGAAACTTCTCTCACCACATGGGATCGCATATTCACCCCCGAACAAAGACGTCCATGTTGTCGGACAGGCTTTCAGAAATTTCTCCACCGCTGGAATCGGACGCAACGGCAAGAAATACTTTTATGAATTGGTTGCGCGATCACCACAACGAATATATGGTAGGGCGCAACGAGTTTATGGCAGACCCATTCAAGCCACCCAAAACCATGTATTTCTATCGCGAACTGGTGCTTCCAATGGCCGAAAATATGTTGCTGATGGACAACCTTGCCGCCAGCGAAGGAATACGTTATGAAACGAACAGCGCCAACAGGTTGTATTTCAGGTTCTTTTTTCAGGGCCACGAGTTAAAAGCGGAATACGGCCACAGCAATAGTAAAGTAATCAGCGACTTGTTGCCTCAGGGATTCGACATGGTCCGGTATCCGGATCAATTTCCTTACTATGTAGATATCAGCCAAATGGACAAACAAATATCACATGAGGAATTTTATGCCAACAAGTCTGTCATTCCAAACAAAGACCCACAGGTATCTATTCCCAACGAACACGCTTTTTTCTCCCTGATGGAAAACCTCATCCGCAATATCGCCAAACACCAGAAAAATCAACTAAACCCCTCACCTTCCGAGCGAAAACCCCTCGAAATATGCATACAGGTTACGGATAATGCTTCCGACGATACCTGTTTCACGGTGGATGTGTACGACAATGTATCGGAACTTGAAAATTACGAGCAATGGCAGCAATTCAGGGATCGGGTCAGGGCTGATTTTGTAAATCCCAAGGACGACTTTCGGCCGTCCAAACAAAACCTGGGTATTCTGGACATGAAAATTTGCGCTTCCGTTATGGCTGGATACAGAGATATCACCAGCGAAGACAACGCCGTATTCAACAACGAAGCCCTGCAGGTCTATCTGCGGGTAGGCGATCAGTTGTTTCAGGACGATTTTCAGAAAGAAACATTTCAAAATATCCAAAAAGACAAAACCGAAGTCGTTACACCTTTTATCTGGGAAAAAACACAGCCACTCCCTCATGACTCGAATGTTGCCGGCCACCCATCTACGTTTAATTTCCAGGAAGCCCGCATCAATTACCGTTTCAAAATACAGAAAGCCCGCAAAATTGCCTACATCGGGAAAGATGTAGAAATAAGTGGCTTCCTCGAAAGAACCTTGATGCAGGAAGGCGTGTATCTGTTCAAAAACATATTTGATTTTCGCAAAAAAGCCAAATTAAGCGCCAATAGTTACAGTTTTGTTATTATCCATGAATTGGCCCTGGATGGACTGAGTGAAGAGGATTTAGACAAACTGCTGTTGAAACTGCCCGCCAGAACCCTCTTGAAAGTGAGCCCCGGTCGGCCCGCACACTCCCCACTCAACAACCCATACTTTCGCAACAGGCTGCAGGAAACCCATGAAGACCTCAAACCCGTACCGGGAGAAACCAACGGCTTACTTGAACGCTGCTGGAAAGAATGGCTTGGACGGTATGGTGATCTGAACAAAGCAACGCTCTTGATCCACAGGGAAAACTTTTCCAAAAAGTGGGAGGAGGAACTGACTACTTTCAAGCACTCCAATCCGCCTTTCGATGTAGTACTCGATCAGGGAAGGGATGACAATACGCTGGGTCTGTTGAACCTGAAAGAAGGCCATATGTATGCCATTTACGACCACCATAGCAAGGGTATCAAAAAAATCAAGAACCGGATTCCCCAAATACGGAATGAGAACTTCGGCTATGTGACCTATGACAAAAATTCCCTCGATTTTTCATGGCTCGATACGCCCCCGTTTGCATCTGACGACGAAAGATGGCTTTTCCCGTACAAATTGTTCAATGCAGCTATGTTGAGGGTGCTGATCATCGACGAGCGTTTTGCCGAGTATGCCAAAAGAACCTCTTCCGAAATTGAAATTGCTTCCTATTTCCCTTATCAGACAGGAAGAGAAACCGTTGACCTGAAAATACCGATGAAAAATTTTGACCTGTGCTGGGCCAGCAATGTTTTTATCGCTACCCATGTCAATTTTTCCAACGAGTCCAGGGCTATTCCCCTTAATGAGAGCATCCATTACGGCGAATACGATCATACCCTAACGCTCACATTCGACGGGAAAGAAGTGGGGTCCTACACCAATTTTTATAGGGATGAGCCTACCAACAACCGCCGGATCAATTTTGACTTTGCCATCATCCACCGCACTTTGTTCAGCAATAACCAGTGGCTCAAAGGGGCCGAACCGAGGCAATTTATCAAGGCGCTTCGCAGGCATATCCCGCACATTATTCTGGACTCAGGTGGCAATAACCACCTTATTGATTATGAATTTTGTAAATTCATTTCCTATAACGAACTTAGCTCGTATTTTAATGACAAAACCGTTTCCAAATATCGGTTAGCACAGCGGCTAATTTCACTTATCACATGACCCTTATCATTGTAACAAGAATTGTTTTTAACGGGCACGACGAGTTTAAAGATGCTTTCAAAAACAAAGACAATCAGATATTTTTTTGTTGCCCGCAAAAAAAAGTTTGGGTGCTTAAAGGCGATTTCCTTGCAGAAGGGACTGAAGAGGAATACGAAGGCTCATTCGTTGTAAACCATGATAAAGTTGCTCACAAAATACTGGACTGGATGCAGGAACACGGGCTTCTGAAGCGTGAATCCTATCTATTGATCCATGGCTACGATACCAACAAAGCCATCAAGAACCAGGGCCTCTACTGGCTGGAAAATTTTACCAGCCAGGAGCCCGACGATTATAAAAAGGTCGAAGAACTT
This sequence comes from Bacteroidota bacterium, assembly GCA_020160935.1. GTDB lineage: Bacteria > Bacteroidota > Bacteroidia > Chitinophagales > Saprospiraceae > M3007. The sequence goes on along the minus strand of JAIUPL010000007.1, from coordinate 63,853 downwards.
GCCACCAGGGCATCCCTGGGAGAAAACTACGACGATATTTTGCATTATGTGTATGCTACCCGGTTTTATAAACCATTGATTGAAAGAACAGCCGAACTTGTCGACAATTACAAGATCAAAAATCAGAGACCCTCGCACATCAGTTTTGAAAAAGATATACTGCGCCTCTCAGATGGCATGACTATTGACGATTTACCTGCATCCATCATGGGTGATATACTAGATTTGAGAATTCGATTCAACAATATTCAGATTCAAGCCTGAGTCCCATTTTCGCAATTAAACTCCCCGAAAGCAACTGGCCTCCCAGATTGTTGCCAGGCTGATTTTTTAATCAACACCCAGTTGCCATGAAACGCATATTGCTCATATGCAATGAAGTAGTAGCCGATACTTTTTCCACCGGCTTGCTTGCGCTGTTTGCCAATCATACACCGGGAGCATGGGAATGCGTGACGATCAAAAACAGCCGGGAATGGTCGGCATTCCAATTCACAGACAAAGGGTTTGATCAGATTTTTATCCAGGTAGAATTAGCCTGGAGCGGGAAAGTCCGGGAAGGATACGACATTGCTGATGAACTGATTTATTTTAAAGTACCCGAATCCAGCATTGCCCACCTGCGTTTCATTTCTCTCAAATCGAGACGCGAACTCCGCTCAATCGCTTCGGTCAAACACCTGCCCTACGTCAAGTCCTTTATCCATCTGCAATGGCCGCCACAACAACTGGCGCCGTTCTATTTTTCCCGCCAGCGTTACAATTACCTGCGCAATTACTGCCTTACTACAACGGGTCAACTCGATCAACTCCTGCACGACCTCCAGAAATACGTTGAAAATCCTGATATCCCGCGCCTCGAAGAAGAAATCAGGCACGTCATTGTTATGGGAGCATTTCTGACAGGACCCAATGCACATGAAACGGCCCTCGATATTGCTGAAATTCTGAAATCCCCGCATCCGCATGACCTCGCGGAAATTCTGCTGGGCAAACTAATCACCCTGATCCGATATCTTGAAAAGAAACGGGATGAAAAACAGGAGAATGATATTATCCAACTCCCCTACCGCGCCATGCTCGTGGAAGACCATCCTGAGCAAGGCGAAAGATTAAAAGAGATTATTGGCAGGTATTTTTCAGAAGTCGACCTGTTTACCAATGGCGAAGAAGCCCTCTCTATCCTGGGAAAAAACGGAGAAACCAACGCTTATCAGGCCCTTTTCGTCGATATGGAGTTGCTGGAAGACGGCTTTGACCAGCCAGTTATGGGCGTCGATTTACTGGAGTTTTGCGAAACCTACGCCCCCGAAATCGCTACCAGGGTGATCAGTGCGCTGCCCCGCCGTGCGCTCAGAACGCTCCTGAACAAACACCACAGCCACATATTACCCAAAAACAAATCGGGTTCTCTCAGCGCCAGCGACAACCTGACTCCCATGTTTAAATCCCTGAAAAAGGAAATAGAGAAAAACAAAAAACACAGCAACCGTTCCGGCCCACTGAACGGACCTTTCGGAGAAGACCAAAAAACCGGCAAACCCAAAGCGCTCAAAAATCTCTACTACAAGATTAAACTGGAGTCGCCCGACAAGCATCAAAAAATGATGCAGGCCATCCAGCGCAAAGCAGAAGCCTTTTTCAGCGGCGAACTGGATGCTTTAGACATCAACTGCGACTTTGGCCGCCTGGAAAACCTTGGGCGGGAAGAGAATGTGGACATCCTGGAACTGATTCTCCTGCACCGGGCCATTGCCTTGCTGCATAACAAAGAGAACGGGAAAATATTTTACGGCGAATTCGATACAAAAGAGGTAGACAAAGCAGGAAAAGCCGTGTTTAAAGGCCTCAATAATGGATATTGCGACAAATTCTCGCCGCGCCTCGGCGATAACGCCAAAGGGTATTTCCTGAGCAAACTGGGGTTCAACGGCAACTGGAACAAAGCCGTAGGGTCGCGGCTTTATCAGGAAATCTCGGAAACCAATCTTTTCCCCGAAGAAGAAAAATGGCTGGCTGCTGTTCAGCCGGAATTACTGCTCTCGCAACTACTCAGCGAAGAGAAACCAGCCACTTACAATGTCCTCGAACAGGGTTTGCAAAAACTCAAAAACTTGCTGACCAACAATGCTGTGAAAACAGCCAGCCGTTTTCAGAAGTTGTTCAAAATAAAGGACTTAAGAGTAGCCAACCTGAACAATTTCCTTCAGGAATGGGATGTTTTTCAGCAGCATTTACGCGATCTGAAAGCCTCGGAAAGCATCCTGGATCGCGCCGAAAAAATTCGACAGGACATACAGCAGGCTGCCAAGACCTAAACCCGGGAAAACCCCTGCAAGATTAATGTTGTGCCATGTTTCACACAAACAGTGTATATCATGGCAACATTTCGTTTACACCCGCTCTCTCTTTCATCTACGATCTTTCGCCTGCTGCTGCCGGCTTGTCTGTTGTTTGCCTGCGCCCGTAAGCAAGCGCCCGCAGCCATTCATCCGGAACGCGCACCGCTGATCATTGTGCTGGATGACCGTTCTGGCACCATCGACCAGCAGGGTATTGTCAAAGCCGATGCGTTCTTCTACAATGAAGTGGCCGGCAGCCTGCAAACGTTTTGTCCCGGTAGTATCCTGGCCGTCGTACTGTGTGGAAATCCGCAACCTGCTGCCAAGAGCAGTTTTAGATTCGACGCCGATACCTTCCGCATCTTCACACCCGGCGACGACGCCAACCTGGAAGAACGTTACTACGCACGGCTCAGCAACGATTCCATAGTAACAGCCCGCAACCAGCGTCAGCAGGCATTCATTGCCCGAATCGATCGGCACATTTTCCAGTATCAACCCGACGGCGCCGATGTGACACTGCTCGACGAGGCCCTCCTGCGCGTCCGCAATATCATCGACTCCCCTATTCATTCGCAACGCCCCAAACTGCTCGTCGTCCTGTCCGATGGCATCAACGAGAATGCTTTTGGTGACGCTATCCCTTTTGCCCAAAAATTTACGAAAGACTCCGACGACGCCTCGCTACAGATTGTCCTCAATTCCTGGGAAAACTCCGATATCAGCATTTTTGAACATGCAACCGTACCACTGCAACGCACAGAGAGCCTGCCGGATGCCCAGCGTTGCATTCAGGAATTTATCCGGCAAAACAAAATCTAACTGCACTAAATAATCTGTAACTATGAAACTCAATCATTCATTCCGCAAAGATCAGGAACGCCGCCCCGGCCCGGCGTTCGATGCTGCTCACCAGTCGGCCGTAAAAGCCAACAAATGTGCCGGAGAGGACAACCTGCTTGTTCAGGAGATTGAACAGAAGGAACAGCAACTCGCAGAACTGGATCACCACCTGCCGTCTCAACAGGTCATATTTTTCACAGTCGCTTTTTTTGTAGTGGCCTTTTGTGAAATGATCGCCTCCTGGGAGTTTTACAAAATCTTACTGAAAGGCCGTCTGGACCTGGGGTTCGTTCAAATACCGCACGCATTTTTTGGTGCTGCCGCAGTGGTGCTGGCCGGCGTGCTGATTTCTCACTCGCTGCGCACGCTCTTCAACAAGCATATCGCAGCCTATGAACTGCACCTGGCAAAAGAAGAACACCCTGATTTGCCCGAGACTGCGCTCGAACGTCAGGTGGGAAAGGTGCGTCAAATTCAGCATATCCTGGGCATTTTTGCCCTCATTGTATGCTGTGTGCTGCTGATATGGTTCAGCCACTTGCGCGTTGTGTGGGAGGGCAAAGTAGCCAATAAAGACATTCCGTTCACGGCCCTCGACACGTCGCCAGCGCTGTTCCTCGTCCTGGAAAGCCTGCTGGGTATTTTCTTTTTCTTCTTCCTGAAAAGACAAAGCCTGGTTTTTTCCATCTGGCGCCTCCAACGCCGCTCCGAACGTTTGCGCAACATATGCCGCGAAGAAACACACCAGGTGGCCGCGGCTGTGTTCGAACTGGATAAAATGAATTTCGACTGGAAATCCGACAATGAAATCCAGATTGCCATGCTGCGCTTTACCCACCGCAACAGCAGCGATGAGGAATATACCAAACTGATAAAAACGGGTAAAAACCATGTGTTTGTGCGCGACAAACAAGGCAAGGCCGTTTCCGATGTCAAAATTATCGGCATCACCGAGTCGGAAACGCCTACCCAGGGCGCAGTCACCGACATCAACGGAGCGGCCCTGCTCAACTACATGGACGCCGAAGCCCTGAAGTCTATTCTGGTCAACGGCGAACAATTCGACGGCTATTTCCCCAATGGCACCGCTACCACACTGGTCATTGAAACCAAGCGCCCGATTGGTTTCTGATGGTGGAAACAAACCCCAAAAACCGTTTTTTAATAACCTGCAGGTGCCGAAACAATCTTACCTACACGAAAAAAACAGCGGGATCTGCACAAAATATATTGCTATGAGTCAGGATTCTGTTTTTAAGTCACCCCTAATAGCCTTGATTCTGGTGTTGTTTACAGGCGTTTTTGCTGCATGGCTATGGTTTTTCCATCCATCCTGTTACGGACCGGTCGTGCGCTTCGAACCTCAAACCAGCACTGTATTCGATACGATCTGGGCCCCGGCGGCCTACCGCATCGATGAAATCTTCAGTTCGGATATTCAGGTCGGCAAAAGACCTAAACAAGCAGAAACTATCCTTGACAACATCGAAAAATTGTGGTACGACGCCACTCAAAAGGAATATACCGAGCAATGCTCCTACGTGTTGCAAAGCGTTCGGTTCCAGAATGCTTCGATGGATACCGCTACTTTTTCCACCAGAGGCTGGCTGCGCATCAACACGGCGCCGAGTATCCCGATTGAAACAGCGCCGGAAAAAGTGCGGCTCGCACCAGGGGAATTTTTCACCTTTCATTTCCGGCTGGATTTGCCTACGGGTTACGATCTGCAAATCATTGATTTTCTGCGCGAAGGCAATTGCAGGTTCGAAGCAAGCCCTGCCCGCACCATACGCAAGCGTGAGGTGACCACTATGGTGGCGCGAAAAGTGCAGTGCAACCACTGTTGCGAGGTGTGTGAAGACGAGGCGAAGCAAACAACTCCTCTGAAGGCCAGTTCTGCTGTTTCGAAAAGCATTATTCCGGCTCAGTAAGTTAGAAGAGAACTGGTGTAATTCAGCATATTTAGACGAGGCTGTATTACAAGTTTCTAATTTACACAGATGGCGATATTTTATTTTTATCGAGCGTTAAACCTATGAGGTTTTAAAAACCTCATAGGTTTTCAGTATGAAAAACAAAATAAAAACTTAATCTGATTCCATGTGCGGTACTTATGAGACCGCCTCGTCTTGTTAAATTTGGCGCTTCCCTCCTACTTTTTGTCAAGCACTGTGGTCTCCTACTTAAACCCAAACTTCCTGAAATACCAGGCCACAATCGCCGGAAAAACATACCCGCGCTTGTGCAAAAAGCCTGCGCCTTTCTGGTACAGATCCATTTCGCCTTTGATACCCAATCCATCCATCAGGCGGTTGTAGTAGTTGAACAGGGCCGCGACGGCTACGGTATCTTCCACCGTTTGTTCCGACCAGCCGGCTTTCAAAATGGCATCCACGTCGGCCTGCACGGCTTTGGAAGGCGTGAGGGTCACCTTTTTTACGTAGTGCAAAACGGGTTTGAGTTTGTCTGCCACCGGCGCCGTATCGATGTTGTCGAGCAATGCCTGTACCAGGCCTTCATCCATGCCAAACAGCAGCGACACTTCGCGGTGTACGCCGGTACAGTACTGGCAGGCGTTGAGTGCCGACACGAAGGTGGCCATGATTTCACGTTCTTTCGGGCTGAGTTCAGAAGGGCCGCGCAGCACGTGTTGCGTAAACGCGTCCATGTGTTTGTAGCGGCTTCTGGTGCGCAAAATGACATCGGGCATGTGGGCCCTGGGGCCGAGGTAGGAAAGAAATCCCATGGTGAGCGGAGGGTTTGGATGAGTGGACGATGTTGGCAGGTTTAGGGCTCCAATATTAGCACTTACTGGTCGAGCATGTGCAAAAGAGGTGTTTTTTAAAATTATTGTGCATTTTTTTAAAATCAATTTTAAAAAAACGGGTATTTTTGTACACAACAACACGGCAATGATTCAAAGAACGCTCGAAGAAATCGTCCGTAGTCGGCTGTTCAGCGGCAAAACCATTCTTTTACTTGGCCCTCGCCAGGTAGGAAAAACCACCCTTGCGCGCCGCTTAGCCAATTCGTTCGCGGAGCAGCACCTGTGGCTCAGCGGCGACGATCCTGCCACCGTTCAGGTGTTAAGCAATGCCTCGCTCGCCCGATTGCAGGCACTGATCGGCGCCAAAATATTTGTAGTTATTGATGAAGCCCAACGTATCCCGGGCATTGGTATCACCTTAAAATTGCTGCACGACAACCTGCCGCAAGTACAAGTATTGGCTACAGGCTCTTCGGCACTCGATTTGAACGAGCAAACCAGCGAACCACTTACCGGGCGTAAATGGGAATACCTGATGCTCCCCCTTTCTTTCCGGGAACTAAGCGCGCACCAGGGACTCATCCATGAACGCGGCGCCTTGCGCCACCGCCTCGTATTTGGGGCATACCCCGAAATTATCAACCAGCCCGGAAATGAACGTGAACCCCTGAACCTGCTGGCCAACTCCTACCTGTACAAAGACCTTTTTCGACTTGAACAACTAAAAAAGCCCGCTTTGCTCGAAAACATCGTACGAGCACTGGCATTTCAGGTAGGCAGCGAAGTGTCGTACCATGAACTGGGACAATTGGTGAGTGCTTCCCCGCAAACTGTGGAAAAGTACATCGACCTGCTGGAAAAAGTCTACATCGTTTTCAGGCTTTCGGCGCTCAGCCGAAACGAGCGAAACGAAATTCGCAAAAGCCGAAAAATCTATTTTTTTGATAACGGAGTGCGCAATGCCGTCATTGGCAATTTTTCGCCCATAGAAAGCCGTACCGATACAGGGCCGCTTTGGGAAAACTACCTGGTGAGCGAACGCCGCAAGCAAATCGAATACGCCCGCACGTTTACCCGCGCCTATTTCTGGCGTACCGTCAACCAGCAGGAAATAGACTACGTGGAAGAATTAGACGGCCGGTTCCGCGCTTTTGAGTTCAAATGGTCGGCACAAGGCAAGGTTCGATTCCCCGCATTATTTCTGGAAAAATATGAGGTAACGGAAACCCGCATAGTGACACCAGAGAATTATGACGAATGGCTGGAGGAGTAAGAGCGTGTTTTAAGAAGATCAGCCTTTCAGCGTTTTTACCAGTTTTCGGAGCGTACCCTCCATTTCCTCCGCCAGTTGCTCGGCTTCCTGCAATTTTTCTTTTACCCGGTACGGCACTGCCTCCTCCCGCACCATCCCGATACCGCCTTCCACCCCTTCCAGCAGCATATCGCCCCGGCCCGTGAGGAGCCAGTGGAGGTTGACCTGCGGATACACACTCGCCAGGCCGTTGAGCACTTCCATGGAAATGCGGTTTCGGCCGATCACCATGCGGTTGATGTTCGGCTGCGTGGTGCCAAGGCTTTTGGCAAATTCCGTCTGATTGAGGTGCAGGGACTTTATGAGGGTTCTCAGTCGAAATCCTTGCTCTATTTGGGTTTGATCCATTGCATTTACTATACAATGGTTATATTTTTTTGTGCATATCGGAAAAATATAACCAAAAGATGTATTCTTGCTTGAAAGTTACCAAAAAACAGAGAATCGCTCAAACACGGCCATTTAACGCGCACCAGAAACCAGTCATTTATGGGAGCAGATAATCCTGAAAAAGATAAGAAGAAGCAGGCGCCGTCCATGCCGGCTTTTATGCCATTTGCAATCGGAATGGCGATACTCCTGTTCATCGTAGCATTGTACAGGCATGCAGACATGAACGCTGCCCTGGGGCATTCCCAACTCAGTCCGAAGGAAGAATCGAAGTTGCAAAAACGGCTGAAGGAAATTGATGATTCGGAACAGTATGCGTTGGTGGCGACGGAAGACGGGTATTATGCATGTTTGCATAGCGGATGGTCAACATACTATTTACATGCTGGCGAAATATGGAAATATGGGGTCACAAGTAAGGGGCAGTTTGGGCGATATGCAGGTAAGTTTTTGAGAAATAACAAGGTATCATATGTCACACAATTCCGGGGTAATTTGGCAGAGTGCCTCAAGGAGGAACAGGTTAAATTGTTCAACTACCCTTACTTACCAGAAAACTTGACTCGATTGCCTGAATTCAGATTAGCAAGACCGCCTTATAATGCGATAATGCGATAACTTGCAATCATAATAAGGCGTATGTAACTTTGTAAAAATGTTTCATTATGGTAGTAGTCAAAGTAGTCGATCAGGATGTTTCCGACAAAGTCGACACGAAATACATTTCCGACCAATTTGCCCATGTAAAAAACATCGACATCATTTTCATCTGTACCCGTGAAGGCGGCGAAGAAGATGACTGGGTGGATGAAGACGGTATCCGTCAGATTGTTATTCATTTGCCTTATCAAGAGGTAAAAAAGGCGGTGGATATCAGGCCATTGATGCTTACCAAAGCCCAAGAAAAACTGGGGCTGGTGGCATAGCCTAAGATTTTTAAACATGAACGTCGTTAAAGTAGTAGACCAGGACATCGCCGATAAAGTCGACACTCAGTACATTGAAGATTATTTGTTCAGTATTAAAAATGTCAGCCTTATTTATATATGTACCCGCGAGGGTGGCGAGGAAGATGACTGGGTAGAGGATGGTTTCCGGTATATCGTTATCCATTTGCCCTATCTGGAGGTCAAAAAATGAAAGACGCAAGGCCACTGATGCTAACCAAAGCCCAGGAAAAACTGGGACTGGTGGCGTGAGCGCTAAACATGAGTCATCCCGAATTTTTCGCACCATAATGACGCCAAACGCCCCTTGTTTTCCTGACGGGAACTGTCCACTCTACGGCGCGTAACCACGCATTTTCCCTCGTAGCGTGGACGGTTCCCGTCAGGAGAACAAGGGGCGTTTGGCGTCATTATGGTGCGAAAAAATCGGAGGGATGACTCATGTTTTTGCCCAAAATTCCGGATGGCTTGTGTTTTTAAGCCCCCCCCGGAAGCGCTTCATCCACCCTTTTCATTCGCTTTCCTGCTGCCGCCGCTGCGCGAAAAAAACTGCCGCAAGGCCTCGTACTTGTTTACAAAACCGGGCGCATCCGTCTCTTTTTTGTATTGGGTGTAGGCGTAATCCATCAATGCATTCTGGAAATTGTCGAAGTCGTGCAGAATCTTGTTGTTTTCCATGATTTCGAGCAAGGCACGCAAGCGAGACAGGCGCGTTTCCAAAAACATGCGATCGCGGTAGTCGGCAGCAAATTCCGACCAGTCGACATCGGGGCTACACATTTCCTGCTGGGTCTGGCTAAAATCGAATACTTTGTTGACAAACAACTTGTTAGATTCATTTACACTCCCGAATCGCTGGCGTTCCTGGGGGGTAAGGTTGCGTTTTTTGTTGGCCAGCGCTTTTTCAAGGGCCATGATGGCTGCGTCGATAGCGGTTTCTTCTTCGGGGAGCAGGTGGTCTCGGGATAAATCATGAAATGGCATAGGAGCATATGGGTTTTGAAGTGGTACATGGAGCAACCTTTCGGTTGGCAAAAGCAGTATAGGGTTTTTCAACAGGTGTACTGGGGTTTTGATGAGTAAATTTTAGGTATTTAACCCCGAATAGCCGGGTATTTTGGACAAATGCCGACGTTCAGGAGACCAACGTTGGGGTTGGAAAGGCCGGCATTTAGGTTGGGAGACCTCAACGACGGCGTTTGGTAACGGGTTGACGGAGTGTGAAAGGGTGTCAGCGGAGTGCCGGAACGCGGCTACGGGGTATCAGAGCGCGTGATCGGTGTGGAGCCAAGCAAAACCGGGTAAGCGGACAGGATGGAAGGGGTGTGGGAGAGCGTGGAAGGGGTGTGGGAGGGGGTGATTCTGCGGGTGTTCGAATCTGGGGCATGCGGATGGGGGGAATCCTTGTTATTCTGGAATTTGCCCGCCAACATCCAGCGAGTTGGTAACCCTCTGCGATTCGTTCATGTTTCAATCCTTCTTCTTCTGGAATTTGCCCGCCAACTCCGTCGCCTTTATTCGCGTGCAAAACCCCCATTATGTTTCAATCCTTCTTCTTCTGGAATTTGCCCGCCAACTCATGGGGGGGGGGATGTCGATAATGAAGTCAGGCGGTTTCAATCCTTCTTCTTCTGGAATTTGCCCGCCAACAAATCGCTCACCAGCGGGCGAAGATTCGACGGAAGGGTTTCAATCCTTCTTCTTCTGGAATTTGCCCGCCAACCTTTCAGGGTCTACCTGCAATACATTATCAGGATGTTGTTTCAATCCTTCTTCTTCTGGAATTTGCCCGCCAACTTGTGGTGTACTGCAAATTCACACCTTTCAGAACTATAGTTTCAATCCTTCTTCTTCTGGAATTTGCCCGCCAACTCGCAAACGTCTCTATTTGTTATACCTACTAATGTCTGTTTCAATCCTTCTTCTTCTGGAATTTGCCCGCCAACTGTCAAATTAGCAGGTGATCTTTTTTAGAAGAGTGGGTTTCAATCCTTCTTCTTCTGGAATTTGCCCGCCAACTGACGGGAATGATTGTATCGTGTGTAAGGAAAGAATGTTTCAATCCTTCTTCTTCTGGAATTTGCCCGCCAACGGGTCTTTGTACGACAGTTTGCTGTCTGTTGTGGAGGTTTCAATCCTTCTTCTTCTGGAATTTGCCCGCCAACGAAGCGGAACAGCAGTACCAGGACAATATCATTAAGATGTTTCAATCCTTCTTCTTCTGGAATTTGCCCGCCAACTTTAAGTACATGCAATCCGACCTACTTTATTTGGTTGGTTTCAATCCTTCTTCTTCTGGAATTTGCCCGCCAACTTGTACGGCGGCCCTGAATGCTCTGCGATGATCTGTTCGTTTCAATCCTTCTTCTTCTGGAATTTGCCCGCCAACGAATACCAGACAACTTTGGCGAATGCCTATTGGATTGTTTCAATCCTTCTTCTTCTGGAATTTGCCCGCCAACCTTTTTGGTTATGCTCATTATGGGTATGATTCCTGGTGTTTCAATCCTTCTTCTTCTGGAATTTGCCCGCCAACACAGGCGGCACAATTTCTTTTAATACTGTCTCTTTTGTTTCAATCCTTCTTCTTCTGGAATTTGCCCGCCAACTTACGAATCCGAACTATCCAAAAAACTGACAGGTGAAGTTTCAATCCTTCTTCTTCTGGAATTTGCCCGCCAACGTCATGCCCAAAGGGGCCGTCCGCCTGGTAAACGGATGGTTTCAATCCTTCTTCTTCTGGAATTTGCCCGCCAACGCAAAATTTTGGAGTCAGGAATGTTCAGGTAATAGGGTTTCAATCCTTCTTCTTCTGGAATTTGCCCGCCAACGTAGACCTGCCGAACGGTGGTGTAATTGAAGAGCCGTTTCAATCCTTCTTCTTCTGGAATTTGCCCGCCAACTTTTCGTGCTGCCACGAACGCCAATCCATATTTGACACGTTTCAATCCTTCTTCTTCTGGAATTTGCCCGCCAACTCGTCTTTTATCATAACATTTTGATTTTCAAGCATAAAGAACCTGTTTTTTGGGTACTTTTCACCCGAATACGGTCTATCAAAGAACATATTTTGGGGTTGGCACATATTTTTTCCGGAAACACAAATCATTGGTATCGAAGCATTTATACCGGAAAAATACACCCTTCCCGATAAATGGCCACCCGGAAAATTTTTTACTGAGTACAAATATTTCGATATGTACAGTGATCGCATCGCTTTCGAACTTTGGTGCCTTGGGGATAATTATTTTTTTCAAGTATCAACTGAATTTCCCGAGCAGCGGTACGCACAGCAGCCATATCGGCTGGGCTGAGAGGTACCTCTTCCACATGATTTTTACTTCTCACATATACCAGATAACCGCGGTTTACCACAATATTGAAATTGGACTCTATCAGCCACGCATAACAGGCTAGTTGGGTTCGATAGGTTTCATAAAGCCGCCCTTCCCATTTGGCAAATTTATAATCCAGGGCTGCGGCTGTTCCATCGGCCAACAGAAGTACTTCGTCTACCTCGCCGCGCAGGATTCCGTTAGCAAGGTAAACATTTAATCGTTTTTCCACAACGCCGATCCGCCGCCGCAGGTATTCCTTGTTTTGGAGTGATTTCAACTCGTGCATGGAGCGGCCCTGCATCACTTTGAAATTTTTTTCTTCATACTGAGGAATGCGCAACACGTATTCGAAATATGTGAAGCGCGGACAATACAGGTACTCGATAATATGTGAGGGCGTAATACTGAACATATCAGAAAATAAAGTCGACTCAAAAGAAAAGGGCTCGTACAGCGTCGGTCACCATTTTTTTATCGAAAGCCTGGCCTAAAAGGGTGGTATTTTTCAATTCCGAACGGCTCATGGGAAAAATATAAACCTTGTCTATGTCAGGATTAATTTGAGGGGTTATTTGCAGTTCGAGCGTATCGAGTTCGTGCTCATCCAGGGTGCCCAAAAAACAACTGTACTGCACTCGATACAACCCCGCCTTTTTACAGGTTTTTGCTACGCGGTCTCGGGAGCGATCATTTTGAATATCATATAAAACCCAGACAATCATTTAATTACATTTTTTCAGGGTTAGAGTAGATCAGATTGTGGTGATGTCCAATTCCGTTTCACCGGCGTTTTTACCAAGTAGTTCCTGTGCAAATCTGTGTGCATCGAGCAGCAGAATGGTGGCCCGGGTTCTGTTGCGCCCTTTGTACCGGATCGGATCATTTTCCAGGTATTCATTGTAGGATTCCATGAGCAGTTTTTTCCCTTCCGGATTCATCGTACAACCGCCCGTAATAGCGGTCGTGTGAGATTGGTTTACTTTTTTCCCTGAAAACAAGGTGAACACAACCTTGTCTGCCCATTGTCTGTAGGGTTCGATAAAATCGTACACAAGACTCTTGTAATTGTAATCGTCGCGGTGCAAAAAGCCAACATATGGATCGAGGCCTGCCAGCATGAGCGATTTTTCTACCCTTGCATATAACACGCCATATGCATAATTGAGAAAGGCATTGAACACATCCTGGGCCGGGCGGCTGCTACGACCATTGAATTGCCAGGCTGGCGGCAATACATAACTCAGGGTTTCGAAGTAGAGCCGACCGGCGGTTCCTTCCAGTCCGTGTACGGTACCAATAGCGGTTTCGTCGAGCATGCCCGTTTGCATGGCTAATATGGCTTGCCGTAGTGCATCTATTTTATCGATTTTTTCTGTCAGGTAGTTGTGGTATTGTGCCCGGTGTTTTTTCAAATCGCGAATAAAGCCGGCCTGATTTTCCAGTTTTTGTGCCAGCCAGGTACACGTCCATTGCATGGCCCTTTGATCGAGGGAGGCCTCCAACTGACATTTTCGAATGCGGGTAGTACTTCCCAGTCGCGAATGCCAAACGCGCCCCAACGGATGCCCGTTGTTTTCGAGAAAAACGATGTCGATGTTGTGTCGCAAAGCCAGTCCGACGGCATCGCTGGATAGCGCGGTACCAGGCGCCAGCCAAATACTTTTCACCTTGTGCGCTGCCACAGCCGAGGCAGATGCCCAGGCTCCGTCGGGCTGCTTGCGCCGGATGTCGAACATGGCATCTTTCACATGCAAATAAGCGCCGTATGTGTTCAAGTGGAGTTGCATGCTGTTTGTTTTGGTAATGATGTATGGCTATGCACTTTTGTCGAGGGCACCATAGCCCCTTGCCACGCTTTTGCCCAGGCCGATGAAATCGGGCAACAAAGCATTGGTAGTAAAGCCTCCGGCGATACCGGTCATCAGTTGGTCTTTAAATCCTGTGAGGCGTTCTTCCTGTGGTCGCACACTGCTCAGTATGCGCACGCCTTCCGGCAGAAACAGGCCGATTCCTTTGAAGAAACTTAGGATATTGCCTGTCAGGATGCGTCCCAGCATGGCGCGACGTGCTTCTGCATCTTTTTGCAAGTATTCCGGATAGTTTTGCTGGTTCAGTGGCATCCAGAGGGTTCGGAATTGATAGTCGTACAGCCCCTCTCCTACTCCAACAGTAGCATTTTTAAAAGCAATATCCCGCTCCATAACCGGGTACTCCCGGTCGCTGATCTGCAAGGTTTTCATTTGAAAAAACAGATCGGTGAGCAATTTGGCCCCGTCCATCAATCCTACCAGCATGGGCATTCCTGCTATGACTTTGTACTGCACCAGCGGGTAAGCATACCGCGTGCGCCCATCGTCGTAATGGTTGTGCAACAATGGACTGTGCTGCCTGAAAATGGTACCGAAATACCCGCGCAACTGCGCTGCTGCACGCTGTGGCAGGCGTATTTCGGGGAATGTGATGGTGGCGAGGGGGAGGGTGTGGGTCATAAAGAGAGGCTTGTTATTTTATGGTCAGGAGCATTTGAGCCTAGACGAAGGAAGCCAGTTTCAAAATTATAATGAACTGACAATGCAAGTTTGATGTCTTTTGAAAGTTCTCCCAAATGTTCCGTGTAATATTTAGGGACTGCGATAATCCGTTGGTGAAACGCTTTTTTATACTCTTCTTCAAATTTCTCCTTGTTCATTGTTGAGTCATTGCGATCCTGCCACCTACGGAATGCATCCAATACTTCTTCTGATGCCTCCACCGGATCACAAATGACATATACTGATACGGCATCCGGGCGATCTTCAATAACCTGAAATTCTTCGTCCAAATCTTCATATCTGAGTTTTTTCATACACTCAAAAACCTTGATAGACCTATCGTATCCCTGATTACTGATGTCAGTAAAATAATCAGATACCAAGGAGAGGTAATCCCCTTCCGGGATTTCAACCTTCCCTTTTAATGCTGAGCGTACCGAATCATAGGTTGTCTTCCCGTAAATTTTAGAACAATCTCCGAAGTCCACAACGTAAAGGGGTTTATGTGGTATATCCGGGCAAATGGGGTCGCTTTGGCGATTAATCCTGCCGGCCACCTGCACAATACTATCAATGGGCCCCAAATCCCGAAATCCCATATCAAAATCAATATCTACGCCTGCCTCAACAACCTGTGTTGCGATGAGTATTGGTTTAAAGCCTTGTTCTATATCACGCTTGATTTGTCCAATACGTATCTGCCGATGCAACGGTACAATGTTGGTAGAAAGGCAATAAACCGGATTTTGAAGTTCTTTTTCTTCCAGAAAAGTTTTGATAGTGTCAAAAAAATGGATGCTTCTGTTTACTTTATTCACTACAATCAGACATGACTGGTTGGGATTCCAGTATTCAGAAAACACTTTTTCAACAAAGGCGATCTCTACATCGTCCTTTCCATATTCGACATTTAGTAGAGGGATGATTTTTGTACGCCTGTAATCTGCAAATATGTGTTCGAAGTCAGTCAGCAATTCCTCTGCCCTACAGTCGTCTTCGTTAAAGCCCTCTTTTTTTAAAAGTTTATTGAAAGCCAGGGGCATTATTTCTGGTTTTGTTGCAGTCATCAATAAAACACGAGTATTCAAAAAGCGAGTCAGGTAAAACAAGGCAGCACCAACAACTGGAAGCAGGTCAAGGCGCAGTGTTTGTACTTCATCCAGTATGAGAATGCTGTCTGCAAAGTGGTTGAATTTTTTTAGCAACTTATTGCGACTTCCAATAAGGGTGTGGAGCAATTGCACAAAGGAGGTAATAACTACATCTGCCTGCCAGGTATCGAGTGACATGGCTTTTTGATGGTAGTCTGACTCCGAGCCATCCCAATCAGTTCTATGTTTTTCCTGATTGAACACATCTGCATACTGGTAATGTGCTAACACTTTGCATCCATGTTCTTTAAAAACCTGTTCATACTCTGCAAAACTTTGCTCAATAATATTGATGAATGGCAGAGCGTAAATGATTTGCCCTCGTTGCGAGGAAGGCACCTGAGCACGAAGTTTCAAGGCAAAATCAAGTGCTGTCAGGGTTTTGCCTACGCCAGTTGGAGCGGTAAGGGTAAAAAGGCGTTTGTCTACGAAGCCAGGCTCTGTCAATCGTGCCACGACATCGGTTCTTACTCTATCTCGCAAGGGCTGTGGTTTGAAGCCCGGTTTTTGTTGAAAAGCGTACACGCGTTGGTCTACGGCTCTGGCATCCAACTTTTTTCGAGCATAAACTTTTGTTTCTGACGCATCAATTTTGTCGGCTTCGATGAGCAATGAGAAGAGGTAGTTGATCTGGAAATAATGCCGTATATGTGCCTCTTTTGGATAAAATTTCCTAAAAACACTGCTAAAATCGCGCTGATTTGGGAACTGAAGCCATTGTCGAATCAGCGGATCATTTATTTCCTCTGCAATTTGCTGGATGTCTGTGAGCAGGCTTGCCAATTGTTTTTTGAAGATGCGTGCATCCGGCTCATCTTCTTCCTGGCCGAATAATTTAATATCGTCAAAGTTCGAAAGATCAAGGTGATGGTGCAGGATAACGAAAAAGGCTACCAATGCTTCTTCCGGAATGGTACCTGTTTGGCGTATTTTTTCAAACAGCACAAATGCCCCAAACTTGGCATGCTGTTTTAGTTTCAGGTTTTCCCCCGATTGCCAACCCGGCTTTTTTAGAAGATAATTCTGAAAAAAAGGGGTGTACTTGCCAAGATCATGGTACAAGCCTATTTGTTGCATCTGCTCATATACTAGTGATGCTCCAGCACCAAAATCTACGATTGGGGAAATCTGACCCAGCGCCTTACTGGTGACCCCGGCAATATGGTCGCGCAGGAGTTTAGGTTTAATGATGCGCCCTTTGAACTCCCCGGCATGAGAGAAGAACTCTTTCATTCGAGGAATAGTATGTTTTGTAGGTTGCCCTTAATATCCGGCACCATGTAAAAAGGAGCATTCACTTTTGCAACAAACGGCTTGCCTTGTGTACTAAACAGCACTCGTATCAGTTTTGACAATTCTCGATTTCCATCGGCCACAAAATCGGCAGGCATCAGTTCTTCTTCGAGGTAATTGTAACCTTCTTCGGGAGTATCCTTCTGAAAGTCGAGGCTGATCACCCTATCAGATGGTATGGCGGAATGTATTCTGATGAAATCGTTTTGAGTATGCGCTGAAATATCGACGTGCAATTGTGCTCGTTCGATCCAGGCAGAAAAACTGGCAATCCCGAGTGACAGATTAAACCTCGTATTATCGGATACAGGTGTACCGGTCGATAGGCCTAATACAGTTTTAAGCCTATCAAACTCGCCATTATCGTCCTTACCAGAGGCTAGGAAAATACGATACGTTACATAGTCACGTCCCAGGTCTATTCCGCTTACCACTTCGAAGGGTGTTTGTATGCGCCCTCCGGCTCCTGTAAAATCGCCGCTGCCTTCAATAGCATTACCTCGTGACTTGATACTCAATAAATTCAGCCTGTGGAAGGTCTTTTTTACCGGGTGCACCACCCGAACTCCTACGCGAAGGCAGGTAGTTACAAGGCGCTCGTAATATGAATCGCGTTCATAACCAGCCAAAGCCGCCAGCATACCCATAATCGTCGTTCTAGGCGGTATAGAATAGGTAAAGGCTGTGTTGTTGGCGTAGTATTTTCGAAAGTGCGCCAATTTCCCACAGACATCAAAGGATATGATTTCCATGATGTACTGGTTTTATGCTTCGGAAGTGTTGTCCAAAGCCGGTTACAGGGAAAATTGAACGCCATTTGCACTGTTGACAATAACCTGTTTTACAGGCTTGTCTGCTCCTATTTGATCTTTCAATACATTTCTCAATGCTGACAATTCCAGATCAAGGTCATCAAATTTTCTGATCTGCTTTTCATCCAAACCAGCCTTGGGTTTTACTGAAATATGTTGGCGGAGATCACCAAAATGCCCATTATGAAAACCATTGTTGTATACTACTTCTACATATAACTTGGGATACTGATTGAGTTTTGAACGCGTTGGCAGGGCTGGAATACTCTCCCAAATTGCTTTTCTAAAGATAGTCAGGTCAGAATCTGTCAGCCCGGTACCCACAGCGGCATACTTATTAATGGCTCCTGAAAATGCTAACAGGCTATAATGTACACGATAGTCTTTGCCAATGGTGCTGCTCCCGTCGTTCATGATTGTAACGATGGAGTTAGACTCCATCAACTGGACCTTGTGAAGTGAATATCCCCAGTTGAGTTGAATAGGTCCTACATAAGATTTTGTAAAACCTTCAATAGCGAAAGCCGACCCGAAGAAGCGTATATCAATGAATTTTTGCCTGACCAGATAGGCCAGCAGACCACGGTTGACTTCCGAGCACAGTTCCTTGTTTTTCTTATCCTGGAGAAACTTAATGAGACCTTCCGGCGACTTTTCCGGTGATTTTTTCTGAATTTCATCAAATTTAGCAGCCAAATCATCACGGCCCTCAAAGACGGATTTTGCTTCACCCGGTTCAGCAAGCAGGCGTTGAAGTACCGCTTTGAGTTTGCTGTCAGGGCTCACCTTGTTTTCCCCTTCCATGTCAACGAAAATATCGTGATTCTGGGTTTTCAGAAAATCTCGAATATAGCGCTTTACACGCACGTCGGTCACGAGGTTGGTTTGGGTATCGTAATCCATGCGAGGCTTGTTTTCCTGATCGATGTCGCCATTGGGGTTGCATTGAATGGCTTCGTACAGGAAAAGGAAGTCAGAATTGTGCGAAATGATAGCATCCTTTGACATAATCTATATGTGATTTTTAAGTGAGAATATTTTGGTGGATTCGCCCTGTTAGACATCTGAATTTTCTGCAGTATCAGAGGGATTGCGAAAAGAGTAACCTGACAACAAGAAAAAAAGTGATTCATTCGGCTTCATTCGTCGATCCCAGTTTTCATTTGAAGAAACGTTAAACAGATCAGTGAACTTGGCAAAGTTCACCTCATTGTATTTAAGAATATCATATTGCCTGCATTTTTCAAAAAGGTCAATTTGCAGGCGTTTGAGTGCTGCTGCGTCCATCCCATTATAGTTGACCTTGCCTAAAACTGGTTTGGATTCATGTCCTTTTTCCCATTGCGCTCTTGCCACGTTACTGAGCACCCTTCCCAGGAAAAAGAGGGCGCGATGTTCGTCTCTGTATTCCATGCGTTCAAAAAATGAGGTGATGGCGGCATTTTTTTCTTCTAGCGTACCCGAGGTTGGAGTAGTATCTGCCATATCTATGAGTTTTAATTTTTTAAGAAATAGAAAAAAAGCGTGGTACTGAAAGACAGCATCGCGGACTGCAAAGTCAAAAATGGGATTTGGAGTGATGTTATTTCCCGGATACCTTCCGAATCGGTGGCACTGTATCAACTCTGAGAAATGGTCGAATAATTTGTCTCGAAATACAGGTCGTCGTTCCAGTATGGCCTTAAATAGAATGAGTGCTTCATTTCGTTTTTCCTTTTCTTTTCGAACCGGGATAAGGCCATAAATCGTATAAAAATTGAAACTGACTGGAGCCTGTTCTTTACCATAAGCCATTACTTTGTGCCAGTTGACGCCTTCGATGCTACCCATTTCCTCGTCTACCCATCCCAGGGTTTTGAGTATCTGTTCAAAGTGGGTTTTGCTGATGTCCTGAATCTGATTGATACTTTTGAAAAAATTACCGTCCGATTCAAACCCAAGAAAACTGAGCCAGTACATATCGTAATTAGATATGGTTTCTAAATCCTTAATCAACCCACTTGCTTCTTTACTACTGATCTGGAAAAGTAAGTCTGAATTCTTTTTCAGCCTGGTAGTCATCATATCCAGGTCTAAGTCCTGCCCTGCCCGAAACTGAGGAAGGATACAATGATCTATTCCGGCAATTTGGACTTTATAGTGTTTTAATACGTGCGCAGACGCTCGCTCCATATATATCTGTGCCTCGGCGCTTACCTGATAGTTTTTAGAGAAACCCGAATCTTCAAATCCGACGGCATAGTTTTTTGTGGTAGTGACAAACATTTTATTCAGGCTGTAACGATTATTAAAGTTCGGTTCGCCTACGTCCTCGTGCACCTCGCCTGTCACATAACATAGTTTGGATACTGAAACTGAATCTTCGCTATCTCCTGATTGAGAGCCGCCTTTTTGTAACTTCCTTCTTAAAAAGGTATCAAAGCCATCCAGATGGGCTATTGGGGTTGGTTCTGAAATACCCAATCCTGTCGAAACGACAGAAGCATACAGCATGGCAATGCGATTGGATTCGTCCATACCACATGCTGTGGAAATCGTTTTTAAGTCCGGATACATTTCTTCGAATGCCTTTCGCATTGGAAAAACGAAGGAAACGGCTTTGGCTAATAAACTATCTGCCAGATCAACATAATCCTTTTGGATAGCCTCAACAAATTCAGGGAGTTTGGGCTGATTGCCATTTTTATCCTCTTTGCCAAAAAGGGTTTTCTTCCAGGCTTCGAATGATTTGCGCGGATCAACTGTAGGATACACACTTTTATTATTGCCCCCCTGAATCTTGATGCAACGAAGAGCATACGGTGAATGTGAATAACCTTTATCCTCCGCACTAAACGGCATCGGCCTTTCTCCCAAGCGAAAAGTGCCATTGTCCAAATCAAAAATGACCTCCACTACGTGGAATGCTATGTTTCGGGCAATATCCTTTACATCGATAGGCGGGACAGAAATTATATCATCAAATTCTTCCCGGTCGGCGTTTTGCGATAGTTGACGGCCGAACTCGTATAGTGTATTGAGCATGCATAGATAATTTTAATACAAATTTGAAGGTGTTGGTGTGCAATTTTTGTGCACACCAGTATAATTAATAAAATTATTCTTCATGAAACCACTTTCGGTATCCGCACACCTCACAATACGTCAAATAGTCATAATCTACAACCCCGCAAGAAGGGCAATGTGGCGGGAAATAATATTCGCGAAGTTCTACTTTTTTTCGCTTGTTGTCTAAAGAAACTTTACTTTTACCAAGCATTATTAATACAAGTTTGTGTGCCTTCGATACAATATCGCAAGCACGGTTAGAAAATAATGTGAGTACAAACCGGCCCTATCGCTTACCAGGCTGGGTCGGTTTTACTTTTTTCGCTTCTACAACCCTTGTTTTTATGGAAGAGGCAGTGGAAATGATACAATAGTAATCTTGGTTTCAACCTTTGTTCAATTAGATTTTTACAAGAATACTTCTGTATTATTTAGCATTTTTTCATATTTTGTTCTGCGAAAGTAAATACTCCTTATGAAGAATGCAAGAGTTATCTTCAAATGTTGAAAAACATCCCAGATAAGGCCTCTAAGTCAAGTACTTTTACCAATCGAAATCTGGTATTTTTATAAAAACAGGCTGCTTAAGGGTGGCCATCATGAAAAGGAGGCTCTGAACATTAAAATGTTCACCCTCCTTTGTTTCTTCTTACCTGTATTTCCATTTCTGTTCGTATTTTCCCCTTTGACGGTCCCTCAGTAATATGCATTAACAACGCAAAACATGCCTAAAAGCACACCACTTGCCCGTCTCCAACACATCAACAACATTTTCCATGCCCGCACCTCTGCACGTGCTGTCGTGAAAGCGGAGGCGCTGGCAGAAGAACTGGGCATCAGCCTTCGGCAGTTACGCACCGATATGGATGTACTAAAGGAGAAAGGCGCGCCATTGGAGTACGATGCAGTACTCAAAGGCTGGCGTTACAGGCCGGGGGAATATTTTACAATGGTCGACAATATTCCGCTTACCGGAGAAGACCTGGCCTGTCTGCGCATTGCGGTGGAAACGTTGGCCAAGGTGAACCACCTGCAAGGCTTCGAGCAGTTGCCTGCGGTTTTTGGTAAGATTCACCGGGCTGCAAAAAAATGGCTGGGGCATGAGCAGGGTGCTGTTGGCAAATCGGTGTATTTCGATCCATTGCCCCGCTACGATGGTGGGCGCCACCTGCCCTTTTTTCTGGAGGCCATTGATCAATCGCGGCGTGTGGAGTTCGACTACCTGGCATTTCACGCCAGCACTCCTAAAAAGCATGTATTCGACCCCTGGTTTTTAAGGCATTACGACCGGCGCTGGTATGTAGGCGGTTTTTCACACGACCCTTCCGAACAGTTTGTACGGGTTTTCCCCCTGGAGAGAATCGAGGGAGTACCTCGTATCATTGGGTACTTCCACGACAAACCGCCCGATTATGATGCATCTACTTACTGGCGTCATATATACGGAATTACTGTGCCGTCGGATCGGCGCGTGGAGCGCATTGTAATTGCATTCACGCCTTTGCAGGGCAAATATTTTCTGAGTAGCCCATTCGTGGAACCTTTTGAGGTGTTGGAATCCGGGTCGGAACAGACAATTATTGCCTTTGATCTAATGATAAATGTAGAACTGGTACAAAAACTGGCTTCTCTGGGGGCTGGAATCAAAGTATTGGCGCCGGATCGTTTGGTGGAGGAATTAAGAGCGTATTTACGCAATGCGCTGACGCAGTATTTTGGTGCAGATAACAACTAAACCTATGAGGTTTTAAAAACCTCATAGGTTTTTTTATCAAAACGACTAATTTTGTCTGCAACACCTTCATTATGAATAATCTACACCCTCCTCTTTTCCCTGGAAAAGTATACCACCTTTTCAACCATGCAGTGGGTACTGAAAACCTTTTTAGGGAAGATGCCAATTACCTGTACTTTCTGGAAAAATACCGGAAATACATATCCCCGGTTTGTCGGACCTTTTCGTATGCGCTGCTACCTAATCATTTTCACCTTACCGTTCAGGTGCGAAGCCCGGCTGAACTTATTTTTACCATGCCACAAAATCGGCCGGCAACATATCCCGAGGTATATGCGGAGTTTGTGATGCAACAATTCAGCAACCTATTTAATGCGTATGCAAAAGCATTCAACAAACGCTACAATCGCCGTGGTGCGCTTTTTATTGATTACTTGCGCCGAAAGCCGATAGAAAACGCTGTTTACTTCGAGCGAGTTGTATTGTATCATCATTTCAATGCTGTCCGACACGGTTTCTGTAACACCCCGCTCGATTATCGCTTTAGTTCCTACCCTGCATTTTTAAGCAATCAGGAAAGTATCATCGAACGCGAAATTGTTATGAACCGCTTTGGTGGTCGAGCGGCTTTTATTGCCCGGCACCAGGGTTATGATTGGCGGTTTGATGAAGAACTCGATTTTTGATACTTGGGTATGATACTTAAGACCTATAAGGTTTTAAAAACCTTATAGGTCTCACGTTACCATGCACTGCCTTCTATACTTGGGTACGATACTTCAGACCTGTAAGGTTTCAAAAACCTTATAGGTCCCAACGACAAAAGGCATCACGCGATACCGCGCAATGCCTTTTATTTCTGTAGTGGAGGATAACGGAGTCGAACCGATGACCTCTTGCATGCCATGCAAGCGCTCTAGCCAGCTGAGCTAATCCCCCTTTCAAATGGAGGTGCAAATGTAAGAACCTTTGCACCTCCACCAAATCTGAATTAATCTTTTTTCTCTTCTTCGTCGGTAGCCGGTGTTTCGTCAGCAGCAGGTGCTTCTTCGGTGGCTTCTGCTACTACTTCCGGTGCGGCTTCTTCGGCTGTTTCAGCAACGGCTTCTACAGCAGGCGCTACTTCTTCAGCAGCGGCTTCTACTACAGGAGCGGCTTCTTCCACTTCCGGTGCTGCGACTACTTCTTCTACTTCTTCCACTACGGCAGGAGCCTCTTCTACAGCGGGAGCGACTACTGCAGCGGCTTTGCGGGCGCCACCACGACGTGTTTTCTTCGCAGCGCGGGTTTTGCCGGCGTTCGGGTTGTACACTTCGTTGAAGTCGACGAATTCGATCATAGCCGTTTCAGCGCCATCACCACGGCGGAAGCCGAGTTTGATCACGCGGAGGTAACCACCCGGGCGGTCGCCAATTTTGGAAGCGATCGGGCCGAACAGTTCGGTTACGGCGTCTTTGTTTTGCAGGTAACTGAACACTACACGACGGGAGTGTGTAGAGTTGTCTTTGGATTTCGTAATCAGCGGCTCGGCGTACTGACGCAGTGCTTTGGCTTTTGCCAGCGTAGTGGTGATACGTTTGTGTTCGATCAGCGAGATCGCCAGGTTGGCCAGCAGTGCGCGGCGGTGCGACGCGGTGCGTCCGAGGTTGTTTACTTTATCTCCGTGTCTCATGGTACGGGTACCTTTTTTGTAGGTGGCGGCACCGGAGCAGCAGTTGGGCGCTCATGCGGTTACCACACTTTGTTAGAGTTATGAGTTATGAGTTATGAGTTATGAATGGTGAGTACGCTACGTGTGCACTCATAACTCATAACTTATAACTCATAACTCGTTTTTTATTCTTCGTCCAGTTTGTATTTTGCCAGGTCCATGCCAAAAGTCAGGCCCTTGTCTTGCAGGAGTTCTTCGATTTCCACGAGCGACTTTTTACCGAAATTGCGGAATTTGAGCAGTTCGTGGGTATCGTAGCGCACCATTTCGGCCAGGGTATTGATCTTGGCGGCTTTGAGGCAGTTGTAGGCGCGAACGCTGAGGTCGAGGTCTTCGAGCGACGTTTTCAGCAGTTTGCGCATGTGGAGGATGTGTTCGTCCACTACATTTTCCTCGCGGCTGGTTGGCGTATCGAACGTGATATTGTCGTCGGTGATCAGCATCAGGTGCTGGATCATGATCCGGCTGGCTTCGCGGATAGCGTCTTCCGGGTGGATCGTGCCGTCGGTTTTAATATCGATCGTCAGTTTTTCGTAGTCGGTACGTTGGCCTACGCGGGTGTTTTCCACTTTGTAGGACACGTTTTTGATCGGAGTGTAGATCGCGTCGATCGGAATAACGCCGATGGCGAGGTCTTTCGGTGCACCATCATCGGCGGGCTGGTAGCCGCGGCCTTTGCTGATGGTCAGTTCCATTTCGAGGTTGATGGTCGGTTCCATGCGGCAGATGAGCAGGTCCGGATTCATCACTTTGAACACGTTGTTGAACTCTTCGATCATACCTGCGCGGAATTCCTCACGGCCGCTGATGGTCAGGTAGATTTTCTCCTGGGGGTTTTTATCATCCTGAATGACTTGTTTCAGGCGTACTTGTTTCAGATTGAGTACAATATCCACCACATCTTCAACTACGCCACGGATGGTTGCGAACTCGTGATCGACGCCGCCGATACGGACAGCGCTGATGGCATAGCCTTCCAGGGAAGACAGGAGGACGCGACGGAGCGAGTTGCCCACCGTTTGGCCGAAACCCGGCTCCAGCGGTTTGAACTCGAAGGTGCCTTCAAAATCGGTTGCTTTTTGAAGCAGGATTTTATCAGGCTTTTGGAAATTGAGAATACTCATATTGTGGAAGTCTCCTTAAAAAGGGTGGGAAAACAAAATTTGGTTATCGGGCGGGGCTGGCAGGATTGGAAAGCACAAACGCGAAAATGGTTGGCGCCGTAACCGTGCGCCAACCGTTTCCTCGTTGTTGTTGTTATTTCGAGTACAACTCTACGATCAACTGTTCGTTGATCTTTTCCGGTATCTGGTCGCGCTGCGGATAAGCGAGGAAAGTACCCTGCATTTTATCGGGGTTCCATTCGAGCCATCCGAACTGGCGTACATTGCTGGTTTTGGCGCCCACGTGGGTAGTTACCACTTCGAGGCCTTTCGATTTGCCGCGCACCGCTACTACGTCGCCCGGTTTGAGCGAGTAGGAAGGGATGTTCACCACATTGCCGTTTACCGTTACGTGGCGGTGGCCAACAAGTTGGCGTGCGCCGCGGCGGGTAGGGGAAATACCCAGGCGGTATACCGTGTTGTCGAGGCGCGCTTCCAGCAGTTGGAGCAATACCTCACCGGTTACACCGTGGCGACGGGTAGCGTTGACAAATGTTTTGCGGAACTGACGCTCCAGTACGCCGTAGGTGTACTTGGCTTTCTGCTTCTCCGACAGCTGGAGAGAGTAGTTGGAAGCCTGTTTTTTCTTCCGCGACAGACCATGTTGGCCTGGGGGATATTTACGACGTTCAAAGGCTTTGTCAAACCCGAAAATCGGGTCGCCGAACGAGCGGGCTTTTTTAGTAGTAGGTCCAGTATAACGAGCCATTCTTTACAGGAATGTGTTAGAATTCGACAATAGAGTGAAGTGAGCGGCAAATATTAAACGCGGCGGCGTTTTGGAGGGCGGCAACCGTTGTGCGGCATCGGCGTTACGTCGTTGATGACGGTCACTTTGATACCGGATTGGTCGATTGCGCGGATAGCCGCTTCACGACCGGAGCCAGGGCCCTTTACAAACACCTCGGCAGTGCGCATACCTGCTTCGAAAGCCGTTTTGGCGGCATCGTTGGCAGCTACTTGTGCAGCGTAAGGGGTGTTTTTCTTGGAACCACGGAAACCTGCTTTACCGGCAGATGCCCAAGACACGACTTCACCTTGCTTGTTGGTGATAGAAATAATGATATTGTTGAAGCTGGCCCGAATGAAGACGATTCCTTCGGGGGAAATTTTCACTTTGCGCTTAACAACTTTTTTTGCAGCTCCTTTTGCCATCGTATATGGTAGTGTGCTTTAAAACTTATGGAAGAAACCAGTAGTAACGGAACAGGAATCCGTACAGGCTGATTACTTGGTTGCTTTTTTCTTGTTGGCCACCGTTTTACGTTTGCCCTTACGGGTACGTGCGTTGGTACGGGTGCGTTGGCCACGCAGCGGCAGGCCTTTACGGTGACGAAGACCACGGTAGCAGCCGATGTCCATGAGGCGTTTGATACTCAATTGCACCTCAGAGCGCAGCTGACCTTCCGTACGGTAGTCGTCGGCAATGATGCGGGTAATGGACTTGATGTTCTCGTCGGTCCATTGATCCACTTTTGTGTTTTCGTCAATACCTGCTTTCTCCAGAATGTCTTTTGCCGAAGCAACGCCGATTCCGTAGATATAGGTCAGACCGATGAGCCCTCTTTTATTCCGGGGCAAATCCACACCAGCAATACGTGCCATATTCTATTGTTGATTTGTTGTATCCTTGATAAGGTGCCGACACGTGCCAACGGGCACAAGCCGGGCGCCGGGTTTTAGCCTTGACGCTGTTTGAATTTCGGGTTTTTCTTGTTGATTACGTACAGTTTGCCTTTCCGGCGAACAATTTTGCAATCAACCGAACGCTTTTTGATAGACGGTTTAACCTTCATGTCGGGCGTATTTTCAGTTTGCAACAATTATATTTCTCACCTTGACTATTTGTATCGGTAAATAATGCGGCCCCGCGTCAAATCGTAGGGCGACATTTCAACCGAGACTTTGTCACCAGGCAAAATCCGAATGTAGTTCATGCGCATTTTTCCGGAGATGGTAGCCAGAATGACGTGACCATTCTCCAGGCGCACTTTAAAATTGGCGTTGGAGAGTGCTTCCGCTACTTCTCCGTCTTGTTTTATGATGTCCTCTTTTGACATAGAATGCCTTTTCAATTTTGGGCTGCAAAGGTCTAACTTTTTGGGGATATTTCCCTCAATGAATTGTTATTTTTTACAGCATCCAAAATAAATTCATGTGTCGAGAGAATATCGGCCTTTCCTTTCTGCACGGCTACCGAGTGTTCGTAGTGCGCGCTCGGCTTTCTGTCTCTCGTATGGATGGTCCATCCGTCGTTGTCCTGATACACATCTTTGACCCCCATATTGACCATCGGTTCGATGGCGATCACGAGACCTTCCATCAGGACGGGGCCTTTTCCGCGTTTTCCGAAGTTCGGCACTTCGGGTTCTTCGTGTAAGGAACGTCCGACTCCGTGTCCGACCAGGTCGCGCACCACGCCGTATTTATGTTGGCGTTCGCAGAAATCCTGAACGGCGAAGGAAATGTCGCCTACTCTTTTACCATGCACGGCCTGCTCGATGCCTTTGTAAAGAGAGCCGTAGGTAACGCGAAGGAGTTCCATCGTGGCTTCATCGACCCCTGCAAAAGCGAAGGTAAACGCAGCATCTCCGTAGAAGCCCTCCAGTTCTACCCCGCAGTCGATGGAAGCGATGTCGTTTTCACCGAAAGCGCGGTTGCCAGGGATCCCGTGTACGACGATGTCGTTGTACGAGATACAAAGCGATCCCGGGAAGGGATTGTGCGGCGAGCCATAGCCTTTAAAAGCAGGCCGGGCTTTGTGGTCGCGGATAAACTCCTCAGCGGCTCTATCCAGTTCCTTGCCGGTGATTCCCGGTTTGAGCAACGTACCCATGTATCCCAGTGTTTTAGACACCAGCATGTTGGCGTTGCGCATCAATTCAATTTCTTCTTTGGTTTTATAGAAGACTCTTTTGCCTTCTTTACCAGAACCGAAAAGTCCCATGTAGTTGTTACTGCGGCTGCCCTACCTGAAGGCCTTGCGTAGCACGACCCTGGATGCGGCCCGATTTGATAAGACCGTCGTATTTCTGCGTCAGCAGGTAACTTTCGATGACTTGCAGGGTATCGAGTGCAACACCCACCATGATCAGCAGTGTAGTACCACCGAAGAACAGGGCGAATTGCTGGTTGATACCGAAGGTAGCAGCGATAGACGGCATGATACCGAGGATACCGAGGAACACAGCGCCCGGCAGTGTGATGCGGGTCATGATATTGTCGATATAATCGGAGGTTGCTTCACCCGGTTTAACACCCGGAACGAAAGCATTGTTGCGTTTCAGGTATTCAGCGTAGTTCTGCGGGTTGATCATCAGCGCCGTGTAAACATAGGTGCAAATGACAATCAGCAGGAAAAATGCAACATTGTACCCCAATGAATAGATGTCGCTGAACATGTGTATGCGACCGGTATTGGCCTGGGTGCCTGCCAGATACTGGTAGGCGGTAGCAGGCAGGAACATCAGCGCCTGGGCGAAGATGATCGGCATTACACCGGCAGAGTTTACTTTCAGGGGCAGGTAATCGCGGGCGCTGGCTGCGGGCATCGAACCACCGGAGCGGCCCACCATGCGTTTGGCAAACTGAATCGGAATGCGGCGTACGCCCTGGATAACCAGGATAGTAGCCAGTACGATCAGGAAGAAGAACGCCATTTCGATGAAGAACAGCAGCAGTTTGTTGTCGCCGAAGAGTTTCTGGAACTCAAACACGAAAGCCTGCGGGAGGCGGGCGATGATACCGGCCTGAATGATCAGGGAAGTACCGTTGCCAATGCCTTTATCAGTAATCCGTTCGCCGAGCCACATACAGAAGATAGTACCGGCAGTCAGGATGATGATATTGGTAAACCAGAACAGGCCATCGGAAATTTCCGGTGTAACGGCGCCTGGCGTGCTGCGGATCAACTGGAGGTAACCGCCACCCTGCACCAGTGTAATGGCAACAGTGAGCAAGCGGGTAATCTGGTTGATCTGTTTGCGGCCACTTTCCCCTTCCTTGGTTTGAAGGCGCTGGAAGTAGGGCACTGCGAAGCCGAGCAACTGCACAATGATGGAAGCCGTGATATAAGGCATTACACCGAGTGCAAAAATAGCGGCATTATCGAAAGCGCCACCTGTGAATACGTTGATCAGACCGAGCAGGTCATTGGAACCGCGGTTTTGTGCTGCTTTGTCGAGCGCTGCCGGAACAACCCCCGGCAATACCACAAAAGTGCCCACACGGTATACCAACAATAAACCCAGCGTAAAGAGGATGCGCTGGCGGAGTTCTTTGATACTCCAGATATTTTTGAGAACCGTAAATAGTTTCATTGCCGAGAAGGATGGATTTAAACCAGTTCAACACTTCCGCCAGCCGCTTCGATGGCGGCTTTGGCCGCTGCAGAAACTGCGTGCGCTTTGATATTTACCTTGGAAGTCAGGGTGCCGTGTCCGAGTACTTTCACCTTGTGGCTGGCTTTTGCCAGGCCTGCTGCGATGAGGGCAGCGATGTCGAGGCTGGAGTTGCCGGATTTTTGCACATATCCTTCGATGGCGCTCAGATTGAGCGGTGTGTATTCTTCGCGGTTGATGTTTTTAAAGCCGCGTTTTGGCAGACGGCGTTGCATAGGCGTCTGGCCGCCTTCGAAGTGGCGTTTCTCTTTCGAGCCGCTACGGGCTTTATCACCTTTGTGACCGCGTGTGGAAGTACCGCCGCGGCCGGAGCCCGTTCCGCGACCAATACGTTTCGACTTTTTCACAGAACCCTGTGCCGGACGAAGATTATTGAGTTCCATTGCTGTGTTTTATTCGATATGAAAACCCGGTGGGGGTAAGACCCTCAACAGGTTTTTGATGTTTTGTTTGAATAGTTTCTCAAAAGCGAGAAAACTATTTTGCTTTTTGCAATTTGTCTATTGCCTTTTTTGATTTCAGGCATTTTCTACCTGAACCAGGTGGTGTACTACCCGGATCATTCCGTTGATCTGAGCATTGTTTTCATGCTCGACGGTTTGGTTCACTTTGCGGAAACCCAGCGCGATCAGCGTGTCTTTTTGCCGTTTTGTTTTGTCAATCGGGCTTTTGACGAGGGTGATTTTTACCTTGCTCATGTCTTGTTATCAGTTATCGGTTATCTGTTATCAGTTGTGCTGATATTGATTAACCATTGAACAGTTTTTCCATGGAGATACCGCGCTGACGGGCGATTTCGACCGGGCTACGCAGGCTCGACAGGGCCGCGATGGTGGCTTTCACCACGTTGTGCGGGTTGGAAGAACCTTGCGATTTAGCCAACACGTCGTGGATGCCTGCCATTTCGAGTACGGCACGCATGGCGCCGCCGGCGATTACACCCGTACCGTGAGCGGCCGGCTTGATCAGTACGCGACCTGCGTCGAATTTGCCGTGTGCTTCGTGCGGGATGGTGCCGTTGAGCACGGGCACTTTCACGAGGTTCTTTTCCGCATCTTTCACCGCTTTGGCGATTGCTTCGGATACCTCGCGCGCTTTGCCCAGGCCCTGACCTACGCGGCCTTTACCGTCGCCTACCACTACTACAGCGGCGAAGCTGAACGTACGACCACCTTTGGTTACTTTGGCTACGCGGTTGAGCGCAACGAGTTTTTCTTTGAGACCCGAATCTTCGGAAGTGCGGGAATTATCTCTTTCTCTTTCTTGCCGTGCCATTTTTGACGAGCTATGGTTGAGATGTTGATGTAATTTTTATTCAGAGGGCCGGGTATTTGGCATTGCCTCCTGCCCTTTGCCTTTTATTTCATTTAGAACTGCAGGCCACCTTCGCGAGCGCCATCAGCCAGGGATTTAACGCGGCCGTGGTAGAGGTAACCGCCGCGGTCGAAAACCACGGACTCGATACCTGCTGCTTTGGTGCGCTCGGCGATGAGTTTGCCCACTGCTACTGCCTGTTCCTGTTTCGTTCCAGTCAAACCGGCAGAAGAAGCCGAAGCCACTGTATGCCCTGTCAGGTCGTTGATAACCTGGCAGTAGATGGATTTGTTGGAGCGGAACACGCTCAGGCGCGGACGCTCTGCAGTGCCGTTCACTTTCTTGCGGATACGCAGGTGAATGCGCTGGCGACTTTGCTTTTTAGTGCGTTTCATTATTTTTATTCATTTACGCTCTCCCGATTACCGACCGGGAAAACAATGATAATTGCAGGAACACAAGGACGGGCGGAAGACAGATCAACCGGCCCGTCGGGTTGTTATTACTTCTTGCCGCCGGCGGTTTTACCAGCCTTGCGACGGATTGTTTCACCTTTGAACATGATACCCTTTCCTTTGTAGGGCTCAGGTTTGCGGAAGGAGCGGATTTTAGCGCATACCTGTCCGAGCAGTTCCTTATCGGAACCTTCCAGGCGGATCAGCGGTGCCGAGCCTTTTTCCATGGCTGTGGTCACCTTGATTTCCGACGGGATAGCGAACATAACCGGGTGGGAGTAACCGATGGTGAGGGTCAGGAGGTTGCCCTGATTCTCTACGCGGTAACCTACACCGATCACTTCCATCTCGCGGGTATAACCTTCACTTACGCCGGTAACGAGGTTATTGAGGAGGGCGCGATACAAGCCGTGCATGGCTTTGTGCCGCTTCTGATCAGTAGGGCGCGTCACCGTGAGGGTACCGTCTTCTACCTCGACTTTGATATCGGGGTCTACTTTTTGAGAAAGGCTGCCTTTCGGGCCTTTAACGGTAACCGTGTTGTCGGATGCGACCGAAACTTCCACTTTTGCCGGAATTGGAATCGGCATTTTACCAATGCGTGACATATCGCAAATAAGTTCTTATTTCTAAGTGTTTGACGCTTAGTTGATTAGGAAACATAGCAAAGCAATTCGCCGCCAACGTTCATTTCACGGGCTTTTTTGTCGGTCATGACGCCTTTAGAGGTCGACACGATCATCACGCCCAGTCCGTTGATGATGCGGGGAATATCGGTTGCACCGGAGAATTTACGCAGACCCGGGCGGCTTACGCGCACGAGTTCGCGAATAACGGGCAGTTTGGTAGCCGCGTCGTATTTCAGTGCAATTTTGATGATGCCCTGTTTATTTTCAGGAGTTTTGTCCTCGAATGTGTATTTGAGAATGTAACCCTGATCGTACAAGATTTCAGTGATCGACTTCTTCATGCGGGAAGCCGGAATCTCTACGATGCGATGGCCTGCCATCTGCGCGTTGCGGATGCGGGTCAAATAGTCTGCTATCGGGTCAGTGACGTGCATTGTATATTCTCGATTGATTGTAATCTGAAAAGAGTTGTGTTTTAAGTGTTTTCGTTTTTTAGTGTTTTCGTGTTTTCGTGAATGACACGGAAAGACACTAAACACCAAAACACCCGAACACTTAGATTTTACCAGGATGCTTTGGTTACGCCTGGAATTTTGCCGTACAGAGCCATTTCGCGGAACTTCACACGGCAGATACCGAACTTGCGCATGTATCCTTTCGGACGGCCAGTGAGCAGGCAGCGGTTGTGCAAACGAATCGGGTTTGCGTTGCGCGGGAGTTTATCCAGTGCATCGTAGTCGCCGGCTTCTTTCAACTTCTTGCGCAGGGTAGCATATTTAGCCACCAGGCGTTCGCGTTTTTTCTCACGGGCAATGATAGATTTCTTAGCCATTTTGCGCTATATCTGATTGAGTGTGAGTTATTTCTTTACAAATGGAAGACCAATTTCTTTCAGCAGGGCGTATGCTTCTGCATCGGTGTTGGCCGAGGTAACGAAAGAGACGTCCATACCCATGATTTTCGACACTTTATCGATGTCGATTTCCGGGAAGATGATCTGTTCGGTGATACCCATCGTGAAGTTGCCACGGCCGTCGAACGATTTGTCGTTGATACCACGGAAGTCGCGCACGCGGGGCATTGCGATCGAGATAAAGCGATCGAGGAATTCGTACATACGCTCGCCGCGCAGGGTAACGCGTACACCGATCGGCATACCTTCGCGAAGTTTGAAGTTCGACACCGAGGTACGAGCCTTGGTAGGTACTGCTTTCTGGCCGACGATAGTAGTCAGTTCGTTGGCAGCCGTTTCGATCATTTTTTTATCGCCCGTAGCATCGCCGATGCCCTGGTTGATACAGATCTTCAAGAGGCGTGGCGCCTGCATGACAGAAGAGTAGTTGAACTGCTTCATCAGCGCAGGTACAACTTCATTCTGATATTTTGTTTTAAGACGAGGTACGTATTTCATCACTTGATGATGTTTCCGGATTTTTTAGAAAAGCGAACCTTTTCGCCGTTAGATTCAACGCGGCGTCCGATACGCGTGGCTTCCCCGGATTTGGGGTCCACGTGTGCGAGGTTGGACAGGTGGATGCTTGCTTCCATTTGCTGGATACCACCTTCCTCGGTTTGAGAAGCCTTTACGTGTTTGGTCACCATGTTAATGCCTTCAACGATGGCGCGGTTTTTATCGGGAAAAACCTGGAGCACCTGGCCCGTTTTGCCTTTGTCGTCGCCGGCAATTACCATCACTGTATCGCCTTTGCGGACGTGCAGTTTGGGTGCGAAACGCTTTACATTATTTTTCGTAGCCATTTTGAAAATGCGCTAATTTGAAATTGCTGATTAGAGTACTTCAGGAGCCAATGAGATAATACGCATGTAGTCCTTATCGCGCAGTTCGCGGGCAACTGGTCCGAAGATACGCGTGCCGCGTGGCTCGTCGGAAGCGTTCAGAAGCACGACTGCATTGTCGTCAAAACGGATGTAAGAGCCGTCTTTGCGACGAATTTCCTTGCGGGTGCGCACGATAACGGCTTTGGACACCGTACCTTTTTTCACGCCGCCTGGAGAAGCGTCTTTCACCGTTACGACAATCTTGTCGCCCACGCCGGCGTAACGCTGGCGGGTGTGGCCCAGTACGCGGATGCAGAGCACCTCTTTGGCACCGGAGTTATCTGCCACATTCAAACGAGATTCTTGCTGAATCATAATCTTTATTAGTTATGAGTTATGAGTTATGTCTGGTGAGTAGTGAGTGGTGAGTAGTGAGCATTGCATCTCCTTATTCTTCCTTCACATTCATCATTCATAACTAAAAATCATTTCGCTCTTTCGATGATTTCGACCAGGCGCCAGCGTTTCATTTTGCTGAGCGGGCGCGTTTCCATGATGCGCACGGTGTCGCCAATGTTACAAGTGTTTTCTTCGTCGTGTGCGAAGAATTTCTTGGAACGCTTTACGAATTTTCCGTACAGCGGGTGCATCAGGCGGCGCTCCACCTTGACGGCGATGGTTTTGTCCATTTTATTGGAAACCACCACACCGGTTTTCTGCTTGCGAAGATTTCTTACTACTGCTTCCATCTATTGAGATGTAATTGAGTTGAACGCTTTTATTTCTGGCGACGGCGACGAGCCCGCAGTTTGGAACGCAGTTCCAGTTGTTCGGGGGTCATCACGGCTAATTCGCGTTTGCGGCTTTCCGTCAGGATGCGGGCGATATTGCGGCGAACATCGCGCAGTTCCATCGGGTTGGCGATGCCTCTGACCGCATGGTCGAATTTCATTTGCTGATATTCGTTTTCCAGGCTTGCCAGTTCGGCTTGCAGGTCGGCGACAGTCATGTCAGCAAGTTCTAATTTCTCCTTTGCCATTGTTTTATGTTTGTGTAGTTTATCAGTTGATGGGTTGAGGTGCTGAGGGTTGAGTATCTCAACGTCAAACTTCTCAACTCTAAACTATTTAATTATCCTTCAAAATCGTAGCGGGTGACTGCTTTGCACAACACCGGCAGTTTTTGTGCTGCGAGGCGGAGCGATTCGTAGGCCAGTTCCTGGCTTACACCTTCCACTTCGAACAGTACGCGACCTGGTTGTACTTCGCACACGTAGTGGTCGACGGCGCCTTTACCTTTACCCATACGCACCTCGGCTGGTTTGGAGGTCAGCGGCTTGTCCGGGAAAATACGGATCCACACCTTTCCTTCCCTTTTCATGTTACGCGTCAGGGCGATACGAGCGGACTCGATCTGACGGCTGGTGATCCGGCTGAATTCCAGCGATTTCAGGCCGAAAGAGCCGAAAGAGATGGAACTTCCTTTATGAGCAAGCCCGCGGTTGCGGCCTTTGTGTTGCTTGCGATATTTTTGACGTTTTGGCTGTAACATCGTAGGTCAATTTAAAAGCCTGTCAATCAATGTTTTATATTGTCACCTTCTTCATTTCCCGAAAACGGGCTGCAAAGGTACGACACAATACAAGATTATCAATGGTTGGCACTTGTTAATAAGAGGCAATTAGGAGTGGGCATTTCTATTTTGCCCCTTGCTTTTTGCCTGTTGCCTTTTTTATCTGCGTCCGCCGCCGCCACGGTTGTTACCACCGCCACGGTTGCCACCGCCTCTGCGATCGCCGCCTTCCCGGCGTTCGCCGCGTTCACCGCGCTCGCCACGATCTCCGCCGCGACGATCTCCGCGATCTCCACCGCGACGGTCTCCGCCACGATGATCTCCGCCGCGATCGCCATCCCGACGATCACCGCCGGTACCTTCTGCTGCTGCGAATGGAGTCAGTTCGCGTTTGGTGAGGACTTCGCCTTTGAACAGCCACACTTTGATACCGATTTTACCGTATACGGTATGGGCTTCTACCCAGGCGTAGTCGATATCGGCACGGAAGGTGTGCAGGGGCGTACGGCCCTCTTTGTATTCCTCGCTGCGAGCGATCTCGGCGCCACCTACACGACCGCTGATACGTACTTTGATACCTTCGGCGCCGGCACGCATGGTGCCCTGGATTGCGCCTTTGATAGCACGACGGTAGTTGATACGGGCTTCGATTTGTTTGGCGATTTGTTCGCCAACGATGTTCGCATCGAGTTCGGGCTTACGGATTTCGAAGATGTTGATTTGAACATCTTTGCCCGTGAGCACTTTGAGTTCTTCTTTAATAAGGTCAACTTCCTTACCACCTTTACCGATGATGATACCGGGACGGCTGGTGTGGATGGTGACGGTAACGCGCTTCATGGTACGTTCGATCACAACACGGCTGATACCGTTTTGCATCGGTTTGTTGCGATCGCGCGGGTCGGCCGTAGCCGTTTTCGGGCGGCGTGCACGCAAGTAGTTGCGAATTTTTTCGTCTTCTACTACTTTAAGACCGTAGTCTTTATCGGCATACCAGTTAGAATCCCAACCGCGGATAATGCCCAGGCGGTTACCAATCGGATTTGCTTTCTGACCCATATTCTGAATGAGGATGTGCGAATGAGTGAAGTCTATGAGTTTTGTTCGCTATCGAGCGCTACACGGTTGGCGACCACGATGGTTACGTGGTTGCGGCGTTTGCGTAC
Source organism: Bacteroidota bacterium (assembly GCA_020160935.1). Lineage (GTDB taxonomy): Bacteria > Bacteroidota > Bacteroidia > Chitinophagales > Saprospiraceae > M3007. The sequence goes on along the minus strand of JAIUPL010000007.1, from coordinate 27,155 downwards.
CCGGTATGCACGTCCTTGCGGAGCCGGCAGGAAGCGGTAGATAATACCGCCCGGATCCACGAAGGCCGTTTTGATGTAGAGCTCGTAGTCGTCAGCAGTGCCGGCCTGTTCGGATTTCTGCTCCCAATTGTTGACAGCGGACAGGACGAGTTTTTCGAGCCATACAGCTGCTTCTTTATTGGTGTATTTCAGAATGCCGAGGGCATCAACCACCTTTTTACCGCGGATGTTGTCTACCACGAGACGCATTTTGCGCGGCGACATCGGACAATTTCTCAGTTTAGCTACTGCTTCCATTGTTTATTTAAATTTGAGATCGAGTAAGAGATCAGGACATATTTGTCATTTGCAGTTTGCAAGTTGCCTTTTGCCCTTTTCTTTTCCCCGACGTCCCTAATTACTTTTTATTACCGGCGTGACCACGGAAGTTACGCGTCGGAGAGAATTCTCCGAGTTTGTGGCCTACCATGTTTTCCGTTACGAATACAGGTACAAACGTTTTACCATTGTGCACTGCGATTGTTTCACCGACCATATCGGGAATGATCATGGATGCACGGCTCCAGGTTTTGATGACCTGTTTGCGGTTGCTTTGTTTGGATTTGGCCACTTTTTCCAGCAATGTATGGTGGATGTAAGGGCCTTTTTTAAGTGAACGCGGCATATCTCGGTTACGAGTTTGAGTTCCGGTTAAATTTTATTACTTACCCGTTTTGCGACGGCTGATAATCAGTGCATTGGAAGCCTTGGTGCGGCTGCGCGTTTTAGCGCCTTTTGCTTTCAGACCTTTGCGTGTACGTGGGTGACCACCAGAAGCGCGGCCTTCACCACCACCCATCGGGTGGTCGACGGGGTTCATCACCACCGGACGCGTACGTGGGCGCCAGCCTTTCCAGCGCATACGACCTGCTTTACCGAGCACTTCGAGGCTGTGGTCGACGTTGCCTACGATACCGATGGTAGCGCGGCAGGTCAGCAGGATGCGGCGGGTTTCGCCAGAAGGGAGTTTTACTACGGCGTAGCGGTCTTCACGGCCCATCATCTGGGCGCTGTTACCGGCGCTGCGCACGAGTACGCCACCCTGGCCAGGCTGCATTTCGATATTGTGGATGAAAGCACCCAGAGGCACTTCCGAGAGGTAGAGGCAGTTGCCCGTTTCGGGGGCGACGCCGCGGCCGGAGAAGATTACCTGGCCGGCGGTGAGGCCTTTCGGAGCAATGATGTAACTCTTTTCGCCGTCTTCGTACTGAAGCAGAGCGATGTGGGCGCTGCGATTCGGGTCATACTGGATGGACTGAACGGTAGCGGCGCCTTCTTTATCACGACGGAAGTCGATAAAGCGATAGCGGCGTTTGTGACCACCACCACGATTGCGCATAGTGCGGTGACCGTCGCTGTTGCGACCGCCGGTGCTGCCAATCGTGACCAGGAGCGACTTTTCAGGTTTCGCGCCTTTTGTCAGTTCCTCTTTCGTAATGGCTACCCGGAAACGTTGTCCCGGCGTCAGCGGATTGAATTTCTTAACTGCCATTGTTTTTATGTTATTGGTTATTGGTTATTGGTTATTGGTGGAGATTGCTCTTGGCTGGAGAGCCTGGGCAATACCCTTATAACTAATAACTTAATAACTATTAACTTTTTATTCTTCTGTGCTGCCGAAGATGTCGATGGTTTCACCTGGAGTGAGGGTAACGAAGGCCTTTTTATAGGAGGATTTCGTACCGCGCACCACAGCCGTCTTCGTGCTGCGAGATTTTGGTTTGCCTGGCATCACTGCCGTATTTACGCTGTCGACCGACACATTGAATTGTTTTTCGACGGCGTTTTTGATTTCGATTTTATTCACGCCTTTGTCCACCACAAAAGAGTAGGTGTTGCGCTTGTCGGCGAGTTTCGTCGATTTCTCGGTGATGACCGGCCGGATGAGAATTTGCTTAGCCATAACAGTTTTGTTATTGGTTATTTGTTATTCGTTATTTGTTACTGAGTGGTTGATTACCAATAACTTAATAACTAATAACTAATAACCTTACGCGCAATTTTCTTTAATTTTTTCAATGGCGCTTTCAGCGATCACGATGGCACCGGCCTGTACGATCTGATAAGTATTCAGGTCGGTGGCAGGAGCGATAGATGCCTTGGCGATGTTGCGGCACGACAGGTACAGCGTTTGGTCGTAAGCGCCTGTAACGGTCAGCGGTTTTTTATCAGCCACGTTCAGCGCTTTCAGAATAGCCAGGAACTGGCTGGTTTTGGGAGCGTCGAACGAGAAATCTTCCACGATGAAGAGGTTACCTGCTTTCGCTTTGGCCGACAGAGCGCTGCGACGAGCCAGGCGGCGCACTTTGGCGTTCACCTGAATATCGTAGTTGCGCGGGCGCGGGCCGAATACACGGCCACCACCACGGTACAGCGGGTTGTTGATGTCGCCCTTACGGGAGCCACCGGTACCTTTCTGCTTATGGAGTTTGCGGGTAGAGCCGCTGATCTCGCTGCGTTCTTTGGATTTATGCGTACCCTGGCGTTGTGCCGCGAGGTAGCGTTTCACGTCGAGCCATACGCTGTGTTCGTGTGGTTCGATGCCGAAAATCTCATCCGGGAGGTTCACTGAACGGCCCGTGGATTCGCCTTTGATGTTATAGACCGAAATTTGCATTTCCGAAGAAATTAGTATTGGTCAAAAAATTATTTTTCAATCGTTACATAAGCGCCCTTGTGGCCGGGGATAGCACCCTTGATCAGGATGATATTCTGGTCTGGGAACACTTTGATAATCTGCAGTTTACGCACTTTCACCTGAGCGGCGCCCATGTGACCTGCCATGCGCATGCCTTTCATTACCTTGGCAGCGAAAGACGAGTTACCGAGCGAACCCGGAGCGCGCAGACGGTTGTGCTGACCGTGGGTTTGCTGCATCACACCGCCGAAGCCGTGGCGACGAACAACGCCCTGGAAACCTTTACCTTTGGAGGTGCCGGTTACTACTACTTTGTCGCCTTCTGCAAATACATCGGACACTGTTACTTCGTCGCCGAGATTTTTGGAAAGGCTGGAGTTGCGAAACTCCTGTACTTTGTGCAAAGGCTCTTCTACACCTGCTTTTTTGAAGTGACCCATGAGGGCTTTCGGTGTATTTTTTGCCTTGCGATCGCCGAAAGCAAGTTGGAGGGCAGAATAGCCGTCCGTTTCTTCCGTGCGAACTTGCGTTACCACGCAGGGGCCTGCCTCTATGATCGTGACCGCAACGTTCTTACCGTTGTTGTCGTAGATGCTGGTCATGCCGATTTTTTTGCCAATCAGACCGTTCACTGTTTTGTCGTTTATGGAATTGAACGATATGTATGAATTTCTTTCAAGCAGTGCTTCGAAAAGTGCCGACATACGAAAAGCGATCTTCCGTGAATCGGAACCGCTTTCGAATGTATTCAGTTAGTACGTAAACGCCACCACTTTGAATACCTTCGGAAACAACAGACTTGACTCCTTAAGAATGATGCGAATTAGGTGAGTTTGACTTGAATGTCAACACCGCTCGGCAGTTCCAACTTGGAGAGAGCGTCCACCGTTTTTTGCGTCGGTGTATAAATTTCAATCAAGCGCTTGTGGGTGCGCAACTGGAACTGCTCACGAGCCTTCTTATTCACGTGCGGAGAACGCAGCACGGTGAATATTTCTTTCTCGGTCGGCAGCGGAATCGGGCCAGTTACGACGGCTCCACTCGCACGTACAGTCTTCACGATTTTCTCGGTAGACTTGTCTACCAAGTTGTAGTCGTAAGACCGGAGTTTGATGCGAATTTTCTGATTCATTACCCTGAAAAGAATTTAAAATTTCAATTTCAACACTTCGAAGGAGGCGAAACAAAATTGAATTTTGTACCCCTTGCTTCAAAAGCGCCCGCAAAGGTAAGCACAAGGGATTTGAAAAACCAAATAGAGTTGAAAATTTTCTTGAAAAAAGTTATCCGTTATCGGTTATTAGTTATTAGGGGTGGTAGGGGGCCATCTATACAACTGTCTGACGTCCCTTTCGGGGTAGCCAAATAGTTGTACAGATGGCCCCCTACCACCCCTAATAACTAATAACCGATAACGGATAACCAAATTGAAACATTTTATTTAAAATTCCTTTTCTCCCTCCCTCCGGCCGCGTACCTTCGCGAGGGGTTTAATTTGACAGGTGTAATCTACGCAGTCTCACCTCTCGCTTCTCAATTCTCACTTCTAATTCCCGACATGACCTATCTCGACGAACTCAATCCTGTACAACGCGCAGCCGTTACCACAACGGAAGGCCCGGTGCTGGTGATAGCGGGGCCTGGCTCGGGCAAAACACGGGTGTTGACCTATCGCATCGCGCACCTGCTCGAAAAAGGCATTGCGCCCTGGGAAATCCTGACGCTGACGTTTACCAACAAATCGGCGCGCGAAATGAAAGACCGCATCGAAAAAGTGGTAGGCCCCAAAGCGCAACAGGTGTGGGCGGGTACTTTCCACTCGGTGTTTGCACGCATCCTGCGCTCGGAAGCCACGCGCATCGGGTACCCGGCTTCGTTTTCCATTTACGATACCGACGACACAACCAGCGTATTGCGGGCGATCATCAAGGAAATGAACCTCGATCCGAATACTTATAATGCCTCGGCCATTCGCTCGCGTATTTCCCTGTCGAAAAGCAACCTGATTACGCCAAAAGCCTATCGGGAAAACGCCGATATGATGCAGCAGGACCGCGCTGCCAAACGCCCTTACATCGTAGATATATATGAAAAGTATGTATTGCGCTGCCAGCGCTCCGGCGCGATGGATTTCGACGACCTGCTGTTTCAACTCTATCGGCTGTTTCGCGACAACCCCGACGGGGTACTCGAGAAATACCAGCGTAAATTCAAGTATATCCACGTCGACGAGTTTCAGGACACCAACTTCCTGCAATACGCCATCCTGCGCCGCCTGCTGAAATACCCGGGTAGCACAGAAAATGTATTCGTGGTGGGCGACGATGCGCAAAGTATCTACGCATTCCGTGGCGCTACCATTGACAATATCCTCGATTTTGAAAAGGACTACCCTACCCTGCAAACGTTCAAACTCGAACAAAACTATCGCAGTACCCACCACATCGTATCGGCCGCCAACGAGGTCATTTCCCACAACCGCCGGCAACTGCCCAAAACGATCTGGACCGACAAGGAAGACCGCCACAAAATCAAATTGCTGAAATGTGTGACCGACGACGAGGAGGGCCGCCGCGTGGCCGACCTCATTCTCGAACACAAACACCGCTACCACCTGGCTAATTCAGAAATTGCCATCCTGTACCGCACCAACTCGCAAAGCCGCAAATTTGAGGAACACCTCCGCCGCCTGAACCTCACTTATCGGGTATTCGGCGGCATGTCGTTCTACCAGCGCAAGGAGGTAAAGGATTTTGTGGCCTACTTGCGCCTGGCCGTCAACCCGCGCGACGAGGAAGCCCTGCGGCGTATCATCAATTTTCCCACCCGCGGTATCAGCGACGCGACGGTGGACAAACTCAGCGCGCTCGCCGGACAGTACAACCTCACCATGTGGGAGGCCATGATGCTGCCCGACCTGGATGTGACCGACCGCGCCCGGAAATCGCTGGCCAATTTCCGCCATATGGTGGAAGACTGGCAACGCCGGGCCGACACCGAATCGGCCTTTCGCCTGGCATCGGACATCCTGCGCAAATCGGGCCTGTTTGAAATGCTGAAAGGCGACACCAGCCCGGAAGGTATCGGCCGCCTCGAAAACGTGAATGCCGTGCTCGACGCCATTTCCGAATTTACGGACAATGCGCCGGCCTCCAACACGGAAATCGTACTGCCCGAATCGGATGGCGTGGATATGGGCCACACGCTGGCGGCTTACCTGCAAACCATCACACTGCTGACCGATGCCGATGAAAAAAATGACACTGGCGACCACATTACGCTGATGAGCGTTCACGCAGCGAAAGGCCTCGAATACCGCAGCATTTTTGTGACGGGTATGGAGGAAAACCTGTTTCCCTCTTTTATGTCGATGGAAGATATGAACGGACTGGATGAGGAACGCCGCCTTTTTTATGTGGCGATCACGCGGGCCAAGGAATTTCTCACCATTTCATTTGCACAAAACCGTTATCGTTTCGGGCAAATCCGGGTGAGCGAACCGTCTCGTTTTCTGGAAGAAATCGGACTGGAGCATTTTGAATTTCTGGGCGGCATCGGTCAGGCTCGGGGGCAATCGCAGTCGATGGTGCGCGAGTCGGCGCCGGCCCGTGCCAGCGTCAGCGGGAATTTCGCGACGCCACGCCTGCGACAGGCCAAAAGTGCTGCGCCAGCAGTAGCGCCGGCCGATTTCAAAGCCTCGCCACCGGAAGTCATCGTTCCAGGCGTTACAGTACTGCACCTCAAATTCGGGGAGGGAAAAGTGAGCCACGTAGAAGGGCCCAAAGACAATAAGGTAGCCACCATCCAGTTCAAAAACGACGATATGGAGGAGCGGCGGATCGTGCTGAAGTTTGCGAAATTGCAGGTGGTGGAGTGAGGGGTTTCTGCAGAGTTTTTTTCCCTCGTAGAGTAATTTCCCGCAGATGGCGCAGATTTACCCGCAGATTTACGCAGATCGTAGAGTACACCTTACTATCGTTTGGAAGAAATAAGTGTACTCTACGATCTGCGTAAATCTGCGGGTAAATCTGCGCCATCTGCGGGAAATTACTCTACAGAAAATTACTCTACGAAGGAAAACACCTCTGCGGGAATACCTCTAAGCCTCCTACTTTTCAGTGCTTTTTCCTTCAAACAAGGCCAGAATAATATTGCCCATGTACACACCGAGTGCCGACTCGACCAGTGTGAGGAACATGGTCATATCCTGAAAATTGAGCACATTGGGCGCCAGCGCTTTGATGGTAATCAGGGTGAGTACTACAATAAAGTGGCCATGCACCAGCCATTTGACCAGGCTGTTGATCGGAAACCCGTTCTGTGCCGTCAGGTTGGGTTCGGTGATGCTGCGACCGAGAAAACGGAACACTGCACCGCCATATAAGGCTGTGATCGGCGCCAATACGCCCATGAGGGACGTAAACTCTTCGAAGTCGAACCCGCGCAGAATATAGAACACGCAGGAAACGCCAATCAGGATGAAGTGATAAATGAGGATAAGCCGCGCGATACGCGTACGGGGCGACAGCGGCGCCGCCGGGGCTGTGTTGGTTGTTGCGTCAGTATCTGCCATTGACCTGGCGATAGTGGATGTTTCTGAAGTTGTCATTGGCGAAGGTAATCCGTTAATTTTTTAAAGAGCCGCCTTTGGTATTCCTCCAGATTGCTCTTGTATTTCAGATCCATGTCCTTGTAGTCATTCTTTCGGGGCGGGAAAACAATGCCGGAACCGTATTTGCCCTGAAATTCCCAGGAGAGTTCGACATCTTCACCCTTTTGAAGACCCTTGACGTAAATTCGGTGGTATTCGAAGTATCCGTCCGGACAAATTTCGTAACTTAAGTGGGTTACTTCCAAAATAAATTCGTCGTAGGCGGTATAAGAACTGTCCACACGGGCCTTCCACAAAACGGGTGTTCCCTTGCCTTTATACGTGTTAACCAAAAACCTGCGTGCCGTATTGCATACAGCCGTCACATTTTTACCACGTACCAACGCTTTGTTGTCGCCAATGTTCACATCCTGCAGGGAAACGGGGGTGCTTACTTCGGCCACAGCGGCCGAGCGGATGCTGCGTTGTTCTACCGGTACTTTTCCGTTTTTGGAATACACTTTGGCCATAAAATGGGCCGGATCGTGGCAACGCACCACCACTTCTACCTGGTCTTCGCGCACTTCTGTGAGGAAGGCCCATTTGTGCAGCAGTCGTTCGTGGAAATATTGCCCGTTGACCTTGCGGTTGTCCTGTTCCAGTTTGTCCCAGGCGCGCTGAATGGAGTCGCACACGTGCGCGCCCTTGTACTGAGGGCGTAGAAACAAGGTCACTTTCTGCGTGGAAACGGACACGCTGTCGGCGATGAAAATTCTGTCGAGTTTATTTTGTTTGAGCCACAGCCCGAATTCTCCCTTTTTTTTCTGAAAAAAACTTTTGTCCTTCCGCAGGTCTTGAGCCGAGGTGGAAGCGACCGAAAGCAGGTAAAAAAGGCAAATCAAAGCGGATAACCGGAAGGGGTTGTTTGCCATTGAGGAAGGTTTTGTTTGCGGGTAGAATACGGAACAAAACGATTACATATTTTTAATGGTTTCAGATTTAACGTTTTATGTGGTGGATAGTCAGTAGTGAGTAGTGAGTGGTGAGTTTCTCCCCATTCACTACTCACTACTGACTATTCACTACTGACTATTCACCACTCACTACTCACCACTCACCCAAAAAAATTCCCGCATACTGCACAAGGCAATATGCGGGAGCGGAAGTATTGTTTCATTCAGGTGTTCTGGCAAAAAGGAAGGCTGGATGCCAAACATCTCACCTCTCACTTCTCACCTCTCACCTCTGTTTAAGCGTACACGGACTGCTTGCCGAGTTTCACCACCAGCAGGTAGTAGAAAATAGCGCGGTACTTGTTGCGGTTGGAAGAACCCAACTGGTCGACCACGGCCTGGATAGCATCGTCGAGTGCGGGGCCGTCGGACAGGCCGAGTTTGCCGATGAGGAAACTGGATTTTACACGCGCCAGTTCGTCCGGGTCGGAAGAAGACACACGGGAAGAATCGTCGTTGTAAATAGCAGGCCCCAGACCTTTGGCTACTGCGCTGAGCAGTGCTTCATCATAGGAAATGCCAAGGCTGTCCATTTCGGCTTTGTACTTGTCTAAGGTTTCAGCAAATGTTGCCATAATAAAAGGTTGTTTTAGTAGGCCGCTAAGATGGGGCTTTTTGAGAAATCGAAAACCATTTTGCACAATTAATTTACGGTATGTTTTCCCGGGGCGATGCCGTTTTGGTTTCGCGTTTGGTTTCGTTTGGTTTCATTTGGTTTCATTTGGTTTCGCGATTGGTTTCCCAGGGCGTTGCCCCGGGCTATTGAATACGCCCTTTCAGGGCTATCATTTACACATAACCTTCATCCCACTCTCTCACTCCCGCCCCTCTCATTTTCTCACATCTCTCGCTTTTTCACCCTCTCACTCTCTCACCTCTCACCTCTCACCCTCTCACATCTCTCACACTCTCACCTCTATCTTATGACCCTCATCTCAAACCCGCCCCGCTCATTACCAAATCCCGACAACGAGTAGGCAAAACTCAGCATGAAGTAGCGGCTCAGCGATACGATGCGCTCTTCCTCCAGGTAGTTGAACTGGCTGCTGCGCGAGATGCCCAGGTTCCGTTTAAGCAGATCGGCGGCCGAGAGTTTGAGTTGTCCACGTTTGTTTTTTAGCATATAGTGTACGATGCTGGCGCGCCAGAGCGGAATGGACGTTTCCTGCCCGAAGGCCTCGGCGGAGTAAATGGAGTAGTCCAGGCCCGTTCCGATGGCCCATTTTTTTCCTTTCCCGGGAAAAACCGTTACATCAGCATGGTATTGCTGGTTCAGAAACTGCTGATTGAGCGCTTCGCTCACCGAATAACGCGTGCTATTGAGCAGAAAGCGGGCGCCGGCGCTCACATCGAGGCGTTCTTTTTTGCGGTTGTCGAGTTCCAGGTTGAAGGTATGCTGCCAGCGGTCGGTGTTGTTTTCCACATCGTTTACAAACAGAATACCGCGGTTGTAGGTGCTGCTCAGACCCAGGTTGAGGTTGGAGCGAATGGGTCGGATAGGTTTTCCAAAATTGAAATAGCCATTCAGGGTAATATCCCGCGCTACGTTGACCGGGCGGATGGTTCGGCGGAACAATTCGTCGACCGTGGAGGCATTGGTGATCCGATTGGTGACATAGTTGGCCGCCAGGGTGGCAAAAAAACTGGTCATGCTAAACTGGTCGAAACGCATCATGCGCAATTCCAGGTTGTGTGCATACTCCGGTTGCAGGTCGGGATTGCCGATGTAAATGTTGAGCGGGTCGCTGTTGTCGACCACGGGCTGCAACTGTTCGAGCGAGGGCTCGCGCAGGTCAGTGGTGTATTCTACGGCAAAATTTCGGCCCATCTGCGGTTCGTAATTGTAAAACAGCGAAGGCATGACGCGGGTAAAATGCCTGCTCAACGTTTCCTCAGAGCCCGCCAGGGTACCGTCCAGTACCGAGTTTTGCAGGGCAGCGCCGGCTGTCAGGTTGTATTTTTTCCGGTTGCGCATGTAGTTCAGGCCCGCCCGGTCGTAGCGATAACCTCTGCGAAACTGATTGCTAAGCAATGGGTTGAACACCTCTCCCGGCGTGGGCACTTCCACCAGGTCGTAAAAGTCCTTGTCGGTATTGTTGGTGTACTGCTGCCGGGCGGCGCGCAATTCGAGGTACTGCTGTTTCCCCAGCGGCTCGGTGTATGAAAGGGATGCGCCATAGTTTTCCGTCTCATTTGCATACTGCTGACGCTGACGAACGTATCCGGTGCTATCCTGTCCACCAGTGTAAAATGTATTGGCAGCCGAGAGGCGTGCCAGACGGGTATCGTTGCCGGTACGGTAAGTCAGATCGGCCACCAGCGCACGTCCTTTTCGCCCGAATCGGCGGCGGTAGGTGAAGGCTGCATCGCCACGCAGGTTGTTGCCATCGGAGTCGAACAGGCGGGTGCTGTTGTTTTGCAAAATATTCAAGGCGTCGTAGGTGCGGGCGTTGAGGTCGCTGAGCAGCCCCGCATCGTTGAACGACAGGTTGGTGCGAGCGATGATATTCTGAAACGAGTCGATTTTATGGCGCAAGGTCAGGTTCAGGCGGTGGTTCATGTTTTCGCTGTTGCGCAATTCGTGGTCGCTGGAACCAAAATTGCCCATATCCAGCAGGTTCTGGCGCGTAGCGAGCCGGTCGAGGTCGTTCTGGATGCGATTGAAAAAGTAGTGGCCGTTGAGTTCCGTTTTGGGTGAAAACTCGTAGTTGAGGTTCAGACCCACGGCCTGGTTATCGGTGAATCCGCGATTGACATTTCCGGGCAAGGGAATACCCGAATCTTCATTGATTTCAATGCGAACCCGGCCGCTACCGCCGCCCGTCATGAAGTTGGACAGCCCGCCCATCACATTGATATAGTCTTCAAAGGAAAATGCCTGTTCGTTGATATTATTTGCAGCGCCGATAGCCGAGAGTTGCATTTTTTTGCTGAAACGGTTGACACTGAACTTGCCCTGATAACGCTCTTCTGTGCCGTATCCGGCGCTGACATTTCCGAAGTAGCCCTGCTTTTTATCTTCCTTGAGTTTCAGGTTGATCGTTTTCTGGTCGCGGCCGTCCTCGATGCCTGTAAATTCGGCCATCTCCGATTTTTTGTCGAACACCTGCACTTTGTCCACCGCGTCGGCAGGCAGGTTTTTGGTGGCGATTTTCGGGTCATTTCCAAAAAACTCCTTGCCTTCCACCAGTACGTTCTGCACCGTTTCACCTTGCGCCTTGATACTGCCGTCCTGCTGCACTTCCACGCCCGGGAGTTTGCGCAGCAGGTCTTCCACAACGGAGCCGGGTTGCGTCTGAAATGCGCCTGCATTGTACTCAATGGTATCTTTCCGGATGCGCAGCGGCATCTGCTGCGCCGTAATATCCACGGCGTCGAGCAGGGTGCTGGACGGCGCCATGAGGATGCGTGGCAGCGATATTTTGGGCTGGTCGGCCGGCACCGACACGGACTGGTAATGCGTCCGATAGCCGAGGTAGGTAATTTGCAGCAGGTATTCGCCGGGCGCCACGCGTTTGATGGTAAATCGGCCGTCTTTGTCCGACAAACCGAAGGCGTGCAGCACCGAATCTTTGGGTTGCAGCAGCGCCACACTGGCGGAAGGCAGGCCGATCCCGCTCGAATCGGCCACGGCGCCTTCTACCAGGATGCTTTTGTTTTGAGCAAAAGCGCTGAGGGAGAGAAAGAGAAAAATGTAAAGGAGGAGTTGTTTCATAGCCTGATTGTTAGAGTGCGTTTTAGAGGGCGAGCGGATCTCACAGTGGCTGTTACTGCTTGGAAAAACCATTTTTTTATAAACCACGAAGGACACAAGGGACACAAAGTGTAGCGTACACCAATTTACGTGTAAGATTTATTTACAGGAAGACAGAATGAGAACGCAAGTCAATCATCCATGTGTAGGTATGGTCCACTCTACGCTTTGTGTCCCTCGTGTCCTTCGTGGTTGATAAAAAAAGTAGTTTTTGCCGGCAGTAACAGCCCTTCTCCCTTGGAAAGGGCGCCTGTGGTGAGGCCTCCCATCAATTCCGAATAATCATCCGCACGCCACCGCGACCGCCTTCGGCGCCCATTTCCTTGAGTTTGTCGTCCATAATTTTCTGGAATTCGGCCCGTGTGACCGACTTGCCTTTCGAGGGTTTTTCAATGGCTTTTTTGGGCAATTCTTTCAAATCTACCTTGCTGGCCACGATGCTCCGCTCGCCATACGAAAGTTCGAGGATGAGGCCGGGCAGGTCGGCAAATTCGGCAGGGCCGATCGATACGGGTATTTGTGGCGTAAACCATGCTTCCACTTTCCGGCTCGTATCCTGCAAAACGGCTTTCTGGCAAGGGTATCCGAGGATCGTTTTTTGTTCGCCGCTGAGTTTCCAGTTTTTGCGGACGGCGGTTTCGTCGATCAGGAAATAACGGCCCATAAATTCGCGGCTTTCCACCGTGCGGTTGTTCTCCAGGTCGCGGTAAAACTTGTTTTCCGGGCGCATGATCTTGATTTGCATGTCCATCCCGTCCTGTTCGTGGCTTACATCTACGGTACCTTCACCCGCCTCTTTGTCCTGATACAGGCACTCTTTTTCGGAAAAAAGCAGCAATGTTGCCGCACTTTGAGAAGTAGGAAGCATTTTCATCATTTCCCGGTCGCCTTCCGGCACGTCGATTTTCAATTGAACGGTTTCGGTGTACGTCACCTCTCCTTCCGTTGTTTGCGCCGCCAGCAACCAGGGCATCAGGCATACAGGTATCCATAGCAAGAATTTCATGTTGTTGTAAATTTTGAATGTTGTAAAACGATGCGGCAAAAGTAGAAGGCCGCTTTTCAGAACCCGGTTAAACAACCTTGATGTAAGGTTAATTAAGGTTAATCGGGTGGCCGTGAGGCATGGAGGCGTGTATCTTTGTGGGGTGGATGGGAGTTGATAAGGTTGATGGGGTTGATGAGGGTTGAAAGTTGAGGAGTTGAGGAGTTGAGCACATCCACTCATTTTACCCGCCCATGAACAACGCGGTCCACTCTACGCCTCTCACTCTCTCACTCTCTCACTTCTCTCACTCTCTAAAAATGCGACGCCTCTCTCTTCTCCTCATGACCCTCGGTTTCGGGCTGTTGCTGGCGTTTGTATACCTTTTTTTGAAAAAAGTATGGGAAGAAGAGGTAGGCAACCTGAAACAACAGACCAATCTGCTACTGGTAAATGCCGTGCGCAGCATCGAGCAAAACGCCTTTGACAACCTGATTGTGAGAACGCTGGATGTGCGCGACGACAGCGTGCAGGTGCGGGTAAATATGCAAGGTAGTGGTGCCTGCGATTCGCTGATAGAACGCTCCGCACCACTCAGAGACAAGGCTCGTTTTGAATACAAGCGCATTCAAATAGGTGACAGCATACAGGTTTGGGAGACCAATGCTGAAAACAAGGAGATACGCCTTCAGCCGAGCGGAACCGTAGGCAGCCTTTCCATGATCGTGGCGATCCAGGCCGATTCGAGCAATCAACTTTTGAGAAACCCACCGGGGATGAAGCATCCATGGCGAGATGTATTTCCGCTGCTGGAAAAAAAATTTACCGAAACCCTCGCTGCCGCAGGCCATCCCGTGCCGGCCCGACTGGTACAAATGCAACCAGACTCCGCCACAAGTGGGCTGTTGGCAGCCACCTACCTCGATGCTCTGAGTGGAGAAAAATACGGCGCTGTGATCGATGGCTATCAAAAAATGGTATTGAAAGGGATGTGGCCGCAGGTATTGTTTTCACTGCTGCTGCTGTTGTGCGTTGCGCTGGCATTTTTGTTTATCTACCAAAGCCTGCTGCGGCAAAGTCGCCTGACGGAATTAAAAAACGATTTTATCCGCAACATGACCCACGAACTGAAAACGCCCATCGCCACGGTGAGCGTGGCCGTGGAAGCGCTGCAAAATTTCGACGCCCTGCAAAACCCCGAACGCACCCAGGAATACCTCGACATCGCCGGTATCGAACTCAACCGCCTGTCGCTGCTCGTCGACAAGGTGCTGCGCGTGTCCATGTTTGAAAAACAGGAACCCGAACTGCGCCGCGAACCACTCGACCTGCAATTGCTGGTACAGGACATCCTGCATTCCATGCGCCTGCAATTTGAAAAATGCCGGGCACAGGTGCAGTTTCAACCCGAACAAGGCCAATACCAGGTGTCGGGCGACCGCCTGCACCTGAGCAGCGTGGTATACAACCTGCTCGATAATGCGCTGAAATACAGCACCGAACACCCGCAAATCAGCGTACAATTGTCGCAGCACGAAGGCCAACTTTCGCTGCGTGTGCGCGACAACGGCATCGGCATCCCCGCAGCGTACCAGGATCGCATTTTTGAAAAATTCTTCCGCGTACCCACCGGCGACGTGCACACGGTGAAAGGCCACGGCCTCGGACTGAGTTATGTAGCCGGCGTGGTGCGCCTGCACGGCGGCAGCATCGGTGTGGAAAGCCGGGAGCAGGGCGGCACGACGTTCACCATTTTTCTTCCCCTGGAACAAACGGCCGCCTGATGCAAAACATAAAAGTGCTATACGTGGAAGACGAGCCTTTTCTAGGCAAAATCGTGAGCGAAAGCCTCGAAAGTCGCCAGTTTGAGGTGCTACTGGTGGCCGACGGCCGGGAGGTGCTGCCCGCTTTCGAACAATTCCGCCCCGACATCTGTGTACTGGATGTGATGCTGCCGCACCGCGACGGTTTTTCGCTGGGGCAGGACATCCGCAGGCTCGACCCGCACATTCCGATCATTTTCCTGACCGCTAAAAACCAGACACAGGACGTATTGCAAGGTTTCGAATCGGGCGGCAACGACTATATCCGCAAACCTTTTAGTCAGGAAGAACTCATTGTACGCATGCAGAACCTGCTGCGCATCCGGGGCCTCGGAGCCCCGGCACCCGCTCCTGCCGACGGCGCCATTCGCCTCGGCCGCTACCGTTTCACACCGGCCCGCCAGGAACTGGCGCTCGATCAGCACCTGCGCCTCCTCTCGCACCGCGAAACCCAATTGCTGGAGATTCTCAGCGCCGAGATCAACGCTGTCGTGGCCCGAAAAGACATCTTGCAAGCGGTATGGGGCAACGACTCGTTTTTCAACTCCCGCAACCTGGATGTATATATCACCCGCCTGCGCGATTATTTAAAAGAAGACAGCAGCGTGCAGATTTTGACGCTGAAGGGAGTGGGGTATAGAATGGTGAGAGGGTAAGAGAGTGAGAGAGTGAGAGAGTGAGAGGGTGAGAGAGTGAGAATACGTAGAGTAGCCCGCTCCGCGCTAAAAATGCCAAGCACGGAGCGGTCTACTCTACGTATTCTCACTCTCTCACCCTCTCACCCTCTCACTTCTCTATGGAGTGACCACTTTCTCTTTACCCATCTTGCCGCCTACGGATTTACCCATGCCGGCTTCGCGCCAAACGGCTTTTTTATTCTTCTTGGCTTTGGTTTTTTCAGCCATTTCCACGGCGCTAACAGCACTTACAACGCCGCCGCTCACACAGAGTTCTGTGAAGGCAACTTTCTCGGTAGTGCCGGGTTTGTACACTTCGCCTTCCTGTTTGGTGACGGATTTTTCCATGATGTCTTTCACTTGTACAGCCGACAGTTCGGGATAGTATGAGCGAATGATGGCGGCCACGCCGGCAGCAGCAGGAGCCGCCATGGAAGTACCCTGTGCGTTGCCGTATTTGCCATCCGGAACGGTGGAGTAGATGGATACGCCGGGCGAGAACAGATCGACGTTTTTCTTGCCGTAGTTGGAGAAACGAGCGACGCGGTTTTCACCTGATTTCCAACTGAGGGCGCCGATTTCCATCCACGACGGAACGTTGTTCTGTTTTTTGAACAAACCTTTTTTGACAGGCTTCTGGTACATGTCGTTCGGGAAGTTCGGGTCAGTGTCGTTGTTTTCGGAGTCGTTACCGGCAGCGTGTACAAGCAGCACGTCGTGATCGGCAGCATATTTCATGGCCTGGTCGACATACCATTTTTGTGGGCTGTAACTTTTACCGAAGGACATATTGATCACGCTGGCGCCATTGTCTACTGCGTAGTAGATAGCATTGGCTACGTCTTTGTCGCGCTCGTCGCCATTGGGCACGCAGCGTACGGTCATGATGCGCACGTTGTCGGCCACGCCGCGAATACCGATGTTGTTGTTGCGGTTGGCAGCAATGATACCCGATACGTGTGTACCGTGGAAGGCATCAGGGCCTTCGTAGTCGTTGGTACCGTAGTAGCGGTTGGTCAGGTCGTTCGGGTCGTCGCCAACAACGGAAGCGCGCGGATCGAATTCCGGATTGAGGTTGTAGTTGAGTTGGTCGTAGAAGTATTTGCCGGCTTCGTTTTTAGCCTCTTCCAGGTCCTTGCGGGTAGCAATACCCTGGGCCATGACAGCCTGCAGAATCTGGATGGATTTTTTCAGGTCGGCGTCAGTGCCTGCATCTACTTTAGCCAGTTGTTCGGCGGTGATGTCTTTGATACCGGTTGCTTTTTCCACCTTGTCGAAAGCCTCTTCGATCGGTTTCAGTTGTTTGGTGGCATTTTCCATGCCCGACTGAGCGTCCTTGCGTTGTGCTTCGAAGTCGGCTTTCACTGCTTCGTAGTATTCGTACTCTTTTTTGGCGTCACCATACAGGTTCTTCGGATCGGTTCCTTTGAAACGTTTGCTCAGGCGCACATATTCGCGGGTGAGTTCGAGCGTTTCATTGTCGATATTACCGCCTTTTCCACTGAGGAAGTTCCAGCCGTGCACATCGTCGATATATCCGTTTTTGTCGTCATCGATCCCGTTTCCGGCAATTTCTCCCGGGTTGGTCCAGATAATATCTTTCAGGTCTTCGTGGTCGACCTCTACACCAGAATCCAGTACAGCCACGATGATGGTCTGGCCTTTTTTACCTTTTTCATGCAGGCGGCGCAGCGCTTCATCGGCGCCGGTGCCCTGAACTTTATCTTTGGTGGCATCGAGTGTGAACCAGTTTTCCGGTGCTTTTGTCTGCGCCGAAACGGTAATCAATGGCAGGCACAGAGCGGCCGCCACAACACATTTTTTCAAAACCATGTTAAAATTGAAATTTGAATGGAAAAAATTTAAGCAAAAAGAATGAATTGGTGTCAGATCGATTAAAGACCGCAAAAGTACGATTTTTGCCTGCCAAATCCGGCAAAATAGACAAAAAACCGGCACAGAGCAGTGAGCGTAGGATAACGATAAACGAACTGAAATAGTTGTCAGTTGAACGAGGGAATAAAAACAACACAATTTTCTGTTCAAAAAAATCGTACATTTGTTTCAGTTCTCGGGCTGAAAGGCCCATTTTTTTATTTCAATTTTTTTTAAATGCACACCGGAACAGTAAAATTCTTTAACACCACCAAGGGTTTTGGCTTCATCGTTGACAGCTCAACCAAGGAAGAAATCTTCGTACACGCCACCGGCCTCGTTGATGAAATCCGCGAAGGTGACACCGTCACGTTCGAAACTGCCCGCGGTAAAAAAGGCATGAATGCAGTAAACGTCCGCCTCGCCTAATTGGCACGGACTTCCGTTACATATTATTTATGCGAAACCCTCGACAGGTCTCTGTCGGGGGTTTTTTTATGCCCGCGGCTTCCTACCTTTGCGGCTTCTTTTCACCCGGTTCAATTTTTCTGAAAACAGTGGAAGCACTACCAACGGTCGAAACAGCCAAAAACCTCGGCATTACACCCGACGAATTTGAAAAAATCAAGGAAATCCTGGGCCGCGTGCCCAATTTCACTGAACTGAGTATCTACTCCGTGATGTGGAGCGAACACTGTTCCTACAAAAATTCCATCCTGCAACTCAAAACCCTGCCCCGCGACGGCAAACGCCTGCTGGTAGGCGCCGGCGAGGAAAATGCCGGATTGGTCGACATCGGCGGCGGACTGGGTTGTGCGTTCAAAATTGAAAGCCACAACCACCCCTCGGCCATCGAGCCGTATCAGGGCGCAGCCACGGGCGTAGGCGGCATCCACCGCGATATTTTTACCATGGGCGCCCGGCCTATTGCAGCGCTCAACTCCCTGCGCTTCGGTGTGCCCGACAGCCCGCGCATGAAACGCCTCATTGCAGGCGTGGTGAAAGGCATCGGCGACTATGGCAACTGCTTCGGCGTGCCTACCGTGGGTGGCGAAGTGTATTTCATGCCCTGTTACAACCACGATATTCTGGTGAATGCCATGTCGGCCGGTATCGTCAAAGCCGGTGAAACGGTGAGCGCCACCGCAGGCGGCCCGGGCAATCCGGTGTTTATCGTCGGTTCGGCCACTGGAAAAGACGGTATCCACGGCGCCACCTTCGCAAGTGCCGACTTGTCCGAAGATTCACATGAAGACCTGCCTGCGGTACAGGTGGGCGACCCGTTTCAGGAAAAACTCCTGCTCGAAGCCAGCCTCGAAGCCATCCAGACTGGCGCCATCGTGGGCATGCAGGACATGGGAGCAGCAGGCATTACCTGCTCTACATCCGAAATGAGCGCCAAAGCCGGCTGCGGCATGCGCATCGATCTTTCCAAAGTGCCCACGCGCCAGGCCCACATGAAAGCATGGGAAATTCTGCTCTCCGAAAGCCAGGAGCGTATGCTCATCGTGTGCAAACCGGGCCGAGAATCGGAAATCCTTGCTGTTTTCGAAAAATGGGATCTGCCTTGCGCCGAAATCGGCGTCACCACCGAAGGCGGCCTGCTCGAATACTTCTACGAAGGAGAACTCGTTGCCACCGCGCCCGCCGAAACGCTGGTGCTGGGCGGCAGTGCGCCGGTGTATGTGCGCGAACAAAAAGAACCGGCGTATTTGCAGCATGTACGCGCATTCAACCCCGAAAACGTGCCTCAGCCCGCCAACTACCGCGAAGCAGCCCAAAAACTGTGGCAATCGCCCAATCTGGCTTCCAAAAACTGGATCACACGCCAGTACGACAGCATGGTGCGCACGGGCACCATGACCACTAATCGCCCCAGCGACGCCGCTGTGGTGTATGTAAAAGGTACGGAAAAAGCCCTGGCGCTCACTACCGACTGCAATGCAGCCTATGTGTACGCCGATCCGCATCGGGGCGCCATGATCGCCGTGGCAGAAGCCGCTCGCAACATCGTTTGCGCCGGTGGCGAGCCGGTGGCCATCACCAACTGTCTCAATTTTGGAAATCCGTACAACCCCGAAGTGTACTACCAGTTTGCCGAAGCGATACGGGGCATGGGCGAGGCTTGCCGCAAATTCGATACGCCGGTGACCGGTGGCAATGTGAGTTTCTATAACCAGTACACCCGCAACGGCGAAGTCATTCCGGTGTACCCTACCCCGACCATCGGGATGCTGGGGCTGCTCGACGACCACACGCGTATGATGACGCTGCATTTCAAACAGGAAGGCGACCATATTTACCTGATCGGTACCAGCCGCAACGACTTGGGCAGCAGCGAATACCTGCGCACGGTGCAGCAGGTGGAGTTCAGCACTTGCCCGCATTTCGACCTGGAAGAAGAATATTTTATCCAGCAGGTGGTAAAAAAAGCCATCGGCCTGCAACTCCTGCAATCGGCGCATGACATTTCCGACGGTGGTGTGTTTGCAGCACTGCTGGAAAGCGCTATGCCCGACGGGCTGGGCTTTGAAGTGCGCTCCAATACCAGCATTCGCAAAGACGCCTGGCTGTTCGGAGAAGCGCAAAGTCGGGTAATCGTCTCGGTGCGGACAGAACAAGTTGCCGATTTCGAACGTTTTTTGCAGTCGGAAAAAGCGCCGTTCGAAGCACTGGGTGTGGTGAAAGGCGACACGATCCATTTCGATGGCGAAAACTGGGGAAATATGAACGACTGGAAACGGACGTATGCCAGTGTTTTGTCGGATATTATGAATTAGAAGTTTTTAACGTCGGCAGGGTTTAAAACCCTGTCGACGTTGAAAGGCGTTAAAAATCAATTTTTTATGAAAAAAATATCATCATTCATTCTGCTGCTCCTGCCCGCTCTGGCCATTCTTCATGCCTGCAACGGACAAGGCGGCCATGCGTTGAAAGGCGCTATCGAGGGCGCTGCCAACCTGCAGGTACTGCTCGAACAGGCTCATTTCGACCGCTCCAGCGTGGCACTGAGTCGCTCGACCTGCGACGCTTCGGGCAATTTCGAAATCAAACTGGAAAAGCCCTTTGAGGCAGGGCTGTACCGCTTGAGCATCGGCGCCAAAAAGATGTTTTTCATTCTCGATGGTACCGAAAATACGGTAGAAGTGAAAGGGGACTTGAAAACCATCGATCGCCTTGATGTGCAGGTTACGGGTTCGCCTACTTTCACCTGCTATGCCGACATCATCGGCGGGCTGCTGAAAAATCAGGTAAAAAGCGTGGATGAAGCCCGCATGGTCGTCGGCAAAGGCTGTAACCCGCTTATGAAAGCCTTCCTGACCACACAGGTACTCGGACAAAATGCCGGCGCTTTTATGGATGATTTCCGCACCGCTGCCGCTAACCTGAACACTGCCATGCCCGGCTCTAAATATGCCACTGATTTCAGCAAAATGGTGTCGGACATCGAAAAACAATCTTCCCAACAATACGCCGACGAAACCATTCAGGTCGGTATGCCCGCCCCCGATATCAGCCTGCCCGGCCCCGATGGCAAGGTGCATTCGCTGTCTTCACTGAAAGGCAAGGTGGTACTGCTCGACTTCTGGGCTTCCTGGTGCGGCCCTTGCCGCAAAGCCAACCCCCACGTGGTGGAAACCTACAACAAATACAAAAGCAAAGGCTTCGACGTGTTCAGCGTATCGCTCGACCGCCCTGACGGCAAAGAGAAATGGATTCAGGCCATCAAACAGGACGGCCTCATCTGGGACAACCACGTGAGCGACCTGAAATGGTGGGACAGCGCTCCGGCCGCTACCTACGGCGTGCGCGCCATCCCGAAAACATTCCTCATCGGCAAAGACGGAAAAATCGTGGCTATCAACCCGCGGATGAATCTGGAGGAAGAACTGCTGAAGGTCCTTTGAGTTAGTTATCGGTTATTGGTTATCAGTTATTAGGAGTGGTAGGGGGCCATCTGTACAAATGTCTGGCATCTGTTTTTGTGTAGCCAGGCATTTGTACAAATGGCCCCCTACCACCCCTAATAACCAATAACAGATAACCAATAACTAACTCAACATTCGCTTCATCTCCGCCCGCTGCACCTTGTAGTAGTCCCAGTTGAAGCCGCCCGTACTTTCCAGGCCTTCTTCGCCTGCTTTCGGGTCGGGGCCCATAAAAAAGCGCGCGGCCGCTTCGGCGCCCCGTCGGAACAGTTCCAGTTTTTCAGGATCGGAAATATTGAAATTCAGCCAGTTGATACCACCCACGTCGATGCGACCGATGGTGCGGTTGAAGTCGGCATTTTTCAGCAAAAATTCCTTGTCATAGTGGGCGCGCAAAGTGCTGATCATAGCGCCGGTGAAACTGCCAAGGGTTTTGTATTCAACGCTGGCGGTGTTTTCGGCGCTCAGCATGATGCCGAAAGTCGGCAGGCGCGGTACGGCCACTTTCGGGTTGAAAAAGACATTGATCGGGAAATTGGACAACAAACCACCGTCGACAAAATGGGTGGTAGCCGGAATACGCGCCATGTCTTCGATGCCCAGAAACTGGCCCCAGGCCGGCAACACCCGATCGGGCGCGATGTCGCGCACCACAAAAGGCCGGAAGAAAAAGGGCACGGCCATAGACGCCCGCACAAAAAACGCCGGATTCACCTGCTCCGGATCGTGCCAGTAGAGTTGCCACATGCGCGGAAATTCCACTTTCATACGATTGGTGAGGTCGGAAGTGACGATGCTGAGAAAATCTTCCATTACGGGCTGGTTCAGGTCTGAAATGTCCGCATTTTCCTCATTCCGCATCAGTTGGAAACCGCCTTCCGGCACTTTTGCGATGTGGGCACGCAGGTCGTTGAGGTTGCGGATGCCGTATTGTTGCAGGATACCGCTGATCCATTCTTCAAAATTGCGGCCGGGGTTGATGCCGAATTCGGAGCGGTAGAATTTTTTCCGATTGACCAGCATCCACACCACGAGGTACAGCAAAAATCCACCCGACAGCACCGTTACTGCCAGCGATAGCCACAGCAGCCAGTCGTAGGCGCCTTTTCCAAAGGAAAATGCCAGCGCCGGAACGGCCACCACAAAGGCAATCAACGAAACGACGATGAGTTTGAACAGGCGGCTGAAATAACTTTTGGACGTAATGAGGCGGCGCACCAGTGCCCGGGCCGTGGAGTTGCCGTCGACAAAATCGAACAAAGGCTTTTTGTTGACGTGTTCGAGCACTTTCAGCGCCTTGGGATCTTGTTTGTCGCCCACACAGGTCATCAGCATGGTATTGATCGCCCCGGCGCTGGTGCCCGCCATTTTCATAAAGCGGATGCCCATTTCTTCCAGCACATACACGTAGCCGAGCAACGCCACGCCCAGCACACCCCCGCCCTCCTGCACGAGGTTGACGTATTGGTGGCCCTGCGCATCGCGGATGTCGGACACTTGCGGGAGATTTTTACCAAATCGGGTGCGTAGTTTTTCGAGTACCGGCGCTGCCGCGCTTGTAAAGTCTTCAGTTGTCAATGGCATGGGAAGTTCGTTTTACCTCCAAAATTATCCCTTTTTTCAAAAAAGAATAGGCTATCCGGCAAAAGGGCACTTTTTTTGCGCTTCCAAACCGAACCTATCCAGATTATGAAAGGAATTATCCTGGCCGGCGGACTCGGCACCCGGCTTTATCCGCTCACTTTGGCCGTGAGCAAGCAGTTGATGCCGGTTTACGACAAACCGATGATCTATTACCCGCTGTCGACGCTGATGCTGGCGGGTATTCGAGATATACTCATTATTTCCACACCGCAGGATTTGCCGAAATTCCGGCAATTGTTTGGCGACGGCCACGAACTGGGCATGAACTTTTCCTACGTGGAGCAGCACGAGCCCAATGGATTGGCCCAGGCGTTTGTGCTGGGTGCGCCGTTTGTAGGCGCTGATTCGGCGTCGCTCATTCTGGGCGACAATATTTTTTACGGCGCAGGGCTGGGCGAAATGTTGCGTTCCTGCACCGAGCCCGAAGGCGGCATCATTTTCGCCTATCAGGTGGCCGATCCGGAGCGCTACGGTGTGGTGGAATTCGACGAAAACTTCAAGGCGCTGAGCATCGAGGAAAAACCCGCCAAGCCGAAAAGCCATTACGCAGTGCCCGGTATTTATTTCTACGACAACAGCATTATCGACATCGCCCGCAACCTGAAACCCAGCGCCCGCGGCGAATACGAAATTACCGACGTCAACAAAATTTACCTCACACAAGGCCGCCTGCAAGTGCGCGTCATGGGTCGCGGCTACGCCTGGCTCGATACGGGCACCCACAAAAGCCTGATGCAGGCCAGCCAGTTTATCGAAACCATCGAAGACCGCCAGGGGCTGAAAATCGGCTGTATCGAGGAAATAGCCTGGGAAATGGGCTTTATCGACGACGAACAACTGGAACGCCTGGGGCACAAGTACCTGAAAAGCGGGTACGGGGAGTATTTGTTGCGCCTGCTACACCTGTGACACCGGAGACACGGATTGCACGGATAAAAGAGACGGATTTACACGGATAGCATGGGTGGTAATGAGTTTTGCGTTATTACCAGGGCTTCATTCGTACGCACGCTATCCGTGAAAATCCGTCTCTTTTATCCGCGCAATCCGTGTCTCCGTGTTACATTTCATACTCATACACCTCCGTCGAAAACGCCTCTTCCATTTTATCCCGGTCAAATTCGCCTTCCAGATTGGCCAGGAAAATCGTCGCCACTCCATTTCCAATAAAATTGGTAATGGCCCGCGCTTCCGACATGAAACGGTCGACACCGAGCAGCAAGGCCAGTCCCTCGATGGGGATGACCTGTACGGCCGACAAAGTAGATGCCAGCACCACAAACCCGCTGCCCGTGACGCCCGCCGCGCCTTTGGACGTGACCATCAGCACCCCGATAATGGTCAGCACCTGGCCGAGGCTCAGGTCGATGCCGTACACCTGCGCCAGAAATATCGTGGCCATGGAAAGGTAAATCGTGGTACCATCGAGGTTGAAGGAATAGCCGGCCGGAATGACAAGGCCCACCACAGGTTTGGGGCAGCCCATTTGCTCGAGTTTTTCCATCAGGGCGGGAAGTGCGGCTTCGCTGGACGAGGTGCCGAGCACAATCAGCAGTTCTTCCTTGATAAAATTCAGGTAGCGAAAAATATTGACTTTGTAGCGCCGGAGAATGAGCATGAGCACTACAAAAATGAAAATGGCCATGGTGCTGTACACCGAAACCATGAGTTTGGCGAGCGGCAGCAGGGTTTGCACGCCGTATTTTCCGATGGTAAACGCCATACCGCCGAAAGCACCGATGGGCGCCAGCAACATCACGCCGTGTAAGGCCTTGAACACGTATTTCGACACACGCGCCAGCAGGCGAATGATATTTGCTTTGCCGGAATAACGATTGAGGCCGATCCCCAGGAAAATGGAACAAACCAGTACCTGCAAGGTCAGGTTTTCGCGCAGGAAATTCCACCAGGTAAAATTGGCAGCGCTTTTGGTGTATTTACTGATGTCGACGCCCGCCGTTTGGGCCTGTACGCCGTATCCGGGCTGTATAAAATGCGCCACCACAATGCCGATGAGCAAGGCCAGTGTGGTCACTATTTCAAAGTAAATCAATGCTTTACCACCTACGGTGCCCACTTTGCGCAGGTCGCCCATGCCAGAAATGCCCAGGGTGATGGTCAGGAAAATGAGCGGGTTGATAAATACCTTGACAACGTTGATGAAGTATTTGCCGAGCGGCTCCATTCGAACAGCCGTTTCGGGCGCAAAATGCCCCAGCAGAATACCCGCTACAATGGCGAGCAACACCCAGGTGGTGAGGTTGGTGACGATTTTGCGCATAAGAGCAAGGCGAGTATTTCAGGCAAAGGAAGCGATTTTTTTTTCACTTCCTTTCACTTGTTTACGCTTCTTCCATCTTCTGTTTGAACGTCATTACTATAAATTCAGCCGGTCGTATCGTCGCCACCGTCACCTGCACAACCATATACCCTTCCAGAATATCCACCGGCGTCATGGTAGATCCCAGCCCAGCCTGTACGTTAAATGCATCCTGGGGATAATTGCCCTGGAGGCCGCCCTGCATCCAAAAATTATGTAGAAAACTACTGATCATGGAAATGGCAGCCGTCCAGGTGCTTTGCATATTGGGTTCGAAGACGAATGCCTGCAAGGCGTTTTTGATGGATTGCTCCAGATAAATGATTGTGCGGCGCACGGAAATATAGCGCCAATCGTTGCTATTCCCATCCAGCGTGCGGGCGCCCCAGACCACAGTTCCCTTTCCTGTAAAAAAACGAATGGCGTCTACGGCTTTCCCGTCTATCGGTGTATTCAGGTCTTCCTGCTGGGTATCGTTTATTGGTACGGTAAGACCGGTCGCACCTTGCACTGGTATATTGGCAGGCGCCGTAAAAACACCTCTGTTTTGGTCCATATTACAATAAATACCGGCGATGGCTCCGGAAGGCGGAAGCATGTTGGAAGGCAATCCGGCATCGGGATTTACCAGCAACCATGGATAATAAGCCGCACCCCATTTCAATTGATCCGGGTTGTTCATGGCTGCTCGAAAAGCCAGAATCACATCACTGGTATTGTTGCTCATAGGCTGGAACCCGTTGTGGATGTCGAGTATAGCAAAGCGATTTTGCAAACGGGCGCATTGCGCCAGCATGAGGCGTTGCACCTGAAAACAGTCGTTGGCGCCGAGCAATACGGCGTCCGGCGCTACCAATAAGGTAGGTTCCATTTCATTCTCCAGTGCATCGATGCCCCGGGGTTTCGAGGCGCGGGTATCGCCGGCAGCCGCTTTGCTGTAAAAATCGCCGACAGCAGGCGTGGCATTGTAATTTCCAATGGAAACGATGTAACAGTCAGTTCCACCATTGGTAAAATACATTACCATACTCTGATATAAAAAGAAGCGGCTGCCCGACACCGGCGCGCCACCGAAAATGGACTGGTATTCCGACAATGAAGTAATCCGAACAGGGGTGTTGATCACATTTTGCCCGTTTTTTACAGCGGTTTGTGTGTAACCAATAAATGCCGGCACAGAGGTGCTGACCGGCACGACGCTGTTGGGAAATGCGCTTTTTTCGCGGATGTAAACGTCGGGTGTTTTCATTTTTTTGGCCATGTTGCGCTGGTTTTGAACTGGTTGATCTACAAATGTAAGGCGGCAGCAATAAAAAAAGCCGCTCACCTTACGGCAAGCGGCTTCAACGATGCTTATTTTACAAAACTGTTCTTGGTTCTAATCCTTTACCATCAACTTTCCATTTCCAACCAGCACGCCCTGTTGTTCAATTTTAAACAGGTACATCCCGGCGGCCAGGTCCGTTTTTCGGATTATAAATACAGAGTTATACGAGGTGTTATCCAGCACAATATTTCCTTGCAAATCAAACACTTTCAGATGTAATGGATACGAACCGAGCAACCCCTTCACTTCGAGCCGCGCCGTTTCCGTCATCGGATTGGGCGAAACCAGCACCTCATACTGCGGCCGTTCGGGTTGCCATAGCCCGACAGTCATGAAGTTTTCGCCGAGGCGATGCCGGGTGGTATTGGTGATTACCGGCTCGTTGAAATCGAAGTAAATGGCCGCGTCGTTTTCAATCAGCGTTTCCAGCGGCGCATCGGCTTTCGGGTAAATGCTGAATTTGACAAAACCATTGGAGGCCGCCTGGTTGATATTGCTGTCGGGCAGCAAAATGTTTTCGTACAAAAACTCGACAATGCC
>JAIUPL010000006.1 GCA_020160935.1 Bacteroidota bacterium | reverse complement strand
TTTCGACCATGCTACCTGCCGATTCGGCTACCGCGACAGCATTTTCAAGCACGAAGCAAAAGGCCAATACTGCATTACAACGGTGACGCTTGCCCTTACCCGATCGGAGCACCAATTGAATATTTCCTACGGCGACATTCGCAAAACGCTGGAAACCAATGGCATATCCAATCCCGGCATTGCCGACATCAGCCGGGCGGTGATACAAATTCGCAGCAGCAAACTGCCCGACCCTGCACGCATCGGCAACTGTGGTTCGTTTTTCAAAAACCCGGAAGTACCTCGTTCCGTATTGGATCATATCCTGACAACCCACCCGCAGGCCGTGCACTACGACCTTCCTGATGGACGCGTGAAAATTCCGGCCGGCTGGCTCATCGAACAATGCGGCTGGAAAGGAAAAAGAGTGGGAAATACAGGTTGTTACGAAAAACAGGCGCTGGTGCTGGTAAATTATGGCGGCGCGACGGGACAGGAAGTAAAGGATCTGGCGTATGTGATTATTGATTCTGTGGAAAAGACGTTTGGGGTGCGGCTGGAGCCGGAAGTGAATATTATTTGAAGTGTTGGTTTTCAGAATTGTCAGGTTTTGTTCTTCAAACCTATGAGGTTTTAAAAACCTCATAGGTTTAATCGCAACGAACCTCCTGTCAATCATTTCCAACGTGTAAGGTATGAAGCCCCCCCCCCAAAAAAAAATCGTCCAGTCTTTTCGACTGGACGATTACAACATAACCATGAAAACAATTAACCAATCAAATGTTTTTTAACCCTTTCTGATCTACTACTTTGGAAAAATCGTGCCAAAATTGGCATCGAACATTTTTTTTCCTCATAACAATACTCCCGCCAAGTTTTTTTTATTTTAATATAGACTCAACTCAGGCGTTTCTATTTCATTATCAATAAGTTATAAAAATAAAAAAAATCCCTCGCGCAAGGTTTTTTTTGATCGCCTTGCATTCCCATACCGGCAACGTAATTTTGCGGCGCCCAACCTTTTTAACAATTACAACTAACAAGATGGATAAAATGATCGCCCGCTTCCCCGCACAGTTGGAGGAAGCCCTTGGAATTGCTGAAAAAGTTCAGTTGAAAAAACACGCTGCCCCCTTTCGCTCCATATTCATTTCCGGCCTCGGTGGCAGCGGTATCGGCGGCGGATTTGTACAGGACTTCGTTCGCGGCGTTTGCAAATTGCCGATCGTCGTCAGCAAAGGTTATCAGGCGCCTAACTGGGTCAACAAACATACCCTGGCCATTTGCTCCTCCTACAGTGGCAACACCGAAGAAACACTCAGCACCTTCGAACAACTGCTGGGCACCGGCGCTAAAATCGTTTGCATCGCTTCGGGTGGCAAATTGATCGAACTCGCCCAAAAACACGGCCTCGACTACGTACAGGTGCCCTCCGGCTGGAGCAGCCCGCGTGCCTGCATGGGCTATTCCATTGTAGCGCAACTCGGCATCCTGCGCAGCGCCAAACTCATTCCCGGCAAACTCTTCGGCCAGGTAGCCGCTGCCAAAAAACTGCTGGTAAAAGACTCGGCCGCCATCCAGAAATCGGCGCGCAAAATCGCCGGATTCCTCGCTGGTAAAACGCCCGTCATCTACGTAGCCGACCAGATGGAATCCGTAGCCGTTCGCTGGCGCCAGCAAATCAATGAAAACGCCAAAATGCTGTGCTGGCACCACGCCCTGCCCGAAATGAACCACAATGAACTCGTGGGCTGGCGCGACCAGCGCCCCGACGTTGCCGTGATCTGGCTGCGCAACCGCGACGATTTTCAGCGCACCGCCATTCGCATGGACATCAACAAGGACATCGTGGAGCATTACACCCAGACCAGCATTGAAGTGTGGTCGAAAGGAAAAAGCCTGATCGAAAAGGCCTTTTACCTCGTTCACCTCGGAGACTGGATGTCGTTCTACCTCTCCGAACTGCACCAGGTAGACGCTACCGAAATTAAAGTCATCGATTTCCTGAAAGCCGAACTGGCAAAAGTGTAAACACCATGATTCAATTCAATGATAGCGCAGCCGCTCCTTTTCTTTCCAAAGCGGAACTGGCTGCCATAGAACCGCAGGTGGATGCGGCAGCCCGCCTGCTGGAAAGCCGCAAAGGCCCCGGCAACGATTTCCTGGGCTGGCTCGACCTTCCCCTGAAATACGACCGCGCCGAATACAAGCGCATCAAGGCTTCGGCCAAAAAAATCCGCAAACAAAGCGAAGTGCTGGTTGTCATCGGCATCGGCGGCTCGTATTTAGGCGCCAAAGCAGCCATCGAGTTTTGCGGGCACAGTTTTTACAACAACCTGCCGAAAAAAGCGCGCAAAGGCCCGGAAGTGTACTTCGCTGGTACCAATATTTCCGGCACCTATCTCACACATTTGCTGGAAGTGATCGGCAACCGCGATTTTTCCGTCAATGTCATTTCCAAATCGGGCACAACGACCGAGCCGGCCATCGCTTTCCGTATTTTCAAACAAAAACTGGAAGAGAAATACGGCAAGGAAGGCGCTCGTGAACGCATTTATGCCACTACCGACCATGCCAAAGGCGCACTGAAAACCCTGGCGACCCGCGAAGGCTACGAAACGTTTGTGGTGCCGGACAATGTGGGCGGCCGTTTTTCCGTGCTGACAGCCGTGGGCCTGCTCCCCATTGCCGTGGCCGGTATCGACCTCGACGAACTGATGCGTGGTGCGGCCGATGCCGTGAAACTGTACAAAAAACCTTTTGCCGAAAACGACTGCTACCGCTACGCCGCTGTGCGCAACATCCTGCACCGCAAAGGCAAGGACATTGAACTGCTGGTGAATTATGAACCGCGCTGCCATTTCATTGCCGAATGGTGGAAACAGTTGTACGGCGAAAGCGAAGGCAAAGACCACAAAGGTATTTTCCCGGCCTCGGTCGATTTTACCTCCGACCTGCACTCGATGGGCCAGTACATCCAGGACGGCCGACGCTCCCTGTTCGAAACGGTGCTGGAAATCGGTACGCCGGAAGCCGACCTTTCGATGTTCAAAACGGACGACGACCTCGATGGACTCAATTACCTGAGTGGCAAAACGCTCGACTACATCAACAAAAAAGCAGCAGAAGGCACCCGCATGGCGCATACCGACGGCGGCGTGCCCAACCTGAGCATCCTGATTCCGGAGGCCACGCCGTATTACCTGGGTCAGTTGTTTTTCTTTTTTGAAAAAGCCTGCGCCGTGAGCGGTTACCTGCTGGGGGTAAATCCTTTCGATCAGCCGGGCGTGGAAGCGTATAAAAAGAATATGTTTGCACTGCTGGGGAAACCATAAGCAATTCCGCCCGGTATTTTCTCCATTCATCTCATCCCGAACCAATGCGAAAAGTCAAGCAAGCGCCGGCCAAAACCGAAACAGTTCGTACCGTCCACCTTCCGCTGGCCATCACGGTCAGTTCCATGGTGTTGGCGGGCATCATTCGCCTTCGCCTGCTTGCTATTCCGCTGGAACGGGATGAGGGTGGTTTTGCCTACATCGGCAAACACCTGTTTTCCAGTCAGTTGTACACGGATTTGTTCGACAACAAGCCGCCGGGATTGTATGGTTTGTACGCCCTGTTTACCAGCCTGTTCGGTTATGGCCCGGGCGGCATCCACTTTGGGCTGCTGCTTTGCAACCTGGTGGCTATCTGGGTGATATTCAAACTGTTCAGCGGTATTTTCAGCGACTGGACGGGCGCGGTGGCTGCGTCGGTGTATGCTTTTATGTCGCTGGCGCCCAATGTAAACGGCTTTGCCGCGCATGCCAACCAGTTGCTGATGCCTTTTGCCATCGGCGGCTTGCTTCTGCTTCAAAAAGGCCTGAAAAAAGACCACCTGCGCAGCATCGCGCTGGCGGGCCTCCTGCTCGGATTCGCTTTTATCGTGAAACAGCAAGTGGTGCTGTACGGTGTATTTGCCGGGCTGTGGTTGCTCATATCGCGCTGGCAAAGCGGCAAACCGGCCAAACAGGTGCTCAGTGAAGTGCTGGCGTATTCTGCCAGCGCCATCCTGCCCTACGGACTCGTTTGCCTGTATTTTGCCAGTCAGGGCCGCTTCAACGACCTGTGGATATGGACGGTAGAACTGCCCGCTCAATTGGGCGAATCCAGCATGGTCGGCGACCGCTGGAGCACCTTCAGTCAGTATTTCTCCTTGGTATTGGCGCATTTCGAGGTGGTGTGGGTAGCGGCAGCGCTGGGCTGGCTGGCCCTGGTTTTTAGTCCGTACGACCTGAAAACGCGTTTGTACGGCTGGCTGTTTCCTGTCTTTTGCGCGGTGTCGATCGGCATCGGCGTGGCCTATTACCCGCACTATTTTGTATTGTGTTTGCCGGCGGTGGGCCTGTTGTGCGGCGTGCTGGCGGATACCCTGCGCGTGCGTTTTTCAGAAAAAAAGGGCAACGCCTGGGCGCTGGGCCTCACCGTTTTGCTTGCCCTGGTTCCAGTTTTGGGCAACGCTTCCTACTACCTGTCACCCGATTTTGTAAAAATCCACCGCGACTGCTACAACATGAACCCTTTCCCCGAACTGGAAAAGGTGGGCCGCGAACTCGGTCGCCGCTGCAAACCCGGCGACAAAATCGGTATCCTGGGCTCCGAACCGGAAATACTCGTGTATGCCAAACGGAATGCGGCTTCGGGCCACTTGTTTTTGTACAACCTGCTGTCGCAAGGGCCCCGAAGTGAGGCGCTGCAACAACGCTACCTGAGCGACCTGCAAAAGAACAAACCGGCCTACCTCGTCTGGGTGACCAGCACCGGCAGTTGGGGCACGGAGTACTACAAAACGGCGTTTTTCAACAACACCCGCCCCATTGTGCAAGGCTACACACTTTGCGGCAAAGCCGAGGCTTTTGAAGACGGCCGACCGGGTGTGGTGGTGTGGGATCAGGAAGCAGCGCGGTATCAGTTTAAAGGGAATTATCAGGTGTATGTGTATCGGAGGAGGGAGTGAGGGGAAGGGCGATGGATGGGTTGGGAAATTTTGAAATGTATCTCTAAATTTAGGATGATTAACCACCATGTGGCCTAAATTGGACATAAATAAGATAGTCTATTAATATTTGTATTGCCAATAAATGGTTAAAAAGAAAAACCTTAGTAATCCATTTTCCACCGGAGGAGGAGGAACCCATTTCGAATCTCATGTGCAAGCATCATTTGTAGTACTGATGCTCACTGGTGGGTATGCACCTTGCCTCCCATGTTTGCCCATTGTAGAAATAAAATTTCAAGGCAAGATTGACGGATACGACACTGATGATCTTATCGTTTTTGTTGAAAATGCAGAGAATAAGGAGAAGCGAAGGTTGCTCGGGCAGATAAAGCACACTATTGCGATCACTAAAAATAATGCTAAATTTGGAGAGGTAATACAAGCCGCTTGGAATGATTTTAATAACACAAATTTATTTGCAAAAGGCAAGGATATCATTGCTTTGATTACAGGCCCATTAAGTGCACTCGACGAGCATAATGTACAATGGTTGCTCAATCAGGCTAGACATACGAAAAACGTTGATGAGTTTTTCCGAAATGTGGAGCAGGCAAAATTCAGTCCTCCTAAGAGCTCTGAAAAGTTGCGAGTGTTTCAACACCATCTAAAAATAGCAAATAACGGAATAGAAGTTTCTAAAGACATGTTATACAACTTTCTAAGTCATTTCCATTTACTTGGATATGATCTTGGAAACGAGTTTGGTGTTACGTTGTCCCTTCTTCACTCTCATATTTCCCAATTCAAACCACAGTATCCGCAATGGGTTTGGTCAAGGGTTGTTGACATTGTTCAGACTTGGAATCAAGATTCTGGAACGATTACTTCCAACAAGTTGCCAGAGGATCTTCGGGATGCCTTCACTCCAAGATTTGTTACCGAAATACCAAAGGAGTTTATAGTGCCTAAAGAAGAGCAAAAATATGATTGGACTCAACATCCTGATTCTACATATTTGGCATTGGCGATTCTTATTGGTTCTTGGAATGAAAATAGTAAAAGTGATATTGAAGCAGTTGCCAACTTTTTGGGAATCGGCTATGATACTTGGTTACAAAAAGCGCGAGAAATACTGCTTCGGCCTAACAGCCCTCTGGCACTAAAAAATGGCATATGGGAAGTTGTCAATCGAGTAGAACTTTGGCCTCTACTTGGATCGCGTATTCTCGATCAGAATCTTGATATTTTTAAATCTCTTGCAGTAAACATACTTAAAGAGCCGGACACTGCCTTTGAATTACCTTTGGGCCATCATTATTATGCAAGCATATATGACATGGAATTGGGCTTTTCCCAAGTATTACGAAAAGGGGTCGCAGAAGGACTAGCGATACTTAGTACTCAAACTGATACATGTAGAAATTGTTCTCAGGGGAAAACGGAAGAGATTTGCAAACGGGCAATACGAGAACTTTTTTTGAACGCTGACTGGGTTCTGTGGGGCAGTTTAAACAGCCTATTGCCCACTCTCGCCGAGGTTTCCCCTGATGACTTCCTTGATGCTGTTGAGAAAACGTTGCACCAAAAACCCTGTCCTTTTGATGATCTTTTTACCCAAGAAGGTAATGGTATCTTTGGGAGAAATTTTTTAACTGGTTTGCTCTGGGCTCTGGAAGGTTTAGCTTGGGATGAACAATACTTGGTTCGAGTCTGTATTGCACTGGGTGAACTTGCTAGCCAAGACCCTGGTGGGCAGTCAGCAAATCGTCCCTTCAATTCTTTGTCAGCCATTTTGCTCCCGTGGTTGCCTCAAACTCTGGCGTCTATTGAAAAGCGAAAGGTGGCAGTTCGGACACTTCTTAATGAAAAGGCTGATATCGCATGGAATTTACTCATTAAACTTCTACCTAGCGAACACCAGACCTCTTCGGGATCGCACAAGCCAACCTGGCGGAAGATAATTCCCGATGATTGGACAATGGGAGTAACTCGCCATGAATATTGGCAACAGGTATCTTCATACGCAGAGATTGCTGTTGCTGTTGCCGAACAATCGCCAAATAAACTTTCAGAGTTAATTGATCATTTTGATAATCTCCCTAAATCAAATTTTGATCAACTAATCCAAGTTCTTTCCTCACAAACCATTACTGAACTTCCAGAAGAGCAACGCATTTTACTCTGGGATCATCTAACAAAATTTACAAATAAACACAGACGCTTTGCGGATGCAAAATGGGCATTATCTGAGGATGTACTGATCTGTATTGATAATGTTTCTGAGCGTCTCGCTCCCACTAAACCGTTTAATTTATATCAACATCTATTTACAGATCGAGACTTTGATCTCTACGAACAGAACGGCAATTGGGAAGAGCAGCAAAAGAGACTTGACGCTAAGAGGGAAAAAGCAATATCAGAAATCTTTCAGATAAATGGTATTGAAAGTGTGATTCAATTTGCAGAATCCGTAGTTTCACCTGGTCAGGTAGGACTAGCACTTGGAGTAATAGCAGATTCAGAAATTGAAAAAACTCTTTTACCTCATTTCCTTGATACATCTGAAAATAAACACAAGGATTTGATTAGCAGATACATATGGAGGCGGCACCAAATCAACGGTTGGGAATGGTGCGATAATATCAATAAATCAACATGGAATCCAAAGCAGATAGGCCGCTTCTTAGCTTGTTTGCCATTTACCAAAGAGGCATGGGATCGCGCCTCTCTCTGGCTTAACACAAGCCAGAGAGAGTATTGGCTTCGAACTAGTGCCAATGCATACCAATCTGAAGGTAACCTTTCTATAGCAGTAGAAAATCTAATTAAATATGATAGGCCCTATGCTGCAATCGCCTGTTTAGATAGGATGCGCCAAACCAATCAACCAATAAATACTAAGCAATGTGTTCAGGCATTGCTATCCGCACATTCATCTGGTGAGCCAACGTACGCAATGGATGTATACCAAATTGTCGAACTAATCAAGTTTCTTCAGTCAGAAGTTTCGGTTGCTCGAGAAGACCTTTTTAGTGTGGAGTGGTCATATCTTCCAATACTAGATAGTCATAGAGGTGTCGCGCCCCAACTGCTTGAAAACAAACTAGCTAATGATCCCGAGTTCTTTTGTGAAGTAATCCAACTGGTCTACCGTTCCAAGCAAGAGGATAAGCCAATGAAAGAACCAACCGATGAATCTAGAGCCATCGCTACTAATGCTTGGAGATTGTTGCATTATTGGAGAACTCCTCCGGGGACTGAAGAAGATAATACTTTCAATACAGAGCATTTCAACCACTGGCTCCAACGAGTAAAAACCATGTGCAGGGAATCAGGGCATTTGGAAGTAGCAATGAACGCAATAGGTAGTGTATTAATTCATGCCCCAAATGACCCAAACGGCCTATGGATACATCGTGCTATCGCCTCCGCTTTAAATGACCGTGATGCAGAAGAGATGCGTGCAGGTTTTAGAACAGGAAAATATAACTCTCGTGGTGTTCATTTTGTTGACCCGACGGGTAAACCTGAAAAAGAACTGGCTGAGGAATTTCGATTTAAGGCTGAAGATGCAGAAAATGCCGGGTTCCAACGGTTCGCTGCAATACTTAGATCCCTAGCAAATGACTATGAAAAAGAATCTAACCAAATAATAAAAGAACATCTATCTGATGATCCCGCTGGCTTTTAGGCTATCCTCCCCTTACCCCGAGCAGCACAGCCGCGCAGCCAGCGCCACTCGGATAAAAAACACCACAACCTCCACCCACCATAAAAATCCAAAAAACATGAAAAAACCCCCAATCATCATACTTGCCCTCTTCGCGCTTGTCCAAAGCACCCAGGCACAACAGCCCAACTACCAGGCAGGCGACACATTGAATATTTTCACCATTGCCGGATTAAAACTAAGAGAAAGCCATTCGCTTTCCAGCCGGTTGCTTGCATCCATGAAACTGGGCGAGAAAGTAGTGGTGCAAAGCGTTTTTCAAACCGATCCTAAATATTTCCAGGTCATAGAAGGGTTTACAGGGCATTGGGTAAAAATACAATATGATACCCTTGTAGGTTTTGCATTTGACGGGTTTCTAAGTGCATTGCCCGTCCCACGAGAATATATGATAAGCAAAGAAAGGACGGCTGAAATCATTCAAAATGATTCCTATCGAGGCCAGCAAATCGAGTTGGTCTTTCAGGAATATATTAAAATGGAATTCCCGCCTGTTTGTGAACCCGTTGACTATTACAATGGCTTCGACGGAGAAGGCACTCACGCCATGCAACTTCAAAAATTAAGCAGGGATTTTACGGTTATCCATCACGGAGGCTGGGAAGGCTGGGGTACCGAATTGATTATGCCGAAGGTCAGGCTGTCAGAAATCAAAAACCTGATCATTTTGCTTGCCTACCGAAGCGGAGCCGATCGTACCCTGTTCGAGGAGGTGAAATCAGCGGTAAAAAATATATCCGAGGAGAGAAGGCCTCTGCAGGTGATTTTTACCCAACAGATGTTTGAGGTAAAACTTAAAAATTATTCTAACGGTGACGCTGAACTGAAATGGTCACTTGAATTAGATTGTGATGCCAGTTGAAGCCTGATTCATTCCAAACTTTCTCACGGGTATCCCTGTACTTTTGCGCATCCAATACGTGCTGCACGCTCCTTCCCCCGTCCTCTGGAGTGCCCAATGTCCGATTCAGACATTCCAATACATAGCATTGACCGTCAGACCTGTATTTTACACCGCTGTATACGTCTGTTTGACCGTCAGATATGTCTAACACGTATTAGAACAGGTGGGCAACGTATCTGAATACGTCCGGGTACGTATTCATTTGGATACAACACCTGTTCGGATAGATGAAGGATGTATTCGGATGGGTGATACCACGTATCTGGATGGATAAAGGACGTATGGAGCGGTCAAAAGGACGTATTCAACGCTATTTTTTTAATAAACCACAAAGGACACGGGAGCCACAAAAGTTACAGAATATGACTACACAAAATACCATTCCCATAATAGCATTCGAAACTATTGAAACATTTGAAATCTGGCTCTCAAAGAATCACGAAGATTCAAAAGGGCTTTGGCTAAAAATATTCAAGAAAAACTCCGGGGAAAAGACCATCACCTACGCAGAAGCACTTGACATAGCACTTTGCTACGGTTGGATTGATGGCCAAAAACAATCATTGGACGAAAAAGCATGGCTGCAAAAGTTTTGTCCCAGAAGAGAAAAAAGTATTTGGTCCAAAATAAATATCGGTCATGTCGAAAGATTGATCAAGGAAGGAAGAATGAGGCCCGCAGGGTTTAAATCAATCGAAAAAGCCAAAGAAGACGGTAGTTGGGAAAAGGCATACGATTCCCCAGGCAAAATGACTATACCTGAAGATTTTCTAAAAGAACTGAGCAAAAACAAAGAAGCAGAAGCGTTTTTTAAGGGTCTCAATAAAGCCAATCTTTTCTCCATTGGATTTCGCCTTCAGACCGCAAAAAAACAGGAGACAAGAGAGAAGCGTATGAAAGTAATTATTGAAATGCTGGCAAAAGGTGAGAAATTCCAGTAAATAAATCAGCATGTGGCGGCAATTATCTGGAAAATAATAGACGCTAAACAAGTCCGGATCGCCCAATGCCTGATTCTCAGACACTAACATATGCCAAGGCAGCACATACCCACCTCTATTCGTTGTAAATACATATGTTCTTTATAAAACTATCTGATTATGAATACGCGCCCCTACTTCACCTGGCTGATGCTTTTGCTGGCAGTGCGACTGTCGGCCCAACAACTCGCCTTTAACAGGCTTTACAACCACCAGCGCTACGACGATGCCCGCGGTATTGTGGCTACTCCCGACGGCGGATTGGTCTTTACCGGGTTGAACAAATCCGGCCCTGATTCGCTGGGCGATATGTACCTCAGCAAAATAAATGCTGCTGGAGCCATTATCTGGACCCGGTTTTACGGCCGTGAAAAAGAAGACGGAGGCAATGCACTTGTTTTGGTTTCAGATGGCGGCTTTCTAATCAGCGGCCATACAGCACTCAGTTACGGACTGGCCTGTGATGGTTATGTCGTAAAAACCAATGCCGAAGGCCGGGAAGAATGGCGTGCGCTCATCGGCACAGCCTATGATGATGTGTGTTCCGGAGTAGCAGAATTACCGGACGGCAGTTTTCTGATGACCGGTCGTATTGAAGACCCCCAGAGCCGTCAGTTTGGCGTAATGCTGACACGATTGTCGGCAAAAGGCAAGCAGACTTTTATGAAAACTCTAGCGATTAACCAGCCTGCCATCGGCCTCGACCTTGCTCTGGCGTCAGATGGGAATGTGTTGATCAGCGATTTTACGTGGTCGGACGACCCAAAACAGGCCGATATGTTGGTGCTGAAATGTACACCTGATGGCAATTTATTGTGGTATACGACCTTCAATGCTGATGGCAATGACCGCGCAGTTGCCGTAACTGGATTGGGCAACGGCGCCTGTGCAGTAGTTGGCGGTTCGACAGATGGGCAGGATCAGTTTGTACGGGCTGTTGCGCTTCGGTATGACGCCGGTGGTCATTTGCTGGCCGCTTCGGAAGGGATTGGTCTGTCCACCCCGGCATACCTGAGCGATGTTGTTGTTGATCACAGCGACCGGTTGGTGGTTTGTGGCATGCAGTTTAATCCTGAAAACGGTTTGAATGAACCTTTTGGTGGTATTCTGGATGAATCACTTGCGGTTCAATCCGTTGTTACAGGCGATTATCAGTCAAACTGCCGCACCCGTTGCATGGCGCTCGACGGTGCGGGGAATCTGATTTTTGGCGGCAATGTAGAAAGTGCTGTGCAATACGGGGTGTTTATGACCAAAATCAGTATGGTTACCAGCAATGTACAATGGGTCAATGAAGCGCCTGTATTATTGTTCCCCAATCCGTTTTCGGAGATGACCTACCTGAAAATCGGTTACCCAGGTGTACGCAAGCACCTGTATATCCACGATCTGAGTGGTCGCTTGATGCGGCAAATGGATTTTGATACCGAAGAGTTATTTGTGCCTCGCGACGGGCTTGCCGCAGGCAGGTATGCCTGGAAAGTGACAGATGAGGGAGGGCGGGTAGTCAGTATTTTGAATGTTGTCGTATGGCAATAATCCCGCCGATGCAACGGCTGCTGACCAAAATACATATTTCATAAAATGACTGTCTGCATAAATAGCAAGGAACGCAGTTCACAAATTCTTACATACGACCATTCCTACTTTATTTCGGTATTCGATATTCGGTGTTCTTTATTCGACATTAAAGAATATCGAACTCCGAACACCGAATATCGAACACCGAAATATTAAACCCGCTCGATCACGATCGCCGTCGCGCCGCCGCCGCCATTACAAATCGCTGCCAGCCCGAGTTTGCCGTTTTGCTGATGCAGCACGTTGTTGAGCGTGGTCACGATGCGCGCGCCGGAAGCGCCCAGCGGGTGGCCGATAGACACCGCGCCGCCAAAGACATTGGTTTTGGCGTGGTCGATGTCCATCACCTGTTCAAAAGCGAGGGTTACTACTGAAAACGCTTCGTTGACTTCAAAAAAGTCGATGTCGTTTTTGGAAACACCCGCCATTTTCAGGGCTTTGGGCGCTGCGATGGTCGGCGTGGTGGTAAACCATTCCGGTTCCTGCTCCGCATCTGCAAAGCCGCGGATTTTGGCCACCGGCGTCAGTCCCAGGCGTTTTACCGCTTCTTCACTGGCCAGTACGAGGGCCGTAGCGCCGTCGTTGATAGTGGAAGCATTGGCGGCCGTTACGGTGCCGTCGGGTGTGAAGGCCGGGCGGAGCCCCGGGATTTTGTCGAACATCACTTTTTTAAACTCCTCATCCTCCACGATTTGAAGGGCGTCGCCTTTTTTCTGGGGAATGAGCACCGGCACGATTTCATCTTTGAAAAAGCCGCCTTCCGTAGCCGCTGCGGCGCGTTTGTACGAGTCGATGGCAAAAGCATCTTGCTGCTCGCGGGTGATGCCGTATTTGGTAGCGGTGGCGTCGGCGCATACGCCCATTGCTTTCTGGTTGTACACGTCCGTCAGGCCGTCTTTGGCGAGGCCGTCGATGAACTCAGCGTTGCCGTATTTGTATCCCCAGCGGGCATTGGGCAGGTAGTACGGGATTTGCGACATGTTTTCCATGCCGCCGGCCACTACGATGTCGTTGATGCCCAGCATGATGCTTTGCGCGCCCAGGGCGATGGTTTTCATGCCGGAAGCACACACTTTGTTGACGGTGGTGCAGGGAATATTGTCGGGCAGTCCGGCAAAACGCGCTGCCTGGCGGGCAGGGGCCTGGCCCAGGTTGGCGCTGACGACATTGCCCATCAGCACTTCATTCACCTGATCGGGGGCCACGCCGGCTTTTTCCAGTGCGCCTTTGATGGCGGTAGCGCCCAGTTGGGTAGCGGAAATGCCCGACAGTACGCCGCCGAAACTACCAATAGGTGTGCGTACGGCGGAAACGATATAAACTTCTTTCATAAAATTTGGTGGTAAAACTTGGTTAGCAGGCTGCAAAAGTAGGTGTTTTGCACGAAACCCACTGTATGCAGGTAAAGAGGATGAATGAATTTGCAGGTATTGACCAACAGGGCAGCAAGACCACATTTCCCACAAAATCAATCCATTATGTAAAAAACAGGTGGTTCGACGATGCTTGCGCGTGGTCATTTTGCAAACCAGCGCGGCAAACTATTGTCCAGCCCGAAACTCCCGTTTATGTTTGCTAAAAAAATATCAGGTACAACATGTCCAAACTAACGAAGTTCATTGCCGGAGAGGTGGTTAATCTTTCCGTAGGATATCTCGCAGGTCTTTCTGCATCTATGCTGGTCTCCAAATTTTTTGTAAAAAAAGGCCTCGCTAATTTGTGGGGGCTCACTGCCAAACGGGATGCGGTCGACAAAGACACGTACGAATGGCTGATGTTCGCAGCATCTTATTTTATCGGTCTGATGGTGATGATTCTGATCAATTACCTGATTAAGCGGATGCGTGGGCAAAACCCGGAGGAAACGGTGTAAAAGGATTCGGATTCGCTTTTTGGATGGGGATTCGGCTTCGCCGAATGGGAACTTGGGATTGGGCGGATTAAGCGGATTATAGGGATGAAGTGGCCTGTCGGCCACTTTTTTTGATTTTTAAATAGGTATTTCAAGTGGCCGACAGGCCACAAAAATCTATTTAATCCGCTTAATCCGCCCAATCCCAAATCCCCTATTCGGCGAAGCCGAATCCCTTAAGCCCGCAATCATTATCATTTCAAATGCCGCTCCATCGCCTCCGC
This sequence comes from Bacteroidota bacterium, assembly GCA_020160935.1. Taxonomy (GTDB): domain Bacteria; phylum Bacteroidota; class Bacteroidia; order Chitinophagales; family Saprospiraceae; genus M3007. The sequence continues at coordinate 224,883 of JAIUPL010000006.1, read as the reverse complement.
CTTCTCCAGCACCTTCTTCTCAAGCGACTGCTTGAACTGTACAATACGTTGCAACAAATCGGCATCCGAAGTGGCGATCATCTGAGCCGCCAGAATACCTGCATTGCGCGCCGCATTGAGCGCTACGGTTGCCACGGGCACACCCTCGGGCATTTGCAGGATGGACAAAATACTATCCCAGCCATCGATAGAATTGGAAGATTTGACCGGCACGCCCACCACCGGCAAGGGCGAAATAGCCGCCACCATGCCCGGCAAATGCGCTGCGCCGCCTGCACCCGCAATGATCACCCGGATACCGCGCTCATGCGCTGTCTTGGCAAATTGAAACATGCGGTCGGGCGTTCTGTGCGCCGACACGATGGTCATTTCAAAGGGCACTTGCAGTTCCGTCAGGATGTCCGCCGCTTTTTGCATAACCGGCAGGTCGGAATCGGAACCCATGATGATAGCAACCATAGAGGTGAGAGGTGGGAGGTGAGAAGTGAGAATTACGAGCGGACGCGGAGTGTTTTTTTGACAAAATCAGCCTTTTCGAAAGCAGCCTCAAGCGTATCGGCCGTGATGGTAACGTGGCCCATCTTTCGGAAAGGTGCGGTCATGGCTTTTCCATACAAATGTACATGTACGCCGCTCAGTGCCAGGCATTCGGCCACGCCTTCGTATCGGACAGGGCCTTTAAATCCTTCATCGCCCAGCAAATTGAGCATAATGGCAGGCTGCACTTGTGCCGTATCGCCCAGGGGCAAATTGCAAATAGCTCGCAGGTGTTGCTGGTACTGGCTGGTCACAGCACTGTCGATGGTGTGGTGGCCGCTGTTGTGCGGGCGCGGCGCCACTTCATTTACCCATAGTTGGCCATCAATACACAGAAACATTTCCACCGCCAGCAGTCCACACACGTCGAAAGCCCGAATAACCTGTTCTGCCAGCGCTTCGGCTGCCGCTTCGGCCAGGGGGGAAATACGCGCCGGGCACACCAGTTGTTCCACCAGGTTGGCTTCCGGGTGAAAATCCATTTCCACGGCAGGAAAAACCGCCACCTGATCGGCAGCGTTGCGGGCAGCGATGACGGCAATTTCCGTCCGCACGGGCGCCAGTTGTTCGGCGAGGCAAGGGCCTTTTAGCAGTTTGGTATCGAGGTCGGCCGGCGAGCGGAGTATGGCCACTCCCCTACCGTCGTAGCCTGCCGTGCGTGTTTTTTGAACGAGCGGCAGTGCCCAGCGGCCACTTTGGATGGCGTCGAGGAGCGCCTGTTCGTCGGCGAACAGTTCAAAAGGTGCGGTAGGAATGTCGTGTTGCCGGTAAAATTCTTTTTGCAGGCCTTTGTCTTTGATGATATCCAGTGCTTCCGGGGCCGGGTGCACGATTTTTCCCTGTCGTTTCAATTCATGCAAGGCTTCCGTGTTAACATGCTCTATTTCAATGGTTAACACGTCTTTATCGGCGCCGAAAGCCAGCACATCGTCGTAGTTTTTAAAATCGCCGGGGGTGAATTCCGAACAAACAGGACCTGCGGGAAAATCGGCTGAAGTATCGAGCACACAGGTTTTAAAATCCCAGGGCGCAGCGGCCAGGCACAACATTTTTCCGAGTTGTCCGCCGCCCAGAATACCAATCTTTTGCGTGGTAGAAAACATGGTGCGAAGGTAAGAAGATGCCGGTCATTCGTGTGCGAAAAATACCACCTGAACACGCTACGCCTTGTGTCCTTTGTGAAACCTTTGTGGTCTTAGTGGTAAAAATTTTTTAACCACAACGTGCACAAAGGTTTCACAAAGGACACAAGGCGTAGAGTGTTCATCATCTCAAAAATAAATGGATGGAAAATAATCCGGAGTAATCTGAAAAAATCCGTTTCATCCGTTATCCCGCCTTCTCACGAAGGGTTTTGTCAGGCACGTTTACCTGCCACCATACGGTCAGCGCCCAACAAATCCTTTTTCAACACCACTTCTTCAAAACCTTTTTCAACGAGCAGCGCCGCCACCTGTGCGGCATTAAATTCGTTGCATTCAAAAAACAGCATTCCGCTGATTTCCAGTTTCTCCAGGGCAAAATCGGCGATGGTTTTGTAAAAAAGCAAGGGATCGTCATTGTCTACAAAAAGTGCCAAGGAAGGCTCGTGCGCCAGCACATGCTCGGGTATCAAGGCTTTTTCTGTTTCGGGAATGTAGGGCGGGTTGCTGACGATTACCTGCATTGTTGGAAACAAATGCCAGGTAGCGCGTTCACGGATGTCGCCTCGCAAAAAGGTAAAATCACCCTTCTCTCCCAGGATTTTGGTAGCGTTCAGCACCGCCACGTCCAGTGCTTCGGGACTGACCTCCAGGCCAAACAAACGGATGCCCGCGTTTTTTTTCTTCAGGGTAATGCCGATACAGCCGCTTCCCAGCCCGATGTCGAGCAGGTGGATGTTGGGTTGCCCTGCAAGCGTTTTCAGGTAATCCAGTATCCAGGCCACCAGTTCTTCCGTTTCCTGGCGCGGAATCAGTACAGCGGGATTTACCTGAAATGTAAGCCCGAAAAAATCTGCCGAACCGACCACATACTGAACCGGTTCACCTGCTTCGAGTTGTTGTATAATTTCCTGTAAATGTGCAGATTGTGCATCAGTCCACTGAGCAGCAAATTGTTCCGGCGACTGTCGATGCGCCTGAAAAACATCTTCCAGCACAATGCGGGCAATGGCGTTTGCTTCGCCGCTGCCATAACGCGGAGAAAGCCGTTCGGCGAGCAAGGATTTTACGGCCTCAGGCGTCATATTCAATCGAAAAGAGCCGTCTGTTGCATCAATTCGTCTTCGGAATCGCCTGCACGAGCCGTATCCATATCAGGCGTTTCATCAGCCAGCACGCGTTTTACAATCCGCAGTTGGTGGGTATAGCGGTTCAATTCCCGGTTGAAAATGCCGAAGTGATCGAGTTTGTCGATGCGAACTTTGCCCGAGGCATGAATGACATGGCAATCGGGTAAAATGATTCCAACGTGGGTGATAACACCCTTGGCATTGTCAAAAAAAGCGAGGTCGCCCGACTGGCATTGTTCCATAAAATCCACCAGCCTGCCTTGCGTGACCTGTTGAGACGCATCTCGCAGCAAGCGTATACCGGCAATTTTGAATACCATTTGTGTAAGCCCGGAACAGTCGATACCAAATGGGGAGCGCCCGCCCCAGAGGTACGGCGCATGCAAATATCGACGGGCAATTTTCACCACCCATTCGCTGTTGAGTTGCTGCTGGCCAGGGCTCACCACAGGGCCTGAAAACTGAAAAGACTGGTCGCCCAGCACACAACGAAGTCCGTCATACAATGGCAGGGAAGCGCCCATGGTGAGTGGTATGAAGTGGTCTGCCGCCATCAGTCCTTCCACCAGCGACAGGTTCATGGTAGCATGTTCTGCGTATCGATCGTATTCGCTGGGGGTAATGCGTTTCAGTTGTTTGGAATCCACCCAGCCAATGTAGCCGTCCCAGGCGCATAGCACCTGCTTCCAGTTATCTTTGGAATCCTGCACCTCCACAGTTTCTCCAAAAAGCAATTGCGATACCATCTCGCTTTTGTCGGAGGGTTGAGCGCGCAGGGGTGCAATGGCTACTTGACAGGCGGCGTATTCCATGTAGGAGGGCTTTTACAGGTTCAAATATGGTTAAAATATTTGAAATCGTGGCCGTTTTCTATTTTCTGCAGCGATTCATAAATCAGACGGATGAGGTTGTTCACGTCGTCTTTATGAGCCATTTCCACCGTTGTATGCATGTAGCGCAGCGGGAGCGAAATGAGCGCCGACGGTACGCCGCCATTGGAATAGGCAAACGCATCGGTATCGGTGCCGGTTACACGGCTGGCTGCTTCGCGCTGGAACGGGATGTCGAGTTTTTCAGCAGTACCAATGATGATGTCCAGCAGTTTTTGATGCACCGCGGGCGCATAGGTTACGGACGGGCCATTGCCGCAGCGCACATCGCCGTGTTTTTTGCTACTGATCATGGGTGTATGCGTGTCGTGGGTCACATCGGTCACGATGGCTACATTGGGCCGGATGGATTGTGTAACCATTTCTGCACCACGCAGCCCTACCTCCTCCTGAACGGAATTTACCACATACAGGGAGTATGGAAGTTTGATGTTATTTTCTTTGAGCAGTCGGGCTACTTCGGCGATACAAAATCCACCCATTCTGTTGTCGAGGGCGCGGCCGGTATAGTAGCGATCGTTCAGGATGGTCAGTTCGTCCTGAAAAGTAACCACACAACCTACATGGATACCCATTTTGGCCACTTCTTCGCGGTCTTTCGCGCCTACGTCGATGGTGATATTGTCGAGCGCAGGGGTCAGCGATGCGTCTTTATCCGTACGGGTATGAATAGCAGGCCAGCCAAACACCCCTTCGATTTTTCCGCCCTGCCGCAAATGAATCCAGACACGCATGGAAGGCGCTATCTGGAAATCGCTCCCGCCGTTGCGGATTACATGAATAAAACCATCTTCGGTTACATAATTCACAAACCATGAAATCTCGTCGGCATGGCCTTCTATCACTACTTTATAAGGCTGGCCGGGATTGATGATTGCATACGCCGTCCCGTAATTGTCGAGTTGCCAATCGTCGATATAAGGTTTGATATATTCCAGCCACAGTTTTTGACCAGACCATTCGTAGCCGGTCGGGCTGGCATTATTGAGATAACGCCGAAGGAACGATTCAGATTCAGAGTTGATTACATGCATACTAATATGAATTTTGAAAGCAGTATGGCGCTATTCACTACAGAACAGGCATACTGATTATCTTAAACGTAAAGCGCGCCCCAGCCATCCGGGTTTTCGCGCCATCTTGAAAGTGTTTGTAAATCTTCCTGCGATACATACCCCGAGCGCGCTGCTTCCTGAATCAGGGCATCGTAATCGGTCAGTGTGTCAAAAGTAATTTGTTTGTTGGCAAAAGCCTGCGCCGCTTTTTCAAAACCGTATTGAAAAATGGCCAGCACACCTGCCACTTCAGCCCCGGCGTCGCGCAGGGCATCTACGGCAAGAAGACAACTCCCTCCTGTGCTGATCAGGTCTTCAATGACAAGCACGCGTTGTCCTTTTTGCAGTTCGCCTTCAATCTGATTGCGCCTGCCATGATCCTTCGCACCGCTTCGGACGTAAATAAAAGGCAATTCCAGCGCATCAGCAAGCAAAACGCCATGCGGAATGCCTGCTGTCGCAACTCCCGCCACAACATCGAATTTGCCGAAAACGGTAGATTTTTCAGCGAGGCATTTTTTAAGGAAAGTACGAACATCCGGGTGCGAAAGCGCCACGCGATTATCGCAGTAAATTGGTGACAATATCCCCGAAGCCCAGGTGAAAGGCTCCTGCGGGCTTAGTTTTACAGCCCTGATTTTCAATAAATTACGTGCGACTTCTGACTGCATTGCAACAACAACCCCCATGGGTTGCAAAAAAGGGTTATAGCGGTGAATAACTTTAAAATTCCGTTATCAATACATGTGCAGCATATTCGCTGAAACAAATTTCACCCGTATTGTAAAACCTCCTATCATTGCCCTAAAAATGAATGATATGAGGGAGCAAAAGTATAAAATCTACATTAACGGAAAGCCGGTTTTTCTAACAACTACAGAAGGAATGCGCGAATTGGGCATTCAGGCCGCCAAAAACGTCCACGTAGCCTATTATATCGGCAAAAAAAAGACCATCAAACAGTACCTCGACCTGCTGGATAAAAACCGGGATGTGCGTACGGTCGTCTTGTACCACGACGACCTGGATGGCCTGTGGAACGATTTTATGGAGTGTTTTACCGTACTGGAAGCCGCCGGTGGCTACGTGCGCAATGACAAAGGGGAACTCCTGGTTTTTTACCGACGCGGTTCCTGGGATATGCCCAAAGGAAAAATCGATCCGGGAGAAACACCCGAACAAGCAGCCATACGCGAAGTGCAGGAGGAGACCGGGCTGGTACACCTGCGGTTAGGGCCATTCCTGGCACATACCTATCATACCTACGAGTTGAAAGGAAAACGCATCCTGAAAAAAACCTGGTGGTATTTTATGGACACCTCCGATCTGCAACTCATTCCACAAACTGAAGAAGATATTGAAAAAATCGAATGGGTGGAACCGCGTTCCTGGCTCTCGGGCGGGGTGGAGGTGTATCCGAACATCAGGGAGGTGATCGAGCAGGGTTTAGCCAATTTTTAACATTTCCAAAATAAAAATATGGCATCGCCGGATTGTTTGGAATTTATTTTTTTGCAGCATCTTCGCAGCCATTAATAATTTACATTCATCATTCCTTTTGCAAAGATGCCTACCCGTCGCACTGCCCTGAAAACCCTGCTCGCCGGCGCAGCCGCCATGAGCGCTTCTCCAGGAAAAACCATTGCTGAAACTACAGAAAAGATGCTACCTGTGACAAGAAACGGGAAAATTCGCCATGCCGTTTGCCGCTGGTGCTTCAATGACGTACCCCTGGATGATTTCTGCGTTTTCCTGAAACAGGTGGGCATCGAGGCCATCGACCTCGTGGGGCCCAAAGACTGGGAGACGCTCAAACGCCACGGAATTTTCTCCTCCATGTGCAATGGCGCAGAAATCAATCTGGTGGATGGATGGAACGACCCGAAATTTCATGCGCAACTCATCAAAAACTACACGGAAATGATTCCGATGGTCGCCAATGCCGGTTACCAGAACCTGATCTGTTTCAGCGGCAACCGCCGGGGCATGGACGACGAAACGGGGCTGCGCAACTGCGTCGAAGGGCTCAAAAAAATTATACCCATTGCGGAAAAACACGGCGTCATCATCCACATGGAACTACTCAACTCGCGCGTCGACCACAAAGACTATATGTGTGATCGCACACCCTGGGGCGTAGAACTGTGCAAGCGTATCGGCTCGGAACATTTCAAACTGCTGTATGACATTTACCATATGCAGATCGACGAAGGCGATGTCATACGCACTATCCGCGATCACCATGCCTATATCGGTCATTACCATACAGCGGGCGTGCCGGGCCGCCATGAAATCGACGACTCGCAGGAATTGTACTACCCGGCGATCATGCGCGCCATAGCCGAAACGGGCCACAAAGGCTTCGTAGCGCAGGAGTTTATTCCCGTTTCCAAAGACAAACTGGCCTCGCTTTCAAAAGCCATCGACATCTGCGATGTGTAGCACAAGGCATTCCTTCCCCATTGTTATCGAATGATGCTACAGTCTTGAATTTCAATCATTTAAACACATAATATGGCAGAAAAATATGATGCTATCGTCGTCGGCTCCGGTATTTCCGGTGGCTGGGCGGCCAAAGAACTCACCGAAAAAGGCTTGAAGGTGCTCATGCTGGAGCGTGGAAAGGACGTGAAACACGTGACCGATTACAACAGCACGTATAAAAGAACCTGGGAATTCCCGCACCGCGGCCGTATTACCAATGAAATGAAAGCCACCCACCCCGTTCAAAAACGGGATTATCCTTACTCCGAATTCACGCCCGATTGGTGGGTAAATGACCTGGAGTGCCCTTACACCGAAGTGAAGCGCTTCGACTGGTATCGTGGCTTCCATGTAGGTGGAAAATCGCTGATGTGGGGCCGCCAGAGTTATCGTCTGAGCGATTTCGACTTTGAAGCCAACAAAAACGAGGGCATCGCCATCGACTGGCCTATTCGCTACAAGGACATTGCCCCCTGGTACGATTATGTGGAAACATTCGCCGGTATCAGCGGTTCGCTCGAAGGTTTGCCACAATTGCCGGATGGTAAGTTTTTGCCGCCCATGGAAATGAATATTGTCGAAAAAACGGTGGCTGCACGCATCAAGGAAAAATGGGACCATCGCCGCATGATCATCGGCCGGGTAGCCAACCTGACTGAACCGCACAACGGGCGCGGAAGTTGCCAGTATCGCAATCTGTGCTCGCGCGGGTGCCCGTTCGGCGCTTATTTCAGCACCCAGTCGGCCACGCTCCCTGCCGCCGTAGCCACTGGAAACCTGACGCTGCGCCCCTACTCTATCGTTAACCAGATTTTGTACGATAAAACCAAAAAACGTGCGAAAGGTGTGCTCGTCATCGACGCTGAAACGATGGAACACATTGAATATGAGGCAAAAATCATTTTCGTGTGCGGTTCTACGCTCGGCTCCACTCAGTTGCTGCTCAACTCAATTGAAATGGGCGGACTGCCCGATGGCCTTGGCAATAGCAGTGGCGAATTGGGCCACAACCTGATGGATCACCACTTCCGTTGCGGTGCAGGAGGTACCATGGAAGGCTTTGAAGACAAAATCCCGTACGGACGGCGCGCGAACGGCATTTATGTGCCTCGTTACCGCAACCTCTTTGGCGACAAACGCGACTACCTGCGCGGATTCGGGTACCAGGGTGGCGCCAATCGCCAGGATTGGACACGCGAGGTAGCAGAATTGAGCATTGGCGCCAAACTGAAAGAAGAACTGCGCGAACCTGGCGCCTGGAGTATCGGTATGGGGGGCTTCGGCGAAATGCTCCCTTACCACGACAACAAAGTGACGCTCGACAAAACGAAAAAAGACAAGTGGGGACAGTATGTACTGGCTATCGACTGCGAACTGAAAGAAAACGAGAACAAAATGCGCAAAGACATGATGGCCGATGCGGCGGAAATGCTGGAAGCCTCTGGCGTGAAAAATGTACGTTCTTATGACAATGGCTCTTTCCCGGGCATGGCTATCCATGAAATGGGGACGGCGCGTATGGGCAACGACCCGAAAACGTCGGTACTCAACCGCTGGAACCAAATGCACGATGTGCCCAATGTCTTTGTCACCGACGGCTCCTGCATGACCTCCATCGCCTGCGTCAATCCTTCGCTCACGTTTATGGCGCTGACGGCTCGCGCGGCCGACTACGCAGTGTCAGAACTGAAAAAAGGAAATCTGTAAACACTTTCGTTTCACAATTAATTCATTATCAGAAACATATGAACCGACGCGAACTTTTGCAGCGCACCGCCCTGGTTTTTGGGGGTACGTTGCTCGGCGCCGAAAGCATCCTGGCCAAAAATGTAGACTGGGATCAATTCGATAACCTGCCTGATGATTCCAGCGCCATTGGCCTGTTTAGCAAGGCACAGGTAAAAATGCTCAACGAAATTGCCGAAACCATTATTCCGGCTACTGATATTCCCGGCGCCAAAGCCGCCAAAACCGGCCAGTTTATGGCTGTTATGGTGAGCGACTGTTACGAACCGGCCAATCAGACGCTCTTCGTGGAAGGACTGGCCAAAATCGATGCGGAAAGTGTCAAACGCTATGGCAAAAAATTCATGAAACTGAGTGCTGCCATGCGTACCGATCTGCTCACCGAACTCGATAGCGAGCAAAAGGCATTTCAGAAAAACAAAGCAAAAGAAACGCCGAGCCACTATTTTCGGGTGATCAAAGACCTGGCTATCTGGGGATATTTCACTTCTGAAATAGGTGCTACGCAGGCCTTGCGCTTTATCGAGTTCCCGGGAAGGTACACCACGGAAGATTATCAGCGTGGGCAACATTCGTATAGTGCGGGGTAGGTTTGATTTGTGGAGGGGTTTCCGTAGAGTAATTTCCCGCAGATTTTCGCAGAATACACGCAGATTTTCGCAGATCGTAGAGTAACTAAAACATTGACTGATAGCAATTTGTGTACTCTACGATCTGCGAAAATCTGCGTGTATTCTGCGAAAATCTGCGGGAAATTACTCTACAGAAAATCTACAAAAAACCCCTCTCCAACGCAAAAACCAATTAAAACCGAGTTTGTATCTTTCCCCAAAAAATAACCGCTATGAAAATACGCCCACTTCATGGATGCTGGCTTCGTGCTATTTTGATAGGTGTGGTTTTCTCCCATTCTCTACAAGTCTTTGCCCAGCCCAACCCTACCCCTGCCGATACACGCTTACAAGGATTTGAGCAGAGAAAAAGACTGGAACAAAACTCACTCATCTCCGTCTTAAATCCGCAAAGCATCGGCCCGTCCATATTTTCCTGCCGCGTCACCGATGTCGATGTCAATCCCGCTCAAACATCAGAAATGTATGTGGCCTATGCGTCGGGCGGCCTGTGGTACAGCAGCAACAACGCTACCACCTTTCAACCTGTTTTTGATCAAGAAGCCAGCATGACCATCGGCGATATCGCCGTCGACTGGGCACATAACATCCTTTGGGTTGGCAGCGGCGAAGCCAATAGCAGCCGCTCTTCCTATGCAGGTACAGGAGTCTACAAAAGCAACGACCAGGGAAAACACTGGACCTGGTGCGGATTGCCGGAAAGCCAGCACATTGCACGTATCATCCTGCACCCAACCGACACCAATACCGTCTGGGTGGCCGTGCTCGGACACCTTTACTCCGCCAACCCCGAACGCGGCGTTTACAAAACCGTGGATGGCGGAAAAACCTGGACAAAAACCCTGTTTGTCAATGAGGTTTCCGGCGCCATCGACCTCGTAGCCGACCCTAACGACTCCAACATTTTGTATGCTGCTACCTGGGAACGCAAGCGGAGTGCCTGGAATTTTGACGGCGCAGGCGAAGGCTCCGGCATCTGGAAAAGTACCGATGGCGGCAACACCTGGTTTCAGATCAATACAACTGCAAGTGGTTTCCCTTCAGGCCCGAAAACCGGCAGAATCGGGCTGGCAGCCGGCAAAAAAAACGGGAAAACAATTCTGTATGCCTGCATCGACAATCAGAACCTGAAGTCGAAATCCAGCACCATCGATACGGAAGCGATTAGCAAAGATCAACTGCGTAAAATATCTAAAGAAGATTTTCTGAAACTGCCCAATGACAAACTGGGCGACTTTTTGGAGAAAAACGGTTTTCCTGAAAAATACAGCGCAGAAGAAGTGAAAAAGCGGGTAAAATCGGACAAAATCAAACCCGTCGCCCTGGTGGAATACCTCGAAGATGCCAACGCCAGTTTGTTTGAAACCGACTACATCGGCGCCGAAGTGTACCGAAGCGAAGACGGGGGCACCACCTGGAAACGCACCCATCAGGAAACCATCGAACAAATGCACTTTACATACGGATATTATTTCAGCAATATCCGTTGCATGCCCGATGATGCCGATCAGGTGTACCTCATTGGTTTTCTGATTATTCGGAGCGAAGACGGCGGCAATACCTGGAAAAATATCAATGGCGACAATGTGCACGTAGACCATCACGCACTCTGGCTCGACCCTGCAAAACCCGGATACCTGGTGAATGGCAATGACGGCGGCCTGAATATCAGTTGGGACAACGGCGCATCCTGGATCAAGTGCAACAACCCGCCCGTTGGCCAGTTTTACGCCATTGCCACCGATGAAGACGAGCCATACAATGTGTATGGCGGCACGCAGGACAACGGTGTCTGGGTAGGCCCATCGACCTACAAGGCTTCTTCCGCCTGGCAACAAACCGGCGCATACCCATACCGTTCCCTGCTCGGAGGCGATGGCATGCAGGTACAAGTGGATACACGGGATAACGAGACGGTTTATACCGGTTTTCAGTTCGGGTTTTATTACAGAATCAATAAAACCAGTGGAAAAAATACGGCCATTACACCAAGGCACGACCTGGGTGAGCGGCCCCTGCGCTTCAACTGGCAAACGCCCATACATTTGAGTCGGCACCAGCAGGATGTGCTGTATTTCGGCGCCAACAAGTTGTATCGTTCGTTCGATCAGGGAGATCACTGGGATGCCATATCCGGCGACCTCACAGGAGGAGGAAAGCCCGGTAATGTTCCGTATGGCACTTTGACCACCATTCATGAAAGTCCGCTCAAATTCGGTTTGTTGTACACGGGTTCCGACGACGGCCTTGTGCACGTGAGTCGCGACGGCGGCGATACCTGGATGCGCATTTCCGACAGCCTGCCGCAGCACTTGTGGGTATCGCGAGTGCAGGCGTCTGCGCATGAAAAAAGCCGGGTGTACGCCAGCCTGAATGGTTACCGATGGGATGACTTCTCTGCCTATCTGTATGTTTCTGAAGATTATGGAACGCGGTGGAACCGCATAGGACTTGATTTGCCGTCAGAACCGATCAACGTCGTGCGGGAAGACCCGAACAATCCGGACGTATTGTATGTAGGTACGGACCACAATGTATATGTCTCGCTGGATCATGGACAGTCATTTCAAACACTGAATCATGATTTTCCGGATGTGCCTGTACATGACCTGGTGATTCAGGAAAAGAAGCGCGATTTGTTGATTGGCACCCACGGCCGTTCAATATTCAGGATAAATGTTTCGACCATAGAAGGCCTGACCAAAGACGTTCTGGCTGAGACAATACACCTGTTTGATATTTCCCGAAAACGTTTTTCCAAAAACTGGGGCAAACAACAGCCGTATGAAGAGATAAAAGATCCGGAGTTGCCTGTTACATTTTACGCTGCATCCGTCGGAAATGCTGCATGGAAAGTACAGATGAAAAACTCCGATGTCGTGCTGAACAATGGTACTATGGAGGTCCGTAAAGGGCTCAACGAGTTTGTGTATTCACTGGATATTGCCCCGGCAAGTGTCAAAAAGTATCAGGAAGCACTGCTGGTATCAAAAAAAGACGATAAAAAGCCCGCAACCGTGGAGAAAGCCGACAGCGGGAAATATTATCTTCAAAAAGGCAGTTATACCTTTACGCTCGAAATGAACCATGTTTCGGTAACGAAGGAGTTCGTAATTGAATAGTCGCTTTGGCGCCGCCTCATGCAACCAAAATTTTTTAACCATTACATTTTCAATGAAAAATCTGAAGAATTTATTTGTGGCTGCCCTCACTTTGGTCAGCCTGACACTCACCAGTTGCCTGCACATCATTGAGGAGGTTACGTTCAAGGATAAAGGCAACGGCTCCTACTCCATGACGCTCGATATGAGCGAAGTGAAAGGAATGATGGATATGATGAAAGGAATGGGGGGCGATTCGACGGCAGTTGTACCTGAGGAAGGCGCTGGAGCAGACAATTCCATGTCGCAAATGGGCGAACAACTCAGTTCGGTTGCCTCTTCTCTAAAAGGCGTGGAAGGTATTTCCAATGTGGTGGAAGTGAACGACACGGCTACCCTGAAATTTGGTTATACGTTCGACTTCGCTGATGCTGCCGCACTGAATCGCGCCCTGAAAATCATCAACAAGGACAAATACGACAGCAAAACGGACGAAATTTTCAAATTTAGCGGCAAAAACTTCGAACGTGTTGCCAGTGGCGACCTCGGTGAAGAAATCAAAAAAGCCCTGTCTGAAGGCGGCGGCGAAGAAGAAGGCGGTGAAGAATCACTGGAAATGATGAAAATGATGTTTGCCGATATGAGTTACACGCAAGTGTATCACTTCCCCGATCGCGAGATCAAAAAATCGGACAACTCACTGGCTCAACTGAGCGACAACAACCACACGATGACCATTGTGATCAAGCCGTTTGATGAAGAGCAGCAAAAACAAAAGCCGACCGTGGCGGCTACTGCGAAACTGAAATAGTGTGCGTTTGAGTGGTTTCCCATGCGTAGAGTAATTTCCCGCAGATTTACGCAGATTTTCCCGCAGATCTCGCAGAATGTAGAGTACTCCTGTTTCTTCAAAGCGATGTAAAGGAGTACTCTACATTCTGCGAGATCTGCGGGAAACCACTCTACGTTCTGCGGGAAACTGTGCTAACCCTACCATACCCCCCCCCCCGCTTTCCTCAATACACCCTGCCCAGCATTGGATGCTCAACAATAGCGCGTTTCAGCGCCTGAAAATCCACTTCCCCCTGGTGATGCCATACCACTTTGCCGCCAGGTTCTACCAAAATGGTATAGGGCAAGGCGCCATTCCAGTCTTTTCCAATGGCTTCGGCCAGCACATATTTATCGTCGCTTGCAAACAGGTAATTCTGAACGGCTGATTGCTTGTCTTTTAGAAATTCCATCACTTTGGGTTCTTTATCAGCCTTGTCTGCGGAAATAGAAACAAATTCAAAGTCGCGGGCTCCATACATCCGTTGCAATACGATAAAATCCGGGTATTCCACCACACAAGGTCCGCACCAGGTTGCCCAGATATTGATCAGGCGCAATTTTCCTGAATCGGCGTTTTTGAGTAGTTTTTGCACACCTGACACATTGATTTTATCCAGTTTTACTTCTTTGGAAGCCCAATCAGCATCGGCTTTTGTTTTCAGTTCTATTTTCCAGCCCCATTTGGTAGAACAGCCAAAAGTTTGTGTTACCGGCTCTGCAATCGTCTGGCCTGCCAGCACGGCATCAACCGCGGCACGCAGGTCTTCTGCGTTGGCAGTACCCGGCTTTTCCTTTCGGTCGAGTCGGCCAGTGTAGCACAGTTTTCTTTCCTGATCAAAAACAAATGCATGCGGCGTGGCAGCAGGCCCATACAGCAGTGAAGTGGCTTGCGTATCTCCATCGTACAGATACGGGAAATTGAACTTGTGATCGGAGGCACGTTGCTGCATGGCCACATAATCATCGTTCAAATCGGAATAGCCCAATTCTTCGTACAACAAACCAAGCGGGCTGTTGGGCGATATGGCAACCACTTCGACACCTTTGGATTTATAATCGGCCGTGAAAGAGATAATTCGATCTTCGTATGCCTGTGCGGTCGGGCAATGGTTGCAGGTAAAAATCACTACCAGCGCTTTCCCGTCTTTAAAATCTTTCAGGCTGTAATATTTTCCATCTGCGCCGGGCAAGTTGAAATCAGGGGCCGCGGCGCCAATACCCAACGTTTTCACGTCCTGGTGTGGTACGGGTTGCGGGTTTGCTACAAAAACAGCGGCGGGTTGTTTTTCGGGTGCAGAAGAGGGCGATTGGCAGGCGGCGAAGAAAAGGGCGGCCAGTCCAATGGAAAGAGATTGTTTCCAGGTCATGTGAGCAGTATTTAGACAGGTTGGTGCTCACAAATGTAAGAAGGGGTTTTGGAGTTTAAGTGTTTTGGTGTTTGGGTGTTTTAGTGTTTTTGTGGAGCGTTGCTCTGGGTATTTGAAATAATAATACGCGAAATTAGCGACCCATGCCAGGCGCGAAGCCCGCAAAAACACTAAAACACTAAAACACTAAAACACTAAAACACCCTATTTAAAACTTCGGACAAACGATTTCCTCGTTGTCGTAATTCCCCAGATAGGTAATCGAAATCTCAAATGCGCTCTGGCGTTGTTTGGCTTGCAGCGCACGCAAGTTCAGGTCATAACTGGCGCCAATCAGCACCCCATTCACCTCAAAACCCAGCAAGGCAACCAGCGCGTCTACGCCGATGCCGTCGTTGTTCCGCACCGGGCGAACCCAGGTGCCAAGGTGCAGCGCGCTGCTTCCATAGCGTCCCATCGCGGTACGAATATTGGCGCCTGCATTGATTTCCATATGCGGGCCTTGCACAGCCACGAGCAGGCGCGGCAACAGCGATACCCTGTTGTCGCGGTTGAGCGGGATACTGGCTGCCAGTTGGGCATTCAGTTTTGAATACAGTTTGTCGCCATCATTGCCCGTCCCGTAAAATGAAATAGTAGGTTGCAAAAAATGGTGGAGCGCAGCCCCCGCAAACAAACGACCCGAACGACCGAATTGTGCGGTATAATTCAACCCCACATTGTAATCGGCAAAAGCGAAGTTATTGGAAGGCAGGTCTTCCAGTGTAGTGCCGGTGTATCCGGTAATGCCATCAAATTCATCGTGGAACTGCAAGGATTCGTAGTTCACATTTCGTTGGGTGAGGCCCAATTGACCACCGAGGGTCAGGAATTGGCGGTTATTGGCGCCCAGAGATTTGTGATACGCAATCGAAATAGCAATTTGAGTGGTACTGAAATCAACCACACTCACTTTGTCGTTGAAAAACATGAGGCCAAGTCCGATGGCGTCCTGTTTGTTGTTTTTGCCCGGGGCTTTAAAACGCAGGTCTGCCGACAGGGAAAAGGTTTTGATCGGGTTGTCGAGCACCTGGCGCCACTGATCGCGGTAGATCGTGCCTATGCGATAACTGCCTTCAAATGCGCCGGTGAGCGCAGGGTTCAGCGTAAGCGGAGAGGCATAAAACTGTGTAAAATGCTTGTCCTGGGCTTTGAGGGTGGAACCGGAAAAAAGGATAAAAAGAGTGTAAATGAACAGTTTCTTCATGCTGTCGGAATAAATTTGGGCAAAGGTAATGCAGGCAACTCAGTAATAGGATGCGATTTAACGCTGGTACGACTGTTTTGGTCTGTTTATGGAAAAGCAAAATTTCTATACCTTTCGCGATCTTACCAATCAAAACGAAATATGCAATTATCTGACTCTTCCGATTTTAAACCCTATGTAGCCCCCGAAAATGTATCGGTACGGGAATTTACCCTTCGAGCCGTGATTCTCGGCGCTTTGTTCGGCATCCTGTTCGGCGCAGCCACCGTATATCTGGCATTAAAAGCAGGTTTGACGGTTTCTGCTTCTATTCCAATTGCGGTGCTGGCCATTTCTCTGGGGCGCAAATTTTTGGGAACCACCATCCTGGAAAACAACATTATTCAGACGGCCGGATCCGCTGGTGAGTCGGTAGCGGCAGGTGTGGTATTTACCCTGCCTGCATTTTTATTTCTGAGTGATGGCATCGGGAAGGGTTACTTCAGTTACTGGACCATCCTCATGCTGGCCATTTTTGGGGGCATTTTGGGGGTACTGATGATGATTCCCTTGCGCAGGTCGCTTATTGTGAAAGAACATGCCAACCTGCCTTACCCGGAAGGCACTGCTTGTGCACAGGTATTGATCGCGGGCGAAAAAGGCGGCGATTTTGCAAAGACGGCTTATCAGGGGCTCGGGTTTGCTTTTGGTTATGCGATTTTGCAAAAAATATTCCACTTCATCGCAGAAGTGCCGGTATGGGGTACCTCTTCCAGCAACAAATACCTGCCTGCTGCGCGGGTCAGCGGCGAAATCACCCCGGAATACCTGGGCGTAGGTTATATCATCGGCCCCCGCATTGCAGGCGTACTGGTAGCCGGTGGCGTACTGGCATGGATGGGTCTGATTCCGCTGCTGGCTACGCTGGTTCCAATGGATACCATCGCTGCCCAACTTACCAAACTCGATCTGTTGAAATCCATTACGGATGCGGCGGGAAATGTTCGTTATCCGTATGGCTGGAACCCGGAAACGCATACATTTGGCGACCTGACCTCGGCTGTTTACCGCGCTTATGTGCGCCAGATCGGTGCAGGCGCTGTGGCCGGAGCAGGCTTTATTACGCTGCTGAAAACCATGCCGACCATCATTTCCTCCTTCCGGGAAAGTGTGGCAGCCATGCGCAACCGCGACAGCAACGCCGCCGTGGCACGTACCGATAACGACCTGTCGCTGAAAGTGGTAGCCTTCGGATGCCTGGCGCTGGTGTTGCTCATGGCGCTGCTGCCCAATATTCCCGGCGACAGCATTTTGAGCAAACTGCTGATCGGTGTACTGGTAGTGATTTTCGGTTTCTTTTTTGTTACAGTCTCGAGCCGCATCGTGGGTATTATCGGCAGCAGCAACAACCCTATTTCGGGTATGACCATTGCAACGATTATGGGTACTGCACTCGTATTTATTGGGGTGGGCTGGACTGGAAAGGTGTTTGAGCCGATGGCACTGGTAGTAGGCAGTATGATTTGTATTGCCGCAGCAAACGCCGGGGCGACATCACAAGACCTGAAGACCGGTTATATCGTAGGCGCCACACCTCGTTATCAACAACTTGCACTTTTTATCGGCGTAATCGTTTCTTCGTTGGTGATCGGCGCTACGGTTCTGTTCCTCGACAACCCGACTGCCGATATGCGTGCTGCAGGTATTGAACATGCCATTGGAGAGAAATTCAATGCGCCACAGGCAACTCTGATGGCAACTTTGATTAAAGGCCTGTTGTCCTTCAACCTCGACTGGCAATTTGTACTGGTGGGTCTGTTTATTTCCATAACCCTTGAACTTTGTGGTGTAAAATCACTGTCGTTCGCAGTGGGACTGTACCTGCCGCTCAGCACTACCCTGCCGATCTGGATTGGTGGTGTGCTGAAAGGCCTGACCGACTGGCTGGCAGCACGTAAAGGAGAAGCCAGCGAAGATGCAGAATTGGGCAAGGGTAGCCTGTTTGCCACTGGTTTGGTGGCAGGAGGTGCATTGGCCGGCGTGGTTGTGGCTTTGTTGCAAGCCTCCGATTCCACTGCAGGCCCACTTGCCTCCGTCAGCGCAGAACATACCATGACAGAACGTTTGGGAGAAGGTGGATATCACTTCCTTGGGGTTTTGTTTTTTGCAGCGCTTGCATTTTTCCTCATACGGGCAGCCAGAAAAAAATAGCAATACGCTTTTATCCTATCATCAACTAAACATTTAAACCATGCGCTACCTTGAACAACTGGAACCGGCCTCTATTCTCGATTTGGAAACAACGCTAGTGGTGAACCAATATGACGACGATGAAGTAGCAGACGACGAGAATTTCGATGAAATGGAGGAAGAAGAATATGGCCTCGACGAAGAAGACTTCGATGGCGATGACGACGAATTTGAAGACGACGATTTCGACCTTGGAGAAGAAGGCGAAGAAGATGACTTTGCTTTCGAAGAGGGAGAAGTAGATGAAGAAGATTTGTACTGAGGTACAAATGACTGTAGTTTCAATATGCTGAATTGAATTTATGAGAACTTAACCTGCAGGCAAACATTTCACAACATGTGCTGGCGTGCTTTGCAGGGTAAGTCCACTATTTTTCAATTCAAACATTTTGAAACCATGCTCTATTCCGACGAAAACGCACAGATCGACCCCATTGAAAACACAGAGGCCGTTGCTTCGGAAGAAGTAGAACTCATTGAAGGGGAAGAGGTTATTGAGGAATCAGAAGAAGAACTGGAAGAGGAAGCCGACGAATCTGAAGAAGAAGGTCAGTAGTGTCGCGCCGATCTGAAAGTGATTTGAATTCATCCCGAATACTGGTGAAAACCAGCATTCGGGATTTTTTTCAGGAAGCGGGTACTAATCACAACCCACGTTAATCTACCTCCGGATATGCCGGCAATGGAGGATGCACAACAATAGTTGTCCGGCGATTTTTCTGTCGACCCTCCGCCGTCTCGTTCGAAGTCAACGGGTAAAATTCGCCCCGACCCACGGGCGTGAATTGGTTGGCATTGGCATTGAATTCTCGAACCAACATGCGCGCAACGTTGGTAGCGCGTTGTAAACTCCAATCCCAAGTATCTTTCAGGGTTTTCTCTTTGGGAGGCAAAATGTTATCCGTGTACGCTACAATATCTACATCTATGGCCGGGCGAGGCGTCAGAAACTGCGCCAGCACAGAAAGGGCGTTTTTGCCGGTACTGCTGATAGCCAGCCCTGCCGGATCGAAAAGCAACTTGTCAGGCAAAGTGAGTACAACAGATTCGGATTCTACCACTACGGTCACCCCATTTTCAACAAAGGGCCGGTAAAGAACGGCAAGCGTTGAATCAATTTCTGACAGAATTTTCCTGCGTTTTTGCTGGATAGTGCGCACTTGCTGGAGCAAGGCTTCTTTTTTTTCCAGCCGGTCGCTTTTGGCAGCCAGTTCTCGCTCGAGTTCCGTTTTTTCATTCGCCAGTTTGTTAGAAGAAGCGCCCATCATTTCAATACGGCGAGACAAATCGGTGCGCAGATTGTCGATTTCGTGTTCCTGAGCCCCTACTGTTTTACTCAGGTCGCCCACTTGTTTTATCAGCGATTGCGCTTCCGTTTTACGATCGATCATTTCTTTGACCAATACTTTTTCGCGTGCTTCCGCAGCGCTTCGAGCCGCTAGTTCTGCCTTGTACACTTTTGGCTTTACACACGAAAACTGTGTTGATAATGAAACAATTACAAGGAAAAATACCGATATTCTCATAGGTCGCAGTTTTGAAAAAAGGGCGGCAAAGTTGGTAAAAATTATCAGTCGCCGGAACGAATTTTAGAACTCGTTCTAATTTCGCCTCTTCTAAACGCAAGAACAATGAAATGGATTTTTTTACCGGCTCTTTTAATGTGCCTTTCCTCCTGCACTGTCGATCCGCAACTTCTTGGCGGTGCATGGCGTGTTTCAGGTTACTATCAGAACGGTCAAAGTGTGGCAGCGGCACTTGATTCTGTACAGCTGGAATTTCAGCCCGACAAGACATATGCATTTAAGTCAATCGGGTATTATCGGGAAAGTGGGACATTTCGTACCTCTGGCAATTATCTGTTTTTGACAGACACAACCGCCAGCGCTCCCAAGGAACGTGCCTTGAAAATTTTGTACCTCTCAAAAGACACCTTGAAAATCGTGATGCAGCGCGACAGCCTGGAGCAGGTGCTGTTTTTCACAAAGTTGTAAGAAACTGTTTTAAAACCCCTCACCTTCTAGGGGAAACGAAATCTGCGAGCGCTCCGATCTGTTCCAACACGATCCGCCCGTTGCTTTCCTGACGGACAGTGCCACAATCTACACCGGGGTCATGTTCAAAAAAGAGCACCTGTTGCCTGCGAACGGCTTCTTTCAGCATGGTATTTTTTTCCTGCATGGTCCGAAGCGGCCGTACATCATATGCCATCACATATGGCATGCCGATATGCCAGCGCGAGGGCATGGCATCTGCGCAGTAATGCAATTCCCGACCGTTTTCCATGCGAATCAGGGGCGCCATCATGGATTCTGTATGTCCGTAGTAAAAACGAACGCGGAAACCGGGGAGGAATTCATAATTCTGGCGCACAGGAATAAAACGCATGCGGTTCTGATCGAGCAAAGGCACGATGTTTTCCTTCAGGAAGGAAGCCTTTTCGCGCTCATTTGGCTGAAGCGCCCATTTCAGGTGGCGTTCGTTCGACCAGTAGGTAGCATTTGGAAAGGACAGTTCGACTTCTCCACTGGTCTCATTTTTCCAAAGGGCGCCGCCACAATGGTCGAAATGAAGGTGTGTTAAAAACACGTCGGTAATATCAGAACGTTCAATTCCGGCTTGTTTTAACGATTCAAACATTGAATTTATGCCATTCGGGTGGAAATGGGTACGAAATTTGTCATCCTGCTTGTTGCCAATCCCCGTATCAATCAAAATATTACGCCCCTCTGTTTGAACCAGCAGGGTACGCATGGCCCATGTACACAGGTTTTGTTCGTCAGGAGGATTCAATTTAGACCACATACTGCGGGGAACCACGCCAAACATGGCGCCTCCATCCAGTTTCAGGGTGCCGGCAGGAATTACTTTTATTTTCATGAGGCTCGAAGGTATGTAGGTTACACGACACATTTTTGCTTCTTACCAGTATGGTGTAGCAAATCAACGGCAGGTATTTACTTTTGCGACACAAGCATAATCCGTTTTCTCACTTTTTCTACACAACTTTTATCCGATATGCGCCATTTTCTAAAAATCCCTGCCATCTGCCTGTTATTGGCAAGCGGAGTGGCAGTGGCGCAAGTGCCCTCTGGCAAGTACAGTTTTCAGCCCAAAGAGGAAACTGTCTATTTCGCTGATACGGCCCGTTATTTTGAAAAAACGACCGAATTAGGCCTCTTTTTAGGTACCTTCCGCTATTATGGAGACTTGTCTCCAGACGGTTTATCCAATCCCAAAAATCTCAAGCCCTCGGCTGGTCTGTTCGTCCGCAAGCACTTGTGGCCACAGATGGCCTTGCGCGGGCATGCCATTTTCGGAAAAATAGCCGCCCGAGACCGGGATTACACGGAACCTTTCTGGCGGCAGGAACGAAACTGGGCTTTCGAAACCAGTATTTCGGAAATTTCTCTGCAAGCAGAATGGGATATTTTTGGAAAAAAACGTTTTCGAAGAGTCGATACACTTTCATACGAACTCGACAGATACAAACAAATTGCCTATATTAATCGATTCAAATCGATGATCGCACCCTACTTGTATGTAGGCGGCAGTTTGGTCATGAGCAAGGCAACGACTACTTTCGATCAGCAGTATCTCGAGATTTCGGGGCTTCTTGCCAGGGCGCAAGCCGACCAAAGGCTTGCCAGTTCCACGCAAAAAAACATTGCTCTTACCATCGGCGGAGGTGTCAATATCGACCTTAGCAGAAAGTGGATGCTGGGGCTTGAAGGAGGCGCCCGGCCTGCATTTTCCGACTATCTGGATGGCGTGAGCCAATCCGGGAATCCGAACAAGCCGGATTGGTACTGGGTATTCGGGTTGAACCTGGCATACAGGATCGGCAAACAGGATCGGGACGGAGATGGCATACCCGACCAACGCGACAAATGCCCTGAAATACCCGGATACGGCCGCACAATGGGCTGTCCGGATGCCGATCACGACGGCATTGCAGACAAAGACGACGAATGCCCGCACCGCGCAGGGGTAGCATATCTGGGCGGCTGCCCTGTAAAAGATGTTGATAATGACGGTGTGCCGGATGTAGATGATCAGTGCCCCACCCTTCCCGGCCTTGCCAAATTCCAGGGATGCCCGGATACAGACGGTGATGGCATTGAAGATCGTCAGGATTCCTGCGCCACAATTGCCGGACTGGAAGCATTTCATGGATGCCCGGATACCGATAGCGATGGAATAGAAGATAAACTGGACGCCTGTCCGAATGAAAAAGGTCCCTGGGAATATTATTACGGCTGCCCTGTGCGGGATACAGATAATGATGGTGTGGAAGATAAACTGGATGCCTGCCTGCTGGTACCCGGCAAACTGGAATTCTACGGCTGCCCCGACACAGACAGCGATGGCGTGGAAGACAGGATGGATGTGTGCCCTACCCTCGCTGGCGCAGTGGAAAACAAGGGGTGTCCGGTAGTGGAGAAAAAAGACCAGGCAAAACTTGACCTGGCCGTAAAAGCCGTCAAGTTTCAAACCGGCAAGGCTGTTCTCTTAAAGCAATCCAATAAAATTCTGAGCGATATTGCCGGCATTTTGACCAAATATCCGCATTACAACCTGAATGTGGAAGGCCATACAGACAGTGCCGGAAATGACAAGAAAAACCAGGTTTTATCCGAAAAACGGGCCCAGGCTTGTGTCGACTTCCTCATCAAAAAAGGTATTGACAAAAGTCGTATGACTTCCAAAGGTTTTGGTGAGACGAAACCTGTAGCCGATAACAAGACAGCAGCAGGCAGAACCCAGAACCGTCGGGTGGAGTTTAAACTTGTGTTGATAGAGAAAAAAGGCTAAGAGCGCGTTTTAAGAAACACGCTCTAAAACCCGATCTTTTTCTTTTCCTGACCCGGCTTCTTTTTCAAGACAGCCATTCGAATGGCCGTTACTGCGGCTTCCACTCCTTTGTTGCCATGTACGCCGCCTGCACGATCAATCGCCTGTTGTTCGTCATTGGGCGTCAGAACGCCAAATATGAAGGGGCTGCCCGTGGCGATGCTCAGGCTGGTAAGGCCCTGCGCCACGGCATTGTTGATGTATTCGTTGTGGCTGGTTTCTCCTTTGATGACACAACCCAGGCAGATCACAGCGTCCAGTTTTTGCTGCCCATGAAGGATACGTGCGCCTACTGGCAATTCAAATGAACCAGGCACTTGTACGGTATAAATGTTTTCTTCTTTGGCGCCGTGTTTTATCAATGTTTCAAAACATCCTTCATACAAGGCATGGGTGATGTGGGCGTTCCACTCCGCTACCACTATGCCGAAAGAAAGTTCGGAAGCGTCCGGAATGGTGGTTTCATCGTAGGAAGAGAGATTTTTTAGTGCGCTGGCCATTGCAATGGAGGTGGAGGGTGAGGAAGGGTTGAGGGTTGTAGCGATAGCCAAGAGCGAAGCGTTGGTGGTATGGGCTTTAGCCCGTCGGGACAGCGCCATTTATGGCGCTCACAAAAAACAATATTTTATGCGCCATAAATGGCGCTGTCCCGACGGGCTAAAGCCCATACCACCAACACTTCGCTCTTGGCTAGTTTTCATATTAGGGCTGTTTAAGCATGTAGTGGCCCCAATATTGGCAAACAATCAAGTTATATTTACTTGCTTTTTTCTTTTTTCACTGCAGCCGCCTTTTTTAC
Organism: Bacteroidota bacterium; assembly: GCA_020160935.1. Taxonomy (GTDB): domain Bacteria; phylum Bacteroidota; class Bacteroidia; order Chitinophagales; family Saprospiraceae; genus M3007. Next base: position 200,837 of record JAIUPL010000006.1, on the reverse strand, counting down.
AAACGAATAAGCCACAGTCCCTTTTGAATAATTGCCTTTTTCAGCCGGGTTGTTGTTGATCAGGTTGTAAATCTGCAGAGAATCTTTCTTCGCGCTGAACTGATATCCAAACATCTGTTCGGAACCGGGCTTTTGGCTGTCCTGCAAGGTGATTACATCCAGGTCTTGCATCAGTACACAGTCGCCTCCGGTACACAACTCATATTTGTCGAACCCCTTCAAACCTTTAACAAGACCATCGGGAGAAAAACGAACCTGTGCGCCGTCTTTGCCGGTCGACTGGAAATTTCCGCCCATCATGGTGCTGTTCAGCGCGATCAGGAATGCCGAATATCCATCCATTACCTGTGCTTTGGAAAGGGTATAGCGGTTAATTTCTGTTCGGCCATGCGTGCTGTTAAACATCGTCAGGTCTTTGTTGGTTTCAGGGTCGTACACCAGAAAAACCGACAAATCGCCGTTTGCTTTCGGAATTTCAAGGGTATCTTTTCGATACACCACTGGCATGCGCCATTTTTCGAAGCCATTGTAGCAAGTTACACTGTCGGGTATGGCGCTATCAAAACCCAGTGCGTATGCATAAGGCTTACTGGAGCCGTTCATGGCCCGGAGTATGGAGCCGTCTTTTCCCGCACGGGAACAAAAATCGATAGGAACCCAAAATCCTGCGAGTGTGGTTGCGCTGGTTACATCAGCGTTTGATTTACTCGAAGATGAGTCGTTTTTACAGGCAGAGAAGGCTAAAAGCAGGAGTATGCCGAAGGCAAAAATGTTACGCATGAGCAGTATAGTAATTGTGTAGGTGGTGAATACGGGTGTCGGTTATTTCAGGAATTTTACTTTGACAAAAAAACGTGGATCACGAGCGCCCAGCGTTCGGGCAGCCTCGGGGGAAAGAATCACTTCAATATTGCTTTCATAGCCGCTGGGAATACGGCCAATGACTTTGGCGTACACCGTACGGCCGCCCATCGGATTGGTGACAGCCATGGTGCTGCCAATTTCTGCTTCCCGGTGCATGGCATACAGATCTCCTTTTTCTTTGCTGTCCTTCTGCCAGAAACATACCCCCTGAGAAACACCTTCTTTTTTGCGTTTTTTCTCTTCGTCGTATCGTTCTTTCATCGCATCGTTTCTGGTGAATGAGCGTGCAGGCCTCCATTCCACAGGAATTCCTTCAACCCCCATCCATGCGACCAACAGCAATTGTCCGGGCCGTATATTGTTGTCTTTCAATTTATTGCGCTTTGCAATAGAATCTACGGGCATGCCAAAATTGCGTTTGCAAATTTGATAGAGGTTGTCGCCCGGTTGCACTACGTAATAAACCGGGACATTTTTTGAGGCCACAAATTTTGAATTCTTGTAGCGTTTCAGGGCCCGATTTGGAATGGGAATTTTTACACGGGTTCCGATGCGCAAAGTTGGATCCGTCCTGAAATGTGTGTTGTATTCAAACAACTCTTCCAGGGTCAGTCCGTAGTAACGGGCAAGGGAAAACAGGGTCTGCTTCGGCTTTACCGGATGCAGCAAGAATTTCTTGCTCTCTGTCACAGTCAGAAACAAGGAGTCTTTGTAGGTCAGAAGAGATACCACAGGTTCCTTCGCCGTTGTGGTAGCATTCTGGCCTCGAACCGCACTCGATATTCCAGCAAGAAGAATGATAAAAAGGGGCAATAAGCGTCTCATAGTACAGTTTTGGTGAACTTGCGGTTATGTTTACGCCGCAAAAATAGGTACTGTTGTTTAAAAACAGGCCTCGTTGACCATTCGTTTAAACTGTTTTGTTTTAAATTATGATTCTTGGTGTTATTCCTGCCCGATTTGCATCCACTCGTTTTCCCGGCAAACCCCTGGTAGAAATTGCTGGAAAAAGTATGATCCAGCGTGTGTACGAACAGGCTTTGCAGTCAAAACACCTGAACAAAGTGGTCGTTGCTACGGACGATGAGCGCATCCGGGAGCATGTAGCGGCCTTCGGCGGCGAGGTTCGCATGACCAGTCCGGAGCATCCCAGCGGTACGGATCGCTGTGCAGAGGTTGCAGCGGCATTTCCAGATGCAAAATGGGTGGTAAACATACAGGGCGACGAGCCTTTTATCCAACCACAACAAATTGATTTACTGATAGATACGTTGCTGACGCCAACAAGTCCGGGCATTGCAACGCTGGCAAAAAAAATTGAAGCCCTGGAAGCACTCGACAACCCCAATATAGTGAAGGCCGTGTTTTCGCACATAGGAGAAGCCCTTTATTTCAGTCGTTACGCCATTCCTTATATGCGGGGTATAGCGCCGGAGGAGCGCTTGAAGCACCATAATTTTTACAAACACATTGGTCTGTATGGCTTCAACAAAACCATCCTTCAGGAAATCACCGTTCTCTCTCCCACGGCCCTTGAAAAAGCAGAATCGCTCGAACAGTTGCGTTGGCTGGAAAATGGCTACCGCATAGCCGTTCAAATTACCGACATGGAAACCATCGGTATCGACACACCGGAAGACCTGGCCAAACTGGCTTTATAATGGCACTACCCTACCAGTTCGAATGAGCCGATCTGGCGCAACAACACCTGGGGTTGCCCTTTTCGGTTGCGGGAAATGACCGGTCCAAAACGCGCATTCCATACAAAATCGTCGGTGGTATAAGAGCGGCGTGCATGCACCGTTTGCTGGTTGGTTTCTTCCACCGCTTTTACCAGTACCATCACTTCCGTGTTGGCCTCTGCCAGTTCCTGCTCGCTAAAACCATTGATGGGGCTGCGTTCATCGAGCGCATGCACCAGCGTCCACGACATATTAAAGAATGCTATCTTGTTGATTTCCAACGCTAAAGGATAGTAATTGCGCAAGACATTTCCCATTTCATCTCTTTGATTCAACGCAATCATCATTTGCACTTCTGCTTCAACCAGTTCGCTCTTGCTGGCATTTCCCATGCGAAACATCAAACCCCTTCCGCTACTGTAAGGAGCAATCAGCATGTTTTCACTGAATACGATTTTTGCCTTGGGCCTCGAAAAACGGCCATACAGCAACCCGGAAATCAGGGCAAACGCCAGTAGCCCCGCAAACGACTCGATCGACGCCAAAATACTCGTAACCAATCCTTGCGGGCTAATATGGCCATAACCGACCGTGGTAAGCGTCTGGCTGCTGAAAAAATAGGCATTGGCAAAATTTTCTGCCCAATTGCCCGGCTGCACGCCCCCAAGATGTTCGATCCCCAGCAGACAATAAAGCACTGCAAACACAGCATTCAGCACAATAAAACAGCAAAATACCAGCAGGAAAAAATACCCCCAACGCATAGTAATCAATTGGTGGTACAAATTATCCCAGGACCCCATAGACTCCCGTTCCACATTAAATGTGCCATCGGCATTCATCATTCTGCCATCTGTCATCACTTTGCGCCCGAATCCAAGTTCGCTGGTCTGCACATTGCCTGCAATTTTTCGAGGTTGTTTACTAAACTGAATCATCTGAATTCGTTTTGAAAGAATAATGAGAAATCATGCGCGTACCGCAAACAAATAGCCGAATTTAAAGTTGTAAGAGCGTGTTTTAATTTCAGTGCTGAGGCGAAATCGGGCAAATTTTGTTTCAGGCAAGGCAAAATTTGCAGCCATAGCCGGGCGCATATGGCGAAAATTTTAACGCAGTATGAAACAAAATTTGCCCGTTTGCAGCCCAGCAACTGAAATTAAAACACGCTCCAAATTGCACTCTTGTAATTATCTGTAACCAAAGAGATATGAAGCACCGAGCCATCGTATGGTTTCGACAGGATCTTAGATTGCACGACAACGAAGCCCTCACCACGGCCTTGCGGATGGCAGAAGAAGTGATTCCTGTATATGTTTTTGATGAACGCACTTTTCAGGGCGTTACCCGATTCGGATTTCCCAAAACAGGCAAATTCAGAACCCGCTTTATTATTGAAGCAGTCGCAGATTTAAGAGAAAACCTGCGGCGGCTTGGAAGCGATCTGGTCATACGGGTCGGAAAACCCGAATGTATCATTGCCGATCTGGCAAAAGACCTGAAATGTTCCTGGGTGCTTTGCAATCGTGAACGCACGCAGGAAGAAGTGGCTGTGCAGGATTATCTGGAAAAAAAACTGTGGAGCGTGGGCGTGGAATTGCTCTACACACGTGGAAAAATGCTGTATCACACACAGGATTTGCCCATGCCGGTACACCACACACCTGATACTTTTACACAGTTCAGAAAAGAGAATGAGCACATTACGCCGGTAAGAACACCTTTTCCCACGCCGCAGTCACTTCCTGCACTGCCCAATAATCTGGATGCGGCAGAAATACCTGCACTGGCAGTATTCGGGTGGGATGATTTTGCACACGATGAACGCAGTGTGCTTCCATTCAAAGGTGGAGAGACGGAAGGGTTGAGACGTTTGCATTATTATTTATGGGAAAGCAACCTGATAAAAACATACAAGGAAACCCGCAACGGATTGGTAGGGCCTGATTATTCTTCCAAATTTTCGCCCTGGCTGTCGCAAGGCTGCCTGTCGCCGAAATTGGTTTACCATGAAATCAAAAAATACGAACAGGAACATGGCAGCAACGAAAGCACCTACTGGATGTTTTTCGAGTTGTTGTGGCGCGACTACTTCCGGCTGCTCGGGAAAAAATATACCAACCGGATTTTCCTGAAAAGCGGGCCTCAAAACAAGCCCCTGAAGTATTTGCGAAACAATACCGAACTGTTTACGCTCTGGGCAGAAGGACGAACGGGCGTGCCGTTTATCGATGCTGCCATGAATGAAATCAACGCCACGGGCTTTATGAGCAACCGCTCCCGCCAGAACGTGGCATCATTTCTGGTAAAAGACCTGAAGGTCAACTGGCAAATGGGCGCTGAATATTTTGAAAGCCTGTTGATCGACTACGACCCTTGTAGCAACTGGGGCAACTGGAACTATGTGGCCGGAATCGGCAGCGACCCCAGGGAAGATCGATATTTCAATATCCTCACTCAGGCAAAAAACTATGACCCGAAAGGCGACTACGTCCGCCTGTGGTGTCCGGAACTTGCTCAGGTACCCGTGGAAAAAATCCACCGCCCGGATTTGCTCACGGCTGCGGAAAAACAGCAATATAAAATTGGAAATTACCCAAAACCGATCGTCCGAATCGATAAATGGGCACAATGATACCGCCTATTTGCCGGTAAGTTTTTCGAGCAATGCCTGCATGCGCTGACGCTCTTCGCGTTTCAATATGGCTGTGGGCGGCGCTGCCCGTTCGGCGCAGGACATCAGATTACAACGCTGGCAGGTCACATTTACTGTCACGTTTGGTATCGCAGGGTCATCCCAAAAATGAATGGTTCGTTTGGCCTGAGCATCCAGCAAGACGCCAAGGGTAACGCTCACATTGCGCGCGACCGAAGGATAACCAGGTTTTGCCACGGCTATGCACAGATACTCTTCTCCGGTATCCAGAAAAGATGCCCGCTGAATACCCGTCAGCATTTGGCCGGGGTTCTGCGATTGTTGTTGCTGTTTTTGCAACTCCTGTAACATGGTAATCGACAACCACCTGCGGCAATAATGTTCATTGAGGCCCGATGCGTGAGGCTGGTGGCGCCGGTTGAGGTGCAATTCCTTGTCCATATCGAACCCGTCTCTGTCAAGATCATGGATAAAACGCAGAAAAAACACCTTTTCCAGTTTGAAATCCTTGGTGAGCAAATTGAAACGCTGGAACAACACTTCGGGGCTGGCCTGGTATTTATGCATCAAGTCGAGCAAAGTCTGGCTGTTCCAGGTGTCTTGCTGAAAAAACAAGCCGATATCACGAACAAAAGCCTGTCGATTGATCAGAATGGCCACTGCGAAATAGGCAGCCTTGTAGTTGTTGAGGGTTTCCTCGAAGGATTTTATTCGCAAAAAACTGGAAGTAAGGGGGCGCTCCTTGAGTTCCAGCACATTGAATCCAAGTTCTTTGGCCAATTGAAATGCTCGCTGGGACTCGTTCAGGCGGTTATTGAGCAGGAGTTTCTTTTTCCCGGGATTATACACGGAACGCAGGCTTTGCAATTCTGGATGCTGGGCCAGTTTTTCGGTATCGATCAGGTAATGGAACTCCATTTCCAGCAATTCGGCCAGCAAGGAAGCCGGCACGCCGCCGTTTTCAGGAAGTTTGTGTTGTTGTACAAAACTATCGGCAACACTTTCAATTTCTTCAAAATAGTTGTTTCGCAATTCCTGGTAGGCGCGCAGGGCCGCGAAAAAAAAGTTTTCTTCCCGCAGAGAATAGTTGCGTGCAATTTCAAGCAGTGCGGAGATAAAAGCATTGACACGGTCGGGCGCCCGAGCGATGATTTCCACTACCTGTTGAATTTCAATCCCGAAAAGATCCAGCGGCAATTCGTTCAGGAAATTGCTCTGTAGCAGGTCGCCCAATGGGGCAAACTGTTTGGTAAGTTCCGGCGAACGCAAAAAGTCGGCGTCGACACCCAAAGCCTCTGCCAAACGTTCCTGATTGGCAGGCTGGGGATATTTTTTTCCTTTTTCTATTTCATTGAGGTAAGAAATAGAAATCCCTGTGTGTTTGCTTAACTCCTCAAAATTCCAGCCTTTTTCCTGACGAAACTGGCGGACTTTGAGGCCAAAAATAATTCGCTGGTGCTGTGTTGTCGACATAACAGTGCAAATGTAAGAAACTGGTTCGGGTGTCAGGAAGCCTTCTGAAGATTGCTTCCTGATTTTCTGATAAAACACAATTTTTCAGCGTAATTTTGCGCCGCTGTTGCGGCGTACGGCTGCCACTCCTTCTTACAACTATCAGTAATAATGGTTTATATCACTAGAATTGAGCGTTTTAACGCGGCCCATAAACTTTGGGTAGATGATTGGTCCGAGGAAAAAAATCTGGCTGTTTTCGGCAAATGCTCCAACAAAAACTGGCACGGACACAACTACCACTTGCATGTTACGGTAAAGGGACGACCTGACCCTGTTACCGGTTTTATCATTGATGTAAAAGCGCTGAGTAAAATTATCCAGCATGAAGTGACCGATCACCTCGATCACAGCAACCTTAATCTGGATGTGGAATTCATTCCCAAAGGTATGCAACCAACCACTGAAAATCTTGTTATCCTCATCTGGGATCGACTCGAAAAAGCGCTGGAAACATACCCTTGTCAGTTGCATGAGATCAAACTCTGGGAAACAGAAACGATTTATGCGGAATATAGAGGTGAGAGAGGGTGAGAGGGTGAGAGGGTGAGAGAGTGAGAGAGTGAGAGAGTGAGAAGGTGAGAGTTCGTAGAGTGTACCACTATACTCGTACAAAAGGCTTTATCTCTCACTCTCTCACTCTCTCACCCTCTCACTCTCTCACTCTCTCACCCTCTCACTCTCTCACCCTCTCACCCTCTCACCCTCTCACTCTCTAAAAATTGGCTTACAAAAAATCCGAACATTACAACGAGGCGCTCACCGAACAACTGAAAGCGGGCTATCAGGAAATGTTGAGCGGGCTGGGGGAAGACATCTCCCGGGATGGGCTGTTGAAAACACCCGAACGCGCAGCAAAAGCCATGCAGTTTCTCACGCAGGGATATGCTGTGGATGCTGCTGCTATTTTGCGTTCTGCCATGTTCAAGGAAGATTACAGTGAGATGGTTCTGGTGAAGGACATCGAACTTTATTCACTTTGCGAGCACCACATGCTGCCTTTTTTTGGAAAAGCACACGTCGCATATATCCCGAACGGGCACATCGTCGGCCTGAGTAAGATACCACGTGTAGTAGACGTATATGCGCGCCGACTGCAAGTGCAGGAACGGCTTACCCTGGAAATACGCGACGTCATACAGGAAACCCTGCAACCACTTGGCGTAGCAGTTGTGATCGAGGCCAGGCATATGTGCATGATGATGCGCGGGGTGCAAAAACAGAATTCCGTTACTACTACTTCCGCTTTTACAGGCGAGTTCAGGAATGCCGAAACACGCAATGAATTCCTGCGCCTGATTGACAGCAAATTGCACTGAGCATCCTTCAATTGACCAGGTTCCAAAATAAAAACCACCGAGCCGGCGTTTTGCCGCCCGGTGGTTTTATTGTTAATTCGCCACTCCTTACACTTTGTTTTCACCACATACTATGAAGAATTTTTGCTTTTCAGGCACGCTGTTTTTTCTGTTATTTGTTTGCTTTTCAAGAAGTTATGCGCAGGATTTCTACAGTGCAGGCATCCAGGATATTCGCATTGACCTTCCATATAAAAACTGGGATGTAAAACTTGATTCGCTAAAAAAAGCCAATCCAGAAGCGCGTTTATTGGCGTCTATCACTGTAAATGGCGCAAAATTCGACAGTGTTGGCGTTCGCTACAAGGGCAACAGTTCCTACTTCCGCTCGCGCAACGAAACGGCCAAAAAATTGCCTATCAACGTCAAACTGGATTTCAAAAACAAAACCCAGAAACTCAAAAACGGATACTCGACGATCAAACTTTCCAACGCGTTCCTGGATCCGGCGTTTGTGCGCGATCCGCTTTCCTATGAGATTGTGCGCAAATACATGCCTGCACCACAGTGCAATTTTTCAAAAGTGTATATGAATGGGAAGTATTATGGGCTGTATATTAACACGGAGTCTATCGACCAAACTTTTATCAAAAAGCACTTTGGCACTGTAAATGGACATCTTGTAAAATGCGACCCGGATAACTGGCAGCGCGTAAGGAGCCAGAGTGGTTGCCCCAAAGGGGAAAATGCCTCGCTGGCTTACCTGAATGACAGCCCCGGTTGCTATGATGCTTTTTACGAGGTGGAAGATCCGGCAGCCTGGAAGGTGCTGCTGAATCTGATCAAGGTGCTCAACAAAACGCCGGAAAAAATTGAAACGGTGCTCGACATCGACCAAACCCTGTGGATGCTGGCCCTGAACAATGCCATGGTCAATCTGGATAGTTACAACGGCTCTCTTTCGCACAACTATTATCTCTGGTTCGACTCCACCAATGTGGCGCACCCCCTTATCTGGGACCTCAATATGTCCTTTGGCGGCTGGCGGCGCAATTTCAGTTTTGTGGAAATGAAAGACGAGGAACTTATTCAATATCAGCCACTTGCAGAGATCGATAACACCAAGCGTCCGCTTATTTCCAAATTGCTAAAAAACGCCCTGTACCGCAAAATATACCTGGCACATCTGGGCACTATCGTGAACGAACAACTGGCCACCGGCGCCATCGTCAACCGTGCGCAGGCTATGATGAAGGAAATTGACCCATTGGTAAAACAGGATACACTCAAACTGTACTCCTATGCCGATTTTCAGCAGTCGCTCGACAAAACCATGAAAGACGGCCCCGATAATGTTATCGGCATACGCCAGTTGCTGGACAAACGCACCCAATACCTCCAGAAACACCCACTGCTCAACAAGGCCAAACCAACCATTGCCGATGTACACCACGAGAAAAATGGCGAGCACACCGTGTTTACAGCCAAATTAGGCAATGCCAAGGCGGGTTATCTGTGTTACCGTAGCACCAAAGCACTCTCTTTCAAGCGAATAGCCATGACAGATGATGGCGCCAATGGTGATGCAACGGCCGGCGACGGCGTCTACTCGGCAAAGGTGAAAGCAAGCGATGCCATACAGTATTATTTTTTGGCAGAAAGCGAGGAGGCGGCCCTGACCTATCCGGAACGTGCATCCTATGATTTTCTGGAAGTGAAATGATCCGCTCCGTTTTCCGGATGGATGCGCCACTGGCCTTTTTCCTGCTGGCAGCAGCAGGGTTTATCTGGCTGGTACAGTACGATCCGTTTTTCTGGGATACCATTCAGTTGGCGTCCAAACACGCGCACTTTTTTTACGAACATCAACTCCGGTGGGCGCCTTTGCCCGAAGCGGTAGATTCCGGGCATCCACCACTGATTGGCTACTACCTGGCAACGCTCTGGACTTTGTTCGGAAAAACCTTGCCTGTGGGCCACTGGGGCATGCTGCCTTTTTTATGGCTGGCTATGTGGATGATGTTCCGGCTTGGGAAAAAAACAGGTGGAACCTTGTGGGCCTACTGGCTGGTAACGCTGACAATGCTCGACCCCGTTATGTTGGGCCAAAGCGCACTGGTAAGCCCCGATCTGATGCTCGCCGCTTTTTTTCTTTGCAGTGTTGATGCATTTCTGGGTCGCAACAACGCTCAGTTGTGCATCGGATTGATTGGTTTATGTGTCGTTAGTATGCGCGGAATGATGTGTACGGCGGCTTTTTTTGCAGCATTTTTACTGACCGACAGGCGCTACTTGTGGCATCATGGCTGGAAAGTCTTTTTGCCGGGTGTGGCACTGGCATCGTCATTCCTGTATTGGCACTGGGAGGCTACCGGCTGGATTGGTTATCACCCCGGGTCGCCCTGGGCGCCTGCTTTTCAGCCTGCGAGCATCGGGGAAATGTTTCGTAATGTCGCCATAATCGGCTGGCGATGGCTGGATTTCGGGCGATTTGCTTTGTGGATTTGCCTGGGCGGATTGTTATGGACTGTCATAAAAAAACAGCGTCCCATCGCATCTGTTCCCATAGACAAGTCTTTGCTGGTGTTATTTGCATGTCTGTTTGTGTTGCTCGATCTTTCAGCATTGCGGTACCACAATTTATCAGCGCACAGGTATTTCCTTCCTTTGTTCCTCATGTTTCATCTTATTGTTTTTCAATGGATTGTAAAAAACAGAGATTGGAGCACGCGTGCTAAAAAATGGGTATTAGCAGTCATTTCTGCGGCCCTTGCGCTCAGCAATTTTCAGGTGTACCCACACGGAATTTCCATGGACTGGGACGCAACAGCGGCTCACCTGCCATATCACGAAATCAGGGCGCAGGGACTGCTATTTTTGAAAAACAAACACATTCCCCTTTCGGCAACAGGCTCCGCATTTCCCAATATCAACACGGGAGAGAATATTGCGCTGGATGGTGATCAATCTGCCTGCGTGCCCATCGATACAGCCACAAACCAGTTCATTTTTTTATCGAATGTATTCAATGATGTGTCCAAAGAAGAGCGCGCCTATTTGCAAAAACACTGGAAAATGATCTGGGCTCAGCACAGAGCGACTGTTTGGGGAGAAATTTATCAAAAGTGACCCCGACGATCAACTCTTTCCACTTATGCGTGTGTAATTCCAATTTCTACAGCATCTTTGTTTTGCAATCCGATCATTCATTTCCAAAAAAACTACGGCTGCAAACGCTAATCATTTCTTAAAATTCGGGCAACATCGCAGTTGTTCGATGCATCTTTCGTTTCCTGTCGGGAAAATTCTAAATTGCCGCGTCAAATCATTCACATACAAGCCATACTATGCATTCTGTAAACCTTCGCCTTTGCCTCATCATACCGTGTCTTTTATGTATTTCCATGCTAACGTCGACTGCACAGGACTGCAACAGCGTCATCAAGGAAAATAAAAAAATCAGTGGAATTCAGATCGCCAATACCTCCTCACTTACGGTCGTTGTTCGGGGCGGTTACAACTATTCCATCGAGTTTTTTACAAACGAAAAAGGGATTTTTGCCCGGATGACATCTGTCGGAGGCATTGAATTCAATCAGGACGACCAGGTAGTTTTTATTGATGGAAGTGGAAAGGAACAGGCCTACAAATTCATAGGCATGGATGAATTGCTTACCGGAGCGGTACCTACCCACCGCAACAACCTTCGCCTTGATCTGGATGCCATGCAATGGCTTGCAGATGCCAACCTGACCGGGATCAACTTTATAAACTTCGTAGATCGTCAGAAATACAAATTCACAATCAATGCAGAACGTCAGAGCGAACTAAAAACGCTTATTACCTGCTTCAATTCTGTCCTGGAACGGGGTGCTGTGGTGGATACACCCGGTGCAGCAGTTGCCAAACCCGAACCGGTCGCTATTACTCCCACGACGGGCAAACCGGGTACAAATCCAGGTTCGAAGACCACACCAGGATCAAAACCAGGCGCTGCAACAGGCTCCAGCACGGCCAAACCCAGCGGAACCAATACCGACAACGAGGTAGTTGCACTGCGCAACGAACTGGAGAAAACCAAAGAACGGCTCCGCAATGAAATAAAAGCCGAAAAAGACCGCGCCGATGCCATAAAAGCACAATTGCAGCAAGATGTAGCGGCAGCACGGGAAGCCGCCAACCAGAAAAAACTGGAGTATTCCAACGAGGTACTCGAAGCGCGAAAAGCCAGCCTCGCTGAAATTGAAAAGGCAAAAGCCGAAGCGAAGGATTACATCACCATCAGCCGAAACAAAGCCGATTCGGCTGTCACACGTATCAACCTGAACGTGGAAGATGCCCGTCGTCAGGCCGGCGAAGAAATCCAGCGAGCCCGGGTATCTTCAGCCGAAGAAGTGCAGCGAACGCGCGAAAATGCAGCCCGCGAAGTAGCAGCAGCCAAGGAAAAACTTGAACAGGCCAAATTGCAGTACGCCGATGAAATTTCAACGGCCCGCACCAATGCCGACGACGAACTCAAACGCATTCGGGATGAAAACGCTCACATGATTGCGGATGCCCGCGAGAAAGCGCAAAGTGAACAGAACAAAACCACGGAAGACGTAGTAATTACCAAAAAATCGGCTGCCGAACAAATCCTCAAAATCAGGGAACAGTCGGCCAATGAAATTGCCCAGTCGCGTGAAAATGCTGTACTTGAAAAACAGAAAATAGCCTCCGAACTGGCAGAAAGCAGGAGAAAAGTAGCGGAAGAAAAAGCACTGGTTCAACAAAACAGCGCGAACGAAATCTCCGAAATCAAGGAAAATGTAGCCCGTCAAAAAGAACTTTCCGCCACAGAAGTGGCGGAAGCCAAAAAACGGGCCTCCGAGGAAATCACCCGTATCCGCAGTGAAGTAGCCAATCAGCAAAAACAGGCCGACGACGAAAAAGCCGCCATTGTTCAGCAAGTGGTTGAAAGCAAACAAAAAGCAGCACAAACGGTACAGCAGGTGCAGGAAGAAGCCAATAAGGCCATTGCAGACTCTCAACTCCGTTCAAAAGCCCAGCGAGACAGCATAGCCACGGAAGTAGCCAGTTCGCGCAAAAAAGCGGAAGAAGAAATTACCCGTATCCAGCAGGAACTGGCCAAATCGATTGCTGCGGCAAAAGATCAGGAAGCAAAAATCAAGCAACAAAGTGCTGATGAAGTTGTCAAAGCCCGCGAACGCAGCCAGCAGGAAGTGGCAAAAGCGCAAGAGGAGGCTCGTTTGAAGGTGCAGGAAGCCAATCAAAAAGCCGATCAGGCGCAGAAAACCTATGCAGGTGAAGTAGCAACCTCCAAGCAAAATTCAGATGAAAAAATAAAACAAATACAAGCGGAGGCTGCAGCCACGATCGCAGAAGCAAAGAAAAAACAACAGGAAACTGCAGCCATTTCTGCTACCGAGGTAGCCTCTTCCCGCGAACGAGCCGCAGCGGAAATTGCTGCTGCCAAAGAAAAAGCCGCCAATGAGGTAGCCGCAGCCCGAGAAGCCGCCGTACGCGCCCAACAGGAAAGCGCCAACAACATAGCAGAGATCAAACGGCAAAGTTCGCAAGCACTGCTGGCTATCAAAACTGCCGAAGCCGACAGTATTCGCCTGGCCCGCGAAAATTCATCCAAAGAACGGCAACGTCTTGCCAATGATGTAGCAGATGCGCGGCAAAAGGCTGCTACCGAAATCGCCAATGCCAATCAGCAGGCAGCAAACGATGTTAAAACAGCGCGCGAAAACGCTGCCCGCGAAAAACAACTCAGCGCCGAAGCCATCGGAAAAGCCCGCGAAGAATCGGCTAATCTTGTAGCAAGTGCCCGTGAAAATGCTGCCAGAGAAGTGGCCACTGCCAAACAACAGGCACTGGAGGCTATCTCGCTGGCCAAAAAAGAATCGGACGATAAAAAGGCCGCTTTTGCCAAAGAAGTGATCGATGCGCAAGACCGTTCCAGACAGGAAGTGACGACCGCCCGCGAAAATGCAGCAAAAGAAGTCGCAGCAGCCCGCAAGGATGCCAATGACAAACGCACCCAATATGCCAACGAAACCGCTGAAGCGCGCAAAAAATCGACTGATGAGATAGGTCTCGCCCAAAAAGAATCGGCAGAGGGTGTTCAAAAAGCCCGCCAGGAGGCCGCAGCAGCCATCGCTCAAACCCGCGAAAATGAAGCGAAATCGATCGCCGACATCAAAGCACAGAGCGCAGAGGAGATTAACCGAATCAAAACCGAAACGGCTCAAACAATCGCTGCTGAAAATCAAAAACTCGCTCAGTTGCAGGCAGACATTCAAAAAGCCGAAGCCCAACTCAAACAATTGAGAGAAGAAGCGGAGAAATTGAAGAAAAAAGAATGAATGAGGGTTATGAGTTATGAGTTATGAGTTATACTCACATTGCTATTGGCCACTCTAATGAAAAAGCCGATAGCAGTGTGAGTATAACTCATAACTCATAACTCATAACTCATAACTCATAACTTTTATTTAACGTCTCAAAATTTGGCAAAAAAGCCCATTAGTTCAGTTATTTGCGGCATGAAAATCAATTACACAAATATCAACCCGGGTACTTTTGGAAATTATATCCATCCAGTGTACCGATGCTCCTGCAAAAATGGTGCGGGCCCAAAGGGTGTTTTGTGTATGCACGCGAACAGGTAATCATGACTGAACTTGTTTCGAATGTGTAAAAGACCTTTCGGCGCCGTGCCGGAAGGTCTTTTATTTTTAAACTGATTGCAGAAACAGGTAGGATTTTTTCACATTTCTTTTGCCTGAATCCTGTATATTTTATAGTCTTTTCCAATGAATCAATTTCGTATTCCTGCTGTATTCACCCTCGAAAATGGGCAGTCGCTCAGTCATCCAGCCATTGCCTATCATACATATGGAAAACCATCCAACCCTGTAGTGTGGGTTTGTCATCCTTTTCACACGAGTTCGGATGTAATGGAATGGTGGCCCGGGCTTTTTGGTCCCGATGCTTTTTTAAACCCCGACAAGTACTTTATCATTTGCGCAAATGCATTGGGCTCTTGTTACGGGAGTACACAACCCTTGTCTGAAAATCCGGCAAAAGGACGTGCTATTTATTTTCACGACTTCCCGCTTGTTACCATCCGCGATCAGGTAGATGCGTATGAATCACTCAGGAAACGATTGAAAATCGAACGAATTCACATGCTCATCGGGCCGGGAAGCGGCGGTCAGCAAGCATTGGAATGGGCTGTAAAAGAGCCCACTGTCATTGAAAACCTGGTACTTGTCGCAACCAATGCGCGGCAGTCGCCATGGGTCCTTGCAATCAACGAATCACGCCGTATGGCAATCGAATCGGACATCACCTGGAAAAAAAGCCACCCGGACGCCGGCATGGCAGGCCTAAGGGCTGCAGAAGCATTATTACTGATACAGGAAAGCAGTTATCTCAGTTATGAGTCCATGGTTAACGAACAGGATGGCTTGTCCGGCAACCACAAGGCAGCATCCTTTCAGCGCGAAAATAGCCTTCAACGCACTGCTTCATGGAATGCTTTTTCCTGTGTTGCACTGTCAAAATCGGCCGACACCCACCATATCGGCCGTGGAAGAGGCAGTATGGCGGCGGCATTGGCTGAAATTCAGGCCCGAACGATGGTCATTGGCATCAGTTCCGATCACTTGTATCCTGTTTCTGAACAACGCTATCTGGCGGAAAAAATACCGGGCGCCATTTTCCGTGAAATACTTTCCGACAGCGGGCATCAGGCCTGGCAGACAGAAATCTCCCGCCTGCAACACCTGCTGAAATTATTTCTGGAAGGCGAAACACATTCCTGAATGATTGCCCATAGATCCGTAAGGGCGACCCTTGTGGTCGCCCTCTGCGTGGTCGCCCTCTGCGTAGTCGCCCTCTGCATGGTCACCCTCTGTATACCCCCATAGGGGCGACCACAAGGGTCGCCCTTACATCCGGAGCGTTTTTTCCATTTTAAAATGGGGTATGGTCACCTCTTCAAATCGTTCTCCTACAAGGCCATACCCCAATCGTTCATAAAACGGGACGGCCGATTCCCGCGCATGGAGCGTTATGAGTGAAAAACCCAGCCTGCTTGCTGTTTTTTCAGATTCGGCTACCAGCATGCTGCCAATACCTTTACCCTGCCATGTGGAAGCCACTGCTACTTGCCGCATTTTGACCACCTCCTCTGTAGCAGGGGTAAGATTGAGGTAGGCAATCAGCACACCCTGGCTGTCAAATCCGGCCAGGTGAATTTGGTTGTACTCTTCAGCCAGTTGTTCGGGTGTATAGGTCAGCCCGAGCGGCGCACGTAATATATCGTACCGCAAACGCACGGCCTCATCATATTCCGGAGTGCCAAACGCAATTAAATGTATTTCAATGTTCATCGTAGTCATCCTTGTTTCGGTAGGAGGTTCAAAATTACACCAACAAAGTATCTAAAAATAGAAGGCAGCGCTTACCTTCGCTACACAACATCAAAAACTTTTTAACGAAAAACAATCTACATGGAAGACCTGAATCAACCCCTCGATGCCGGTCTCGGAGCAGATGCTTCCGACGAGGGTCTTAAAATTACCGACGATATTCGCCGATATTGGCAACAAACCGCCAACTGGGCACTGTTCCTGGCAGTACTCATGTTTATTGGGCTAGGATTTATGATGCTGGGCATGTTCTTTGGCGGATTAATGAGCGTCAACTCCGGAACTGCAGAAGGAATGGTTGTAGTGGTGCTTTTGTTTTTGTATGCCGCATTGCTTTTTTTCCCAGCCTGGTATTATTACAAATTTTCGACGCTGACGAAACTAGCCATCAATACTGGCGACAACAATGCACTGGAAGACGGGTTTGATTACCTGAAGCGCTTCTACAAGTTTATTGGCATTCTGGTAATCGTTGTCATTGCCTTGTACGTATTGTTCCTCATTTTTGGTATTGCGATGCTTACCAATATGCGCAGCACTTTCTAAATTTTCAGAACTCAATTTCCAATTTCAATATGGAATCCAATTTCAATAATGGTGATCTGCGTGTTACGCCTGGCATGGAAACCAACTGGCGTATCACTTCCAAATGGGCTATGTTTTTTGCCGTTTTAGGCTTTATTGTTACGGGGCTGTACCTGTTGTCGGCCCTGGCTATTATCCCAGCCTTGCGCATGATGGCAGCCATGGGAACCCTTCCAGAGCCAGTCAATTCTCTCATCGGTTCCTTCTCCTGGGTCATTGTGTTGTTGTATCTCGGGGCGCTGGCATGTGTGTTTTTCCTGGCTTTGTACCACCTCCGGTTTTCAAACAGCATCAACCGGGCCTTGAATTTTACTGACCAGAATGCATTTGCCAATGCCTGGCTCAACTTGCGAAATCATTTCAGACTATATGGTATTATGACCATCACTTTCATAGCACTTTACCTTATCATGTTGGTTGCGGTATTGATCTTCGTTGGACGAATGACAGATACCGGCGCCAATTATTGAGTCGATCTTTTTTCGCGGAGCCGCTTGCGAGTATCTCGCAAGCGGCTCTTTTTGTCCATCTAAAAACAAGATTATACATGAAAAGAGTAATTGGTATCGGCGGCATATTTTTGCGTTGCAAAGATGTAGAGCGCAGCCGGCAATGGTATGCCACACACCTGGGCATTTCAATGGAGTCATGGGGAGCACAATTTAATTTTAAAGACGACCCAAGCCCTGATGCCTACAACTTGTTGAGTTTTTTCAAACAGGAGAGCGACTATTTCGCGCCGTCTACTACCTCGTTCATGCTCAACCTGAGGGTGGAAAATCTGGATGCATTGGTAATAGCGCTGAAAGCCGAAGGAGTAGAATTGATCGGTGATCCAATGGAAATGGAATATGGAAAATTTGCATGGGTACTCGACCCGGATGGCAACAAAATCGAACTATGGGAGCAGCCCGGCAAGTGAGATTTGCCGTTTATAGCAATTCTGCATTCTTTTATCCAACTCTTTTGAGTATACAGTGTGAAATAACAAACCTTGGCGGGCGTTTCGACGCTTCAGATTATTTGCTCACCAAAATTATTCACACAGGTATGCAACGAGCGTTTGCCTTTCTACTGTTTTTATCTCTCTTTGTAAGCATCAACTCTGTCAATGCACAGGAGTATCCGGTATATGATCCGAATACGATTGAAGTGCCTTACACCAAATTTACGCTTCCAAATGGATTGCGGCTGATCGTGCATGAAGACCACAAGGCGCCAATCGTGGCCGTCAACATCTGGTATCATGTAGGTTCAAAAAATGAAAAACCCGGCAAATCGGGTTTTGCTCACTTGTTCGAACACCTCATGTTCAATGGCTCGGAGCACTTCAATACCGATTATTTTCAGGCACTGGAAGCCATTGGCGCGACAGATCTGAACGGAACGACCAATGAAGACCGCACCAATTACTTCCAGAATATCCCGGTGGGCGCGCTCGATCAGGTGCTCTGGCTGGAAAGCGACCGCATGGGCCACTTGCTGGGCGCCATCGACCAGGCCAAACTTGACGAGCAACGAGGCGTGGTGCAAAATGAAAAGCGCCAGGGCGATAATGAGCCCTACGCACAGGGTTATGATATTATGCAAAAGGAAATGTTTCCACCGTACCACCCTTACGGGCACACGGTTATTGGTGAAATGTCCGACTTGAATGCTGCATCCCTGCAGGATGTACAGGAATGGTTTAAATCCTATTACGGTGCAGCCAATGCAGTCATTGTGATTGCCGGAGATATCACACCGGAAGTAGCGTATGAAAAGGTGCTGAAAAACTTTGGCAACATACCTTCCGGCCCGACTGTAGCCCGTCCAACGGTAAACATTCCAAAACGCTTTGGTAATACACGTGGCGAATTCCAGGACCGGGTACCCCAAACGCAGATTAACATCAACTGGAACATTCCGCAATGGGGCTCCCAGGAACTGGTTTGGCTCGATCTGCTCAGCGATGTACTGTCGTCTGGTAAAAACAGCCGTCTTTACAAAAAACTGGTGTACGAAAAACAAACCTGCACCTCCATTTTCGCTTACGTCAATCCCTATGAAATTGCCGGTAATTTCACCATCACTGCCAATGTAAAAACCGGAAAAACAGCAGAGGAAGTTGAAAACACCATTCACGAGGTGTTGAACGAATTCCTCGCCAACGGCCCAACCGATGAAGAAGTAAATCGTGTAAAAGCAGCATATTTTGCCAACACGATCAAAGGCCTGGAGCGTATTGGTGGTTTTGGAGGTAAAAGCGACCTCCTGGCCATCAATGAAGTGTATGGCGGCAGTGCAGATTACTACAAAAAATCATTGCGCTGGTATCAGGAAACCACTGCAAAAAACATCCACGAAGCCGGAAAAAAATGGCTCAGCGATGGAAGTTTCACCCTTGTGTGCACCCCATTCCCGGAATACAGCGTAACCGGAACGGATGTTGACCGTTCGAAAGTACCTGATGTAGACAAACGAGTAAATGCTCAATTTCCTGAAATACAACGCGCTACGCTTAAAAACGGCATGAAAGTCGTACTCACGCGTCGCACAGAAAGCCCTACGGTAGTAGCCAGCATGATGTTTGATGCAGGTTACTGTTCCGACAAGTTTGGCGGAAAATCAGGCCTTGCATCCCTCGCCATGCGTATGCTCCCGGAAGGCACCAAATCTTTGAACAGCCTCCAGATCAGCGAGAAACTGCAATTGCTCGGCGCCGGCCTGAATGCCAGCAGCGACCTGGATTATTCCTACGTCACGCTGAGCGCACTGAAACAGAGCCTCGATCCAAGCCTCGACTTGATGGCAGATGTACTGCTGAATCCGTCTTTCCCGGAAAAAGACTTCAAACGCCTGCAGGATCAGCAACTCAACCAGATCGCCAATGAGAAAAAGCAGCCTCAAAGCATGGTCATGCGTGTGATGCCGGAGTTCCTGTATGGTAAAGACCACCCATATGGAATGCCGATGACTGGCACCGGCGAAGCCGATGTGGTAAAAACGCTGGCAGTTAGTGATGTGCAAGGCTTTTACACGCGCTGGCTGCGCCCAAACAATGCAACCATTGTAGTAACCGGCGATATTACCATGCCGGAACTGGTAGAAAAACTGGAAAAACGTTTTGGCGCCTGGCAAAAAGGAGAAGTACCTAAAAAGGTGATTCCTGAAGTGAAAAATACAGATGCGTCCAATAAAATTTTCCTGATCGACCGCCCGGAAAGCGAACAAACCATGATCGTTTCCGGCTACCTGACCAAGCCATACGGGCAAATGGACGAGGCTGCTATCGAACAAATGAACAATGTACTGGGCGGAGATTTCACCAGCCGTATCAACCTGAATATTCGGGAAGACAAACACTGGACGTATGGAGCCGGTTCTTTTATTCAGAACACACGTGGCCAACGCCCTTATTTGGTATTTACTTCCGTTCAAACCGACAAAACGAAGGAGAGTGTTCAGGAGGTTGTAAAGGAGGTCAATTCCTTTGTTGGCGACAAACCCATGACGCAGCAGGAGTTTGACAAAACCAAGCAGAACACGGTGCTTGGTATGGCCGGTATGTGGGAAACCAATTTTGCTGTAAACAACAGTGCGCGCAACATCGTGAAATACGGTTTGAAAGATGATTACTGGAAAACATATTCCGATCGCGTTCAAAAACTGGGTCTGCAGGACGTGCAAAATGTAGCAAAAACGATCGTTCAACCCAACAAACTGGGCTGGTTCCTGTCTGGTGATGCAGAAAAAACCCTTCCCGGTCTCCAACAACTGGGAATGGAAGTAATCCAGATCGATGCAGATGGCAATGTGGTAAGCAAGAAAGTAAAACCCTAAAGAGTAGAGCGGTGTGAGATATGAGAGAGGCGTAGAGCATGAATCATGCTCTACGCTTTTTTATTGGTCAAATTACGTCCAGAAAACGCCTTGTTATTTGGGGTTTTGGAATATCGCCACAGTTTACAACCTTTGCGACCATCGTTCCACCATCTTGCAAATTGAATGAAAGAGAACAATCTAACTGACCGCATATTCAACGCGGCTGTCATCGTAGCCGCACTGGGTTACTTTGTGGATATTTATGATCTGCTTCTGTTTGGTTTTGTACGGGTAAAAAGCCTCACAGCCCTTGGGTATTCCGGGCAGGATTTGACAGACAAGGGCCTTTCCCTGCAAAACTGGCAGATGTTCGGTATGCTGGTGGGTGGTATTCTTTGGGGCGTGCTGGGCGACAAAAAAGGGCGGGTAAAAGTGTTGTATTTTTCCATTGCCCTGTACTCCCTGGCAAATATTCTGAACGGCTTCGCCACAGGATTTACGGATTACGCGCTGTATCGATTTTTGGCCGGTGTTGGCCTGGCTGGCGAATTGGGCGCAGGCATTACCCTGGTGGCAGAAGTGTTGCCCAAACATAAAAGGGGTATTGGAACAATGGTCGTAGCCACCATTGGCCTTTCCGGGGCGCTTCTGGCATGGGCCATTGACAAGTTTTTCGACTGGCGCAATTGTTTTTTTATTGGTGGCGCATTAGGAATTTTGCTTCTGGTCATCCGAATCAGTGTAGCGGAATCCGGCATTTTTAAAACCGTACAGGAACAGAGTCATATCAGCCGGGGCAATTTCTTCGCCTTGTTTACCAACTGGAGCCGGTTTTCGCGTTTTATGCGTTGCATTTTTATCGGCACCTCCACCTGGTTCGTGGTGGGTGTATTGGTGTTTTTTTCACCTGAATTTGGAAAAGCAAAAGGACTGGATGGCATCCTGGCCGGTAACGCGATCGCGCTGTGCTATACCGGTCTGATTCTCGGCGATCTCGCATCCGGGCTTCTGAGCCAGTACCTGAAAAGCCGGATAAAAGTCATGGCCATTTTTCTGACACTCGACGTACTGGCCGTACTGGCCTATCTCGCCTTGCCATTCAGCAGTCCGGCTATGTTTTATGCCAGCCATTTCGTGCTGGGCATTTCTGTCGGTTTCTGGGTAATATTTGTAACCATCGGTGCTGAACAATTCGGTACCAATCTGCGTTCCACCGTGGCTACCTCGGTACCCAATTTTGCACGGGGTATGCAAGTACCGATCAACGAATCTTTTAAATACCTCAAAAGCGCCGCCGTTACCGGAAGTGTTATTTCTGCCGGTTATATCGTTGGTGCAGTATGCCTGGCGATCGCTTTTTTGGCATTGTTCGGCATGAAAGAAACATTTCATACGGATTTGGATTATATTGAAGAAATCTGATGGTTAGGGGTTGATGAGGGTTGATAAAGGTTGATGAGGGTTGATATTCAGCCACTCGAAAAATGAAGCAATCGATCTTATTCGAGTGGCTGAATATCAACCCTCATCAACCCTCATCAACCTTTATCAACCCTCATCAACCCTCATCAACCCTCATCAACATCAACATTCACCAACCCTCTTTTTTCACACGAATGGCACATTTCAAACGTACAGCATCTGCTGTTTGGCAAGGAACCGGAGCGGAAGGCTCTGGCAAACTCGACGGACCTTCCGGCGTATTACAAGACACCCCTTACTCTGCACTAAAACGCTTCCAGAATGAAGATGGAAAAGCAGGCACCAACCCAGAAGAGTTGATTGCGGCGGCACATGCGGGTTGTTATATCATGGCATTGAGTTTCCGCCTGAGCGGTGCAGGTTTCACACCCACCGAACTCCGCTGCTCTGCTACGATCGATATGGATAACAGTGGCGGAGGCTGGGCATTTCAGAAAATTACCCTCGATCTGGAAGCCAGCGTACCTGGCCTGGATGAGGCGCAATTTCAGGAACATGCGAATGCAGCAAAAGCAGGCTGCCCGGTTAGCAAAGCACTGTCGGCCGTTCCGATCGAATTGAATGCTAAACTTGGGTTTTAGGGTTTTGGTGTTTTAGTGTTTTTGTGTTTTGGAGGTGCTTCGCTCTCGGCATTATGAATACTAAATGCCAAGAGCAACGTAATTCCAAAACACTAAAACACAAAAACACCACCCAAAATCAATACTCCAGCAACTTCCCGATTGCCGCTCCCACCTTTTCAATGGAAGGAATCATCGTTTGCTCCAGGACACTGTTGAGTGGTACTGCGGGCATATTTTCAGCGCCGATGGTGCGTACAGGAGCATCCAGCAATTCAAAACAATGTTCCTGAATCCGGGCTGCAAGGGTTTGCGCAAAAGAATTGTTCACTTGCTCCTCTGTCACAACCAGTATGCGCCCGTGTCGGCGCGCCAGATGGTACATGGCATTTTCATCGAGCGGATACAGGGTGCGCAAATCCAGAATTTCTACTCTGCCCGGATAAAGCGTAGCAGCATTCAGCGCCCAGTGTACACCCATGCCGTAGGTAACAATACCCATTGACAGGCCACGTTGAATATTCTCTGCAGAAGCCTCCAGGGCTATTCCTGCTTTTCCGAACGGCAGTACGTAATCTTCCGCCGGTTCAATGCACCTGGCTGATTCTGTGCCTGGTACTTTTGACCAATACAATCCCTTGTGCTCGAAAATAACAACCGGATTCGGATCGTAATATGCTGCTTTTAGCAAGCCTTTCAAGTCTGCACCATTGCTGGGATATGCAATTTTGATCCCGCGAATATTGGCAACGACCGTTTCCACGCTGCTGCTATGATAGGGCCCTCCGCTGCCATATGCGCCGATGGGCACCCGGATGATACAACTAACCGGCCATTTTCCATTGCTTAAATAACAACTACGCGCTACTTCTGTAAACAACTGATTCAGCCCGGGCCATATATAATCTGCAAATTGCACTTCCACTATGGGTTTTAGTCCCACAGCGCTCATCCCTGCCGTACTGCCGATAATAAATGCCTCCTGAATAGGAGTATTAAAAACCCTGTGATCTCCAAATTTGGTTGCCAGTGTTGCCGCCTCCCGAAAAACGCCGCCCAAACGGCTGCCCACATCTTGCCCATACAACAGGCATTCAGGATGCTTGCGCATCAGTTCTTCAATGGCGAACAAGGCACAATCCACCATTACTTTTGATTCACCATTTGCCGGGCTTCTATCTCCTTTTTCTTCTGTAACAGGCGTAGGTGCAAATGCGCCGGTAAACAAATCTTCCGGGCGCGGGTCTTCTGCCTGGCGCGCCTCGTTAAAATCCGCAGCAACCAGTTCTGCAGCCTCCTTCTCCATGGCTTTCACGGCTTTTTCGCTAAAACCATGGTCCAGTAAAAGTTTACGGAGGCGCGGATAGGGGTCGCGCGATTCGTGTTCTTTCAGGTCATCCCGGTACCATTCTTTCCGAACGCCGGAGGTGTGGTGGTTGAGCAAAGGCACACGGGCATGCAGGAGAAAAGGCCGGCGCTCGCGGCGTATTTTGCTCAATACATCCAGAACAGTTGTCCAGCAGGCTTCAAAATCATTGCCTTCAATGCTCACCGATTCCAGTCCTGGGAATCCCTTGGCATATTCAGCGGCGTTGGCGACACGGGTTTCCATGGCATTTGCAGAAATATCCCAGCCATTATCCTGTACAAGGTACAAAACGGGCAGTTTCTTTAACACAGCCATTTGAAAAGCCTCGGCGATTTCGCCTTCCGTCACCGCAGCATCACCCAGCGAACACACCACCAATGGCATTTGCCGGTCGCGTTTTATTTGCTCACGGTACCACATCCCCATCGCCGCGCCCGTGGCAGGAATAGCCTGCATACCAGTAGCGCTGCTTTGGTGCGGGATTTTTGGAAAATCAGGCTCTTTAAGCGATGGATGGCAGTAATAAGACCTGCCTCCGGAAAATGGGTCATCGCGTTTTGCCAGCAACTGCAGCATCAACTCGTAGGGTCGAAGCCCCATTGCGAGCAACATACTGTCGTCGCGGTAGTATGGATACACATAATCCTGGGGAAGCAATTGCATTCCAAGAGCAATCTGAATAGCCTCATGGCCACGGGATGTCGCGTGGACATACTTACTAACCAACTTGAAATTTGCTTCATACAATTCCGTCATGGATTTGGCAGTAGCCATCAGACGAAAAGATTTTTCCAATATAGGTTTTGATACGGAAGGATGGTGTGGGGCGTCGTTTTTTTTGATTTTAATGGACTGGGCAGTCGTCGGCATACGGTGGTGGTAAAATTGATCTGATCGAAGAAGCCATGAAGCGCGCAAAGGTACCTACTCAGCGAATGGAATAGGCATATAACTGATTGTTATTTGCAACAATCAAGACAGATTCTCGACTTCCAGCACGAAGCGGCTTTAACAGGAAAGGACTGGTACCTGCAAGCGGAAAATCGGAGCGCATATTCCCTTGATTATCAACCAGATAAATTTGCTGTTTATTCCCGGCCAACAACCCGATATTATTACCACCTACTTCGAAAACTGTGTCTTGTGCTACGGGCAGTTCAAGATCGAAACCACTTTTCAAGGTGTTGCCCTGATATACTTTTGTTCGCAGGCGCCGGCCTTGCAAAACAGCAAAACCTGCTTTTTCTCCCTCTGCCAGCGGCATCAACAATCCGAGTGATTTTGATTCAGCGCTTCCAACCTGAGCACTTGACACACTACCGGATGTATTACAAACGAAAACCTTTCCCTGCGTGTTAAAACAGGCTATCCGGGCAGATTTGGCCCCTAAATCAACCTGAGGTGGACTCGCAAATCGCCCTGCCAGCACTACGTCATTGAAACGGGTTTGTCCGTTCCGTCCGAATACCTTGAGTCGAGCGGTATTGTTTAGCACCACCAGAAAATCCTTTCCATCTTCCTGAAAATGAAGCATAGGATGTACAATTTTTCCGGCATCCTTGTTGGGATTCCAGCCTGGCAGCGCGCTACCCGTCTGATCAAATCCGTATAGGTTCCCGTTTTCGCATGCGACGAAGTAATTGAATTTCAAGTTTTTATCGAAATCGACCGCCAGTATTCCGTTGGTAGCCGGCGAACGCAAGGCTATCGGAAAACGCCCCACATCCTGGCCTTTTTCATCGATCAGCCAGATATGGGCTTTTGTATTGAACACAAAATTCGGGGCGGTTTGTCCGGGGTTGCCTACCGATTGCACGGCTGAAAGCAGAGGTCCTTCCATTTGCCTTCTCCACAGCACTACCCCACCCTCGTCCAGGCAATACAATCGGTGCTGATTGTCCTGGACAAAAAGAAAATCGCCAGACGAGGTTGAAACAAGATTCGGCGCAGCAGAGACGGCCGATTCCAGAGGTGTTTTCCAAAGAATACCGGTTTGCGCCGCCCGCTGCTCCGATTGATGCCTTGCTGTTTGAATCAGCAGTTTCCCGGGCTCAGGCATGCTCAAAACCGCTCCATTGAAACCTGAATCGCCTATTTTTTCAAGGATGTTCTTGTTGCTAGAAAAGGAAATGTTGTTGAGAAAATTTTGGCTGAGTAAAATAAAAAAATGATTATTCAATACCATTATTCCATTGTTTGCATCCTGTGGAAGTTTATTCCACATTTGGGCGAAGTCAAGATTGTTTGCAAGTGTCTGATTTACAATATACTTGTCGATACAAACCTCCAGTGCAGAACGATTGGGTGCAAACACAATATAGTCGCCCAGCATCGTACAGGCAGGCGTTTTAAATGTCGTTTTTCTCTCCAGTACAGGTGCAAGCAAAGAAGGGCTGACAAACTCTAAAACATCAAACATCTGGTACGAATCATGGCGAATCAGCCCCTGTTTTTTCCCAAAATCCTGCAATCGCAGCATTGCCTGTGCGCTATCAGCCACCTGAAAAAAGAACAGTTCGTCATCTGCGAATCCTGGAGAACGCGGCTCCGTTAATGTAAATGCGATACCTGATCCCAGCCAAGGGAGTATGTACGTCTGGAAGTCGGCAGCATCTTCACCTTCCATGGTTTGTGAAAACGCTGCAGTGTCTTCAAAACCCAGCCAGCCCATCAAGGCAGCATGATCGGGGATTACAGAAAACAGGTTTTCAGGGGCTGCTGTACCAAATGAATGTACCCTTTTCAGGTATCCCTTTGTCTCTGCCATCATGTGTACCTGAAGTCCATCCCAGGAAAGGCCCAACCATTCCACATTGGCGCCAATAAGATCTGGTACGTGGTCAAGTGCAGGGTTTATTTTACTACGGATAGCCTGAGCAAAGGTTTCCGGGCGAAGGAAAAAACGAAATGCTGCGCCCGGGTTTAACTCATTTTCGTAGCGTCGGTTGACCCACCAGGAACTGCGGCTTTCCGTTTGAGTTATAGCCTCTTCCACGAGATACGAAAAACGCGAAAAAAGAAGTAAATTATCCAGTTGGCACATTACAATACGGTCTGTCTTTGAAAACCAGACAGTGTACAGGGTATGGTTGTGGAAAGTGGCCGGAAAATATTTCTGCGTCCGTGGATTCTGCGCCAGGGCCGTTTCCAGATGAAAGGTTTTGCCAGGTTCGGTGATATACAGACCGTGTAGGCTATCGGCTTCCTGAAGGGAGTATGCGGCCAACAAGCGTCCTTTTTGCATCGCCCACACAAAACCTGCCTGGGCCCCAAACAGGGATTTCATCAAATCCATATCTTCCCGGTTCGCCCTGAAAATATCGGATTCCAGCACGGCCTCCCATCCAAGTCGATCGCTCGCGGCTATCAATTGTTCTGCCTGTAGCGGGCTGTTGAACTCCATGACCAAAGGCATGGCTTCCGGGATGGCATGCCAGGGCCCCGATTGGGCTGAAATAAAAAAATACAATGCGGCTGCGATCAACAATGCCAGTGCCGCAGAGAGGAGGATGATTGGTTTTCCAGAAAAAAAATGAGCCATGGAAGAGATTTTGGTGGCGAAATAGCCGATTTTTCGGCACTTTTTCCAAACACCCCCTACCCTATCGAATCACAAGTGTTTGATTATCAATGTTTTTCAACATGAATTTTAGTGATAAAAAGTTTTTTCGCCTGGCGGCACTCATGGGAGCGCTCACCGTTGCCATCGGTGCATTTGGCGCACACGGACTCAAACCACACCTGACAGCCTATCAAATCGAGATCTTTGAAAAAGGCGTTCACTACCAGTTTGTACACGTGTTGGCCCTGCTGGTTGTTGCCATCCAACTCCGGCATACTCCGGACAATTCCTGGCTCCATCGAGCCGGCTGGTTTTTTCTGGCCGGTATTGTTGCGTTTTCGGGCTCCTTGTACTTGCTGGCATGCCGCGATATGATTGCCTTTCCAATCGCGTGGGTAGGCCCGATTACGCCATTGGGTGGGCTAAGTTTTATAGCAGGCTGGGTAAGCCTTTTCTTAAGCCAAAAAGCATGAGTAGTATCAGGCACTCTTTTATTTCGGTCATTACAGTAATACAATCGCCACGTCAGGTCGCACAGTTGAAGGCCTGGCTCAGTGGCTTACATGGCGAATTGTCAGCGCAATTCAGTGATTATGAGTTTGTTCTGGTCAATAATCATTGCCCGGTTACAGAAATTGATGAAGCCATCAAACCTTTGCCGGAAGACCTGCGCAAGAACATTTTTATGCTCAACCTGAGCACGCCAGTTAGCCGCGACAACGCTTTGCTGGCAGGTCTTGATCGGGCAAATGGAGATTACACAGCGGTGTTTGAATTCGATTTTGCCGATCAGCCGCAGGTTATTACCCAACTTTGGGAGCGGAGCCAACAGGGCTACGATGTGGTGTACCTGCGTGCCCGGGAGCGCAGGCTGCCTTGGGCACAACGCCTGTTGTACAGGATTTTTTACTTCATTTTAAAAAGGTATTCTCAATTGAGGATCGATCCATGGGCGCATCACACCCGCCTGATAAGCCGCAGGGCGCTCAATTCATTGTTGCGTTTGCGCGAAAACAGCCGGTATCTGAAAGCCAATTATGCTTTGGTGGGCTATCAAACGGCATTTATCCCGACGGAGGTACCCTTGCACCCGGAAGCGGAAACCTCGTTTGGCGAACAGTTTCGGACAGCGCTTGTGGCCGTCACTTCCTTCACTACATTTCTAAGATCGATGCTGCTGTGGATTTTTCTGTTTTCAGTGATTGTTGCCGCCGTGGCGGTATTCAATGCCGTAAAGGTAAAACTCACCAACATCGACGTGTTTGGCGATCACGTGGAGTCGCTGTCCGGATGGGCATTCCTGGTAGTGCTGATTTCAGTATTTTTTGCCATAACCTGCCTGAATTTGTACATCATGTCGATTTACCTGTCCAATATTTACAGTGAAATCAAAAACAGGCCGCTGTATATTATTGAGTCGGTAAAGCGGTATTAGGCAGTGTAAACAGGTTGAGGTGGAAAATACGGTCGATGATCATGGCTATTGTAAAAATCAGGCCAAAGGCAAAAATGTACAGGATATAGGAAATAAACAGCACGAGTAAACCCTGAATACCACCCCAGTAACTTTTTTGTTTTCCATAAAACTGTACATATCCCCAGGCAAAAAACAGCAACCAGCAGATGTACTCCAGAATAGTTAGCGGATTCACTCCAATGGTGTTTACATCCATGATGTTGAGCACACAAGTAAAGGGAATAATGACAATCGTGCAGCCTGCCATGAGATAGGCGTAAAATACAAACTGTTCGGCAAAATTGAACCGACTTTTGCGGTTGAACCACCTGGAAACCCAGGCCAAAAAGGGCAAAAGAAAAAGGTATATGATGCCCATATTGGAGAATAACCAGTCTGCAGACTGAAAAACAGTGGCCTGCTTTTTTGCACCGGCATTCATGACCTGTTCGAAGTCTTTTTTGGGAAAAAAGTACATGGATGCTGTGACAGTGAGCAAAATATAGGTCAAGGGTTTAGTAAAATTGACACGCCGCCCCTGGATGTAGGCATACGCCATTCTTCCGGGGCCAGTCATTAACTGTACGGTCGTATACATCAAACCTTTGTCCCAGATCGTGATTTTTTTTATCAGTTCTGCAAATACAGATTTCAGCGTAATGCGTTTTACAGTGGCTTTTTGTCCGCACTGATTGCAGAACTTCCCTTCAAAACTGTTTGAGCAATTTTCACAATGAATCATCAATGTTCCTAAAATTTTGCGCCAAAGTAATGAAACCTATTTTTCTGCTGACAGTATTCCTTAGTCTGATGCAGGCTACCGTTTTTGCTCAAAGTGATGTGGAGAAAAAAATCCAGACGCAGTTAATCCTGGCAGAAGACGGCGAAACGATCAACCTGCCTGCCGGAACCATCGAAATCGGCGGCACCTTGTCGCTGGATGGCAAAAACAATATCACCCTCCGTGGGGCCGGGCAGGACAAAACCATTCTGACCTTCAAAAAACAAACACAGGGCGCCGAGGGGCTCAAGATTACCAATGCGCAAAACATTGTTTTAGAGCAATTTACGGTAGAAGACTCCAAAGGCGACCTGATCAAGGCTCAAGGTGTAAAAGGCCTCGAATTTCGGGACATTACGGCACGCTGGACCGGCCCACCCAAGGCGTCTAATGGCTCCTATGCGCTGTATCCTGTTCAATGTCAAACCGTTCGCATCGAACGCTGCACAGCCATCGGCGCTTCCGATGCAGGTATTTATGTAGGACAGTCGGATAGCGTATGGGTGACAGCATGTGTGGCCAAAAATAATGTGGCCGGTATTGAAATCGAGAATACGACCCACGCCTGGGTATGGAAAAACCAGGCATTCGCCAATACAGGCGGTATTCTGGTTTTCGACTTACCCGACCTGCCCAAAAAGCAGGGCGGCCACGTGAAGGTGTACGACAACCTGATAGGTCGCAACAATTTCAAAAATTTCGCTCCCAAGGGCAATATCGTAGGCAAAGTGCCCCCGGGAACGGGTGTCATGATTCTTGCAACCAATGATGTGGAAGTATATCAAAACAAAATCTGGGAAAACAAAACGGCTTCCACCGCCATTGTTAGTTATTTTATCAGCGAAAACCCGATCAAAGACAAACAGTACAACCCCTATCCTTCCCGGGTGTACATTCACGACAACATCTACTCGGAAGGCAAAAGGATGCCTACCTGGAAAAGTAAACTCGGGTTTATTTTCTGGTGGAAATTTGGCAAAAAAGTGCCTCATATCCTGTACGACGGCATAGAAAACCCTGATTGGAAAGATGCCCAGGGCCATATCAAACCCGAATACAAAATTTGTATTGGTCCGAACGAGAACGGCACTTTCGCCAATATTCGGGCGGATAAACTTGGACTTTTCAAGGGAAAAATTTCAAAAGACAAAACGCCTTATGACTGCGCCTTTTAAGATTTTTGGCTTGTTTGCAATGGGCATTTTTATGCTTTCGGCCAATATTTTGCCCGAAAAAGCGCCTAAAACCTTGCTAAGCGAATACGGTTATTTCTCAGGCGCCTTGCAAAATCTCCAACCTGCCGAAGGCGTATTCCTGTATGAAGTGAATGCGCCCCTTTTCAGTGATTATGCTGAAAAATCAAGGTTTATTTACCTTCCTTCCGACGCTCGATTGCAGTACCGGGAAAGCGGTGCATTTCAGTTCCCGGAAGGCGCCACTATCATTAAAAATTTCTACTACCCGTTGGAAGCAGCGCACCCCGAAAAAGGGCGACGTATCGTAGAAACCCGGCTACTTTTAAAAGAAGTAAAAGGCTGGAAAGCACTTACATATATATGGAATAACGAACAAACCGATGCCACACTGGAAGTGGCAGGCGCATCATTTCCGGTATCCTGGATCGATGCTGGCGGGAAAAAAATTAATCTGGAATATGTTGTGCCCAACGTCAACCAATGCAAAGGCTGCCATTCCTACGATGGGCAATTTACGCCTATTGGCGTCACGCAAAAGCAACTAGACCGCACCCTGGCTGGCAACCGCAATCAACTACAAATCTTTCAGCAACAAGGCCAAATGGAGGGCCTTCCTGCTTCATTTGATCCCGAAAAAGCATTTCACCTGGCTGATTATCGGCAACGGGAGATCAGTCTGGATGCATCGGCACGCGCCTATCTGGACGCCAACTGTGCACACTGCCATAACCCGCATGGCCCGGCCAGCACGAGCGGCATGTTTTTAAATGCAGAAGAAACCGACCTCGAACATCTCGGAGTAGGCAAACCGCCCGTGGCCGCCGGGCGCGGCAGCGGCAACCGGAAATATGGCATCGTGCCGGGCAAGCCTTCCGAGAGCATCCTGCTCTACCGCATGGAACACACCGACCCGGGTATTCGTATGCCCGAACTGGGTCGGCAACTGGTACATGAGGAAGGGGTGGCGCTGATTCGGGAATGGATACACGGATTACGCGGATAAAAAAGAACACGGATTTCGCGGATAAAAAAGGGCGGATTACACGGATTGGATGGGTATTACAGGGAAATTCGATTCTAATATGAACGAATGCCTCCCCTAATTCCTATCTAATCCGTGTAATCCGCCCTTTTTATCCGCGAAATCCGTGTTCTTATTTCTGAACTACAAATTTCTTCGTCAGCGTACCCTCTTTCGTAGCAAGACGAGCGAGGTAGGTGCCGGAAGCGAGTTGCGGCAACTGGTACGTCAACGTTTCATTCGTAACACCTTGTTTGTCCTCGATACGGATCGTACGACCACTGATTTCAGCAATAGTGATGGTGATATCAGTAGGCTTATCCAGGCTCACGCCCAGATTGAGTACATCTTTGATCGGGTTCGGGAACACTTGCATGGATGCTTCCGGCAGTTGGTGCTCGTCGGTGATCGTTGCAAGGTCGATGTACATGCGCAAAATGGCGCAGCAGCCGCTGGAAAAACCACCCAGGAACCACTGGGTTGAATACGAAAGTGTATTAATGCCTTCCGGTCCTGCCGCTTCAACGTCAAAATCGAACGTATTGAATACTACGTTGTTGCTATCAGGGTAAAAAGCAGCCAAAACGTACGTATCGCCTGCTGCCACAGGTACGCCTGGTAAAGCATTCACCAGGTCGATAAGTTCCACTTGCTGCAACTGGAAGTTTGCTGCATTGGCAGGAGCCTCGTAACTACCTGTACCAATCCATTCAAAACTTGGAGAAAGGAAGTCGGTGCCTTCAAACAGATTCCAGTCTGCGGCTACGTCGTCATTCACTTTGAAAAGGAACATGTCTGCGCCTACTTCGTTAATCGGAACAGTACCAGCATTCACAGCGTGCGAAAACTCAACTGTTCTGACAACATAATCGTCCTGAGCGCCCGATGACATTACATACAGGTTGCCGACTGCCCAGCCTGCATCAGGGAGTGTACCAGGGCGCAGGGCTGTGATATTTTCATGAGTACCGACATTGTCATCTTTAGCAAAAAGGTTGTTGGTTACCTTGAATCCATCGCGGAAATCATGCCGGATGCTGTACTGACCGTCCGGATCGCTCGTAGTAGAATAATGGAATACATAGTCTCCGACTGGCAAATTGGGTACGAACAAGCCTGGCAACTGGAACAAACTGTCGGAAACATCGGCAGCCAGCGTTGGAATTGTCAAAGACGTAGAGTAAAGTTCTGCACCTGCGGCGGATTCAACTTTTGCACTCACCACCACGTTCGTCAGTTCGACACCTCTGGTATTCGTAATATTGGCAGAAAAGCCCATCGTGTCTGTAGCAATCTGCGAAGCCGGAGTCTGAACGTTCTGAGCGGGATAGAAAGCGCTGTTAATCAACACAGTGGGTGGCAAAATGCAAACTTCAACAGTTTGGCCGCCTGTGATGGCCGTATTGATAAAGTTGGTCATTTGCCGGCTCAGGAAAAATACAGGAACCGTTACGGTGGACGAGGTGCCACCAGCCGTCTGGATGCTGCAATCAGTTTGTGTCGCTACAGAAGAGTTGTTGGCAACAAAAACGGCGAGTGCGCCCGCGCGTTGTGCATTAAACGATTTGGCCGCAAAAGCACCATTCGCTGCAACTGTGCAACCGCCCCGGCGAACCAGGCCAATTTTTCCAGTCAATGAACCAACCGGAATAGAGTCGCATACGATAGAGTCCTGGCCAATAACATCGTGCGCCCAGGCAATCGGAGCACAAAGTTCTTCGCTTGGAAAGCCGCCGAACAAGGCATAACCGAAGCCGCAGGTACCTTCTGTGAAATCTGTAGGAGTACCATTGACTGTGACACGGATAGTAACGCCCGATCTGGACGACTGTGCATGTATGTTTTGCAGGGGAATCAATTGAAGGAGGGCAAAAAAGAGTAGCCCACCCAGGAAGAGTGGTGAAAATTTCTTCATACTAGATTGATCTGGTTAACTATTAAAAAATGATGTTGCGGCAAATATAACTGTATATACTTCTTTTTTAAGGCTGGATATTATGACAAAAAAGGGCAGATGTTGTAAAAACATCTGCCCTCGAAGAAGAAAGACTCTACAAAAAATTGGTTATCAATGAATTATCTTTGAATTATGAATTTTTTTGTGAGTGTGCCTTCCGGTGTTGCGATCCTTGCCAGATAGGTACCGGTACTCAATTGTGGCAACTGGTAGGTCAATGTCTCGTTTGTAATCCCTTTTTTATCTTCGATCCGGATCGTCCGGCCGCTTATTTCTGCCAGGGTGACCGTTATATCCGTGGGTTTTTCCAGGTTCAGTCCAAGGTTGAGTACATCTTTCACCGGGTTAGGAAAAATTTTCAGGTACGTATCAGGCAAAGGTTTTTCGTCCGTAGTAGTTACAAGGTCTATGAACATTCTCAGTACAGCGCTGGGATGCCCTGAAAATCCGCCCAAATACCATTTATCCCCGTATGTGATGGTGCCAAGCCCCTGAGGGCCTGCTACTTCTATGCCCTGTTGAAAGGCATTAAATCCAAAGCGGCTGCTATCTGAATAAAAAATTGCCAATACATAGTGGGAGCCGTTCTCGACCGGAATCCCTACTTCTGCCGTTTCCAGATTCAGGAGGGATACATTGTGTACCTGATACGGGGTAGCGTCTGAAGGAGCAATAAAGGCCCCGGTTCCCTTGATTTCAAAACTGGGTGTCAGAAAATCAGCATCTTCAAAATTGGAATAATCAGAAGCCACATCATCCCGAACCCGAAACAGGAAGAGTTCAGCATTCATTTTATTCGCCGGCCACTCTGTTGTACCCGTATTCCTCACCTGAGCAGTACTCACCATAAAATGATCCAGCGTACCAGTTGACATTACATAGATATTGCCTATACCCCATCCATTGTCCGGCACCGGAGCAGGTTGCAAACCGATATTGGCAACGTCATCCTTGGAAAAAAGGTTTTCGCTCACATGGAATACATCTGAATCTCTATCCCTGTAAACACCTCCGGCAACCGGATCACTTTCCGTGGAATATTCTATTGTGTAATCGCCGATTGGCAACTCCGGGGCAAATGTGCCTGGCAATACGAAAGCGCTGTCGGACACGCTACCCGCCAGCACGGGTATATTCAAGGTGGTAGAATACAATTCAACTCCATCAGCGTTCTTAACGGCAGCCTTCAACGATACATTCGTCAGGTCAGTACCCCGCACGTTGGTAAGGAAGGCAAAAAAACCAAACGTATCAGTCCCAATCTGTGAAACAGGCGTCACCACGTTTTGAACCGGGTAGTAAATACTGTCGATAAATACATTGGGTGGATGAATACAGATTTCTACTGATTGACCACTGTTGATAGCATTATCAATGAAGGTAGCCATAGAGCGGCAAATGAAAAAGGTCGGCACCGTAACATTGGGGTCCGCACCGGTCATGCCCATGGTAAAACAATCATCTTGAGATGCCGTACCCGAGTTATTGGCTACTAAAACGGCTACTGCACCTGCTTGTTGGGCTTTGCGTGCTTTTACTACGAAATTCCCGGAGGTGGTATTGGGCGCAGCGCAGCCGCCCCTGCGTACGAGTGCAACTTTACCATTCAATGAACCCGCAGCAACAGAATCACAGAGAATGGAATCCTGCCCAACCATATCGCGTGCCCAGGCTGCAGGGCCGCAAACATCCATCACTGGATACGCACCGAAAGAAGAGGTGCCGAATCCGCAGGGGCCCTCCGTAAAATCAGTCGGAGTTCCGGCCACCGTGACCGTAATGGTAACGCTGGAATTTGCAGAACCGGTCTGTGAAAAGGCTTGTTGTGTTAGAAAAAGAAGTGAAAGGGCAAGGAATACCCGCCCACACAGGTGTGGTGATTTTTGTTTCATAACCTAAATTTTTGTTTATTGTTTGAGTAAGTTCTCAGCCCAAAAATATCAATACAGACTCAATCATTTGCCTGTTTTCAGGCATGTTTGTCTGCGTTTGACAAGCGAAAACGACCAACTGCGTTTTTTCCCGGCTGTTCAACAGAATTAAAGCCCTGTTTGTCGGCAATGGTTTCTCCAGAAAATTTAACAAAACAGACTCTAAATAAAAATTTAATCGTCGCGTTAAACCCTCTTTTAATCCTTCGGTCAAACCAGCAGTTATTGCCGCAGCATTCCGCTGAACAACCCGCCCTCAAACAGCCGCGCAAACCGATTTTTTCACTAAACAAATCTTCCAAGATGGCTTCCTTGAATCCCTTGCAAGGTGCATTGGGTCGTCGGCGTGCTGCACATTTGCTGCGTCGCACTTCGTTTCGTTATACCAAAGCGAAACTGCTTGAAATAGCCGACCAAACTGCCTCCCAGGCCCTGCCTTCCCTGCTTACTTCGTATCCCCTCAATTTGGAACAACCCGTTTACGGCACGAGCAATGCTACCTGGATTTTACCATTGCCCGGTACACCAGTTGCCAGTTATCCCGCCGAGGATTTTGTACTAAGGCGTTATGTGATGGGCTGGTGGCTGAATGAAGCCTTGCACGACCAGGGCATTGCACACAAAATGACGCTGTTTTTCCACCAATTCATGGCCGTCGCCATTTCGGCCTCCAACAACCAGCACTATTTCGACTATCTGTCGCTCATGCGTTGGGGCGCTCTCGGCAATTTCAAAAAACTGGCCACCAAACTGGTTACCGACAATGCCATGCTTCGGTACCTCAATAACACACAGAACACGAAAAACAACCCGAATGAGAACTTTGCTCGCGAGTTTTTCGAATTGTTTACCATAGGAAAGGGCCCGCAAATCGGCCCGGGCGATTATACCAACTACACAGAGGACGATATTGTAGAAGCAGCCAAAGTGCTGACGGGCTTCAGGATCAGGCCCAACCGCGATGAAGTAGATACTGAAACTGGAATTCCACGCGGAGGAGTCAATCCTGCTCAGCACGCCCCGGGCAACAAAACCTTTTCAGCACATTTTCAGGGTACTGTAATTGCCGGAGAAGCAAATCCTTCCATCAATGGCATGTGGGCAGAACTGGGAGCATTCGTTGATATGATCTTTGCACAGCCTGAAACTGCCAAAAACCTGTGTCGCCGCCTCTACCGGTATTTTGTAAACCGCAATGTGACAGATGAAATTGAAAATGACATCATCGGGCCACTTGCCAGCACATTGATTTCCAATAACTATGAAATCAAACCCGTACTCGAACAATTACTTCAAAGTGAACACTTCTACGACGTAGACGATTCTGATAATAGCGACGAAATCATTGGAGGCATCATCAAATCACCGCTGGATCTGACCCTGCAAGCACTGTCTTTCTTCGACGTAACCATTCCGGATCCAATGACCCAGAATGCTGCACACTACATGCTTTTTTATTCGGCAGCATTGGTCGAAAGGGCACTTGGAGCAGCCAATCTGCCCATTTTCAACCCTTCCGATGTGGCAGGGTATCCGGCATTTTACCAGGAGCCCATTTATCACAGGCTCTGGTTCAATTCCAGCACCATCATTGCTCGTTACAAATGGCCGGCTATGCTCCTAACCGGCACCAGGCAAATTGGGGGGGCTATCAACCAGAGCATAGGTGTAAAACTCAATACTGCTGACTGGGTACGGAATAGCGGTATATCGCTCGATCCTTCGGACCCATATGTGCTCGTACAGGACTTGCTGGAATTCCTGCTTCCTGAAGAAGCCGACTCCGATCGATTCAATTACTTTTATATAGACGTTTTTCTGGACGGGCTGCCACCTGCAGACTGGACGTATGAATGGCAGGCTTACATTTCAAGCGGAAATGCGACGGAAGTATCACTCGCGCTCGACCGCCTGATACAGGCAATCATGTTTTCGCCTGAGTATCAAACCTGCTAAGTCCCGTGTTTTCGGCCGGCATAAGCCGGTGAAACACCTTTTTTCATCCGCTCAATCATTCTTGAAAAATGAAAAGAAGAAATTTTCTCAAAATATTTCCTGCGGCAGGCGTTAGTTCCTTCGTAGTGAACGGCCACGCCATGCGGCCATTTGCCAATAGTAAAATTGCACGCATCATGTCGGCTTGTGAAGGTGTAGAAGACCGCGTGCTCGTACTCATCCAATTGAAAGGAGGTAATGACGGCCTGAACGCTGTAATTCCTATCAACCAGTACGACCTGTATGCCAACCTTCGCCCAACGATCAAAATTCCGGATACCGGCACTGAAAAATACATCACTCTTGACTCTACGCTTCCGATTCCCAAACAGGTAGGTATTCACCCTAAAATGCTCGCACTCAAACAGATGTACGATCAGGGTTGGGCTTCTATTGTTCAGGCAGCAGGCTATGAAGACATGAATCAGTCGCACTTCACCGGAACCGATCTCTGGCTTTCAGGTGGCGACAGCACACCGGATGGTAGCGCCCTGAACACTGGATGGATGGGGCGCTCACTTCAGGCCATGTACCCGGAAGTATTGGGATCACCGACAACGGAACACCCCGATCCGCTCGGAATTCAATTGGGCGATTCCAGTCCTTCACTGGGTTTTCACACCGAAACAGAACACCAGAATGTGATCAATCTGAGTGGTCAGGATGCTGCCGGTTTTTACTCCCTGATTCAAACGATTGGTGGAGCGCCGCTAGTCAATGTACCCAACTCGGATTACGGCCATGAAATCGAATACATCCAGGGGGTAGAACAAAGTGTAAATGAATATGCCGAACGCATCAGCGAGGTTTTCAATGCAGGCAGCAATTCGCTTACAACTTACCCCGACACCTCTCTCGCCGATCAGTTGAAAACCATCGCTCGCCTGATCAAAGGAGGTTGCAAAACCAAAATGTACCTCTGCTCAATGGGCGGTTTTGATACACATGGTTCGCAAATCGTAGAAAACAACCCTTCTTCAGGCGACCACGCCGACCTGCTCCAGGATATGGCTGATTCGGTGAAGGCCTTTTTTGACGACCTCGATCAAATGGACCTTGCCGACCAGGTAGTGGGTTGTACTTTTTCTGAATTTGGCCGCTGCGCCCGTGAAAACGGTTCGCTGGGCTCCGACCACGGTACGCTGGCCCCCATGTTTCTCTTTGGCAAAAACATTCAGGCGGGTGTACAGGGCGACAATGTAAACCTCGCCAACCTGACCAATGACAACCAGTTGCAAGGCGTACAAAACGACTACCGCCAGGTATTTGCTACGCTGTTGCAAGACTGGCTGGGCGCCAACAACTACGTACTCGAACAAACCATGTTTCAGGGTTACTCCAAACTGCCTGTCGTAGACAGTGTGGCACTGGTTTCGCCAGATTGTTACATCGGTGGCACGGTATCGATATTCGATCCAAATCAGAAGGCCAGAAAATTGTCGGTCTATCCCAATCCGGCGCGCATAAGCGCAGAAGTAACGTTTCAGAGCGACACGACTTTCGATGCGCGCCTGACCCTGCACAGTCTGGGCGGAACCCTGGTGACTGGCACGAATATCCAGATTCAACCTGGAACAAACATGTACTATCTCGACGTATCACCACTACCACCAGGCCATTATTTTGTGCGCCTGGAAAGCAAGTTCAACGGCGCTGCCGAAGTGGTAAAATTGAACGTTGTGCGTTGAACAAACCGTAAAATTTTTGTTTTTTGTGGATGCCGGGCGGCCGTTGCTGCCCGGCATCCTGCATTTTATCGAAATTTGCTGCCTTCCAATGACATATTCGCCGATTCATTTCGTTTGTTGTTGGAAAAACACATCGACCATAGGTATCCATTGACATGAGAAAACGATTTTTGATACTCCTGGCCACCTTTCTTGTACAGTCGTACGCAAAGGCTCAAGCACATGCAGATTGTATAACGGCCATGGAAATCTGCGAAAAAAAAGCCTACCACATCGATCATGCATCCGGTGAAGGACGCGATCGAACGGAAGCAGACATGATGACCTGTTTCCTGAATAGTGAAAATGCCGGACAGGCAGAAGAAAATTCCACCTGGATAAAATTTGAAGTCGCCAAAAGCGGCCAACTCACTTTCGCTATTACACCACACCGCATTACAGATGACATCGACTGGGTGGTGTACCGCTTATCTGCATCGGGAGACTGTTCAACAAAAAAAGTGGTGCGCTGCATGGCAGCCGGCGATTCTGAATCACTCGGTTTGAGCAGCCCCTGCATGGGCGAAACCGGCCTGAAATGGGGCGAAACCGACGATAGCGAAAATGCCGGATGCAGCGACCCAGGAGATAATGCCTGGTTGGCGCCACTTAAAGTGAGTAAAGGTGAAAAGTATGTTATACTGATCAGCAATGTAACCTCTAAAGGCCCCGGGTTTAGCATCCGTTTTGGAGGCACTGCCATGTTGCCCTGTGACAAGGAAAAGGAAAAAGAACCCAAACCAGCTCCTGAAGTAATTACAAAAAGCCCAAAACCTCCCAAAAAAGAGGTACAAGTAACCCCCGATCCACCACCGCCAGCAATGATCGGAGGTCGAAAAGTACATGTCGGCGATGAACTGAAAGTGAAAAACCGCACCATCAAAATCAAAGTCTGGGACAGTCAGGTGGAAGATGGCGACATCATTTCTGTTTACATGGATGAAGTCAAGGTAATCAATCGAGTGTACTTGCGACTAAAACCACAGGAATTCGACATTCAACTTCCACCCGGGAAAGTGCATTACCTGACCGTGTATGCCGATGATTTTGGGAAAGCCGAACCGAATAGTGCCAAGGTTTCCATTCACGACGGTACGAGCGAACAAATTATCGACCTGGTGGCGGGCAGAAGTTCGCAGGAAAGTGTAAAACTGGTCAGCGAGTAATCATTTTAAACTTTGCCGCTCAAGTTTGGTTTATGTGCCTATATGAAAGGATTTCGATTCTCCGAGTACAAGCCCGATCCTGATCAGAGCACTTTCGACCGGCTGTTCAAAATATTCCAGGAGTTGATGTTGTACACTTCCGGCGATGTGTCGGAAGCGCTGGCATGGCTCAATGAACTGGACCGGGAATACAAACTCACCACCGAAGATTACGGCATGGGCGATTTTATCCGCGACCTGGAAGAACGCGGGTACATCCGCCGCGATGGCGACGGACAAGGAGGCATGGGCCCAACGTCCAAACTGGAAATCAGCCTTCGGCAAAAAAGCCTCGACGATATTTTCGGGGAACTAAAAAAAGCAAAAAGCGGTCGGCACAACACCTCTACTATCGGCCGCGGCGACGAATTCACTTCCGATGTAAAACCCTACGAATTTGGCGACAGCCTGGAAAACCTCGCGGTTTCCAACTCGCTGAAAAATGCCTACATCAACCATGGCATTGAAGAGTTCAACCTGACACAGGATGACCTGGAAGTACATGAAACATACTTCCAAAGCCAAATGTCGTCTGTTCTGATGATCGACATTTCGCACTCCATGATTTTGTACGGAGAAGATCGGATTACACCCGCCAAAAAAGTGGCGCTTGCCCTGGCTGAATTTATACAAACCAGGTATCCGAAAGACACCCTCGACATCCTGGTTTTCGGTGATGATGCCTGGCCCATCGAATTGAAAGACGTTCCGTATCTGCAAGTGGGTGAATACCACACCAACACTGTAGCGGGTCTCGAACTGGCCCTCGACATCCTGAAGAAGCGCCGCAACCCGAACAAGCAGATTTTCATGATAACGGATGGCAAACCGACCTGCCTGAAAATTGGCAAACGTTACTACAAAAACTCCTTCGGACTCGATCGTAAAATCGTCAACCGCTGTCTCAACCTGGCCATGCGCTGCAAAAAACTGGATGTGCCGATCACGACATTTATGATTGCCCGCGACCCCTATCTGG
The DNA here is from genome assembly GCA_020160935.1 of Bacteroidota bacterium. Lineage (GTDB taxonomy): Bacteria > Bacteroidota > Bacteroidia > Chitinophagales > Saprospiraceae > M3007. The sequence goes on along the minus strand of JAIUPL010000006.1, from coordinate 158,771 downwards.
TGCGTTTTGTGGAGGCATTTACGGAAACGAACAAAGGAAAAGCGTTTTACTCCTCGCTGGAGGGTCTGGGGTCCTTTGTGTTGGAAAATTACAAAAAGAAAAAACGGAAGTAGGGTTCTTTTACCTTTGCGCTATGTATATCCTGCTTATTTCTATCGTGATTGGCTTGTTCGTGGCCATGCTGTTTGTCAACCTGTACTTTCGGGCGAAAGTATTCAAGTTGTACGGCGTGCTGGTTCGCAACAAAGTAGAATTTGGTGCAGCCCATATTTTCAACCGGGAAAAACTGGAAAAGGAAATCCTGCCGCGTTACCCGCAATTCAAAAACGAAATTGAAGGATTTGTGCGCCACATGCGCTATTCCATCCGAATGGCCAGCATTTTGCTGTTGCTGATTACGGCTTTTGGGGCGATACTGATGTATTTCAGAGAGGTCTGAACTCGTACCACTCTACGCTTTGTGCCCTTTGTGAAACCTTTGTGTTCTTCGTGGAAAAAAATTTAACCACAACGGACACCAAGGTTTCACAAAGGGCACAAAGCGTAGAGTGGACAAAGCAAAGGCAATATTTTACTTCTTCTTGCCCGGTTTTGCCGGCGCCACAGGCTTGGCAGGAGCAGGAGGCTCATTTTCAGCAAGGCGATTCGGATCTTCTACGGCGCCATTCCGATAAAACCAGAACAATCCTCCCACCAGCAGCAACAACGTGAGCAAAGACGCTCCCATGGCAATTTTTTCACCCAGATAGTACGACTTCGGTTCGAAGCGCATTTCCAGTTTCATGTTTTGTCCGGCAGGCAGGCGCATGGCGCGCAGCAGGTAGTCGGCTTTGATAAAATCAGGCGCAGGCTGACCGTTCAGGTAGCATTTCCAGCCTTTTTCAGCAGGATAGTAAATTTCAGAGAAAACGGCCAGTTGCTCCGTTTTTGCCGAGTATTCGTATTCCATCTTGTCGGGATGGTAATGGCTCAGGCGAATGAAGTTGCTGCTATCTGTCTGAATTTGAAGGCCTTGCAGAGAAGTTGCAAATGCCTGTTGCACCACCGCCGTGTCTTTCGGATTGAGTTTGTGTAATGCATTGAATTCTGCATCCGCCGTAGGCACTACGTCAAAATGTTTGACAAACCAGGCATTGCCGCACACGTCCGGGTTGGGAATAACATCTCCTTTTTGACTAATAATGTATTTGCCATTCAGCATGCCTACAATATGCAGGTTGCTGGCAATGTCTTTGGTCAGGAAAGTATCCACCACTTCCTGAAAACGCTGGAGTTTGGCAGCGTGATAGCCGCTCAGGCTTTTGTGGAAATAGGAAGTAGTGGCGTTGAACGGAATACCGCCACGCGACAGGTCGAGCACGCGATAATTTGGATCTGTATCCTGTTTGATTTTGAGGTCAAATGCTTCCGGCTGAGGTGGAGCCGTAGCCGCCCGTTTACTTTCGTATTTATCGGACGAAATCGTGCGGGCGCATACCAGCCAGTGATCGGCCAGCGAGAGTAATGCCACCAGAATAACCGTCAGACCAGCCTTCATTCTGCCTTGCAGGTACAGCCAGATCAAGCCTGCTGCGGCTAGTACAAAGCCCAGCGAGCGGAACACATCTCCACGAATCAGCGATGCACGGTCTTTTTGCAGCGCACTCATCAGATCGGGCAGTTGCGCCAGCGCGCTGTCGTTGGGGCCTGCATCGGGAGCGCATACGAATGCCATCAGCGTGAGCAGCACCGTAGCGCCTGTGGCAATCGTCAGCGCGCGTTTTTTACGGTCGAGCGCAATATCAGGATCGCATAATTTCTGTAACCCAATGGCTGCCAGCGCAGCAAAACACAATTGCCCCATTCCCAGCGCCATGGACACTGCACGGAACTTGTTGAACATGGGCAAGTAATCGTACAGGACATAGTTGAGGAAAAAGTTTTTTCCCCAGGCCAGCGAAACCATGAAAAGTCCACCAGCCAGCATCCACCATTTGCTGCTGCCTTGTGCCAGAAAAGCGCCGAGGAAGAACAGGAAACAAACAATGGCGCCAAAGTAAATGGCCGTACCGACAAATGGCTGATCGCCTGCGTACATGAGTCCGGCTGTTTGCTGAGCCGCCTGCTGCGGGCTCATTTGCTGACTGTACTTCCGGGAAAGGGTTTTGTATAGTTCTGTATTGCGGAAAGACTCATTGGAACCACCACCCGAAGCATGTGGTACCAAGAGCGTCATCGACTCACAAACGCCGTAACTCCAGCCAAACAGGTAGTCTTTGTCGAGCCCGTCTCCTTTAGAGGATTTCTGGCTCAGTTCGGATTTGCCACGGATTGTTTCCTGACCATATTCGTAGGTAGGCCAGATGCGCGAGAGGTTGCAGGCAAATCCGATGGCAATGGCAAGGCCGGTGGCTACCAGCGCTTTGCCCCAACTGGCAAAGGCTTTATGGCGAAATGCATCAATGAATTGAGTGAGGAAGTAGATGCCAGCCAGCAACAATGTGTAGTAAGTAATCTGCACGTGGTTAGCATTCAACTGCATGGCGATAAACAGGGCAGTAATGGCCGATCCAAGTATTATTCTCCCGTTAAAAGCAAGTGCCAGTCCTGCAAAAACCCCCGGCGCCAGCGCCAAAGCAGCCATTTTTGTGGAGTGTCCGGCCTCCAGAATATCCACATTGTAGGAGGTGATACCGAATGCCACTGCACCAAAAACAGCCACCCGCCAGTCCAACTTCAACACACTGAGGAAGAAGTACATACAAAACATGGCCACAAAAATCTGCGCCCAGATAGTCGTGATGTCCGTCCACAAAAACAGGGTTTTGTAGATGGGTGTGGTCAGGTTTCCTTTTACCGGTGCATATATCTGGAAAGCGGGCATCCCGCCAAAAGCACTATTTGTCCACAAGGGAGATTTACCTTCTTTTTTCAGGTAATCCTGAATTTCCGTTTGCATTCCGCGCGCTTTGTCGTTATCCGACTGTGGCAGCACTTTGCCACTAAAGGCATTGGGTGCAAAAAATACGGCTGATACCAACATCAGCAGGGCAATAGCGATCAGGTGCGGGATAAATTTTTTAAAATCCATGTCGGACAACGTATCGTTTATTGGTCAATTTCAGTTGAGCGGCGAAGGTATAGAGTATGCCTTGTATTCGGCAAATTCCGTTTAAGAATGTTGTCTAGTTGTACTTCTTCAAAAAATCATGCAGTACGGTAGGCGGAATTTCGTGCCCGCCCTCGAACGCTTGTTCGTCGAAATCAATTCCGTTTTTTTCCTCTACTTCATGCAGCAAAGAAATGCGATCGGGCGTCAGGAAGGGGTCAGAAGTGCCGTAAAGCAAATACAGGTTTTTATCGGACAAATAGTCTTTTTTCTCCTGATAATCAAGGTCTTCTGGTGGCAAGCCGGCCCACAGGAGCAGGTCGTGAAAACGGGGTTCACGGGCCATCAGCCAGCGACAAACAGTAGCCGTGCCTTGCGAAAAACCCAGCAAAACGATTCGCACATCCGGCGGCAGCAATGGCACATAATGATCGTACAAGCGCTGAAGATATTCGGCATAGTCATCTATTTCATCCTGACGATAATGCCTTGTCATCCAGTTGGCTACCACAGGGCCGGAAAAACCTTTGCGGTAAAAATGATTCATACCTTCCGGCGCGACGACCAGTGTTTGTCCGTTGTTCAACAGTTCAAAGTCCTTGAGAAACTCGTCGGCCAGTTGTGCATAGCCGTGGCAAACCAGCCAGAACTGACGAATGTGGCTTCCGGGTTCGCCCATCGTATAAAAATGAGCCGTACGCTCTACCCGAATATGGTGATGTTGTATTGGAATCATTTTTGCTTGAATTGCAGCGAAAGGTAGTGCGATGTTGCTCATTTGTGGCAAACTGCGACAAGTTTTTACTCTTCCGAAACATATTTCAAGCGGAAGCAGATAATTTTACATGATCATCCATTGAACATATTTCTTAAAACCCATGCCGATACACCGACTCTTTCTTGCTGTTTTTTTGATTGTATTCCAACTACTACCCCGCCTGACCCTTGCCTGTGGGTACAGTTTTATTGGCGAGTGTTCTACCGGCATACATTTACGCATCAACAACACCCTCGACAGTTTCAATGTAGCCGAATGTTCGTATGGCAAAAATTTCCCGGGCCTGAACCTCGGCAATATCCAGTCACTGAACCTTGCCAAAGCAACGGCGATCACCTGGGAAAGTTGTGATAACAACGTTACCGGCGTGGCGCTATATTATCGCGTTTATGAACAGGGCATGCCATCCGGAAGTTGGAGTTCACTCAATATGCCAGAAAACTACAATACGCTGGTAGGGCCATATACAGCGCGTTACCGAAGCCAGTTTTCCAATGTCAACCTCGTTGCAGGACTCACTGCCGGCAAAATATATACCCTTGAAATTTACTACCTGGCTCAGGTGGATACGCTGGGAAACGATTTTATCCCGGAAACCACTATGATACAGAACAACAATGGCCAGAATTACAAGTTGACCTTCACGTATGGGGGCGCCTCGGCTCCTCCGTTCACAGTAGTCACTACCCAATTGGTCAACGAAAAATGCCCGGGCGACAGCACCGGTATTGCCGGTGTAACAGTGTATGGCAACCAAAGCAACCTGTTTTATCAGTGGTCTAACGTCAATAACAATTTTCATACGTTGTACGAACTGAGCTCGGGCACTTACACAGTTACTGTATCCGGCGTGAACGGTTATACGCAGTCGCAGACGATGACTGTCAGCCCCCCAGCCCCGATTCTTATTAATTTTGCCAATGTCCAAAGCGTCGTTTGTGGTAACACGCCCGGCTCTGCCAGTGCTGTGGTTAGTGGAGGCCACCCGCCCTACCAGTTTTTATGGGAAACGGGTGAGCCAGATTCCATTGCATCCATACCGCTGCCTGGCGCCTGGCATATCTCCGTGACGGATGCCTATGGTTGTCATGCCAGTAACACAGTGCAGGTGGGTGGAAGCAGTATTTTGGAACGATCAATTAGCAGAACAATTTGTCAAGGCAGTTCCTATGTACTTGGTACACAAACATTTAGCGCTGCCGGTAATTATCAGGTATTGGTGGATGGCGGCAGCGCCTGCGATACCTTATTCTCCCTGGCACTCTCCGTTTTGAACCCGGGCGCTGTTTTGAGCAACCTTCCTGTTTCCGAAAATATTACCTGTATCCACCCTACCCTTACGCTTTGTGTAGCCGTACAGCCTGGCATGACATATGAATGGAGAAAATCCAGCACGGTTGTATCCAATGCTGCCTGCCTGACTATCAACGCCGGCGATTTGTACACTCTTACGACTACATTAATACAATCGGGCCAGTCGTGTTCAGCAAGTGCCCAGGTATTGGTAAACAGTCATCTTGTTGCACCCCAGGTTGCGGTATCCGGTGCTGCCGTCTATGTTGACTGTTTCAGCACCCATGCTCAGGTGGTGCTGACGGCTACTACAGATGCTGTTTCTCCGATTTTTGTCTGGACTCAAAACGGGAATGTCATCTCTAATGCGGACACTTGCGCCTTTTCAGTAGACAATCCGCTCAATTTCACCCCGCCAAGTGTATTGGTGACAGATATATATGGTTGTCAGGCAACAATAGGAAGCGTTAATGTAGTGATACAACAACATCCCGGGGCACCCGACGCCTTTCCAACGGTAACGCCTGCATCTGGACCCAACACGGCAGACGGCAGGATAGATGTGGATATCTCCGGAGGCGACTCACCTTATGCTATTTTTTGGGAAAATGGTGCTACCACTCAAATGATTTCCGGCTTGCTTCCAGGGCAATACTGTTATACAGTGACAGATGCAGCAGGTTGCGCAAGCACCGGATGCGTTGAGGTGGACTATACCATTGGCACCTCGGATTTGTCAGAAAATGAAACATTCAGCATCTTTCCCAATCCAGTCTTGGCTGGTAGTTTTATCGAATTGAAGGGTTCCAAAAACTACTCTAATGAACCCGTAGATATTGAATGTATGGATATGCAGGGAAAAATCAGGTGGAAAACAAACCAAACAGCCGTTTCTTCAAGTATATTAATACAATTGCCATCCGATATGCATGCAGGGCATTATGTGCTGCGTTGTGTGGCAAATGGGCAGACTATCGTAAAAGCGTTGTGTGTTTTTTGACAAAAGGAACACTTGCAAATGTTTTCAAAACATGAACATTCAACACACGAAATAGTCGATTTCAGAAGTTTATTCAAGGTCGCGAAAAACATAGCCATTTTCTGCTGCCAAAGATGTTACCTGATCTACAGAAATCCGTCTACACTGCGCTTCGAAAACGCGTGTTTGTGCGCAACAGATTTCGTCAGAAAATCAGCACGGCACTAACATTAGTTCCGATTTTCATTACTTTTGCGGCTCCAAATCATGAATTTCTTCATTACGTTTATATTTCACACAAAATTTCCTAGAACATGAGCAAAAAACTATTTCTCTTTTCGGCCCTGCTGTTTGGTATGACCATCGCACTGGTGCCTGCTTGCAATGGCGACAAGTGTCCTGAAACCTGTGGAAACGGTGTTTGCCTCGACGACGGTTCCTGCGACTGCGACCCGGGCTATGAATACGATGCTGACGGTATCTGCAATACGGAAGTTCGTGCAAAACTGATTGGCACATTCTCTACTACTGAACAGTGCAGCACCGACCCGAACGCTCTGCCATACACCATCACGGTTTCCAACAACTCTTCTGATGTTGCTTCGTTCAACATCTTCAACTTCTATGGCTCTTTTGCCAGCGTACCGGTTAAAGCAACGCTGAGCAGCACTACCGAATTCACGATCGCGCTGCAAACTCCGGTTTCCGGTGGCGACCTGGAAGTAAGCGGCTCGGGCAGCATCGGCACTTCTTCTACTGGTAAAGCACAACTGACGATTACCTACACTGTACACGACAAAACGGGCGCTAACCCGGATGCCGTTTGCACAGGTACTGTGTTTGTGAAAAACTAATTCACATTCGGGCTAAAATCCGATTGTACACTTATCCCGAATTTCTCCGCTGTGAGAAGTTCGGGATTTTTTTTGCTACGAAGGCAGGGTGGATTTTTTTAATCAGGAGACACACTGGTTTCCGGCAGATTGCGAAGGTTTTTCGTAGAGTATTTTCCTGCGTAGAGTATTTTCCCGCAGAACTCGCAGATTTACCCGCAGAACTCGCAGAACGTAGAGTATCCGTAGAGTACACATTTTGATCGCTTTGAAGAAATAGGCGTACTCTACGTTCTGCGAGTTCTGCGGGTAAATCTGCGAGTTCTGCGGGAAAATACTCTACGCAGGAAACTACTCTACGAAAGACCTATGGGGAAAAATCTACTCCCTTGCCCACAAAACAGAAATTGTGGTTACATCGTCTACGCAAAAAAAATCCCCGGATTTCAATAAGAAACCCAGGGATTCGTCTTGTTGCTATTGCAGCGAATGGTTTATTTACCACCACCCTGCATACGCGATTTTGCTTTTTGTTCGTCTTGTTTGTTAGGCTGGCCTTGCATGCGGGTTTTTGCAGCATCTTCATTGGCTTTACCCGATTCGCCCTGCATACGACCTTTTGCAGCATCTTCGGCTGGTTTGCCGGGTGCTTTGGCAGGTGGCAGCGGCTTGGCAGTTGTGCCTTTTGTACCTTTTTTGGTGGGTTTTGCACCAGGTTTAGCGGCTTTCGCTGCTTCTTCTTCGCGGGCAGCCACTACTGCTGCATAGCGAGTTTGTGCTTCTGCTTCAACGCGTGCGTCGCAATTGGCAGTCAGTTCGGAGCGATAAGCATCCAGTTTGGCAGTCACCATTTGAGCGATTTCTGCTTTTTGTTGCTCCAGTGTTTTGCCATCAAAAGCAGTCAGAGCAAAAAAACCAACAACGGCAGCAGCGCCGGCGAGGATCAATTTCTTATTCATTGGAAATGATTTGTTTTTGTGTGATGGTAATGGAAGGAAGAAAAAACAACATTACTTCGTAGGCTCAGCCATTTCAGCAGCCTGGGCAGCCTGGTCGAGCATGTTTACTTTTTCCGTTACACGTGTTTCAAAATCAGCGTCGCACTTGCTGTTGACTTCGGTTTCTACAGCCGCTTTGCCGGCGTCAAAACCTGCCGTTACTTCGGCTTGTACTTGTTCAGGTGTGAGCAGTTTTTCGCCGCAGGAAGCCATGGAAAGCGTGAAAAGGCCTCCGGCAAGAATACCCAAAACAGTTTTTTTCATGTCAAAAAATCGTTTGTGATTGGTTTAAAAAAATATGCGCAAAAATAGTGGTTCCCCTGCATGGTTCAGGATAATAACCGAGAATTTTTAGACACAAGAGCGCGTCTTTTAAATTCGGCTTCATAACGACATTTTGCGCATCTCATTGTCTGTGTGTTTCTATACAGGATGCAAAGAGACATACATATGCACAAAACGCAGAAAAATAATTTAGTCACATGGTCTTACATGCAAAAAACCTTACAGGTTTTGGAAACCTATAAGGTTTAATGACACCCGTAACGGGGATAATCAATTAAATATCAATTCATAAGGCAAACGCGCCTGAATGCCCTTCATACGCCGCATTTCCTGCAAACTTTTGTACACGGGGTACATTTCACCCAGTTCCGAGCGAATAATTGCGGCTTTTATGCCCTGATCGTCATCTTTGTTTTTGGTAAATTTATCGATCAGTTGCTCGATTCCAGTGAGGGTACGCGGATATTCAGTAGTGCGGTATTTTTCAATACCGGCCAGTTTGGCTGCCGAAGCCAAAGCACGGTCGAGGCCGCCCATATCGTCTACCAGGCCAATTTCTTTTGCTTTGCTGCCCGGCCAAACCCGACCTTGTGCGATTTCATGCACCTGATCGCGGGTTTTATGCCTGCCCGTGGCTACTTTTTGCAGAAAATCTTCGTAGGTACGGTCGATTTGTTCCTGAATCATGCGATCCTCTTCCGGAGAAAACTGGATAAAAGGTGTACCGAATGCCGAATGTTTTCCGGTTTGAACGGTGTCATAAGTAATACCCAGTTTTTCTTTCATGGTCTTGTCCAGCATCGGAATGGTACCAAACACCCCGATAGAGCCGGTAATAGTATTAGGCTCCGCAAAAATGCTGTCGGCCAAGCAGGCGATGTAATATCCGCCCGACGCAGCCAGGTCACCCATGCTCACAACTACCGGTTTGCCGGCTTCCTTGCACAGTTGAACTTCGCGGTAAATGTTTTCGCTGGCCAGTACGCTGCCACCCGGCGAGTTGATGCGCAGAACAATCGCTTTGATGTGATCGTCCTGACGGATTTTGCGAAGCAATTTCACATACTGACCATCATAAATGTCGCCAGCGTCGCCTTTTACGCCGTCGCGAATGGTACCTTCTGCATATACCACGGCAATTTTGTCTTTACTGCTGAGGTCTACCTTTTTTACTTTCGACCGGAAATAGTCCTCGATATCGATACGGTTCAGTTTATCTTTTTTGTTCAAACCAATCTTGTTTTTCATCAGGTCGAATGCTTCGTCTTCATAAGCAATACGGTCGATCAAGTGTACCTCCAGGGCCTTTCGGGCATCCCTGCCATCAAAATTATCGGCAATGGTGCGCAGTTCGGCCTCCGGGATATGTCGGCTTGCCGCTACATCATGCATCATAATATCGTTCAACGCCTTGAGGTATTCTCTTACCTGCAACCTGTTTTCGTCGCTCATCTTCTCCATACGCAACGGTTCTGTAGCACTTTTGAACTTGCCCGCATAGAAAATTTTCATTTGCACATCCAGTTTGTCGAGCAAACCCTTGTAATAAGCGATCATGGACGACAGCCCTCTGAAGTCGACCGCACCAACCGGATTCAGAAGCACACTGTCCGATACGGATGACAGGTAATAGGCATTCTGCGTGTAGTAATTGGCGTAGGAAACGATGAATTTGCCGGAAGACCTGAAATCATCCAGTGCTGCGCGCAAAACGGAAGAAGTCGCCTTACCAGCCTGAATAAATGAAGCATTCATGTATATGCCTTTGATATCCGGGTCTTCCTTTGCTTTTTGAATGGCGAGTACCATATCGCTCAGGCCCAGCACATCTTCTTTTTCGATGTCGAAGGGGTCCAGTGGAAGGTTATTGGTTTTTTCAGGAATCAGGTTGTTGAACTTCAGTTCCAGAACGGAATTGGGTTTTACAGATGCCGCTGGTTTTTCAGAGGCGCTACCGGCGATACCGACCAGTGTGCTCACTCCTATGAAAAACAACAGGATCAGCGCCAAAGCAGTACCAAGGCAGGAAGCGAATAGAAACTTAAAGAATTGACTCATGGTAGGAAATTAATGGCTGGGGAAATGAAAACAATAATCATCATGGTGGTTTACTCAACCGGCAAATGAAACAAAGACTACCTGCAATGGATGATAAAATTAGATTAAAGTCGGTTTTTAGGGGACATGAGGCATTGATTGGGGGAATAAAGAAAAAATCATGACAACTTCTTTTCAGGTGAAGCAGCGATTGGCGGCATTCCGGAATCTGTTCTCGAAGTTTCGAGAACAGGTGACAGCAGGTTGCAATTTTTCGGGTACAAAATTTTTTACCGGAGTGAATATGAAAACACATGCGAATAAAGTGCTACTTTTCGCCGTGCAATTAATAATTTGATAATCCGCTCTTCCGGCCAAATCCGTACTGAACCTTCCGTTTTCTCTCGAAAACATATAATCTCCTGAAAAAGTAATCAGGGCATTAACCAATCACTTACCACCGGATGAACTTAAAACACTACTTTTCCTATCGGTTGCTGCCGGCAGCCTCTTTTCTTTTTGCCTTTACTGTTTGTGCACAAGCACAAGTTTTACAGGTAACTGGTGCCAATACAGCGCCTTTCACCCCGCAAAACCTGATCTCCAATATTTTTCTTGGAGAAGGCGTAGAAGTAACCAACATCACGTATAATGGTACGAATGCAGCGGTGGGTTATTTTACCGGAGGCAATACAGCCATCGGGATCGAACGTGGTATTGTGATGACAACGGGTGTAGCCACCACGAATGGCTCTGCACTGGGCGCTGATGAACAGGGCAATGATTTTTCTTCATTCGACAATCCGAGTACAGCCACGGATGCTAGCCTCGCTGCTACAGCCACAGCAGGGTTGAATGACGTTGCGGTTTACTCTATCACCTTCATTCCAACGTCGGACACCTTGCGCTTCAGGTATTGTTTCGCATCGGAAGAGTACCCGGAATTCGCCTGTAGTTCGTTCAATGACGTATTTGGCTTTTTTATCAGTGGGCCCAATCCGGCCGGTGGTGTGTACAACAACCAGAATATTGCGCGTGTGCCCAATACCAATCTTCCGGTTGCGATCAATAACGTACACCCTGCCAACCCGATTTACAACTGCGGACCGCTTAATGCGCAGTATTATAACAACAACAACGGGTCGAATTTCCAACCTGTATACGACGGTTTTACGGACGTTTTTATCGCACAGGCCATCGTAACGCCCTGTGAACAATACACCATCAAACTGGCCATCGCCGACGTAAGCGATGGCATCTACGATTCCGGGGTATTCCTCGAAGCAAAAAGTTTTGGAACAGGTTCGCTGAAAGTAGAACTCAGCACCCGTAGCCTCGATGGTACTGTCACGGAAGGCTGCGCAGAAGGGATGTTGTCCTTTAAACTGCCCGTAGCGGCTGCCCACAATTTCCCGATAGACTATCACGTATGGGGTACTGCTACCAATGGCACCGATTATCAGTTGATTCCTCCAGGCTTGAACATTCCTGCCGGCGAAACAGGTATCGATGTGCCCATTGTTGCATTTGAAGATAATTCACCGGAATCTGTGGAATACATTGCTGTGGATGTGCAACGCGACCCCTGCAACCGCGACACCATTTATATATACCTGCGCGACAACGGCCTTATTGCACCACAATTGCGGGCAGATACTACTATTTGCGCCGGCGCTCAAGCGCTCGACCTGAATGGTACGGTGCCTATTCCGCTGCCACAGCCACCAACTTTTACGAACAACACGGTTTACAATATTTCTCCGACCAATGCACCCGTTACATCTCCCATCACCGTATTTGGCGTACAGCCGGTGACGCTGGGCGACGGTGTGATTCGCTCTGTTTGTTTCAATGCCATACACCCCTGGGTCGATGACCTGGATGTTTACCTGCTTTCTCCGGGCGGCCAGTTTCTGGAACTAACCACGGATAACGGGGCAGATGGAAACAACTATACCAACACGTGCTTTACCCCGGTGGCCACCGAGATAATCAGCGCTCCTGGCCCCTTTGCACCGGCTCTCGCTGCGCCATTTACAGATTCCTGGCTGCCCGAAGGCCCCTGGACGGACCTTTGGGATGGCGACTACCCTACCAATGGTGTATGGAAATTGCAGGTGACAGACGATTCTAATGGCTTTACGGGCACTTTACAAGACTGGACCATCACATTTGAACCTTCCTACAAAGTTGACTATGTGTGGTCTCCCGCTGCCGGTCTGAGTTGTGTTACTTGCCCGATTACCATGGCAACACCGACTCAAAACACCACCTATACTGTACTGGCTACCGACTCATATGGATGCAGCGTGACAGATACCGTAACGCTGAATGTTATTCCTGCTCTTCCTGCGCCAACAGTTACATGCGGCAGTTCCAGCAGCAGCAGCATTACATTCAACTGGGCAGATGTGCCCGGTGCGGATAGTTATGAAGTAAATGTCGGCGGCGCCGGCTGGATACCTGCCAGCGGACTGAACGACCATTTCGTAAACAATTTGATTCCAAGTTCAAGCGTCGATATTCAGGTAAGAGGAATATCCAGCCTCTACAATTGTTCGGCGAATATTGGTTCGGCCACCTGTGTCAACTGTGAATCACCCACTTCAACACTCGCCGTGAATGGCGTCAATTGTTTCGGATTGCCTCAAGGGTCGGTGGTAGTGACCCCCGACGGCGCCAACCCGCCTTACCAATACAGCCTGGGCGCCCTGAACAATACGAATGGCAACTTCCAGTCATTACAAGCCGGTAACTACACCCTGGTTGTTACAGACAATTCCAATTGCTCTGCTTCCATGAATGTGACCGTGCCAGGGCCGCCACAACTAACCAATACTATTGCCGTTCAGCAACCCGTAAAATGTTTTGGCAGCAACAATGCCATTTTGAATTCCAATGCTGCAGGTGGCACCGGCCTCCTGAGTTATCACTGGAATGACCCGGCAGGTCAAAACAGCGCAACCGCATCCAACCTTGCTGCAGGTACTTATTCCGTTACTGTTACAGATGCCAACGGATGTACAGCAACAGCGTCAGCGACATTGACACAACCGAGCGACCTCATCGTAAACACGGTTGCCTCACCGGCTACTTGCTTCAATCTCCCGAGTGGCTCCGTTGCAGCGCTTGTTTCTGGTGGCCAATCTCCCTACACCTACCAGTGGGATAACAATATCCTCACACAATTGAACAGCAGTGTAATGGCGGGCAACTACTCGGTTACCGTTACAGATTTCAATGGTTGTACGGAAACTTCCAGTGCTTTCGTATCAGAACCTGCACAACTCACTACTTCTGTTACGACAACACCTACCAATTGCCTGGGCAGTAGCGATGGCACGGCGCTTGCAACACCATCCGGAGGTACAGGGCCATATAATTACAAATGGAACGACACAGGGCAACAAACTACCCAGACTGCGACCAACCTGCCTTCGCAAATATTTACCGTTACTGTGACGGATGCCAACGGTTGCATTACGCAGCAATCAGCCAGTGTGGCATCACCGACCCAATTGCTGGTAACACTCGATCCAACAGATGCATCCTGCAACCAGGGCGCCAACGGCAGTGCTGTTGCAACAGCATCGGGCAGTAATGGATCTTATTCATATTCCTGGAGCACCATTCCTGTACAGAATGTAGCAACGGCCGCCAACCTGAATGCCGGAACGTACACCGTAACCGTAACAGACCAGAAAGGCTGCACGGCTACGGCTAGTACACTCATCGGAGAGCCTGCTGCCATTCAATTTACAGGCACATCACAGCCTGCTTCCTGTTTTGGAAACTCTACCGGGCAGGTTATTACTCAAACTGCCGGTGGAACAAGCCCATACTCCTACCAATGGAGTGCCGGACAGTCTGGCGCCAACCTGGTTAACCGCCCTGCCGGCACCTACTCGGCTACCGTGACGGATGCCAATGGTTGTACACAAACTTTACAAGCCACGATCAGTGAACCCACCGAAATCGTTTTGGCATCTGTTCCAGTAGCCGTTCTTTGTAAAGGCGAAAACAACGGCGCCATATCGCTGACTGCGCAGGGAGGAAATCCCGGTTATAGTATTCTTTGGAGCGGCCCGAGTGGATTTACGGCTAATGGCTTGAATATCAGCAATTTGTTTGCAGGCACTTACATTGCTACCGTGACGGACGCCACCGGTTGTGTCAAAACGAATGTCGTAGAGGTGAACGAACCTGCCACAGCATTGTCCCTTGCCTTACCTCCAGTTTCGGATACGATTTGTTTCCTTGCATCCGATGGCAAAGCCACGGTCGTTGCAACAGGCGGCACAACGCCTTACAACTACTTCTGGAATATTAATGGCGAAACCAATGCTTCTATTACAGGTCTGTCGTCCTCCGATTACTTTGTAACCGTAACAGATGCCAACAACTGCCAGCAGCAGGCACAAACATTTATTGCCCAGAAAGGTGAGTTGTTTGGCTATGCAGAGGCGCGTAATCCGAGTTGTAATGCAGGCGATGACGGTATTGGCCTTGTAACGCGTGTGTTCTACGCCGCAGATTCTGCGAATGTGAATACGTTCAGTTATTTATGGAGTACAAATCCGCCACAGACAACCAGGATTGCAACAGGATTGAAGGCAACACTTTCCTATACGGTCACTATTACAGACGCGCAGGGATGTACCGACGAACAAACTGTTACAGTCGGCAATCCGGAAATGCTCATGGCGCAGGTAGTGGCGCACGACGACGTAAAATGCTTTGCCGGAAATACAGGCTGGGCTGCTGCAGATGGATCGGGTGGGCAACCTCCTTACACCTACTTCTGGAATACCGGCGGGGCCGGTCAAACCGATTCGCTGGCAATTAACCTGACAGCGGGTACATATCGTGTGACTGTTACGGACTCCAATAATTGCCCGGCGACATCCAGCATTACTATCGGAGAACCCTCACTACTCACATCGGAATTGCTTCCCACAGATGTGAAGTGTTTCGGAGAAAGCACCGGCAAGGTCGTTGCACGGCCTTCCGGCGGGGTCGGACCGTATCAATACCAGTGGCAAAACGGACAAACAACGCAGGAGGCAAACGATATTCCTGCAGGCGTCATCGCAGTGCAAATTACGGATAGTCATGGTTGCAGCCGGACAGATTCAGTTCTGGTACATGAACCGACAACCAAAGTGACCGGCCTTACCGAGTCGACCGACCCCAAATGCCACGGCGGAAAAGACGGACTAATTGTCATCACACCTGAAGGAGGAACGCCTCCATATATGTACGCACTCGACAACAATCCGTGGAATGGCTCGCCCAGCCAAATCGGACTTGGTGCCGGGATATATGTTCCGAAGGTTGTAGATAGAAATGGTTGTACAGTGGAATTGTCGCCGGTGACAATTTTCGAGCGTGAAGCAGTACAAGTCGATCTGGGGCCCGATTTCACGATTGAACTGGGCCGCGATACACAATTGCTGGCTATTGTAAGCAATGCTTTGGGCAACGTCCGTTATCAATGGAGCCTGGAAGACAGCACCTGGCTGAGTTGCCTGGATTGTAACAACCCATCGGTGTATGACCTGCACTATGAAAACTACTTCGAGATCACAGTGATCGACTCACTCGGCTGTCCGGCACAGGATCGGGTACGCATTACAGTTGAAAAGCCAAGACGCATCTTTGTTCCAACCGGATTTACACCCAATGGCGACAACAACAACGACCGACTGCTGGTACATGGTCAGATATCTGCACATGTGCTTTCATTCCGCTTGTACGATCGCTGGGGCGAGTTGATATATGAAACCGGCGACTTCGTTCCGAATGATACGGAAAAAGGCTGGGATGGCAATTTTAAAGGACAACCGATGGATCCTGGCGTGTACGTTTGGGTACTGGAAGTTGAATATATGGATGGAATCAGGGAAATTCTGCGTGGCAACACCACCTTAATTCGATAAGCCAAGTGGTGTTAAACATTTGCAAACCAAAATGAAGCAGGTAGTCGGCATGCATTACGAGTGTAATTTTGCGGGCAAGACATTCTACTACATTCATTAAAATCATTTCACTCACCCGTTCATTCTTTAACAATGGAAAGAAATAAGCAAATCCAGGTTGGCCTTCTGGTCGTATTGGCACTGCTCCTGATTGCCAACCTTTTTGGTGGCGGTTTCAAAAACTGGTTCAAATCGGAAAACGAAAAAATTCGCGAATCTGCTGCGGCCTCTATGTCTGCTGATGCTACTGTTGGCAACGCATCCGGCAATATTCCGGGTACCAATGTAAATAGCACATTGGCTCCAAGTGGCCCGGCTACTACCATCCAGTACGAAAACGACAAATTCGATTTCGGTACCGTTAATGAAGGTGAAGTGGTAAAACACATTTTCAAATTTAAAAACACCGGAAACGAGCCGCTCCTGATTACCAATGCCAAAGGTTCCTGTGGTTGCACAGTGCCTACCTGGCCAAAAGAGCCTGTCGCACCGGGCGCATCTGCTGAAATCAAGGTAGAATTCAACTCCAAGGGCAAGCCAGGTCGCCAGAGCAAAAAAGTAACGGTAACGGCTAATACCACTCCAACCGAAACATTCCTCGAAATCATGGGGGAAGTAAAAGGTAAAGAGCAGCCTGCTGCCAAAGGTGTGAACTAAATCACACTACCCTTTTCAATATAAAATTATCCCGAACTTTTCTCTAGTGGAAAGTTCGGGATTTTTGTTTGTAGCATACAACCCGTGAGTTGGGCAAGCCACCATACCTTTATCAAAAACAATAGCCTTGCCAACCGTTCCACATATCATTTTTACTGTTACCAATGACCTGAGTTACGACCAACGCATGCAGCGAATTTGTCGTACCCTGGCTGATCATGGGTACCAAGTGACCCTTGTTGGGCGCCATCTTACCAATTCTATCAGACTAGAGCAGGAAATTTTCCAGCAAAAGCGGTTTCGTTGCTTCTTCAACAAGGGATTTGCATTTTATGCCGAGTATAACCTGCGTTTGCTTGGATACCTGCTTTTCGCCTCTTACGATGCCGTGTGTTCTGTCGATCTGGATACATTGGGTGCGGGTTGCCTGGCGACACTTATCCGGCGGAAACGCCGCGTATTCGATGCACATGAATACTTCACAGAAGTTCCTGAATTGCAGGGGCGGAATTTTGTGAGAAAATGCTGGAGTGTGCTGGAGCGAATTTGTTTGCCATTTTATAAATATGCCTACACTGTTGGCCCCGGACTGGCCGATATTTTCACAACCAAATACGGCATTCCTTTTAAAGTGGTGAGAAATGTACCCGCAGTGAAAAAACAGCCGGTATTACGGTCTCACCAACAACCCTATATCCTGCTGTATCAGGGTGCACTCAATGAAGGGCGAGGTATAGAAACGGCAATAGCAGCATTAAAACACCTGCCGGAACTGGAACTCTGGCTGGCTGGAGAGGGGGACTTGTCTGTACAACTCCGGGAATTGGCTGTGTCTTCCGGCACTGCGGAGCGGGTAAAATTTTTAGGCTATGTAAAACCTAAAGACCTGGTGGCCTATACAGAACAGGCATGGATGGGAATCAACCTCCTTGAAAATAAAGGCTTATCGTATTTCTATTCTCTGGCTAATAAATATTTTGACTACATCCAATCCTGTGTGCCCGTACTCACCATGGATTTCCCTGAATACCGGGCCTTGCAAAATGAATATCCTGTGGCTGTTTTACTTCCTGAACTATCCGAGGAAGCACTGACACAGCAACTACGCAATGTATTGAATAACAAAATTTTATACGATTCGCTTCGAAATAATTGCCTGCAGGCCCGAGATGTATGGAATTGGGAGAAGGAACAACGCACGCTCCTGCAAATCTGGGCAGATGCTTTAAAAGGAATAAAAAAATAGCGGGTTGAACCGGCTAACCGATTCAACCCGCCAATTATTCGGGTATTCGTTGAATTAGTGCTGAACAACGAATTTCAGGGTGCGGGTACCTTTAGCCGTAGCGATACGAGCCAGGTAGGTTCCAGCAGCCAGGTCTTTCGTCTGATACGTTACCGTTTCGTCGAGCATACCTTTGCGATTTTCCGTACGGATCACGCGGCCATCGATGTTAGCCAGCGTAACAGTAGCGTTGGTTGGCTCATCGAATTTCACTTTCAGGTTTACAAAATCGCTGGTCGGGTTCGGAGAAACTGTCAGAGCCGTTTCTACCAACGGTTTTTCGTCAGTTGCAACAGTCAGTTCAAGATTCATGCGAATTACCGGGTTCGGGTCGCCAACATAGTTACCACCCCATGTGCCACCGATGTAAAGAATGGTGGAAATACCCGGGTGATTTACATTGCTGTTGGTAGCCTGGAATGCGTCAGCGCTTTCATTAGCGTAACCAGCAGACAGGATATAGCGGCCATTTGGCTCCAGTTCAGTACCAACTTCAGCAGTGTTGAAGTCGTAAATTTCTACGTCCTGCAGGTCATAGTTTTCAGCATTGTCCGGTGCGTCCAAAGAACCGGTAGCGATCAGAGTCATGCTTGAACCATCATCTTCAAAGTTGGAGAAATCTTCCAGTACATCATCATTGATGCGATACAGGTTGACTTCTACATTCACGTCGCCAGGTGTCAGCGGAGGATCCACCGCGTAACAAATCGTAGCGCCCAGCGCACTGAATTTATCAAAGGTCTCATCATAGTCGCCCATGCGGTAGTAGTTACCTACTGCATAGTCACCGCCCGAAGCAGGACGTGATGCCGTTTGTGGGCCATTTTCTTTTGCGAAAAGCAGGTCGGTTACCTCGAAGAAATCACCATCGAAATTGTCTGTAGTAATTTCATCCGGAGCATCTGCAACAACTTCGTAAGCAACGGCGTACAAGCCAACTGGCAGATCAGGAACAAATTGGCCAGGGATGTCCATCAGGAAACTGTCAACTCCATCAGCCAGGGCAGGAATGGATACACTGTCCGTGTGAATAACGCCGATCAACTGACCGCTGGTTGCATCATATTCCAGTACGTATGCATACACTTTTACGTTGTTCTGCAGCGCAGTACCGCTGTTGGTGATGTACGCGGAAAAACCGAAAGTGTCGACAGCAATTTGTGATGCTGGCGTAGCATAACTGGAAACTGGGTAGAAGAAACCGGCAACTGTCAGGTCATTGGCAGGTGCAGGGTTGATAGTAGTCAGTTCAACCTTGTCGAGTGTCCACCAGTATTCGTAGTTACCTACCCATTCCCAACGGAGGTAAACCGTAGACTGGTTGGCAGCCACGCTGGAGATATCCAGGAATGTAAGCGTCGGGTTGTCGGAGAAACGATTGGCAGTCGTGCTGCCTGTAATACCTTCAAACAGTTGGTATGGTGTCCAGGTCGTACCATTGTTGCTGACAAACAATTTGGCATTGTCATCGGCGTCGTAGTCGTATACACCAATCTGGTGCTCAAACGTGATATACACCTCGCTTTTGCCAGAGCAGTCGATAGCAGCAGAGTTGAGGCGGCTCTGGTGTGGAGTAGCCAACTGTTCTGCGCCGTCAGAATTCAACACCATAAAACCATTGTCTTTGTCGGAGCCAGCGAACAGATCGTAACCCAGGTCGGCGTGGCAGTCAGTAGACGGGTCGTCGCATCTTTCCCAGAGCACACCATTACCCGAAGGGTCGGTAGTTGTCCATCCGGTAGGAAGGCCCGGGCCATCAAAAAGTTGTTGGTAGAAAACCTGGCCTTGCGTAGTGCCGAGAAGCGCAAAGAAGGCACAGAAGGCCAGAAGGCTGGTAGTAATTTGCTTCATGATCAAAACAAGTTTTTAGTCTTAAATGACGGTAAAGATAACAGGTTAAAACGGCGCCCTTGAAGAGAAACCTTCGAAATGACGAAATTTTGCCTATATTTTCATGGAGTGTTTGCAATAGTTGGCTTTTGAGGGTGCAAACCTAAAATTTTCTGCCTGAAATAACGTCAGAAGAGTGTGTTAAAACCTCAACCCTGTTTTTTGACTTCTTTTTGCCATGCGTCTTTCAAGGTAACGGTACGGTTAAAAACCGGCTTTTCAGGCGTACTGTCCTCGTCTACACAAAAATATCCCAATCGTGTAAACTGGAATTTTTCACCACTTTCCACCTCTGCCAGGGCAGGTTCAATCATGGCATTCTCTAACACATCCAGCGAATGAGGATTTATAGTAGATTTGAAATCTTCTTCTGCCGCAGGGTCTTCTACCTGGAACAGTCGGTCGTAGAGCCGCACTTCGGCGCGCCGGGCATGGTTGGCCGAAAGCCAGTGAATAACGCCCTGTACCTTCAGGCCTGAAGTGTCCTGTCCGGAGCGACTTTCGGGAATATACGTGCAATGTACTTCCGTCACTTCGCCATTGGAATCCTTTACTACTGAATCACATTGGATGATAAAGGCCGATTTCAGGCGCACCATGCCTCCGGGTTTCAGGCGGAAATACTTGGGCGGCGGTGTTTCCATAAAATCGTCCTGCTCAATGTATATCTCGCGTGAAAATGGCAACTCGCGATTGCCAGCATTGGGATCTTCCGGGTTGTTTTCCGATTCGAGCCAAAGTGTTTCACCTTCCGGGTAGTTCGTAATTACAACTTTCAGCGGTTTCAAAACGGCAAAGCGGCGCAGGGCACGTTTGTTCAGGTCTTCCCGGATACAAAATTCCAGCAGCGACATTTCAATTACGTTGTCGCGTTTGGCAATACCAATCCGGTTGGCAAACTCACGGATACTTTCCGGGGTGTATCCGCGGCGTCGGAAGCCACTGATGGTGGGCATGCGAGGGTCGTCCCAGCCGCTCACGTAATTTTCTTCTACCAGTTGTTTGAGTTTGCGTTTGCTCATAACGGTATAGGAAAGATTCAGCCGCGCAAACTCGTACTGCCGGGAAGGGAATATGTCCAGTTCGCGAATGCACCACTCGTACAATTCGCGGTGCGGAATAAATTCAAGTGTGCAAATGGAGTGCGTAATTTGCTCCATACTGTCGCTCTGACCGTGTGCCCAGTCGTACATGGGGTAAATGCACCATTTATCGCCTGTGCGGTGGTGGTGCGCATGTTTGATTCGGTACAAATAAGGATCGCGCATGTGCATATTGGGAGATGCCAGGTCAATTTTAGCGCGCAGGGTACAATGCCCGTCCGGAAATTCACCGTTTTTCATACGTTCGAACAGTGCCAGATTTTCTTCCGGCGAAGTATCGCGGTATGAATTTGGAATGCCAGGCGTGGTAGGCGTACCTTTTTGAGCAGCCACTTCTTCGGGTGTCGAAAAATCGACATAAGCACGGCCCTTGCCAATCAGCACTTTGGCCCATTCGTACAATTGATCGAAGTAATCGGATGCGTACAATACCTGAGCAGGTTCGAATCCAAGCCAGCGCACGTCGCCCAAAATACTGTCTACGTATTCTGTGTCTTCCGTTACAGGGTTGGTATCGTCGTAGCGCAGATTGGTTTTGCCGCCATATTTCAATGCGAGACCAAAATTGAGGCAAATGCTTTTGGCATGACCAATATGGAGATAGCCGTTTGGTTCGGGTGGGAATCGGGTTGCGATCGTTTTGAATTTACCCGAAGCCAGGTCGGCTTCTATGATTTCCTCTATAAAATTCAGAGGTTCGTTGCTTATATTATTCGTTGTGCTCATAATCGTAATTTTTAATGGTTTTGTGGCCTCTCACCTCTCACCTCTCTACATCCTGTCTGGCATTTCCACACCCAGCAACGCCATTCCAGATGCCAGTACCTGTCCCACAGTCTGGCTGAGTTGCAGGCGAAATGCTTTGGCGGGTTCCGTTTCGGCATTCAGCACGCTCAGTTCGTGGTAGAAGCGGTGATAACTTTTAGCCAGGGCATAGCAGTAGTTGGCCACCAGAGAAGGATCGTATGCCTGTGCGGCTTCTTCCACCACTGAGGGGTACTGGTGCAATGCAACGAGCAAGTCCTTTTCCTGCGCTTGTATACCGGAGTATTCTACGGCTTTGGAAAGGTCGATATGATCGTTTTGAACGCGCAGCATCATCCTGTGAATCCGAACATAACTGTATTGAATGTAAGGGCCTGTCTGACCTTGCAGGTCGACAGATTCTTCCGGATTGAAGATCATTTTTTTGCGCGGGTGCACCTTGATGATGAAGAATTTGAGGGCGCCCATGCCAATTTTTCGCAGGTTTTCGGCCTGTTCCGTCTGAGAGGCATTGTCAATTTCATTGCGTTCGGCCGCTTGCTCGGTAGCAATCCGCAGCACTTCTGCAATGAGGTCGTCAGCGTCAACTACCGTTCCTTCCCGGGTTTTCATCCTGCCGGTAGGCAGTTCTACCAGGCCATAGGAAAGGTGATACAGCCCATTTGCGTACGGTTCGCCCAACCTTTTCAAGGCTTCAAACAATACCTGAAAATGATAGTTCTGCTCGTCGGCTACTACGTAAATATAACGTTCGCAACCCAGTTCGCGGTGCCGCATCTGAGCCGTTCCCATATCCTGAGTAATGTACACAGATGTGCCGTCGGCGCGCAACACCACTTTTTGGTCGTGTCCGGCATCGGTCAGGTCGATCCACACCGAGCCGTCTTCTTTTTTGAAAAAAACGTTTTTTGAAAGGCCTTCTTCCACGATGTCCTTACCCAGCAGGTAGGTATCACTTTCGTAGTAGAGTTTATCGAATGAAACGCCCAGGGCATTGTAGGTTTTGTCAAAACCCTCATATACCCAGTCATTCATCTTTTTCCATAACGCGATGGTCTCCGGGTCGTGGTTTTCCCACTTCAGCAGCATATCTCGCACTTCGCTGCCCAGTTGGGAATATTCATTGAACCACTTGTTTTTGAAATCCTTAAAAAAGGCTTCCGGCGTTTGCCCTGGTTTCTGTTTTTCTGCTAGCAGGGCTTGCCCGGCCTCGCTTTGTTGCCAGGCTTCGTATTCTGCCTTTGTTTTTTGCTCGAACAAAACGTAGTAATCCCCCACGAAATGGTCGCTTTTAATGCCTTCGCTGGCGGGCGTTTTTCCTTCGCCGAAGTTTTTCCACGACACCATGCTTTTGCATATAGCCACGCCACGGTCGTTGATGATTTGTGTTTTCACAACTTCATAGCCCGCTGCTTCCAGCAATTGCGTGCACGACCAGCCCAGGAGAATATTACGGATATGCCCGAGGTGCAATGGTTTGTTGGTGTTGGGGGAAGAAAACTCCACCATCACTTTTTTCCCGTTTTTGGGTTGGCGACCAAAGGAAGGATCGGAAGCGGTATCCTGCAGAAACTGTTGCCAGTATGCATCGCTGATTTCAAGGTTCAAAAAACCCTTTACGACATTGAAAGCGCGAATTTCGGACACACGCGCCTGAAGTGCCGCGCCAATTTCCTGTGCGGCAGCATCGGGCGCTTTTTTTGCAATTTTGGCAAAGGGAAAAATCACCACGGAATAGTCGCCGGTAAAATCCGGCGGTGTGGAATTTACCTGGACCTTGGCGGCATCGACGGGCTCGGCGTACAATTCAGTTACAGCCGCCGCTACAGCATCCTGGATAATGGAAACAATATTGGGCATAGGAAAAAAGTGAGGCGCAAAAGTAGCAGTTTTTCCCTCCAACGTTTTAGAGCATGTTTGGGATTTTTTGCCTGCTTCTGAAAAGATGGATTTTTTGTACGTTCTACGCGTTTTTTTATGCACATAGTGGTGACTATGTAAGTGAAAAAAGGTGAAAAACGCGCAAAAAAGCCGCTTTTCAGGCCTGGCAAAAAAATCCCGAACATGCTCTTACCCTCGAAAAAAATTCAACAGGTTTTGAACAGTTTTTATTGTCTCCGACGGTAAACCCAGCAAATCAGCCGCCTGCCTTAGTACCATTTCAGGTGAAATGCCGGCCGCTCGCATCGCCTGCAAGGAAGCGGCTCCTGCGGATTTGGACAGTTTTTCGCCTTCAGTATCCAGGATCAAAGGATGGTGTAAAAATTTGATATTCAAGAACATATCATTTCCTGTACAGGAAGCCAGAAACCTTTGCGCCTGCGTAGATGCTTCCAGGTCGTTGCCCCTGATGGCATATGTAATGCCAAAATGCACATCATCGGCCATGCTGGCTATCTGGTAGGCCGGTAAACCATCGCGGCGGCGCACAATAAAATCGGGCATTGGAAAGCCTTCAGGCGTTCTAATGCGCCAGGCGACATCCGGGTCGTCGAGTGAAAGTCCCTGCTCGCGAAAGGTTTCCGGATACTGGCCTCCAAACGGCGCCAGGTCGCTGCGTGATTTTCGACAGGCAAATAGCAGTCCGGTTTCGCGCAGTTTTTGCAGTTCTGAGTGGTAAAGGGAAAGTCGGAGGTGTTGCGACCAGTTTTGTTCAAAATCCGATTCATCGCGCGGCCCTTCTTCCCAATCCAGTTCGAGCCAGTGGAGACTGTCAAACACGTCCTGTACGAAAGCAGAACGTTTTCGGTCTGCATCGAGGTCGTCGATTCGCAGCAACAAGCGGCCGTTGTTGCGGCGCGCAAGCATCCAGTTAAAAATGAAATTCAGGGCATTACCGGCATGTAAATAACCGGAAGGCGTGGGAGCCAGGCGCAGCCGACACCCGGGATCGGCAGACTGAATAAAGGTTTCGAGTTGTTGCCCGAACGGACTCATTACTGCGTTTTAACCTCTTGTTGCATTTTTTCAAACTCCTTGACGATTTCCTCCGGCGATTTGCCCAGCATTTTCAATGCGTTTTGGGCATCATCAGCAAAGTCAGGGTCGCCAGGATAACGTTGCAGGAAAGATTCGTAAGTCGTTTTGGCTTTTTGCATCTCCCCCATATCGTTTTCGTAGATAAAAGCCTGCATGAACAGTGCAGAGGGCGCCTTGGCGTGTTGTGGCAATCCTTCCGATACCTTGCTATACAATTCGATGGCTTTTGTTGGGTTGTCAACGGCCTTGGCCAGTCCAGCCGCCTTGAGCAAAACATTGACGTATTTTTCCTGATCGGAAGATTGTACGAGTGCTGCGAGTTCTTCGGAAGTCTGGATGAATTGAGCAGCCTTTTCTTTATTGGGTGCTTTGGCGCCGCCGATTTCCTTGTCCAGGTCGACGAGTTTCTTTTCCAGATCGGCCGGGGTTGGCTTGCAAGAGAGAAAAACAAGCGAAACGAGTGCAAAAAGCAAGTGCTTTCTCATGGCTATATTGTGTTCTAGAATATTGTCATTTAACCTTCGTATTCAAATTTGCCCTGTGGCGATTTTACGGTTACCCGTTCTCCCTGGGCCCTTTTTACACGACCAAGAATTCGGGCGTCGATACCGTATTTTTCAGCAATGGCCAGTATGGCATCGGCATTTTTGGGCGATACGTAAATTTCCATTCGATGGCCCATATTGAATACCTGATACATCTCGCGCCACTCGGTGCCACTGCTTTGCTGAATCAGGCGGAATAACGGTGGCAGTTCAAATAGATTGTCTTTGACGATGTGTACATCTTTGACAAATTTAAGCACTTTCGTTTGTCCGCCGCCCGTTACGTGTATCAGGCCGTGAATTTTCTTCCGATGCAAGCGCAGCACTTCCTGTAACACCGGAAGGTAGGTTCTGGTTGGAGAAAGTATGAGTTTGCCCACTGGAATTTGTTGTGGCCCCTGGGCGCCGGGCACTTCCACCAAATTCGTAAGTTGCTGATTTCCAGTATATACTACCGAATCTGGCAAACGGGGGTCATAACTTTCCGGGTATTTCTCTGCGTATAATTTTGACAACACATCGTGTCGGGCAGCGGTGAGGCCATTGCTACCCATGCCGCCATTGTAGGTGTTTTCGTAGGTGGACTGCCCGAAAGAAGCAAGTCCGACAATGACATCCCCCGGGCGGATATTATTTACCAGTACATCGCTGCGTTTCATGCGCGCAAATGCCGTAAAACCGACATCAATGGTACGCACGATGTCACCTACGTCTGCCGTTTCGCCGCCTGCCTGATGTATATGTACACCGTGTCGGCTCATATTTTCTACAAAATCGGACGTGCCACGAATCACTGCTGCAATGACCTCTCCCGGGATCAATGTTTTGTTGCGCCCAATGGTGCTGCTGAGCAGAATATTGTTGGTACAGCCCACGCACGCCATGTCGTCGAGGTTCATAACGATGGCATCCTGGGCCACGCCAGCCCAAACTGACAAGTCGCCAGTTTCGCGCCAGTACAGATAAGCCAGGCTCGTTTTTGTTCCGGCAGTATCGGCATGCAGGAGGTTGCAATGGCGCGCACTTCCTGCTGCCAGGTCGGGCAATATTTTGCAAAATGCATTGGGATACAAGCCTTTGTCCAGGTGCTGGATGGCTGCATGCACTTCATCTTTGGAGGCTGATACCCCGCGCAGCTCGTATTTTAGGTTCATGAGTGGATGCTTTTTTGGTTGATGAGGGTTGATAAAGGTTGATGAGGGTTGATAAAGGTTGATGAGGGTTGATAAAGGTTGATGAGGGTTGATAAGTGGCGGCTCAGGGTAAGGGGTGATTTTTCTCTCATCGAGTGGCTAAATATCAACCCTCATCAACCTTTATCAACCCTCATCAACCTTTATTTCTCCCAAGTTCTGAATCCCGCTGCATGATCGTACACATGATACAGGATGGCTTTATCGTAGTCGGTAAAGGGCTGGTTGCGACGCGACATAACAATCTCGGCTGTTTCGCAGGCTTCCGAGAATTTGTAGGTGCGATAACCTTTGTCGGGGCCGCCCCAACTAAAATCGGGAATAAAATTGCGCTGATATCCGGCGCCAAACACATTGGCAAATACGCCCACTACGGTTCCGGTATTGAACATAGTATTGATACCGCATTTGGCATGGTCGCCCATGATGAGCCCGACAAATGTTTCGCCGGTTTTTTCAAATCGCTGGGTATCGTAGTCCCAGAGTTTTACTTCCGAATAGTTGTTTTTCAGGTTGGAATTGTTGGTGGCTGCGCCGAGGTTGCACCACTCCCCCACTACGGAATCGCCGAGATAACCGTCGTGCGCTTTGTTGGAATTGGGGTACATGATCGAGCGAACGATTTCGCCGCCTACCCGGCATCCATGGCCGATGGAAACCGGCCCATAGAATTTGGAACCCATCTTCACGATCGAACCCGCTCCGATGGCTATCGGCCCACGAAACATGCAGCCTTCCATGACCACTGCATCCTTTCCGATGTAAATTGGCCCGTCGTGGGCATTCAGAATGCAGCATTCCATCTGCACGCCCTCTTCCACAAAAACATTCTGGGTAGGGCCAATAATGCGGTTGGTAGGAGAAACTGGCTGGCTCTTTTTGCCGGAGGTGAGCAACTGGAAGTCATCCTGAATAGCAGAAGCATTCAAGCGGGTCATTTCCCATAAGTGCTGAAGACTGATGATCTGGATGTGACTTTCCACCTCCTTGCCCATTAGTTCGCGCACCTCTTCGTCTTCAATCAGGGCTTCAAATTGAGATCCATTCAGGCGGGCTGCCACCAGTTCACCCTGATATAGCAAGGCTTCGCCCATACCGATCTCGTCGATACGGCGGCACAACTGCTCGGTCGGAATAATGCCGCTATTGACAACGAGGTTTTCTTCCTCGATATGAATAGGGTATTTTTCCTGCAAATACTCTTGTGTAATATAAGAAACACTCCCACGCAAGCGGCGTTCCCATTTCTCACGAAGAGAAAGCATCCCCAGGCGAAGTTCGCCCATGGGTCGGGTACTGGTCAGTGGTTGCAGGTGGCTGCGAGCATCGGAGTCAAAAAGAATAATATTGAGCATGCTGGCCTGTGGTTATGATTTGGTTGCTTTCAGAACAAGTCGATTGCCGCTGCAAATTTGAGAAATAAAAAAGTCCCAACACGCACGAAGCCTATCGGGACTTTAAAAAAAACCGCTGAGGCGGAGTTTTACTTTGCAAACTTGGCAAATTTCTTGTTGAATTTGTCGATACGGCCGGCCGTGTCAACGAATTTCATTTTACCGGTGAAGAACGGGTGGCTGTAAGCCGAAATCTCCATTTTGATCAGCGGGTAGGAGTTACCGTCTTCCCATGTGATGGTTTCTTTCGAATTGGCGCAAGACTTACCGAGGAACGCTTCGTCCGTAGAAATGTCTTTGAACACAACGGTGCGATAGCTGGACGGGTGAATATCTTTTTTCATGACTTTTTATGCTGAAAATTTGTTGTAATCCTGTATTACTCAATTGGAGGCGCAAAGGTAGCAACACTTTTCCCTGTTTTCAAAACAAATTTTTGAAAAAAAGTTACGGCCGCATGGCTTTTATTTGAAATCCGCGTGCTTTGAGCAGTCGGAGCATGCCTTTATCGCCGGCCAGATGGCCTGCGCCTACTGCACAAAACAGGGATTGGGAGGTGCAAATTTCTTCAAATCGCTTTGCCATGTGTTTGTTGCGGCGGTAAATCAGGATTTTACGCATACCCTTTGCATCCTTTTTGGCTGCCTTGTACAAAGGCTGAAGGTCGCCGGCGGCATACCATTGGAGCATTTTTTTGATTCGGCGTTTTTGCCGGTTAAAATTTTTGAGCAGCCAGGTCAGGCTTTTTATGTGCTGTTCGAGGGAAATGGCACGCAGGGTGTGCAGTTGGTCGGCAAAGGTTTCGACGCCTGTGGTCGTTTTTCCCTGGCTTCGGGCAAATGTCCACAGGGTTTCATCCAGCGATTGTGAGGCTTCTTCCGAAAGAAACGCAGTAGAAAGTGCCGTGCTGACCGACATCGGGTGCTGATGCCTGAAATCTGCGGCTTCGGCGCCCAGTTTTTTCCGGGCATAGCGGTCCAGGTTATTCCAGGCGCCTGGCGTCAGCAGTACATCCAGTGTCTGGCCTTCCGGCAACTGCAAGGCGGCTTGTAAGGCAACGGGGTCAATTTCCTCAAAATTAAACTCCGTTGCGAATGCCTCGCATTGCGCAATACACGCTTGTGCAAGGGGCAACCATTCAAATGCACGCAAATCCCGCACATGCATGGTGCCGAAAAGATAGGAATCCGGCCCGCCATTCGGTGGGGTGATTCGCCAAAGCAATGATTTTTTCAACTTGTATGTAATTATGGACGCAGAGGATTCATTTCATCTCCTCACAGGAATAGATAGTAGTTTGTTCGGCGTTTTTGTTCCAGGGATCGACGTACAAAATGATCAGTCGGGTTTGGAGAAAATCGGGCGAACAGGTGCAAAGATAACGCCCAATCTGGCGGAAAGTATGGTCGGAGTAAAACATTGGCACGCCCAGTTCCTGGATAGACCAGTCGTCGACCAGAAGGCGGCGGCCTTCATCGAATGATTTTTTTTGCCACACTTCGCCTGTTTTTTCACAAGGTTTTTCGCTAAAAAAAACGGCTTCCGGTTGCGTATTGGTGTACAATTGCCAGGACAGTTGGTAGGGCCAGGCATTAAAATAATAGGCCAAAGGCATAAAACCAGCCAGCAACAGAAGAAATGCCTGTGTCAGATTGGGGCGCTTTTTTTCCCCATCGGATGCCAGCAGAAAAAATGCCAGCAGAGCCATGGCAGCATTCCAGGGAATCACCACATAATTCCAGCGGGCTGCCAACAGCGAAAGGATGATCAGGCCATGAAAAACAATAAATATCCAACCCAACCAGGCATTTCTACGTGGAAAAACCAGCAACAAGCCCAGAATCATTTCAAATACGGCTACTGCATAACCCAGTGTCGGATAATTTCCCAGAAAGGCAGTTGACTCAAACACCTCGCAAAACCATCGAAAATTTTCTTCAGCAAAATAAGGGGTGAGTTTGTTGGCGCCACCCCAGATATACACCGCTGCCAACAGCCACCTTAAAGCCATAAGGGATGAGGTGGCTCCGGCTGCAACGATCCCGATAGCCAGCAGAAAAAACCAGGTCCAGGGCTGCAGCCGATTCAGGTCCAGCACACACAAGAACAGCAACAAACCTGCCAGCAGCCACAGGTACATTTCTCGTGGACGAGAAACGCTGGCAACCAGCAAAGCACAAAAAAGCCCAAAGACCCAGACATACCACCAGGTGTCACCCTCCCTGGCTTCGCCCCATACCGGCAAGGCAGGAAAATTGCGCTCTCCGGGTCGCCACAACCCGCCGCTGAACAGCATACAGGCAGCCAGTCCGATCAAAACGATACGAACCAGCCAGTCAGCGGTAGCATTGACGCCGATTTTCATCACTTCAAAGGTTTGATGACCACCTTCGCATTTGCAAAACCCGCCTTGCGCAGGTTTTTTTGTTGGGTAGCAGCGGCGTTCCGGGCAGTGGACTCGATTGTCTGCACTTCTCCCAACCAGACGATCCAACCGGCCTTGCCTGCTGTAATACAACTTTGGGCCAGCGCTCGTGCAGCAATGTTCTTTTTAGCCAGCGCCGCTACACGCGCAGTCGCGAGTTCTTTGCTGGAAAAAGCATTTTCCTGCAATATCCAGCCGGCCCTGCCTTTTAAAAGGCTACAGGCGTCGGGTGCGACCGCCCTGGTGGTAGCAGGCGCTTTTTTAGCGTTGGATGCGACGGTCTTTTGGGTAGTAGTCGTTTTTTTCGCCGGCGGCGGCGTTTCCTCTTCGTCGTCATCGCCTGAAAGATTAATCGTGGCGACCTCCTCGTCCTCGCTCACAGCCTGAACACGCGAAGAAACAGGGTACTGTTTGGGTACACCTCTCGATTCGCCATTAAAAGGAATAGCCTCACCGTCGATGACATAACCGTACTGATCCTCCGGATTTTTTCCGGCCCGCCATTCTTGCAATTCTTCTATATCCGCAATGTCTTCTTTTCTGAAACTGATTACTTTCCAGAATAAGGGCGCTACAATCAGAAATGCCAGCAAGACAATGAGTTTCTGCATCACCTGCGAACTCATAAAGCGTGTGTAGGCCGTTGCCGTCTGGTTGTAGGGTTTGCGTAATGCGCCCCCGACGTATTTTTTCAGCGGATCAAAAATCAGGTAGTGGAAAGGTCGGGTGATTTTATTCCATATCACGGTCACCGAATCCGGCGCTTTCTGGCGCAGGTTTTTCAACGGTGCGGCCGTGGTGGTTATGGTTTGGTACCATTGGCTGCGCGTCACCCAGTCGGCCATTTTTCGGTCTTTTCCGTAAATGCCCAGGCGCGAAGGGTCGTTTATTTTTCGCACATTCCCTTCGAACGGCACGATGGCCAGGCCAATGCCGTTGTACACACACTGATTGCGCAGTTCCAGCAAATAAGGGTCGCTTGGGCCCGGAAAAACGTCTTCCGCCAGGGCCACCCATTGTTCGTCGGCGAAATACTGCCGAAACTGCTGAATGGCAAAGATGTAGCGGTATTTCCGCCATTTTTGCATGGAAAAGTGCCAGGCAAAAAAGCCAATAATGCCAATGCCCAGCAGCAAGCCAACGTTTCCGGCCCATTGTAAAGCAATGAGCCACAGGCGGTTGTACACAAAACTGCCTGCATATACACCTGCTGCGATGACGGCTGCAAAAGCCGTACAGTCCCAAAGGAAATAATCGATGTTCAACTGGTATTTCACCTCGGCCGACTTGTCCTTGGAAGTGGCTTCATAGGTACACACAAAGAGCGAACCGTCTTCCTTGCGGAAAGTCAGTTTACCATCGGCTACGAGCCCGCTGCTGCTCACATTGTCGAGTTCTACCTCCATCGTGTTAGGCAGTGGCTCGTAGCGATTGCGGTAAAAATCTTTCAGAAAAGGGATAAACCGTTGTTTTACTTCTTCTTCAGTAAGTCCTTTTTCCTGAAAGCCCAATTGTTGGAATTCGGCTTGCTCCATGCTTGTGTGCGTCAAACTTTTTTCTTCGGCATTTGCGACTCCACTTTTCGTACATCGTTTTGCCGCATTTCTATCACTGAAATGTAATTACGTGCTTTTTTATTGCCGTAATCACTCCAGGCTTTTTGTGCCCATTCGAGTGCCAGATCGAGGTTACCGTTCAGTTCGGAAGCGACTGCCATGTTGTAAGCCGCTCTACCGGCCGCTTTTTTGTTGTCTTTGGCAGTGGCTTCTATTTTTTTCCAGATAGCCGTGGCGCGTTCGTATTCGCGGCCTTTCAGGTAGCGGGCAGCCTGTTTGAAATCTTCTTTGTAACCCTTGGCTTTGCCGTAATACTGGCGCGACACCTGCACATACAGCGGTGCGATGCGTGCGCCGTATTCATGCCCGACATTGAATGCTACTGTGCGGGTAACAGACACCTGCGAAGGCAAGTTGCCGAGGGCTGCGCGCTCGGTGGTTCCATTGGCCGTTTTTTCAAGGTAATCGTCGGTAGTGTACTCGTCGATGATGATTTTCGTGCGCGGATCGTACAAACGCCAGCCGATGCGCACACCAGTGCGCTGGCGCGCCTCGTAACTCACGTCGATGTATTGTTTGCCGTTTTTGTCCTTGCGTTTGGTTTCCACGCGGCGGGCGCTGTTGGAGTTGTCGGAGTCGAAAGATTCGATGGTAACGACGGCATGGGCGCCATATTCGGAACAAATGCGCTCCACTTCTTTCCAGGCCAGCGGCGCAGGCAGGTTGTTGCCGGCTTTGCTGCCTTCCATTTCGATACCGGTATTTTTTACAGTAAATCGTGGAGTACGGGTGAGCGCATCGGTCAGGCCACGAACGGCTTCTTCGCGGCTGCGGCGGTCCTGGCCGATGGCTTCGCCGGTCACCAGGCCTTCCAGCACATTGAGCCAGCCATTGGAGGGTTTGCTGCGGTCCACCACGGCTACGGTGGAAATGTGTTCGGGCAAGGTCATTTGGGCCGGTTGGAGCACCGTCAGCGAGGCGCTTTTCATACAACTGCTCAGAGAGCCGGCCAGAAAGAGTAAATAGCAGGAAAGTTTAAGAAAGTGTTTCACAGGTGAGGTGATTGTTTTGGTTAGGTTAAAGGTGCAAGTGAATGAGCGTCCATCGGACGTATGCCATTTTCAAAAGGTTGCAGAAAATAACAAGGATTTTCCAGGGACGAAACGGCTTTGTTGTTTATTATCAGTCATCTATCTCCGTAACAAAACCTTAATGCTTTGTCTTAAGAGTGTGTTTTGATT
The DNA here is from genome assembly GCA_020160935.1 of Bacteroidota bacterium. Classification (GTDB taxonomy): domain Bacteria; phylum Bacteroidota; class Bacteroidia; order Chitinophagales; family Saprospiraceae; genus M3007. The sequence continues at coordinate 125,469 of JAIUPL010000006.1, read as the reverse complement.
TCAGTTGCCCTCAGTACCTAAATTAAAACACGCCCTTATCTTTCTGCAAAAGTCGAAATTTTTCGGTTCGTATTGAACCAAATTTCCATATTCTCATTTTGCCCTGTGATATGCAAACGGAAAAATTCGATGTGGTGATTGCGGGGGCCGGACTGGCAGGCCTTACGCTGGCTATGGAAATGGCAGCACGGCCATTTTTCAGGCAACTCAAAATCCTGCTGATCGACCGGGAAGAGAAGATAAAAAACGATCGTACCTGGTGTTTTTGGGCAAAAGACGAAGAACCCATTCCGCCCGTGACACACAAAACCTGGAACAATTGTCGTTTTTTCAGCCATTCTGCGGAAATTCCGATGCGTATTACCCCTTATCGGTACCACATGGTGCGCGGCATTGATTTTTACAGGTATGCCCATGAACGCATTTCACAACACACTGGTATTCAACGGCTTATCGCACCCGTCACTTCTATTGAAGCGCATACAGGAATAGTGCATACCACCCGGGGCAGTTTTCAGGGAAATTATGTGTTCAACTCAGCCCTCACCAGCCTGCCCTTGCTTCCACCTGCCGATACGCATTTTCCAGAGCCTCCGCTGAGCCGCATTTCCGATGCACCCAAAGACCCGCACTACACCTGGATGCTTCAACATTTCAAAGGCTGGGTGATCGAAACGCCTGAACCGGTGTTTGATGCAGATACGGCCACTTTTATGGATTATCGCATCGATCAAAAAGGTGAAACACGGTTTATGTATGTGCTGCCACTCACCACACGCCGCGCACTGGTGGAATTCACGGTTTTTTCCAGCGCCCTTTGCCCGGCGGAAGAGTACGATGAGGAAATTCGAAACTACCTTTACAAACACCTGAATATCAAGCATTTTTCCATAGAAGAAACAGAATTTGGCGTTATTCCGATGTCCGATTTTCCGGCCAAATCTATTGCTGATGGCCGCGTTATTTCCATCGGAACGGTCGGCGGGTTTGTAAAGCCATCCAGCGGATATGCATTCAAACGCACGCAGCGGAAAATGAAAGCATTTGTGGATGCCTGGGAAAAAACCGGAACGCCTGCATCCGAAATTTTCTCGTCGCAAACGGGTTTCAGAATGCTGGATTCCATCATGTTGCGGGTACTGAGAGACCACCTCGTGCCGGGAGATGTGTTGTTTTCGCAACTGTTTCGTAAACTGGACGCGCCGCACGTTTTTCGTTTTTTGGACGAGGATGCTACTTTTGCAGAAGTGCTACGCCTCGTGATGGCCCCTCCTACCCTGCCCTTTTTGAAAGCGGCGGGACGGCAGGCAGCCAATTGGGTTCGAGGCTATGGTGTTTAGGGAGTGTCAATCCGTTACAACATTTTGAATAATACACCTTCTACTTGTTTGCGTGTGGGCGTCACTGGCGGCATCGGCAGTGGCAAAAGCACCGTATGTCGCATTTTCCAGTCTCTGGGCGTGCCCGTGTACGATGCCGATACCTGGGCCAAATGGCTGATCGAGCATGATCCGGAGGTCAAAAGCGGCATTTTGCAATTGTTCGGCACAGAAGCGTACGATGCATCCGGCGCGTACCAGCGCGCATGGGTGGCAGGCATCGTTTTTCAGGATGCCAGCAAACTCGCGGCCTTGAATGCACTTGTTCATCCGGCTGTCGAACGCCACAGCAGCGCCTGGCACAACGAGCAGGCGCAAAACGGCGCACCTTACACCATCAAGGAGGCCGCCCTGATGATCGAAAGCGGCAGTTATCGCCACCTCGATTATTTGATCGTCGTCAGCGCACCAGAATCGGTTCGTATCGAGCGCGTGATGCGCCGCGATGGCGCCACAGAAGAGCAGGTGCGCGCCCGCATCAACAAACAAATGCCCGAAGCGGAGCGGCTGAAACATGCAGATTGGGTGATACACAACGACGGACAGCAACTGCTGATACCACAGGTGTGGCAGGCGCACCGGAAGTTGACGGGGTTAAATACCTTTGTTCCAAAAAAATGAGGCCACTGCTTCCCATCGCCTATTTACCGCCCGTGTCCTGGTGCACTGTTGCCTGGAAGTCGGAGCAAGTGGCTGTAGAAGCCGCCGAGCATTACCAGAAAGGGTCTTTCCGAAATCGGTGTTATATTGCAGGCCCAAACGGCATTCAACGCCTGAGTATCCCGCTGGTGAAAGGCAAAAACCGACAAACACCTATTCGGGACGTACGTATTTCGTACGATGAGCCCTGGCAGCGGCAACACTGGAGAAGTATTCGCACAGCATACGGGAATGCACCGTTTTTTGAGCATTATTCTGATAAATTGATCCGTTTTTACGAACAACCCTACACATTTCTGTACGATTATAATCAGGAATTGCTGCACTTCATTTTTGAAAAATGCTGGGGATGGAAAGGCAGTTTTACAACCACGACACAATACCACCCCGCAGGCCAATGGCCGAATGGAACAGATTTTCGCTCCGATTTTTCCGCCGATAAACAACATGCGCCAGGCTGGTTTGAACCCCGGCCTTATGCGCAGGTGTTCATGGAAAAAAGCGGTTTTATCCCTAATCTTTCTATGCTTGACCTGTTGTTTTGTTGTGGTAAACAGGCGAGCGATTTGTTGAACTGAGAGCATGTTTGGTATTTTTTTGCCAGGCCTGAAAAGCGGCTTTTTTGCTCGTTTTTCACCTTTTTTCACTTACATAGTCACCACTATGCGCATGAAAAAACGCGTAAAACGTACAAAAAATCCATCTTTTCAGAACCAGGCAAAAAATCCCAAACATGCTCTGAACATATTCTTTCTCTCCTATGAAAGTCATTTTCCCCGCCTGCCTGCTCGGCCTGGCACTTTCATTGCCCATTTCAGCATGTAGTCAGCCAACCTACACGGCCGATGATCAGGTGCCCGAATACAACGAGCCGTTCGGATATGGCGCCAACCCAGGTTACTTTCCCCCCTACTATTACGATATGGAACTGGCAGCCCTGGCACATGGCACACCCGACGGAAAAGTGCCGGGCGTAGGCATCACGACGATACGGCCGGGTTTGTTCGAGCATTTTCTGGATACATGGGGCTATGACATCCGCAAGCAGCATTTTCAGTATTACGACAGCATCGGGCTGCGAAACATTGCAGTAATGATCGGATTCCCTTCGGAAGAACACCGCGATGCGGCATACTACTGCCCCGGGGAACGCAGCGAATTGTTCAAAAACCTGTACGAGCCCATCTGGGACAATGGTGAAAACGGAACGCCTGTCAACGACAACAATCCGTATGCACTGTACTGCTGGAAAACCGCCACTACGTACAAAGGACTGATTCGCATCTGGGAAGTGTGGAACGAACCCGATGTAGACAATGGCAATGCCTGGAAAGAACGCGGTGTGCCCGGCAACTGGTGGGAAAATGCTCCGGAGCCCTGCGAAACCAAACTCAAATCGCCTGCTTATTTCTACATCCGCTTGTTGCGCATTTCGTATGAGGTCATCAAATCCGTCGACCCGGATGCGCTCATTGCCACCGGTGGACTGGGCTGGCCGAGTTACCTGGATGTTATTTGCCGATACACCGACAATCCGTTCGATGGCACGCAATCCGCCGATTATCCACACAAGGGTGGTGCTTATTTCGACATATTGAGTTTTCATTCCTACCCGCACCTCGACAATTCGCTGCGCGAATGGAGCGATGCCATCAACAATTTTCAATATTTCCGACATTCCGACCGGGCGGTAGACGGCATCTGGAAGTTGCTGGAAAAATTTGAAGCCGTATTGCAATCGCACGGCTACGACGATGTGACGCATCCGGCCAAATACCGCATTTGTACGGAATTCAACCTGCCACGCAAGGCTTTTGGCGATTACATGGGTTCCGACGACGGGCAGGTGAATTTTATGATCAAAACGCTCGTAACCGCACAGATGCGCAAATTGCTGCAAATGCATGTGTACGCTCTCTGCGACGAAAAACCCGCTGCGGAGGCCAACAACGAATTTTCGTATATGGGACTTTTTGAAAACCTGAATGACGTCAAACCATTCCAGGGCAAGGCCAATTCGGTGGCCTGGGCCATAAAAACCACTGAGGAAATGCTGCGCGACGCCCGCTACGACCCGGTTCGAACCGAACGCCTGCGCCTGCCTGCCCATATTCGAGGCGCAGCATTCCGCACCGAACTGGGCACCTACACATATGTTCTCTGGGCCGTCACCAATCGCGACCAGGATGAAACGGTGCACGCCACTTTTGCGTTTCCACCCGAAATTCCGGTACAATACCTCGAAATGCGACACTGGAACTACAGCAAAAGCCGTATCGGACTGCTGGTAAACAGCCAACAAATTCCGCTCACGGGCAGCCCGGTATTCCTGCGACCAACTGTGGTAGACAATACTTTCCCGAAAGTGCCCACCTTCCGGCCCAACCCTGTCACCAACGGCGCCGGGGTGTACGAATTCTGGATGTTTGAAGACAGCGTTGCGAGTATTGAAATGTACGACAGCAGCGGGCGGCTCGTGCAGGTCATTGCAGAAGAGGAGCCGTTGTTGAAAGGTGCGCAAGCCCGGTTTATCGATATGAGCGCATTCCCGCCGGGAACCTATATGATAAAACTGAGTACGCCGTATAGCAACCAGACGGTGAAAGTGGTGAAACAGTCTTGAAAAAAGTCGATAGTGGACAGTCAACAGTGGACAGTCGCACACACTGCTGCTGCGCTGGATTTGGTTTTTTGGGGCAAAACAGACCTCCTAAAACTTAAATCCCGGCATATTCACACCCTGTATCTTCCATGCATCATCTTCAAAAAACACCTGGGCTATGCCCAGTCCTTCATACCGTTCCTTGATACCACTCACGATGCCGTCCCAGCAGATGCCAAAAGAAAGATAAATGCCGTTACCTGGCTTGATGAGTTCTACCGGGCGAAACCCAACCGGCACAATTGAATCATGTAATGCCCTGAATGCGGATATTAGTTCCATGGCCTGGCTTCGATCGATGGTCTCGTTATCGGTTCGGCATTCCTGACTTAAATGCTCTTCCGGGAATGTGAATTCAATATTGAGCAAATCCAGCAAAAACATTTCAACTGCTTGTGCGATCACATGTATTTCATCCGGATGAAATTCCATATAATCAAATACGCTGACCATACCGGGAAGAGCATACTCAGGCACCTCCATTGGCAGAATATCCGCAACGATAAAGTGATAAAAGTCCGAATCTTCAACTTTTTCAGGTCGTAGAAGCAGGATGCCTTGCGCTTCCAGCAGGTTTCGCAATCGGTCAATTTCCTCCGGCAATGCATCCGGCAGCAAATCAGATGCAGGAACACCGGTTAGTCCAATGCGTTTTGCCACAGTAGTTTTGGGCGCCAATTGCTGATTTTCAAAGGCTTCTACGTTTTTAAGAAAATGCTGTATGATTTCCGGAGGTGCATCATCTGAGAGATGAATGAAAGCGCCATGTTTGAGTTCCAGATTGAGCGCTCGAAGTGCATTGTCCGCAGCGAGGTTTTCTTCCGGTGTAAGCCCGGAAGAAGAGAGGTGATTCTCTTTCATAATGAAGGTGTTTTAATGATTAAATTGTGTTTGTGTACACAAATATAAAAACTGTTCGGCCTTATCCGTATCACTCCACTCTTTTTTTCATCAACCAGTCCAACTGCCCATCTTCACCTACCCAAAACGTTTCTTCTCCGAAAATTTCATAACCACAGCGTTCGTAAAAACGAACAGCAGGCGGATTAGCCTGCCAAACACTCAGCCAAAGCCACTCGGCGCCTGCCTCCCGGGCTTTTTCATGGGCAAAATCGAGCAGTTGTTCACCTATTTTCCGTCCCTGAAAAGGAGCGTCGACGTAAATGCGTTCCACATGCACGGTACGCTGGCTGTCGAGTTCGGGCGGGTGGCGATCAAAATTGAGTTTGAGGTACGCGACAGGCTGTCCGTCCAGACTGGCCAGCCAAAATGTGGAGTGCGCATGCTGGATTTCGGAGGCAAGTTGCGCCGGATCGAATGCTTTTTCGCAATACGCCTGGAAATCTTCCGGGTTGTTCAGGTGTTCATAGGCTTCACGGAAAGTGCGTTCCGCAAAATCGCGGAGCAGGGCAGCATCGGTTATTTGCACCCGGGAAATACGCATAAAGGGGAAATCAAAGGCGATTTTTTTCAATCAAATCCAGCAGTTCGTCGCGGTAGTTCTTGCCGATGGGTAGCAGTTTCGGCTTGTCTTTTTCCATCACCTCGATCATGTTGCCTTCAATGGCCATGATCTTGTCCATTGCAACGATGTAGGAGCGGTGAATGCGTTTGAAACGGCCTTTAGGCAGCCGGTCTTCGAGGCTTTTCATAGTTTGCAGGGTGATGACGCGGCCGGTGGTAAGGCGAATGATGACGTAGTCTTTCAGGCCTTCGATGTAGATGATGTCGTCAAAATTGACCTTGACTAATTTTTTATCGGCCTTGACAAAAAAGAAATCGAGTCCGTCATTTTGGGGCGCTGTGGCAGGCACGGCCAAGCCGGGCGCATCGCGCTGCGACATTTCGGATTGTTCCAGCGCTTTGTTGACGGCCTTCATGAAGCGGTCGAGCGAAATGGGTTTGAGCAGGTAATCCAGTACGTTGAGGTCGAAGCCCTGGATAGCATAGTTCGGATAAGCCGTCGTGAACACCACCATGGGCGGGTGGATCAGGGTTTTTACAAAATCGATGCCCGTCAGTTGTGGCATTTGAATATCCAGAAACATCAGGTCGATGTGGTGGGCTTTCAGGGCCTCATTGGCCTCCAGTGCATTGGAACACCTCTTGACGAGGTTCAAGTCGGGCATTTGACCGACGTAGGTCTCGAGAACATCGAGGGCTAATGGTTCGTCATCGACGATGAGCACGTTCAGCATAGGGAAGTTGGTTTCAGTTTTTGGACTTAAGTTTTCAGAAAGGTTGCACTAAAGGTAGAAGGAACGACTTATACAAGTCAACTTTTTACGAATTAAAATTTTTGGGTTACGGGCTCATACCATTTTTAAATGCAGGGTAACAGCATATCTGTGCGGCTCATCCTGCACCGTAAGTGTATGGTTATCGGGGTATAACATTTGCAGTCTTTGCCGCACATTTACAAGCCCGATGCCGCCGCTGCGCGGGTGATCCTGCCGGGGCAAGCGTTCGGCTTTGCTGTTTTCGATAAAAAATTCGAGGTCTTCGCCGGCAACAGTAAGGCGTAAGCGCACAAAACCTTCGCCCTGAATCTGGTTGTTGAGGCCATGTTTGAAACTGTTTTCCAGAAAAGGAATGAATAGCAGCGGCGCCACCATCTGTTCACTGATCTGGCCTTCCACTACAAAACGGATGTCCGTGTCTTTGGGTTGCCGCAGGCGTTCCAGATCGAGGTAGTTGTAGATGTACTGGATTTCCTTGGTCAGGTGTACCCGTCGTTCATTGCATTCATACAGCATGTAGCGCATGATTTCGGAGAGTTTCAGTACAATTTCCGGGGCTTTATCGCTTTTTTTCAGGGTGAGGGCATACAGGTTGTTCAGGGTATTGAACAAAAAATGCGGGTTGATCTGGCTTTTCAAAAAACGCAGTTCCGACTGCATAGTCTGTGTGAGCAGCACCTGCTTTTCATTTTGATAGCGCCACCAGTCCATGATAACGCGCAGCACCGTCGAAACGATCGTGACGATCACATTCCCAATGAATATCCACACCTGCGTCTCCACCAACCTGGCCCGATACAGCGGCTGGTCGTGAAATTTCAGATAAAACACCAGCACCTCTATGGGCGTCACCAGCGCACATACCGCCAGCACCAGTCCAAAGTACACAAAAGCGTGCCGCGCCAGGTAATTGGGTATCAGGTACAACAAATTCAGGTACACCAGAAACGCGTAAAAAAACAACTGGATGAGTTCGTTGCCCAGTGCAAAGCGCATATCGATGCCTTTTTCGTAGTCGGCCCACAGGATCAACCCGAACAATACCATCCAGAACAGCCCGTGGTACACCGGCCTCCGGAATAAAAAACCATAAATTCGATCGAGCAGGCTCCGCGTTTTCATGCCTTACAATTAAAAGTTTTTGGGTTTAATACCGCTGCAATATAAAAATGTCTGTTTTGGTATGGCAAAGGAATTTATTTGGAGACGGAGCGCAAGATTTTTTCGATCAATGATGTAAGTCCATAGTCCTAAGTCCTAAGTCCTGAGTCCTAAGTCCTAAGTCCGTAGAGTACACCTCATTGCTCTTAGCATTAATATTTGTTAGAACCAAAAGTAACAAGGTGTACTCTACGGACTTAGGACTTAGGACTCAGGACTGTCGACTTATTTCTTACCTTGCAGCCGAAAAACAACTCAAACTCACACCAACATGCGTCAGCAAATAGTAGCCGGAAACTGGAAAATGAACAAGACCCTGGAAGAAGGGCTGGAACTCACAAAAAGCATTCTTGAAAAAGTGGAAAAACCACGCGGACTTGTCATTGTGGCGCCGCCGCTCACCCACTTGCGCGATATTGGTAAAATGCTGAAAGTTCGGAAATACTTTCACCTGGCTGCGCAAAACTGCCACCAGGAGGAAAAAGGCGCGTACACCGGAGAAGTCTCGGCCGATATGGTGGCTTCCGTAGGCGCGGAATTTGTCATCATCGGGCACTCCGAACGACGCCAGTATTTCAAGGAAAAAAACGACGTAGTGGCTGCCAAAGTGAACGTTACGCTGGCGCGAGGCATGCGCCCCATCTTTTGCTGTGGCGAACCACTGCACATCCGCGAGGTGGATACGCATGTGAAATACGTGGCTAAACAATTAAAAGACAGCCTTTTCCACCTGAAGGAAGAAGATTTCCGCAAAGTAGTGATCGCCTACGAACCCATCTGGGCCATCGGCACTGGCCGTACGGCTAGTAGCCAGCAGGCGCAGGAAATGCACCACGCCATTCGGGTGCTCGTGGCCAAAAAATATGGCAAGGCCGTGGCCGATGATACCACCATCCTGTACGGCGGCTCTTGCAATGCCCAGAACGCACCTGAAATTTTCTCACAGCCGGATGTAGACGGCGGGCTGATTGGTGGCGCATCGCTCAAAGCCGACGACTTCGCGGCGATTGTAGCAGCACTGAAATAAAGAGGCAAATGGCAACCTTTTTAAAGGCAAGTATGCCCTTCCGGAGGAGGCGATAAATGTATTCCATATGCTGAATTCCGATTTCCTGCAGTTTCTGTACGACCTCTCGCAGAACAACAACCGCGACTGGTTTGAAAAAAACAAAAAACGGTACGAAACCACGGTCAAAAAACCGTTCGAGCAGACCGTTGCCGCCATTATCGAGCGGGTGCAGCAAATGGAGCCGGGATATGGCCCTTTGCTGCCCAAAGATTGTATTTTCCGAATTTACCGGGATACGCGTTTTTCGCAGGACAAAACGCCTTACAAGACGCATATTTCTGCGCAATTCACGCCTAAGCATATCAAATCCACTACAGATGCCATCTCCTACCCTGGCTACTATTTTCAGGTGGAGTTTGGAAGCCTTTGGATTGGCGGCGGCGCTTATTTCCTTGATAAAGAGCCACTTAGAAAAGTCAGGGCGGCCATTTCCCAGGATCCGGATGCTTTCAGAAGTCTGCTGGATGCTGCGGATTTTAAAGAGAAATACGGCGAAATACGAGGTGAGAAAAACAAGGTATTGCCGCCGGAATTTAAAGAAGCAGCGCGATCGGAACCACTCATCGCCAACAAGCAATTATACTTTATGGCGGAGATGGAACCCGAGATCGCGCTGCGCAGTGATTTTCCCGATTTTGTGGCGACCTATTTCCAGGCCGGGAAGCCGCTGAATGAGTACTTCAGAAAGGCCATTCTAGGGTAATTCGATCGGGATTATCGCCTTGCAATGACTATTTTTTTGAGCATTTGAACTCCATTGCTGTGTACATGCAGGAAATACAATCCTGTAGGCATGCCTTGCACGTCGATGCTCTGCCGACCATTGATGACTGTTCCGGAATACACAGTTTGCCCATCGAGGTTATACAATTTCAGCGACACCTGCCCTTCCGTTCCATGGAGCGCTACTTGTAGTGTTTCCGAGACGGGTTGCGGACTAACTTTGATCTGTAAAGGTTCGGGAATGGGCAGTGTGGAAGAGGACACATTATTGTTTTCCAAAAAAGTGGGCGCTTGTTGCACAAAATTACCCGTTCCATTCGGCACCCTTGCCAGGGCAACATTGGTAGTCTGGCTAGTATAAGCAACCGAATCGATGATGCCCAGGTTTTCATAAGCGAGATACAACTGTCCGCCGTCTTTTTTCAACTTAAAATCGGCATGCAAACCGCTTTCTTCCACATCCTGATCGGCCCAAATGGCCAGGTACTCACCCGCACTAATGTGTATACCTTCCGGGAATTTCCAGTGTTTTAGAAAATCCCGGTCATTACTCAGGTAAAAACCATGGAGAGAAACGTCTGCATTGGTATTATTATAAAGTTCAATCCAGTCTGCATGTCCTCCTGCCGGGTCTGTGATGGTGCCGCTTGAATCGGCAGATGCCACCAGTTCATTTATCACAATATCCCGAAATGAAACAGACGTATTCAAGGGCTGGCAGTCGAAATTCTGTTGTTCCAGATCATCCTGAAATCGGATTCTTCTGGCGGTAATGAGGCTTTTAATCTGGTCTACCGTCAAGTCAAAATTGCTGATGGAGGCAAAATATGGATCGCTTGTCAGCGCTTCCCGAATAAGTTGGACATTATGGTCAATCCGCGGATACAGGTATGTTTCATTCAGGACATAGTCGAGCATTTCACATGCTAGTTGCATGTAACGTTCCCGATAAACCGGATCTGCAACCATTTTATTGAAGAGTGCTTCATGCGTATTGGTTTCCAATATGGAATAATTGGCGCCATTATACAGTGCCAGGTTGTAATCCCATGGAAGCCAATACAACAAACTACTGCGGGGTTCATGGTATATGTAATAATTGCATCCAACATCCATTGGGCCATCTACAGCGTTGATAAAATGCTGAACGATAAAATACAGCAAAAAATGATCCGTAGCAAGCCGGATTTCCAGTGCATCGCGAAATGCCTGACCGGAAAGCGTGTTTACAATGTTTTGCAGATCATTGATGGGTTCAAAAGTGTCCGGGCCTTCATCTACTTCCAGTTGGCAGATTTTGTTTTTGAATAAAGTGCCTTCATCATCAGCAAAATAGTTGCGTAGAAAATTCTTGTCTACTTGTTCCACCATAATGTACACCCCCTGATAGGTATTGCCAAAATACACCTTGGCAAAAGCCGTTCTGGGGCCTTTCACGCCAGCCGAACGAAACATATCGTACACTACTGCTTCGCGTTGAACAGCCAGGTCGACATCAGCATTTTGAAGGTTTAGTTTTTTCATGCCGTCGTACTCCTGCCCTGCCACAAACTTGTTGAAATCGATTTTAAGCGGTCTTTTGGGCGCGTAGGCAGAAATACCGCCTTTTATTCGCACGCCCACATCTGGTATCAGTGTACCATCGATCCACACATCACCGGCTATGTAGGGTACTTCACCAATAGGTGAACTGTTTAAAAGATCGATCAACATGGGTAGAGAAAAGTCGGGGCTCGACTCGAATCGAATCTCGTGCAGCACATCGGAATTAAAAAGGATGTCGCCATCGCTTTGGGCGTTCGACAAAAAGGCAGTACTCAAAAAGAGCAAGCATAGCATCGGTTTCATAGCAAAATATTAAAAGGTGTAACGGAAATTGGTTTGTACTTTTCGATAGCCACAAACCATCTGCCACATATCCATATTTGTCAGGTAACAAATAAAAAGCGACCGGACTTTTCAGTGTCCGATCGCCAGGATACATTTTTATGAAGGTAGCCGGTTGGAATATACCGGCGGATCCGGAAATTACAGAGAATACGATGCCAGTATCTGTATGGCTTGAACTCCCGTCGGCTCAAATACGCCACCCTGTGTATCTACCCAGATCAATACGTCATTGCCCTTTTCATTCCCATTGGTAGACAACAGATAGATGTTGTTTTTGAAAGTGACTTCCAGGGTGCTGCCATCAGCGCCCGAGCCTGCACTGCCGGTCGTTTGCCCGTCTTTGGAATAGTACACAGGATCAAACCCCGCTGCTCCGTAGCAATCCCCCGTATAACCCACACTGATGCTGGACGGATTTGCCGGGCCTTTAAAAACCTGCCATTTGGCAGGAATAACGGACGTGTCGGAGAGTTGAAGAACGGCGGGGCCACCTGTATTCGGTGGAAAAACAGCCCACAAATATCCGCCACCGTAGTCGAGGTCTTGCAGATCGGCAATTTTATCCACCATTTCACCTTCGCCGCTGATGTCGATGGTCCAGATTTGGCCATCTTCCGTGACATACACGGCGCCAGTGCCTGCACCTCCCGTTAAATCTACTGCTCCGGGTACATTCCCTACTGGCGTCCAGTTGCCATCGCCTTTACCCCAGTACAAAACCGATCCGCTGGACGGGTCGGGTGAGGTAGAAAGAACCCAGATGATACCCTGGTCGGAAATCGCAATGAGTTCTGCAAAATCAGGGTCTGACATAGGATAGACTGCATAACTGGAGTCCATGGCGAATACCCGGTTTTCAAAATCGATACCCCAGGCCGGGTAGTTGTTTCCATTTGTGTTGGACATAGATGATTGAATTTGATGTGTGATATAAATAAAAGAACATCGGGAGGCAATCAGGCGTCATCTATGGGGTTCGTTTTGTTTGTCGGGGCGTTGATAGATATGAAATAATGCTATTCAACGATTTTTATTATGTGGATGAAAAAAGAAAAAATGACAATTCGCAATTATCTGATAGAATTGAAAAAAACAGGCTTTACTGGTCCTTTAAACCAGTAAAGCCTGCGGGAAAAGATTGTTAAGCGATGTATCTGCCACAGATATTAGTCGTTGCCCCCTGTGGCGGCTGAAGTAAGCCATCCACTGATACATTCGTAGCGGCATTGAGCGGCGCCCGGGTTATTTTTAATCGGGCCGCATTCGCGCAGGCATTCTTCAACAGAGCGGTTGCCCTTGGTATGGGTAGAGGCAAATGCTGCAAGTTGATTGTTGATGCTTTCAAACTCGCGCTGGAAAGTGGCAAGTTGGGCATCCGTCATTCTTGGGCCGGCGGCTTTTACTTTGCGGCAGGCAGCAGAAGTGTTTTTGATGATGGTTTGCAGGGAAGTGCGGGCTGCGGCTTCTCGCACTTTTTGCACCGCAGGAAGTAACAAGGCCATACTGCTGTCGACTTCATTGGCTTTCAGGAAAAACTCGTTTTTGGACATTCCACCTGCCTGAGCAGAAGCGGCGGGCACATTAAAAGTGGCTGCGAAAGCAACGAAGAGGAACAGGGCGATGCAATTTTTGATGGTGTTCATGACTTTGAAAAATTTGTTTCTTTAGAAATGTGGGTGAATGAATTGCTGAATTTGTATACCTGTGTTTGTATCGCACAGGATGTACCCAGCCAGGGCCACATTTTTTTAAAAAACAATTTTCAAGTCATGAATATAAGCATCTAAATACCTGATAAACAATTACTTAAAACCAGTTTGCTTTATCAAATATTTTTACCAGCCGCTTCACAGTACTACAGCCATTGCCATGCCGTCGTGTTCTTTCGCACCGATGGTCTGGAAAATGGTGGCACATACGCGTCGATCATTTGCCAACAACTGATTCAGCCGGCGAACGCCTTGCACGCGTTCATCTTCATGGTCGGGGTTGAGCACATTGCCTTCCCGAATGACATTATCGGCAATGATGAGCGTACCCGGGCGCGAAAGCCGCAGCGCCCATTCATAATATTCCGCATAAGGGGGTTTGTCGGCATCGATAAATACCATATCGAACGGACCTGCGCTTTCAGCCTCCAGTTCAGGTAAAACATCCAGCGCCTTGCCAGTCCGTATGTCAACCAAATCCGTCAATCCTGCTCTGTCAATATTTTCCTGCGCCACACGGGCATGCATTGGATCGAATTCAATGGTTACCAGGCGGCCGTCTTTAGGCAAAGCCCTCGCCATCCAGATGGTGCTATAGCCGGCCAAAGTGCCCAGTTCCAGGATTTTTTGGGCTTTGCACAATGTAGCCAACACCTGCAGGAACTTTCCCTGATTGGGTGACACACTTATTGGAGGAATGTCGTGGTCGATAATAGATTGTTCGACGGCTTTTAGCGCAGCATCTTCTACGGCCAGCAGATCACTGATGTAACGGTCGACAGATGCAAAGAGGGTAGCATTCATATAGCAAATGTAAAAAACCGGGTATATCAGCACAGCCGCCTCATCTCATATTGACCCACAAATTTTTGCAGTCCAAGACGCTGGAGAAAAGATGCTGTTTCGCCCGAATTGTGATCGATATTGATCAAAACAAGTTCTTTGCCTGCTTGTTGCGCAACGTGATGAAACAAGGCCGCGCCAATTCCCTTACGCCTGTGGGCCGGGTGCACAGCGAATTGTTGTATTCGGTTGGAAACAGGGTTGTAAATCAGGTAAGCAAGCAAATGATCGCCGTGCCATGCACCCAGAGAGATATTGGAGCGCTGCACATTTTCAACGGCAGATATGGAATTCTGCCAGGATGGTTGCCAGTCCCAGAACGACTTCATCAAAGTCCAATCGTACGAAACCAACCCGCGTATGTCGGCGCCTGCTACAGGTTCATTTGTCAAGTATCCTTTATAGCAATCCAGTTGGCGGGTTACTTCAAACCCGATGGCTTCATAGGTTTTAATCGCTGGTACATTGCCATGAATTACTTCCAGTTGAATTTGCTGAATCTGCGCATTTTTTAGTTCTGGCACGATAAACTCATACAAGTGCGAAGTGATTTTTTGTCCCCTGTGTTCAGGCAACACACCTGTCCCCGCATTGTAGGCCTGTGGTTTGCCCTCTACCACATCGAAGCCATGCAGAATAAATCCGATGAGTTCATCTCCTTTAAAAGCCCCGGCCGACAGGTCGAGCCGAACACCATCGGAAGCCATTTTATGCTGTAACTGCGCTTCTGTCATTTGCAACGGAACCATGTAATCCGAGAAAGCACGATTGAATGCAGTGGTCAGTACAGCCAGCGAAGTGCCTTGAAGGGTACGAAAAATCATTTACCTGGGAGAATCAAGGTTGTGCCCGGGCCAATTCAATCATTCCGCTCAGTTCTTCAACAAGCCCTTCCGAACTACCGTTGAAGCCGACCGTTTTGAATCGAATTTTGCCCTGGCGGTCGAGGATGTACTTGGTGGGTATTCCGGAAACGCCGAAAGAGGAAACAACTTTATCATCATTGTCGAGCAGCACATTAAAGGTGTATTTTTTTCCAGTGATAAAATCCTGGGCATTTTTTGCCTTGTCTTCAGCCTTTTCCCAGGTATCTACAAAGACAAAAGCCACATCCTTGTCGTCTTTAAATTTGTCGACTGCCAT
This sequence comes from Bacteroidota bacterium, assembly GCA_020160935.1. Taxonomy (GTDB): domain Bacteria; phylum Bacteroidota; class Bacteroidia; order Chitinophagales; family Saprospiraceae; genus M3007. The sequence continues at coordinate 109,990 of JAIUPL010000006.1, read as the reverse complement.
TTGCATGCCCGGGAACGAGGCTTTGCAGGGGCCGCACCAGGTAGCCCAGAAATCGATGATAACCACTTTACCACGCATGCTTTCAAGGCTGACAGTTTCTCCCTGCAGGTTGCGCAGACTAAATGCAGGCGCCTGCTGCTCAAGCATTTGAGATGCAAGTTGCTTCTGGAGGTTCATCCGTGCAATTGATTCCAGGCCGTTCATGTAAGCGGTGATACCTGCCTCTGATTTGTCCTCGGCAGCATAAATCCCTTTGAACTGTTTTTTGATTTTTTCGGTAGCATGCCCCTCCATGATAAAACGCTCCATCTGGTAGCGCAATTCTGGAGATTTGGAACGTTCCAGGTAGCCGATATAACGTTCGTTGAATTCTGCCTCTTTTCCTTCGTTGATCTCGATAGCCTCTGCCTGGAAACGAGCCGCCGCGGCAGGATCGCCACTTTTGTCGAGTACGAAAGCGTAGGTATCCAGGTAATTTCCATACTCAGACCGGCTGATTTGCTTTCGTTCTTTTTCAGTAATCAATCCGGTAACAGGCACACTGGGTTCGTTGATTTCCCGCTTGCTGAGCGACACGGCCTCTGCTGCCAATGTTTTGGCAATTTCCATTTCTTCACCTTTTTCTGCTACCTCCCAGGCAATATTATTGTACAAAGAGGCCCTGCTTGGGCCTGGCAACTGGGCTGCTTTTGACTTGAATTTCTCCCAATCATGCGTATCAGCGATTTTTGCGCAAATATTCGACTTAGCCCTGTTAACCATGGCCTTTTCTTCGGCCGTCTGCGGGGGAAATTCCTGGATAAAGGCAGCCAGCAAGGCCTCGCCTTTTTCAAGATCGGGGTTGTTTTCTGCTGCGCTCAAGCGTTCCTGCCGAACCAGTTGTCCTTTAGGGAATTGGTTTTTAATGCGTTCTTTCAGGGCTTTAGCCTTGTCTACCATCGTCATACGTTCGTAGGAACGCATCATTGCGATGAGGTTTTTTTCACTCAGATTCTGGTCTTTCTCCGCTTCTGCATATAATTCGAGCACCTGCGTTTTTCCTGCATCGCCTTTTTTTGCGGCTAATACAACATTGGTGTAACTACCGATGTATTTGTTTTTCAGATCAGGTTGTAGTGCGAATGCCCTGTTGTACCATTCGAGCGCTACAGCCGGCTCGCGTTTTAACTCGACTGCGCCACCATAATCGCGGTACAAAAGTGCCTGTGCAGCATAACTTTCCGGTAAAATTTTGCCAGAAGCATCGCAAACCGATACAAAGTACCCTTCGCCGTTGTTGTTGTCATATCGCTCACCTGTACGCAAGGCTATTAATGCTGCTACCGAGCCGGGTTGCAGCGACACGAACAGGTGAAGCATGTGCCCCACTTTTTTTTGTGCCACTTCCCGAATATCGGTCATCATGCCATTGTGCTCCAGAAAAACGACGTCGATCTCTTCCGCATCCCGCAACGGACTGATACTCAGATCGAAAACGATCTCCAGCACATCACCGGGTTTGGGATGTGCCGGTGTGATTTTGGGTTGCTGTGCAAACAAAAACGCAGGAAACAGAAGCAGAAACGGCAAAAAACGCATTGAATGAAGGATTTATTCAGATCAGATAAAATACCCGCCGTAACAGGATTGGACAGCAGATGAAACGGACTTTTGACGGATTATCCGTTGTACAAACCTGTTACGAAGAGCAATACAAATGGCAGCCCGTCAGAACTTCGGGCAAGTTACCCTCGAACGGCGGTATTCCGGGTGGAAATAAGTAAGTGATACTTCAAAAGCGCCGCGGGAATTATTGGCAACTGTCAGGCTCGATACTGTAATGTCATAACTCAAGCCCAGCATCCAGCGATTAAGTTCGAGCATACCGACGACGGTAATGGCGTCCATTTGTACGTTGTTGTCGAGTTTGTTGCCCAGGCGCCCCCACACGCCTGCACGCAAGGCGAGTTCATTCAGGTCGTTGTTGGAATAGCGAAAATTGATGCCCAAATCCGTTTCCATAGCAGGGCCTTGTTTCATGAACAACGCTCCGGGAAGAATGGCAAAATTTTCAGTCAAGGGGAACTGCCCGCCCATATGCCCCGACCAGCGGGAATACAGCGTTTCCTGATTGTCTTCGATGAGCGAAATGGCGGGCTGATTGATATGGCTCAACGCGCCGCCAGCATAGAAGAACCCTTCATTTTGGAAAACGACATACCAGAGCAATCCGGCGTTAAAATCCAGGTACAGCGGCGAATTGGCATTTGCATTGTTTTCGCCGCTCGAAGCGCCAAGGTCCGGTCTTTCCGCATTGGTATCAAACTGGCGTGTAAACCATAATTTGCTCCAGTCAATCGAATTCTGTCCGAAACCGAGTTGTGCGCCTGCCGACAGATAATGCTCATTGGAATAACGGCCGCCGGAAAGTTGTTTGAGGAATGCACCACCTACTTGCACCTTGTTTTGCTGAAAACGGGCAGTGCCTGCTTCATCGTGCATGGCGCCAATTCCCACAGAAGCATAATCATCGTTGGCGCCTACATTAAACCGCGTTTCAAAGGATGCAGCGTAAGTACGAAACGGTACGGGTGACAAAAAACTGTTCCATTGATCACGGTAATTAACTGTGGCCCGCCAACGGCCGTTGAAGATACCGGTCATGGCAGGATTAAGGTTCCAGGAAGACGCATAGTATTGGGAAAAACGCGGATCCTGGGCCTGTATGTCGCTTGAAAACAAGGACAACAAGGCGACCAGCATTAAAATCGGTGGGTACAATTGTTTCATGGTTGTGTGTGTATTTTAGAATTGGGATAATTGAGACCGAAAAAAAAGAAAAATCTACCGTTCCCTGGATTTTTTAACAAAAAATCAGTCCCGAGAAGTAAGTCCTGAGTCGTGAGTCCTAAGTCCTGAGTCTGTAGAGTACACATTCTTACTCTTGGTATCAATATGGTGGAAGACCAAGAGTAAGAATGTGTACTCTACAGACTTAGGACTTAGGACTCACGACTTAGGACTATTTCACAAGCGTAACATTACCACTAAGCACTTCCCGATATCCGTCGATATACTCCGCTTCCAGGTGCCATACAAAAACGCCCGGATCGCAGGCATTACCTTTGAAATGGCCATCCCAGCCACGGGAAGCATCGTTTACGCTGAAATTTTGATCCTGATACACCAGTTCACCCCAGCGGTCGTACACCTTGAAAGACAAAATGCTGCGCACCTGATCTGATTTGCCATGCACCATCAGCAAGTCGTTGGCGGCATCTCCGTTTGGAGAGAATGCGGTTGGAACAAATACACCACGCGGTTTTTCTACCGATACTTTGAGTTTGGTTTCACCCTGACAGCCATTGGCATCGGTAATTTGAACAAAGTAGGTGTTGGTATGATCCGGTTTTATCAGGATACTTTCACAATCGACGGTATCGAGACAATTCCAGGTGTCCACCAGCGCGCTGTGCCATTTATACAGCAATGCACCTACCGCATTTGAAATATCCGGCGATAAAACCATGCTGTCGCCAAGCACCAGAGATGTATCTGCTCCGAGCGACAATTCAATAGGCAGAGGTTGCAGCAATGAATCCGTCAGGGAAACAATACAATTGTTGGCATCCTTTATCTGAACCGTATAGGTACCAGCCCCCAGGCCGATAAAATTGGGTGAACCATTGAAATCACTGCCGTCAATGCTGTATTTGTATGGCAGTTTTCCGCCTGAAACACTCAGGTCGATATGTCCATTCCGGTCTTCAAAACAGCGCGGGTCGGTTGTGCGTACATCCACCTGCATTTGATCCGGCTGAAGAATAGTAGCGGAGTCGGCAAGAATACATCCGTTGGCATCGGTAATTTGAAGTGTGTAAGTACCCGGGCCCAGGTTTGTAATATTTGAAACCGAATTGCCATTGCTCCAGTTCAGGCTGTACTGAGGCGTCCCTCCTTCCACACTGGCAGCAATAGAGGCATTCAGATCGCCGAAGCACAGCAGGTCTTTTGTAGTAAACGAAACAGCCAGTGGTTCCGGTTGTTCTATCAGTTCGGAATTGGTACCGGTGCAACCTTTGCTATCCACCACCGTCACAGAATATGTACCGATGGCAAGTTGGTCGATTTGCGTACTGTTGCCGTTATTACTCCAATGATATTGGGCAATCGGATTAATGCCTTGTACATTTTCCACCCGGGCAGAACCGTCTGTAAATCCAAAACAGGAGACATCATCATGAGCAGTTTGTACCACGATAGCAGGCGGTTGTGTCACCGTAAATGCAAAAATGCCGCTACAACCTTGCTGGTCGGTAACTGTAACGGTATAAACACGGTCACCTTCCAGACCGTCTACTGAAATAGTGTTAGGTGCATTCGGTTTGCTCCACTGATAAAAATAATTGGCCAGGTTGCCGCCGCCTGCGCCGCCCAGCACCTGATTGACGGCAGCGCGTCCGTCGGCGTATCCGTAGCACGTAGGAATGACATGGGCGACATTGGCAGAAATACTATCCAGTTGCTGAATGGAAATACTTTCTGTCGTCGTACAGCCTTTGCTGTCGCTGGCTGTCACAATGTAGGAGCCCACTGGCAGACTATGAGCCGAGGCCGTATTTTCATCATTACTCCACAGGTAGGAGAAAGGCGCTCCATTGCCACCGGAAGCAGTGGCCAGCGCCGCGCCGTTGCTTTGTCCGTAACAGGCTGTTTGTGTTTGTGATACAGCCACCGTCACAGCCGTAGCAGGCTGTTGCAAGGTCGCACTGGTGCTTACGGTGCAGCCATTTGCATCGGTGATCGTCACCGTATAAGCGCCTGCCGGAAGTCCGGACACCGTTGGTACACTTTGAGTCACACTCCAGTTGTAGCCATACGGTTGCACACCGCCCAGCGGGTTGGCTGTAACAACACCATCGGCGCCATTGAAGCATGTCACATCCGTTTTGGCAATGCTGTTTGTCAGCACGGGAGGTTGGGTGACTGTAGCACTGGCAGTGGTATTACATCCGTTATCGTCGGTAATAGTAACCGTATATGTTCCAATAAGCAGGCCAGTCGCTGTTGCATTTATCTGGGCATTGCTGTCATTCCAGAGATAATGAAGCGTACCGTTTCCGCCTTGTGCCTGTACAGCAATACTACCATCCGCGCCACTAAAGCACTTGACAGGCTGCATTTGAACGGATGAAACCTGAATGGTTGCGGGGCAGGTGAGCGAAACCGTGTCCAAATGTACACAACCGACTGCATCGGTAAGAGTAAGGATGTATTGTCCGCAGTCGAGGTTTTGCAGATTGGGTGTAGTGGCAGCCACATTGTTCCATTGGTACTGATAGGGCTGAGTACCACCAGAAGCAGTAGTTTGCACATTGCCATTAAAAATACCGGAGCAAGTCGGTGCTGCCGATGCAAATTGCACGTCAATTGGAATAGCCGCAGCAATATCGACAGCATTGGTAGAGGTACAGCCTCTTTCATCCTGCACTACCAGGCTGTATTGTCCGGGGCACAGGTTGCCCGCTGTAGCATTTCCATCCGGGAGATTCGGGTCGTCCCATTGATAATCATAAGGTGCTGTTCCGCCAGCCACTACTACAGTAGCCGTTCCGGAGCAATCGCCTGCACATCTTTCATCTGCTATGGCACTGAACGTCACCTGCAACTCATCCGGAGTTTCAACCGTAACGCTGCTTGTTACACTGCATCCTTTCGCATCGCTCACTGTAACAGCATAAGTGTTGGCGGACAGATTGATTGCCTTGGGCGTATTCTGGCTATCCTGCCAATTATACTGGTATGCTCCATTGCCTCCAACAGGGAATACGGAAGCAGTGCCGTTGTTGCCCCCGAAACAGGAAACTGCACGAGAAGCAGTGCTGTCAATCAGAAGTGTAGCCGGCTGTAGCACTTCAATAAATGTGGTAGAAATACAATTGGCAGCATCCGTAACTGTGACAAAGTGAAGTCCGGCATTCAACCCGGAGGCGCCCGGCGTAATGCTCAGATTGTCCCAGGCATACTGATAGGGCGTTGTTCCACCTGATACTACAATATTAGCAGCGCCATCCGACAGGCCATTACAACTCACCGAATCCTGGGTCAACTGAAATGAGTACGCAGCCGGTTCTGCCACTTGTACGCTGGCAGTTTCCGTACAGCCATTGTCGTCGGTAGCAACCACCTCATAACATCCTGCAAAAAGGCTACTGATGGCGGCTCCGGGCGTAGGAGTTCCACCTCCACACAATTGCCATTCAAAGGAGATGTTTCCAGTACCACCAGTGGCAGTTACAAATGCCGAGCCACTGCTGCCACCATTACAAAGCACATCGGAATGTGTGGCATTCAGCACAATCGGTCCCGGTTCGGTAATATTAAAATCAACCGTATCCCGGCAGCCGGCAGCATCGCGCAGCACTACAAAATGGCTGCCAGCGCCAAATATGTTCATCAGATCACCATTGCTAAACGGCGTTCCTGTTCCGTTTGCAAAAAAATCGACATTACCATTCGCATTGTTTGCACTGATAATAGCCGATCCGGTATTGGTGCCTGCACATTGCGCCGCCGCCAGGGCCGACACGCTACCGGAAAGCGTACACATGATGAATGTTTGGGAGGCCGTAGCAATATTGGGCGGACAGTTGGGGCTTCCTCCCAGCGCGCGCACTTCGATACTTACTACATCACCCGACACCAGCCCTGTCACGGTATGCGTGAGCAAACCGCTGGATGGCTGCCAGCCGCCGTTGTTTACATTAACCTCATAGCCGGTAGCGCCTTGTACCGGTTGCCATGCCCAGGTCATATCACTGGTTCCAAGACTTATTACTTCCAGGTTGGCCGGCGCCGGGAAAAAACTCATGATACTTACCGTGACAGTATCCTTGTGCTCGCAGTTGAACCGGTCTTTTGCCGTAACTATATAGGTACTGTTGGTAGTTGGGGTGGCTGTCGGCGTCGCACAGTTGTTGCAATCCAGCGAAGCAGCGTTTGTCCAGGAGTAGGTTGGTGTATTGTCGTAGTTGAAGCCAATACTCCACCATTTCACTTTGCCTAACTGATTGGGACCGAAACCATCAGAAATCATCAGTTTCCAGTCGCCGTTCACCACAGCATTGTTCAAAGATGTCCACATGCCTTCCGGGCGATAATTGCCTGTAAAAGGGGCGGTGCTTCCGACGATATTGGTAGATGCTGTTGGGGTAAAACAGGTATTATGGTAATTATCGCCGGCGCCCCCGTTTCCGGTAGTCAGTTCAAGTTGTTTTCCGTCCGGTGATCGCAAATAAATATTCAGGTCAGCATCGAAGTCTGTTTCAATATCCATACAAACAGAAGTAATCTGCGTGATTGGATTGGTCAATAAATTATATCCGACATTGCTGACAGAAATGGGCGCCGGGTAAGGATTGTTGTGCGGGTGGTTCCCGTTCCCCAATCTGTAATCAGGATATGATTCGAACCTTACTTCCAGTTGACTGGGATTCAGGGAAGAGGCATCGAGCAATACAGGTTCTCCCTCACAAACGGCTGTATCGCGCAGGGCTTTGTAATCAATATCGCAACTAAAGCATTGCGGGCTGGTAAACGGAAGCACCGATACATTTACCAGGGTATCCCATACACAGCCAAACGTATCACGTACAGTAAAAATGTAGCCCGCAGTACCAGCATTCTGCGGCGAAGCAGCAATCGAATCCTGGGTAGCATAGAAAATGGAAGGATGGTTGTTCCAATGCCAGTCTACAATTTCAGGAGTAAAGGTTTCAATATTGGGATACAGTTCATCCTTGAATTTCAAACTCCAACTGAAAAGATATCCGTTATCAATGGGCCACAAGTCGGTGGCTGTAATCGTCCATTCCCCATTGAGCGGGCATCCCACCAAATCTGAAATGGGGTCAAATGTGCTGTAATCGCCCGGCGGTAGCGTGCCAAAGCCACCCAGGGTCGTATTGGCGTATTGAATCCAGGTTGGATTCGGAGCATTGGGAGTCCAGCAGTAATCATATCCCAGGCCAGGAATCGGGTTAAAACCGTCAAAGTCGTTAGGCTCTCCCAGGAACACCCCGCCACCTGTTTGCCCGGCAAAATTGTGTAGCGTAATCATTTGTCCATTCGGGCAGGTAAGGGTGATCTGCAAATCGCGCATATAGGAGTGCTCCATATTTACACAAATACTTTCCAGATCATCTTCATTGGTAAGCACCTGCCCCGGAGAAAATTCAGTAAAGAAAATAGAGGTTTGATATGGAATACCCGTTCCATCCGGCAAGGCCAGGGAGTCGGATCGGCTTCCTTCCACGGAAAACGCTGAAAGCGTAGGCGTCACTACCAGATTTTGTCCATTGGCAGCACCAGCCACTACGGCACTGAGTTGTATGGTGTCGTGTGCACAAATTTGATCTGTGACAGCACCAGCCAGCGCGAAATTGGGTCGTGGCGCTACACGAATGCGTTGGTTGATCAGATTGGTACTCCTGCATCCTTGCTGATCGACCAGAAACAACTGAACGTAGTAGCCGCCCGGTTCATCAAAACGGTGCGAAGTATTGGGGCCATAGGAAATGCCGCCATCTCCAAAGTTCCACTCAAAGGTGGTGGTAAGGTCCGACTGTTGATAGGCAAATCCGTTTTGAGGATATACGCCTGCGCCATTGAAGAATATTCGTTCATTCGGACAAACGTCGATCCAGCCGGTATCTGCCGGAAAAATGGCAGGATTGGTGGAAACCAAATCCGCCAAAACCGTTTGACAGGAAGCCACACAGGAAAGTACTGCCGACCAGCCCGTAGCCGTGCCAGTGCCATCCGATTCAAACTGTACGGTCAGGCAACCACTCGGGTTGGCGGCTGTAGCCTGTACGATAAAAGGCTGACCCGGCGGGTAGTCGTCGGAGCAGGCCAATAATGGTGCTGCTGTATTCGGGCCATCGTAGAAACACAACAAATCTCCTCCGGCGAGGTCGATCCCCGAAAAATTTAGTTGAACGTGCGTACCCGAACTGCCGTCCGAGCAAAAAGTTTTGGTAAACGACTCGTTGTTGCCGTAGTTACCGGCGCCTCCTCCACTGTCATAAAACGTACCGCTGCAATCCTGTACAGCGGTATTATTCATGAGGTAATTTTGGGCAGGAAGCAAGAAGGCAAAAAACAGAAAGATGAATGGTAAAAGTAGTTTCATGTATGACACGGGAGCTGTTTCAAAGTAAGAGAGCGATGTCCAGGTTTGCATACTGCAGTGCAAAAAAAGACAAAAAGCGGGATACTTCGAACACAGATTTCGCTGCCTGAGGTCAAATCACAAACTTTCATCGGCGGAGCGCCGTTTTCTCGTTGTTTTACTCCGTTTTACTTTTAAATTCTGCCATCAACTTGCCATACTCGGTCTGTGCTTCTTCATTTAATTTGCCCACATGTTCCAGCAACGCTTCAATAGCCGTCAGTCGGCCTTTGAGGCTTTCCTGCTGGCTGCGTGCCTGATCCGTTGTGATTTTTCCGGAAGCATATTCTTCTGCCGAGCGCTGCAATTCAGCCAGCAATTCCTTGTATTCTCTCACCGTGCCTTCCTGCTTGATTTTGAGGGCCGTCACTTTTTCATGCAGTTTAACAAAACCACTCAAAGTATCATTTTTCAAGGCCTCGGGAGCAGCATCCACCAGATTGGCAAATTGAACAATACCCTGGGTATTTAAGTCAAACGCCTCTGTGCGGGTATGCATTTCAGAGACCGTATTATTCATTTGACTAAGCAAATCCTGGTCAATTTTTTTGCAGGAAACCAGCACTGTCAACAATGCAAAAAAGAAAATGGAAAATAAATGTTTCATGTCAGAAATAAGATAATTGAATCAAAAAGGCGGCGCATTGGAATATTTGCGCAGCGAAGGTAGAGCATTCCTTAAAAATTCGGAGAAAGCAATAGCGCTTGTCGGCAGCAGGTATGTCGGTTTTTTTACCTTTGCCGCTCTTCACCATTATATACCTCTCCATCGCCTCTCCGATATGCAGACATTTTCACCGAAAAAATACATCAATGTTTACCTGGGCCTTGGCAGTAATATGGGCGACCGGAAAGGCCAGTTGAAAAAAGCGACCGAACTCATTTCCAAAACGATCGGAAAAGTGGCCAAAAAGAGCCATTTCTACGAAACGCAGCCATGGGGCAATACCGAACAGGATTCTTTTATCAACCAGGTATTGATGGTCAATACCACGCTCGATCCACGGGATATCCTCAAGGAAATTACCGCCATCGAACGGGAAATGGGCCGCGCCCGAAAGGACAATGAAAAATGGGGTCCAAGGTTGATCGACATCGATATTCTGCTGTACGGCAAACGCATCATCCGCGACAAAGGGCTTGAAATACCGCACCCTGAACTGCACAAACGCGCTTTTGTGCTGGTGCCACTCATGGAAATCGCTCCCGAATATGAGCATCCCGTGCTGAAACAGCAAATTGATGAGTTGTTCATGGAATGCGAAGACAATTCCGATGTGATCATGCTCGATCAGATGTAAAGCCAGACAAAAGATGTCAGCAACGGCCCGGACGCTCCCCTATCAGTTTGTTGCCATAGAAGGCAATATTGGTGTCGGCAAAACCACGCTTTGCCACCGCCTGGCAGCGCGTTTTGGTTGTGCACTGGTGCTGGAACAGTTTACCGACAATCCGTTTTTGCCTCCTTTTTATGAGCAGCCCGAACGATATGCGTTTCCCGTTGAGTTGTTTTTTATGACCGAACGGCACAAACAACTGCTGGAACACTTCGGAAGCCCGGATCTGTTTACGCCGTTTACAGTAGCCGATTATTTTTTTGTAAAAACCCTGTTGTTTGCAAAAAACAACCTGAGCGAAGAGGAATTCCGCTTGTTTCAGCGCTTGTTTTCGGTGCTTAACGCAACATTTCCGAAACCTGACCTTTTGCTCTACCTGCACCGCCCGGTAGATGTACTGCTTGACCAGATTCGACGCAGGGGCCGCGAGATAGAACGAAATATTTCAGGCGCCTACCTCGAAGACATCCAGAACGCTTATCTGGATTATTTGAAAACGGAAACCGAAACACCGGTCGTCATCCTGGAACTTGGCGATGCCGATTTTCAACGGGACGATCAGGTTTTTCAATACATCGTTGAATTGCTACACGCTCCGCATGAAACGGGCGTGAGTTACCGGAAATACAGGTAAAAACGTTACACCCTTTCTATCTGCGCAGCGGTTTCAGCGCCGCGCATGATCATCCACATCGTGCCGCATAAAAACACGTGCCCAATATCAAAGAAGGTGAACCACTGCCCCAGCGACCATTTGAGAGCGTGCACCGCTACGGCTGCCACAGCCAACAAAATACCGCCAAGTATGTAGCGACTTCCCGGATCGTTTACCTTCCGCAAACGATACACTTCCAGCGTGGTAACGATCAGCAATAGGGAGAATGCCGAGTGTATTTCCACAATAGGGAACCATAACGTGCTGATTAAGAACAACAAAAGCACGCCGAATCCGCCTACATTCAAGATCGTAAATACCCGGCGCGCATTTCTGGAAAGTATGTCCGAAGAACGCGCAATGGATGCCTGTGCCAACGCCGAAGCAGCCACCATGCCCAACAGCCATCCGGGGATTTTGAATTCAAAAGGCAGGAGATACAAAAAAGCATGCCCTACGAGTCCACCAATGAGGGTGGAAATGCCCATAAAAAGGAAAAACAAACGCGTCAGTTTGAGCGCATCGCTTGCCGGCTGAACCGTTCTGAGCCGCCACCAGCAGTAGCCGCATACCAGGCAAATAAGGATGGCGGTGAGGGTTATGACGGGTTCGCCGATGCGCAACCCGTACAGGCTGACATCTGGCTGAAAATTGCCGGTAGGTATTACTTCCATTTGATAACTTTTCGAACTGCGGCGTCCTCTGCTGTTGTAATTTCCAGCAGATAAACGCCTGGGGGCAAAGATGCGGTTTCCAGTTCCAATGTTGTATCGCCTTCTGGCAGTCGGCCTATGTTTTTTGACTGTACAATCCGGCCATCGGTAGAAAGCAATCGGCAAATGGCATCTGATGTGGCTTCTTTTATGTGGAATGTACAAACCAGCAAATCTGAAAACGGATTGGGTTGAACTTCCCAGGTCAATGTTTCCAATGTTTCATCCGTTGACAATACCGGGCATTCAGCCGGGTCTGAAGACCAGACACGCAAGGTGTAGGCATTGGGGGGAGCGTTCAGGTACTGATTCAGATCGTCGGCACTGAAAATACCGAGCAGTGTTGTACCTGCATTTGCAAGTGCAATTGCCTGTTCATGTGCGGAACCGCCAAAGTGTTGCATGCCCGTCACATTGCCTTCCGCATCGATGTGTGACAACAGCAGGTCATTGCCACCATTGGAAACGACGCCGGACAGGTTGCTGCCCACACTTCTCATGCCCACCGACTGATCAAATCGGCTGAGCGCCCAGATTCCATCATCCGACTTTGCAAAACTGTTGAACCAGATATCCGTGTGTTGCTGGTACCAGAGTAAGTCGCCGTTTTGTGAAAATTTGGCTGTGTAACTCCGATTGGGAGGTGTTGCGTTTACATTTTGCCCGATTTTTATGGAAGGCGTGTACGTTGGATAGGTATTGGTGGCGCCAAAACCAAAATACACATCACCAGTTGCATCCGTTTGCCAGGCAGGGAAATCGCTCTGGGGTGTTTGTTGGCTCAAAGCACAAAATGCCTGTTCGCACTGACCGCTTGTGGGGTCGAGAACTGCTACAAACTGGTTTTTTGCACTGAAAGTAGCATCCAACGGCGCAATAGTAACGCCACCAAAATCAAGATTAGCCAAACCCGTGAACACACCATTTACCAGCAATTTACCATTGGCAGCAAGCAGCAGGCGCGGGCTTCTGAATGTTACCAGTTCCGTTGAAAAACTCACTAATTCCGGCAGCCAGGAGCCTGTAACGGCGTTTAGAAACGACTCTTTTAAGGGTAAATCCTGTATAAAATTTCCGTTTTCATCCAGTGCAATATACCAGGCTGCTGCATCGGGCGCGGCATTGGTAGCCAGGTTGCCATCCGATTGAAACATCTGCCAGGCCCCGCCTTTGAGCATTAGATGCAGGCGATTTTCATGGAATACGATGCTGGTCGGGATACAACTTTCATAGTCGTTGATCGCCTGAAAGGAATTGTGCCAGATAACATTTCCATCAGCATCCAGTTTCAGCAAAAAACCTTGCGGATAAGAAGCGAAAAAAGATGTTGGTCGCGTAAAGTCTATCCCGAAAATGCGGGCATTATCAGCGCTGTAACTGCCTGACAAATACGCATTTCCGCTGCCGTCAAAAGCAATGGAAAGCCCGTAGGTATTGCGATAATCAAAACTGTTGGCCGGGTCTTCTGGATTAACCTTTTTTGACCACAGCAACACGCCGGATGCGTCGTATTTATTCAGAAACAGGTTCATGGTTAGCCAGAACCCCACCGGCTGAAACGAGGCGCCGGTAACCCAGTAATTCCCCTGCGCATCTACTTTCACATCCATGATATGATCGTTCACATAGACGGCATTCAGCAGCCTTTGCGACCAGCACGACGCGCCATTCAGGTCTAACGCCTGTTCGAATATTTCAAACTGACCAGCCAAATTGCCCTGGCAGGCATTCAGGCTTTGGTATTGATACAGATATGGATAAGTACCTGTATTCGAATAGGTTACAACTGGAGTTGGGGCCTGACTGGAAGGCGGTTGGGCAGCAACGCCAAAGTTCCAGTTGGAAGCGCCCAGGTTTTCTGTGAAATTCGACACCTGTATCGGGTATCCTTCCACGCCATACAAATGTGTCGTATCCACCATCAAGTAAAACTGATCGATGTTTACTTGTATGGGCTGCCCGATCCAGTTCATACACCCGATGGAATTTGCTGCCCTTACCTGATAATTGACCGATTGATTCAGGGGATCGCTGATAAATGTGAGCGTTCCGCCATTCCCCAATAGCGTATCGGAACGAGTGAAAATATTGCTTTCCTCGAGCCAGTATCGAATGCCTGGCTCCGAGTTGTAAATGGTGATGGGCGCCGATCCATTTACGCAGACATAATCCGGCATGGTCCAGTTGAGGTTCGGGTTGGGGAAAGGAAATACCGTGACATGCAAATCTTCTGCGTGGAAGTATGTACCGCAAAATGAAACCTCATTCACAAAAACGCGCAGGTCGGCATCAGCATTCAGAAAAGGCGTCTGAAACGTGATGGGGTTGCTATTGAGAGCCAGTTGCTGGGAAATAACTTCATTGTTGAGCGAAAAATAATACGTGCGATTCAGGCTGGGGTTGTTGATGGTCACATAGGCATTACCCCCCTGGCACATTTGGGCGCCTGTATTCCACACCACTTCCCCGAACGGGAATTCCAGGGCCTGTTCGGTTTGCAAGGTACGTTGAAATGTGTCGCTCGTTATTCCATTGGAAATCAATAGTGTGACCGTATGTGTGGCACCATAATCCGGAAAACTCACTGTAATATCGTTGGCAGTAGAATACACCATATCGTCTACCCACCACGTCGAATTCCACTCGCCTGCCGGCGCGGGGTTGGTCAAGGTGATTACCTGATCTTTGCAGTAATACGCCTGTTGGGGGTTTGTTGTGAAAAAAGCCATAGGCGCTCCGGCGCCGCCGCCGTTCGTGGTTTGGAATATGCGGCCCACGTTCCCCACAGCAATGCCCTTCTGGAACCCGGGCGCCCAGTCGAAATCGTACATCTGCGCCTGGTTGTTATTGGGAAAAGCATAATCAATCCAGAATTGTCCGCCAGTCGCAGTTCGGCGTACGCCTTTTTCTGTCAGAATATATCCGTTATTGCCATTCTGAAACATACATTTTCGGACTGGTTGCTCATCCGGAATGGTCAGAAAATCCCAATTTGGTGTGTTGTCTGTTTTTCTAAAAAAGTAGAACTGGTCGGCCATAAAACCGGTATCGGGGCTGATAAAATCGAGGTCATAAAACACATCGCTACTGATTGGATTCCAGGTTTGTCCACCATCCATCGTTTTTAAAAACTGGCCGCCACCAAAACTGAATGCGCCCGATGCATACCCGACCTGTGCATCAGCAAAATCAACTGAATACAAATAGGTGAGGCTGGTAATACTTGGCAGTTCGGTCCAGGTTTGGCCTCCATCCAGCGTCCGGCGCACCTTTCCGCTACTGCCCACACACCATCCCTGCCCGGCATTGATAAAATCAACCTGCCAGATGCCGCCGTCCCAGTTGCCGGGGTCGTTCTGCGTCAATACGGTCGACCAGTGCGCGCCTCCGTCGATCGTCCTGAGAATGGTATGGATAATGCCGGAGCGGTTTCCAACGGCCACGCCGGTCATCCCGTTGAAAAAATGCATATCGTGGATGGTAAGACCATTAATGGGCTGATTGGCGTTGTTGACAATAGGAACGGAGGTCCAGGACTGGCCGCCATTCGTGCTTTTGAGAAATACACCCACACCGGCCGCATAGGCTGTATCGGCGTTTACCATATCAACTGCATAAAGCGTGGCATTGGTACCCGACGTTACTTGTGTCCATTGGGCCTGAACAGAAACAGCAAAAAACGACAGTAAAATGAATATTGGAAATCGAAAACAAGGGCGCATAACAAGGGTAGAAGTTTAGGGTAAACGAGCAGGGTTTCAAGTTTTATACGCACGCAACTAGAAGCAACAAGGTATTGACTTTGCTGCAACAGCCATTGGACAATATAATTTTTAACATTTTCTGCATATTGCTTTGATTTTCAAAACAATTCATGTCAACTTTGCAGCAACAACAACCTCTCGGATTTGTCAAAAGACCTTGCAAACGAACCGGTAGGCGAAGAGAAACTCATAGAGAAAGCGCTTCGCCCAAAATTGCTCGATGAATTCAGCGGGCAGGGAAAAATCGTGGATAACCTCCAGGTATTCATTCAGGCTGCCCGTCAGCGTGGAGAAGCACTGGATCATGTGTTGCTGCATGGCCCGCCAGGCCTTGGCAAGACCACTCTTTCCCATATCGTGGCCAATGAACTGGGCGCTTCCATGAAAATGACCTCCGGCCCGGTACTCGAAAAACCCGGCGATCTGGCAGGCTTGCTCACCAATCTGGAACCCGGCGATGTGCTGTTCATCGACGAAATACACCGGCTGAATACTGTGGTGGAAGAATACCTGTATTCGGCTATGGAAGATTACCGAATTGATATTATGATCGACTCGGGCCCGAACGCCCGCAGTATACAAATCACCCTAAATCCGTTTACGCTGGTGGGCGCAACCACGCGTATGGGATTGCTGACCTCTCCCCTACGCGCCCGTTTTGGCATTTCCTGTCACCTCGATTATTATGATGTGGCCACGCTGGTGCGCATCTTGCACCGCTCGGCAGAAATCCTGAATATTCCCATTACGCCCGATGGCGCCTACGAAATTGCGCGTCGCAGCCGTGGCACGCCTCGTATTGCCAATGCCTTGCTGCGCCGCATCCGCGATTTTGCCCAGATCAAAGGCTCCGGAGAAGTGGATGAGGCCATCGCCAAATATGGTCTTTCCGCACTGGACGTCGACGAATCCGGCCTCGACGAAATGGATATTCGTATCCTGACCACCATTATTCATAAATTCAAAGGCGGCCCGGTGGGGCTCACTACCGTGGGTACTGCCGTGGGAGAAGAGGCTGGCACCATCGAGGAAGTACACGAACCTTTCCTGATTATGGAAGGTTTTTTGCAACGCACGCCCCGTGGCAGGATTGCAACGGAAAAGGCGTACAAGCATATCGGGGCTGTGCCGCCAAGGCAAGCAGGAACTTTGTTTTAGAAGGTGAGAGAGTGAGAGGATGAGAGGGTGAGAGTCCGTAGAGTGTACCGTTTCACTAAAACGGTTCCGCCTCGGCAGATTTTCTCTATCTTTTCAACAAATCCCAAGCGCAGCGCCGCAGCAGTGTCTCCGACCTGCTGCCAATGTACAGCACGATCCCAAATCCAATGTATGTGGTTGGGCATGATCACAAAAGCATAAAACCATACTTCTTGCCGGTCCGCCAGATAAGCCATCGAATCTGTCACTATTCTTTTATACTTATCCGGCTTCAACAGGTGCTTCCAGCCTTTGATGCTTGCTGTGGTGAAGTAAAGGGCTGTATATCCTTCGATAGGAAGCGGTTTCATGTCTTTTTTTGTGTACAAATATATGGGATGATCGTACTGTATGTTGGCAGCAGGTCGGAGACACTCCTGCGGCGCGGCGCTTGGGTTGATTGGGGAAGACCTGACGGTGTGAAAATATGAGCCGCTAAGCCCTTCGGGTGAGGAATGGACAGCCTTTGTCCCTGTAGTCACGATTAATCTGTCATCGCTTTTAGAGTTTGGATAGTCTCTTTGTTTTCACAATTTTCCTCTAATCTACTATTCAAATCATCATTGAATGAGAGAGATGTCAGCCCTTTTTTCGCTAAAGTCAAATCTTGTAAAAGTCCATCAATTATGTACCAATCATTATCGTTCATAACTGATTTTTCCTTCCTAGACCCGCTTCTTGCCCAGCCATCTATATCGCCGCCATATCGCTTATAGATTTTTATTTTTTCTTTGGTAATCATTTTCGACTATCTATTATGTGATAGAAAATATTGTTATTTCGTAAAATTGGGTATTCAATTCTTCTCCAAGTACTTTTCAGGCTTACACCAGCTGCGTTTTGGAAAACATTTATATCTCCTGATGCTCCCATTGCAAAATTTCTAGATAACCTGTCCCAAATAGGGCCAGAGATTGACCGAGGAAGATAACATCCAACTGTTGTCATTTCAGTTGTTACCCCCTTAGCGGCAACTACCCCGCTGGCGCACCTGTTACCTTAACCCGTGTGGCGCTGGCGCGCGGCCAATGCCGTTAACTTAAGGAAAATCAAGTGGCTAGAATTTTTTCGATTTCTTGAAGACATGTAATAAATCTACTATCCCTCTTAACGTCCCCAACCCTTAAGTTAACGGCATTGGCCGCGCGCCAGCGCCGCTCGAGTTGAGGGAAAGTTGGGGCTTCATTTCTATTGCAATAATTCTCGCAATCTCTCCAAGATGTTTTCTTTTTCAATTTCCTGATGTGGTTCTAGAAAAACGTTTAGTAATTCATCACCTTTCATATAATCTACTAAATGGACACCTAACCAACCCGTACTCCAAAAATCAATTTCACCGCCTTTTTCTTTCGAGTTAAACTCTACTTGATTAAGTTCGCCAAAATCTCCTTTCTCAAAGAATTTATACTTGATTTCAAACCCCTTTAAATAAGGCTCGACTTCTTCTTTAAACCAAACAACACTTTTCATTTTATTTGATTTTAGAATTGGTGAAAGATTTTGTATTTGAGGTAATACCTGCCCTCGCTGGCGTACCTTCTGGCTCCCATAAATCCAATTGGCGCAGGTTCGCCAGCAGAATCACTACTACACATCTGCTACCATTTTTCGCACCACTTCCCACACCACAATACCAGCCGCAACAGCCACATTCAGTGAATGCTTCGTGCCATACTGCGGAATTTCAATGGTGCCATCACAAGCAGTCAAGGCCTCGTCATCTACGCCGTCCACTTCATTGCCGAGGATAAAAGCATATTTTTTCTCCAGCATGGGATCGAAATCCTGCAACCAGGTTTTGGTGGTCGTTTGTTCGATGGCAAATACCTGATAACCTTCGTTTTTCAGCACTTTTACTGCCTCCACGGTGGAGTCTGTGTATGTCCAGGCAACAGACTCCGTACTACCCAGAGCGGTTTTCAGAATTTCGCGATGGGGCGGCTGTGCAGTGATCCCGCACAGCACCAGTTTTTCGAGCAAAAAGGCATCTGCTGTCCGAAATATAGAACCAGTGTTCAATCCGGATCGAATATTGTCGAGCACCAGCACGATCGGCATCTTGTTTTGGCGCCGGAAATCATCTACGGAAATTCGTCCGAGCGCATCCATGCTTAATTTTTCCATGCCGCGAAAATACAGGCTTCTTGCTGGATATTACCTTTGCCACATGGAATCGCCTTTGCACAATACCAAACTGGGTTTGAAACTGCCCACCGACCCCCGATGGGTCAACCTGGCTGAAATGGACCTGGGAGAAATCCTGACAGATCACGCTTACTGCGAGCAAAAAGCAGCCACTGCATGCATTTCACTAATACAGAGTTATCCGGATAAGGTGGAACTGGTGGAAGAACTGGCGCCGGTGGTCACGGAAGAATGGGGGCATTTTCGCATGGTGTTGGCCGAATTGAAAAAAAGAAACCTCTCCCTCGGAAAGCAACGCAAAGACGAGTACGTCAACGAGTTACAAACATTTCAGAAACGAGGCGGCACCCGCGAGGAAGCCCTGTTCGAGCGCCTGCTCACGTTTGCACTGATAGAAGCACGCAGTTGTGAACGATTCCGACTGCTGTCGCTGTATTGCTCGGATGTCGACCTGCAAGGCTGGTACCACAAGTTTATGGTGGCAGAAGCCAGCCATTACAGGATGTTTCTCGACCTGGCCGAACTCTATTTCGGCAAAGAACGCACCTGGGCCCGCTGGCAGGAATACCTGAAGTTTGAAGCAGGGGTGATGGAACGGCTGACGCCGAGGGGGGATAGAATGCATTAGTGAGTCCTGAGTCGATAGTCCTGAGTCGACAGTCCTGAGTCCTAAGTCCTGAGTCCTAAGTCCGTAGAGTTGACCGACTTGCCTTTGGCCATCTAAATATTAATGCCAAAAATAAGTCGGTCAACTCTACGGACTTAGGACTTAGGACTGTCGACTCAGGACTTAAGACTTACTTCACTCTATTCAATTTTCCGTCTTCTCCATACATCTCCTTCGACATCTTGTTGTAAGCCATCGCTGCTTCTTCAGCGGTATCGAACATACCCAGGTGAACAGGGCGACCGTTGATAGAAATAACGGCGCGGTACCGGTTGTGTTCTTGATAAACGCCTGTAAAACCGGTTTTACTGCTGGTTTTACGCTGGCGGCTGGCAACAGCCCGAGAGCGATATATCAGGTTGTCAAGGCGACAATCGAGTTTATCACCATTTTTGGCGCCCACGAGGGATTTACCATTTTTTTTCTGGTCGCTGAGAAATTTTTCAGCAATCAGTTTGTGGAGATAAATCGTTTCCGTTTTGTAATCGCCATCGGCCTTTCGCCATGTCTTCTGAAATACGGCACACCCGCTGGAGTGTTTGCGCAGGTTGTTGATGAAGTCAATTTTGGACAGATAGGGGTCGGAAATGATCCATTCGTATGTGGGACTATCCAGCAATACGGAATCATCTGCATTTTTTAATTTTACTTTGTAGACCACGGGAGTATGTTTTTCATGTTTCAGGATGAGCATAAAATACGTTGAAGCGTACTTTTGCTAAAAATTCGATTGGATTACGAAAGAAGCAAGCACTGTAAGAATGTACATTGGAAATACCAGCAAACAAGTTGCAGAATGAAAAACAACTGCATCTAATGTCCGGCCTGGCGGCCGGTCAGATCCAAAATAATGTTCTGCTGGACGGTCGAAACGACGGTCGTTTTCACATGCAATGAGGATTCCCGCTGCGAAATTCGTCTTTCCTTCATATATTTCAAAATGTTCACTGCATTGAAATTCAATGTCTTAACACGCATTTTTATTTTTTGGGCAAAAAGTTGACTTTTATCACGTGAAACAAAATACACACGAAGGTTTTTCGCACTTATTAAAATGTATGCCAGAAGACGCACTTCGACTTCCGATCGAAGAAGTACTGGGATATCTGGAGTCATTATACGGCGAAGCCTTGTACAGCGCCTTCGATCCGGCTATCCTTATCAAAGGTCCTGTTTCAGGTTTGAAAGACACCCAATGGATGAAAACTGCCAAAACAGTAGGCATCAATGTGCGTACCATAGGGCATTTCTGGAACATCATACCTTATGCGCTGACACTACCCCGCATGTTCAATGCCATCCATATCCTTCCAATCTGGGAGCCCGGCGTTGTAGCAAGTTTGTATGGCCCTTCCAGTTGGAATATCAATCCGGAATTTTTCAGTGCAGCCCTTCAAAACTGTTTTCCTCATTTGGATACAGTTGAAAAACAACTGAAAACAGTGATCAATGTGTTGCATCTGATGGGCAAGAGCGTCGGCATGGATGTCGTGCCCCATACGGACAGATACTCGGAAGCCGCATTGGCCAACCCTGTTTGTTTTGAATGGCTGCAACGAAAAGATTTACAGATAGTGCAACAGGGAAACGATCTTTATCGAGCAGTAGAACATCTTCTTTACGTACACCTTAAAAACAGGAGCGGAGGCAAAACGTTGCCTGAACAGACTGATTTTTTTTATAACCTGCCCGAAAAAGAGCGATTGGAACTGATGTTTGGCGAAAAATACGACTACGTCGGCCGCCTCGAACACAGAAAAGAAATGGTGCAGTTGCTCTATACGGAAGGCTATGAAACAGTGCCCGCCACCATGGGCCCACCTTATCGTGGTATAGAGGTAGACCCCGATCCGGAAGCAAAAATCACAGATGAAGAAGGACGTATCTGGCGCGACTACCGCATCACCCGACCAGAATCTTTTTCGCGTATTTTCGGGCCGCTGGCGCGATACCGTTTGTACTGGTCGAAAGATGACAATCGGAACTGGGAACTCGATTTCGACCAACCCAATACCATAGCCTGGGAGTATGTAAAAAGGCATTACAAGGAGATTCAGGCAGAATTCGGGTTTGATTTTATGCGTGGTGATATGTCGCATGTACAGATGCGGCCCGATGGTGTGCCAAGTCAGCCCGATCAGTTTTACGATATTCTGGGTGCTGTAAAAGCAGATATTTGCCAAAACAATCCTTCATTTGGCTACTTCGCCGAGAGTTTCCTCGCCCCTCCCGGAGAAATGGCCTACGGAGACGAATGCGACCACCTGGAAGCCTCTTTCGCCGATTCCACACTCGGCGATTTGCAATCGGAACCCGTAGGCACCGACAAATTCACCGGCGATTTCGCTCAATACCGTAAATGGCTGGAGTCCAGGGAGTTTGCACCGAATTTCACCCTGATCACTGCCGACAAGGACGACCCCCGTTTTGACAAATTTTACCTCGATGGAAATGAAATCCGCTTTTTCATCGCCCTGTTTTTAAGCGATATGCCTGCATACATGGGTATGGGCTTTGAATGCCGAGACCCCCACCCTGCCCCGGCGCCGAACGAGCATTACAGCAAACTGTATGTTTTTCAAATGCCCGACGGCCCCAAAGGCACGCGAGGGCCATACGTATGGGGAAAAAATCGGGCGCTGAATTACAAATTGAATCGCCAGAAAATTTTGGCTGAGGAAATATATGAATCAATAGTTGATCAAAAAATCACCTGGTTGCTCGCACCTGATGCCAGCGGAAAAAGGAAAGTGATAGTATGGACGCAAGCAGACGATCCGCAATTTGTCTTTGCTGCCAATCTCGATACGCGAAATGAAGTGCAGCATATCCCAGTCGTATTTCCCGAAGGAAACTGGAACCCGCGTTTTTCCACAGAAACAGAATCAGCGAAGGGTAGCAAGTTGCACTATGAAGGAAATATACTAAAGATTGGCCCTGGAGAAGGGCTGGTATGGGAGCGGAAATAAAAAAATGCAATCACCTGTAAATCAGGCAATTGCATTAAAAATCCGCGGAGGAGGAGAGATTCGAACTCCCGGTACCTTTCAGTACGACGGTTTTCAAGACCGCTCCATTAAACCGCTCTGGCACTCCTCCGTATGGATGGGCCGCAAAGATAGCGGCTTTTTGAAAAATATAGTCAGGGGCTGCCAAAAATTTATTTTTTCGCAACTTCGCTTAGTCTGTTGGCAATGGCATCCGCAAGATCTGTGGTATTTCTTCATTCGATTCAATCTGATTGAAAAAAGTATCCAGATAAGCCGTCATTTCCTGCGACGAGATTCGGGTGAGGAATTTTGAATCGCAGAGATCATACAATTCCTTTTTAGCAGCCACCAGCATTTTGGCGGCCTTTTTAAGCGCTTCCGGTTTCAGGCCGTTCGACATGAGAAATCTGTCCCGCACGTTTTTGAGGCCGGTTTCAGAGGCCGGGCTGGAATAAGGTGCGCTTACCAACCCTGAAAAGTCAAAATCGTAGGGAATAACCAGCACTTTTCCCGGGTTTTCAGCCGAGCGGATCAGGCGTACATTGCGCATCATGGAAATTTCCCAATCCGTGTTGCCAATCATGTATTCAAACATAGCCACCAGCGCAGCCTGGTGAGTCATCAGGCTGTCGGTCGGGATGCCGTACTGATCTACTACCTGTCCGTTCATTCGTGCCACGGTTTCTTCTTCATCTTCTACCAGCATCGCCATCATGGTTTTTTTTGATTTTTCCACGTGGGTATCGCGAATGGTCAGACGAATCAGTCGCGCACGCACAGACGCACCGGTCAGGTGTTCGAACATGCGGTAGGCGATGTATTCCTTCACAATGAGTTGGTCGCCCAGGTCGCTGTCGAAGCAAGGTAAAACCAGTTTGATTTCATTGAGGGTATCGAGACCTTCCTCTTTCAGGTCTTTTTTCTTGAATTTGATTTTCAGCGGTGGAATTTCAGCCACTTTCCTGCGGTATTTTCCCCTCGGGCGCAATTCTATTTTGTAGGTTTTTCCATCTGCTGTAATCAGGTTGCCGGGAAAATACTGATTCGTTTTTTTATTGGCAATGATGGTCGTCAGGTCTGTTTCAAGTGTCATTTTGGCGCCTTCCTGCACCGTCAGGCGTTCCAGGATCGATGGCAAGTCGGCAGGCGCCTGTGCTTGAACACCTGCTCCATACAGGGAAAACAGGCAGATGAGAAAAATATATGCAAGTGAAATTTGTATCTTTTCCATTGGCTCAGAATTTAATTCTGAAATAATTTTCGATTCTTCGAGATGCTTGATTACAAAGATATAACAAAAGTAAAAAACGAAAAGTTTCAAATGATTATTTTGTTAACACTCAAATCAAAGCACCTTTTCAGAATTATTGCAAAGTTAGTGCCTAAATTATTCAGATGTGTTAAGTTATCGATAAAAACCCATTCTGAATCGTCGGGAAATAACAAGGCCAACCCGCTTCAGGCAAAGGTGGCAAAAATGTATGAATTTGCTATTACATATCTTTTTGGAAGCCAAACTGCATGTAACTTTGCGGATTATTTCATTTTAGCAAATCAAACTTTCTCCATGAAGATATTCATATCTGTATTGCTGGCTGTTGCCTGTAGCGTTTCCAGTGCTTCTGCCCAGCAAGGGCTTCCTGTGTGTGGCAATACCACCGCACAACAGATTGAACACATGCTTCCCCGGGTTCGTACCTATCAACAACAGGTTCTGACAAGCGAAAGAAATGAAGTCCAATATATTCCGATTTTCTTTCACCTCACTGCCGATGCAGCAGGAGAAGGGCGCCATAAGGACCGCTTTGTGCTCGATCAGTTGTGCGATATGAATGAGGCATACGCCCCTATGGATTTTCGGTTTTATATAAAGCCACACACAACCTACGGCCTGATAGATCGCTCTATCAACAGCAATTCAGTGTACTCCGGACAAACCAACGAATTTCTGATGAATAGCCGCCGGAATCAAAATGCCTTAAATGTATATGTGGTAAATCAGGTGTTTGATGATCCGAGCATTCTTGGTTTCAACAATTCAGACCGCGACTGGGTAGTGGCTCGCAAAGACCAGATCAATGGCAATGGCAATGGAACCCTGCCCCACGAAGTGGGACACTTCTTTGCCTTGCCCCATACTTTCCTCGGGTACGAATCCAACCCTTTTGATGGCGTGAACGACCCCACCTGGCCGGTAGCACCTGTGGTATCTCCCGGCGGTCCCCTCACTGAACGTGCAGACGGCTCCAACTGTCAGTCAGCAGCCGATGAAATTTGCGATACACCCGAAGACTACAATTTTGGATATGGCGCAAACGGCTGCGCAACCTATACCGGCGCCGCGCTCGATCCGCTGAGCAACCCTGTCGACCCGATGGAAAACAATTTTATGGGCTATTTCATCGGCTGTACAGACTATCAGTTTACGCCGGGGCAAGTGAGCGTGGTGCTCTCCGACAGGGCTTCAAATGACCGCAACTACCTCGACAACACGTACACACCTGCAGCAGAGGAAATTTCGGTTCCCGACAACCTGTTGATCTCTCCGATTGGGGGCGCTACACAGGAATTTTATGACGAAGTGCTGTTACAATGGCAATCCGTTCCCGGCGCTACGTACTACCTGATTGAGTTTGATATTTCCACTTTCTTCGCTACCACCAGTTTTCAGTCCGTCATTGTTCCGGCCACTACTACTTCGCTGTTGTACACCACTTTGCAGGCCAACAGAAATTACTACTGGCGGGTACGCCCTTTCAATGAATATGTAACCTGCGCGCCGGCAAAAACCAGTTCTTTCCGCACGCCGACCACTTCGGCCGTAAAAAGTATTGAAGATTTGAATGCCTGGAACATATATCCCAATCCGGTTTCTCCTGATGACAAGGCATATGTTGCCATTCAGGCTGATAACGGATTTACCACTTCGTTGAGCATTGTCAACCCGGCTGGAGAAATGGTGTACGAACAAAATGGTATCGACCTGGGCGCCGGAAATACAACACTGGAAATCTCAACGAGCGGGCTTGCCAATGGTGTGTATTTTGTCGTGCTGAGCACGGAGAAAGGGCGGGCAGTTCGTAAACTGACGGTGTTGAAGTGAGGGGTGTTTTGGTGTTTTGGTGTTTTGGTGGACTTTGCTCTTGGCATTGAGGGGTAAAGATTAAGTGGCATATTTTACCACTTATGCTGCCCTACCCTTCCAAAACACCAAAACACCAAACCACAAACATTTCACTCCCAGACAAAATCCTCCGCTTTGGGTGCGCCTTCCATCAATTCGACAACAGTAGTCGGAGGCGCTGTGAGTTTGCGCAATTGGGTATTGATCCAGGCGCCATCGATATTCATGACGGCGCATACAGCGCCGTCGCGCGCTCGGATCAATTCGTGCCGGAATGAAAACCGCGATCCATCGCGACGCAACTTCGTAATAGCGGTGGTGATATACAACTGATCGCCCGGCCGCACCTCTTTTCGGAAAATGGCTTCTTCCCTGAATAATATCGGCCCTACATGTTGTTCGAGCATCAAATGGGTAGACAAGCCGTACGCCGACAGGAATTCGACCCGTGCTGTTGCTGCAAAATCGTAATAAACCGAATGGCGCAGGTGAAAATTAGGGTCCATATCCGCCCAACGCAGGGAAACAGGCGTTTTAAACATGGTCATCAGATTTGGGTGTAGCATTTTTACCTTTCAAACGCGCACGAATGAATTCAACTACAATCGGTATCAGTGAAATACCGATGACGGCAAAAATGACAATTTCAAAGTTGTTTTTTACAAATGGCTGTGACCCCAGGAAATACCCGGCGAGCGTCAGGGTTGTTACCCACAAGGCTCCTCCTGCCAGACAGTATCCGATGAACCGGCTGTAAAACATAGAGCCTACACCCGCCACAAAAGGGGCGAATGTGCGTACAATCGGCACAAAACGAGCAATCACCAGGGTACGTCCTCCATATCGCTCATAAAACTCCTGGGTTTTATCGATGTACGACTTTTTCAAAAACCAGTAGTCGCGGGTAAAAACCTTGCCTCCCAGGTATTTTCCAAAAAAATAATTGGTGTTGTCGCCCAGGATGGCAGCCAGAAAGAGCAATGGTATGAGCAGCCAGATACTGAGGATGCCAGTTTTTGCGGTGATGGCGCCAGCAGCAAACAAAAGCGAATCGCCCGGCAAAAAAGGGGTAACCACGAGACCGGTTTCACAAAAAATAATGAGGGCCAATATGAGGTATGTACCAAGTTCATATTCGCGCATGATGTTTTCGAGGTGAACATCGAGGTGGCGAATAATATCTATGAATTGCGTCAGCAGATCGAGCATAATTAATTTCAGGAAGTCATTTAATTGGAAAGCGCGCAAAAATAGGGCATTTTGCATCGGATTTTATACCAAATCCACGCATAGAGGTCATGAAAGACCGTTCACATTTCTGTGCTTTCGGAATGATACCTCGCGCTTTCTTTTCGGGATAGGCATTAAATTTCGGGAAAACCCTAATTTGCCCCGCAAAAATCACTTGTTTACCCGACTGCCCTATGTCTTTTCTATCAAATATTTTCAGAAAAAAATCAGTCCCCGACGCCATTGCTACTGCGCAACAGGAAGAAATTCACGGCACAGGAGGTTTGGATAAAAACCTTCGTGTAATCGATCTGACAGCCCTTGGTATTGCTGCCATCATCGGGGCGGGTATTTTCAGCACCATTGGATCGGCCAGTTATAGCGGCGGCCCGGCGGTGGTATTTCTGTTCATATTTACAGCCGTGGCCTGCGGGTTTGCCGCCTTCGCTTATGCTGAATTTGCGTCCTTGCTGCCTGTTTCCGGAAGCGCCTACACGTATTCCTATGTAGCGTTTGGCGAATTGATCGCATGGATCATCGGCTGGGCACTTGTGATGGAATATGCGGTGGGAAATATTACCGTGGCCGTTTCATGGTCGGGCTATTTCACAGGACTGTGTGAAAGCATGGGCTGGCATATCGCTTCCTGGGCTACCATCGATTACGTCAGTGCGCACGAAGGCCACACCGCCGTTTCTGCCATGCTGAAAGGAGGGGCCGATGTAGCCAGTCTCAGCGATGGCGAACGCGAAGCCTGGACAGCCTGGGAAAATGCGCCGAACCTGGGCGGTTTGCGTATTATCATGGATATTCCAGCCATCATCATGTCGATTCTGATAACGGCACTGGTGTATATAGGCATGAAAGAGTCTAAAACTGCCGGTAATATTATGGTGGTGCTGAAACTCATCGTTGTTATCCTGGTCATCATCGTGGGCGCTGGTTATGTAGACACTGCCAACTGGCATCCCTTTATTCCAAATGGTTTTGGTGGCGTAATGGGGGGCGTTTCATCGGTATTTTTTGCCTATATCGGCTTCGATGCCTTGTCGACTACTGCCGAAGAATGCAAAAACCCGCAACGCGACCTCCCTCGTGCCATGGTGTATTCCATTATTATTTGCACCATCTTGTACATCATCATTGCATTGGTACTCACTGGAATGGTCAATTACAAGGAACTGGATGTAAACGACCCGCTGGCGTATGTGTTCCAGAAAATCAACCTGAAATGGTTTTCAGGCATCATTGCCGTCAGTGCTGTGGTGGCCATGGCCGGTGTATTCCTGGTTTTCCAACTGGGCCAGCCACGTATCTGGATGACCATGAGCCGCGACGGGCTGCTGCCGCCCCGCTTTTCGGAAATTCACCCGAAATACCGTACGCCTGCATATGCCACGATCATAACAGGTTTGTTTGTCATCATTCCCATGCTGTTTATTCCGAGCGATACGGTGCTCGATTTGTGTAGCATGGGCACCTTGTTTGCATTTGTATTGGTGTGTGCCGGCGTATTGAAACTGCAACTGACGCCAGATGCGCCGCGCGGCAAATTCCGCACGCCATATATCAATGGCAAATGGATTTTCCCGGCGCTGCTGCTGGGCATGGCCGCATTTTTGTTCACACAATTCCGCCAGGACACTGTAGACTGGATTAGCAACGCGCCCCAAATTCGCGAAGCGGACAAACTGGTTGGAAAACTGTCGGAAAACGAAGTATCTGCTACAAAAGCCATTCTTTTGCAGCGCGACAGTGCAGGCATGGCACAGGCCGGTGGCGATCTGGTGGCCTATTTATCGGCGCTCGATGCCAATCAGTATGCAGATGCCGTTCAGCGTATTCCCGCCTCGGATGTTCACAAATATGAATCGGGCTGGGATGTGTTCAAACACAAAATCCCTATGTGGCTTTTTGTACTGACAAGCCTC
The DNA here is from genome assembly GCA_020160935.1 of Bacteroidota bacterium. Classification (GTDB taxonomy): domain Bacteria; phylum Bacteroidota; class Bacteroidia; order Chitinophagales; family Saprospiraceae; genus M3007. The sequence continues at coordinate 81,026 of JAIUPL010000006.1, read as the reverse complement.
GCGCTGGCTGTGATGGCATTCCGACACAACCTGTCGCTCATACCCATGCTGGGGCTGGTTTCCTGTTTTTACATGATGGCACAGATACCTGCAAAAAGTTGGTTTGGCTTTTTGATCTGGTTGATCATCGGCCTCACGATTTACTTCGGATACGGATACAGCCACAGCAGGCTGGCCGCTAAAAAAAGTGCGGCCGGATGAAAAAAGTAGTGGTGTTGACAGGTGCGGGCATTTCTGCCGAAAGCGGGATCAAAACATTCCGTGATGCAGATGGATTGTGGGAACAACACCGAATAGAAGAGGTGGCTACACCCGAAGCATGGGCAGCCAACCCGGAACTGGTGTTGCGTTTTTACAATCAGCGCCGCGCACAACTCTTTGATGTACAACCCAATATGGGCCATACGGCACTTGCGGAACTGGAAAAGGATTTTGACGTGCATGTAATAACTCAAAACGTGGACGACCTGCATGAACGCGCCGGAAGTACCCGCGTTTTACATTTGCATGGTGAACTGCGCAAGGTGCGTTCGGAGCGTTTTGAACAACTGGTGTACCCCTGCGAAACAGATATTGAAATGGGCGACACCTGTGAACGCGGTTACCAACTTCGTCCCCATATCGTGTGGTTTGGCGAATTTGTGCCCATGCTGGGTGCTGCGGCAGAACTGGCACAGCAAGCCGATATTTTTCTGATTGTAGGGACATCTCTTCAGGTATATCCTGCCGCCAGTTTGATGGTGTATGCAAGGCGAAATATTCCGTTTTATTACATTGACCCGAAACCACAGGTAAACTATGAACTGGCATCCATGCCCAACTTAACCATAGTGGCCGAACCAGCCACTACAGGCGTTCCCGGTGTAGCGGCGATGTTGCGCAACAACTAATTTTTATTGAAACCATGAAACAAAAATCTTTTCTCTCCCTGTGCCTGCTGTCTGTGTTGTTTTTGCTGGAATGCAAGGCGCAGCCCGCTGTAAAAGAAGTGCGATTAGACAGCAAACACATCGTGTATCTGCTCGACAGCACCGATGCTGCCAAAGCCATCACCACGGATCACCGCGACGCTTATTTTCAGAAAGTAAGGCTTACGGAAATGTCGATTCAGATGAAACGCGAATTGACCACGGCCGACACCCGGGAAAAAATGCTGCCCGAGTACGTAGCCTTCCTGAAAAGCGATGTGCTGAGTTTTAGTGCCGATGAAGCCAAATTCACCGCAGATGTCATCAAAAAAGTCTTTGAAACGAGTGAAAAAGTGGCGCCCGGCATTTTCCCGGACACCATATTGCTCATCAAAACCAAAGGCAGGCACTACGGCGATGGCGTGTGGTACACACGTGAGAACTGCATCATTATTCCGGCAAACGAACTGGATTCCAAAAAAACCAATCCGTTTACTACCACGATGTTCCATGAGTTGTTTCACGTTTATTCACGTTTGAACCCTCAAAAAAGCGACAAACTGTACCAACTCATTGGTTTTCAGGAAATTGGTTATCAAAACCTGCGAATTCCACCGGCATTGTCGGACAGGTTGCTACACAATCCGGACGGCGTGGATTTTGCTCAAAAAATTACACTCCGCCAGGCCGACGGATCAACTATAGAAGCCATTCCCGTTCTCTATGCCAACCAGGCTGGTTACCAAAGCAGTATTACCGAGTTTTTCGGTTATCTTGAGTTTAACCTGTTTCAGGTAGAAAAAAATGCCGATGGTTCGTGGCGCGTACTGACCAAAGAGGATGGCCTGACCAGCACTTTGAGCATCGATAAACAGCCCGACTTTTTCAACCAGATCAAGGACAATACGGGGTATATCATTCACCCGGATGAAGTACTGGCCGACAATTTTGCATTCGTCATGGGAAGATCCAAATCTGCAGCGCTTACGGCCAAATTTTCCCCCGCAGGAAAGAAATTACTGGATGATATAGAACAATTATTGAAAGAAAAGTAAAATGACCAGAATTGCGCTCGTCGGCTCGGGCAAGGTAGCCTGGCAATTGGGCAAGCGCCTGACGGACAAAGGTTTTGCTGTGTCGCAGGTGCTGAGCCGAACGGCTGAACATGCCCGTTCGCTCGCAGAAGCACTTCATGCCACCTGGTCGGATCAATGGTCGGATATCCTTCCTGATACCGACTGGATTTTGATAGCCATTCGGGATGACGTCATCGGAGTCGTGGCCGAAGAATTGTCGCACCATGCACCCGGTGCACTTGCCACGCATACTTCCGGCGCGACACCCGGTACTGTGCTGGCGCCTTTTTTCAAAAGGAACGGCGTCTTTTATCCACTTCAAACTTTTTCACAGGAAAGGAGGCCCAACTGGTCTGAAATCCCCATTTGTGTGGATGCCTCCACGAAGCAAGACCTGGACGTCATGCTTCATATTGCCGATAAAATTGGGCAAAAGGCATACATTATAGATGACACACAGCGCGCGCAGTTGCACGTTGCAGCAGTATTTGCCAACAACTTTTCCAACCACTGCTTCGTCATTGCTGAAAAAATATTGGAAGAAAAAGGGCTTTCGTTCGAATTATTGCACCCTTTAATGCAGGAAACACTGGCCAAGGCGCTCGAGCAATCACCATTTGCCATGCAAACCGGCCCGGCCTTGAGAGGCGATCAGGACACCATGCAAAGACACCTCCAACTGCTCGAACAACATCCTGACTGGCAGCAGGTGTACAGACTTATTTCTGAAAGTATTGAGAAAGAACATAGCTCCTGAGGTGTCGGCTATCAGGCGCTTCGAGGCACATTGCGATGCCCGTACGGACAATGACGGCAACCACTTCCACAACATTCGCCTCGTTTGAGCAGGTAATGCGCGGTAAATACCCAACGTCCTTTATCGATGTAATAATCAACACCTTCCTGAAGTACGGGTTGGGTAGAATTGCCTGAATCGGTTTTATTTGACTTCATTTTTGACATGACGCGGTATGAAACACCAAAATACCGGAATGGTTTTTGCTATTGCATCATGCCCCTCAAATGACACAAATGCGACAGCGGCAGGTTTTTTCAGCCAACACTTTCAAAAGATTTGTTTCTTTGTATTTATTTTAACCGTTTTACCATGAACCGATCCCTACACCTGATTTTTTTACTTGGATTTTTATCTATCAGCCATTATTTATCAGCCCAAATCGGAATTTGTAATCAGGTGATTGCATCGGCTGGAAAGGCCACAGTACAGGGAGGTCGCACGTATGCCTATACCATTGGCGAACCCTTTATTTTTACCCTGACTGCGACATCTAAAATTATTACCCAAGGATTTCATCAACCGGACTTGTGTTTGCCGGTTCTGACCAATGACCTGGATATTAATGCCTGGGAACTGGAAATTTACCCCAATCCTGCGTCCAACCTGATCCACATACGATATTCAAACGAACAAAAAGGCCTCCTCAGCGCACAGGTTTTCGACCTGCTGGGCAGGCCTGTTATGCAGAACATTACACTCGACCAACCTGACGACTCCACATTAGACTGCAGCAACTGGCAGGCAGGTGTTTACCTGATTCGACTACAGGACACCCGAACCCGATCTGCTGCCACTGTACGTGTGATTCGACTCTGATGCTATTCCTGTGAAAACATTTTTTCTTTTTTAATCCAGCATGAAATTCCACCAGGCCGGTAATCGGTTTATTGACGAACGTACCAAAACTATGTTTTCCATGAAACAGCGTTTATTCTTTTTAACCCTCTTGCTGATGGGCTTCGCGCTTGCTGCATCGGCACAATTTACACCACAAGGTTTTAATTATCAAAGCATTATAAGAGACGGAAGCGGTAATCCGCTGGGCAATCAGACCGTCACATTGCTTTTTTCAGTGCGCAGCGGAGCACCCAACGGTCCGGTTGCGTATTCAGAAAAACAGGTCGTTTCTACCAACGAATTCGGACTGGTCAACCTGATTATTGGACAGGGAGGCACTCCCCTGCTTGGCGAGTTCAGCAATATCAACTGGGGTGGCGGGGCAAAATACCTGACCGTTTCGGTAGAAAACGCGCCCAATGTTTTTGATGAAGTTGGCACTTCCCAACTGATGAGCGTCCCTTATGCACTGTATGCCCAAAACGCTGCCAATGGCGGCGGTGGCGGCAGTGGCGATAACTGGGGCTCCCAAACTGTACAGACCAACACTACTATCAGCGGCAACGGTACAGGCGGCAATCCCATCGGCCTCGCGCAGCAAAATGCACAAACTGGTCAGGTATTGAAATGGAATGGCAGCACCTGGGCGCCTGCAGACGATATTTCTTCCAGCGGCTCCAATGGAGGCACAGTAACCCAGGTCAATACTGGCTCTGGTCTTACAGGCGGCCCCATTACCAATGCAGGCACCATCAGTCTGAGCAATACCGGCGTTACACCCGGCCCTTATGGCAGCGCTACCGAAATACCTGTTATTACCGTAGATGCCCAGGGGCGTATCACGAATATCTTCAAAACGATTGTACAGCCCGGCACGGTAGGCATTACAGGCAGTCCGGGGCTCAATGTGGAACAAAACGGCTTCAATTTTACCCTTACCAATACGGGCGATACCAATGCTGCTGATGATGTGACCACCTCCATGCAGGCAGATGGCGACGTAAACGGCCCATTTAGCAACCTGCAACTGAAAGCCAGTGTAGTGACTTCCAATGAATTGGCAACGAATGCAGTGACTTCCGGCAAAATCAGCAATGCCGCCGTTACAGCCGCCAAACTCGACAATATGGGCGCCTCCAATGGGCAAATCCTGAAATGGAACGGCTCTGCATGGGCGCCTGCTGCCGACCAGACCGGCATCAGCACGGTATCGCTGTCGGCAGGGTCCGGTATTTCCGTTACGGGCGCCTCTCCTTCCTTTACGATAACCAATACAGGCGATACGAATGCCTCCGATGATGTAACCACCTCCTCTCAGGCAGATGGCGACGTAAACGGCCCGTTCAGCAACCTGCAATTGAAATCAAGCGTTGTGACGGCTACAGAACTGGCCAACAGCGCCGTTACGACAGGTAAAATTTCAAATGGCGCAGTAACGGCTGTCAAACTATCTGATATGGGCGCCAGCAGTGGTCAAGTGCTGAAATGGAACGGCTCTGCATGGGCGCCCGCTGTCGACCAAACTGGCAGTGGGGGCGGTACGGTAAATATCATCGGTGGAGACGGCATCGACGTTACTTCGCTGGATGGCACATACACCATATTGAATGCCGGCGACACCAACCCCGCAGATGATATTACAACCGCTACGGTGGCAGATGGCGACGTAACAGGCCCGTTCAGCAACCTGCAAGTAAAAGCCGATGTGATCACCACAGTCGAATTGGCTAACAATGCCGTTGGCACAGCCAATATTGTCAATTCTGCTATTACTTCTGCCAAAATTGACAATATGGGCGCTTCTGCCGGTCAGGTATTAAAATGGAACGGCTCCGCATGGGCGCCCGGTACCGACCAAACTGGCGGCGGCGGCGGGTCTTCCGACACTTATACCAGCGGTGCGGGTATCAATATTACCGGTGCGTCTCCAGTATTTACCATCAACAATACCGGCGATACGGACCCAAGCGACGACCTCACGACCGCCTCGCAAGCCAATGGCGATGTATCGGGCCCGTTCAGCAACCTTCAAATAAAAGCCGATGTGGTCACCACAACCGAACTGGCCAATAGCGCTGTTGAAACAGCCAACCTGGCCAACCAGTCTGTTACAGGCGCCAAAATCGATGACATGGGTGCTACAGCAGGCCAGGTGTTGAAATGGAACGGATCGACCTGGGAACCCGCAGCAGACCTGTCGGGTGGCGGCGGTGGCAATACCTACACAGCCGGAAATGGCATCAATATTACGGGTACTGCCCCCAACCTGACAATTACTAATTCAGGGGACCTCAGCAACACCAATGAATTGCAAACCCTGGCACTGAACGGCTCGCAACTGACGCTATCCAATGGTGGCGGTACGGTAACCCTGCCCAGCGGCGGCGGTGGCAACACCTACACGGCTGGCAATGGAATCAACATTGGTGGAACGGCTCCTAACTTTACGATTACCAACTCAGGCGACCTCAGCAATACCAACGAATTGCAAACCCTGGCACTCAACGGCTCGCAACTCACCCTGTCAAACGGCGGCGGTACGGTATCGCTTCCATCTGGTAATACCTACACAGCCGGCAACGGCATTAGCATCACAGGCACAGCACCCAACCTGACCATCACAAACTCAGGTGATGCCGATAAAAACCCAAGCAATGAACTACAGTCTCTATCATTGAATGGTTCAACGCTGGAAATCTCGCAGGTAAGCAGCCCCATCGACCTTGCACCGCTGCTCACAGCCAGCAGTGTATGGAAACCTGCCGGTACAGGTGGCGTACACATTTACAACTCCAACACCAACAATGTGCTGATCGGTACCAATACGAGCACTTCCGGCAAATTGCAGGTGCTGGCCGGAGGCTCCATCGAAGCAGCCCGCTTTGTTCAGAGCAATACCGCCGGTTCCGCAGCAGGTATTGTCGTTCAAACAAATGGTACCGGCCCTGCGGGTTATTTCACTTCCACCAATGGCAAAGCATTGATAACTGACGCTGGTTTTGTGGGAATTAACACCCCCAATCCCACAGCGCGTTTGGATGTGAACGGCCCGACACGTATCGTAACGGGCGATGCAGCGCCAGCACAACTTACGCTGGAGAACAATGAAGAAAAAGGAGCCAATATTTTGTTCAAACATACAGGCAGCTCCAACGCCTGGAATGTTCTTGGCAGAACGGATGAACCCGGAACTTTCGATATTCAGTTTATCAAAGAAAGTGGAACATCTTTTTCCATGATCACTGCGGATCAAAATGGAAATGTAAGCATGGGCGATAGCCTGTCCAGCAACGGCGGAGGTGTGGTAAAAGCAAACCACGGCGCCTTTGGAGGTTTTATGGTCAATAACGCCAACACTGGAAAAAACTGGACGTTCAAGGTGGCCGGCGCTGGCGGAAGCCTTCAATTGTTCAATAGTACCTTGGGCAATGCTGTTCCTGCCGGAACTTTTTCAACTGCAGGTTTGTACGTTCCCTCCGACGAACGACTGAAAAAAGACATCGTCGGATTGCCTGGCAGCACCTTGAACAAGATTATGAACATCAAGCCCGTGGCATATCGGTATCAGGTAGAACTGGAATCGGCGCCCCGCACCATCGGTTTCCTGGCACAGGATGTACAAAAACAGTTTCCGGAACTGGTGGCACAAAACGGCGATTACCTGTCACTCAACTATGCAGGATTTGGTGTATTGGCTATCAAGGCCATTCAAGAGCAGCAGACACAAATGGAACAGTTGAAAACTGAAAATGAGGCGCTCAAACAAAAAATAGAGAGCATGGAGGCCCGTATGCTGCGTCTGGAGGAACAAATGATGAAGCAGAAAAATTAAAATTTGCCCTTCGAACTGTTACAAGGCCACAGAATCAAAACTCCTGATTCTGTGGCTTTTATATTTGCACCCTCATTTACCGACTCCCTGCATGCGTTTATTCCTACCGATTACCTGCATTATCTTCCTGTTTCAACTTGCTTCTTCAGCCCCGCTGCAAGCCGAAGTGTGTGCGCAGGACACCGTTTTTTTTAATCTGCGCGACACCTTCTGCACGTATCAAGCCATACTGGTAGGTGGTGAATTGTTTAGCCCCGACCGACCCACCGGTCAGGTATTTCTGCCGGGCGCAGCCGCAAACGGCTCTGATAGCCTGATTAGCATACAACTCACTTTTTTACAACGCCCCGAAACGACCCTTTCTCAAACCCTTTGCAGCGGCGATACACTGTATGTAAACGGGACGCCTTACCATGCCCAGTTTTATCTCGGAGAAGAAACAGTGCAAGGCGGCGCTGCCAATGGTTGCGACAGCCTGATTCATGTGTCACTTAATTTTTTGCCGGTGTACAGCACGTATCAGGCCACGATTTGTGAAGGCGATACCATTTACATCAACAACAACGCCTACCATGCCCTGCACCCAAGCGGCGAAGAGGTGATTACGCATACCGGTTCCGGCGGCTGCGACAGCATTATTCAGGTAAATCTGGAGGTACTTACGCCCCCTTTCAGCAACCTCGTGGACACGCTGTGTCCCGGAGAGATACTTATCATCAACGGACACACATACGACGAAAACAACCGCGCCGGGTTTGAAATCCTGGATGGCGCTGCCGCCAGCGGATGCGATTCGCTGGTAACGATCAGCCTGGCATTCCGACAAATATTTTTCCATGCCGGAGATGACCAGACTATTGCCAAAGGTGATATTGTTTGCATCGAACCCGACTATGGCTTTACCCCTCTCAATGTCGAGTGGAGCCCCGCCCCACCCTGCGACGACCCGCATTGTCCGTTCTTTTGCTTTCAGCCGCTACAAACAATTTCTTTTCAGGTAAGCGCCACCGATCCATATGGCTGTGTACTCACCGACGACATCGGCGTATTTGTAAATACCGACAACAAGACCTACGCGCCCACTATTTTCTCACCGGAGGCCCCTTGGCCCAACAATCGTTTTTTCCTGAGCGCCGACCGCGGTACGGCCCGTATCGTCCGGATGTTCGTAGCCGACCGCTGGGGCGAACTGATGTTCGACAAATCCGACTTCCTGCCCGATCAGCCCGATGAAGGCTGGGATGGCTATTTCCGGGGAAAAATTGCGCCGGTGGCTACCTATATGTTTTATGCGGAAATGGAGCGCATCGACGGTACGACGTATGTGAAAGCAGGGTCGGTTACGTTGATACGATAACGGTAGAGACAAGGCATGCCTTGTCTCAAGGCGGGTTGTGCAGAAATATTTTCTGTTTCTCAGATCTTCACAAATCTGCCCGTCCAAACCGCATCTCCCGCATACAATTTTAACAAATACAAGCCGGAGGAAAGACCCTGAACCGGAATATTGCCATCTGCTGCAAGCAGCCCTTCTTTCCGCACAATTCCCTGCATATCAATGAGTTGATACCGTTCAAAACGCACCTGACTGGAAGATATTTGAACCATGTCGACCACAGGGTTGGGAAAAATGGCCAGTAACAAAGGCCTGGAAGGCATCTCGACCGATACGGTCTGTATGGTTTGATGAATGGCTGAGAGCAAGGAATATGCCTGGTTGGGGGCACAAACATCGCCGCCCAATTCCCAAATCATCACGCCGGAGGTTCGTTGTAGGGCCAGTTGGGTTTTGGCTACGATGGTCGGAATGCCGTTGTAATACAATTGCCCGACTTGATCAAGTTGGGCATTGTCGGCATTCAGGGCCACGATTTCACTATAATCGAGTCCTGTAACCGGGTCGGTAGCAAAATCGTATCCATAAAATGGCACACCCAGGGTTTGGCGGCTGCCCGGCAGCCCTTGGGCGTTCCAGTATTGCAGGCATTGTTCAGTCCAGGCGTAGGGCGAATGCTGGCCTGGGGTGTTGGGCGCCCAGGGGCCCGTGAGGTCATAAATCATGAGATTCACCCAATCGAACGCTGCGAGTGCCTCCGCACTGATTTGAGGATAGCGGTACGAGCCTGGCAAGGCAGCAGACATGGGCCAGCCAGCCCATTGCAGGCTATCTTTCAGTGCCAACACAAAGGGGCTGTACAAGTCGTTGACGTATTGCCATTCCAGGTCGATATCCACACCATCGAGGTCATTCTCCTGCACAAATTGCATGATATTGGAAATGTATGCGCCACGGTGCTCCGGCAGCATCCAGTAATTCCAGGCTGCCTCCCAATCAGGCTGCAGGTACCCACCAGCCAGGGAAATGAATACTTCTACTCCATGTGCATGGGCTGCAGCCACAAGATCTGTCGGATCTTCGCCATCGATGTGTAGTTGTCCGGCAGCATCCGGATTGGCAAAAGCCAGGTTGATATGGGTGAGTTTATCCCATTGGATGGTGCAGGTATCGACATTCCACATGGCCACGTATCCGACGGTTTTGAATGTCTGAGCCTGGATTTGGAAAACGAACAGAAAGAGGAAAAAAAGCGATAGGGCGTTTTTCATGTAAAAAAGGTGGCTATGATAAAAAACAGGAGCGGTTCCGAAGTTTTTGGAATGATGCTTATTTGCCGAAATGTAATTTTCCTCATTCTACCCCAAAAAACAATCCCGAATCCTGGCGTTGGCCAAAATTCGGGATGTTAAACGTTACGCTGAGACAAGGCATGCCTTGTCTCTACTGTTTGTTTTCCGGCATCACTTTTTCTTCCCGTTCGATGGTAATGCTCGTTGGGCCGGCGATGATTTTGAACTCCGTACGGCGGTTCAACTGGTGTTGTTCTTCCGTGCAATCCACACCATTGGCGCAGTTGTTCAGCAGTTGTTTTTCACCATAACCTTTTGCTACGATGCGGTCGGCGGCAATGCCTTTTGCCACGATCCACGCTTTGGCGCTTTCAGCGCGCTTCTGCGACAGTGATTCGTTGTAGGCATCCTGACCGCGGGAGTCGGTGTGTGAAGACAACTCGATTTTCATATCCGGGTATTTCTTCAGCAGGTCGGTCAGGTATTGCAGGTCGGGCTCGGCATCCGGGCGAATATCCCATTTGTCATAGTCGTACAGGATATTGTCGAGGCGGATCGGTTCGTTGGTTTTGACAATGCGTGTTTCCGGTTCCTTGCGAACAAGTCGGAGTGTGAGCGTTTTTTCAATGTCCCTGCTTTTTTTGATCCCTACGGTATTGAAAGTAACCGAGTCGGGCTGGTAACCGTCGCGGGTAGCGATCACGAGGTAGGACTTCTCAGGCTGAAGTTCGAAAGTAAAGTCGTTGGCAGCCGTGTTGGTTTTGGAAGCCACATTGGCCGGGTTTTTATCCGAAACATCCACTACCTGCAAGGTTGCACCTGTGAGCGGCTGATTTTCCTTTTCTCCTTTGCGTTTGAAACGCAGGGTTTTAGCCATCAGGTTGACTTTTACGCGCTCGATTTCCCAGGCATAAATGTCGTCGCAGCAGGTTTTGCTTTTCAGGTTATTCGGGCCAGGGCGATTGCTCACGAAGAAACCGCTCATGCCGTCGGGTGTCTGGGTGTAGTAAATATCGTCTACGCTGGAGTTGACGCCCAGCGACATATTTTTGGGTTCGCTCCACACCGATCCGTTCCACTGGCTTTCAAACACATCGAGTCCACCCAGTGTAGGGCGGCCGTCGGTGCTGAAATACAGTTTGCCATCGCGGTAGAAGGGGCTGCTTTCTTCACCCACTGTGTTGATCACCTCACCGAGGTTGACGGGCAGGCCAAATACACCGTCCGATTTTTTCGGTGCATAGTAGATGTCAAATCCACCTTTACCACCTGGCATATTGGCTACAAAAAAGAGCACTTTTTCGCCAAAGAGTTCGCCCTCACAAGGGTGTTTGGCAATGTAATCGCCGTTCACACCACTCACTTCATTGGCGCCGCTCCAGCCATCGGAGCCTTTCATGCTGTAGTAAATTTTGCTTTCTGCCAGCGTCTGGCCTTCTTCTTTCAGCAGGGCGCGGGTGAAATACATGGTTTTGCCATCCGGCGTGATGCTGACGTTGCCCTGTTGCCAGCCTTCGCGGTTGATTTCTGTGCCCAGGGCTGTCGGAGCGCCGTATTCCTTACCGCTTTTAGAGGCAGAATACACTTTCATGTACCATTCCTGGTTTTTGCCATCCATTTCTACTACTTCCTTGGACTGCATGGAGGTGTAGTACAGTTCGCCGCCATTGTAAATGGGAGAGGCTTCCGTTTGCGGACTGTTGGCTTTTTTGCCCAGGTTATTGACGAGCAGGTTGTCGGGTTGTTTGGCTTTTTTACCCAGTTCGCAACCTGCTTTTTCACGTTTGGCAGCCTGCACGAGGCCAGGATCCTGACCTGCGTCAATATATTGCTGGAACATATCGGCGGCTTCGGCGTATTTGCCGTTGCGTTTCATCGACATGGCATACCAGTATTTCTGTTCCGTGAACTCCTGTTTGCGGTCGCGATTCACGATACGGGCATACGCGCGCTCTGCTTTTTCGTAGTCGCGGAGGGTGTATTCAAGTTCCGCGATTTTCAGAGAAACGGCCTTGTCCTTGTTTACTTCGTACACCTTTTCGTACAAATCGAGTGCTTCGTACGGATTGCCATTCTCTTCGGCCTGTTTGGCCGATTTCAGGTTCGTTTCAGGTGTAGAGCGGTTGATAGGTTGTGCATGTAGCATCCAACCGGACATTACCGTTAGAAAAAAGAGGATGGAAAGTTTTTTCATATTATGCTGTGGGCCGGGCCCTGAAAGTGTGAACGTATGGATATTCAAAAAGTGAGGGTTTGAGTGGCGCCATGCGCCAGATTTTTTTAGAAACGCGGGCACAACACTTTCGTTTTGATCACAGCAGGTTTGTAAATCTTGATGATATAGTTGGCTGCCAGTTCAAAACCGCCGCGGTAGCGGCTTACGGTATTCAGGCCAGACACGTTAATATCATAGGCAAGACCAACATTCAGTGCTTTGTAGCGCATACCTGCAATGGCTTGCATGGCATCGCGCATGCGATAACCGACACCGAAGTTGAGGTTGATGTCTTTCTGCTCATCCAGCAGGTAACCGGCCATGCCTTGCAGCAAAATTTCCTGACCGCCTTTCTGGGTCTGGAACAGGAAAGCAGGATTGATGCTGAATTTATCATTCAGTTTGGCGTTGAACTGACCGTGCAACACCGAGCGACGTGGTACTTTGGTATTGCCACCGCCGCTGGCGCCCGTACCGCCGATCAGCGAATAACTAGGCTGGGTAAGGTGGTACATGGAAAAACCAATGTTGAAATCCATCATCTTGTTGAGTTTGGAAGTCAGCACCAGACCAGCGTCGATATCGGTGTATTTGTCATCCGTGTTCGTCTGGCTTTCACCGGATTGGCCCGGATCGTACTGGTTATTGGGGCGGGTGGAGTTGGTGTAACCGCGTTCGAAGAAAAACTTGCCGTTGTCCACCTTGCGCTGTTCGCCGCCATAGGCTGCGCCTACGGAAATGACGGTATTCGCTTTTTTATCGACCGCCAGGTGATAAGTTGCACCGATTTTCGAACCGGTATGTGCCAGACCGCCTTGTCCCGCTTTGTCGGAGAAGAACGACAAACCAACACCCACCCAGTCATTGCGGCGGAAACCGCGAATCACCGGTGCATCTACGAAGATAGCCGGGGTTTTGTACTGGGCATTTTTAACCGCCGGATCGAGGTCTTTTTGATTGATGACACTGCGAAACTGGTCGCGATAAATACCGCCAATACGCACGGTACCTTCAAATTTACCCGCCATGGCGGGGTTTAATGTCATAGGCGACATGTAAAACTGGGTAAAGTGAATGTCCTGCGCCGCAAGGCTTCCCAGGAAAAGGACAGTGACAAAAAGGCTTAGTAGTTTTCTAACGTACATATCGGAATGTTTTGTAAAAAGAGTCAGTGCTCTGAATCCAGTCAAATTGGGTGGCAAATTAGGGCAAAATTGTAAATACCAACCCACGTACAGGCCTTGAATTTGTTAAAAACCCTGTTTTGGTATTTTGCTGTCATTTTTTGGGGGAATTGGAGTAGTTCAAGTTGGCTGCAATCGTGTCTGTTGGAATCTTGTTCATACATTCAAAATGGCCTTTTGGGCATTGAGAGTAGCCAATTTTCGAACATGGGCGGCAAGATAATCCATTCACCTGAAAAGACGTGTTGGCATCCATGCCGGTTGGGTAAAATGGATACATGCCAAACTCGGGTACCGTGTTGCCCCAAACGGAAACAATCTTTTTTCGAAATGCAGCGGCGATATGCATCAATCCGGTGTCATGCGTCAATACCTGTTCGGCATCTCTCACCACAGAGGCAGATTCATAGAGGCTCATTCGTCCGCAGTAATTATAGACATGCACACCTGCTGAAGCAGCCACCTGTTTGCCCAATTCAGACTCCTGTTTTCCTCCTACAAGGACTACTGGTTGATCGATCCGGCTGCACAAGTCGATCATTTTTTCCAGGGGCAAGCGCTTGGTGGCATGAGTGGCGCCTACGACAAATGCGATAAATGGTTCAGCAGGAATTTCTTCTGCGGGAATGCGTTGTCGCCAATCGTTGCCTTCAGGAATAAAAAAATCGAGCCCTTGGCCATCGTATTTCACTCCTAACGCTGCGACACAGGCCATGTAGCGATCGACGATGTGTACATCCGGAAGGCGATGAATCCGCAAATTTACCAGCAGCCATTTTTCCAGATTGAGTTTGCGAAAGGAATAAGCCTTTTTACCAAGCCGCCATTTTACCTGAAGGCTGCGGAAGTTGCGATGCAGGTCGATCACTATATCATATTGTTCTGCCAGCAATGCAGGCAACACTTCAGAAACCTTTTTTTGAAAAGTAAATACCCGATCGATATGAGGGTTGGATGCTACCACCGAACGAAAAGATTCCTTGCACAGAAAATGCACCGAGGCACCTGTTTGCTGTTTCAAACAGCGTAGCACCGGTGAAGTGAGTACAATATCACCAATGGAAGAAAAGCGCAAGACAAGGATTTTCAAAACGATTCGAAAGGAATTATGACGTATCAGGTAGTAGAGCGCAAGGCTTTTTTTCGAAACTGTGCCACCTGTTCGGGGTTGCCCAGCAGCACCAGCCTCAAATCGGGCGAAAGATAGAGCGTCGAAGGCGGATTGAACTGATATTGTCCGTCCGAATGCCGCACAGCCACGATAGATACCGGCGCTACCCGATCGAGGCCACTATTACCGATTGTTTCGTTTTGAAAAGTATCCTGCAACTGCGGAACCCCCACTTCCTCGAACACCACATTACTGGGGCCCATGTTGGACAATAAATTAAAAAACTCTACGAGATCGGGTTGATTGACCAGATTGGCCATGTAAAACCCTCCGATACGCTCGGGCACCACGGTGTGATCGGCGCCAGCGCGGCGAATTTTGACTTCATCTGCAATGCCGTTGGCACGGCTGATGATCCGCAGTCCCGGGTTGATTTGGCGTGCCGACAAGGTGATAAACATATTATCAGCATCGTCGGGCAAAGTAATTACAATGGCGGAAGCCCTTTTGATACCTGCTTCTGCCAGCGTCTCATCTTCCGTTGCATCTCCTTCCACAAACAGGTAATTGGTTTCGGAGCGCAAAAAATCAATTTTGGCGGGATTGCTCTCTACCACAACAAACGGGATACCTTGTTTGGTCAGTTCTTGCGTTACTTCGATGGCGTGGCGACCGAATCCGCAAACGATGGTGTGTTGACGGATATTTTCAACGCTTTTATTCATACGAAAATCGTTAAGAAGCCGGTGAAAGCCACCTTCCGCAAAGATTCCGGTAATCGTGGAAATGGCATAAGCGAACAGCCCGACATTGAACAATATCAAAAATGTGGTAAATATCTTGCCTTCGGTACTCAATGGATGCACCTCGCCAAACCCTACCGACGCCAGCGTTATGACGGCCATATAATAGGCGTCAAACCAGGGGTAATGTTCAATGAAGACATACCCCAGCGTGCCCACCAGAATCGACGACAGCATGAGCAAGGTGGCCGTGAGCAGGCGGCGCAGGATCATGGCAATTCTGTTAAATCGCTGGCTGTGAACTACCTTTTTGGGTGGCAGCCCCAAAAACACCAAAACGAAATGGAGAAAATTGCCTGCTTGCACGATGGTCAGATTGGAGGATAGTCGATGCTTATTTATTGGTCAACACCAGATATTCCCAGGGTTTGAGGCTGAGTTGCATGTCTTTTGTTACCTGAACGGTACTGGCGCCAAAAACACTGAGGTAGGCGCCGGCCACCTGGTCGTCGGGGTTCAGTGTGACTGACTGCGGTCTATTGGTCAAATTCAGCACCACCACCACCTTGTCGCCGTCTTTTTCACGCGTAAAAGCATAAATTTCGGTGTCTTTGTCTGTGGGGATTTTTTTCAGAACCCCGCCATTCTTTCCAGCCGCTACGGATTTATTGTTGCGTTTGAGCGTACACAAGTTTTGAAAAAACACTGTTTTGGAATAGTCTTTCCATTTGACCGGGTCTTTTTCAAAAAAAGCAAGCCGTTGTGCAAGTCCGTCTTCCTGCCCATTGTACAACATCGGGATACCCTGCCAGGTAAACATCAGCACATTAAACGCGTCGGCGGCAGGGCCATATAACTCCTGTTCGTGGCCTGCCCAGGAGTTTTCATCGTGATTCTGTGTAAAATACAACTGGTAATAGTCCTTGGGGTAATACTCGTCCAGGTAGTTCAGCAAGGTATCTAGTGAAGTGGCATTCTGTTTGCCGGTGGCGATATCTTTCGTAATATCTTTCCATTTCCAGCCGTAGTTGGCATTGAAACAGGAATTAAAATGCCCGGGTTCATCCTGCCATTCGGCCAGCATGAACATTTGTTTGACGGAATCCAGCGCCGGGCGTGCCTCCGCCCAAAAATCATTGGGAACCAGGCCTGCCATATCGACGCGGAAGCCATCGATGTCGGCACTTGTTATCCAGTATTTCATGGCGTCGATCATGGCTTTCCGGGTACCAGGCTGATTGTAGTCGAGGTCGCAGATATCCGACCAGTCCGTAATAGGTTCCCCGTGTTCGTTGATGGGTGTGGTCAGATTACCCTTGTAGCGGGTGTAAAATTCCGGATGTTGTTTTAACCACACCGCATCCCATGAGGTGTGGTTGGGCACCCAGTCGAGGATGACTTTCAGGCCCAGTTTGTGGGCTTCTCCAATGAGGTTCTTCAGGTCGTCGAGTGTGCCAAAATCAGGGTTTACAGCATAATAATCGCGGACAGAGTAAGGGCTGCCCAAAGAGCCTTTCCTGCGTTCGACGCCAATCGGGTGAATGGGCATGAGCCAGAGCACATTGATGCCCAGGTCGCGTAAACGAGGCAATTGAGCCTGAACGCCTTTAAAATTGCCGGACGCTGAGAACTGTCTGACATTGCATTCGTACAATACTGCATTTCTTGCCCACTCCGGCTCTGTCGGTCGGCCTGCAGGAATGTTAGATGGTGTTTTTTGCTGCACGCTGGAACTGTTTTGCTGGCAGGAACAAATGAGCAAAATGAGAACAAAAATGCCTGTATATTTCATGATTCAGGATTGCACTAAATGCTTTGGTTATCGGGTGAATTAAGACGCCGGTTCCAGTGAAGGGTTCTATGGCAGTGTTTTATTTTCAGTTGGCGGGCAATTCATTTTTCATATCAAGCCTGATCTGTATGCCTGTAATATTGATGTCCGTGTTTCCAACCAAAATCATTCGAAAGCCACGTTCCTTGATGTTCCAGGTATTGTTGAAATACGGGTCTTTGCAAGACAGGTACAACACAAATTTATCCTCATCGAATGCCCAGTTGCCTGATTCCACTACTTTGTTCTGTATGATAATATCAAACGTCTGGTCGTCGTGAAATTTGAGCCATTTGGGCCTGTACTGGTGGTAAATTGTTGTGTCGGTAGGTGAAATCGCCGTCATTGGATTCCAGTAGCCGCTCGACATAAAAGCGCGGCGGCTGGTACTTGGGCGCCCGGGTTTCTGCCAGGGCACAACAACTTGAGGTGGAGGTTCGCTGAATTGCAACTGATTGGCTGTGTCGGCCCCTTCGCCCATGATTTTGATCACTTTGGATTGGGCTGGCACGGGCGCCGGAGCAGCAGCGACCGCTTCTTCCTGCTGCGTTTTTTGTAAATTCTTGCAAGTCATATAAATCGCAGCAAGCAATGCAATACCAAGCAAAATATTGATTTTCATCAACAAAGAAGTTTTTGATGTATGTGAAGAAATATTACAAATCGGCAGGCACTATCCCTCTGTTTCAACCATACTCAGAGGAGTCCAGGGCATCATTTCCAACACGTCGGAAAGAGAAAGTCCTTCGAATCCGGGTATCACCAGGTCAGCGTCCGGCAAATCTTCCTGTTTTCCTACGCCAACGGTATGAAAACCACCATCTCTTGCAGCCTGCACGCCAAGTACAGCATCGTCGAATACGATGCATTCCGAAGGAGCAAGCCCCAATGCCGAAGCCGCCTGCAAAAAACAATCGGGGTGCGGTTTGGCTTTGCGGGCAGCGCTGCCATCCAGCACGACATCAAAACTGCTGTCCAGACGAGTGGATTTCAGAACTGTATGAGCATTGCGCGATGCAGACGAAAGCGCTGTTTTACCACCATACTCACGCACTTCTTCCAAAAATGGCAACACCCCCTTAAACACTTCATCGGGCGTCATATGAGCGATAAGGCCCTGGTACCAATTGTTCTTAACATCCGCCCAATGCAGTTTTTCAGCCTCGGTCATATACAATCCACCCCATTCCAGAATTTTTTCGAGGCTTTCCATACGGCTGAGGCTTCGCAACTGTTCGTGTTGTTCGGGTGGAAACTCCACACCCATTTCATCGGCCAATCTGAGCCACGCCTTGTAGTGGTATTTGGCCGTATCTACGATCACTCCGTCCAGATTGAAGATAAACCCTTTTATTTTTACTGAAAAATCCGCCATGTAAACAGTGTTAAATCAATTCAGCCGCGAAGTTATATCAATTTTGAGGCTTTGGCTCAAATATGCAACAACGGAAATAAACCTACATTTGCCCAACAGCAATCTATCATCATTTGAAAAGGTATGCAAGAACCGCACCACGATCCGGGCCCCTCCAACCAAATCGACATCTGGTCACGCACCATCGTTGCGCTGACTTTGGGTATTTTGGTGGGCGCCATTGTGGCGTTGACGGGGCTGGATGCCCTTGAGCGCTTTTTGCCACACCTGCTGGTAGGCTTTGTTGGCCTGATTCTGATCAGCGCTGCGGTTGCGTTTTATATTGCCCAAAACAAGGAGAAAGTACTCAAAAAACTCTTTGGCGTTTCAGATACAGACCTCAAGCAGGTAAAAAACCTGGCCCAGAAACTGTTTTTAAACATCTGGGACAAGGAGTTTAAAACAGCACAGACGACTTTCAATGCGCTCTTCGCCAAGGTCTTCGCCTGGTATTCATGGATGAACTTCCGGCGCTGGATTCTGACGATATTCCAGATGCTTTTCGTCGGATTCGGGGGCTTGCTTGGCACATTGCTGCTGTACAACCAAAACAAACTGCTCATTCGCCAAAACGAACTGCTCACCAACCAGAATATTCGGCTGGATCAGCAAACCTACCTGCAGGAAGCCGAACGCCGCAGCGCGCTCATCCTGCTGATGGGCAATCTGCTCGACGCGCTCGACAAGGAATTGAAGGACGATATTGGCCAGGCAGGCGTCCGCGACCTCTCGCCCCAACTGATCGGGCGGGTTATTGCGCTGAGCAGTGGCCTCAAGCCATACCGTTACCTCGACAACGACTCGCTGATAGACAAGGAAACCAGCCCCGAACGTGGCCAGTTGCTTCTGTCCATCCTGAGCAGTGAAATCGACAACGGCTCACTGCGCCGCATCTTTCAATCGGCCGATTTTTCCTATGCAGAATTGGAAAGCGCCTCGCTGGCCGGCGAATTTCTGGAAGGCATCAACCTGCGGGAGGCCAACCTGAGCAAGGCCAACCTCAACGGCGCGCGGATGGCAGGCGCCGATCTGGACAAGGCGGATTTGAGTGGGGCCATTCTGGCAGGCGCGGATTTACGCAGGGCCAATTTGAGCGATACCGACCTGCGGGAGACCTACATCACGGATGTAGATTTCCGGGGCGCCTCGTTGTATGGTACCGATTTGCGGGGTGTCGATCTGACGGATTCCGACCTGCGGCGTTCGTTTCTGCGCGAAGCCTTGCTGGACAGCGCTTCCGTACCCGATTTTCACTGGCTGGATGCCGCCGAAGGCACGCGCGATACAATTGTGGGGCTGAAGTATTTGAACGAGTATTACTACCTGGATTCGGTAGAAACCGCCCCCGGCAATTTCCAGTATATTTTGCTGCGGAAAAAGCCGGAGGCGGTTGGTGAGAAGAAGTAAAATCGTTAATATCGTCGGTTGCGAACAATTGTGAGTTTATTGAGCCACGGTTGAATATGATTTTCGTGCATACGAGTAAAACTCACACCCCAAGTGTCGCCTCTCATCCATTCTTCCAGTACTTCAAGAAAATTTATTCTATTGTACCCTTCCCCAACTGAATAGTTGATAAGGTCGAAAATTTCATTGTGGGCTTTACCGGAACCGATGGTTTTGTACTGTTCGTTATAGCCCATTTCCTGCCAACCTTCTGCTAAATTACCATATCTGTCAAAATGGTATGACCTCCCATGTATTATTTCATTTGGCAGCCAATTCGGTGCATTGATTGGGTCGATAATTTGAAAAACAGTTTCGCCTGTCGGGTGCGCAAGTATCTGAATATCATCGAGTTTGATTCCCATCCGTCTTAGTTCCTGCCAGGAAGCAACCGGCATCATCTCATGTTTGCCGCCCGGACGCAAAATGTTTTTCATTTTATCGTGCTTGCCAATCCGAATATCATTGAATTCTCCCGGTCGAATGTTCACATCATTAAATCTTCTTCTAAACTCTACCATAACCTGCCTGTTTTCGGCCTTGGCTGCCCCTTCCGCAGTTGTAGGTAACATATCCATCAATCTGCTGGTAGTAACATTTGTAAACTCACCTTCTGCTATTCTCTCTTCTTGTAATGTTGCATCAAAAACAGCATCAAAAGGTATCTCGCCAGTCGGGTCCGTACTGTTCACCGGGTCGTTCCCCACATACGCATAAGGGGTCGCCGGGTTAGACCCTGCCGGGTCGGGCGACAGGAACATTTTACTAAACGGATCGTACATCCGGGCACGGAAGTAGTGCAGGCCGCTTTCGCGGTCGAATTCCTGCCCGGTGTAGATGTAGTTGAATAGGCCGTTGTAATGGGAATCGTCGACATTCAGCAGCCCGTATTCATCCGTAGCATAATACTCATCCACGGAGCGATCAGCCCGGTCGACGAGTTGTTTGGCCGAGCCGAGGCGGTCTTTTAATACGAACCAGGAGTGTGTCGATTGCCCATCGTTCATGGACATCACTTCGATGCCATTCGGCCCCCAGATGTAGTATTTCACTGTGTCTCGGGCGCCGCCTGAAATAATTTCCATCAATGGATCGCCGTTGGCATTGCGTAGGTAGGTGGTGTTTCGGCTCTTTTGCAACGAATTTCCGTAATACCACTTCACCTGTTTTTGCAGGCGTATGCCCCGGCTGTCGTAATGGAAAGCCACATAAGTGCTATCATTATCGGTACTGTGTTTGCTCAGGCTGTTCAGGTGGCCGAAGACGTCCCAGTTGTAGCGGCTCCAGCATTGGTATGCTACTGTGCCCGGGTGTGCTTTCAAAGGAGAGGCATTGCGGTGTTTCCACTGATGCTGGTAGACATTTCCGTTTTTGTTGTACCGGATATAAAGGGTATCGTACAAATAGTAATTCAGTGTTGGAAAAGTGGAATACTCCGTGTATGCCATGAAGGTGGGCCGGTTGTGGCTGTCCGAAATATCATAATCATACCGGGCGCCGGCATACTGTTCATCCTTAATGGAAATGAGTTCCAGTTGTTTGCCAAAATTCCGCACCGCCAGGTTCCCGTTCAGGTCATACACGAGCGTATCGCGTAAATAGAGATCAGCAATATCGCTGGCGACACTGGAAAGGAAGGTTTCATTGGCATAACTGCTATAATAACTTTCCAGATTGCCGTATTCATTGTACAAATATCCCTGTTGCAGCGAACTGGCCGGATTGCCTAAACCGGGCGTGTACGTCGAACTGGCAACATCGCCGTTGTAATAGGTTTGTCCCCACAAATCAGACCACCAGTCCGTCAGAAAGTTGTAATCCTGCTGTTCGGAAAACATGGAAAACGAGTAATTGACGGTGGGCCATAAGCCCGACCACCAGTGCCATGTCAGGCCCGGCATGCGAACCGTATCTCCATAACCTGAAAAATCCTTCCAGCCAGGTGCATTGTACCAGTGCCACACCGGGAGAATTACATGGTTGGTTTGCATGAGTTTCTCGTGGTACAGGCTGCCATCCGGGTTCCATTCATACGAGGCGTAAGCATTGGAGGTCGTTTGATCACCGATGTTCGACATATTGCCCACGTAATCATACGTGTAGGACACTTTGAACTGGCTACCGTTCCATGTTGGATACTGGACCAGTTTGATATTCCCGGCGGCATCGTATTGATAGTACGTAGTGTAAGTCGTGCTGGAAATTTTATTATCTGTTTGGGTCAAATTCCCGTTCAGGTCATAGTGATATGTCTGAATATTGTACACCGCGCCGTTTTCATACGTTTCCGAACGGGTCAACTGGCCACGATTCGGCGACAGAAAGGCATTCGATCCTTCCGTTCCATCGTAATAATATTTACTCTGAATGGTATTTCCGCTGGAAGGATAATTCGGGTCGGAAGCGTGCGACTGGAGCGTCGACTGGTTCCATGTACCTGAAAAAATACCTTTTTCTACCGAGCGTCCCCAGCGATCGTATTTGTAGTAGGTAATCCGGTTGCCCATTTCTGCCGTATGCGAAAAGCGCAACTGTCCGAATATATCGTATACCATTTTGGTCGTGTCCGATTCCGGAGCAGTTCTCAGGATCGTATTGCCGTTGAAATCGTAACCATAGGTCAGGATATGCTCCGGTTTGGTGTGTTTGGGCGTATTGGCCAGCGGGAGTTTGATCTGGATCTGTTGTTGCAGCGGATCATAAAACTTGCTGGTAATAGCCTCTTCCTTTTGCACATTGTCCTTGCTGCTTCTGAAATGCTTGCGCACAAGCCCCAGCACATCCATGCCGATGATAAAAGGCGCTGCTTCGGGATCGACGATGATCTGGGCCAGGTCGAGGGAATACTTGATCGCTGCAAAAATCTGCTCTTCGTGGGTATAGGCCCAGCGTTCTGCTTTTTCGACGTCCGATTGTTTGCGCAGGGCAAAATCGGCTCCTGGCTTGAAGAGCATTTTCAACTGTGTATTGGGCGATTCATTCCATACCGTACGCCAGTACATGTATTTCTGGTCGTCATCACCGTTGGAAACGTAGTTTTTTGCTTGCTGTACCGTGCCCAGCATTTTGCCGGTACTCCAGTCGAAACTGCTGATAAACCCGGTTTGGAATACAGGCCATTTGCCCGTCAGCAGCACTTTTTTGGTTTGCAACACCGGCCTGAACATCAGGTCGTATTGTGTTTCCTGCACAATCAGGTCATTTCCATTTACCTGTACTGTTTGAAGCATGTTGTCCAGTCCATCCATGTATTTGCCGCTGATTTCCGGCGCATACAGCACACAAACATCCGTAAAGGAAATACTGGTGCTTCCACTCACTTTGGTGAAATAAAGGCTCAAAGAAGAACTGGTAGAACCAGTGTAATTGAAGGAATTGGAAATGTACTGGCCATTAAGCCAGATGTGTACATGATTCTGCTGAAACAGCACCATCACCTGGTAAGCGGGGTTGGCCAATTGCGTCGTGTAAGTGATCGTGTCGATGGGCGTTTGGGTACTGCCGTTGTAAAGCGACAGAAATACCTGATCCTGCCCGTTGCTTCGAACAATACGTGTCGCAAACTTGTAAGACCCCACGACAATACCACTTTCCAGGGTGGAGTTGCCACTGAATACGGGCAAAACCTGATAGGATACCCCGAAATTGCTCCAGTCGGCAGGATTCCAGGCAGAGGACATACGCGCGGTGTTCGTGCTGGTCATGTACATTTTGTTCAAACTGAACTGGACGTACGATGAATTCGTCATACTCCATCCGATTCGATCTGTTTGATCGTTGAAGGCGAAATAATGACCGCCATCCCTGGGCTCGATATGGAAGGAGTTGTTGGGTTTCAGAGGGTTGTACTGCCCCGTACCTTTCGGGTTCATGGCCGACATAAAATTGGTCTCGATCAATTGTGGCACTTTACCCGGCCCGATCGTAGCATACCGCTCGCCTTTCCAGTTGTACAGGAATCGCATATCCGCGCCGTTGTTATCCAGCATGGATTGTAATTGATAATCCTCTATGGAATAACCCGAAGCCGAAAAAGAAGAGGTGGCAGGCAAAAAACGTATGTCATCAAAATAAACGCTGTTGTTATTGCTGCCGTTACCGTCCAGTTGAATCTTGATCTGTGTGGTGCCAGATGGAACGGTAACAATGCGTTGTATCGATTGCCAGTAGTTGTTCTGGCCGCTCGGGGGCGTCATGGTTTGGTCGACAATTGTAGTAGAGCCTGCCGTAACCGTCAATTTAACAGAACCACTGATGGCCAGATACTGAAATGAAATGGAATAATTGCTGCCTGGCGTTTCACCCTGGCTAAATGGTATCGTAAAATAGGTAGAGCCGGTACTGGATGCTTCTCCAGTGAAAGCATAAGTGGTGCTGGGTGTGGCATGCAGGGAAGGTGGTGGCGTTTCATAATTCTCAAATCCGTAATAAATCGAGTTGGCCGGAGTTGCGTCGCTGAAAGAAGCGACCGCCACAGGGGCGCGATTCCAGTTTTTGTGCCAGTTATCTTCTACCTGCCGCATGCTGTACAATTGCCAGGTAATAATAGAATCGGCAGAACGCGACTGATATGGGCGTCCATCGGCATTGATGTTCATGATCGAGCCGGTCTGCTGCCAGGAAGCAGCATCCGGTGTTTGTCGGCTGAGGTGCCGCACGGCGGAATAAATCGTCGATGTACTCAATTGCACTTTCGGTACATAGGAGGCGGTGTTCATCCAGATTGTGCCGAGGCTGTTCGTACCCGTTGGGGTCACGCCCGACCAGGCATTGAGATTTGCCGTATACGTCACCCAGTCATCGTTCTGGCCGGTGGAATAACTACTCACCGTGGCCGCTACCTCGTCCAGCATATGCAAACCTGTGCGTCCCAGCGCCGGATAAAGCGAATCGGCATAGATATACGTATCCAGGTAGAAAACTTCCTGATATGTGCCATCGGTATGCTCCAGGTCGCGGGTGGTGTGCTCGCTGACGACACGTCCATCAGATTTCCTGTTGTAGGTTTTAAATTCCCTTGCTACGCCTTGTTTTATGCTGTACGAGCGGTATAAAAATGGCAGCGGTGTATTTCCGGCCTGCGCGTCTGCGCCTGCAATCCAGAATGACTCGATCGATTCGAGTTCCTGATTGTCCAACGTAAAAGATGCACCGTGGTACTGCAATCCCAGGTACATGGTATTCGTCACCTGGGTAGCCGGCAGGCTTGTGCCGGTATTTTTATCCAAAAATACAACTTTCAGGTCGTCGATAAAAAACTCGTTGATGCTTTTGCCGCCGCCGGCATTCTGCACTTGAATGGTAAATCCAAAGTCGTCGTGCGTGCTGGCCACATTCATCCATTTGTTCAATCGGATGTAGCGCTGGTCGGTGAAATAACTGCCATTTACGGTGATGGTTGTGTCCCAGTTGGTTTGACCAACATGCGCATTCACGGAAAACTGCAAGCCGCTGAACTGTGCACTGCTGTATTCAAAAGTGAGCAACACCCTGTTGGTGCCGGACGGAATATTCAGGTCGGATTTTGGATAAATACGCGAATAGTTTCCGTCGCAGGCGCTCAGCCCCATGGCGCCCGATCCATTGTAGGCAATTTTTCGGGTTTCATCGCTCACAGTGGCCGCTGGTTTGCAGGAACCGGAGTGATCCAGGTTCAGCCAGTCGGCATAGTTTTCACCCGGTTCGAAACCGGTTCTGTACACCCCGCGCACCTGTTCATCCGGGTAGAGGGTGTAGTAATCATCCGGAATGTGTACCAGATCGGACAAACTGCTACCATTGAAATAATGGTATATCACCTTGCCATTCAAGGTTTTATGCGAACCTGAGACGCTCAGGTCATCCATGTAGAAATCATAATGATTGAGCGAACGCCCACCGACAATTTTGAAATCGAACGATACCGCATTGGAAGGCACAGCCTGTACGATTTCTACAGGTACCCAGTTGCCGAAGTTATCCGAATCAACTTCCATACTCCCCCCCGCAGAGCCATTGTTGATCGATTTTCCACGGCTGTCGTAAAACGTGATGGTCCACAAAAACTCAACATCCAGGTGTTCATGGGTAGCAAAAAGATAGAATGCCACCCGCACTGAGTCTTCCGAGCCGGTCATCACCACCGGCGTTCCCGAACTGGTTATTTCATACGTTTGGAAAGTCTTTTTGTTGAGTGGAAAAACCCTGGAGTGGATGGTGTTATCTTCCACCACTCCGTCAAAATAATAACTTTTCGAGCCGGACAGCGCATAGGTGGAGGAGATATAATCGGGGTCCAAATCCCTGAAAACCAGGTCGTTGGTACCATTTTCAAAACTGGTGCTCTGATCTCCGATGGCTGCGTACATCTGATTGCCACCCGGCACCACCTCGCACTCATTGAAATGCAGGTATTTATGATCGGAAGAGGCTCGGGCGCCGGAATATTTCAGGCTCACAGGGCTGTATTGCTGCTGGGTCTGACTGTTCAGGGTAAATGTGGTGCCGGAGAAGGTATTCACACCCGTCACCACCTGGTATTGCCGAAACTGCACCGGAAGCAAGGTGTAACGGTATTCCACGGCCCCGCCCTGAGGCGCCTGCATGCTTTCCAGCGCTCCCGGAAAATTGGTGGTGTTGTATCGGAAGTAAACAGGCGGCGCAGCAGGCTGGTATTGTGCCTGCGTGTAGGGGGGCGGCGCCACATTTTGCAAATACGATACGGAAGTCAACTGGGTTTTACTGGTCCCCGGAAAAGTTGATCCATATGTGAGTTGTGTTTGGGTCTGTGGATACTGCGTACCTGCGCTGGTGGATGCGATCACATTTTCAATGGTGGAAATACGGCCATTCCCGTCGTAGGAAAAATTCCAGGTATTCAGATCGGTGGTTTGAATCTGTTGCAAACTGCCATTGCTGTATGTAAACACAATGGAATCCCGCCCTTGTGTCTCCCTGACCAGGTTCAGGTTCCACAGATACCCGGGCTGGTTGCCATCAAGGTGATTAACAGCAGGAGAAGTAAATCGGTACTGGGTGCCATCGTCGCTCACGAGTTGCCAGGTACTGTTACCCGTTTGCGGCTGCACGGTCCCTCTGGTGATACTCCACAGGTGATAACTGCCCGGGGCCGCGTATTGTACTGAGGTGCTGGTCTGGCTCAATTTTCGGAGCGGATAAGTCTGATACCCGTCCAGCAGGTAATAGGTTGTATCGACGGCATTGTATGCAATTTTGGGGTAATCCATCAGTTTCCAGCCAAGTCCGCCCATCGGATTCTGCGTAAACAAAGGTGTCACCCCGGCCCCACGTGAATTATAGAAAGCATTCAACGAGTAACTCAGCATCGGCCCGTTCGCTTCCAGCAAGTTGAATGTCATGTTCACATCGCCGGTAAAGAGGTTCACATTTTTGTAGTTGTCGCCTGAATACAGGTTGGGAATCGGGTAGGTCTGGTCGGGATGCACCGTCACTGATGGCGGTGTTAATATTTGCGCCTGAACGGACACCACATCCGGCCCTTCGCAGCCGTGGGCTTCGTCGTAACTGGTCACGTAATACGTTGTGGTACTGTGCAAAACAGGTGTCGTGTACGTTCGGCCGGTGGCCAGCAGGGTTGTTTTGACTGCACTGGAATACCATCTGCAAGTGGTGGCGCCGCTTCCGGGCCAGGCTTCGAGCGTGACCGTGTTGGTACCATAACGCTGCTGATCCCAGGTGTTGGGCGCCCCGATGACAGGGCCTACTGTCACAGTCACCGGGCTTCTGGCCGTGCTTTCACAATGGCCGGCCGGATTGGCGGAAGAAACAAAAAAGGTTTGTGTGGCCGTCGCATTTGGCAAGATAACGACCGTATCGGTGTACACGGGTGAGCCGCTGTTCATGTCATTGTACCAATAACACGTAGTAGCATTGGCCCCAGGACGGGCAGTGAGGATAGCCCGACCGGGCGCACAAATGACCGCATCTGTGGTGATCGGTGCTGCTGTGACGGGGTTTATGGACGTCGTTACCGGGGTTCTGCTTGCACTTTCACACTGCGTGGTAGTGTTGTAGGTGCTTACATGCCATGTTTTTGTTTGCTGAATGACACCGGTATTGAAAAAGTTGCCTTCTGCCAGAGGGGTGCTGCTGCTGGA
This sequence comes from Bacteroidota bacterium, assembly GCA_020160935.1. GTDB lineage: Bacteria > Bacteroidota > Bacteroidia > Chitinophagales > Saprospiraceae > M3007. The sequence continues at coordinate 52,885 of JAIUPL010000006.1, read as the reverse complement.
ATGGTCGTACCAACGGCAAGTGTTACCATAGTTACCGGGACTTCCTGAAAGTGTGAAGGCTTGCGGCTGGCAGGCACTTTCCCCGAGTGCTACGGCTGCGGTTGGTACCGGGTTGATCGTGGCGTATGATGCATTGGATGCCGAACTTTTGCATCCGTTTGAGGCATTATACGAATAAACCCTGTAAAAAGTAGTGGCTGTGGGCGTAGGCACCGGTGTGTAAGAAGTGCCGCTTGTCAGGAAATTGCCATTGCTGTCATACCAGTAACAAGTGCTTGCGCCGGAAGCAGGCGTGGCGTTCAGGGTAAGTGACTGCCCCTGACAAGCCGAAGCGCTGCTTGTCTGCGGGGCTGCAATATTCTGATAGGCAGCAATATTTACAGTGTTGGACGTGACTGTTCCATTGGCAGTAGTGACCAATACCTTGTACTGTCCTGACTGTGTAGCAGCGTATTCCTGCGTATTGGAACCGGAAATAGGGCTGTTGTTTTTATACCATTGATAGGAAACAGGGTGCGGATAGGCATATGCTTTCAACAATGCGCTACTTCCGGAGCAAATCGTGTCATTTCCTTCATTGTCTATGTATGCGACCACATCGTTTGCAGGCAAGGAGACAATTTGCTCGGATGAAAAATTGCCACCCTGCCCTGCTGTATTTTGTGCCTGAACAGCCCAATGGTAAGAACCAGAGGCAAGCCCTTTCACATACATTTTGTGGTTGTGCCCTGCGTTGCCATCGTTGAATACCTGACGAGAGCCGGAGCCCACGATCGACATTGGACTTACAATATTTACAGCATTGGTACTGGTGCCTGCACGTACATTATAAGTATTGCCATTTAACACCCCCCCCAGATGGGTGGGGACTTCCCAGGTAAACAATACATCGTTGCCAAATGCATGAACAGTAGCCCCGGAAGGAACCGCCGGAAGGCTCGCGGCAGTTTTCTGATTCAAATACACAGGGTAACTGCTGGTAGTACCCACGAGATCGGGTTTGTGATCGCCGTTGCAATCGCCCAAGGCAGCAAAACTTCCAGTCAGGGTTTGATTTTTGGAAAAACTGCCCCCACTCGATTGCAAATAAATCGATATGCCATTTTGGCCACCGCTGGCAAGGTCAGACAGGCCATCTCCGTTTAGATCGCCCCAGGCAAGGTTGCCCTGGTAGTTGCCGTTCAAGCCCAGGTTCATATCTGTAAAGGTGCCGTCCTGCTGATTGCGGTAAATTTTAAGGATCAAACTGCTATTATTTTGCCCCTGAATGGCTACATCAAGGTACCCATCGTTGTCATAATCTTTCCAGGCCGCCCAACTGGCCGTGGCGGCGATTAACCCGGCCTGAATATCTGTGAAGGTGTTATTTCCGTCGTTTCTATAAATTTTGGTGACGCTATTGCCCGAGCAGATTCCATATGCGGCCGCAGCATTTTGCCCGCAGACCAGTACATCGGGGTCGCCATCATTGTCATAATCGCCCCATTTGACATTGCCCCAGCACAACGCCGGCAGATTGGTAGGAATGTAAGTAAACACATTATTTCCGTCGTTGCGATAAATGCGAGTAGCCATCGCACTGGAAGCCAGATTCCCACTCACGCCGGTAATTACCAGATCAGGATCACCGTCATTATCGTAATCTGCCCAATCGAGGCCACCATATTCCAGTCCGGAGAGTTCTATAGGAGCAGCAAATGTGCCATTGCCCTGGTTGCGGTAGATTTGAACATGTACCACTTTTTGATTGGTATTGGTAGCGAAATAGACATAAACGCCCATCATGGCTATGTCCAGATAGCCATCGCGGTTGTAATCCACCCAGGTAATTTCTCCGCTCGTGAGGCCGGTAAAACTGGTGTTGTTGTTCAAGGTGTACTTACCTGTTCCGTCGTTGGTGTACAGGGAAGTGAAAGCAGTTTGGCTACCGACACTGGAGCCACCTGTAAAATTACCCAGGCCGCCAACCAGCAAATCGAGGTCGCCGTCGTTGTCATAATCGCCAAAAGCCCCTTGCGAAACAGGCCCGGGAAGACCCGATAAACAACTGTTACAGGATGAAAAAACGTTTTGCCCGGATGCGGGAAATACGAGCCAATAAGAGGCGCAACAAAAAAAGATGGCGTGTAAAAGTTTCATTTGAACGTGATTTGGTATGAGTATTTCGCGGCTCATTCGAGGGAAACACTAATTTAACAATTTGATTTACAGCACATTGCATGAAATTCGCATCGTACTTTCATGTTTCAGAAACGCACAAGTACACCCGGGCACAAGCCAAACGCTGTACCGATGTAAAAGCAAAACCATGCGATTGGGGCAAACAGATAGCAGGTAACAGGATGCTGTTACAAAACGCCGTGAATGGAAAAAGTAAGGAGAAGAAAAAAAGCCCTTGCTTTACCACTTCGAATCAGTGGTAAAGCAAGGGCTGGCGATTAAATGAATTGCGCGTAACTCATTTGTTAGATTATTTTTTGCAAGGCGAATTTAAGTGTACTTATTGTCAATTTGCAAATATTTATAAAAAAATAATTTGACGTGGCTGAAAATCGTTTCTCTGTTCAGGAACGATGCAGGTTTTCAATGGTTGTAGTTGGCAGATCATTCATATCCAGAATCATAAACCCGTCCAGGCAATCCGAAAAATTAGGATCCAGGTTGAAGCCGATGAACCGCGCATTTTGTCGCAGGTATTGTTTCAGCAAAACAGGTATGCGCGCACCTTTGGTTTCCACGCCTTCTATGAATTTGTCGAGCAAATGGATATCGCCCCCCATGTTTTGTATCAATTCACTGATATCCACCTGTTTTTCCGCCAGGACTTTGAAAGGGGTGCGGGGCGACAAATGCGCAGCCAAATGAGCATCAAAATAGTGGCGTTCCAGAAAACCGACCATCAACCCGCGAGAAAGGTCGGAAAACTGCCGGCTGATGCTCACCGGGCCCAGAATGTAACGATACCGAGGGTGTTCCAGCAAAAAAACGTGTATGCCTTTCCAGAGTAAAAAAAGTGGCAGGGGCTTGCGCTGGTATTCTTCCAGCACATAGGAGCGACCCAATTCCAGCGATTGTTTTAAAATTGGAAAAAAGCCTTCCTGAATGTGAAAAAGGGAAGAAATGTAAAATCCCGCAACGCCGTATTGTTCAAAAATTTCGTCGCCACAACCCAGTCTGTACCCGCCCACAATCTGGTGCTCGTCCGTATCCCAGATAATCAACTGGCGATAATAGGCATCGAATTCATCCACATCGCAGCACTTTCCAGAACCCTCTCCAACGCTTCTGAAGGTGATTTCACGAAGTCGTCCGATTTCGTGTAACAAATTGGGAATCTGTGTGCTGTGCGCCACAAACACTTCAAAATGCGACTGATGACATACCAGATTATCGACGCGCAACTGTTCGATTTCTGCAGCAAGCAAATCCGGATCGACAGGAGCCACGATCGGCTCCTGCACACGGGTGTTGTTGAATACGGTTGGAGATACGTTTACCATGTGTTTTCTCCGGAGTTCTTGAGCATATTTAGAAAATACATTCTGTTCCACCAATTTGCCCTTGCCTCTTGCCTCTTGCCCCTTGCCCCTTGCCCTTTTTGCCCCTTGCCCTTTGCCCTTTTTGCCTCTTGCCCCTTGCCTCTTGCTCATTGCCCCTTCCCCACTCACCCCAACTGCTTCTTGTACGCGAAATACTGCCGAACCTGCTCCCTTCCTTCCTGCCAGGTAGCCACCTCTACCCCACGCTTGCGATTGGCCTGGCTCACTTCAAAAATAAGCCGCCAGTGCCGCCAGAATTCCCTGTAAGCGCGCAAAGCCCCCACGGAGGGGTCGTACACATGCGCGGGTTCGCCCAGCACGCCATTGAGTTCCATGACCTTCACATTGCCTTTTTGCAGGGCCTCCGCATCGGCGCATTTCAGGTCGAAACGGCCATAGTGAATGCCGTCGATCTGTCGGCAGATGGATTCAAAAGAGTCGCACAACGACTTGTTTATCAGGTGGTTGCCATTTACAAATTTTGTTCCGAGGCAATGATTCCCAATGGCGCCGAGGCGCACCACCTCATCGGCTTCAGGCACCACTTCCATGCGCTCCGGATGCTCCAGTTCAAGTCGTTCCAGTTGAAATGCGGCGCGCGGGTTGCTCAAAATGAGAGCACGCAGGTTGCGTTGTCCGTCGCCGGTCACCTGCAAAAACTCTTTCACACAAACCGATGTAATTTCAAAACGGCTTTTGTGTCCGGGAAACAGCGTAAACAAAACGCTGGCTTCAAAGGGCAAATCAATCCATTCCTGCAAAATGAAATCAACGGGATAACGAGCCAGGTGCGCCTGCAGGGTTTCTTCCGAGGTAATTTTTTTAACTAAAAATCCACGTTCTCCCACATCCGGTTTGGCAATGAAAGGAAAAGAAAGGCCCGCTTCCAGCAATGCATTTTTTACTGCATCCAGCGGCATTCCCGCTTTGGCGAGCACCATTTTTGGTAAAATAGAAGCCGGTAAGCGCTCTAAAATATCGAATTTCGACTCACCCATAGCCCCGCCCAGGGGAATGGCAGGATTGGCGGCACTAAAAAACAACGGATGCCGGGCGCGCATGGCAAACCACAGGTAAAACCCTGCGACAGGAAGGTTGCTTACCCACATCGGCAGGTACTCCCAAGTGGTCCAGCGTACCCATGTTCGTTTCAGTCCGATATATGCCATATTTCGACAACTCAAAGGTGCTCCCGATCATCCGGGTTTTCACATCGGAGTGCAATTTACTGGCAAAAAAGTCAATACACGGACAACTACCAGAACAAATTCACCAAAATTTTACACGCCAGCAGATAAAAAATGACGGCAATGATGCGGTTGATAGAACGGGCGATTTCTGCCGAACGCTCAATCACACGTTGTGCAGCCCAGGCGTACAAGGCCAGCGCAGATAATGTACCCAGCCCTACACCGATGGAGAAAAACACAACTGAATAGGGGCTTTCCGGCCACCAGCCGCTCATTTTCAGCCAGCCGCAATAGGCAAACCAGTAAGGCATAGCCATCATATTGAAAATGCTGACCAGCATACCCTTCCCGAATTGCTGCCAGGTCGACACCTGAGTGACAACCTCCGTGCGCGGTTTGGGGGGCGGCGCAAAGAACATCAGATAAGTCCCTACGCTCAAAAACACTATGAGTGCAGCGTATTGAAACCAGGTTTGCACAGCAGGGTGCGCCAATACCCACACTGCAGCAATACTAGCAAGCCAGGCCTGCACGGTTTCTACAGAAGCGGCGCCCGCAGCAGCCCACAAGGCAGGTTTCATGCCGCGCTGGATGGAAGTCTGGGCAATCAAAAGGCTGATAAATCCGGGTGGCAGGGAACCAATAAGGCTTAAAAACATGCCTGCCAATAATAAAAGAACCATGAAAATCTATCTTCGTGTGATCATCCGGGCGATGGATGAAATTTGAAAAGCCAACAATACGGACATTCTATGAATCACACTTTGATAATCTTGTGCTGCTGCCTGTCGCTCCAAATCCTGCAGGCTCAAAACCAGACGAGCCTCGCCGAGCGCCTCGGCTATCCTGCCAATGCCAAACTACTCGTTATCCATGCCGACGACCTGGCCGTAGCGCATTCCGAAAATGAAGCGAGCACTCAGGCGCTCGAACGTGGTATTGTCACATCAGCCAGTGTGATGGTGCCCTGCCCCTGGTTTCCGGAAATCGCGCGGTATGCCAAAACACATCCCGGACACGATCTGGGTCTGCACCTCACCCTCACCAGCGAATGGCTGCCGTATCGTTGGGGGCCGGTGTGTTCCAGAAGTGAGGTGCCCGGACTGGTGGATTCGATGGGCTATTTTTACCCCGACTGTGCGTCGATGAGTGCACATGCTACGCCGGCTGAAGTGAAACGCGAACTGAAAGCACAAATCGAACGCGCGCGGGCTATGGGGCTCGAACCCACGCATTTCGACAGCCACATGCGATGCCTGTTTTATCAGAGCCCTGCATTTTTTGAAGTGTATCTCCAACTTGGTCGCGAATACCATGTGCCGGTCATGGTTGGCGGCGAGTTTCTGACCCATGCTTCCGATGCGTATCGCAAACTCATTACGCCGCAGGATATCGTGGTAGATCGCACGATTACGGCTACTCCTCGCGACTACGAAGGCGGTATGGCAGCCTTTTATACGTCGGTATTCAAAAATTTGCAACCGGGTGTAAACGTACTGGTGATGCACACTGCTTTTGAAAACGACGAAATGACCGGCATCACCGCCGGTTTTCCCGGAAAATGGGATGCGGCCTGGCGACAGGACGACTACAATTTTTTCACCAGCGAAGCCTGCAAAAAACTGCTGCAAGAGCAAGGTATTCAACTGATTGGCTGGAAAACGGTGGGCAAGTTGTTACGCCCCTGAAGGTATTTCTACGATCACAGATTCACCTTTGCTGAAATCCCGGCAAGTCCATTGCCAGTATTCTTTCAAACGCAATAGCCCGTCTGCGCCGGTTTCAGGGTAGGAAGTGCAGCGCCCGGTCATGATTTCGCCCTGCCGGTTCAGGTGATGGTACACAAATTCCAGGCGTTCACTGTCGATCATATTACCCAGCAAATGCCCTTTTACAATTTCGCCGCCAGAATAGTCAGCATACACCAGATCGGCATCCTGATGGTAATGAAAGATAGTTGCGGAGGAAACCTCTCCGTTTCCGGAGTTGGATTGGGTAGTAAAAAAGCGATTGTCCAGCATGAACGGTGTCATCTTTGTTTTTGCCATTTATTTCGTTGTGAGATCGAAGATATAAAGTGGTTGTGAAATGGAATTCAGGTTAAAAACACGTGGTGGTGGCAACGTTTTCAGATAATCTTCCATGCCTTTTTGTTCCAGGGGAGGCCCCGCATATGCCCAGTATCGGGCCCTTTGTTCCTGTTGTAATCTTCGGATCACCTCCGGTTTGATCGCGGCCTCTTCTACCGACCAGCCCCTGCGCCGCGCACGATACAGGATTTTCGGGTTCCGGCAATCCATGGTGTTATACGAAACGATTACCAGGGCAGTATCGGGCGTGTTTTCCCGGATCAGGGTTCCGATTTCAACATGATCGGCAGCCACTTCGTAATAATATTTTTCGCAGTACATCCAGTTGGCCAGCAAAAGCAGGCCCAAAAGCAGCCATTTCATCCAGGGCCTGGATGGTGAAATGCTCCGTATGCCTCTCGCAGCAAGCACGGCCACCGGGGCCAGAAGCGGGATTTGGTAATAGTTGTGCACAAAATTCAGGTTGAAAAACAACAACACATACAGGGCTAGCCCCAGCATCCAAAACAACAAAAAATGCCGATTGGGCAGTGCTTGAAAACCGCGCCAGCCCAGTAGAAAAAACACGAACCCTACCGCGCCTGCCACTTCCAGCACTCCACGCTGCAAGAGAATCCACCAAGGATACAGCGATAACCTTTGCTGCAAAGTGCCAAAATACCAGCCTGCATGTTGCGTCATTTTACGGTAGTGCAGGATATAATCCAGGTTGGGGGCCGCACCGTTGATGGCATTGACGTGTTTTTGCCAAAGCCAGAATGCCACGACGACCGGCAGGTACCAGAATGCCTGGCGGAGCACCCATTTCAACTGCTTCGACGAAGCAGCGTATGCCAGCATCGGCAGTGAAAAATAAAACGCATACGGCGGCTTGATCAAAAAAACGAACACAGCCGCCAGCCCGCTTGCCGCCATGTATCGCCGACGTTTTTCCTGCACTCCGAGCAAAAAGTAATATACCATGGCATGTGCGCTCGCGACTGCGGAGAAGTCGATGTGAACAGCCCTGGAATAATAGATGCTGAGTGGCAACACGAGGTAAACCAGCGTCGCCCACTGCGCCAATTGCTTCCCGAACAACAGGCAAACAATTTTATAAAAATAAAAAAGCGCAACCATAAAAAAGCACAAAAACACGGCTCGCGCCAGCGGTATCGATTCGCCGCCTGTGCATTGGTACGCAAGAGTCGCGATCGCTTCCGGCAGTGGAAATTCCAGCGCCAGCTTATCCGACGCGCCCATCCAGCATACGGCAGGATGAAGCAGGTCGATTCCGTTTTCATAAAAGTCGCGGATGTAATAGGCGGTGTCGCATTGCCGCCAGTCGTGCGGGGCATCGATAGCGGTGCCGAAGTGCAGGAATCGAAGTGCCAGCAAGAAGATCAACGCGCCTAAAAAACAGTATCTGTGCTTCACACGTCAATGTTACGGCTAAAAAATACAACCTGCACACGCTACGCCTTGTGTCCTTTGTGAAACCTTTGTGTCCGTTGTGGTAAAATTTTTTACCACGAAGAGCACAAAGGTTTCACAAAGGACACTATGCGTAGAATGTACTAATAGTTTCGATTGAATTAATCAAAAAAATCCGTTTAAACCTACAACAATCCGCGTAAACCGTCAAAAATCCGTGTAATCCGTGTTTCAAAATTCCAGCACCAGTTGTTCCCCTGGCCCTATCGGCTCCCGAAGTTGTTCCTCTCGTTCCTTGCGCAGGTTGGAAAGTCCCAGCCCCAGGAGGCGTACCTTTTTCTCCAGCGCATCCGTATCTGCCAGCAAGGGCGCTGCCAGGGCTATCATTTCTTCGGCTTTGGTAATCTCGTGATCGACCGTTTTGGAACGTGTGACGACTCGGAAATCGGCGTACCGCACCTTGAGCGTCAGCGTGCGCCCGGGGTTGTCGCTGCGTTCTATCAGCCGTTGCAGGTGGTCGGCAATCAGGGCAATTTGCTCCATCATGTCTTCGGTGTTGTCCAGATCGGTGCGGAAGGTTTCTTCCGTGCTGATGGACTTGCGTACCCAGTGGCTGTGTACTGCCCGATCGTCGATGCCACGCACGATGTTGTAGTAAAAGCGGCCCACTTTGCCAAAACGGCGCACCAGATCATGCAAGGCAAATTGTTTGAGGTCGCGGCCGTTGAAAATGCCCATTCGGTGCATTTTGGCCGCTGTAGCCTTGCCGATGCCGTGAAATTTTTCTACTTCCAGTTTTTCCAGAAATGCCTCGGCTTCTTCGGGCAAAATGATTGCCATTCCGTTGGGTTTGTTCAGGTCGGAGGCCACTTTCGCCAGGAACTTGCAATACGATACGCCTGCCGAAGCAGTCAGTTGCGTTGTTTCAAAAATGCGCCGCCGCAACTCCCGGGCAATGATCGTGGCTGAAGGCGGCCCCATTTTCGGGTTGGTCACGTCTAAATAGGCCTCATCGAGCGACAACGGTTCGACCAGGTCGGTGTATTCGTGAAACAAGGCCCTGATTTGCTGGGAAACCTCTTTGTACTTTTCAAAATGAGGCCTGACAAAAACCAGGTGTGGGCACAATTTGCGCGCCTTGGCGCCCGACATGGCAGAACGCACCCCGAATTTTCGGGCCTCATAACTCGCTGCCGCCACGACGCCCCTGGGGCCACCACCACCTACGGCCAATGGAATGCCGCGCAGTTCGGGGTTGTCGCGCTGCTCAACGGAGGCATAGAATGCGTCCATGTCGATGTGGATGATTTTGCGCATGGGCGTAAATGGTCGTCTCAGGCCCGTTTCAGCATGCCTGGCGCGCTCATGGGTTCAGCATGTACAAATATGTCCAACCCACTGCAAGCCCCAGTATCGCGCCCACCGTCACTTCCAGCAGGGTATGTCGTTTCAACACAATCCTCGACCATGCCAGCGGGATCGTAAACAGCAACAAAGACACACCCAGCCACTTGCTCAGGGGCAAGGCAAGAAAACCCAAATAGGCATTAAATCCTACGTGCAGGGATGTTTTGACAAACAGGTTAATCAATTGCGAAGCCACAAAAAGCACCAGTGCAAACAAGGTAGCCATCCAGATGATGCGGCTTTGTCCGCTCAGGTACAGCGCGATGGTCACCACGCTCAACAGCAATGTAGGCAGCATATACCAGGACTGCCGCTGCTTCCGGTCGGAAATGTCGTAGTTGGTGTACTCCCCTTTTTGCACGCCCCGGTACGACTTGATCAGGATAGGCGCCACTACCCCACCCAGCAACAGCAGGGTCACCGTCCAGGCCGTACCTGAATCTTCCTTCAAAAAAACGGCCACCACCGAATACAAGGGTATGGTGAGCAGCGGGTTGCCGAATGTAGAAATGTAATGCGCTGTTTTTGGGCTCATGCTCAAAGTTTTGGGAAAGATACGGGTGTGCCGACAATTCTCCGGCCCTGCGTTTTGAAAAACCGCAGTAAACCGTATCTTTGCGCCCGCTGTAAAGCACGGCTCCGTAGTTCAACGGATAGAATGTAAGTTTCCGGAACTTAAGATAGTGGTTCGATTCCACTCGGGGCTACACACATAAATGGGATAACGCCTTGTAAGTTGTGAGACTTATGAGGCGTTTTTGTTTGCCTACCCCACCCCAAAATCAATCCATTTCATGACAGCCATCACTGCATTCCCGAATCATTTTCGGCAATTTTGGGGTACTAAAAACGGTTTGTCATGTCCCCTTTCATCAAGAATTTTTCCGATATTTCCATAAGCGATTTGCCGCTCGTGGGTGGTAAAAATGCCTCGCTGGGTGAAATGTTCTCACGGCTCACATTGCAAGGCATACCTGTCCCCGATGGCTTTGCCGTTACATCCGATGCATACCGCGCTTTTCTAAAAGCCAATAACCTGGAAAAGCCGCTACAGGAACTGCTGGCCGAACTGGATCGCAGCGCATATTCCAATCTTGCAAAGATTGGCGAACAGGCGCGCGGGCTGATCGCGAAAGCAACCATGCCGCCCGATGTAGAATCCAATATCCGGGCAGCCTGCCATGCCTTGCTGGCTCGTTGCGGAGCCGATATTTCTTTCGCCGTGCGCAGCAGTGCCACGGCCGAAGACCTGCCCGCTGCCAGTTTTGCAGGCCAACTGGAAAGTTTTCTGAATATCCGTGGTGAAACAGCGCTGATCGAAACGGTACAACGGTGCTTTGCTTCGCTTTTCACCAATCGGGCGATCAAATACCGCGAAGACCAGGGGTTTGGCAACCACGATGTGGCCATTTCCGTCGGCGTACAAATGATGGTGCGTTCCGATTTAAGCGCGTCCGGCGTGGCATTTACCCTGGACCCCGACACCGGTTTTGAAAATGTGGTCGTCATCAACAGCATTTTCGGCCTGGGCGAAAACATCGTACAGGGTCGTTCGACCCCCGACGAGTTTGTTTTGTTCAAACCCCATATCCACTCCCGGTTCAACCCGGTCATTCAAAAGAAATGTGGGGAAAAGGAATGGACAATGATCTACGCGCCGGATTCGGACAGCACAGAAACCATTGAAAATCAAGCCACTCCAGAGGAAAAACGCAACACCTTTTCACTGTCTCAGGCAGATGTGGAAACCTTGGGCAAATGGTGCCTGAAGATCGAGCAACATTACGGCCGACCCATGGATATCGAATGGGCAAAAGACGGCGTCGACGGCAAACTTTTCATTGTACAGGCACGCCCGGAAACGGTGTACACCGGAAAAGGCAAACAAAGCACCATCCGAACCTTCAAAATAAAATCGAAAGGCCGGCGGCTGGCGCAAGGTATTGCCCTCGGAGAAAAAATCGCTTTCGGAAAGGCACGCTTGCTGAATAGTCCGCAGGAAGCCCATTTATTGCAGCAAGGCGAAGTGCTGGTAACCGACATCACCAACCCCGACTGGGATCCGATTATGAAACGCGCGGCAGCCATCGTCACCAACAAAGGCGGCCGCACCAGCCATGCCGCCATCGTGGCTCGCGAACTGGGTACAACCGCTGTGGTAGGTTGCGGACAAGCCACTGAGCACATCAAAAACGGAGACCTGGTGACCGTCAGTTGTGCCGAAGGCAAAACCGGATTTGTGTACGAAGGCAAAGCCGAATGGACGGTGCAGGAACGAGATATTTCCCTCCTTCAAATGCCCGAAACGGCGCCCATGCTCATTCTCGGCGACCCGTCGCTGGCTTTTCAACAGTCTTTTTTGCCAAATCGCGGTGTAGGGCTGTTGCGCATGGAATTTCTGATTACGCACCATATTCAGGTGCATCCGCTGGCGCTGACGCGCTTTGAACAGATCGAAGATGTCGGCATCCGGGCAGATATTGAGCGCCTGACCGGCCAATATCCGCAGAAAGAAGATTATTTCGTGGACAAACTGTCGCAAGGCGTGGCCACCATTGCCGCAGCCTTTTATCCGCACGACGTCATTGTGCGGATGAGCGATTTTAAAACCAACGAGTACGCCAATCTGATGGGCGGCAAACAGTTCGAACCGGCTGAAGAAAATCCGATGATCGGGTTCCGGGGCGCGTCGCGCTACTATTCGCCGCTGTACAAAGACGGTTTTGCGCTCGAATGCCAGGCCATGAAATACGTTCGCGAAGAAATGGGCTTCAAAAACGTAAAACTGATGATCCCGTTCTGCCGCACCGTGGAAGAAGGCCAGCAAGTGATCGCTACCATGCGCGAATTTGGACTCGAACAAGGGAAAAACGACCTTCAAATCTATGTCATGGTGGAAATCCCGAGCAATGTGCTGATGGCAGAACAATTCGCCGACATTTTTGACGGCTTCTCCATCGGCTCCAACGACCTGACACAACTCACGCTCGGCCTCGATCGCGACTCGGCGCTGGTGAGCGGACTTTTCAGCGAGCAAAATCCTGCTGTCATGGAATTGATCGCCCGGGCGATTCGCGCAGCCCGACGCAAAGGCATACCAATCGGTTTGTGCGGACAGGCGCCCAGCGACCTACCGGAATTTGCCCGCTTCCTGGTACGCGAAGGCATCAACAGTATTTCCTTCAACGCCGACGCTTTGCTGAAAGGCATTGAAAACATGACAGCAGCAGAAGCAGAAATGCACGAAAATCTCCAACCACTCATCAAATAAACACTTGATTATGAATCGCTTGCAAAATAAAGTTGCGATCGTTACCGGCGCTGCCGGTGGCATGGGAGCAGCCATTGCTCGCCTGTTCACACAGGAAGGCGCGGCTGTGCTGGCTACGGATATTCAGTTTGACAAACTGGATGCCTGGGTAAAAAATGCCAATCTGCCGAAACTCGCCTGCATCCAGCACGACGTTCAATCGGCCGCCAACTGGCAGCAGGTGGTGGACAAGGCGCTGGAATTGTTTGGAAAAATTGATATTCTGGTCAACAATGCCGGCGTGTACCAACCCATGGAGACCACAGAAGCCACTACCCTCGAACGCTGGAACCAGGTGCTTTCCATAAACGTAACCAGCGCATTTCTGGGAGCAAAAAGCGCCCTGCCACATTTGAAAAAATCAGGTAAGGCAGCCATTGTCAATATCGCGTCCATTGCAGGTATGGTAGGAGGAAACGGTGCGGCCTACTCCTCTTCAAAAGGCGCTATGCGACTGCTTACCAAGGACCAGGCCGTTGAATTTGCGCCGTTCAATATCCGCGTCAACTCCATCCACCCTGGCGGCGTACTGACGCCTATGACCGAACATCTGTTCCCGGCCGATGAAGCACAACGATCGGCCATGCTGGCTGCCATGTGCCCCCTGGGCCGCATCGGAACAGCCGAAGAAATCGCGTACGGAGCCTTGTACCTGGCGTCCGACGAGTCATCGTATGTGACAGGCAGCGAATTGGTGATTGACGGAGGAATGATTGCCCGGTAAATAAAACATAAGAGCCATTCAGCCTTTACATGCAGAAGTCGAAGTACCCATGCATCGTTTGGCTGAATGGCTTTTGCGCGTATTCGCCGTTAAAAAACATGAAGTCCAATAAATATTTGATCGGAACTGCTTTCTTGCTGCTGGCACTTGCATCTGCCTTCATTCTCTTTTGGAACAGGCCATTGGAAAATCGCAACCAAATACCCACTTATGTGGAGCCTGTATCCGTTCGGACAGACAGTACGGCGCCATTTGAAAAACCTGCTTTTAGTATCCCGATAACACAGCCAGTGACGATCGAGCGTTATTTTTCATTTATGGATGCCCTGGTTCGCCAATACGACACCCTGGTTCCATACGCCTTAACTGAACATATGCTGGTGCGGGCCAATCCGTGGATAATCGACTCCCTGGAAAATACGGATTATTATCGTCAGATTGCACGGGGTAATTTCGTCGCTGACCAACGCAAGATGACCATCCTTCAAACGGGCGACACACTTATCCTGCCCGGGCCCAAGGCTGCGAATTTGTTACAGTCCAGCATACAAGCCACTAGTCTCGATATTAACCTGCCAGCGTTCAGATTACGCATTATGGAAAAAGACAGTGTGCTGTACGATTTTCCGGTTCGAATCGGAAAAAATCAAAAAAAATACCTGGCACTGGCAGGAGGCAATGTGGATTTGCGAACGCATACAGGAACCGGCGAAATCATTCGAATCAACCGGCGTCCTGTTTTCTTCGACCCGGTTACCGGGAAACAGTTTACACATACCAAAAGAGACGACCAAAGAACGACCTGGATGCCCCTCATCCCATGGATTGAACCTGCTATTGACGGAAATAGATATGGTCAGATGATACACCCCACTACCAATCCCCGCACACTTGGCAAACCCGCTTCCAATGGTTGTATCGGTTTGAAAGAGGCCGACGCATGGCGGGTATACTACTATGCTCCGATCGGAACCAAAGTAGTGATACGGTATGACCTGTTCGAGGAAAGCAATACCGGGGATACGCTACGCTACAAGGACGTATATCCGCCTCGTGTCAGCAGAAAAAAAGTTGTTGGGAAAAGCGTTGTTGCGCTATACTCGGGCGACAATCAGGACTGTTGGTGTGGCCATTAAGCAAGCATCGTTTATTCTTTCCGATTGCGGGAAAACGTGCCAAATCGCAAGGTCAGTGTTCCACCCGGAGAATCGAAGTCACTGTTGCTCAAACCTGCCAGTCTGCTTGATTGTATCCCTCCAACAACCCGATAATCGGCCGTAAGTGCAAGCCGGCACCATTTAAGAAGGTTGATTTCGACCCCAATTTCAGGCTGCACCACAAAGATATTTTCTTCAAAAAGCGGATCGCCATTATCATCACCCGGAATATTGACAGAGCCCCCACCTATTTTTAAACTGCTAAAAAAATGGATGGCTTTGTTGTTGGGGGTTCCGTAACCCATCCACAGGCCGCCATAGGCCAATTGAATGGAATAAATGTGATCGTCTATCGGGTGTTCCGCAAAACCGCTTCCCTGCCCGAATCCGCCAATAAAAAAGTTATTTAAAATGACCCCGCCGCCGCCACCAAATAAAACACCTGCCTGGTCATCTATACTGGTCATTTCAATAATGGGACCGCCAAAGCCCCCCTGTATAGTTACCCGGTCGAACACGACCTCTTCATTGCCTTGAGCCGATAAGGGAACAGTACAGAATACAAGGAGAAATAAAGCAATGTATTTCATGTAGTATGTATTTATCGAGTTAGAAGTTGATCAGAGTATACTAACAGAATTTAATGCCGGGGTGAAAAGATGGTTTTGCAGCCCCCGGCATTAAATCCCGGTCATGTTTTAATCATCCTGAATCATACATTCCAGGATACACTTCAGTATTTCTATGACCTGATACTGCGGAATCCTCCAAAATAGTATTGCATACCCAATGAAATTGCCAACTGATTAGTACGCGTAGTATTGGAGGTTTTTACGCCTGAAATTTCCGTATCAAAAGTACTTTTGGCATAATTGTACTTGAGGATTGCCTCTATCCCGAAACCGCCTCTGGTATATACTGTAATACCAGGCCCTGCACCAAATGCGACGATATTCGTCCTGATACTTTGGTCAACACCACTGACAGTTTGGTTATCGGCGGAATTTCCAAACCCCACATTGGCCACCGCAAAAAAAGACACGCTTTCTGATGCAGGAAGGTACAGTCTTGCAAATGGCCCGAAAAGCAGGTCACTGTCGTCGGTTTTGTCACCGTTGGGTTCTGAAACAGAATGGAGTGTATAGTCGGCGCCGACTCCCAGTGCAAAGTTGTTCAGCAGAAAATAACCAATATTAGGTGCAATACTGATTTGGTTGGCAGAAAGCCCCTCATTGCTCTGGCCACCTGAAGTGACTTTAGAATCGGCAGTAGAAAAACCTACCGTAGAACCAATCAGAAAATTTCCCTGATTAAAAAGTTGGGAAAATGCGCTCCAGTGTACTGTGAACGCCAATATCGAGAATATGACTAATCTTTTCATAACTGATGTCATTTTCTACAAAGATGGACTATTCACGGGCCTAAGCGCAGTGTGCCGGATCAAGAAAGTGATTGATCTTTATCAATATGTTACATAAGAATGGACAGCCTTTCGTTGATTAAATTTGCTATTCAAACTTCCACTATTTCGCAACCAGGCGATCTTCGATCCAGTCGCGCGCACCATTCATCAGTGCATCCGCATCTTCCCCTTGCAGGGTAGGCCCCCAAAACAATTGAATATCAATGCGTTTTTCACCAAATCGGCGAACAGCATGTCCGGCAAAGGTGTCGTCATTGATCCAGAAGTCGGCCGGGTCGGCGAAGCAAAAAGCCACTGGCACTACCGGAAAACCCGAACGAGCGGCTAACTGAAACCCGCCACGCCGAAAAGGCAAGGTTCCCGGCAGGTCGGAAGTAGTACCTTCCGGGAAAATAATGACTGGAAACCCAGCCTGAATACGCCGGTCGATCAGGCGGAGGGTATCACTGCGGCTGGCAGCACTTTCCCGCTGCACGTACAGGATACCGGCCATACGCGCGCCCTTGCCAATGATGGGCCAACCGGCCAGTTCGGCTTTGGCAACCGGATAGGCGTCTACATCGCAGAGCAGGATAATCGGGTCGAGGTACGAACGGTGATTGCCCACAATCAGGCAAGGATAGTCGGGCGGTGTGCCATGCACCTCGATATGGATGCCCATGACGCGCATCAGCCTGCGTGCCCAGCGCCTGCGGATACGCATGGCGCGGCGAATGTCGTGGCCCAGCATTGCTCCCAGCAGCCAGATGCGCAGCACAGTGAACAAGGTGTACAGGGCAAAAAAGGAAAGTCGGTAAATGAGCCGGAGGGTTTTCACGCGGCAAATATAGAGAAACACAGATTGTAACACGGATTTCACTGAGGAATGCAGATTACACGGATTGGATTGTGGGTAGAGGTACTACTGTTTATTCTTTTAAACAGATACAATCCGTGTAATCCGCATTCCATCCGTGCAATCCGTGTTACAAAAAAGGCGCGGGCTGATGCCCGCGCCTCTAAAATCGGTATTTGGATTAGCAATCTTCTTGTTGGGAACTACACGGTTTCCAGTATTTCTTTCAATTCCTCTACGGTAATATCCAGGTGAGAGGCGTCGTAAATACACGTTCCATTGGAAATCAGCAGTACTTGCGGCGATTCGTGATACACCTGAAATGTGTCGGCTACGAGGTCGGATACGCTTCTGTAGCGGAGTAAATCGAGGTAATACGTTTCAATTTCTTCAGGAGTGCTTTCCCAGTCGTCTTCCAGACGGTACCGGGCGATAGCGCTGATGTTGCAACGCGTACTGTGTTTGAAAATGAGGCAGGGAACTTCCCGGGAGCGGGAAATGATGCGCTCGATATCGTCGGCCGACGAAATATCAATCCATTGGAGAGCCATGCAGACAGATAAATATTTCAGTCGGATTTAGAAATCGCTGCCAGGGCAACCGCTGCCACGGTGGCAGGCTTCGAGCAGGAAAAGAGTGGCCATGAATGCGAAAGCGAGCATTTTCTTCCAGTTCTTCATTATTATCAGTATTTTAATTTGTGAATGACGATGTAGTTGAACCCAAAAACGGAATGTGTCCGGCCTTATTGTGACAAAAAGGATGCCACCGCCAATTTTTTTTGCAAAATTAGACAAATAATTACAAATCACCCAAATTTGTTTCTGATTTACGGGGTAAAATTAACAGATAATCAGAATTTAATTCTTTGTTAAAATTTCCAACTTGGTAATCTGGGCTGTTCACGCTTGCAAAATACAGCACATTAACCCTCGTGTGTAAGTTTATTCCCGCCATGGTTACCCAAAAACCAAGCCCAACCGATGTCATCCATGCCGGAAGGTGTGGATGACGTCTGGTTGGAAATTTCTGTCATAAAATATTATTCTTTGGCTATGCTTTTCGCTGCACGAATGCAGTAATTTTGTGGCAAAGCCGAAACCTATGCTTCCCACCTTACTGCGCCCGGCCATTGTACTAACAGCAGTCTTGTTTCTATATACTGCCTGCAAGAAATCTGCCGAGCAAATTCAGCCCAAAACAGAAAGTATCACTGAATCTGTCTACGCTTCAGGCGTTATCAAAAGCAAAAACCAGTACGACGTCCACTCTACCGTCAGCGGCTTGCTCCAGCAAACCCTGGTAAAAGAAGGCAGCCTGGTAAAAAAAGGCGACCCAATCTTTGTTGTTTCCGGCGAGGCGTCCCGACTGAATACCGAAAATGCGCGCCTGGCAGCAGAATTCGCAGCCGTACAAGCGCAACAGGACAAACTCAACGAATTGCGGGCAAACATTGACCTGGCCCGCCAGAAACTCCGCAACGACTCCATACTTATGGTTCGTCAGCAAAGCCTTTGGGCGCAGCAAATCGGCTCCAAAGTGGAACTGGAAGCGCGGGAACTGGCTTTTTCCGGTTCAAAAACGGCACTCGAAACGGCTATCCTTCGCTACAACGAATTGCGCCGCCAATTGCAGTTTTCCGCAGAGCAAGCGCAAAAAAACCTGTCCATCAGCCGGACGCTTCAAAACGATTACACCATCAAAAGCCTTGCTGACGGCCGGGTATTCACGATTCTGGTGGAAAACGGCGAAATCGTAACGCCTCAAATGCCGCTGGCCGTCGTAGGCGATGCCAGCGATTACTACATCGAACTTCAAGTGGATGAATTCGATATTGTTCGGCTGCGCCCTGGACAAAAAGTGCTGCTCAGCCTCGACAGTTACAAAGGACAATCTTTCGAAGCCGTGATCGACCGGATTCATCCGATTATGAACGAACGTACCCGAACTTTTGTCGTGGAAGCATCCTTTGTGCGCAAACCGGAAGTACTGTATCCCAATCTCACAGCAGAAGCCAATATTGTGGTGCGTACCAAACAACAAGTGCTGACCATTCCGCGTGCATTTCTGGTACAGGACTCCTTTGTTATGCTGAAAAATGAAGAGAAACGAAGGGTAGAAACCGGTTTGAAAGACTATCAGAAAGTAGAAATCCTGTCGGGACTTAGCGCCTCGGACATTATCATCAAGCCGGAAAAATGAATCAGCGCCTTATCATCAGCATCGCTCGTTCGCTTTTGCTGGCGCGCTGGCGACAAACACTGGTTGCCGCCATCGGCGTTACTTTCAGCATTGCCATGTTCATTACCCTGCTCGGCTTCATGAACGGGCTGAATGACATGCTCGACGACCTGGTGCTCAATCGCACCCCGCATATCCGACTTTTCAAAGAAATAAAACCCAACCCGGATCAGCCGGTCAATCTGAGCGAGTCTTTTGCATCAAGTCATAATTTTATCGAGTCGGTTAAATCCAGCGGCGGAAGGCTGGACATTTACAACAGCGGCGCCGTCATGCAGGCTATTCGTGCCGACGATCGGGCCTTGGGTCTGGCTCCTCGGGTGGTAGCACCGGTGTTGTACAATGCAGGCGTGGTCGACATCAACGGAATTGTCAACGGCGTGGATGTGGTGGCAGAAGTGTCCCTTTTCTCCTTCAACGACTACATTGTGGCAGGCAAGGCGATCGACCTGAAAAACATACCCAACAGTATTTTATTGGGAAAAGGAGTGGCTGAAAAACTCCAGGCAGACATCGGTGAAACTGTTTTTGTCACCACCTCCCGCGGGGAACAGGTGCCGCTCAAAGTGGTGGGCTTTTTCCAAACCGGGTTTATGGATTTTGATAAAATTCAGAGTTATACTTCGGTAGAAACGGCCCAGAAACTGATGGGAAAGTCGGCCAATTACATCACCGATATTCAGATCAAACTGAAGGACCTGAACCTGGCGCCGGCCGTAGCGAAAGAGTACGCCCGCATTTTTCAAACGGATGCCGAAGACATCAAAAGCGTCAATGCACAGTTTGAAACGGGCAGTTTCATTCGTTCACTCCTCTCTTATGTGGTTGGTATCACGCTGCTGATCGTAGCGGGATTCGGGATTTACAATATCCTGAACATGATGATCTACGAAAAAATGGACTCCATCGCTATTCTGAAAGCCACTGGTTTTTCGGGCTCGGATGTGCGACGCATTTTCCTGAGTATCGCCGTCAGCATCGGATTTTTTGGCGGCGCAGTGGGCCTGGCCATTGGTTTGGTTTTATCGCTCCTCATCGATCAGATTCCGTTTAATACCAGTGCATTGCCCACTATCACAACGTATCCGGTCAATTACGACCTGGTGTATTATGTAATTGGAATTACATTTTCCATTATCACTACTTTCTTCGCCGGTTATTTTCCTGCGAGAAAAGCGAGCAAAATTGACCCGGTGGTGATTATTAGAGGTAAGTGAGGCAAGGGGCAAGGGGCAAGGGGCAAGGGGCAAGGGGCAAGGGGCAAGGGGCAAGGGGCAAGTTAAAACAATAATAATCAAATAGTTATTTGCATGATTCGTACGGTATTAGAAGCAAAAAACATCAGTAAAAACTTCCATGATCCGGTGACCATTCAGGTATTGGATCGCATCAATTTTTCTGTCAATTCCGGCGAATTCATTTCCGTTATCGGCAAATCCGGTTGTGGAAAGTCTACCCTGCTATACATCCTGTCCACGATGGATACTGATTACAGCGGCGATCTGGTGATTGACGGACAAAACATGCGCGAAAAAAAAGAAGCGGAACTGGCGCGTGTGCGAAATGAAAAAATCGGTTTTGTTTTTCAGTTCCACTACCTGCTGAATGAATTTAGTGTCCTGCACAATGTCATGCTGCCCGGCCTCAAACTCGGAAAATATTCCCGGCAGGAAGTGGAGCACCGCGCCATGGAACGCCTCAAAATCCTGGGTATCGACGATCAGGCTCACAAAAATGCCAACCAACTTTCCGGCGGGCAGAAACAACGCGTAGCCATTGCCCGGGCACTTATCAACGACCCGCTCATTGTGATGGGCGACGAACCAACGGGCAATCTCGACAAAAAAAACAGCGAAATCGTTTTCGATATTTTTAAGGAACTGGCCGAGGTATATCACCAGACCTTGCTCATCGTCACCCACGACCAGGGTTTTGCGGAAAACACCCACCGTATTATTGAAATGGAAGACGGGCGAATTGTTTCGTGAAGGGTTTTCATTTTCTTTGCGTTTTGTTATTGGTTGTTTAGTTATTGGTTATTGGTTATTAAGTTATTAGGGGTTGATAAGGGTTGGCTTGAATCTACTTCCGGCTTTCCAAGTTGGGTGGCATAGTATTTTTTTTAAATCAACCCTTACCAACTCCCAATAACTTAATAACCAATAACTTAATAACCAATAACCAGTAACCAATAACCAATAACTAAAACGGCATGGCCGAACCACATTCCATCCTGCAACAATACTGGGGCTACGACGCATTTCGGCCCTTGCAGGAGGATATTATTCGTTCGGTACTTGAGGGGAAAGATACACTGGCATTATTGCCTACTGGAGGCGGAAAATCCATTTGTTACCAAGTGCCGGCTTTGTGCCGGGAAGGCATTTGCCTGGTCATCTCTCCCCTCATCGCCCTGATGAAAGACCAGGTAGCCAACCTGCAAAAACGCGGCGTTCCTTCTGCCGCGCTGTATTCCGGCATGAGCCGCCGCGAGATTGATATTGTGTTGGAAAATGCCTGCAATGGCGCTTACAAGTTGCTGTACCTCAGCCCCGAACGTTTGTTGACCGATCTGGCGCAGGCGCGCATCCAGCGTATGAACGTCAACCTGCTGGCGGTCGACGAAGCGCATTGTATCAGTCAGTGGGGCTACGATTTTCGGCCGCCGTATCTGCGCATAGCCGAGTTGCGCGAGATTCTTCCCGGCGTTCCCGTGCTGGCGCTTACGGCCACTGCCACTTCAGATGTGGTGACGGATATTCAGGAAAAACTGGGCTTTCGGAAACCCTGCTTTTTTCAGCAGAGTTTTCAGCGTTCGAACTTATCCTATTCTGTTTTATATGAATCAAAAAAGCGGGAAAAACTGCTGGATATTCTGAAAAACGTACCCGGTTCTGGCATTGTGTATGTCCGAAGCAGGGGTGAAGCGAAGGAAATCAGCCATTTTTTACAACAAAACCTTATCAACGCGGGGTTTTACCATGCAGGTTTGACTCCGGAAGAGCGCAACACGCGACAGGCGCAATGGGTAGACGGGCAAATGCGTATCATGGTGTGTACCAATGCATTCGGCATGGGCATCGACAAACCCGATGTTCGGATTGTGGTACACCTGCATTTGCCGGAAAGCCTCGAAGCCTATTTTCAGGAGGCAGGCCGCGCGGGCCGCGACGGGAAAAAGGCATACGCTACGCTGCTGTTTGCACCATCCGATGCCGACAGCCTGCGGTACCACCTGGAAACGGCATTCCCGACCATTGAAATGATGAGCAGGGTATATCAGGCCCTGGGGAGTTATACCCAATTAGCCATTGGAGCAGGACTGGGAGAGTCGTTCGATTTTGACCTGGCCGCCTTTTGTGCCGCCTTCAAACTGGAGCAAGGCCCTACCCATGCCGCGCTGAAAATCCTGGAACAGGAAGGCTGGTTAGCGCTTAACGACGCAGAAATTACCATGGCGCGCGCACAAGTCACGGCCAGTCGGGAAGCCATTTACGACTACCAACTCCGGCAGCCACAGGCAGATACCGTCATAAAAGTAATGCTGCGGGCCTATCCGGGCATCAACAGCCAGTTTCTGGAAATCAGTGAAGCCTTGCTGGCGCGTTACGCCAATCTGCCGGTAGAAAACATCCGACAGGTGCTGAACACGGCCGGCAAAGAAGGGCTGCTCCTGTACGAGCCGCAAAAAGACAAACCGCAACTCACCTTTACCCACGAACGCGTAGCCGCCGAAAACCTGCGCATTGACTACCAAAAACTCAACTGGCGCAAGGAACGTGCCGCCGAACGCGTCAGAAAGGCCATCGAATATGCCGAAACCCTGCAATGCCGCAGTCAGTTGCTCTTGGCTTATTTTGGAGAATCCGACAGCAAACGATGCGGCATTTGCGATGTGTGTACCGGCAGAAACAAAAGTGATGTGTCGACGGACGCATTCGAATCCTACGAGAAAAAGATCAGGGAAATCCTGAAAAAAGAAGCCCTGCCGCCGGGCGAAGTGCTCAAGGCTTTCGCGCTGAAACGACAGGAAACGGTAGCCAAAGTGCTGGCGTATTTACTCGACGAGCAAAAACTCGTGCAAAACGAAGACGGGAACTTATCGTGGGCAGAATAGGTTTTCTGATCCTTGTTCCACATTTTACCCAGAGATTTTATGCGCCAGATAGCCATTTCAGATATTCACGGATGCAGTGTTACGTTCCTCGCCTTGCTCGATCGGCTGGCGCTGGGCACAACCGATCAGTTGTTTCTTTTGGGTGATTATGTCGACCGGGGCCCCGACTCCAAAGGCGTGATCGACACGATTTTTAAATTGCAAGAACGCGGTTATCAGGTACAATGCTTGTGCGGCAACCACGAAGAACTGGTATTACAGGCGGCCAAGGGCGATTTTACCGGCCTGGATCGTTGGCTGCTCACCGACGGAAAAGATACTATGGATAGTTTTGGCGTAAAAACCATTGCTGAAATTCCGGAGAAATATCTGGCCTGGATGCAAACCTTGCCTTATGTAATCGAAACAAACGACTACATTCTGGTGCATGCCGGGCTAGATTTTTCCATGCCCGATCCTTTGCTGCCGTCCAATCGCATGTGCTGGATTCGCCATTGGTACGGTGATATTCAGTATGACTGGCTGGGCCAGCGAACCATTGTACACGGCCATACGCCAGTGCAAGTACAAACCACTAAAATCCAGTTGCAACACCTTGATAATCAGCAATATCTGGATATCGACACAGGGTGTGTATTTTCCCATGAGCGATTTGTAGACAAAGCAGGACTGGGGTATCTCTGTGCGTTCGATATGAGCAACAGACAGGTGATTTTTCAGGAAAACCTGGACTGGTAAAGCATGGTCAAGGTCAATCCACTTTTACCCACTTTTCAGTAAAGGATATTTTTTCTGAAGCAAACTTCAACACATAAACGTCGGCGGGCAAATGTTTGAAATCAAGTTCCAGCAGGCTGGCAGTGGGCCAAATCACCTGATAGGTGTTCGCCCCTACCCTCTTTCCGTCAGAGGCATACAGATCGACGGTGTGAAAATTCAAGTACAGGTTGTCCGAAAACTTCACAAACAGTTCTCCATTTCCGGGATTTGGATACATGGAATAAGTGAGCGTGGGTCTGGGAAGGAAAAACGAATCGACTTTCGAAAAAACCAGCACCGTATCGATACCGGCAGGCGAAAATTCCGAATAGGAATAATTCGAAAATATGGTATCCTTCAATACCCCTGCGCAGGTCGTTTTTTCCTCTAAGTACACACTGTCCTGGTGAATAATCTTCTCTATCCAGTATTGCGTTGTAACCAATGAATCGAACCGTACAAGTCGCACATAATCAACCGTATCGATGGTGGTACGGGTAAATGAAGCAGGAATGGTAAAAGCGGTGTCTGATTGTACTGTTGTTTGAACGCCCGACAGGTAAATGTGTGTTGAAACGGGTTGAAATACCGACTTGGGAGCATTGTTATACAGGATCACCACTTCTCTGAACCCCGCTATGGCTACATCTTTCATGCCATCGCCATTCAGGTCTTCTACGGCCAATCCCTTGGCTCCATAATGCGTGCAATACGGAATTTCGATCTGGTGATACGAACTGTAATCGCCTGTCGGATTGCCATCATACACAGTCATTTTCAACCAGCCGCCATTCAACACCATAATCTCCGGCTTGCCGTCACAGTTTATATCCGTCACTTCCACCGGTTCGGGGATATCATATGCAGGACGAGTCTGCGGTTGGCCGGGAATACCATTGGCTCCCTGAAACCACAGGTTCAGGTTGCAATAAGGCGTATTCCAGGGCGAACTTGTGACCAGATCCATTTTTCCGTCAGCATTCAAATCACCCAAACCCAAACTATACGGCAAAGTGGGAAGCGGCTCCGTAACATCCGGAAGAAAAAACTGGGGTGTGCCGAATGTACCATCGGTCTGTTGATAGGTAATGTAAAAGCCGCCGGTCAGGCCCGCGTAGATATAAGCCAGGTCGTACAAACCATCGTAATTGAAATCAGCAATTTCCATATCCCGGCCACAATTGTATGGCGCTGGCAGGTGGCTTATGGAATAAGTATTATTTGCAGAACCGATAAACAAGGTTAAAAACTGCTCATTTCCGTTGGTGGTAGCAATATCCGGTATGCCATCGTGATTGAGATCGCCCACAGCCAGAGCACTTGTGATAACGCCCGAATACATTTTGACAACCGGCATAAATCCACCGTTCTGATCATTGTAAATAATGCCGACAGAATCCTGAAAAATGAAAACAATGTCCGGGTAAAAATCCGCATTCAGATCGTGTACGACCATGTCTCGCGAGCCCTGAAAATTGTCGACCGTTGCATACATGATCGGCGAATCGAATTTGCGTTGTTGGTTTTGGTAATACACCAGCAACTTAAAATCTATTTCCGGATTGTTGGAAAATCCGGTCATTACTGCCAGGTCGTTTCTGTTATCGCGGTTAAAGTCGGCAATGCCGACAGATTGCAGGTAAGTGTTCAGTGGTTTCGATTCAAATGGCAGAAAAGAAATCTGGGCAAATGAAAATACCGGAAACACAGATATTACAAGAAAACAGATTAATCGGAACATGGGAGTGGTTTGGGTGAAATATCATTTATCGCAACAAAGTTATGTTGCCTTTTCGTATCAATTCCCGTTCGTTGGCGCAGCGCACCCGCAGATAATACCCATACGTTTCGGCTGGTTGCGGCACACCCTTGTACGTCCCATCCCAGGCGTCGTCCGGGCCAAATGCTTCAAATAATTTCTCGCCGAAACGATTGTACACCATCCAGTAAACGTCCTTGACATAACTGCTTTCCAGTTTCAGCACATCGTTTTCGTTGTCTCCATTGGGTGAAAAAGCGGTAGGAAAAAAGATATACGGCTCCCCGCATTCGGGATACAAGACCCGCACAGTAACCATGCCACTCACGTCACAACCACTTGACAACAAAGCCATTACGTGATAGGTTGTAGAATCCACCGGAGTCGCCACAGGGTTGTAAATATCAGGATTGGAAAGGCTCGCAGGGGGCTCCCATACGAATCCGGTTGCGCCCGGGAATGTGGCTTCCAGTTGTGAACTGCCGCCAGCCAGAATAATATCGGGTGTCGCTGTTACCACCAGTGCGCCGGGATTTAACACCGCCACTTTTACCTGCTTTTGAATCACACAAGGCCCATTTCCCGAAATAGAAACCGTGTACACCCTTGTAGAATCTGGAGAAGCGAGCGGGTTGGAAGCATGCGGATCGGAAATATCTTCATCGGGCGACCAAGTGTAGGTAAAATCCGGATCGGCGCTTGGGAACAAGGCAATGCTTTCGCCCGTACAAATAGCCAGACTGTCGGCCAGTAAATCGACCGGCGGATATGGCGATTCCAGGGGTAAAGTGAGGGTATTAGTGCAGCCGTTGCCCGAAGTGACGGTCAGCATCAATTGGTACACCCCCGAATGCGCCAAAATAAAATCCGGATTCTGCACGGTCGATTGCAGCAGGGTGTTGTTGGGGCCGGTCAGTCGCCATTTCCAGGCCTGAATACCATTAGCAGGGTCGCTGCTCAGGTCGGTCACATGCAAAACAGCACCCGTTTCATTGCAATCCGGAAAATCAATATCGATCTGTGCATTGGCTGTCGAGCGCGTGAGGTGGATGATTTGGTACACCGTATCGCTGCAGGCGCCTTCCGTACCGGCAATCAGCGCAACCAGGTAAGAGCCGGTGTCCGGATAAACAAACACCGGATTTTGCAGTGTGGAAGTAAGTTCGGGATTGCCTTCCAGGTCAAAATACCACTTATAAATATTGGCCGTTGTGCTTTGGTTTTCAAAAGCCACCCGCAAGGTGTCGCACACCACAGCAGGCGCAAAAAACGCCGCCACCGGCTGCCCGCAATCCGCTACGTTGTACTGGAAGTCGCGGCGAGTGGTCGACAGAATTTGTCCGTCCCGAAATTCATCGACACAAATGCCGACGACAAAATTCCCGAGCGTGTTCGGCACGCCTGTGAGAAACCCGGTGGCGGGATCGATGGTAAGCGGGTCGCCGCCCAGCATATTGCTGATATTGTACGGATTTTTCCAGGTGATTTGCTGGTAAGGGCCCGGATTGGGCGGCTGCGGAATGGGAAACATTTCGGAAGCCCCGGTCAGCGGCGTACAAAGGCGATACACCAGCGAATCGCCATCAGCATCCGAGGCAGAGTGGTCGAAATCGATGGGTTCGTGGACGCAGATGGCCACTGGCGGCCAGTTGTTGAAAACAGCGCTGGTATTGCATTCCTGTAAGGCTCGCTTGGAAATTTCAGCAATAAAAGACGCCCCGGTAGCCAGGGGATTGATGATGTTGCGGATCAGGGTATTGCGGCAGCAGCGTTGGTACACAACGGTATAGCCCCCATCTTTTACCCGAAGTTCTACTACCCCGTCGTAGGTCATACGGTGTACACACACATTGGGAGGCGCTACGAGGCAAGGATTGGACAGTATGATCGGCAGGGTATCGTTGTCGCTATCGATGACTTCTATGGGCAATTCTCCTACCAGATTCCAGTCTTTGTCGTATATACCTACGGATGCGGGGTCATCGAACCAGGGCTCTCCATTGTAACAATCCCGGTAAACAGTCAGTCGCACCCGGTACAGGTCATTGCCCAGGCATTTGTAGGTAATTTCTCCGCCCACGATGTGCGTGGCCATGAGGTTGGAAAGGTGGCTGAAAAACAAAAAAACGAAAACGGTAAGGCGCATAAGCGATAAATCTGGTAAGGAGACCACGAATGTAGTTGAATTGCAAGATTCCAGACGCGCAACAAACGCTTTCCCCCTGCTGTTTTCGCTAAAAAATTACTTATGACTATAATAAAATCAATTTTGTTGACCTGTTTGGCGGCAGTGTCCAGTTGTATGCACACGCCAGACGAGCCTATTCCACCCGTTACGCCACCTTCCATTGATACTACCGTGATCGTTACTCCACCTGATACGCCCGCCGTACCCGAAAAAATTGACATCCTGGCACTGGGAGATTCCTACACCAAGGGGGAAAGTGTGGTCGCCACCAAAAATTTCCCCAACCAACTCCGCGACAGCCTGCTGGCGGCGGGCAGACAAGTCACAGGGTTGCGGGTAATTGCACAGACGGGCTGGCGCACCGATCAATTAAAAAATGCCATTGCCAACGCTCCTGATATTCAGGATAGCACCTTCAGCATCGTCACGCTGTGTATTGGCGTCAACAACCAGTACCAGAATGGCAATTTCAATACCTACAAACTGGAATTCGAACAATTGCTGCAAACAGCCATTGCCCGGGCGGGCGGGCGCAAGGAGCGGGTTTTTGTGCTGTCGATTCCCGACTGGACCTACACACCGTACGGGCAGAACTATCCCGGCGGGCCAATGGCCATTTCCAAGAAAATTGACCAGTACAATGCGGCAAATTATTCGATCGCACAACAATATCAGGTGAATTACGTCAATATTACCGGCATTTCAAGGCAAGGAATTGCTTCGCCCGATCTGGTGGCAAGTGACGGACTGCACCCTTCGGCCGAGCAATACCGGCAATGGGTACATTTGCTGATGCCCGCAGTACAACGAACCCTGGGTTTTTAACAGATTTTCTGCTGCACATTCTGCAGGAATACCCGAAGATTACTTTTTTTGTAAAAAAATTTCGACACGGGGCAACCCGACCTTCTAAAACACCATCATCATACCATTCAGCGCCTCATGCAACAATTGGAAGATCAGGAATTGGTACAGGGAGTGCTTCAAGGGAAACCAACGCACCAGTTGGCGCTTTACAAAAAGTTCAGCGTCCCGATGTTTCGTGTATTGCTGCGTTTTGCCCGCGATCACGCCGAAGCAGAGGATATGTTGCAGGATGGATTTGTCAGGGTGTTCAGGGATATTGCGCAGTTCAGGGGAGACGGGGCTTTGGGCGGATGGATCCGGCGGATTATGGTAAATACCGCTTTGAGCCATTTGCGCAAACAACGGGATTTCCTGCGCGATGTATCCGATTTCACCCCGTTTGAAAACCGCTTTCAGACCGAGGAAGATTTTGCGGCCAATATGGATGCCGAGACGCTGACACAAACACTCCAGAAACTACCGCCCGGATACCGTACTGTGTTCAACCTATATGCCATTGACGGGTATAGCCACGAAGAAATTGCGGCGCAACTCGACATTTCCATTGGCACCAGCAAAAGCCAGTTGTTCAAAGCACGGGAATATCTGAAACGGATTATCGACAAATCCTTTATCTCTTAAATCATCCGCCGAAGGCTGTAAATCAAACCGATGACTGAGCCACAAGACTTTGAATCACTGGACGAATTGTTCCGAAAAACCTTTGACGGGCTGCCGGAAAACGCTTCACCATCCGGTTGGGATCGCCCCTCCGACCGCGTGTGGCAACACGTTCAGTCAACCATCCAGCCACCCAGAAGCGGGTGGAGCACGAAGGCGATCACACTGGTATCGGCACTTGCCGTAACGATCGTTGTGGGCTTATACCTTTTTGTCAGCCGCTCTTCTTCGCCTACAGAAACACCCGTAACACCCGAAGTACCTGTGGTGACTATTCCAACTCCGGCCGCTACCCCGGCTGTGGCGGAATCGACAAAATCCTCTGCTGAAATTACTTCCCCGAACAGGCCTGCCAGCGTCGTGCCCAGCCGGACCAAACGCCTCACGCCGGTGTTGCCGCTTGAAAAGCCGACCATCGACCGCCCGGCCCCACAACGCCCGACAGGCAGCGCACCGCTGCCCGGCAGCCAGGACGATGCACCGAATACCACGGTGCTCAATCAGGGCCGCATGTGGCAAACACCGCTCCAACCACTGCCTGTGCTGCCCGATCGGGTAGACCGGCAAGAAAAATAATTATTGACTTTTGATTTGTGAATGGTAAGACCTCCTGTGCGCGAGTACAGGAGGTTTTTTGTGGGGAGGCAACTTTTGAAGAAAAAACTGTCCTTGGGGAAACAATTCGTATCCCTGCATGAGAACACTTCTCCTTGTCTGCTTTGCCTGCCAAATCGTTTTTACCTCCATATATCCAGCCTGTACCAACAACGAGCCCCCTTCGCTGGTTCTCCCGGCTGAATACATGCAAATCAAATCCATCGAGGCCGAAGCCCAGTGCCGTGGCCCCAAAGGAGCATACACAACCAGTGTTCTCTCGTTTACAGGGGGCACATGTTCTTTTTCCCAAAAATATTCCTACAAAAACACGCCGTATCGGGCACAAATAAGGCCCGACTACCAGGGTTTTAGCATTGATTCAAGCGGAAAAATCCTGGATACGCTGTCTGCCGAAGCCGTCGAAATGATTAGAAGCCATGATTTTACCCGCATGTTTGCCCGGCCGCAGGACCTTTTTCAGGCCATTTCCTTTCAAAAGAAAGTGGATGCACATACCCATGTGTTTCAGGCCAAAAACAGGCTGAATGCTCCGGTCGAATTGTTTTTCGACAACAAGGAAAAGCGGATTTCAAGGGTCGATTTACTTAACCCTGCTGATTCAACGCAGGAGATTGAAATTGTTCCAACCCTGTGGATGGATACCGGGGTTGGTAAATTGGTTTCGGCTCTGTACATTGTTCAAGGCGGAAAGGATACGTTTGATTTTGAGTATAAGATATTGAAAATCAATCAAAAAGAGTAGTTTTTATTGCTTTCTCCTTTAAAGAAGCAAGGCTTTTGTGTTGCTGCATGTCCATCTCAAAGCCAAGCCCGAAGCCGCAGCAGTGTCTCTGACCTGCTGCATGTATAATTGTTACCATGTGGATTCAAAAATCGTGCTGTACGATTGCAGCATGTTGGAGACACTGCTGCGGCGATAAGGATGGGTTAGCAAGAAAGTTTGGCAGACCTGACGAGGCAAAAAATTAGTTGGGACCGAATAAAAAGTCCGCTAGATGATTTGGAAATTTGAGACCTTATCCTACATTTACATTGTTAAACCTCCTGTCCATGAACCTGATGTCCCCTACAATGTGTCGATTGAGCAGTTGCGTCAAGCTAACCTGGTTGGTTATCTTGACGCAACTGGCATGTACTGATACTGAGGTGACAAAGCGGAATTTGACGCAATAGAGAAGCATATAGATAGAGTTGACGGCAAACCAGAGATGGCGGCAACCAAAAATAAATAAAATAAAAATACAAAAAATGAAAAAAGCAGCAGTAGCATTCGGTATGATTTTATTCATGTGCTTTTTTGTAAAAGCACAAAATACATTACCAGCAACTGGTAATGTGGGTTTAGGAGTATCAGCGCCCCCCAAAGAACAACTCCAAATTGGAGATAGGTGGACATTTCATAATGGAGGTTCCAAGTTTATAGGATATAATATATTCTATAATGGATCACTTCAAAGGTTTTCGCCAGGAGTTGCCTCATTGCTATCATTTGATGGTAATGGTGAAATTGCAATCAAAACTGCTGAATCGGGAACAAATTTGAATTCATTAAACATTGGATTAACTGTACAACCCAATGGGAAAGTAGGCATAGGCCATTCTGCACCAACTGAGCAACTTGATATTTTGGGAAATTTACGAATTCGAGGAAATATACTTGCAGATGGGGCAGATTTGAAACTTGGACTCTTTGACGGTCGTCCTCAGGGTTCGAAATTATTGAACAGAGCATTAGTACATTCTAATACAAATGATGCACTAATACTGAATTATGATGGAGATTTTGAAGGTGGAATAGAGGATTGGGGACCAAAAATGTTTATTAAAGGGAAGTTGGGTGTAGGTTTTGATACTCCCAAAGAGCAGTTTCAAATTGGAGATAGATGGACGTTTCATAATGGAGGAGTAAAGTACATTGGCTATAATGTATTTTATGATGGTCAAGATAAAAGAATTTTTAGCGAAGGTTCCTCCCAAATTCGATTTGGCTCCGATGGAAATATGACTTTATGGACAGCAGGAGGAGGAACAGCAAATACACCTGTCAATTTTAAATTAGGCGTTTCGATACAACCCTCAGGATTTGTGGGCGTTGGTGAATCAAATCCTCAAGCGCAACTACACTTGCCAGATAATGCAAAATTTAGGCTTGGCCCCTGGGAGTTTTCTCAGGAGGGCGGAGGTAATACAACTTCATATTTAAGACTGAATCGTTGGACAGGAAACAGTACAACACAATGGACAGACAAAATGCTTGCAGTAGATTGGAGTGGTAACTTATTTGCAAAATCAGTTACAGTTACCACAGATAACTTCCCAGATTATGTTTTTAAAAAGGGCTATCAACTACTCCCACTTAAAGACCTTGAATTGTTTATTCAAAAACATAGTCGTTTGCCTGAAATCCCATCAGCGGAAGAAGTATCTTGCGATGGAATAAATTTGGGCGAAATGAATAAAAAGTTACTTCAAAAAATTGAAGAGTTAACTCTTTATACGATAGACCAGCAGAGGCAAATAGACGAATTGAAAAAGCAAAATGAGTTAATACTTCAATTGCTCCAAAGAAAATAGCAATGCCTGTTTAAGGCATTATTATTAACCTATAAATATCAGTCATGGCAATCAAAAGAATAATATTTACCATTTTATGGATAACCCTACTTTTACCTTCCGTTATCTTATGCCAAATTCAGATAACCCAAAATCAGCCTGATAATGGAAATAAAACGTATATAGCGCGGGATCAGATCGAGTTTGATCCCAAATATCAGTATTCTTCAAAGAATGGCCAATCTATGCGTGCATATACTGATAACAACAAGATAGAAGCAACGAATTATGTCAATCTGAGTGCATCTCAATCTTCATTTGACACGCGACCAATTAACTATAACTTAGAAGTAGGATTTACGCCTGGAAAAGAAGCAGTTAGTCCCACAGGAGGCGGATTATATTCCATACCTATTGCTTTACCTTCAGGTACAAATGGTCTCACTCCAACAATTGCATTGACCTATAATAGTCAAGGCGGCAATGGTATTGCTGGATATGGCTGGGACATTTCCGGTCTTTCCATCATTTCAAGGACTCCAAAGACAATTTACCATGATGGCAAAGTTGATCCTGTGAAAATTGATAATTCTGATATCTATTCTTTGGATGGTAATAGACTCTTGGCAGTAAATGGCCTTTACGGAGCCAACAATACAAAATATAGAACAGAGCAAGAATCTTTTGCTCAAATTACTTCCTACATCAATTCTGGCTCTCTGGTCGATTGGTTTAAAGTAGAATCAAAAGAAGGTGCTACAGTTGAATATGGAAACAGTGCTGATTCAAAGATTTTTGCAGAAGGCTCTTCATCTCCTATTGCTTGGAGGATTACTAAATTAATAGACAACTTCGGGAATTATATTCTCTTTAAATATAAAAATGTCGGCCGAGAAAATGTTATTGACGAGATACTGTATACTGGAAACACGGCAGCGTCACTTGCTCCATTTTGCTCTATCAAATTTGTTTATGAAAACAGATCAGATAAAAATTTTGTATTCATTGCAGGCTCAAAAGTTGAAAGCAATTTACTGTTGACAAAAATTATTGTAAATATATCCGGCAGTAAACTTTGTAGAAGATATGAGTTAAGGTATGGGTTTGATATGTACAGTTTTTTGACCGAAATTCAAGAGTTTGGCAGCGAAAACAAACCCTTAAATTCAACAATATTTAAATATGGTGACAAAACCGTCCCCTTTGAACGGTCATATGAGTCAGTTTTAAGAGGTGCGTCATCTGACATAATTCCGGGTGATTTTAACGGCGATGGATATACTGATTTTGTTTCTGCCGATTACACATATCACCCCAATAATGCGATGAAATATCATACTAACTATAGCTTATATATAAACAATTTAGGATCATATAACTTAGTTGGGTCTCCGCAGGCTTTGCCTCCTTTTTTATTTGAGATAGATGAAACTAAATCCAAAGTATCTATTTCAAATTTACTAAGTTTGTATAATTCAGATTATAATGGAGATGGAAAAGAAGACTTAGCAATTCCAGTAAAGACTTATAATAATGGATACACCACATTAGATTATACATTACTATATTATTCAAATGGTGCAGGATTTAATTCTGTGACAATTCCATCTCCCGCCACTAACAAGGTTATTTACCCGGGTTCTAGCACATACTTTATCCCAGGAGATTTTGATGGAGATGGTGCTACGGACTTTATTTGTTTTCTAAGCGATAAAAGTTCATATAAGACATATATAGTTTATCCTCGAACTGGAATTACAAATTATTTAGTTATTGGCCAAAGTTCATTTTTAGCAAAAGCAGATGACTTATTAGTTATTGACTTTAATGGAGATGGTAAAAATGATTTGATGTTTACGAAAGATGGAAATACGACAATCTATTCATTTGAAAAATCAGGCTCTCAGGTAAATGCAAAAATTCTATATAACGCTGGATACCCTACGAAATGGCACAAAGTTTTTCCTGGCGATTTTAATGGTGATGGTAAAACTGATCTTTTATCCTCAGGAAATGGAACTATTTGGGAAATTGGTTTTTCAACAGGGAACTCTTTCGTTAGTGAGACTCAAAACTTCCCATTTAATTTGGGTATTAGTAACTCAAACCAATTTAGTGCCTATGCCGATAGAATAAAAATAGGTGATTATAACGGAGATGGGAAAAGTGACATACTAAATGCAAAGGCAATATGGTCAAATGGTTCAAGTAGTTCATACTATCTAAACATATATTATCGCCAAAGCCAATCGTTTATTTTAGATGGCAGAACTGTATCTGGCGTATTGGGAGGATCATACATAAAAGAAAACTATAGAAATATCGGTTTTGTGTCGCTGGACGTAAATGGTGACGGGAAAACTGATGAAATTATGAAAACTCATTATCAGACCCCCCTAGATGTCTTTACTTTCAATAAGTGGAGCAAAGAATTTTATTTAGAAAAAATAAAAAACGGGCACAATTACCTTACCTCTTTCAGTTATTCGCCATTATCGAGAGGTTTTTTATATACAAAGGGTAACAGCGCAATTTATCCTCTTATTGATTTTCAAGCGCCACTACAAGTAGTAATAAAAATAAGCAATTCTGATGGTGTAGGTGGTTTAAGGAATATCAATTACGCCTATGAAGAAGCATTGCTTCATCGCCAAGGTAAGGGATTTTTAGGATTTAAAAAGACTACAACAACTGACTATACTGGAAATAAGAATTCAATAAGTGAAAATGATTTGAACTTAACCTATTTTGTACTTAGTCCTAAAAGCCAAAAAGTATATAGGTTAGATAACAATGTTCAATTATCGAGTTCAGCAGATGTTATTGCATTCAATAATCTGGGAGGCAAACGATATTTTCGCTACACCAGCCAGAATCTGACTATTGACTACTTGCAAGGATTTAATACTCATCAAACTTTTGCATATGACGGAAATGGCAATTTGACAAATGCAACTAAAAATATTGGAGGGGGTATTGAATTTATTGAAATCATCAATCAGTATATAACTTCCGGGGCTTGGCTTCCTTCAAAACTAAGTTCAACTACAGTAAAGAATACAAGAACTGGGCAATCTGTGTATTCAAGAACCAGCACTTATGAATATGATAGCAGAGGTGCATTATTACGTGAAAAGCGAGACAATGGACAACCTAAAATGGTAACGACCAATTTTACGTACAATACTCTGGGTAATATGACTGGTAAAAATGTGCAAGCAACAGGTCTTCCAAGTGTTAGTACGCTTTATGAATTCGATGTAACGGGCCGATACCCCATCAAAATTACCAACACCCTTTCTCAATCTGAGGAAATCAGTTATGATATTGTTACAGGCTTGCCCTTAAAAAAGAAAGGTATAGATGGTTTAATAGAGACATTTGAATATAATGGATTTGGAGGATTAAAAAAAGCCGTTAACTCAAGGGGCATTGAAAGCACTAATTCCTATGGATGGAAAACATCTGCCAATAATCAAAATACATTATCCAAAGCAATCTATTTTATAAGTTCACAGAGACAAGGAAGCCCATCCTCCAAAGTATGGTACGACCTACTCGGCCGGGAAATTTTCAGCGAAACAGAAGGAATTAACAATGGTTTGAACAACACAACATTTATTGAACGACAATATGATCAGCGTGGCAACATTGTCCTACAAACTAATCCATATTTTGCAGGAGATACCCCGGTCAAAACGATAAACGACTATGATGGCTTAAATAGGCTTGTAAAATCCACTTTGGATATTTATGCAACCAACTATTCTTATTCGTATTCAGGAGGGCAGGCTACAGTCGCGACTACTACGCCTGCAAACCAACAATATAGTCAAACTACCGACCCAACTGGAAAAATAGTATCGGCAGCCGATAATGGAGGCACACTAACATATGAGTATTTTAGTAATGGGCAACAAAAGAAAATCAACTTGAGTGGTGTTGAAATAGCGTCTATGGAATATGATATATACGGAAATCAAACTAAACTAGTTGATAAAAATGCTGGTATTACTACTTACGAATATAATGCTTATAGGCAACTTACAAAACAGGTTGATGCTAACTCTAATCAATACTTACTGCAATATGATGCCGCAGGACGATTGACTATTAAGACTGGACCTGATGGTACAACAACCTACCAATATATCCAATCAGGAAAAGGCCTAAACCAACTATATAAAATAACTGCATCAAATGGTACTAGCCAAGAATATGGTTACGATTACTTTGGCCGGATTAACATGGAAAAGGAAACAATTGGTTCGGATAATTTTACTACGCTATTTGAATATGATCAATACGATAATCAAATTGGGCAAACTTATCCATCTGGTTTTAAAATCAAAAGAGATTATGATCCCAATGGATATTTACTTGCTGTTACCGGAGGGACAGGAGTATTTTTTCATAAACCCATTATGAATGCTTTAGGGCAGTATACTGAATATAAACAAGGCGGATTACTCAATAACAAGTCGTATAATAATTTGGGATTCCTCACATCATCCAAGGTATTGGGGAATGGTTACGTACAAAATTTACAATATACCTTTAACCCACAAACAGGAAACCTCATAAAAATAAATGATTTACAAAAAGGTTTGGGAGAAACTTTCACGTATGACAATTTAAACAGGCTGATTGATTCCAAAGTAGATGGGCAACCGAGCATTGCTGTTACCTATGCTCCTAATGGCAACATTCTAAGCAAATCAGATATTGGCCAATATACATACGATCCTATCAAATCAAATGCTGTAAGTTCGATTACACCACCTTCGAATACCGTGTTGACTGCATTAACTCAAAATACTACTTATACCCCCTTTCAAAAAGTTTCAAGCATTTCACAAGGCACTTATCAGTTAGACTTTACTTACGGCCCGGATTATACACGCAAGAAAACTGTGTTAAAAACCAATGGTAACGTTACTGCGACTAAACTTTTTCTTCGGAACTATGAAAAAGTAACAAATGGCAGTTTGTCAGCAGAAATTCATTATATATTTGGAGGAGAAGGACTGACTGGGTTATATGTTAAGGAAAGTGGAGTAGTTGGAAAATATTATCATGTAATTACTGATCATTTGGGCTCAATAAGGACGCTTATAGATGATTCTGGTTTGGTTGCTGCCGAGCAGAATTTTGATGCATGGGGTAGAAGTAGAGATCCAAACGTATATACTTACAATATACAAGGGCAAAACCCCTGGTGGCTGGACAGAGGTTTCACAGGGCATGAGCATTTGAAAGAGTTTGGGTTGGTTAATATGAATGCTAGGTTGTATGAGCCGATTGTAGGAAGGGTTTTAAGCCCGGATGATTTTGTTCAATCTCCGCTATATACACAAAATTATAACAGGTACTCATATGCTTTAAACAACCCATTAATATATACAGATCCAACAGGTGATGTTATCTGGATTCCTATTGCAATTGGAGCTGCATTTGGCGGCTTTGCTGGATATCAAATTGCACATTCAAAAGGTTATGATTTTAATGATTGGCAGACTTATGGTTATATAGCAGGGGGGGCAGTAATTGGTGGAGCATCAGGATATTTATCGCACTTGGTCTCTACTTCAGGAATGATAGGAGCAAATACAGCAGGCATTGTCGCTAGTTCCTTTAGTAATAGTGTCGGGATGCACATATTAAGCGGGGGAAACTCTGACGTTTCTTTGAGTATCGGGTTCGCATCATATAATATTTCACAAAATTCTTTTGATTATTTTCTAGAAAAAGGAAATTCTAATTTAGAAGATATAGGTTATGGATTTGGGGCTTTAGCCAATCTTCAAGATATTATTGCATGGAACCACGGCACTAAAATAGATGTTTTATCAAGGAAAAAGTTAGCTGGGCATAGCGAGGTTAGAGGCAAAGATATCTCCATTTCAGTTGGTCCAGATCGAAATGCAGTAGATTTAAAGCCTGATGCCAACGGCCTAGAATGGGAGTCTCAATATCTTACCCATTCAGTTCATGCAGAAAACTCACAGTATATTAACATTCCTCGTGGAGATGCCCACTTCTCTTCTCAAATAAATAACATTAACGGAAATATATTGAACAGAATGACAAATAATTTGAATCAAAATTGCAACTTGCTTGGGTTTGGGAGTTTTAAATATGGTGTTATGCGAGGCTGTGTAAACTATACTTCAAGGGCTCTACTGTATGCTGGGGTGCCAACGGTAAACGCATTTTTGCCTATCACATCTCCTGTATTCTTGAATTTTGAATTGGCCGTCAGACAAATGGGAATCTATAGTTCGCCATATTTAATCAGATAGCACAAATAATCAGTTTATTTAAAAAATATGCAAAATGAAAGAATTGCTGTTTTTCATTGGCTTAAATTTTGTAAGTTTATTGAGTTATTCTCAAACTTACGGTTTCTCTTATGACCAGTCTGGCAACCGTCTCACTAAGGCGGTATCGTCAGGCGGTGGCGGTAGTTCAGGCACATCAAAAAGAGAAGCAATCATCCCTGCATCTGAAATTACTAACGCTAACTCAGAAAACACAAGCCTATCGGCTCCTATCCTACTAAAATGGGATACTACTTCTGTTGTCCAAGCCCAATCTTCGCAAGAAATCATAGATTTCCAGAAAGGGTATGGTGTTTCCGTCGTGGCAAATAAACATCTTGCACATCTTACACTATACTTGAATGAGAAAGTATCACAAAGTACAGATGGTGTTGTAGAAATATTGAATGAAAAAGAGGAAACTACTTTTTCGGTTCTTGCTTCAAATGCGCAAATCATGCTTGATTTCTCCGAAAAGCCTAAGGGAAAATACAAGATAAAAATTAAATCTGGAAAGTATATAAAAATTTGGGATTTGGTGATTGAATAATACGCCGCCATCAATGCACACCTGTCCATGCCTCCTAAGCGTCGGCACGGGCAGGTGTGCCGACGTTCTACACAATAACAAAAATCATATACGTATGAAAACTCTTATTTACCGGGCGCTTTTTTCAATTCTCGCCTTCAATTTTATCAATAGTTTGACGGGGCAAACTTCCGAAATACAAGGCCCTTATGAAGATGCTTTTGCTAAAATCGGAGGTCCCCAATACATCCGGGTCTTCGTCAATTACGTGCAATCATCCGGCCCCAACCAGCAGTGGACGAGTTCGGTAAATCTACCCACCAGAACTGCCGGCATCATCGATAGATTGAATGCGGCATACAATCCACACGATATTTATTTTATTGGCCTGGAAGATCCCTGCGATGTTGCTTTTCAGGTGATTACCGAATCTAATTTTACCCCTTATCACATACACGAAAATGCCCTGGATATATTCGACCGGGGCGATGATGGCCCGGCGGCAGGTTATGCCAATACGACTCCCGGCCCTTATTGTGAAGTGGTAGGTTCCTATCCTGGCATACCAGCCAGCCACTCGGCGATAGTAGTACATGAAGTGGGGCACTGCCTCGGCTTATATCATACATTTGCCGGGTCAGATCCTGGCCCTGGAGAGTGTGTGGAAACCGGAGCGCTGTGTCAGAATGGGCAGCCTGATTGCTATTGCTGTGGCGATTATGTTTGCGATACCCCTATTTCTCCGCAGAGTATCACAGTTAGTTCTAATTGTGAAGAATCTATTGACCCGCCGGGGCTACCGGAGGAAGTTTTCAGGAACTATATGTCTTATGCCGAACCGGCACAATGTCGAGACAGATTTTCCCCTGAACAAGTCATGCGCATGCGCGTCCATATTGCGCTCGCATCCGTACTTCAAAGCATCCACATACCTGATGTAAGATATCCCTCTTCAACTCCCTCCGGCGTTTCGGGAAGCATTGTTGTTGAATCGGGGCAACTAAACATTACTTCACCCTTGCAAATGCTGCCGGGAGCAACCATTCGGGTGAAAAAAGGAGCAAAACTAAGAGTCGCCTCCACTATCACCGCCTACTGCGATGAAATGTGGCAGGGTATTGTGGTAGAAGGCGACGCGTTTGACCCCGACCAGTCCCTCGCCTATCGAGGGCAGGTGGATGTGGTAAACGGTGGCGTCATTGAACATGCCAAATGTGGTATCGATGTTCAGGACTTATCTGCTCCCAACAACGGAACGAGTACAGGAGGAGGAATTGTCCGCCTTTGGAATAATGCTCAGATAAGAGACAATATCATCGGCGTCCGTTTTGGAGAGTACTATTTTCAGAACCACAGCAGTTTTGCCGGCCCCACATTTTCTATAACGGATAACTATAGAGGCGGTAGTCAGCAACCCATCCTGCTCAAATTAGACGCTATTAAAGGTCTGAGCATACGGTTGTCTCGTTTTGAAGATATGCGTACCGATTGTCCGCTAACTGCATCCCGTGCAATCGGTATAGATTCCTGGAACGCTGGTTTCAGGCTCTCGCTTTCTAATCATTTTGAGCAACTCTTTCGTGGCATACGAGCGGACAAACTAACCGAAACCAACGGTTCGCTTTCCGTTTCCGCTTCCAACTTCGTTGCTTGTCAGAAAGAAATGGAATTGATCTCATCTGGAAGTTTCGTTGTCATAGGAAATGATTTTTCGGTGGCAAAACCGGATGCGTGTTCTTCTTCTTTTGCAAAAGGCATTGAGATCAGGGGTATGACAACCGGATTTTCTGTGTCCGGAAATGACTTTTATTTCGATGGCGTGGATTTATTTGCTGAAACGCGCATCGGGACAGACTGTATCGCGCTGGAAGAAGGCATGAGTAATACCATTGTCAAAAACCAGTATTCCAATCTCACTACCGGCAATCGGGCTTCCGGATTCAATGGTTACGAGCAGGACGGCCTGCTTTATCTGTGCAATTCCAATAAGGAAAACCTCGGCGGTGACTTCCATATCATCAATGGAAGTATCAGACAAACGCAAGGTGAGATTACCCCACAAGCTCCCAATATTCTTGCCGCAGGCAACATCTTTTCCGGCTCTCCGACAGACATCTGGTGTACCATCGTGAATGATGGCCTTGAAATCAATTATTACTTCTACGAAGACGATCCGGCGCAGGATCCGGGGACGCCGGGCGACCCGAATAACGCTTGTGATGTAAGGGGATTTGATGAAT
Source organism: Bacteroidota bacterium (assembly GCA_020160935.1). Classification (GTDB taxonomy): domain Bacteria; phylum Bacteroidota; class Bacteroidia; order Chitinophagales; family Saprospiraceae; genus M3007. The sequence goes on along the minus strand of JAIUPL010000006.1, from coordinate 10,946 downwards.
TTCCAACCACACAGCCCAACAGCAATTGCGCCGACCCTGAGCCTTGTTTCCTCTGCCCAACCACCGAGGTGGAGACCTGGAAAACGCGGTTTGGACAAAACCGCCAGCAGTGGCACATCAAAACCGCTGCATTCGATACCATTACCAACCCTGTACAACAAGCAGCAGAGGCTGAGGCCATAAAAGGCCTGCGCATCGCTATGAACCGGGATGCCAACCGCATTCTGACACAATACAGCCTGGACACCCTGCATGTGCAGACCGATTCCATCGTTCGGTGGCTGGGATTAGTGTACACTTATCCGGCCGACCTGCGCCTGGCGCGTCATTATTTTTTCACAGGCGCGTTTGATCTTTTTGATACGCTCTGGGGCCAAATCCCCGTAAGATACGTGCTCGATGGGAAGCGGCAGGACGAGATCGAACGGTTGGGTTACGTGTACAGCGCATTGCGTACCCATTTGGAACAAAAAGGAGCGCTTTTGAACGCCTTGCCGGATGATCTGTTGGGTACACTCCGAAGATACACGAACCAGTGCGATGAGGCCGGTTTTTTATCCGAGGTGATCCTGCGCCGCAACGGTGTGGAGCAAAGCCCGGACTGTTCGGAAACGCAACTCCGGTCGATGCCGGAAAAACAAACGAGAACGGTAAGGAACGGGCCGCAAAACCTGAAAGTGTACCCTAACCCTGCTAACGACCTGCTGCGCATCGAATATCCGGTGAGTCGTTTGGAAGGGAATGTACGCTTGTTCGACCTTCAGGGCCGGCTCAGGCATACACTGCAACTGCCTGCATCCGGTGGCTTGCTGGAAATTCCGGTGAGCGATTTCCCTCATGGCATTTATGTAGCACAATGGTTCTGCAACGGGCAGACGGGCTACACCAAAGTGCTTATTTCCCACTAAGATTCATCTTTCAACACGGCGATACCGGATGCTCCGGTATCGCCGCATATTTTTATAGACATGACAAAGTGCCAAATATTAATAATTATTCATCTGTTAGTCATTTATACTGGCTATGCTCAAAACAGTGCTTCCAATATGGCTGTAACCCTGCCATATCCACGGGGAGATTTTTTTCACGTGATCGTGCATGAGGATACTATTATAGGATATGGGGTTGGCTTCAACAATGAGATTGAATGGAAGCAAGGATTGGTAGTAGCAAAGTTGGATACCCTTGGCAACGTTCTGGCACACAATTTTATATTAGATTCAGCAGGAGATAAATTTGCTACCCATCACGCCTGGGGCAACCTCATCCGGACTGCCGACGGCGGATATGCAGCGATGGCAGCGACGGTAGGCCGGGAAAGCGCTTTTCTGATCAAAATGGCCAACGACCTGCAGGTGGAGTTTATCAAGGAATACCCCGATACGGTAAACCTGAGCAACTATTTTTACAAACTGCTCGAAACCCCGGATGGTTATCTGCTTTATGGAGATATTCAACGACCCGATTACTACCTTGACGGTTTTATCCAGTATGTGGATAAACAGGGAGAGACCATTTGGTTTAAGACCATTACATTTAGTGGATATAATAATGCTGTTCTTGATATATATCAATTAAATGATTCAACTTATGTTGCCGGAATTGGAACAGAAACCAATCCAAATCCAAATCAAGGAATCGCATCATTGTTGTATTTTAATTTGGAAGGTATGGATATAGATTCATGGTCTTCCCCAGTTGATCCTGAAATTGGCTATTTCCGAAAATTTGTCCACGCTTCAGATGACGGAATTTTTTGTTTCAGTGTATATAAGACTGGGATGAACGGAAATACTGCATTATTTCAACCTACTCTTTATAAACTTAATAGTACTTTTCAGACAGAATGGGTGCGTCATTTCGGCCGTATCAGCGGCTTGAGCGCCTCCATCATGCTTTGGGATTTCGCCCCCACCCCCGATGGTCATTACATCGGCGCGGGTGAAACGCTGGTGAAGGACGGCAATGACCCGACCCGCCGGGTAGGTTGGCTGTACAAGTTTTCGACAGACGGAGACAGTATCTGGGAGCGCAAGATCAATGCACCTTTTCTGCCGCTGTACTATACCAACAGCGGCTTTTTTGCCGGCGTGGGCGTGCTCAGCAGTGGTAATATCATTGCAGGCGGTTCCTCCAATGAAGGTAATACGCAGTATGCCTGGCTGGTGAAAGTGACCAACGATGGCTGTGTGGATACCTTGTTTTGTGAGTCGGTGTCCACAACAGTGGCCCTTCCTGACAACCAGCGCCCGGAGGTGGATATTTATCCGGTGCCGGCCTCCAAGTATTTCACGATACGCTCTCCGGTAGAAATAGTGCAGGTGACGGTGCTGGACGCTCTGGGAAAACCGGTTTTGAAGCGTCCGAACGTTGGAAATGATGCCACGATCGATGTGCCGGTTTTTGTAACTGCCGGATTCTATTTTGTAGAAATACAAATGGAAGGCGGAATATGTATTAGAAAAAAGGTTTACGTCAATAAATAAAATGTGTAGAACTATGCACTGCCGATCATAGCCGCTAAGCGCGGCTACGTCAGGCAGTGCTCACGTTCGACGAGATAAGAATAAAAATGAATGAATAAATAAAATCACAATTAAATTTTCAAAAAATGGCTAAAGAAGTTAAAAACGCAGACTTTGCTCCGAAACCAACATGGGATGAGGAGAAGAAAGAGTTCGCTCGGCAAGTTTTCGCTCAAGCACTCATTTTCATGGAAAGGGATAATGAACTGGTAGGACATTGCACGGTGTTTACCGGAACGGTCGCCAGATACATCCAAGAAAACCCTGATTTTATCAGCAAACTGTCATCGTCAGGCTCTTCTACTGTTAGAATGGCTAAAAATGAGGGAGGTTTGGAAGGAGCAGATACATGGGACGACATTCAGCACATCATTGATGCCTTTAAGCAAATTACTGACATTATCAGGGAAGATAAGAAATTCTTCGCTGGTTTATTATCGGAAATATTTGGTTGGGGAGAATGATGTTGGAGAATATCGAAGGCGTATTTCTTCAAAAAGATACAATAAAAATAATAGCCAATGAGGCTATTAAACACCTTCCCAAAGAGGCATGCGGTCTAATTGGGGCGCAAAGGCTATCTGACGGGAACATTAACCTTGTTGTCTTTCCAGTTTTGAATAAATCGAAAAAAAACAATAGGTTCTTAATTTCTGACCAAGATATTTTATTAATTCAAAAACGGTGTAAGTCTTTAGGCTATAGTTTGTGTGGATGTTATCATTCGCATCCAAAAGGACGAGACATTCCATCCACAAAAGATATTTTATGTGCATCGAAATCTAATTTAAAAGTCTGGGCTATCTATTCAGTTAGGCTTAATAGATTAAGCATTTACAATATGGGGGCAGTTCCAATAAAGATAGAATATAGAATTGAATAAAATCGTCGAATCGAGTAGGGAGAGGTGCCATAAAGCCCACCTCAGCCCTCTCACACCACCGTGCGTACGGTCTTCGTACACGGCGGTTCATGGAGCATTCGTCTTTGGTCGAACGTGGTGGTAGTAGTCTTTGAAGGAGTGAAAGCCGCGTTGTTTCAGTCGTTCTTCCGTGACGGTCATCCCCATCACAGGGCTGTATGACAGTCGCCAGCCGCCTTTGCGCGAGTAAGCATACCACATAGGGAAGCAAACGCTCGCTGAGACCAGAATTCAGGAAAGCGTAAAATTCTTAAGATTGCGATCGCTACTATTTGCTTGGAATTGCTTGGGGAATTGCTTATATTTGCATCAAAATGTTTTAAAATGACAGTGCAGCGGCTTGATAACCAAATAATTATCACCCTCCCAGCATCAGTTGACCTGGAAGGTGTGCAACGTTTGATCAATTACTTGCTTTACAAAGAGGCCACCAAAGACAGCAAGGCCAAGCAGGAAGACGTGGATAAATTGGCCCGTGATGCCAATAAACAATGGTGGGAAGAAAATAAACAACGCTTTTTACCGGAGTGAAATTCGTCGTCGATACCAATATTGCCTTCAGCGCAGTCCTGAATACCGAAAGCAGGATTGGCGACCTGATTATGAACTCACATGGAGTCCTTGAATTTCATGCCTGCGATACATTGCGCTCGGAACTCAAAAAGCATCGATCAATACTGCTTGAACTCTCCAAAATGAATGAAGAACAGTTAGATCAATCTATATATCAGATCACTAATTGCTTGACTTTCACCAATGAAGCACTCGTACCATTCGAGTATTGGGTGAAAGCCGCCAATCTCGTTCGGGATATCGATATGGATGATATTGCTTTTGTGACACTTGCAGAATTTCTGAGCATAAAATTGTGGACAGGTGACAGGGCGCTAATGAAAGGCCTTGCGAGAAAAGGTTATACTAATTTTATCACAACCGACGAACTGTACAAGTTACGCGACTTACTTGAATAATAAACACAGCGAACTCTGCATTGCTTTTTTGGGCCGACTAAGCGCGGCCGCATAAGCAGTGTTCAAGTGCAAATAAAAAAATCGCCCATAAACAGAGCACTTTACGATAGATGAGAAACAAAATCTTTATAAGCCATGCAGCACCTGATGACAACGACTTCACCAACTGGTTATCCTTAAAACTTATTGCTTTGGGCTATGAAGTATGGTGTGATGTTTTGTTTCTCGATAAAGGAGCTGATTTTTGGAAAATTATTGATAAAGAAATAAGAGAAGGTGCCATTAAGTTTTTACTTGCTACCTCTAAAATTGCTATAAAGAAGGAAGGTGTTTTAAAGGAAGTTGCTATTGCAGAGAAGGTGAAAAAGCAATTGAAAGATGATAATTTCATCATTCCCTTAATTATTGACGAAAACCTTTCTTACGATGATTTACCACCCGAAATAATTCGATTAAATGCTATTGACTTCAGAAAATCATGGGCAACAGGTTTGAAGGATTTATTGGAGGCATTGGCCACACAGAAGGTTAATAATTGTAGCCCAAATCCGGCCATAAGCAATGCTTTATATCAGCAGATATTTTTGCATAACAAAGGCATCATCGAAAGAGATGAAATTTATGATTCCAATTGGTTCTCTATTCAGTCTTTTCCAAAAGAACTTAGGTTTCATGCTTTTGATAAACTGATCCCAAGGGGATTTGATGTTCGTGAACTTACATTTCCTGCAGTTCGATTTAAAAATCATCTTTGCACGTTTGCTTGGGAGTACGATTTCTTGTATCATCTGCCCCAAACAGAAACATACAACAGGAACAACACCATTAGAATATCAACTGAGGAGATTCTTTCAGGAAATTACGACACTAATTTCATCGCAAACTACGAATGCCAAAGATTAATTGTTCAGTTGGTTAATAAGGCTTTTGAACTAAGAATGAAAGTCAAAGGAGTAAGGGAATATCCCATGTCAAACAAAGTAGGTTACTGGTTCGAAAAGGGGAAACTTGAAAAGGACAAATTCTGCAAGGTTCAATTAGTTGGTAAGCAAAAGGGAAAAAACTGGCATTTCGCTATTTCTGCTGCAAGTAAGCTTTACCCTTTTCCTGTATTGATGGTTTCTTCGCATATTTATTTTACACAAGATGGAATTACGCCTATTGAGAGCAAAAGCATTCAACATGCCGCACGCAGAAGGCAAGGTAAAAACTGGTGGAATGACGATTGGCGAAATAAGATGTTGGCTTTTGTGAAGTATCTGTCTGATGATGAAACTAGTTTCTATTTGGAAGTTGGTAGTGAAGAAAAAATTCAAATTTCAAACGAGCCAATCAAGTTTATCGGGAAAGTAAGTTATAACGTTCCAGAGAAAAATACACTTGAAGATGAAGCCGAGATTTTAGAGAGCAATCTGTTAGATGATATGGATGAAGAAATGATTGAAGAAACTGATTCACAATGAAAGAAGTGATTTACATACCCGAACCCAATATTCTCTTTGCAAACGAACAGAAATGTGCAGATGCAAGAGATGGGCTTGCTCTGTTTGGTCCGCTTAATAAAATATATGGCATTAAAAGCGGTGTGGTAGCAACTCAGAGCGGGTTAAATATTTTCAAAAACTACATTAAACATATTCAAAAACCCATATACAATGCCAATAATATTACCCGTCCAATGTTTCCTGGTTTTGAATCTGTATTTGGTTGCAAGTGGGATGCAGACGATGTGGTCTTCAAAGAAGTAACCAATGAAGAAATCGGAAAACTTTTATATACTGACAGTACACATAAACGAACCTATGACTTGGTTACGTTATTCATAAACAAGATAATTGCAGCCAATAAAAACGAAGACGACAACGTAGATGTTTGGTTTGTGGTAGTTCCAGATGAAATCTATCAATACTGTCGACCTAATTCAGTTTTACCGAAAGACTTGGTTCAAAAAAAGTCTCTTTTAACAAAGTCAACTGCAAAGAAGATTTCTTTTCAACTTGATATATTTGAGAACAAAGAGCAGGAAATTAAAGAGAAGGTTATCGAATCTAAAACATATAATTTTGATGCTCAATTTCATGACCAATTAAAAGCAAGACTGCTTGAATATACACTACCAACTCAAATTTTTCGTGAAAGCACTCTAGCATGGAGAGATTTTAAAAACAAGTATGGCGCACCAAAAAGAGACTTTTCAAAAATTGAAGGTCACTTGGCTTGGACTGTTTCTACTGCTGCCTTTTACAAGGCAGGCGGTAAACCTTGGAAGTTATCGGATGTAAGGAAAGGAGTATGTTATTTAGGGTTGGTTTACAAGCAAATTGAAAAAAGTAAAAATCCTAAAAATGCTTGTTGCGCTGCTCAAATGTTTTTGGACAATGGTGATGGAACCGTATTTAAAGGAGAGGTTGGCCCATGGTATAATCCTGAGAAAGGAGAATTTCATTTGAATCCAAAAGAGGCTAAGACATTATTATCTCAGGCAATCCATTCGTACTCTGAACAAAACGGAGAATATCCCAAAGAGATTTTCATTCATGCCAAGACACGATTTAACGGTCGTGAATGGAAAGCGTTTCAAGAAGTAACTCCAGAGGGAACAAATTTGGTGGGTGTAACTATCACAAAGACCAAACCGCTAAAGTTGTTTAAATCCGAAGGAAATTATCCAATAATGAGAGGTAATGCTTTTGTTGTAAATGAGAAGAGTGCTTTCTTATGGACGACTGGTTATGTTCCTAAGACAGAATCAACTTTATCAATGGAAGTACCAAATCCAATATTCATAGAAATCAATAAAGGAGAAGGCGACATTGAACAAGTATTAAAAGATATTTTAGCGTTGACCAAATTAAATTACAATGCTTGTATCTATGCAGACGGAGTTCCGGTAACACTTCGTTTTGCCAACAAGATTGGAGAAATATTAACAGCCAGTACGGACTTAAAAACACCGCCACTTGCATTTAAATATTACATATAATACTTACAGAAAGACATGAATGTGTGAGGTTAAAAGAAAATAAAGAACAGGAACGTACAACGCTCAAAACACGCTCTTCGGCGCCCCATACTTCTTCACCCACGTACTCACCGGCGCCTGTTTCACCCCGATGCTGTACGTCAACACCTTCCAGGCGCCTTTTTCATACCGCAGCAGTCCGATGGCGTTATCGGAAAACCATTTAGCCGATTGGTCGCGGGCAAAGTCGGTGCGGCTGTAATCGACGGGGGCGCCGTTGGCCATTTTGGGTCGGGCGCTGATGTAGGCAAACTGGCCACTGGTTTTGTACACAACGGGTTCCAGGGTAGTAGACATGCCTAATTTTTTGCCTACGGCTGTATTCAGCGCGGCCAGAGCCGCTTTTTTGCGCACCCATTTGGCGCCTGCAATGGACTCTTGGATAATATCGCGGATTTCGGCGCGCATACCCATGCCCGTTTGTCCAACGGTGTTCAGCGGCACCGTCGCCGGAATAACCGGATAGGCCAGCAGGAGCGATTGCAATTCCTTGCGCATGGCGTCGAGGTCGGCTACTTTTTTGCTGCCCACCAGCATATCGCCGTTCTGTTTCAGGGTGACGGTGGGGCCGGCAGGTTTGGCAGGAGCAGGCTTTTTGGGTGCCACTGCTGTTTTTTGCACCTGTTTGGGCGCCTTTGTTGTTGTTTTTGGTTGGGTGGCCGTTGCCGGTGTTTTGGAAGGGACAACAGCCGGTTGTGCCGGGCGCGGGCGGCTCACGGGGTTCAGGTTTGCCATGGCGGGCAGTGGCACTTTTGCCAGCGATTTCCATGCTGCATAAGGCACCACCATTTGTGTATTGCCGATAGCATACGGGCCCACTTCGTACGGGATGTAGTGCATGTACATGCCTTCCTGCACCAGGCCATAGTTTTGCGCCAGTGCAAAGGGCGTTATCGAATCAAATTCAAAGGGTTCATTGCCGTCGGTGGGCTGAAAAATATCGGATCGGGCGTAGCGGAACTCTTCTTCGGCCATGCTTTGGAAAGAAGCCTTGTCGGCAACCAGATCATCCCAGGTCAGTTGTTTACCCGTTTTGGTATCAAACGTTGCAACTGCCGCTGAAGGGCTGCCATGCGCGCCGCCCTGGTAGGTGAATCCTGTAATTTCGAGGGTGAGGTATTGGCCGTCGTTCAGCAGCACCTTGAACTTACTTTCCGTCGTCCATCCGCCGGTCATGGCCGATTTTTCCATTTTTTGGTGCTCGGCAAAAAAGGCGCGGGCAGATTCTTCTACATTTGTGTTGGTGGTTGGCGCTCCGTCCGGCGAGGGGTTCAGCATACCGCAGAGGTACGCGCCGGCCCATTTTGCAACACTCATTTTCAGGGCATCGCTCCCCTGTTGTACCTCAGGCCAGTGCAGCGAGATGTGGGCACAATCCGTTCGGGCCAGGGTATCGGCCTTGTCGCAGTCCGCTCCGTTTTGATGTTCCAGGATGAGTTCACGAATCACGACGGGCGTCGAGGCGTCCTGTGCATTTCTTTTGCATGAAATGACAAGACCTGTAAGCAGCAGGCAGGTAAAAAGCAAGGATGTATTCCGCATAAAAAATTTAATAACCGTTTGCGGCGGCGATGAGGGATTAATAAAATTTGAAAGGCAAATCTCGGAGGTATCTTGTTGGAAATGAAATATTTGGCAAAAATAGTGCCGTATAAAAAACATCCGTCGAAAACACACTGTAATAAAATTGTCACCTGCCCGCTGTTACAAACAATCGCATCAATCGTATTATCTTGGCGCATTGTCTAAATTTTCCATGCTATGAAATCATTGCTCCTTCTTCCGGCATTCCTGTGCCTGTCTATTGCCGGTTTTTCTCAAAAATTGAACCCCAAATACGACTCCACCCTGGCCAAAAACCTGGGCGCCGACGACTACGGGATGAAAATGTATGTGTTTGTTATTCTTAAAACAGGCCCTGTTACCATCGACGACAAGGCTGTTCGCGACAGTCTTTTCGCAGGGCACATGAATAACATCCAGCATTTGGTCGATATTGACAAATTAGTCGTTGCAGGCCCGATGGGTAAAAACGATCAATCCTACCGCGGCATTTTTATCCTCAACGTCACCACGTTCGAAGAAGCCCTGCAACTGATGGAAGGCGACCCGGCCATTCAGCAAAAACTGCTCGAACCGGAGTTGTTCAAATGGTATGGGTCGGCTGCGCTGCCGGTGTACCTTGAATCGTCGGAAAAAGTGGGGAAATACGGGTTTTAGAGCGTGGTACTGTTTAAGTGGTTTCCTGTAGAGTGGTTTCCCGTAGAGTGGTTTCCCGTAGAGTAGTTTCCCGCAGATTTACGCAGATTTTCCCGCAGATTTACGCAGATCGTAGAGTACACGTATTTTATTTGATCGTTGAAGTAACGTGTAATCTACGATCTGCGTAAATCTGCGCGTAAATCTGCGGGAAACTACTCTACGGGAAATCACTCTACAGGAAACTACTCTACGGGAAACTACTCTACAGGAAACTACTCTACGAGAAACTACTCTACAGAAAAGTACCCTACAAAAACACAATCCCGAACCCTGGCTGCTACCAAAATTCGGGATGTGTCAAGTTTCCGCACCCTGTCAAATTACCAATCAGAACTGCTCCACTTCCGTGCTGCCCGACATGGCCACAGTAGAGGAAATACCTTGTTGTACCGTATTCTGCACAAAGTCGAAATAACCCGTTCCAACAAAGTTCTGGTGTTTCACCGCCGTAAAGCCTTTCGATTGCAGGGCGAACTCCCGTTGTTGCAGTTCGGAAAAACCAGCCATGCCGCGCTCGGCATACGCTGCCGACAATTCGAACATGGAGGTATTCAGCGCATGGAAACCTGCCAGGGTGATAAACTGGAATTTGTAACCCATATCAGCCAGGTCCTCGCGGAATGACTCCATTTCACTTACACCCATTTGTGCGGCCCAGTTGAACGACGGCGAGCAGTTGTATGCCAGCATTTTTCCGGGAAATTCTTTCAGGATGCCTTGTGCAAATTCGCGCGCCATACCCAGATCGGGGTGAGACGTTTCCATCCACAACAGATCGGCATACGGCGCATAGGAAATACCCCGGGCAATACAGGCTTCCAGTCCGTTGCGCACGCCATAAAAACCTTCTATGGTGCGTTCACCGGTCAGGAATGCTCGATCGCGTTCGTCGATATCCGAAGTAATCAGTGTAGCCGCTTCCGCATCCGTGCGCGCGATGAGCACGGTAGGCACATCCAGTACGTCGGCAGCCAGTCGGGCCGCCACCAGTTTGTCGATGGCCTCACGGGTAGGTACCAATACTTTCCCGCCCAGGTGGCCGCATTTTTTGGCGGAGGAAAGTTGGTCTTCAAAATGCACACCTGCCGCGCCGGCCTCGATCATATCCTTCATGAGTTCGTACGCATTCAAATTGCCGCCAAAACCCGCTTCTGCGTCGGCGATGATGGGCGCCAGCCAGTCGCGATACGGTTCGTTGTTCACCGAACGAATTTGTTCGCGGCGCATCAGGGCATTGTTGATGC
>JAIUPL010000044.1 GCA_020160935.1 Bacteroidota bacterium | reverse complement strand
CGGCGAAGTGGGTATGAGGGCAGAGAGTGAGAGAGTGAGAGAGTGAGAGAGTGAGAGAGTGAGAGAGTGAGAGAGTGAGAGAGTGAGAGAGTGAGAGAGTGAGAGAGTGAGAGAAAAAAATCAAAAATCCACACATTACCACTCAAAAAAGCCCTGAAAGGGCGTATTCAATAGCCCAGGGCAACGCCCTGGGGGGAGACGGGCGGGGGGAGGCGGGCGGGGGCAGGCGGGTGAAACGGCGTCCCCCCACCCCCAAAAATCCCCAACACCAACTCCAGTTTCTCCATAATTTTGCACCCAACCTACCCTATACTCTACGCACTCTCACGCTCTCACCTTCTCACTCTCTCACACTCTCACCTTCTCACTCTCTCACACTCTCACCTTCTCACTCTCTCACTCTCTCCCATGCTCCAGCCTGCCCTCCTCTCCCTCTTCGAACGCGACCTCCGCAAACTCCGCGAAGAGATCAACCTGTACACCGACGAAACCCGCATTTGGGTAGTAGCCGACGGCATCAGCAATTCGGCGGGCAATCTGTGCCTGCACCTGCTCGGCAACCTCAACCATTTCATCGGAGCCGTGCTGGGAAAAACGGGGTATATCCGCCACCGCGATGATGAATTTTCCCTGAAAAACATCCCGCGTACGGAACTGAATGTGCAAATAGACGCGACGATAGCCGTGGTAAAAGAAACCCTTGGAAACTTGTCGGAAAGCGACTTTCAAAAAGACTATCCGGAAGAAAAACGCGGTGAAATCCTGAAAACGGACTATATGCTGCTACACCTCTACGGCCACCTCGACTACCACCTCGGGCAAGTAAATTACCACCGCAGACTGCTTGGATAATCCATTGACAAATAACGCATTATGAACAAAAGACCTGTTTTGCAATTGCCGTATACACCGCGAGAAGCGATGGTACAACTGGCTACAGTAGCCGCCCTGATCTTAGCATGGGCCATGGCCATACTGTATCACAGCAAACTGCCCGATACCATACCAGTCCATTTCAAAGTTTCTGGCGAGCCAGACGGTTATGGCGAGAAAGGATTCATTTTTGCCTTGCCGATTATTGCGACGATTATTTTCGTGGTACTGGCATTGCTGGCAAAAGTTCCGCATCAGTTCAACTACCTGACGCCCGTTACCGAGGCCAATGCAGAAGCACAGTACCGCTGGGGGCGCATGCTTTTGTTTGTACTCAGCCTGTTGGTTGCTTTGCTGGCGGTATGGGCCGTGTGGAAAATGGCGCAGGTATAAGAGCGTGTTCGGGAATTTATTTCTGGCCTACAAGCGACAAATTACAAGCCTTTCACATCCACATTCACCCTGCCTTTGGAAAACAAGTTGACGCGGATACTGCTGGGCGTAACACGTGTGTTTTCCACTGTCACCGAATCCACGGTACCGGTGAGCACCACGCCCGGCTGAATTTCGTAATAATTCAGCGATTCCTGCACCGAGGCCTTGAGTTCACGGATGTTTTCGTCCATCGGAAACGTCATGGCTTTTTTCATCTGGTTTTTAATGGGCCCCTGGAAAATCCACGACGCGCTGCGGAGCAGAAAACTCTTCGTATCTACATGAAAATCAAGGTCTTTTACTTCGATCTGGTTTTTCTGGGGATTGAATTCCGGTCTGCCGATAAAGTAAATATTGCCATTGAAGGAACCGCTGAGTTTGGAATTCACCACCACTTTGTCGTTGTTGCCCCACAACTGGATGTCTTCCACTTTTACTTTTTTCTTGCCCGACTCGAACACCTGTCCGACCATCATATTTTTCGCCAGGCGTTCTGCTTCCGGAAAGGGCACGTCGGTGGCAATACGCACCTGATAATCGTCGGGCGCGTCGTTGATGAGCCGCAGATTGGGCAGGTTGGAATTTTCCCGAAACGCCGGTTTTTTCCCAAAACTCACGTCATTGAGGCATTCCACAGCGATTTTTGCCCGAATGGCGTTGTTGTACGTCGTGATGGGCGTCATGGCGATGCCCGTTGGCGTGGTTTTTACCCACATTTCATACATTGAATCCAACAACACGGGCTCTTGCAAAGCCGTCCACGCATCTTGCACATACGGGCGCAGGGTGATTTGCTGTTTGACGTATTGATCCAGCGTTTGGGCCAGCATTTTTTTGCTGCGATTCAGCCCGAGGTTGGCCAGCGTTTCCACGCTCATGTTGCCCAGGCCGGTTTTGAGGTACGGGCTCACAATCCATTCGTGGTATTCGACATCGGTTTGGGTGTTCAGGCTCCAGTCGGGGTTGATGCTGAAGGTGGTTTTGAAATTCAGCGCCAGTTCTCCTTCCGCTTCGGCGGCGGTACCCAGCACCAGTTCCTTTTTCAACCAGAGTTTGAGTGGGATGCGGTATTTAATTGTATTTCCGCTAAAAAACAGGCGAATATCCTGGCTTTTCCAGGCATTCATCATCAGCCCGTCGTTGCCGTTGTCGGTGTAGGAATAGTCTTCGTACAAAGCCCTTCCGGACAATTTTGTATTCAATGAACGCATCAGTTCATCTACTGAAATATTAATGGGAATCGTCAGCGTCGATACCAGCGGCGGCTCGTTTTCCGGGTTGTATTGTTCGCCCGGCTTGGGCGCATTGGTCACCGGCGCCGAAGATTTGCAAAACGACAAAAACGTGACTACCAGTAGTGAAAGGAGGAGAAGGACTTGAGTTTTCATCCTGCAAAGTTATTTGTTATTGGTTATTAAGTTATTAGGGGTAGGTAAGGGTTTATTTTCACAGACGTTTATCTATGTAAAAAGTGAAGCCGAATGTTTGTGAAAATAAACCCTTACCTACCCCTAATAACCAATAACCAATAACAAATAACTTTGCCAGATGACTCCGCTCGCCGAACGCATGCGCCCCCAATCACTCGACACCTACGTAGGCCAACAACACCTCGTAGGCGAAGGTGCTGTATTGCGGCAGGCCATCGAACGCGGCAAAATCCCGTCATTTATCTTGTGGGGGCCGCCAGGCGTGGGCAAAACCACATTGGCACAACTGATTGCCAAACTCCTGCAAAAGCCGTTTTTTCAATTGTCAGCCATTAATGCCGGGGTGAAAGACATTCGCGACGCCATTGAAAGTGCGGAAAAACAAAACCTTTTTCAGCAAAAAGGCGCAATCCTGTTCATCGACGAGATCCACCGTTTTTCCAAAAGCCAGCAGGATGCCTTGCTGGGGGCTGTGGAAAAAGGCATCGTGACGCTCATCGGCGCCACCACTGAAAACCCTTCATTTGAAGTGATTCCGGCCCTCCTGTCGCGCTGCCAGGTGTACGTGCTGCAACACTTGAGCAAAGACGAGTTGATCGGGTTGATAGACCGTGCCCTGGCCGAGGACAGTATCCTGAAAAATCAGCCCATTCAAATCCAGGAATACGACGCCATGCTGCTCTACTCCGGCGGCGATGCGCGCAGGCTGCTGAATGCACTCGAACTGATTGCCAATTTCAGCGCCCCGGAAATGGCTGAAGGCAAGCCATTGGTGGTCACCAATGACCTCGTGCGCGACCTGATTCAGCAAAATGCCGCCCTGTACGACAAAACCGGCGAGCAACACTACGACATTATTTCCGCGTTCATCAAAAGTATGCGCGGCAGCGATCCCAATGCCGCCGTGTACTGGCTGGCGCGTATGCTCGATGGCGGCGAAGACATCGAATTTATCGCCCGCCGCATGATCATTCTCGCATCGGAAGACATCGGCATGGCCAATCCAAATGCTTTGCTACTGGCCACCACTACCATGGATGCCATTCGAATGATCGGCATGCCCGAAGCGCGCATTATCCTGTCCCAATGCGCCGTGTACCTGGCTACCTCGCCAAAAAGCAATGCTTCCTATATGGCGATCAACAAGGCACTGCAACTCGTCAAACAAACCGGCAGCCTCCCCGTTCCGCTGCACCTGCGCAATGCTCCTACCAAGTTGATGAAAGAACTCAACTACGGCTCCGGGTATCAATATGCCCACGATTTTCAGGGCAATTTTGTGCAGCAAGACAACCTGCCAGAAGCCATCGACGGCACCATCCTGTATGAACCCGGTAACAATCCAACCGAAGAACGCACGCGAGCGCAATTGCGGGAACAGTGGAAAGGGAAGTACGGGTATTAATAGTCGTTAGTCCTGAGTCCTGAGTCCTAAGTCCTGAGTCTGTAGAGTACACCTGATTACTATTGGCTTCCATAAAAAAGTAACCAAGGGTAATCAGGTGTACTCTACAGACTCAGGACTCAGGACTTAGGACTCAGGACTTACGACTGTCTAATGTTCTTCCCCAAACTCCTCCACCTTTCCTTGTGACCACACGAAATAAGCCCCTTTTTGCACAATAATGGCTTGTGCTGGCAACGGCGTTTCGGTGCGAAAAGCCGTAAATCCGTTTTCAGAGCCGAGGGTTTGCACTTTTACGGGTTTGAAAAACGCGTCGCCATCCTGCTCGTGGTCGAGCAATACGATAAATTCTTCGAGTCCTTCACGTACGATGGCATCGGCAGGCACCACAGGCGTGGGGGCGGCTGTTTCCAGGGAAAGCCGGGCATCGCAGTAGGCGCCGTCGACGAGGTTGAGCCCTGCATTGTTCTCGATGCGGGCATGGGCACGCACGGCATTTTTTTCGGGGTCGAGGGTGCGGTCGATGCTGAACAGGCTGGCTGTAACTTTTTTGTCGGGTGCGCCGGGAAATGAAATGTCCACCTTTTGGCCAGGTTTCACTTTCAACATGTCTTTTTCAAACACAAACAAATCAGCGTGCAGGGCCGTAAAATCGGCCATTTCGCAGATGGGAGCGCCTGCCTGTACAGCAGCGCCACTGCTGAGATGCACATCGGTGACCACACCCGACAAGGGTGCAACGATGGTCAGTTCGGTGCGCACATTGGCCGTGGTAAGATTTTGTGTATCAATACCGTAGAGTTTCAGTTTGGCGGCCAGCATTTCGCCCGTTGTAATGGCAGCCTTGAGTTCCGACTGCGCTTTCTGCACATTTTTTGCTGCCGTGGCATCGTCGGCGCGCAAGGCATTGTAACGCGTGTATTCAGATTGCAGGAAGGTAATGCGGTCGCGGGTTTCCAGATACGACTGTTGCAGGTCGAGCAGATCGGTTTTGCGCAGGGTAGCAATGACAGCACCTTTTTTGACTGATTCATTGAGTCGTACATGCAGGCTGGTAATAAATCCGTCGGCCGGAGCGCTCACCATTGCCTTGTTTTCAGGCTGGATGCGCAGTTCGCCTGTGAGGGGCAGTACGGCATTGATGGCCTTTTGTTCAGCGGCGCTCCAGGCGACGCCCGATCTTTTGATTTGATCGGCACTCAGGTGGATCATTCCGGAATGGGTGCCATGTTCTTCCGTGGTGGTTTCGGCAGTTTTGTTTTTGCAGGCAGCGAACGTCATCAGGGCTGCCAGCGGGAGAATGATATATTTCATGAAAGAAATTTTTAAGTATTAGTTTTCCGAACGTCGACAGGGTTTGAAACCCTGCCGACGTTAAAATGAAAAGATCAGAACAACATTTCAATTTCCAGCACCGTGCGGTTCAGCATGTGCAGGTTGTCGAGGTACTCCATTTCAATGCGCAGGGCACGGTCGGCCGATTGCACCAGTTCGCTGAAATCAGATTCGCCGGCATTGTATCGCTGGAAAGCGCTGCGGCGCAATTCTTTGGCCAACTGTTGGCCCTCCTTTTCGTAGTATTCAAGTAAAATTTCGTATTTCTCCACTTCGTGCAGCAGGTGTGCCAGTTCCATTTGCTGGCTCCGTACCGTGGCTTCTGCCTGAAAGCGGGCGGCTTCCGCAGTAGCCATCGAGGCAGAGGAACGAGCACGCAGGCTTTGCGCGGCCAGCGGCAGGCGTAGCCCTACGGTGTAACCCGGATACAGCGCTCCGTTGGCCAGATACTGTGCATTAATGCCTGCCATAAACAAAGGCGCGCGCCGGGCCTTTTCCACGCCTGTCATCGCTTCCGATACGGCGGCTTTTCCAGCATCCACCATCGCGTAGGCGCCTTGCCGGATGCGGGCGGTATCGGCCAGGCTAAACGTACGGCGTGTGAAAGGAGTAATGACCGGCGTCAGGGGCTCGTTTTCGCCCAGAAATTGCGCCAGCACCTCGCGGTCAAAGGCTGTTTCGTGGCTAATCGTCTCCAGATCGAGCCGGATACGCGTCGACTGGTCGCGGATCGACAGTCGTTCATCGGCAGCCACCTCACCGTTTTTGTACCGACTTTCGGCCACCCGTGCTGTTTGCTGGTACAGACTGTCGAGCGCACCGAGTACTTTCCGTTTTTCATCAAGATAACTCAGGTGCTGGAAAATATCGCGCACTTCGCGGGTCAGTTGGTGCTGCACCAGGCTGCGTTCCGCCTGATGCAGGGCAGTCTGTTGCATGTGCAATTGGCGGTTGGCACGCGTTTGGCGGCCGGAAGGAAAGGCTTGCGTCACGCCGAACGTCGAGGTGCCAAACATGCCCAGGTCCGGGTCGGCAGCAATATTGTGGTAAATCTCAGCAGGTTCCCAGGTGCGCGAGGCGCCCGATTGCAGGGTTTGCGCGCTACGGATAGACGCGTCAGCCGCCTGAACAGCCGGATGCCGCTCGCGCACGATTTGAAGGGCTTCGGCTTCTGTAATGGTTCGTTGAGCCGAAAGCAACATTGGAAGCCAGGCCAGGTAAACAAGGAGCAACGATAAGCGCCTTGAAGGATGGCATATTTGAAATAGATTCATTTTTTATTAAGTTTGCAGAAAAAAACGGGAAAATGACAGCAGTCACCGATAATCCGAAGCGCTACACCATCGAGGAATATCTCGAAATGGAAGCACTTGCACGTCAAAAACATCACTTCATTAATGGTCAGTTAATCCCTATGCCCGGCGGCACGCTTAAACACAACACGATAGCCAGTAACATCATTACTGCCCTGAACAACCTGATCCGGCGCCATAACCTGCCTTATCTGGTCAGCAACAGCGACACCAAAATCTGGATACCCGATATTCAAACCTTTTATTACCCGGATGCCGTGGTGTTGTTTGAACATCCCGACTATTTTCAGGGGCGTAAAGACGTGGTAATGAATCCATTGCTGATTGTCGAAGTGGCTTCCGGCAGTACGGAAAATTATGACAGGGGTCAAAAATTTATGGACTATGCTTTGTTGCCCACGTTTCAGGAATACCTGATGGTTGTGCAGGACAAACCGCTGGTCAGGATTTCCAGACGCAGCTCCGGCAACCTTTGGCACATGGAAAGTACGGAAGGGATGGATGAACACATTCCCTTGCATTCCATCGGATATGCCATTGCCATGAGCGACATTTACTACAGGACGGAGCATCTCTAGGCAGTTTTATCCCTGAAAAATATCGCATATAGTACTGGCAACACCACCAGCGTGAGCAAGGTGCTGGTCACCAGACCACCAATGACTACCGTCGCCAACGGTTGTTGCACTTCCGCGCCGGCGCCTGTAGACAATGCCATGGGCAAAAAGCCCAGCGAAGCCACCGCTGCGGTCATCAATACCGGCCGCAGGCGAATGGAGGCCCCCAGCATGATGCGTTCGTACACCTGCTTTCTACCTTCTTTTTCCAGTTCATTAAAATAGGCAATCAGCACGATACCGTTCAACACGGCGACGCCAAACAAGGCAATAAAGCCCACGCCCGCCGAGATGGAAAACGGCATGCCTCGTAGCCACAGCGCAAAGACGCCACCAATGGCCGACATCGGTATCGCCGAGAAAATCAACAGGCTCTCTTTCAGGGAGTTAAAGGCAAAATACAGCAGCGCCAGAATGAGCCCCAGTGCCAATGGCACGGCCACCGCCAGCCGCGCTTTGGCGGCTTGCAGGTTCTCGAACTGACCGCCATACGTCACCACATAACCTGTGGGGAGTTTCAGGTCTTCCGACAGGATTTTTTCAATGTCGATGATGGCGCTTTCCACGTCGCGGCCGCGCACATTGGCGCCCACCACGATGCGGCGTTGCGCATTGTCACGGCTGATCTGTGCAGCGCCCAATCGGTATTCCACCGTAGCCACCTCGCTGAGTGGCACAAATGAACCTTCGGAAGTGGTAATGGGCAATTGCTGCACATCGGCCAGGTCGCGGCGCTGATCGCCCGAATTGTCAAATCGAAGCACGAGATCGAATTTGCGGCCTTCATCATACACCGTACCAGCCACTGCGCCTGCAAATGCCGAGCGCAGGGCATCGTTTACCTGTTTTACGCGTAGTCCATACCGCGCAAGTCGTTGATAATCATATACTACAGCAATTTGCGGCAAACCTTCCACTTGTTCCACCTTGAGATCGGTCACACCCGGCACATCCCGAATCAGTCGGCTGGTGCGGTCGCCGATGGCCGCCAGCGAATCCATGTTGGTGCCAAAAATCTTGATGGCAATATCGGAGCGCACGCCGGTCATCATTTCGTCGAAACGCATTTTGATGGGCTGCGTAAATTCGAATGCCATGCCCGGCACTTCCCGCACTTTTTCGGAAATCATTTCCACGAGTTCGCTTTTTGAATGCGTACGTGTCCACTGCGATTTGTCTTTCAGCAGAATCAGGTTATCGGCCGTTTCCGGAGCCATGGGGTCGGTCGGAATTTCCGCCGTGCCGATTTTGGAAATGACTTGCTCTACCTCATCAGGGAAATTTTCCAGAATCACTTTTTGCGCCAGGTCGTGGCTGGCAATGGTTTGTGTGAGCGAGGTACCCGGTTTGCAAAACCCGTGCATCATGATGTCGCCCTCGTCGAGCGTCGGCAAAAACTCGCCGCCCAGCCGCATGAACACGGCCAGCGCTATCGCAAAAAACACCAGCGTCAAGCCCAGCACGATGCGAGGCACCTGCAAGGCGGCCCTCAAAACAGGCGTGTACACCCGTTGAATACGCGCCATCAGCCGGTCGGCAAAGGTGTAACGCAGGTTGATATTTCTGTTCAAAAACAGCGCTGAAGCCACCGGAACATACGTAAGGGAGAGCAGCAAGGCGCCCAGCAAGGCATATGACACCGTAAGCGCCATCGGCTTGAACATTTTTCCCTCGATGCCTTCCAGCGACAAAATAGGCAGGTACACGATCAGGATTATAAAAACCCCGAACACCGAGGAACGGATAATACTTTGGGCGGAAGTGCGCACACTGTCGTCCATTTCCGTACGTGTCAGTTGTACCGACATTTCCTCTCCGTGTCGTTTGTGCAGGGCAAAATGACGCAGGTGGTGCAGGGTGGCTTCTACGATGATAACCGCCCCGTCCACGATCAACCCGAAGTCGATGGCGCCCAGCGACATCAGGTTGGCGGTCAGGCCCGTCATTTGCATAATGGTAATGGCAAACAGCATCGACAGCGGAATGACCGAAGCAATGATAAAACCCGCACGCAGGTTGCCTACCAGCAATACCAATACGAATACCACGATCAGGGCGCCTTCAATCAGGTTTTTTTGCACGGTGCTGACCGTCCGATTCACGAATTTCTCCCGATCCAGAAAGGTCGTCACCTGAATGCCCTCAGGCAGGCTGGGGGTGATTTCCGCCAGGCGGTCTTTTACCCGGCGAATGACTTGCGCAGCATTTTCACCTTTGAGCATCATGACAATGCCGAGTACAATTTCACCCTGTCCGTTGTGCGACACAGCGCCGTAACGCAGCGCATGGCCGAGTCGGACGTCGGCCACATCGCCGATTTTCAGGCCGCCTCCGTGCAGGTTGGGCCGTACGGAAATGCTGCGTATATCATCCAGGCTCTTCACAACTCCTTCACTTCTAATGAAATAGGCGGAGGCATTTTTTTCGATATAAGCGCCGCCGGTGTTTTCATTGGCCTGTTCGAGCGCGGCATATACTTCGGAAATACTCACACCAGCCGCGCGCAGTCGTTCGGGTGTGATGGCTACTTCATACTGCTGCAGATACCCGCCGAAACTGTTGATCTCCACCACGCCGGGAATGCCGGCCAGTTGTTTTTTGATGATCCAGTCCTGGACATTCCGCAATTCCATGGCTGAATACTTACCCTCGTAGCCCCGTTTGGGTTCGATGCGGTAGTGGAGAATTTCACCCAGACCTGTGGAAATAGGCGCCAGTTCGGGACGGCCTGCGCCGTTCGGTATTTCTATGGTTTGAAGTTTCTCGTTGAGCAGGGTACGGGCCTGATACGTGTCCATATCCTCGCGAAAAACCACCGTAATTACACTCAGTCCAAAGCGTGAAATGGAACGCAATTCCAACACGCCGGGCAGGTTTCGCACGGCATTTTCGATGGGCGCCGTCACGTATTGTTCCACTTCCTGCGTGGCGAGTGTGGGACATACGGTGAGTACCTGGGCCTGATTATTTGTAATATCCGGTACGGCGTCGATGGGCAGGCGGCTGAACGACCAAATACCTGCCAGCACCAATGCCAATACCATAAAGCCCACAAGCGGCTTGTTGTGGAGCGAAAAAGCAATTATTTTTTGAAACATATTATAAAAGAGGTAGCGTAACAAGTGTCGCAGAACGAGACTGACAGCACAGTCCCATCAGTTTTACTGCAACACAAAAAATTTCCTTGAAAATGTTGGAATGAGCCCGATCGGGCTCTCATTACGCTATTGGTGGGCGGAAAAGGCCCGATTCATAGTTGCCGGTGGGCAACAGGGAGTCATCTACCGGTAACCCGGCATCTGATCTTACATTTTCCCAACAAGGTGGAAAAACAGCCGGAAGTGGACAAGGAAGAGTGGATTCTGCCAGTGCGCCATGCGAACAATGCAGCGGCAATTGTGCATGTGCGTCGCATTGATGCTGATGTCGCAGGTTGAGGTAGTGGTCTTTCAAAAAAACGCCAAACGACAATCCCGGCGTTTCTGACTGGTGCAGCCGGTAATGATCCAGCAACATAGGCAAACGCAGCGCCTCTTCCAGCAGGTTGTGGCCGGTAGCAAATTGCAAGATCAATATCCATATGAAGAGACGCTTCATGCTGCGAAGGTAATGCT
Organism: Bacteroidota bacterium; assembly: GCA_020160935.1. GTDB lineage: Bacteria > Bacteroidota > Bacteroidia > Chitinophagales > Saprospiraceae > M3007. Next base: position 20,043 of record JAIUPL010000044.1, on the reverse strand, counting down.
TTGTAGGGTGTTTTGGTGTTTTTGTGTTTTGGTGTTCTTGTGTTTTCGGGGTGCTTTGCTCCTGGCATTTGAACATGATGATTGAACGGCCAAGGTTATCCCTTCTCAACCCCTCAACCCCTCATCATCTCAACCCCTCAAATTTCCTCTCCCATTCTCCATGCCATGTGCCACGCAGCACCAAAACACTGTAAAACACGAAAGACGGCAACCAATTGTTCAATGTTGCCTGTGCCTGTAAAGATTTTAAATAAAATACCTATCCCAAAAATGGCAAGTTAAAACTGGTTAGCCGCTAATCGCCAAAAGGTGACCCAACTACCGTTTTATGCCTTTCAATACAATACTTTCGTGCTCATTTTGAATGCGCAACATATATATGCCGTTTGGAATTTCATTGAGCAGGATGCCTGTTTCGGGCTGCACTTTGCCGCGCCAAAACAATCTTCCGGTGGTAACTGAAAAGATGCGGGGAATAAAAACGAGTGCAATCAGGCAAGTGGGAATCGTTTGGCGCATGGATGTTTTTTGGGCAAAGTTGGGAGGATTTGTAGATGGAGATGGGAAGAAGGAAGGGGTTTGTCGGGAGATGGCGAAGGTGAGATGAGTCATCCTGCTTTACTGTTCTCTTTCTTTGATAAAAAAGAACCCCAAAAATCAAAATACTATTCAAATCCTGCGATTTTTTTAAAAACAAAGCACACTTTCACTTATTTTCGCATGATAAAAATGTATCAATATTCTGTCAAATTATAGCCGATGCCCAAACCCCTGTCTCTGAAAGAAAAGAAACAACGCCTTCAACAGGTTACCTTTATCGGTCGTGCCCAGCACCTGGCGGCTTTTCGCGAAAACATTGTCCGATCAACCGAAGAGCCCCATTTTATCAATATTTTCAACATTTTCGGGCAGGGCGGAGTTGGGAAAACGACGCTCACCCGGCAATTTATTCAAATTGCCCAACAACACAATGCCCGGTTTGCCTACACAGATGAAGGCGTGAAAAGTGTTACGGCTTTTATGGGCGAGGTGGCTGAACAACTCGAAAAAGCAGGTTGTGAACTCAAAGAGTTTAGCAAACGCTACAAACTCTACCGGCAAAAAAAACAGGAACTGGAAGCCGACCCCGACTACCCACAAAATGTTGGCGAATTTATCGGTAGTACCTTGGTCAGAACAGGTACTAAAGCCCTCAAATACAGTGTGCCAGGAGCAGCCCCCATACTGGACATGATCGATACGGACTCGGTAGCCAAACAAGTGGGCTCCTGGTCCGCTTTTGTAGCAAAAAAAATTGGTAACAAAGACGATGTGCTTCTTCTAAGAGAGCCGGAAAAGGTGCTGACGCCGCTGTGGTTGAAAGAGATAAGCGAAATCACAGAGAAACACAAAGTTTTTCTGTTTGTCGACACCTATGAAATCGTGGAATCAGTACTTGAAAACTGGCTGGTACACCTACTGGATGACGAACTGTTTTCCAGTGGTATCATACTGGTCATTTCAGGTCGTGAAAAACTCGACCCGAATGTGTGGTCTACTTATCACGAACTCAGTGTTTCTATTCCCGTCGACCCTTTTACAGAAGAAGAAGCCCGTGAATATCTTTTGAGGCGGGGAATAACAGACGAAACATTGGTCAATTCTATCCTCCACGTCTCCGGTCGCCTGCCCGTATTGCTGGCAACACTGGCCGAAGCCTCGCCCAATACCCCGGAAGAAGTTTTCGATGTCAGCCAGACCGCCGTCGAGCGTTTTTTAAGATGGGTGGATGATCCCCTGAAAAAGAAAGTAGCGCAGTACATGGCTTTGCCCCGCGAGATCAATCAGGACATCATTGAACTATTGATGGAAAGTGATGAAAATACCGAGGAGTATTTTAACTGGTTGAGCAGTATGCCCTTTTTCGAGCAGCGTGGTGGCAAGAATACCTACCACCCTGTTGTAAGAGAACAAATGCTGCGCAACCTCAAAATGAAATCGCCCAAAACATGGGCAGAACTTCACGAAAAACTGGCCGCATACTACGAAAGCCAACAGACTTCCCTGGGCCTGGAGGCCGAGCAGGAAATCAAAAACGAATCCTGGTGTCAGTTTGCCCGGGAAGCAATGTACCATCATTTTTGTGCGCATCCGGAGAAAAACACGCCTCTTGTGGTCAATGGTTTCGTGAGGCATTTGTTTGAAAAGGCAACATTGGCAAAGTTGTGGGCAGAAACATTGCAGGATGCAGAGGCTGATTGTGGAAATTTTTGCAGTTTTCTAAAAGGTGAGCGACTTGTTCAGTTTGTACAAGATTACAAGGAAAACAGGAGCGATCCGACTATAGAAATCCTGGCTAAAATTTTGAAATATGCTAAAATCGAGTCTTCCGTGACCTCAAAAGTGTATGGTTTACGGGGATACGAGTTTCAATTAAAAAGTGATTATGAAAATGCAGTGGAAGATTTTAACAAAGCCATTGAATTAGACGACAAGTATACTTTTGCTTACACCTTTCGCGGAGAAACTTATCATCTAATGAACAAATTCGACGAGGCAATCAGTGATCTGAACAAAGCCATTGAATTAGACGACAAATATTCCTGGGCTTATACCAACCGCGGAGAAATTTACCGTCAAATGAACAAGTTCGACGAGGCAATCAGCGATCTGAACAAAGCCATTGAATTAAACGACAAATATTCCTGGGCTTATGCCAACCGCGGAGAAACTTACCGTCAAATCAACAAGTTCGACGAGGCAATCAGCGATCTAAGCAAATCTATCGAATTAGACGACAAGTTTACTTTTGCTTACACCTATCGCGGAGAAACTTACCGTCAAATGAACAAATTCGACGAGGCAATCAGCGATCTGAACAAAGCCATTGAATTAAACGACAAATATTCCTGGGCTTATGCCTCTCGCGGAGAAACTTACCGTCAAATCAACAAGTTCGACGAGGCAATCAGCGATCTAAGCAAATCTATCGATCTAAACGACAAATATGCCTGGGCTTACGCCTCTCGCGGAGAAACTTACCGTCAAATCAACAAGTTCGACGAGGCAATCAGCGATTTCAACAGAGCCCTTGAATTAGACGACAAATATGCCTGGGCTTACGCCTCTCGCGGTGTAACTTACCGTCTAATGAACAAGTTTGAAGAGGCCATCAGCGATCTGAACAAAGCCATTGAATTAAACGACAAATATGACTGGGCTTATGCCAACCGCGGAGATACTTACCGTCAAATGAACAAATTCGACGAAGCCATCAGCGATCTGAACAAAGCCATTGAATTAGACGACAAATATGCCTGGGCTTACCTCAATCGCGGAGAAACTTACAGATTGATGAATAAATTTGACGAGGCAATCAGCGATCTGAATAATGTTATTGAATTAAATAACAAATCTGGCGGAGTTTATGCTTTTCGCGGAACAATTTTCCGGCTGATGAACAAATTTGACCAGGCGATTAGTGATTTGAATAAAGCCATTGAGTTAGACGTTAACTATGCTTGGGCTTATGAGAATCGAGGCGAAACATATTTATGGCTAGGACATTACGAATTGGCCCAAAATGATGTGGAAAATGCGCTCAAATTTTCATCTGCATCTAATTGGAACCAGTTTTTACTTTATTTAATCAACTTAAAACTCGAATTACCAGACGCGCCCAATTACCTTGTCCGTGCTGTTGAAATGGCGAGGGAAATTATTCAAAAGGAGCCGGATAATGGTACTGCATTTTTTAACCTTGCATTATACCAAACCGTACAGTCTGATGTAGATGACGCCATGGCACTTGCCACTGATACTGCGGTAAAATCCCATATCAGGTTTTTACGCGCCTTTCAACGCGACCTAGAACTGGTTCTCTTTTTATTCCCGGACCACCCTGCCGCCCAAACCATGATGGCATGGGCAAATGAACGGTTGGCGCAATCAGGAAATGAATAGATGTGATCAATCCATTTCCATGCTTTTCAAGACTTTAAGCATTATTTTTTTTACTACGGCTCCGAACTTACCAATACCGAAACGCAGGCTTGACGCAGCAGTTACTTCTCACATTCAATCCTTCACCTTTTACTTCGGTGTTCGACATTCGGTGTTCGGTGTTCAAAATTCAAAAAATATCGAACGCCGAACACCGAATTTCGAAATATCAAGGCGATACCAACTCCATCAAATCCTTGTCCTGCTGCGATTTCACCACGCACAGGTTGTCGAAGTACATCGTAGGCGTATTGCGCGTGTTGTAGGCTTGCCAGCGCGGCAGTCCCGGTGTGTTGGGGTTGCCGGTGCGGGCGAAACTGATCCAGGATTGGCTCATTTTGGCCGCCAGCACTTCCGCCTGTTTGCCACCGCCGGTCATTTCCTTGCAGCGGCCGATGTTGTTGAACACAAACGGCAGTTCCATGCAGTGCAGGGCCTTGTATTTGCCATCCAGCACGGGCGACTGCCAGGTGAAGAGGTACATGTACACAGGCGCGCCGCCTGTTACGGCCGATTTCAGGTTGGCCTGCACCACCGCGCCGGGCCGGAAACGCGTGTCGATGTCGATTAAATCGGACGGTTTGGTGTCCTGTGGCCAGGCTTTTTTCACGGCAGCCACGTAGGCGTCGGCTTTGTCGCCATATTGTTTTTTGATGTATTCGTTCACCTGCTCCTGGGTGCCATTGGTGAGCCCGGCCATCAATGAGGAGAAAAACTCGTTTTTGGTGGTGCCGATCAACAGTGGTATGTTTTTCGACAGTTCCATCGCTTCATTGGAAAACAACTGGTAAGGCAGCACCTCGCCGTCGTGGCTGGGCCCCCAACTCAGGCCGAAACCGGGAACAGGTTTTCCTTCCGCCTTCATTTTGGCTTCGATGGTTTTTAAGGCCTTTTTGCCTGCTGCGGCCAGTTGCGGATACGGAATGGTTTGCAGGGAATCGATCTGCTCGGGTTTCAGGCCCAGCGTTTTCAGCACTTCGGCGGTAATGGCCTGCGTTTCCGATTTTTCCAGCATGGCCGTGCGGAAAGAACCGCTCTGGTTGATGGCTTTGTGAAACAGCCCTTTGGCAGAAGGCATGGCCATGAGCGTGTTCACCTTGGCGCCGCCGCCCGACTGCCCGAAAACGGTCACGTTGTTGGGGTCGCCGCCGAAATTGGCAATATTGGTTTTTACCCATTCCAGCGCTGCCACCATGTCGAGAATGCTCAGGTTGGCCGATTGTTTGTATTTGTCGCCATACGCCGAGAGGTCGAGAAAGCCGAGAATATTGAGGCGGTGGTTGATGGAAACGACCACCACATCGCCTTTTTTGCTCAGGTTCTCACCGTCGTAGGAAGGCAGTTCCTGCGACGAACCTGCGGTGAAGCCGCCGCCGTGAATCCAGAACATGACGGGGCGTTTTTTGCCGTCGTTTAGGCCGGGCGTCCACACGTTCAGCACCAGGCAGTTTTCATTGGGATAACCCCAATTGTGGTTGAACACGAACTCGATTTCATCGGACACCGAAGTCGTCGGATCGATCAGGGGACACACCGGCCCGTAGGTCATCGAACTGCGCACACCTGTCCAGGGCGCCGGTTTTTGTGGCGGCATAAAACGCGCCGCCTGGGCGTACGGAATGCCCTTGAACGTGTTGATGCCGTTGTTGATGTAGCCGCGCACCTGGCCCGATTCGGTACCAGTGACGGCCACTTTTTCGCCGGTGCGCATTTGCGCGAAAGCGGCGTTCAAAAGCAGGGAGAAAAGGAGGGTAATGGTTAATTTATGCATGGTAAAGTTGTTTTTTTTCATTTCAGCGCTTCCGCAATGGCCTTATCGATCATTTTTTCCATGATCTTGTACCCTGCCAGCGAGGGGTGTACGCCGTCATCGGCCAGTTCGACCGGCAGGCCGTTGCGGGCATCTTTCATGGCCGAGTGGTAATCCACCCAGATACAATCGTTTTTCTGCGCATATTTCTTGATCATGGCATTGAGTTGAATCACCTTGTCGGCCGGTTTCATGCCAGGGTTCCAGGGAAAATCGTAGGCAGGCAGCACCGAGCACAGGATGACGCGAATGCCGTGCGCTTTGGCCAGTTCTGCCATGGAAGCGATGTTGCCGGCCACGGCTTCCAGTGAAATCGGACCGGTGTTTTCGGCGATGTCGTTGATGCCCGCCTTGATGACTACCACGGCTGGTTTCAGATCGATGACATCCTGCCGGAAACGCAGCAGCATTTGAGGCGTGGTTTGTCCGCTGATGCCGCGATTGACGTAGGGTTTTCCGGCAAAATAGGCCGAATCGGTAGTCGACCAGAATTCGGTGATGGAGTTGCCCATAAACACCACGCGTTTTTCGCCGGCTTTCAGTTTGGGCAGGGCGCGGTTGTCCGCAGCATAACGCCCGAGCCAGGGCCAGTCTTCTTGCATACGTTTTTCTCCTTGTTCTTTCCAGCCTGCTATTTGAGCGCGTTCAAATCGGGAGCGCAACACAGCATTCTGTTTGGTGGTGGTTAAATTTTGCATCCAGAGCCAGGACTCAAAATCCTTGGCCCACATGTCGGAAGGAAGTCCTTGTGTGCGCAATCCGAAGCCGTGTCCGCCACTCGCATACACGTGCATTTCAGCAGCAACACCGGCAGCCTGCCATTTCCGGTACAGGTCAGGGTTGCCGGCTGCTATGGCGTCGTCGGCAGCATAGGCCAGAAACATCGGCGGTGCATGGGCCCGCACGGCTCCGCCCAGCACAGCACCGGCATAGGCATAAATGGGCGCGATAAAATCGGGCCGACTTTCCGCATCGTAGGTCTGTGCCACCGAGGCTATCAGGGTTCCGCCGGCCGAAAAACCGATCATGCCGATACGGTCTGCGTCGATGCCCAGTTCAGCGGCATGCGAGCGAGCGTAGCGCACGGCCTCCTTCCCGTCGGCCACCGCCAATGGCACAATCGGCATATTCACAGAATCGATACGCGCGAAATTTAGTGTCTGGAAATCGTGCATAAAACCCGGATCGGCTTCCGCGCCGCCATTCAATACACGGTATTTGAGTATCAGGGCTGTAATGCCTCTTTCATTGAGCCAGGCCGCCACGTCGTAGCCTTCGTGGCCGATTGCCAGGCCACGAAAGGCGCCACCTGGGCATACAATCATGGCTACGCCATTCGGGCGTGGCGCCTTAAAAATAGTGAGCGTAGGGTCTTTTACATTGCTCGTCCAGATGACGTGATCCTGGGGCATTGTATCGGTGCGTTCGGAATATTTCCAGTTTTCGGAACCTGGAGCCACGCCTGGGTACAAGCGAACAATTTGCTGGGCATTGGAACTGCTAAAAATGGCCGACAGCAAAACGGAAAACAAGAGTATTTTTTTCATAAACGGGGGAAGAACAATTTTGAGCAAATGTAAGCAGTGGAATTACAGGCATTCAATAAAAAAACAGGCCTATTCCCGCAATAGAGGAATAGGCCTGTTGTCTTAATTTTCACCTGTATGCTACCAGGGCAGTCCGTTGTATTTCTGCGCAGCGGGCACCAGTCGATCGAGTGCGGTACGGGCATCTATGAATTGTCGGGGTGAAATATCGGCCATGGGCGACTCATTGAGCAAAGAGAACTCCAGTCGGCCGCTCTGTTCACGTGCCAGAAAGTACACATTGAAACCGGGTACACGTACGAGACTTGCATCCGAAGGTTTAAGCCCGTTGGCTTTGCGCACTTCTTCAAACATCTGAACATAGGCGCGATTGCCCAATTGAGCGGGCTGCCATTTGCCATTAACCTGTTCTATTTCAATGGAAGAAATCGTCACGCCATTGGCGTCGAGTATGGGATATGTAGCACGTTTGATAGGGCGAATAATGGATTTGGGGTCATTGCCCGTTTTGTATCCACGCAGGTCTTCCAGTCCGATGATCTGGTGGTCGATTCTTTGTCCCAAGGTGGTTTTTTCAAGCGACTGGGCTGAAATTCGGTCAGATTGCATCGCCGCCAGTTGTTTGTAATCCTGAAGGGCTTTGAGTGCGGCTTCTTCTCTTTGATTGTCTTGCGCGTGTGCCATCACGGCAAGGCACAAGAAAGCAGGAAGCAGAAATTGTTGAATTTTCATGGCAAAACGTTTTTGAGGTGGTTATTTTTTAGTGATATTGTAGTAATCGTCCCAGTGCGTATGATCGGAGCCACTGACGAATTCCTCGTATGTGATAAAACGTTGATCGCCTCTATTGGGCGCCCAGGGATCATTGATGGCTACATAACGTGTAGAACCAATTTGAGCGTATCCGGTCACTACCATCATGTGGCCACCGCCGCCGTTCCAGTGCCAGGAGAAGGCAAAGGGTTTTTTAAAACAATAAATCTGCGTTTTCAAGGCATCCCAACTCAGTGGAGTGTCGCTGGTGGTGTTGAAGGTAAAATCATACTTGTCGAATTCGGGCCATCCGCCATTTACACAATCAGAAGGGACCGAACTGTTGCAGCAATCAGTACGCCCGAAGCGTTTGTTGGCCTGGTCGCATTGTGTGACGTCACGTCCGAGAAAATCCATACACATTTCACCACTGGCGGCCCAACACCACATGCTAGTTTCCTGAGGGCGCAAGCCGACGGGCTGCGAGCCCAGTGTTGCGTTGGGCGTGCAGCAGCCCTGCACGCCAGTAAACATTGCAATGCCTCCCAGGAAAAAGGCGCAATACAAAAGTTGTTTCATGGTTGATACTTTTAGGAGTTAAGAAATGAACACCTCAACGGTTTCAAGTATCAATGTCTGAAATGCAATTTGTGTGAACTGCCCCCTTTCGGATTTACTCTTCCACCATCTTTTTCGCCGCCGCCTTGCTCTGGTTCATGCGGTAACTAAATGTCAGGTTCACCTGCCTGCGGCGCCACTGAAATGTACTTTCCGTGCGGAAATTTTCGCCTTCGGTGATGCTGCGCCACTTGCGCGTGTTGAACAGGTCGGATACGTTGAGTGTGAGCGTGCCTTTTTTGTTCAGCACGTCCTTGCTGGCGGCCAGATCGAAGAAATAAAGCGCTTTGCGGCTGCCCTGGGTCGTTTTTTGCGGCGCTTCGTAGTTGCCGCGTATCTGAAAATCAAAGTCTTTCGGAAACAGAAATTTGGAGGTACCACGTGCAAACCACGAATAAGTAGCCGTTTTGTAGGCCGATTCGATGTTGCTACCGTCTATTTCTGCGTGGAAGAAATTGGCGTTCATATCCAGTTTCCACCATTTTTTGGGCGAATAGGAGGATGTAAATTCTATGCCCAGCGCGTTTTCTCCGCGCAGGTTTTCGGGCCGGGTGGTGGCATTGCCAGCAGCGTCGAGTTGGCGAATGCGGTCAATTTTATCGATGGTATGGCGGAAATACACCGACGAGGAGATGGAGCCTTTCCCCATGTACAGAATGTGTCCCAGTTCGACCACATCGCTGTATTCCGGATCGAGGTCGGGATTGCCGCTCCAGAAGTTGCGGCTGTCGGTGAAGGTCGAAAACGGACTCAGATCATTGTACACCGGACGGCGCACCCGGCGGCTGTAACTCCACTGCACGGCATTGTTTTGCGGAAGTTCGTACGTGAGGTGCAGACTGGGGAAAAAGTTGAAATAGTTGCGCGGGTTTTCTTCGTTGGTTTCACGCAGGATAGTGTTCACATCGGTGTGTTCGGCGCGCACGCCTGCCTGCCAGGAAAATTTGCGGCGCTTATTTCCATAAATGACATACGCGCCGTTGATATTTTCCTTGTAAATGAAGTAGTTATCAAGACCGGGCACGGTAGAAAACGAGCCGTCCACATTTTTCTCCGTTACCACATAGTCGTTCACCATATCGCGGAAACTGCTGCGCAGGCCGGTTTCAAATTTACCGTCTTTGCCCACTGGTCGCACGTAATCGACCTGAAGGAGGTACTGATTTTCGTATTCGTCATTGAGCGATTTTTGGAAAAGCGCTTTGCCGAGGTCTTCCACGCCGTTTGAATCGAAGGTGCGCTGCGGGAACGACTGGTCGGAATGTTCCCAGTAGTTGAGGTATTTGGTTTCGGCAGTCAGTTCGTGGCCTTCGCGCCCGAATTTGCGTTTGTACACGAGCGAGTATTCCGAGTTGGGTTCGTCTTCCGTTTCATCCTGCTGGCGCAAGGTATAGCCGGTTGGCTGATCAAGTGAATAGAGGAAATCTTCGTAGCGAATATCCGTCAAACGGCGTGCGTCGCTGCGGCGCCAGAGCATGGAACCCGTGAGGATGCTGTTTTCATTAAAAAAGTAGTCAATACCGCCCCGAACGTTGTTGTTCAGACCCTGAAATTTATTGGTCGTGGTTTGCCGCAGGATATAGGTGGTGTCACCCGAACTGCGGTTCTGCAACAAGGATCCGCCGCCAGGAGAATCGCGGTAGGAAATACCGTAATTGATAAAAAAGTTGATTTTCCGATGGCGGTAATTCAGGTTGGCGGCCGCCCCGAAATTGGTCGGATTGCCTGCTATTACCTCCACTGAGCCGTTAAAACCCTGTTTCTGGTCTTTTTTCAGGACAATATTGATGATGCCTGCCGAACCTTCCGCTTCATACCGCGCCGATGGATTGGTGATGATTTCCACCCGCTCGATCATGCTGGCCTGCAATTGTTGCAATCCGCTGCTGCCTTTAAAACTGACCAGTCCGGAAGGTTTGCCATCGATCAGGATGCGTACATTGTCGCTGCCGCGCAGTTTCACGGTGCCTTCGGGGTCGACGGACACCGAAGGGATATTGGTGAGAATATCGGTCGCATTGCCGCCTGCGTTGGCGAGGTCTTTCCCGACGTTGAATATCTTTTTGTCGAGAGATAGCGACATCGTACTCTTTTCTGCCGTCACTTCCACTTCATCAAGCGAATGCGCAGAAGCCGCCAGGTGTAAGGTGCCCAGGTCGTGCTGACTGTGTTCTTTATGGAGGGTAAACGCTTCCGTGCGGATTTTTTCAAATCCAATATATTCGATTTCGGCGAAATATGCCCCGTATGCAACCCCGATCTGAAAACGGCCAGCCTCGTCCGTCAAGGCGCCACTGACGGCCTGGCTATCGGGCAAATGCAATAGGCGCACACTGGCGAAGGCAAGGGGTGCATTGGTACCGGTTTCGGTCAGCACACCTTTTACCAAAGCCTGTTGGGAAAAGGTATGGAATGAGCAAAATAAAAAGGCGGTGAAGGGGAGTAAACGCAGGAGAGGGTATGGAAAATTCATGCAAGGATTGTTTTCCTCACAAGATTCATAAAATGCCCGGATACCAGTAGAGGTGTTATTGTATCTTTAACAATAATTACTCCTGCATGGCCAGATACACCCCGTTCGTCCACCCAAAACCATCCTGATTGGGGTATTCGCCACCGCCGGCTTTCAGGCCATTGTCCATGACGTTGTATTTCTCCATCATTTTGCCCGTTTCTGCGTATGTTTTTTCGCCCAGTGCACACCAGCATTGGCGGATTGTTTCTGCCAGGTCATTGTGTTCATAATTCAACAATCCCTGATAGGCCATCCATTGCAGGGGCGCCCAGCCGTTGGGTGCATCCCACTGCTGGCCCGAGCGAACGAGGGTGGTGGCGAGTCCGCCCGAGTGCAGGAATTTTTCTTCCAGCCGGTCGGCTACATACGCCGCCTGATCCGGCTCGGCAATGTTGAAGAAAAGTGGAAAAACAGCAGCCAGGGTCAGTTGCTCCGACATAGCGCCGCGCACATGGTTGTAATCCTTGTAAAAACCTACCGATTCGTCCCAGCAGTACGCCTGAATGGCGTTTTTGCGGCGGCGCGCTTTTTCTTTGATTACATCGGTAGCCGTGCGATCGGGCATCATTCGATGTATCTGAAGCAGCGTTTTTTCCAGAAAATACAGCAGACAATTCAGGTCGACGGGAATCAGATCAGTCGTTTCAATTGTATTCATGTGCATGCCGTCGGCAAACCAGCGGCTGCTGAAATCCCATCCCGATTCGGCGGCGGCGCGGATATGGCGGTACATGGTAGCCGTATCGCGGCCCGATTCTTGTGCCACATGCACATCTTCAATATAGGCTTCCGGGCGGGGTGTATCGCAGTCGTCCCAGTAACGGTTCAGAATGGAGCCATCCGGCATTTGCACAACACGTCGGTGAGCAGGAGTGGACTCATCCAGGCCATTTTCCCCTTCCATCCAGAAAGCGTATTCTTTTTCCAGTTGGGGGCGGTAATGCAGCAAAACACTTTCCCCTTTCACAGAAGCCAGCACCTGCACCATCAGGGCAAAAAAAGGTGGCTGGGAGCGCCCCAGGTAATAAGTTCGGTTGCCGTTGGGGATAAATCCGATTTCATCTATCAGCCAGGCAAAGTTGTCCACCATGTCCTCAATCAAATCCACCCGTCCTGATGCCTTCAGGCCCAACATGGTAAAATAACTGTCCCAGTAATACACTTCGCGGAATCGTCCACCCGGCACGATATACCGCCCGGGCAAAGGAATGAGGGTGCTTTCCTGAGTATTATCGGGACCGCGTTGCAGCACATTCCAGAGTTGGTCGAGGTGTTCGCGCAAAGGCCTGCTATCCGACTGGTAGCCTGTGTCTGGGTCGACAGGGAAGTCGAAATGTGCCGTGACAAATGCTTTCAGGTCGAAGCCGGGCGCATGGCACTCCGCTTCATAGGCTGCTACGATGGCTTCCGGCGCCGATTTGGGTGTACAATCTGTAAAAAACTTGGAGTCCGGAAATACCTCGCCCGACTGAACCGCTTCGTAGAGGGGGGAAAGTTGCTCGATGGAGATGGACATGAGGGAGTGATGAATGATGAGTGATGAGTGATGAATGATGAGTGATGAATGATTCATCATTCATCATTCCTAACCAACTTCTGGAAGAAAAAGAGGCCTACAATGAGGATTGCGATGGGAATGAGTGAAAAATAAAACGCCGTTTGGCCTCCGAAATGCTGGAAAATATTGCCGGTAATGATGGAGCCGGTGGTACCGCCCAGGGCCGAAAAAATGATAATCAGGCCCGACATCAGGCCGTGTTTTTGTACGGGCAATGCCGACAGAATCAGAGAGTTAATAGCAGGATACACCGGCGCAATCAGCAAGCCAATGAGCGGGAAGACAAATGCAGCCAAAGGCGCATCACCCCAGCCTGTCACCACACGGCCGCTGCTGCCTTCGGCAAGCGGAACGGCTACTACTACGAGTACAGCGGCCAGTAGCAGGCAGGTAGTCAGCACCCAGTACCAGTTCAGTTTTTTCATGACGATGCCTGCCAGAAAACGTCCGAGCGCTGTAGAGCCAGCCAGAATACTCGCCATTTGAATACTAAGGGCGGCAGGCAGTTGCAGCACTTTCTGGTTGTAGGTAGGCAGCCAACTCATGATGCTTTGTTCGATCAGGACGTAAAAGAAAGCGCAAAGAATGAAGACCAGCACGAGTGGCAACACCATCATCTGAAACATTTTACCAAAATCCTCAGCCAGGTTGCTGTTGCCCTCGGGACGCACCGACGACTCATCGAGCGGCGCCGACAACAGCAGCACAAATGCCGCCAGCGAAATGCCACCCAGCCAGTAGTACACCTGCAACCAGGCCGTCGACTGTGGATTTTCGCTGTCGACAAACGAACTGAAAATGAAATAACCTGTCAGGATGCCCACCATGAAAAACGATTCCAGGAAATTCATCAGGCTGATATGCTCTTTTTTGTCGTGCGTTACCAGGCCAATGGTACTGTATACCGACATTTTGATGAGCGCAAAACCGGAACCCACGGCTGCAAAAAGCAGTTTGGTTGCCCAGAATGATGGCATCGAAGGCATCAAAAAACAAACCAGTGTCACAAAACCCAGCGCTATCAACATGGCATTTTTGTAGCCGATCCGGGTGATATACGACGATATCAGAAAGGACACAGCGGCAATACTCAGGTCTTTAAAGGCTTCCAGCACGGAGGCGGCGCCTTCCGTAACGCCGAAATTGTTTTGCACCTGCAAAATCACGGTTCCCACACTGTTGAGCAGGATGGCAAACACGAAATAGTTGAGGAAAAGAGAGGTTTTGATCTGCCAGTTTTGCATATTAGGCCTTTGAATATGGTGAAAAGTTGATTTTTCGAGCGCAATGTATAAAATGTATATTGGGAAATTGCGCAAAAATTCCCCCTTGCCTCTTGCCCTTTGCCCCTTACGCTTTGCCTCTTGCTTTTTACTCCTCGCCTCTTACTTTTGCCCCATGAAAATTCATACACTCGACCTGGGTTTTCTCGATCTGGAAAACGCCATTGCTGTTTTTGTGGTGGAAGGCCCGCAAGGCCTGGCACTCGTGGAAGCAGGCCCTGCCTCCACCCTGCCCCATCTGGAATTGATTTTCAGTAAAAATGGCTGGACATACAGTGATTTCAGGCACGTATTCCTTTCACACATACATTTCGATCATGCTGGCGCGGCATGGGCATTTGCCGAACAGGGCGCCCATGTCTATGTGCATCCCAAAGGATTCCCACACCTGGCAGCGCCCGAAAAACTGTACAATTCGGCGCGTCAGATTTATGGCGACCAAATGGACCGGCTTTGGGGCGAAATGCGTCCTATTCCCATTCATCAAATGAGCGCTCCCGAACATGGCAGCGTCATCGAAGCCTGCGGACTTCAATTTACAGCCTGGTACACACCCGGCCACGCTGTTCATCACATTGCCTGGGAAGTGACCGACGGAGAGAAAAGGGTTGTTTTCACCGGCGATGTGGCCGGGGTGAAAATAGGCTCCGGGCCGGTCATGCCACCTTGTCCACCGCCTGATATTCATGTGGAAGACTGGCAGGAATCCATACGCCTCCTGCAGGAATTGCCTGCCGAAACGCTCTACCTCACCCATTTTGGTATTGTTTCTGATAAAAAAGCGCATCTGGAAGCGCTGGAGCAGCGTTTGTTGTCGTGGGCAGCCTGGATGCGCCCGTACGCCGAACAGTCTGCCGACCCCGCCAGTGTAGTGCCTGGTTTTCAGGAGTTTGTGCGGCAGCAACTCCTCGATGCCGGCGTAGAGGAAAGCGACCTTCAGCGCTATGAAGCAGCCAACCCGGCGTTTATGTCGGTGGCGGGGTTGATGAGGTACTGGAGGAAGAGAGGTGAGAGGTGAGAAAATTATTGTTGGCAGGTTATTTTATCCATAAAATGAGCATTTTAGAAAAACTTGAGCGCCACGAGGTATTGATCGTAGGTGATGTGATGATTGACCGGTACCTCACCGGAAGTGTCAACCGTATTTCGCCGGAAGCCCCGGTGCCGGTTGTGCTGCAACAAGCCATGGAAGACCGGCTGGGTGGCGCAGCCAATGTGGCGCTCAATATTCACGCACTGGGGAGTGTACCCGTTTTATGCAGTGTAATCGGGCGCGACGAGGCCGGTATCCAGTTGCAAAACAGCATCTTACCGGCCAATCAGGTAACAGGCGAAGGCATGGTGTTTTCCGATACGCGCAGAACAACCGTAAAAACCCGTATTCTTGGGAATAACCAGCAAATGCTACGCATCGACAGCGAAGACACCAATGACCTGAATGCCCGAGAGCAAGAGGATTTATTAAAAAAAGTACGCGAATTGTTTGCCAAACGTCCCATCAAGGCCGTTATTCTGCAAGACTACAACAAAGGTGTGCTCACAGAAACGGTGATTTCCGAAGTGATGTCTGAAGCCCGCAAAGCAGGCGCTGTGACCTCTGTGGACCCCAAGAAAAGCAATTTTTTTGCCTATAAAGGTGTCGATCTGTTCAAACCCAACCTCAAGGAAATCAGAGACAGTCTTCCTTTTTCTGTGTCCCCTACCCTGGAGTCCTTGCGTGAAGCATCGGTTTACTTGCGCGAACAGATCAAAAATCGACTAACGATGATCACATTGTCGGAAAAAGGGCTATTTTTGGACGATGCTACAAATGCCCGGGTGTTTCCAACCATCCCTCGAAAGATTGCTGATGTGAGCGGGGCCGGCGACACCGTGATTAGTATTGCAACCCTGGGACTGGTCGCCAATCTGTCACAAGATAAAGTGGCCATTCTGTCGAATCTGGCAGGCGGACAAGTGTGCGAATTTCCAGGGGTTGTACCTGTCAATCGTGCTATTCTGGAAGCCGAACTGGAACAATGGGTGTAGCATGCTTGTTCGAACAATCAAGTATTCTATCTCTATGAAAACATTTTCTACTTTCTGTTCTTTCTTGTTTCTCTGTGCGATGGCAAGTGCACAATCGGGTCATTTGGGCCCGCAAACGCTTATCATGGAAACATTTGCCACCGATCCTGCACCAACCATGCTGCCGGCGCCTTCCGGCGATGACGACCTGTGGGTAAACTATGACGTGGATCAGGCCCCTTCTCAATGCGTGAGTGGCGAGCCCACCCCTCAGGGATGGTATTTTGAGAGTGACCTGGGATACCTTACGCCCGATCAGACTAGCAACTACGCTTTTACCAGTTGTTCTTTTCTCGATTTGCCGCCCAATCAATCCCATAATCGCAACTGGCTCATTATCAGGCATTTGTTTATCCCGGATACGACATATTCACTTTGCTGGCGCTCCCTTGCATTCCAGGGCCCGATGTACCTGGATGGATATAAAGTGCTGGCATCTACTGCCTCCAACGATCCTTCCACCGGCGATTTTACCGACCTGCTGTTCGAGGCCGCGCAGATGATCAGCCCGGTCAATGAAATTGGTCCACTCGAATTGAGCGCCTATAATTTTTCTCCCGGTTATATTCAGGCAAATGGATTTACCGACACGACCTATTATTTTCTGGACGACTCTGATCCGCTCCATCCTTTCTATCGCGGCCGGCTCGAACCACATGTGGTGTCGCTCAAACCTTATGCAGGGCAATCTATCTATATTGCTTTTTTGCACGATTCTGACGACGACAACCTGATCCAACTGGATGATATCATTGTGTCCAACGAACAAAGCAGCGCTGTTTCGGATGTTTCTGAAATTGAATCTTTCCGGGTGATCGGCAACCCCGCCCGTACAGACGCTTATTTCACCTGGCGACTAAAATCAGGGCAAAAAACGCAACTCCACATCTTCGATCAACAGGGAAGGTTGATGGCTTCTCAAAAATTCGATACCCGCACAGACAACAACTGGCATGTAGATACCCGTACATGGGCCCCGGGTATTTACTTCTGTACCCTTGAAACGCCATTCGGCAAAGCATCCGCTCGTTTGGTGAAGATTTGAAACAAACCGCACATTCTGCTGATTACCAAACCCTTACACAATTTTTCACAGTGCTTTTTTGTACAGTTTCAAAAAAGTGCGCACTACTTCCATTGTTTTTTTGTTCCTTTGCCGACGAAAACCTGAACTTGATAAAAAAGTCCTTTGAAATAACATGCTTAGCCGCCGCAGCGTCCGAATCAAGGTAATGCAATTACTGTATATGCTGAACAGAGATGAACAGATTGCATTTACCGACCTGGTGAAAGATTACAATGATGGTATCTGGAAGACCTATGAATTGTATATTTTTCAGTTACACCTTTTGCTAAAAGTAGCCCAGTACGCTGAAAAAGATGCCGCAAATCGCAGTGCCAAACTGCTGCCTGGTGAAGATGACCGGGCATTCACGCCTCGCCTCTACACCAATGCGTGTACACAAAGCCTGGCCAACCATGTTGTTTTCCAAAATATTGCCGCCAAATACAAGGTGAATGAAGGTCTGGATGAAGACCATATTCGTACGCTCTATCAGGCTTTTGCCGATACGGACGAGTACAAAACCTACCTGAGCCTGGCGGAACCGACACTGGATGACCATAAAAAAATCCTCGTCGAACTGTATCGATTCCTGGTCAACCATGACCTTTTTATCGAAATGTCGGAAGACCGCTACAACAACTGGCAGGACGACGAGTCGCTGGTGACCGGCGCGATGAAAAAAACGCTGAAAGTGATGCCGGTGGAAGGCGAATTTTACAAGGAGCATGAACCTTCCGACGAAACTGTGCGGGAATTTGGCGAACAATTGCTTCGCAAAACCTGCCAGGAAGACCTCGCTCTTTTCAACGAAATCGAACCTACGCTCAAGAACTGGGACGCCGAGCGCGTCGCTATTCTCGATATGATTATGTTGAAAATGGCCCTGTGCGAATTGCTCCACTTCCCGACCATTCCAACCAAGGTTACACTAAATGAGTACGTGGAAATTTCCAAAACCTACTCCACCGATAAAAGCAAGGACTTTATCAATGGCATCCTCGATCGCCTGATGAAAAAACTCATCAAAGAGGAAAGAATTGTGAAGGAAGGTAGGGGATTGATTGAATAGTCCTGAGTCGTCAGTCCTGAGTCCTAAGTCTGTAGCATACACCTGATTATTCTTGGTATTCACATCGAGCGAAGCCAAGAATAATCAGGTGTATGCTACAGACTTAGGACTCAGGACTGACGACTCAGGACTATTTTAGTTATTCGGTGGATTCTTCCGCTCATACATATAAGAGCCCAGCATACCCAGTCCGCCAAAAATGGCGATAAGGGCAAAGAAAACGCCGGTTCTGGTATCTTCTTCGAGTTGCAGCACCTGCGTAATGATGATGGCCAGCAAGAGGCCGATGCCTGCGCCGATAAACAGCAGGCTGTTTTTGAGCGTCCGGGACGGGTCGGCTTCGCGGCGGTTTTTCTTGGGCTCCATGCCACGTTCTATCATGGCCATATTTTCCTTGTTTTCCAGGTAACGGATACCCCAAACCATAATAAATGCGCCCAGCGTAATGGTGATGGGGATGAGCAATGCAATTGTTCCTTCGTGCATGTCGTTGACTTTTTTGTGTGAAAATGTGGTTTTCGTTTTCAATACATACTCTGACAGCACGGAAGAAAGGAAGGTTACAGGGTGGGGAAAAATTAGTTTGTTATTGGTTGTTGGTTATCAGTTATTGGTTATTGGTTATTAGTTATTAGGGGTTGGTAAGGGGTTATTTTCACAGATATCTGGCCACACAAACAGGGAAGCCAGACATCTGTGAAAATAACCCCTTACCAACCCCTAATAACTAATAACCAATAACTGATAACTAAACCGGCAGAAACACCTCCGCCATCATACACCTGGCCGAACCGCCGCCATATGTTTCGATGGTGTGCAGGTCGGCATACAGCAGGCGGGTATGTTTTTTCAGGGTGTCTATTTGTTCAGGCGTCAGGGCATGGTAGGCAGTAGAAGACATGACCAGAATGGTTTCATCGTCGGTATTGCGCACCTGAAGCATATTTCCTGCAAAAGCATTCATCTGATCGAGCGTGATCAGCACGATTTCTTTACCCGTTTCGCGGAACAGGTTTTCCAGCATCGTCCGTTCAGCAGTATCGCGTACGGAATCGAGACAGATTACCACAAACGTCTCGCCCAGCGCCATCATCACATTGGTGTGGTACACATCCTTCCCCGAGGCATCCGTGGAATGAAATACTACTTTGCGGTATCCAATAGCACGGCACAATTCTTCGAGCAATTCTGCTTCCGTACGTGGGCTGAGACAGGCATAAGCCAGTCGGTGCTGATGGTCGAAAATGATGCTGCCCGTACCCTCCAGAAAACGGCCCTCTACTTCACTTTCTTCAAAATGCAGGCGTTTTTGCACTTTGAACCCTGCTTTTACAATTTGGTCGATCACCGCATTGTCGCGCTCCAGCCGGCGCGTCGGAGCAAACATCGGATAGGTAATCAGTGTGCCTTCCTGGTGAAAAGTAACCCAGTTGTTGGGAAATACAGCGTCGGGTTTGACGGGCATTGCCGAGTCCTGCGCCACCACTACATGAACCCCGGCCATGCGCAGTTTCTCCACAAATCCGTCAAATTCCAGCACCGCATTCGATTTGATATCTTCCGGCGCCATGTTGCCATCACGGCTTTGAAAAGCATTGTTCTCAGCCGTCTCTTCATTGAAAGCAAAGTTGGAAGGGCGAACCATGAGGATATGGGAAGTGGTTTGACGACGCATAAGTAGAGGTGAGAGAGTGAGAGGTGAGAGAGTGAGAGAGTGAGAGAGTGAGAGAGTGAGAGAGTGAGAGAGTGAGAGAGTGAGAGAGTGAGAGAGTGAGA
>JAIUPL010000005.1 GCA_020160935.1 Bacteroidota bacterium | reverse complement strand
TGCGCCAGATGCACAATTGTCTCCGCCGCTTTTTCCATATCCTGTACCGACACCCATTCCTGTTTGGAGTGGAAAGCGTGTTCCCCGGCGAAGATATTGGGGCATGGCAGGCCCATGAATGACAGGCGCGAGCCATCGGTGCCACCGCGGATGGAGCGTTTGAGCGGGTGTGCAAAACCGCTGCGACGGAGGGCTTCCATGGCATATTCGACCACCTGCGG
This sequence comes from Bacteroidota bacterium, assembly GCA_020160935.1. Classification (GTDB taxonomy): domain Bacteria; phylum Bacteroidota; class Bacteroidia; order Chitinophagales; family Saprospiraceae; genus M3007. Next base: position 254,205 of record JAIUPL010000005.1, on the reverse strand, counting down.
GTGGCGGCGCAGCACCTTGCCCATGTTGCGGTATTGCTCGCTGATTTTTACTTCAGCGCGGCTGTTGGGGAACGATTTCAGGACACTGTCGACGATTTTTTGCAGCGTTTTGGCGTGGCGTTTCAGGCCGCTTTCCGTGAAATCGCGAATAATCAGTTTGACCGTTGCTTTTTCGATGCCGCCTTCAAAATGAACCGGATGGATGAAGCCTTGTTTGTCGGCAGTGTGTTCGGGGCTGAGTTTGTCGGGAAATTTGGCCACAATGCGCGCCGCAATTTTCAGGGCATTTTCCATTTTGCCTTTGGCAAAACCCGGGTGGGCCGATACGCCATAAATCGTTACGACCGCACCATCGGCACTGAATGTTTCGTCCTCGATGCTGCCAGCCGTTTCACCATCGATGGTGTAGCCGAATTTGGCGCCGAGTTTTTTCATATCCACTTTGTCTACGCCGCGGCCGATTTCTTCGTCTGGTGTAAACAGAATGCGGATTTTTCCGTGCTTCAACTGTTTGTTATTCAACAGAATATGCACAGCGTCCATGATGGCTGCCACGCCTGCTTTGTTGTCGGCGCCCAGCAGCGTGGTGCCGCTGGCCGTGATGATGTCGTTGCCGATCTGGTGTTTCAGGTCTTCGTGTTCTGACATGCGGATGACCACTGTCGGATCGTCGGGCAGCACCAGATCCTGGCCCTTGTAATTGGAATGCACCAGCGGTTTCACCCCTTCGCCAGAACAGTCGGGGGAGGTATCCATGTGCGAACAAAAGCACAGTACGGGCACTTTTTTATCCGTATTTGCGGGCAAGGTGGCGTACACGTAGCCATGCTCGTCGAGGTGGGCATCGCTGATACCCATGGCGAGAAGTTCTTCCACGAGTACGCGGCCCAGGTCTTTTTGTTTTTCCGTGCTGGGGCAGGTGGGGCTATCGGGATCGCTTTGCGTGTCGATTTGCACGTAGCGGATGAAGCGATCTTTGCAGGTATGGTGAAATTTGGATGCGGACATTGAATAATATCTTTAAGATGTTACAGGCCGCGAATATCTGAAAAACTGGAACACGGATTGCACGGATAAAGCGGATTTACACGGATTTGATTTACTCGTCAGGGGCCCTTACCTTGTTTTCCAATCCGTGTAAATCCGCTTTTTCCGTGTAATCCGTGTTCCTATCCGTGTATATCCGCTTTTCCGCGTAATCCGTGTTTCTATTGTCCCGGAGCCGCTGTATTATTTACATCGCCGATTTTAACGCCGAAGAAATTATTACCGCTCGAATTGGCCTGCAAATTACTCAGGGTGATGGCGCCTGTGGGAAGTGCAGGCGAAAACGGGTTGTCAGGATTTACAAAAGTGGTGCTTGCCGGGAAAAAACGCCAGGAAGTATTGGAAGGATACGAGGGATTGAGCCCAAGAATCACTTTACGGACTTCCACCACATCGAAGGTGGTCATGCTGTTGCTGATATTGGCATCGCCGGCAATAATTTTCCAGGGCGAATCGAATGGCTCCAGACCTATGATGTGTTTCGACATCAGCACCAGGTCGAAACTCGTTACCCCGTTGTTGTCGAGCGTATCGCGCAGGGGGGTGATGGTCAGGTTGCTGCCGGCGCTCAGGTTGGCGAACGAAAAATTGCCGGAAGCATCGGTTTGAGTAGTTGCGGTACTGCTGCCGCTGAGTTGTACGGTCACATTGGGCATAGGTTGTCCCCAGTGCGTTTGCACGTTTCCACTCACAGTGAAAGTAGTGGGCGCTGGCGGGATATACCCTGCCTGCGTCATGGCATTCGTATTTGTCGGGTCGAGCCAGTCGCGCAGTCGTGCATCGGCAGTAGCGCCCTGCCCCCACGACAGGTCGAAACGTCCCCAGTAAGTATTTTGCACGGTACAATTGGCCGCAGTGGCATTGCCGCCATGCAATTGCCCTATGATTTGTTTGTTCTGGTTAAACAGCGGACTACCCGAAGACCCTGGCTCGAAATAGCCTTGATCGGGCACGACCAGCCAGTGGGTATTGACCGCGCTGGTGCCGAATTGTCCGCCCCAGTTGATGGTCTGGTTGAAAATGACCGGCGCCTGCAAATCGACCGATATTTTCTTGATGTCGCCTACCGGATGATGAATAAAGGTGGTGGTGGTAGCGGCGGGATTGCTCACCCGCGTCCAGCCGTTGAAATACACGTTGTAATTGGCGGGCAAACTGGTCATGCGCAGGAGCATAAAATCGAGTCCCATTCCCGCCGATTTGCGTTGACAACCCAGCACCGATTTTTCCACGGGTTCTGTGGCGGGGTTATTACAATCAGCCGATTCATAGCCGAAATCGAAGCGCCACATAGAGAAATCGGGGTTGGTACCGATGAGTTGGCAGTGATTGGCGCTGAGCACATACGGTTCCGGCGTGCCGGAAGTATTAGCGATGGTAGTGCCGCTGCACCAGCCCAGGCCGTTGCTGAACACCATGAGGATGCGCATAATACCACGTTTTTCGGTTTGCCAGTTGGCGCCCTGCGTGCAGTTTACATTGAGGTGGCAAGGCACCGATTGTGCAAAACCTGTCACGCCGGCCACCTGGGCATCCACCATCGCATTGCGGTCATAGGCGTAGTCGACGCGATGGATGTGCAGATTGGTTTGCCCCTGCACTTCGGCGGGTTCCACACATTCGAGCCAGGCGGTAGCGCCCGGTACGACACCGAGCAGAAATTTGCCGGAAGGCGTCATGCTGCGTTCGGTATATGCCCCGCGCACCCATTTCCGGTCGGCGCTGTACACGAACAATTTGGCGCCGGGAGGCAGGTGCAAGGCATCGAATTGCAGGACCAGCCCCAGCGCGCCATCGGAATGTACACCACAACGCCATACACGGCTTCCGTCGGGCAAATTGGTCCATGCGCCTGCATTTTCCATGGAAATATCAGCTGCGATGGGCGCTGCAAAGCGATTTTGCCCCGGGGTATCACTGTCTTCCTTCCAGGCGCGGTCGGTATCCAGTTTGGGTAAAACAACAGGTTCGGTGGTTTTGCCGGCAATAAACAGCGCCTGAATGTCAGGAGAAAAACCAGGCGGAAGTCCGCCTTCGCTGATCTGGGCATGGAGAGAAAGGGTGGTCAGTACAACCAGGAGTGTAAATCGGTAGCGCATGTGCGAGGGATGATGGGTGATGCTTTTTGTGTTTTGGTGTTTTCGTGTTTTCGTGTTTTGGAGGTGCTATGCTCATGGCATTTGAACGTAATGGAATATGTCTAACACTAACCCAACTATTCGTAAATGCCAAGAGCGAAGCCCCAAAAACACTAAAACACAAAAACACCAAAACACGAAAACCTCCAAATCCCACGCCAAAAACCTCGAATTCTGTAATTGCCGACAGATTTCCCCAAAAAACAAAAAAAGAGGGGCCCTTGCGAGCCCCGCCGGATTTCATGGGTAAGTGTTTTTTGTGTTTTTGTGTTTTTGTGTTTTGGTGTTTTGGTGTTTTTGTAGTGCTTCGCCCATGATATTTGAATGTAGTTGCAAAAGTCTAGCACTAACACTACCCAACCATTCATAAATACCAAGAGCGAAGCGATACCAAAACACTAAAACACCAAAACACAAAAACACCCCCTTCTTACATCTTCGGCAGCAATACCGCATCCACCGAGTGAATCACGCCGTTCGACTGATACACATCGTAGGTCGTGATATTGGCCGTGTTGCCATTTTCGTCTTTCACAACGATGTTGCGCGGGCCGTTCATCATAAAGGTGAGGGTACCGCCGCTCACGGTTTTGAGGGTTTTGGTACCTTTCTTCAACATAGCGCTGATGGCTTTGAAGTCGTATTTGCCCGCTACAACGTGATAAGTAAGCACTTTGGTAAGGGTGGCTTTGCTTTCCGGTTTCAGCAGGGTTTCGACAGTGCCGGCGGGCAGGTTTTCAAAAGCGTCATTGACCGGTGCGAACACCGTGAACGGACCTTTTCCTTGCAGCGTTTCAACGAGTCCGGCGGCCTTTACAGCAGCCACCAGGGTCGTATGGGCTTTGGAATTTACAGCGTTTTCAACGATGTTTTTCATGGGGTACATGGCTTCGCCGCCGACCATAACGGTTTTTTCCTTCATTTGGGCGTGGGCGGTGAGTGAAGCGAATACGAATGTGAGCGCCAGAGCGGCACTTTTCAGAATGCGTTGCATGATTGTGTTGATTTAAATGTGGTGTGAAAAATTTGTTTTCCGGGACACACACACTTACGGCAGGTACACTGAATTCGGTTTTCAGGACGCTTGTTTTTTTCAAAAATAAACAATAACATTATTGCAACTATTTCTCTTTCAAGCATTTAACGCAACATAAATTTTATTGTAAGGTGGATACACGGCGCTGGCGCAACCCTGCATTGCGATTGCCCGTATTTATTTATTTCACTCCAACCCTTGCATAGTTATGAATAGAAAAGACTTTCTCAAAGGCATTGGCCTGGCCGGGATGTCGACCATGCTGCCCGCAGAAACCGCACAAACCGTGCGCAACATTCACCAGAAACAACGGGGAGCACTCCCTCCCAACTGCGCGCTTATTCCGAGCGAAACGGCCGGCCCTTTTCCCCTCGATCTGACGGAAAATACGGTGTTTTTCCGCCAGGATATCCGGGAAAACAAAACAGGGGTGCCCCTGAACCTGAAACTGAAAATTTTCGGGCTCAGCAATTGCGCCCCCATGCCCAATGTGCGCGTCAACATCTGGCATTGCGACAAAGACGGGCTGTACTCGGGTTACAGCCAGCAAAACAACCAGGGCCAGGCTGGACTGACTTATCTGCGCGGCTACCAGATTACGGATGCCAATGGGGAGGTCAATTTCGTCACCATCTTCCCGGGCTGGTATACCGGCCGTATTTGCCACATCCACTTTCAGGTGTATGTAAGTTCGGTATATGCCGCTATTTCGCAATTGACGTTTCCGATTGCGGAAAAAAATGCGATTTATGCCGCTAATTCGGCCCTGTATACCAAAGGCGCTGACCCGCTCGGTTTCAACCAGGACAATATCTTCTCAGATGGTTATTCCTTCCAACTGGCAACACTCACGGCCAATGCCTCGGGCGGATACGATGCCTACCTGGAGGTAACTGTAAATGGCTCGGGCACTACCGGGCTGGGCAGTCTGGAACCCAAAACAGGCGGACAGTTCTCCCTGGGCCAAAATTTCCCCAATCCCTACGCAGGCGACACCACCATTCCTTTCACCCTGCACAACGCTTCCGATGTGGAAATCGACATCTGGGATTTACAGGGTAAAAAAGTGGCCAGCCTGCCGCAAGGCCGCCTGTCGCCCGGGCAATACAAGGTGCCGATCAACCTGAGCAGCCTCGGGCTCGCACAAGCCTCCTATGCATATCAACTGGTGGTGAAGAATGATAACGGGGTGTTTAGGCAGTCGAAAATGATGACGGGAAATAGAGGGTGAGAGATGTGAGAGGGTGAGAGATGTGAGAGGGTGAGAGCGTGAGAGATGTGAGAGAGTGAGAGATGTGAGAGGGTGAGAGCGTGAGAGCGTGAGAGCGTGAGAGGTGTGAGAGAGTGAGAGATGTGAGAGCGTGAGAGCGTGAGAGAAGTGAGAGTTCGTAGAGTAGGCCGCTCTAACTTAAAAAACTTCGAGTAGAGCGGTCTACTCTACGAACTCTCACATCTCTCACCCTCTCACGCTCTCACCCTCTCACCCTCTCACCCTCTCACGCTCTCACCCTCTCACCCTCTAAAAAGATACCCTCGCCGACACATGGTGTGTAAAATTCTTGACGTGGCCGGCCGGGCCGTAAATTTTAAATCCCACGTAGGTGCTTTCGTACAAGTATTCCAGGTAAAAAGAGCGTTTGGGCGTCATTTTGAATTCCAATCCGGCGCTGCCACGAATTCCATATTCCCAGTTTTTGAGCGGAATCGGGTTGATGTTTCCGATAAAATTTTTGCTGCCTTCGCTTTTCATGGCCCACCCGAAGGGCAACCCGGCAGACAGGAACGGGCGCGTTTTTCCCAGTGGGAAAGTATAGTACACACACAGGGGCAGTTGTAACCAGGTTTGATCTACATCATAGGAAAGATCGTAAATCCCGGAGATTTTACCGCTGAATGAACCCTTTTTCCGAATAAACAACAATTCAGGTTGAAAAGACAATTGGTTGCGAAAAGCCAGGTTAAGCCAGATACCTGCTGAAAAAGTTGTCTGGGCGCTGAGGTCGACGGTACGGCCACCACTGGCCAGTGAATTATTCTGATCGTTGAGGCGGGAATGGTGAAAAGCGACCCCGCCACGGATGCCTTTGTGGACGGTCAATTTGAGTGACTTACGATGACTGGTCGACTTGAATGCAGGGTCTTTGCAGGCGTTGTATTTCTCTATCAGACGGATAAGTGCATAGTCACCAAATTCGACATTTTCGGCTTGTTGCTGCACTTTCGGGCAATCCGACATGAGGTATTTCAGCAGGGCCCGAAACCGCTGGTCTTCCCTGCCTTTATTGGAAGCCGCCTCTTTGGCACTCACTTTATCCAGTTTGACCGGCGCTTCTCCTTTTTTTTGAACGAAGTAATAATCCTGAAATTTATACAAATCCATCGGGCCTTCCACCAGGCAAAGCAAAAAACGACCTTCGCTGGGCATGGGCTTGAAGTAAGAGCCATTTTCATAGGAAATGGCCCGCACCTGATCGATGGTAAAATCGCTAAAACCCGCCGCGCCATTTGTTTGAATCGACACTGTGTTGCCAAGGTTGGCACGTTCTTTCAACGACCCGCGCAGGGTGTCGCCGTTGTTGAGTACCAGGAATCCGTTGACAACATTGTACCCTTGCGAATAGCCGGAAGAAATCCCGAAAAGCATACTTAACAAGAAGAAAAAGAATGTTTTTTTCATAAAAATCGTGATTGCGTTTATAGAAGTGGTTTATAATTATCGATCTATTTCCACCTTTTTCACCTCATTTCTCCCATAAAATACCGGGAAATACATCTGCTCCACCCGCACCGGATTGAGCGTGAAACGCCCCGTAAAACGAGGTTCCAACAGTACCTGAAAAACGTATTTACCTACCGGAAGCCGCTCGCAGAAAATGGCGGTTTTGTCTTTAAAATATTCGCGGTGTACCTCCGGCCCACCTGGCTGCATCTTGGGCCCGTAGCCACAACCTGCAGGAATGGGCACCTCGATCATCACATAGTCGGCGGCTTCTTTCACCTCAACGCGCACTTCCAGCATGGCCGATTCGCCATATTTCAGTTGCGTGGCCGGCGTACCATTGGCCAGCAACAGTCGGCTCGACACCTCAAACAGGTCGCTGCGCGCAGCAGGCGCCGTTTCCTGAAACTGGCGATAGGCCGTAAAAAACACCGGACCACTGCCTGTTTTTGTCACCGACACCGTGGCTCCCTGCGCGGGGTCGATCCTTTCAGTAACCGGAAACAGTTTCAACGTTTTCTCATTGATATGCAAGCGCGAGGGCCGCAAGGTATCCTGACCGGCCAGCAGTGCAGGCAAGAGTCGCTCCAGTATCTGGGCCGTTTCGATTGTATTGCGGCGCACAGGTCGGCTTTGCAGCCAATAGCGTTCTATGCCCCGGGCAATATCATTCCAGCCTGCTGCCAGCGCAATATCATAAGCCTGAATCGTCTGCACGGCCCGGCGATTGTACCAGTCCGTTTCACCCTTGCCGAAATACAGGCCGCCCATTGTGGTGCGGTGCATGTATGCGACCAGAGAATCTTTCTGCACCTTATTTCCGCACAACTGATTGATTTTCATGGCGTTCAAACGATTTGCAAGGCTCGGCTTTTTCAGCGTATCATAAAAAATCAAATAAGGCAAACAGTCGATATTGACCTCGCACTGCCGCAGCAAGGTCAGCGTTGCGCATTGATCGTACGGATTCATGGCCGGCAAGCGCAAGCGAAGCGCCGAGAGTGCGCGATCGAGGCCTTGCACAGTGTAGCCCGCCTGTTTGGCTGCCCACAGTGCGCCGGTCACATATTTTGTCATCCAGTCGTTGGTACTGCCCTCTGCCCACCAACCCCAGGTACCATTTGGCAATTGGGCATTGGCAAGGCGTTTCAGGCAAGCCTGAATATCTTTTTCGTGGGTGAACGGCTGTTTGCGTATGGCCTTCAGTTTTTTCAAATGCAGCAGGGCAATCAGGCGGCTGGACGTATGTTCGTTGCAGCCGTAGGGATAGGTGTATAAATAATCCACATCCGCCAGCATAAGTTCGATGGGGTTGTTTTCTGCATGTAGGGTCACTGCACCCGCTCCGGCAGGATAGGAAAGCAACAAAGTGGTATCATTTTCCAGCACCCAGAACTGCCCTTCTGTCGTAACAGTGCCTACCGGCAAAACGGGTATGCTGCGTTGTTCGCCATCCGTATTCCGGCCGCTTACCATTTCGTAGGTAAAGGTGACGGAATCTGGGCCGGTCGGAATGTTTACCGGAAAATACTCGGCCATACCTTCCAGTACGCGCCATTGGTGCGTGTCGGTCACCTGTTTGTTGAGTAAAAAACGGGTAGTTACCGACACGGAGTCTTTTCCACGCTGCACGATTCTGCCCGAGGCTTCAAACTGATCGCCGGCAACGGCAAACCTCGGCGTGGTCAACTGTGCGGTCACGGGTTTGAACGACCTGGTCATCGTGGTGCCCGTTCCGGCCCGCTTTCGGGTGTCGGCAGCCACAGCAAAGGCTTCCCAGGTGGTCAGGTCGTCGGGAAAACGCGCCTGAAAAACGGCCGTTCCCTGTGCATCCGTTTGCAGGCGAGGTTGCCAGTAAGCGTGGTCGCGGAAAGCACTGCGTACCTCCACAGGCGCGGCAAATGCCTCCACATCCTGCACCGGCGGCGGTGCAGGTGGCACCCGAATGCCGTCGATGTAGTAGACCGTTCCAGGGCTCCTGTAGCCTCTTATATTGATGGCACCGCCGTCGATGCTGGAAATGCCGCTGACTTTCCCGGCAAGCGTGGCGGAAGCCCATGAACGTGTAGAAACACTACCCGCAGATACCACGACCTCTTGCAACGCGCCACCGTCTTCCAGCATCACATCCATGTTGCTGGAAGCCCCTCCAGGTAGCACCATGTCGGGCAAACTGCGCGTGTTGTAACCCGTGTATGAAACGGACACTGTGTACAAGCCCGGGGGTAATTGGATGCGATAATTGCCATTTACGTCTGTAACCGCGCCTCTTATCAAAACGCCATTCTGATAAATATAAACGGAAGCGCCGATCAGTTCCTCACCCGAACTATCCGTTATGCGGCCTTGCAAAACGGAGCCATATCCCGACAATTGTTGGTAGTTGTTGCGCAAGGGCTGTGTTGTAGAAACAGAAGGGGTTTTCACCAATAAAAATTTGAATACCCGCTCAAAGCGCTCTTCCGCCGTGCAAGGACGAAACGGCCGCCCGGAAAAATTAATGCATAGCAAGGTATCCCGTTTTAATTCCACTTCCTGCTCGCACAGCGCACCGCGCGAGGTGTACAGCGTCACCCGATAACGGCCCGGCGGCAAGTCATTCGAAACATAGTTTTCGGGGCGATACAGGCGACACAAAGAATCATTGCGCACAGCATAACCGAGCAACACGCTGTCTTTTTTGTAGTACTGTACACGAAGCGAAGCCTTTCCCTGCGCATCGGGCCCGGGTGGCGAAAAATGGTAAACAGGCGGCGGGAATGTGACGTGGTGCCGCCCCAGTGCCCAGTCGAACATCGATCGTACCGGCAGTTTTCGGGGCAGTCGGCCGGCGCTGTGTTTCATCCATTGGGTATCGTACAGGCGCTCCCTGTGTTCCATTACTTCGTATTCGTATCCGTACTCGAAAGGAAACTGGCACAGCACGCCGCCCGGCAGTACGCCATTGATGAGGTACCCGGGACTGAAAGGCCCGACGATCTGCACCTGATTGTAATTAGATTTCAAGGCATGTACACTGCCTGCATCCTGCCAGAAAAACAGGTTGGCGTTGCTGTATTGATTGCGCAGCAGCAGCATGGATTGTTGCACCACCCTGCGTTCGAACACTTCGAGGCTGTCGGGCCGTGCATCCAGGCGCACACGGGCATGCGCCCAGGTGTTGCCCGGGGAGGGCACAGGTTCCCATTTTGCTTTCCAGCCCGACTGGCTCAAGGCGATGGTGTATTTTTTCCCTTTTTCCAGGTAAATGCTGTCGATGGAGTATTCCCCCATACGCGTTCTGATTTTCAGGAAATTATAACCCGGTTCAGCGATAAAACTGTACGGCGCATTGTCGGTGGCGCCGTGGTAATACACTAATTGCCGGTTTAGCCAGATCAGGTAAATGGGTTGTGCATTCAACTGATCGACGACAAAAGGCGCCACCTGCGGTTTCTGAAAATACAGGGAATCGGTGGGCGCCGGAAGGCCTGGCAAAAGCGTGTCGGCGCCGGGAAACGAGGCGTTTTGAAAAGCACGCGGGTATATGTCGGTGGCAAGCAGGTAGGTTGCGGGCGCATTCCCTGTCGCACCCGTATGTCGCATTTGGTAATACGGTATGGTATCCAGGTGCAGCCGTTTGTACCAGTGGTCCGAAACAGGCTGGCTAAATCCGCTGCATTCCAACCGGGCTATCTGGAAAGGGTTTTCGGGAGGTGTTCGTCGCTGGGAATAGGAAATGGAGGGCGCATTGTACGGTTTTGATCCTTTAAACAAGGCATTGAAAGCGCCCGCAGTAAGGTCGGCACCTGCCACGGGCCTGTCGCGGTAATCTTTCACCTGCACTTTTACCTGCACCTGCTCGCCGGGGGTGATGGTTTCCGGCTGGTCGATGGTCACATCGAGGCGGTTTTTATACAAGGGAATGGTATTGTCCAGTTGCCGGTCCTGTCCGCCCCACATAAATGTGTAATAAGCGCCCCAGTCGTATTTGTCGGCCTGCGGATAACGAAGTTCCAGGGTAGAATCGGTCAACACACCTCTTTCCCATTCCTCTTTTCCGCGCCGGATTCGATATTGAACAGGAATTCGGTGCGGATTGACAAGGGTAAATACAGCCGTATCGCCTGCTCTGAATGCCAGTTCACTTACCCGATGACCACCGTACCGGCTATCGTCGGGCGAGAGGCTAATACTCTCATTATCTGCCATGAATTGATACATTCTTACATCCTGCCTGACGGGTACACGATATGGCAAGACTATGAAGGAAGTGCGAGGAGTATCCTCATTGGTAAATTCCTGCAACTTTACCTGCTTGCCGGCACTCGGTTGCCCTTTCCAGTCGGCATAGAGCCAGCCCCGGTCGATCCACACTTTCAGCGGTTTCAGCGGGATACTGCGTTGATCGACCAGAAAGGACAGGTTGAGTTGTTGCAATTCCCCTGCGCTGTTGGTGGCGTACAGCATTGCCGTCATGTTGCATTGGGCATTGGGTAAAAAACGGTCGGGGAGCCTCAAATCGAGGGTGCCGGAAGCCTGCAAGGGGCCCGACGACTGCCAGATGGTGTCGGGAATGGCTACTTTCTCCGAATAGAAATAAGCGGTTGAAACAGATTTCACAACCAGGCTGTAACGACCATCGTTCAGCGCCTGCCCCGTAGCATCCTTGCCGCTGATGTGAAACACCACGCTGTCGCCTTGTGCGTATTCCGATTTGTCCTGTGTAAAACTGTATTTAACTTCATCCAGCACATAGTCTTCGTAATACATCGAACCCGTCACACTTCCCGCCGATGTTCTATACTGGTGAAACCAGCCCCGTTTTCGGGGGTGTGGGTTGGAAAAAAAGAAATTGTAGGGACGGTCAATTTCCATCGAATCATTCAACCTGGTCTGCCAGGTAAAAACGCCGGGGCTGGAGGGTTGCAGGATTCGGTTAATAGTCACTTTCCCTGTATAGGTCGAGTACACCTTCAATTCTACGGGTTTGTTCCAGGGTTTCCCTTTGTAGTCGGCAACCCATGCTTTCACATGCAGGCTGTCGCCAGGGCGGTATTTGGGTTGGGAAAATGCCACATAGCCATTCCATGCTTCTTTTTTATCCCATTTTGCCTGGCGGCGGTAATTGTTGAAGTTGTGATACCGGATTTTTTGAATCAACTGACGGGGAAAACGGGGAATGTCCTTGACATACAACCAGGACAAACCCAACACCCTGCCGACCGGGTGGGCAGTAAAGCGTTCCCAGCGATACTGGCGGAGGTCTTCCGGATCGTTTACGTCTATTTCGTAGTACCAGGTGTGGCCGCCCGTTTTTATTTGCAGCATGCGACCCTGTCTGGGGCGTGGAATGCGGTATACCTGCATCCTGGTGTCGAACCTGATTTTTTTACCCTGTATGCTGGCTTTTGCATCGGAAATACGCCGACCCAGGGTGTCGGTCAGAACAAATTCCAGCGAGCGCCGCCGCGAAGGGAACACGGTCATTTGAACGGGCGCGCGCGTTATCACCTCGATGTCGATGCCTTCGGTCCGGGCCGATACGGCCAGGTAGTACCCAAAGGGCAATCGTTGAACCGGCATGGTATCGCTCATGCCTACGGGACTGTGTAGCCAGGAGGAATCAAATGGCGCTTGATCTACTAAAATGGAATGTGCTTCGCGCGGACTGAGTTGGTAGTATTCGCTGAATCTGCCAAAGGAATTGGTATTTTGGGCAAAAAGCGAACAGGACAACAGCAAAAACAGAAGGATGAACAGGGTTGGTTTTTTCATGGTTGCGCAATTGGTGGGATGTTAACTTACATCCACAATAATAGGGTTATGCGGACAAAAATGTGCGCGGAAATGTATGGAAAAGCCCTTTTCAAGGGCCAACCCGTCAAAAGAGTATGCAAGAAGTCGGCCGGGCTATCTGAAAGGATTTTGGATATCCGGATTGTTGATAAACGTCGTATCCGTCAGTGTTTTCAAAAATTTTACCACCGCTTTGCGCTGATAAGGCGTCAGCCCCGAATACGTCAGCACACTTCCACCCAGCGGGAATCCGATTTGCCGCACGAAAGGGTCTTCATTGGACACGCCTTTGCCGTTGCCATTGTAGTGCTCGAGCACTGCTTCCAGGGTAGCAAAACGGCCGTCGTGCATGTAGGGCGCCGTGAGTTCAATGTTGCGCAGTGTGGGCGCCCGGAATTTTCCGTTGTCGGTCGGGTTGCCGCTCACTTCGCCGCGGCCTTTATCTACGAAGTCGTTGAGTGTGGCCACACTGTCGAGGCCGTTGTTGAAGTAAAAATTGCCGGTAAGCGTAATGCCACCATGGCAATGGAAACACTGGGCATCGGGCAGGTTTACATCCTGGCCTTCATCAAAAAACATGAGTTTGCCGTCTAGTTCCTCGTCGTCGAGGGCGTCCGGGTTGCCCAGCACGTACTGATCGTAGCGGGAAGTACCGCTGCTGATCAGGATGCGTTCGAACTGTGAAATAGCCTTGGCAGCCAGTTCTTTGGTGATTTCGCAACAATTTTGAATGCCGAATGCTTTTCTGAACAGTTCGGGGTATTGCGGATGTTGTTTCAACTGCTCCACTACATTGGGCCAGGTGTGATGCAGTTCGATGGGGTCTTCCACGGGACGCAGCGCCTGGTCTTCGAGCGTTCTGGCGCGCCCGTCCCAAAACAGTCCGTTGGTAGCATAAGCCACATTGAGGAGCGACATGGCGCTGCGTCGACCAGCCATGCCGTCGATGCCGGTAGAAACTGCTTTGCCATCGGTAAAACTCATTTCAGGCAAATGGCACGAACTGCACGACATGGTGCTGTCGGCCGAAAGAATGGGGTCGTAGAACAATCGACGCCCCAATTGCACGCCCTCCAGCGTCATGGGGTTGTCGGCGGGAACGGCAATTTGCGGGAAATGCGCAGGTTTTTGAATGGTGTATGTCGTTGGATTGTACGGTATTCCCGTCAGGTCGCAGCCATCTTTGCAACTGGAGCCGGGCGGGTTTTTACCGCATTGCGATAACAACAGCGTGGTGGCCAGCAGCGCTGCCATCACCAAAACTGTTTTTCCCCTGTCGTGTGTCATTTTACGGAAGTAGCATTGGCGAAATTATCCATGACCTTGGTTCCCAATACGATATTACTGGCGCTGTGGGAGGTATTTCGGTTGTCCGGGTTGCTCAAATCGAGCAACGTACCATTCACGGTCAGCAGTTTTTTCAGGTCAAATTCTACCGTCAGTGCGCCGCTTTTTTCCGTTACATTCACATCGGTGTTGAAAACGCCCGTGCGATACACGGCATCCGAGCCGCAGTGATAGGTGAGTGTACTTTCCGGATCGCCTACGCCATCAAGGTCGTACAGGCCTTGTACTTTGGTAAAGATGTAACTCTGCCAGCCCGACCAGTATTCGTTTTCCAGATACAAGGGGTGTGAAGGCGCAAAATCGCTCGGCTTTTTGGCATTGAGGTCGGCCCGTACGCCATAACCGATTTTGAGGGCCGTGTAATCGCCGGCAGGTAAGGTGTACTGAAATTTGACTTCCACGGCTTTGTTGTCCGGCGCGAGATCGGGCGTAAAATCCACCCACTCGATATCGGACAGGCGTTGTTCGCCGCCGTCTTTTTTTACCAGAATCAGATCGGACAAAAACGTATTGAACTTGTTCATTTGAACCGTGCGGGCACCGTACGGATAATTTTTGTACTTCTCCAGGGCCACGCCGTCGTAAGTGGCTTTGAAGGTCAGGGTAAAATTATTGTCGGTTTGCGGCTCGTCTTTGCCACAGGAAGCAAGCATAACAAGCGCTGCGCCGACCAGAAACAGGGCAATTTTTTTCATAACAGAGGTGGATAAAAAACCGGGTCAATGTTACTGATAAACGCTCAAAGCGCCTGGCAAGTTGGATACTATTTGAAGTTTCCATGCAGAAATGTCGCCAGTTGTCCAATCGATTCCGTTCAGCAGTTCCCGGTGGTCAATTTCCAGCACAATATCGAAGTTATAGCCTGTTTTATGCACGAATGGGCCGGTGGCGCTAAAGATAAAATCGGGGAGGTCGGCTTTTTTGAGCGAAATGGTATCCGGTTTGGTGCCTGCCAGGGTATCGCGTGCCACGACCACCTGCATAAAAACGAAACCTTCGTTGCGCCCGTGCCACAGGCTGTCCGATTGGGTGCGCAGCGGATGCCCGGCCGGTGCGCGGGATGGCACCACGCGCTGTGCCTGGTCGTCGAGGCCCAGGCGAAATTTCATCTGATCAAAACTGCCGTCGTACCGGAAGGTGCCTGCTTCGTTGATGATCGGGGTGCGGCGTACCAGCACAAAATCGTCGGTAAATACCTCCCGCATCGTGTCGTTTCCTGTGGCAGGCAGGGTGTACAAGCCTACGGTATCGCTCACTGTGAATGTTTCGCCATTTCGAAACAATTGAAAATCAGACAGATAAAAGGAAACATTTTTGAGTACAAACGGATGTCCGTCGGATGCGATATACCGGCTGTTTTCAATAAACAGGTCATCGCCATAGAACTGCGACACGCCGATGCGCAATTTCGGATAAGTACAGCACGCACAGTCTTTATCGGCCGAGGCATCAAAATTGGTAGCCGAAATATCCTGGCAACCTTCCTGCGGTTCGTAACAGGCAACAACACAGCACAAAAAGGACATGGCTAAGCCGAAAAGCAAAAGGCTTGCCGGCTGGAATGCGCCGGTTCTGCGCCTGGCAGTTTTTCTAAAAACGCTGTTGCACAACAGTTTATGCATGGTGCCGGATTTTTGTGTTCACATTGTCGGGTTGCGTGTTCGTCGAACACGCGCTCATGCGCCAATCTCCTTCATCATCTGGCGGATGATTTGTTTCACCTGCGAGGAAAATTCCCGTTCCTGTATCCAGATGCCGTAATTGCGCTCTTTTTTAAGCACTTCCTTCACGGGTTGCCCCATGTATTTTCCAAAATTGAACACCACGACGCCATCGGGTTGAACGCGCAGTTTTTGGGTGGCATCGAGGAAATGCAGGTCGTTGGTAAAATCATGCAACGCCTGCATATCGTTTTTGATGGGCGCCGGAATGGTACTGCCGTCTTCATCCCACAGGTCCTTGCCCTCATATGCACGCAACTGCCCTTTAAACACATCGATGGTGGCTTTTACATCGGCCAGGGCATCGTGGGCGTCTTCCAGTTCGCGCTGGCAATACAGCCGGTACGCTGCCTTGAGCGTACGTGGTTCCATTTTGTAAAAGATACGCTGAACATCGATCAAACGCCGCTTGCTGATGTCGAATTCCATGCCTACCCGGGCAAATTCCTCCATGAGCATGGGCACATCGAATCGATTGGAATTGTAACCTGCGAGGTCAGAAGTACCGATAAAATCCCAAATTTTCTGGGCCACTTGCGCAAAAACGGGTTTGTTGGCCAGGTCTTTCGGCGTAATGCCATGTATTTGCATCGACTCTTCCGAAATGGGGATTCCGGGATTGATCAACATGGTCAGTTCTTCCGGTGGCTGCCCGTTTTTAAATAACTTCACCAGCGCAATCTGCACAATGCGGTCGCGGATGACGTTCAGGCCCGTGGTTTCTACATCGAAAAACACGAGGTCGCGGGTGAGATTGAGTTGGAGATCTTGCATGGATAAGGGTTGTAAGTTGGTGTTTCGCATGTTTTGCAGGCCTCACCCCCCGGCCCCCTCTCCAAGGGAGAGGGGGTGACTTCCCGCTTGGCTTCACTATTGAAAAAGCCAAGGGTACTCGCCCCCCCTCTCCGTTGGAGAGGGGGCCGGGGGGTGAGGCCTGCACTTTTATTTCTGTTGCTCCTCCTGATCCAGCAAATCCTCGTCCAGCAAACCACGTTTGGTAGCAGTTTCGCTGTAGCCGTGCAGTTGCACAGGGCTTTGCGCTTTGCGCATGCGGATGTTTAGAAATTCTACAAAGAGGGAGAAGAAAATAGCAAAATACAGGTAGCCTTTCGGTACTGAGCCTTCGATAAAATGTCCGATGTGTGCAGCCTCCGCGATCAGCGAAAAGCCGATGAGAATGAGGAATGAGAGGCCCAGCATTTGCACCGTCGGGTGTTTGTTGACAAAGGAACTGACCGGGCCGGAGAACAGCATCATCACCAGGACGGACGCAACAATAGCCACGATCATAACAACCAGGTCATTGGACAATCCCACGGCCGTCAGGATGGAATCGAAGGAGAAAACAACGTTGATCAGGGTAATTTGCAGGATAACGGCACTGAGTGCCGATTTTCCTTTACCACCCGGGTCGTCACCTTCATTCGGGCTTTCGAGTTTGTGGTGTATTTCAGAAGTAGCCTTGTACAACAGGAAAATGCCGCCCAGAAAAAGAATCAGGCCCTGGCCTGTCACACCGCCATGCAGTCCAAGAAAATCGATATGGAAGAAAGGTTCTTTCATGCCGATAATCCAGGTCAGGCCGAACAACAGTACAATGCGCAAGCCCATGGCCAGCAACAAGCCGATGTTTCGGGCTTTGGGCTGCTCGTGTGCTGGCAGTTTGGCCGACACGATAGAAAGAAAAATAATATTATCGACGCCCAAAACAATTTCCAGGAATGTCAGCGTCAGCAAACTCATCCATACCTCACCGGAGGTAAAATCGGGCATTGTAAGAAGAAACATGGATATACGGGTTGGTTAAGAAAGCAGGCAAAAAAGGTAAAAATACTTGTGTGTCAATCACTTGGATCAAAATATCACATCAAATGAATACCGTTTTTGCACTTGCAGAAACAAAATCGGGGCAAGAATACAGTTTTCCGCTCAATTGGCCGCGCCCTTGATCGACAAAGCAAAGCGTTCTATAGGCGACATTTGTGCAGGTTCACGACCAAAGGATGAAAGCATTCGAATCAAAGGAGGTTACATTTGCAGGACATCCGCTGGCGCCTTCTTCTGAACTTCCTGCCCATCAGGAAGGTATTCGATGCTCATTTTCACACATTTGAAACAATCAAACATGAAAAAACTACTCTTCATTCTGGTATTTGGCATCTACAGTGTGTTCGGCGGAGCGCAAAATGCTGTAAAACGGTACGTATTGCTCGAACACTTTACCAACTCCCGATGCAGCATTTGTGCCAGTAAAAACCCGGCATTTTACAGCCTCATCAGCGGATATACAGCCGATGTACACCACATCGCCTATCACCCGCCGATCCCGTACAACTCTTGTATTTTTTACCTGGGTAATACGACGGAAAATACCACGCGTACTAATTTTTACGGTGTGAACGCCACGCCGCGCGTAGCACTCAATGGCACCCTGGTAAATGGCGGAAGCCAGTTGTTGCCATCTGCCACGCTCACCACCGCCATCGGCTACACCAGCCCAATCCATTTGCGGGTGACGGAGACATCGGGCACCAACCGCACGGCTACCGTTCAGATTTTTACCCATACCGAAGTGCCAGCAGGCAACTACAACCTGTACGTAGCCGTCGTGGAAAAAGACGTGGACTATACCTCGCCCAATACCGGTGCTACGGAACACTACGATGTGTTCCGCAGCATGTTGCCCTCCATCAACGGCACGCCGGTTACGCTGGCAGCACCGGGTGGAAGTATCACACAATCGTTCAACTATTCCGTTGCTGCGGGCTGGAATGCCGACCAAATTTACGTGGTGGCTTTTCTTCAGAATGCCGATACCAAAGAAGTGCTGAACAGTGGCACCAAATTCGACCCGCTCACCGTGTCGAGTCAGGAGCCTGCCGTGCAGTCGCTGAGCGTGCAGCCCAACCCTGTTTCTGAAACAGCCACGGCCTTTATTGCCGACGATCGGGCGGAATCACTGGAAGTGTTCGATTTGAGTGGCCAGCGCATTTCTATCTCTTTGGAAAATCAGCAGGCAGGAGCGGTTTCGTTTTCGCTGGCACATTTGCCACGCGGCATTTATGTGGTGAAAATTACTGGACAAGAAAAAGTGTACACCGGAAAGGTGGTGAAAGAGTAGCAGCGGGTGTTCCTGTAGCATATTTTAGATGCGTCGTCCCGAATTTTGGTCAAGGCCAGGATTCGGGATTTTTTTGCTCCGCTGTTGTTTACTATACGTTTTTGAGTTTTATGCAAAACGAGGTAAGGGGTTTGTTTAATTTAGGCAAAAATTCATTTTGTTTAACGTTTGTATCGGCTAACGTGAACAACATTAAACACTATGGGTTGATAAGGGCACATTTAAACCAATTATCACAAACCAATTCCTTTTTTTAACATGAAAAAACTACTAGTCACTTCGGTGTTTACGCTGTTCGCAGTGGTCGTTGCCCTTGCCCAGACAGCGCGCGTACAGATTGTGCACAATTCCCCCGACCCAACGGTGGATGTGTATGTAAATGGTGTAAATACGTTTGACGATTTTGCCTTTCGCAGTGCTACAGGTTTTCTGACCCTTCCGGCAGGCATACAACTTTCTATCGGTGTTGCGCTGGCCAACAGCACATCAGCCAGCGATGTTTTGTTCAATTTCGACGTGACTTTCGAAGATGGAAAAACCTATGTGGTAACGGCTTCCGGAGTGGCGTTCAACCAGGACACGCCTTTCACCCTGATTACCGACCCTAATGCCCGGGAAGCAGCCACTACCCCAAACCTGGTTGACCTTTCTGTGCTGCATGGCGCACCGGATGCACCTGCGGTGGATGTATCTGTACGCACGGTTGGCGATGTAGTGACCAATCTGGCGTATGGGCAGTTTACGCCATACCTGAGCATTCAACCCGGCGACTACTTCCTGGATGTAAAACCCGCAGGCAGCAACACGATTCTGGCTACCTACCGCGCCAACCTGACAGGCGCAGCAGGCCAGGCTCTGAAGGTGATGGCCAGCGGCTTGTTGGGCTCTAATACATTCGGTCTGTACGCTGTTTTTGCTGATGGTACGGTGTCGGCACTTCCATTAAGTCCGACTGCCCGCGTTCAACTGATTCACAACTCTCCCGACCCGGCTGCGGCAGTGGTAGACGTGTACAAAAATGGCAACCTGTATGCCGACAACGTACCCTTCCGTGGCGCCAAAGCATTTGATTTTATCCCGGCAGGCAGCCCGATGAACATCGGTATTGCTCCTGCCAACAGCACTTCTGTAAATGATACGATTAAGAATTTTACCTACACTTTTGAAAATGGCAAAACCTATGTGGTGTCTGTAATCGGCCTTACCAGCAGCACTTCTACCCCACTTGCCCTGAATATCAATGATCTGGGCCGCGAAACCGCTTCCAATCCGGCACAAGTGGACCTGGCTGTGCTGCATGGTTCGCCCGATGCGCCGGCTGTCGACGTAGATGCCGTGTATGTTGCCAACAACCTGATTTCCAACCTGGCATACGGTTCTTCGACCGGCTATCTGAGTGTGCCGCCTGCTATTTACGACCTGGCTGTCCGCGCAAGCGGCAACCCGGCAGTGGTGGCTACTTTCCGCGCCGATCTGAGCGGTCTGGCCGGTGGCGCTGCCTATGTATTTGCCAGCGGTTTGCTGGGCGGTGGGCCTGCTTTCGGGCTGTACGCAGCCCTGCCCAATGGCACAGTGATTGCTTTGCCTGTGGCCCCGGCGCCGGCACGCGTGCAGATCGTACACAATGCCGTAGCGCCTACAGTGGATGTATATGTTGGAAATACCCTGTTGGCGGATGATTTTGAATTCCGTTCGGCTACACCTTACGTAAATGTAGCAGCAGACCGCCCCTTGAGTGTAGGCATTGCACTGGCCAACAGCACTTCTGCAGCCGATGCACTGGCCAATATTCCGGTGACGTTCCAGAGCGGCCAGACGTATGTTGTATTTGCTTCCGGCATTTTTGCCGGCAACCCAGGTTTCGAACTGCTGGCTTTCCCGGGCCGCGAATCGGGCACGCAGCCACTGCTTGTTGATGTGGCCGTGCTGCATGGCGCACCGGATGCACCTGCCGTAGATGTAGATGCCGTGTATGTAGCCGACGATCTGATCGACAACCTGGCTTATCGTTCCGCCACGGACTACAACAGCCTTCCAATTGGTTTGTATGACCTGGCTGTGCGCGCGCACGACAACCCGGCAGTACTGGCTACCTTCCGCGCCGACCTTACGGGCGCCGGTGGCGGTGCAGCCTATGTATTTGCCAGCGGCTTGCTGGGTGGCACGCCGGCATTTGGTTTGTACGCAGTGTTCCCTGATGGTACCGTAGCAGCCCTGCCTGCTTCGCCAAAAGCCCGCGTGCAGGTAATTCACAACTCGCCGTCCCCCACTGTAGACGTGTACCTGGGCAATACCCGCCTGATCGATGACTTTGAATTCCGCACTGCTACGCCTTTTGTAGATGTACTGGCCGACAGAAACATCAATATCGGTATTGCGCTGAGCAACAGCACCAGCGCTGCCGATGCCATTGCCACGTTCCCCGTCAGCCTGCCAGCCGGTAGCACTTCGGTGGTGTATGCCAGCGGCATCGTAGGCCAATCGCCTGCCTTCACGCTCATCCCGGTAGCCGGACAGGAAAGCGCTATTGATCCTGACAATGTAGATGTAAATGTTTTCCACGGTTCGCCTGATGCGCCGGCCGTAGACGTGGATGCCGTGCTGGTAGCCAATGACCTGATCGACAACCTGGCGTACGGCAATGCCACCGGTTATGTTGCACTGGCTCCGGCGGTGTACGACCTGGCCATTCGCGCACATGACGACCCTAATGTAGTGGCTACTTTCCGCGCCGACATCAGCGGCCTGGCTGGCGGTGCAGCGCAGGTATTTGCCAGCGGATTGCTGGGAGGTGCGCCCGCTTTTGGCTTGTATGTAGCCCTGCCGGACGGCACAGTATTCCCGCTGTCGCTGTCGCCGGCGCCTGCTCGTGTACAGATCATTCACAATGCCATTGCACCCACGGTTGATGTGTATGCTGAAAATACGCTGCTGGTCGACAACTTCGAATTCCGTACCGCTACGCCATTTGTAAATGTTCCGGCAGAACGCCCGGTCAATATCGGCGTAGCCGCAGGCAACAGCAGTAGTTCGGAAGATGCACTGGCTAATTTCCCGCTCAACCTCGAATCGGGCCGTACATATGTAGTAGTAGCCGGTGGCGTTTTGGCCGGCAGCCCTGGTTTCGATCTGTTTATCAACGAAAATGCCCGTGAGGCGGCTGTAAATCCGGCCAATGTGGAGTTTGCCGTATTCCACGGCTCGCCCGATGCAGGCCCGGTAGATATTCGCCTGTCGAATGGCCCGACGCTGTTTGACAACCTGGCTTTTGGCGACTTTACCGTCTACCTGAGCGTGCCGCCAGCCGAATATTTTGTAGATGTGACACCTGCCGATGACACGAACAACCCGTTTGCTGAATACCGCGCCGACCTGAATGGAACAGCCGGTGTAGCGGCTACGCTGTTTGCATCCGGATTCCGCAGTGGTGCAGCGCCTGCTTTTGAGGTTTGGGCTGCCTTGCCAAATGGTGTTACGTTCCCGCTGGAGCAGGCTGTGAGCAACAACGAACTGGAAAACAGCCTGAATGACCTCCAACTGGCTCCTAACCCGGTGAAAGATCGCCTGCGTGTGCAGTTCGACCTCAGCACTGCCGAAAACCTGCGCTATGCAGTACGAGACATTGCCGGCCGTTTGTTGATGGAAGGCGATATGGGCAATGTAAGTGGTTCGTTCAATTTCGAACTGAACACGGGCGAACTGCTTTCAGGCATGTATCAACTCGAAATTCGCTCCGATGCAGGGGTGAAAACGGCAAAATTTATCGTTCAAAACTAGTTTTGGTCTTAATTTGATGTGCACGGCCGGGTTGCTTAGGTGACCTGGCCGTTTTTTTTACCGTTTTTTCCTTTGTTTCTTTGATTGCCATCCAGTAGAAAACCTATCTTCGTTGTCGAGCGCATTGTGACAATATGTTGACCGCATGAAAAAGATATTCAGATCAAAAATCGGACTTGAACTGGCCATTCCGCTGGTGTTGGTATTTGGCATTACTGGCATGATCATCATGTCTACCCCGGCCAGTCTGATAGGGGGCATCATTTTGTTGTGTACAGCAGCATTTATCGTACACCTGTTTATTACTACTTGTTATACAGTGGAAGGGAATACGCTGCGCATTCAATGCGGCTTCCTGTACAATGACCGCATCGACATCAGCAGCATTCAACAAATTTCCGAAACAAACAACCCGCTCAGTTCCCCGGCTACTTCGATCGACAGGCTGGAAATAAGATATGGACAGTCTGGTATGGTGCTGATTTCGCCGAAAGAAAAACAGGCGTTCATCAGGGAAATACAAGCACTCAACCCTGCTGTCAAGGTCGTGCTGAAAGCAGGAAAACAAGGGTAAGAAAGACCTGCGTATTACAGGTTAAACATCATAATCCACCACCAGTGTTTCGCTGGTCGGGTGGCTTTGGCAAGTCAGAATATAACCCTGTTCAATTTCTTCGTCGAGCAGGCCATATCGGTGTTTCATGTGTACCTGTCCTTCAAGCACCTTTGCCTTGCAGGTGCAACAAACGCCAGCATGGCACGACCAAGGGGCGTCCACTCCTGCATCGATAGCAGCATCAACCAGCGCTTTTCCATCAGAGGAAAGTTCAAACAGGGTGCGTTCTCCATCGAAAATAACAGTTACCTGGCATTGTACGGGGGTGTTGGTGAGGGTATGCAAAATTGTTTGTTCCTGGTGCATAGGTTATAGGCCGAGTGATCGGTGTGGTGGTGGTTTCTGAAAGCTACTGTTTTCAAAACACAATAAAATTTGGTTTTCAGCAGATTTTAAGGGCAAAAATCCTGCAATAATGCATTTTACTTGCTGATAAATATCAAATCCTTCCATAACATTCATCATCATGGTTTTTTCAAGTTCGGCAGACCTTTGGGTGAAATACACCACACCGAAGCGTTATGGCAGTGCTTACCGAAGCCCAAACCGAATTTTTTGAAGCCAAAATTGCCCGCGACGAGAAAATCGAACCGCGTGACCCCATGCCCGATGGCTACCGGGCACACCTCATCCGACAAATCAGCCAACATGCCCACTCGGAAGTAATCGGGATGCAACCCGAAGGCAACTGGGTGACGCGCGCGTCATCCTTGCGCGCCAAACTGATCCTGCTGGCCAAAATACAGGACGAATGCGGCCACGGCCTCTACCTGTATTCCGCCGCCGAAACACTGGGCATCAGCCGCGATGAAATGCTGGCTCAATTGCACGCCGGAAAGGCCAAGTATTCCAGCATTTTCAACTACCCTACCCTCACCTGGGCCGACATCGGCGCCATCGGCTGGCTCGTCGACGGCGCTGCTATTGTCAATCAGGTGAGCCTCCAGCGCACCAGTTACGGCCCCTACTCCCGCGCTATGGTGCGCATTTGCAAGGAAGAGAGTTTTCACCAGCGCCAGGGCTACGAAATCATGGCACAGATGATGGCCGGCACCCGTAAACAACGCGCCATGGCACAGGATGCCATGAACCGCTGGTGGGCACCCGCGCTGATGATGTTCGGCCCGCCCGACAACGACTCTCCCCGCAGCCACGACGCGTTCAACTGGAAAATCAAACGCGAAAGCAATGACACCCTTCGTCAGCGCTTTATCGACAAAACGGTGCAACAAGCCGAAGTGATCGGGCTCACGATCCCTGACCCTGATCTGAAATTCAATGAAGCGACCAAACATTACGAAATCGGGCCGCTCAACTGGAAAGAATTTTACGACGTCATCAAAGGCAATGGCCCCTGTAACCGCCAACGTATGGAGCACCACATGCAGGTGCACGAAGACGGCGCCTGGGTACGGGAAGCCGCCCAAAAAGCCGCATTAAACGGACAAAAACCAGCATAAAACGACGTAAAAAATGGACAATCAACTCAATATCTGGGAAGTTTTTACCCAAAGCAAACCCGGCCAACCTTATCGCCACGCAGGCAGCGTGCATGCCTCCGACCGGCAAATGGCCCTGCAAAACGCCCGTGATTCCTACACCCGCCGCGGCGAAACCAGCGGTCTGTGGGTGGTGCGCGCCGAAGACATTGCCGCTACGACCATTGAAGACAATCCTTCGTTTTTCGACCCGAATGACGACAAAATTTATCGCCTTCCTTCCTTCTACACCATGCCGGAAGGGGCAAAAAACATTTGAACAGGGCTGCCAAGATTTTACTGCATATGGAATCACCCTTGCTACAATACCTGTTTCGCCTCGGCGACGACTCCCTGATCCTGGGCCACCGCCTGTCCGAATGGTGCAGCCGCGCACCTATGCTGGAAGAAGACCTGGCCCTCGCCAATATGGCGCTCGACCACATCGGCCGGGCCAAAATGCTGCTGGAATACGCCGCTTCTTTCGAAGCCATGGGCCACAGTGCCGACGACCTCGCTTTCGGGCGCGACGAACGCCATTATTACAACCTGCTGATTACTGAAGTGCCCAATGGTGACTTTGCCGTTACCATGGTGCGAATGTTCATTTTCTCAGCCTTCGACGTGCTTCGCCTCGAAGAACTCAGCACTTCGCATGACGAAATGCTGGCTGGTATTGCCCAAAAAGGGGTGAAAGAAAGCCGCTACCACCGCCGCCATGCAGCCGACTGGATCTGGCGGCTTGGCAAAGGCACCGATGAAAGTCGCCGCCGTGTACAACGTGCGCTTCATACCATTTGGCCCTTTACAGATGAAATGTTCGACATGGACGATACCGAGCGCGTGCTGATCGAAGAAGGTATCGGCTGCGACCTGCATACCCTGCGCGAAATCTGGAAAAAGGATGTGAGTGAGGTTATTTCCAACGCCGGACTCACCCTGCCCGAAGACGGGTACATGCACCGCGGCGGCCGCAATGGTGTACACACCGAAGCGCTGGGGCACATCATCAGCGAGATGAATTATGGATATGAATTGATGCTTTCTTGAGAAGACTAGTGTTTTGGTGTTTTGGTGTTTTTGAGGGGCTTCGCGCCCGGTGTTGAGTTGAAGTTGAGGGGTTGAGAAGTTGAGTAGTGGAGGGTTGAGGGATTGAGCCTCAAAGGGCAACTTTCCGGCCAACGCCAGTCGTAAACTTCTCAACCCTCAACTACTCAACCCTCAACTACTCAACTTCTCAACCCCTCAACTTCTCAACCCCTCAACTACTCAACCCTCAACTACTCAACCCCTCAACTTCCACTCAATACCCAGCGCGAAGCCCACAAAAACACCCAAACACAAAAACACAAAAAAACACCCACCCATGCCTTTTTACCACAAACTGGGGAAAGTTCCCCGAAAGCGCCACGTCGTTGCCCGCCAGGAAGACGGCAGTCTGTACCAGGAAGAACTGGTAGGCACACAGGGATTCAGCGGCATGGCATCGCTGGTATATCACTTACACACGCCTACCCAGATCAGGGCCATTGGCGAGCCATATTCGATCAAACCCAGAACAGTGGTGGAAAACAACATTCGGCCGCTCAAATTCGAAGGTTTTGACCTGCCTGCGAATACAGATTATATCGACAGTCGCAAGGTGCTGTTTACCAATGCCGATATGAACATCGGCCTGGCAGCGCCGACCGCTACGCCCGATTATTTTTTCAAAAATGCCGATGCCGATGAAATGCTGTTCATACACAAGGGCAGCGGCGAGTTGCAAACCATGTTTGGCGACGTCGCTTTCGAGCCTGGCGACTACCTGATTATTCCACGCGGCACCATTTACCAACTCGAATGGCTCACGCAGGACAACCGCATGCTTTTTGTGGAAAGCAGGGGGCCGATTGTGACGCCCAAACGCTACCGCAACGAATTCGGCCAGTTGCTGGAGCACTCCCCCTTTTGTGAACGCGACATCAAACGACCGGAATTTCTGGAAACGCACGACGAGCAGGGCGCTTTCGAGGTGCGCATCAAAAAACGCGAGGCCATTTTCCCGTTCGAATACCCTTTTCATCCGTTCGATGTGGCGGGCTGGGACGGCTACCACTACCCCTATGCGTTCAATATTCGCGATTTTGAACCGCTGACAGGCCGTATTCACATGCCACCGCCCATTCACCAGACTTTTGAAGGCCGCAATTTTGTGGTTTGCTCTTTTGTGCCTCGACTGTACGATTATCACCCCGACGCCATCCCTGCGCCTTACCACCACTCCAATATCGACTCCGACGAAATTCTGTACTACGTGGACGGCGATTTTATGTCGCGCAACAACACCCGTCAAGGCCAAATCACACTCCACCCTGCCGGCATTCCACACGGCCCGCACCCCGGCGCCATCGAACGCAGTATCGGCAAAAAAGAGACCGAAGAACTGGCCGTCATGATCGATCCTTTCAACCCGCTCAGCATTACCGAACACGCGGTGGCACTGGAGGTGGAAGATTATTACCGGGTGTGGCTGGAGGAAGTAGAGGTGAGAGGTGAGAGGTGAGAGTAAAAGGCAAGAGGCAAAGGGCAAGAGGCAAAAGGCAAAGGGCAAGAGGCAAAAGGCAAGAGGCAAGAGGCAAAGGGCAAGAGGCAAGAGGCAAAGCCCCGCCCCACCTCAACCCCTCAACTATCAACCCTCATCAACATTTATCAACCCTCATCAACCCTATCAACCTTATCAACCCAATCAACCCCATCAACCTCATCAACACATATCAACCCAACCATCCATGCTCGTACAACCTGCACCCGAAACAAACGCCCCTGCTTCCGAAGAATTCCTGCCGCTACAAGGCACCGATTATATCGAATTGTATGTAGGCAATGCCAAACAGGCAGCGCATTTCTACAAAACGGCATTCGGTTTTCAGTCGCTGGCTTATGCCGGACTCGAAACCGGCGTGCGCGACAAAGTGAGTTATGTATTGCAGCAGGGAAAAATTCGGCTCGTTCTTACCACACCCTACAACTCGAACTCGGACATTTCCGAATTCCTTCGGCGCCACGGTGATGGGGTAAAAACCATTGCATTCTGGGTGGAAGACGCTACCCGGGCCTTCGAGGAAACCGTCAAGCGCGGCGCCAAACCCTGTTTACAACCC
Source organism: Bacteroidota bacterium (assembly GCA_020160935.1). Classification (GTDB taxonomy): domain Bacteria; phylum Bacteroidota; class Bacteroidia; order Chitinophagales; family Saprospiraceae; genus M3007. The sequence continues at coordinate 226,284 of JAIUPL010000005.1, read as the reverse complement.
ACCGTCGACCGCGATGAAGCCGGCGAAGTAGTGCGTTCGGGCATTCATGCGTATGGCGATGTGGTGCACATTTTTGTGGAAAGAAAAAACTACTCCGGCGTGTTCCTTCCCGGTTACGAACCCTGGCTGTCGGATTACAACCCAACCGAAATCGGCCTTCAATACATAGACCACTGCGTGGGCTCCGTGGGCTGGGGTGAAATGAATACCTGGGCCAAATTCTACGAAGAAGTGATGGGCTTCAAAAACCTGATTACCTTCGACGACAAGGACATTTCCACCGAGTATACCGCCCTGATGTCGAAGGTGATGGCCAACGACAATATGCGTATCAAGTTTCCCATCAACGAACCGGCGCATGGCAAAAAGAAATCGCAAGTAGAGGAATTTTACGATTTCAACGAAGGTCCGGGCACCCAGCACCTGGCTGTCGCTACGGATGATATCATCTTCACTGTCAGCGAATTGCGCAAACGTGGCGTGGAATTTCTGTACGTGCCGGGCAATTACTACGACACCGTTACCGATCGTGTAGGCGAGATACAGGAAGACCTGAAAACGCTGAAAAGTCTGGGCATAATGGTCGACCGCGACGAAGACGGTTACCTGTTGCAAATTTTCACCAAACCGGTGGAAGACCGCCCCACCATGTTTTTTGAAATCATACAACGTTGCGGCGCCAAGTCGTTCGGCAAAGGCAATTTCCAGGCGCTTTTTGAAAGCATCGAAGCCGAACAGGAGCGCCGGGGCACTTTGTAAAAAGGATTGAAATCATGGAAAATCAGCAAAGCCAGAGCAGCCGCATCACCTTCAGGTCGCTGAAAATATGGGCGCCCAGGGTGTTGGCGCTGCTATATGTCGCCTTTTTGGCCCTCCTGTCACTCGACTCTTTTGAGGGCAGCAGCATATTTAACAACCTGGTCGGTTTTCTGGTACACCTGCTGCCCGCTTTTTGGGTAGGCATGATCCTGCTACTAGCCTGGCATTACCGGCTCATCGGAGGCGTAGCGTTTATGATAATAGGTATGGTCTTTACCATTTACTACCATACGCATACGTCGACCGACAGTTTTATGATCATCTCGATGCCTTTGTTCGTGTGCGGGATGCTGTTTATTTTTTCCCATTCAGAATAAAATGCTGCTTCGGCTGACCAAAATTTTTCAATTTGAAATGGCACATGCTCTGCCGGGATACGACGGGGCATGTCGCCATATTCACGGGCATACCTTCACCCTGGAAGTGACCGTACGCGGCCGCCCCCTCGAACAATCCGGCCACCCCAAAAACGGAATGGTGATGGATTTTAAAGACCTGAAATCTGTCGTGAAAAAGCACTTTGTCGACACCTTCGACCATGCGCTCTCGCTGCCCGATACCGTGGCGCCCGAAGTGCTGGCGGCGCTGGAATCCGAATTCGGACGTGTGGTCGTCCTGCCTGCCCAACCCACCTGCGAATACCTTATACATCTTTGTGTACAGGCCGTAGGGCCTCATTTGCCGCCGGGTGTGGAACTCTGGCATATCCAGTTGTCGGAAACGGCGAGTTCGTATGCGAGTTGGTGGGCGGAGGATAATGAGTGAGATAGGAAGTTCGGCTTCGCCTATTGGATGTTGTTCGGCTTCGCCTCACTCCATTGGGGACTTGGGATCATGCGGATGATGCGGATAAAACAGATTTTTGTGGCCTGGCGGCCACTTTGGGATATACAACTGAAACCATGTGTACTCTACGCATTGTGACCTTTGTGAAACCTTTGTGTTCTTGGTGTTTAAATTTTTTACCACGAAGAACACAAAGGTTTCACAAAGGTCACAATGCGTAGAGTACACATCAGCATACAGATCAAGGAGAAAAAATCCGCTTTATCCGCATCATCCGCATGATCCCAAGTCCCCAATGGAGTGAGGCGAAGCCGAACAACATCCAATAGGCGAAGCCGAACAACATGAAAATCACCGCACAAAAAAAGAACCCGACCAGTTCATCACCAGCCGGGTTCGTATCGTCAAACCAAAAATCAATCAGTTCAAATTAGTGGTTCAGACCGCCGTTGCTGGCCGGAACGCTTTCCTGAGAAGCAGGGGCTTTTACTTCGCCTTTGATTGTCAGGGTGTGGGTGTCAGATGCTTCGTTGGTCGTCAGCGTAACCGTTTTGGTGAAAGCACCTACGCGCTGGGTGTCGTAGCGTACTTCGATTACATTGCTCTCGCCGGGCATGATTGGCTCTTTCGGGTAGGTTGGAACGGTGCAACCGCAAGAACCTTTTGCTGCTTTCACGATCAGCGGCTCGTTACCGGTGTTCGTAAATTTGAATTTGCGGATTGGGTCGCCACCTTTTTCGATAGTACCGTAGTCGATGGTCGTTACGTCGAAAGTCATAACAGCACCGTTAGTAGTCTGTGCAGACGCGTAGAAAGAACCAACCACAACGAAAGCGAGAATAGAGAGAACTTGTTTCATCGGATAATACCGTTTTAGATGAGAAATTGAGTTTCTTTGTCAAATGATGCTACAAAAGTATGGGGGGAAAGATTGCATGCTGCTATTCGGCCTGTTAATAATGTCCAAAATAAAGCAAACCGTTTCTAACTTATTGATTTTCAAAGTCAAACAAACTATCTCCAGATAACAACCCGCTTTCATGCATCCGCATTTTTTTTCAAAAAAAACCGTGGAAAGAAACGCAGCGCCCTACCTTTAGCGTGCCGGACAAAACCGGACGACTACGAAATACCACAATGGCACGACCGACCAAAGACGGCGCAAAAAGCAATTCGGCAAGCGGGGGCACTACACCGCTCATGCAGCAATACACCCAGGTGAAAGGGAAATACCCCGACGCGATCCTCCTGTTTCGCGTCGGCGACTTCTATGAAACCTTCGGAGAAGATGCCGTAAAAGCCTCTCGCGCATTGGGCATCACCCTCACCAGCCGCAACAATGGCGGCAGCGATATCGAACTGGCGGGCTTCCCCTACCATGCCATGGATATGTATATGCCGCGCCTCGTTCGCGCCGGCTACCGCGTGGCCATTTGCGAACAAATGGAAAAACCTGTGCCCGGCAAAGTGGTGCGCCGCGCCGTAACGGAAGTGGTGACGCCCGGCGTAACAACCGACGACGCCCTGCTCGATCACAATACCAACAACTTTCTGGCGACGCTGACCTATGGCAAAAACGACTATTTCGGCGCGGCATTTCTGGATATTTCCACCGGCGAATTTTTTGTGAGCGAAGGCGACGCGGCGACCATCGACAAACTTCTGCAAAGTTTTAAACCCGCCGAAGTCGTGCTGCCCAAAAGCCGCCTGCGGGAGTTTTCTGCCACATACGGCGACAAGTTTTACTCCAATACGCTGGAAGACTGGATTTTTACCTACGATTTTGCCCGGGAAAAACTGCTCCAGCATTTCCAGACACAAAGCCTGAAGGGCTTCGGCGTGGAAGAAATGGAACTCGGCCAGGCCGCAGCCGGCGCTGCATTGCATTACCTGGCGGCAACGGAAAATAACAAACTGTCGCACATCGCTTCGCTGAGCAGGTTTCAGACGGATAAATACGTGTGGCTCGACCGCTTCACGATCCGCAACCTCGAACTAATATCGAGCAACCACGAAAACGGCATTCCATTGCTGCAGGTGCTCGACAAAACCGTCAGCCCCATGGGCGCTCGCCTGCTCCGCAAATGGGTGTTGCTGCCGCTTACCAGCCTGACACAAATCGGAGAACGCCACGATATAGTTTCGTTTTTTGTTGGAAATGAGGAATTTACACAAGAACTGGAGCCGCTGATTCGTCAAATGGGCGACCTCGAACGCCTCATGAGCAAAACAGCCGTCGGCAAAATCAATCCCCGCGAAGTCATGCAACTGCGCCGGGCGCTGATGGCCATCGAACAATTAAAAAAACTCCTGCTTCGCAACGAAACCGACCTATTGCCCCTGCGCAAAATATCCGAGGCGCTCCACCCCTGCCTCACCCTGCGCGAACGCATCGAAAACGACCTCGCGCCCGACCCGCCCGTCGATGTGCGCAAAGGCGGCGCCATTGCTGACGGTGCTGATGAAACGCTCGACGAACTGCGCCATATCGTGCGCAACAGCCGCGACCTGCTGCTCGATATCCAGCAACGCGAAATACAACGCACCGGCATCAGTACCCTGAAAATCGCTTTCAACAACGTTTTCGGGTACTACATCGAGGTCACGTCCAAATGGAAAGACCTGGTGCCGCCCGAATGGACGCGCAAACAAACCATCGCCAATGGCGAACGCTACATCACCGAAGAACTGAAGGTGCTGGAAGCCAAAATCCTGGGCGCCGAGGAAAAGATTCTGGAACTGGAAGACCGCATTTTCCGTGCCCTGGTGGAAGAAATCGGCGCGTATATTCAGCCGGTTCAGCAAAACGCCCAGGCCATTGCGCGCATCGACTGCCTGCTGTCATTTGCCAAAGTAGCGGTGAAAAACCATTACAACCGCCCCGAACTCGACGACAGCACCACGCTCGACATACGCGATGGCCGCCACCCGGTCATCGAAACACAATTGCCTGTAGGCGAGCCATTTATACCCAATGATGTGTACCTCGACAACGAGGCGGTGCAGATTATGCTCATCACCGGCCCCAATATGGCAGGCAAATCGGCACTGCTGCGTCAAACAGCGCTCATCGCGCTCATGGCTCAAATGGGCAGTTTTGTGCCCGCTGCCAGCGCCCGTATCGGGTGGGTCGACAAGGTGTTTACCCGCGTGGGCGCCAGCGACAATATCAGCGGCGGAGAAAGCACATTTATGGTGGAGATGAACGAAACGGCGCTGATTATGAACAATATCAGCGACCGCTCACTCATTCTGCTCGACGAAATCGGGCGCGGCACCAGTACCTACGACGGCATCAGCATTGCCTGGAGCCTGGCGGAATACCTGCACGACAATGGCCGCGGACGACCCAAAACGCTGTTTGCCACCCACTACCACGAACTCAACGAACTGTCGGAAACACACGAACGCATCCACAATTTTCATGTCAGCACGAAAGAAGTAGGCCACAAGGTCATTTTCCTGCGCAAACTCGTGCATGGAGGCTCCAACCACTCCTTCGGTATCCATGTGGCGCGCATGGCGGGCATGCCCTCTTCCATCGTCGAACGCGCCAATGAAATCCTGAAAACACTGGAAGACAAAACGGTGGAAGGCCCGCGCCCCATCGAAGACAATCAGCCGGAACAGGGTGTGACGCAGGCTCAAATGCGGAAAAAGGTGAAAAACATCGGTTCGCCACTTCAGTTGCACATTTTCGATGTAGACGACTACACCATGAAAATAAAGGAAGAACTGCTCAGCCTCGATCTGAATACCATGACGCCGATGGATGCGTTGTGGAAACTGAATGAATTGGTGAAGATTGCCGGGAAGAAATAACGGGGAATCATGAAAGACAAAATCCGGGAACTTGCTGCTCAATACTTCGAAGAGGCTGTCGCTATTCGCAGGCACCTGCACATGCATCCCGAACTTTCCTACGAGGAATATGAAACCCAGGCCTTCATTTCCCAAAAACTCACTGAATGGGGTATTCCGCATCGTACCGTAGCCAAAACAGGTGTGCTGGCTCAAATTCGCTCCGACAACAACCCCGACAAGGCGGCTACTGCCATTCGGAGCGACCACGACGCGCTCCCCATCGATGAAAAAAACAACCAGCCGTACAAAAGCACCCGACCCGGCAAACAACACGCCTGCGGGCACGATGCACACACTGCTTGCAACCTGCTGGCTACCAGAATATTATATGAATTGCGCAGTGAATTTGAAGGCACGGTAAATTGCCTGTTTCAGCCCGGAGAAGAATACGTAAAGTCCGATGGTACCACCGGCGCACAACTCATGATCGACGACGGAGCACTCTCCAATCCGACGCCCCGCTCCATTGTGGCGCAACACGTGAACCCGTCTGTCCCCTGCGGAAAAATTGCCCTCAAATCCGGTAAAACCATGGCTTCTGTCGATACCATCAAGATAAAAGTATGCGGTACCGGCGGCCACGCCGCGAGCCCGCATTTGGGCACCGACCCGCTGCCCATCGCCGGCCTGCTTCAACAAGCCCTGCAATTGATCGCTTCGCGCTACAACAATCCTGTCAATCCGATGGTGCTGTCCATTTCCTCCATCCATTCGGATTCGACGGCGTTCAATGTGTTGTCGAGCGAAATAAATCTGCTGGGTACCCTGCGCGCCTATAATGAAAACTGGCGCAAGGAAGTGCACCGCCATATCACGCGGATGTGCCAGGGCATCGCAGCGGCCTTCGACACCCGAATCGACTGCCGCATCGAGGTGGGTATTCCTTTTTTGCAAAATGATGCGCCGCTCACCGAACGGGTGCAACAGGCGGCCATCGATTACCTCGGCGCGGAAAATGTACTGCCCATCGATGCCTACATGACGGGCGAGGATTTTGCGGTGTATTCGCAGCAAATGCCGGCTTGTTTCTACTGGCTGGGTGTGCGCAATGAAGATCGCGGCATCACCAGCGGCCTGCACACCGACACGATGGATATTGATGAAAATGCGCTGAAAACGGGGGCGGGGTTGCTGGCCTGGCTGGCTGTGTCGGAGTTGGATTGATCTGCTCGGTTCGGCTTCGCCTCACCGGCAGCGTGGAAAAGGATTTGGCGGATTATGCGGATTTAAATTGATTTTCCTACCTATAATAAGGTGTACTCTACGCTTTGTGCCCTTTGTGCCATCCTTTGTGTCCCTTGTGGTAAAAAAAATTAACCACCAAGTACACAAAGGATGGCACCAAGGACACAAAGCGTAGAGTACACCTTATCAAGTAGTTACTAATGAGAAAAAAATCAATTTAAATCCGCCCAATCCCAGGCAAAAGCGAGGCGAAGCCGAAGCCAAACCCCCAAACATCCTATTTCCGGAAACCGCCCTTCGGCATACCGCCCATTCCCGGAGGCATACCCATTTTGCCCATGGGCATATTCGCCATCTGGTGCATCATTTTGCGCATGTCGTGGAAATTTTTGATAAACATGTTGATCTGATCGAGCGTCTGGCCGCAGCCCCGGGCGATGCGTTTTTTGCGGCTGAGGTTGATCAGATCGGGATTGCCGCGCTCGTCGGGCGTCATACTTTGAATGATGGCCTCCACACGGTGAATGGCTTTGTCGTCGATGGGTGCGTCTTTCAGGGCTTTGCCTACGCCGGGAATCATGGAAATGAGGCTTTTCAGGTCGCCCATTTTTTTGATTTGCTGCATCTGGCCGAGGAAGTCGTTGAAATCAAACTTGTTTTGTTTGATACGCTTTTCCATGCGCTTGGCTTCCTCCTCGTCGAAATCCATTTGCGCTTTTTCCACCAGCGACACGATATCACCCATGCCGAGGATACGCTGCGCCATACGGTCGGGGTAGAACACATCGAGCGCATCGAGTTTTTCACCCCTCGACACGAATTTGATGGGTTTGCCAACCGTGTATTTGATGGTCAGGGCGGCGCCACCGCGCGTATCGCCATCGAGTTTGGTGAGCACAACGCCGTCGAAATTGATGCGCTGGTTGAAGGATTCAGCCGTGTTTACGGCATCTTGTCCCGTCATGGAGTCGACCACGAACAGCGTTTCTGTCGGGTTGATGGCTTTTTTAACGGCTTCCACCTCGGCCATCATCGCTTCGTCGACGGCCAGGCGGCCGGCGGTATCCACGATCACCACGTTGTGGCTGTTGGCCTTTGCGTATTTCAGGGCATTTTCCGCAATTTCGATAGGGTTTTTATTTTCCACCTCCTTGTACACGGCCACTTTGATGCTGTCGCCGAGTACGGTCAACTGATCGATAGCGGCCGGGCGATACACGTCGCAAGCCACGAGCAGCGGGTTCATTTTGCGCTGCTCTTTGAGGTATTTGGCGAGTTTGCCGGAGAACGTCGTTTTACCCGAACCCTGCAAACCGGCTACCAGCACCACGCCGGGATTGCCTTTTACATTGATGCCGACACTCTGACCGCCCATGAGTTCGGTGAGTTCGTCCATCACGATTTTGACCATCAACTGGCCGGGGTTCACATTTTTCAGTACGTTTTCCGTACCCAACGCCTTGTCTTTGATGCGGTCGGTAAAATCCTTGGCAATCTTGTAGTTCACGTCGGCGCCGACCAGTGCGCGGCGGATTTCCTTGATACTTTCCGCTACGTTGAGTTCGGTAATTTTGTTGTTGCCGCTGAGGACTTTGAACGCGCCTTCCAGGCGATCACTTAAACTTTCAAACATGTGTCAAATGATGGATAAATCGGTCGAAATTTCGAAGCCGCAAAGGTAGCGTGAAACATGTATTGGTGGTTGAGGGTTGAGAAAAAGGTTGAAAAGTTTATGGAAGCAGGCTTTGTGTTGGTTTGCTTTTTCGTAAATAATCTTGAACGATGTCCTTTTTTAGGTAGCACAAATGCGTCATTTACAGTCAGGTGAACAGGGCTTGTCCGGTATTTTGGTCGAAACGAGGATCGGGGTAGTATTTCTGTAGCGTATTTTCCTGCGGCATATTCTCCCGTAGAGTAATTTCCCGCAGATCTCGCAGATTTTCCCGCAGATCTCGCAGAATGTAGAGTACACTTAGAGTACACATTTTGATCGCTTTGAAAAAAATAGGCGTACTCTACATTCTGCGAGATCTGCGGGAAAATCTGCGAGATCTGCGGGAAAATACTCTACGGGTGAATACTCTACAGAAAAATACTCTGCGGGAAAATCCTCTTTGGAAATACCTATAGGCGTATCTATGCAGAATCGATCAATCTTGAAAAAGAAAATGACATCGCTCATCCTGTAGGCCTGTCAAAAAATGCGGCATAAGCCGAAAAAATCAGGTGGACGATTGAAAAATAAAAATTTGTCATTTTGCTGCCGAAGATGAAAAATAACACTGCCCTCCTCTTCTTTCTCCTCCTTTCAACCACTTTTATCGCCCAAAACCCAACCAACCACCTGCTGTTCGGCGTGGCCTACTACGACGAATACATGCCATACGAGCGACTTGAAAAAGACGTGAAAATGATGCAGGAAACCGGCATCAACGTGGTGCGCATCGCTGAATCGACCTGGAGTACCGTGGAGCCGCAAGACGGCGTATTCGATTTTTCGCACATCGACCGCGTGCTCGATGCCATGCACAAAGGCGGCATCCAGGTCATTATCGGTACGCCTACGTACGCCATTCCGAATTGGCTGGCAAAAAAATATCCATCCATCCTGGCTGTCACGCCGCAAGGCCAGCGACAGTACGGCGCCCGCCAGAACATGGACATCACCAACGAACACTTTCGTTTCCATGCCGAACGCGTCATCCGCAAAATCATGGAACACGTGAAAGACCACCCGGCCGTCATTGGGTACCAGGTCGACAACGAAACCAAACACTACGGCACTTCGGGCGACAACGTGCAGCGTTCATTCGTGGCCTACATGAAAAACAAGTTCAAAACCCTGGATGCACTGAACCAGGCTTTCGGGCTCGATTACTGGAGCAACCGCATCAACAACTGGGACGATTTTCCGTCCGTCAACGGCTCGATCAATGCCAGCCTGAGCGCGGAATTCGCCCGTTTCCAGCGCCAACTCGTGACGGATTATCTGGCCTGGCAGGCAGCAATTGTGCGGGAATATGCGCGCCCGGGTCAATTTGTCACACAAAATTTCGACCTCGAATGGCGCGGCTATTCCTTTGGTATTCAGCCAGATGTGGATCATTTTGCCGCCAGCAAGGCTATGGATGTGGCCGGTATCGACATATACCACCCGACCCAGGACAACCTGACGGGCGTGGAAATTTCATTCGGCGGCGACCTGGCCCGATCCATGAAAGGCGGCAAAAACTACTTCGTCATCGAAACCGAAGCACAGGGTTTTCCGCAATGGACGCCCTACCCCGGTCAGTTGCGCCTGCAAGCATTCAGCCACCTAGCCTCGGGCGCCGATATGTTGTCGTACTGGCACTGGCACTCGATCCATAATTCGGCCGAAACGTACTGGAAGGGGCTGCTCAGCCACGATTTCGAGCCCAATCCAACCTACGAGGAAGCACAAACCATCGGTAAAGACTTTGCCCGACTGAGCAAACAACTGGTACATTTGAAAAAGACCAATGACGTCGCCATCCTGTTCAGCAATGAGGCCCTGACGGGTTTCAATGCCTTCAGTTTTGGCTGGGGCGCCCGCGAAAACTACAACGATGTGCTGCGCCCGCTGTACGATGCGCTGTATAATATGAACGTGGGAACGGACTTTATTGACCCTTCGGTTTCAGATTTCAGCCGATATAAACTGTTGATAGTGCCCGCTTTATACGCAGCATCCGATGAATTGCTTCAGCGGCTCAATGACTTTGTGAAAAATGGCGGGCATGTTGTGTACACGTTCAAAAGCGGCTTTTCCGACGAATTTGTAAAAGTCAGAAGCCGCGTTCAGCCGGGCATCATTGGCGAAGCCTGTGGCATTTCCTATAGCCAGTTTACCATTCCCAACGGCGTTTCCCTGAAAAACGACCCGTATCAGGTAGGCTCGGAGCAAAACAGGGTACACACCTGGATGGAACTGCTCACGCCCAGCACTGCCCGGGTACTGGCCTACTACGAGCATCCTGTGTGGGGAAAATACGCTGCTATTACTCAAAATCGCTACGGGAAAGGCCTCGCTACCTACATTGGATGTATGACAACGCCAGCGCTCACAGAAAAAATTGTGCAACAAGCCCTGAAAGAAGCCGGGCTCTGGGGCACTGATCAGGCCTTGCATTTCCCGCTTATTACCCAATCGGGTGTCAACAGCGACGGTAGAAAGATCCACTACTACCTGAATTACAGCGCCACATCGAAAACGCTCACCTATCCGCACAAAAGCGGCCTGGAATTGCTGTCGGGAAAGGCCGTCCCTTCGGGCAGTATCTTGCGGCTGGATGCCTGGGGTGTGTTGGTAGTGGAAGAAGGGGGGTGATTTACGATTTACGATTACATGATTTAAGATTTAAGATTGGATTTTAGAATGAAGATTTTTGATTGACCGCGTTGCTTTTAATCAAAAATCTTCATTCTAAAATCCAATCTTAAATCTTAAATCATGTAATCGTAAATCGTAAATACCGCAACCTACCCTCCCCACCTTCTCAACTGCTTCAGCAGCGCGGCAAAATCCTTGGGTAGTTCGGTTTTGAATTCCATGCGTTCGCCGGTGGCCGGATGGTCGAGGCGCAGGCGGGCGGCGTGCAGCGAAGTACGCTCCATGAGCGGGCGCTCTTCTTCGGTATGTTTGCCGGTTTTATAGGTTTTACCTTTGATTTCTGACAGGTAAAAAGCGGCGCGGCGGCCGTACAGCGCATCGACGGCCAGCGAGTAGCCAATGCTTTGAAAATGCACGCGAATCTGGTGGGTACGGCCGGTTTTGATCAACACTTCTACCAGGGTGAAACGAGGAAACCGTTCAGCCAGGCGGTAAAAAGTAAGGGAGGGCTTGCCATTGCGCACGATGGCCATTTTGCCGGGCACCACAGGATGTTCGCCGATGGGTTTGTCAATTTCACCCTCCTCGTGGTGTAGTTCGCCGTCGAGCAGCGCGTAGTAATACTTGTCGGCGGTATGGTGCTCAAATTGCATCGACAGGTGGCGGTGTGCTTCTGCTGTGCGTGCAAAACACAGAATCCCACTCGTTTCGCGGTCGAGGCGATGTACCACGAACACCTTGCCATATCGGCGTTCAAGCAGGCCCAGCAGGCTTTCTTTTGTACCAGCGCGGTCGGGAATGGTGAGCAATCCGGCCGGTTTGTTGACCACCAGCAGGTGCTCGTCTTCATGCAGCAATTCGTAGGTCACGTGTTCATCAGTTTTGAAAATTGTTTGATGCGGCGCAGGTAATGGGCGACGATAACGCTGCCACGGAAAACGCCTTGCAGGTTTTGCGGACGCACGCGCTGTTGTTCGATGGTGGCTGCTACCTGTTTTCTTTTTCGAAGGAGGGCTGGCAAATTACCATAAAATGAAAAATGCGCCTGTACAATGGCCCAAATGGCTCCAAACTGGCGTTTAGCGGCAAATCGCGCACCGGCCAGTCCGTCGAGCACCAGGCGGGCAGGCAACAGCCAGCACAGTTTGGCCCACGATTCGTTTTTCAGCAGGCTGTACATGCTGTTTCTGAAATTGAGAAACACCTTGCGCGGGCTTTCATATTGGAGTGTGCCCCCACCCAGGTGATACACCACAGACTGCGGGATACACCAAACGGAATAACCCGCCCGCTGAACGCGCCAGCACAGGTCGATTTCTTCGTTGTGGGCAAAATAATCGCCATCGAAACCGCCAAAAGCATGGTACACCTCCGAACGGATAAAAAATGCCGCCCCGGAAGCCCAGAAACAAGTTTGTGCCTCGTCATATTGGCCGCGGTCTTCCTCTCTGTGGTGAAAAATGCGGCCCCGACAAAAAGGGTAGCCCAGGTAATCGATCCAGCCACCCGCGGCTCCGGCGTATTCGAAACGCGATTTTTCTGACCAGGCCAGTATTTTAGGCTGCACAATCGCTATGGCCGGGTCGCGCTGCATGGCTTCCACAATGGGTTCTATCCAGCCTTTCGTCACCTCCACATCGGAATTCAGGATGACATAAATATCAGCCGAGACGTGTTGGAGCGCTTCATTATATCCTTGTGCAAAACCATAATTCTGCTGTAAATCAATCACTTCTACCTGTGGGTAGTGTGTACGCAGAAACGCAACCGAATCGTCGGGCGAACCGTTGTCCGCCACTACAATATGCGCGCCGGGACTGTATTCAATCACGGAAGGCAGGTATTCTTCGAGGTGGCGGCGTGTATTGTAGTTGAGGATGACGACAGCAACGGATGCGCTGCTGGGTGCAAAGGACTGCCTTTTTTCCTGTTCGAGTTTTTTCAGTATTTCCAGTTTATCGGCTTCAATTTGTGCCTGAAGGGCTTCGAGGTTGTCCAGTTTTTTATCGGGGCGGATAAAATCGATCACGTCTACTTGAAGTTGACGGCCGTACAGATCGCCGTCAAAATCGATGATATTGACTTCGATGGTTTGCTGCGCGCCTTCTTCGTCTACTGTCGGGCGGTTGCCGATGTACAACATCGCGTCGGCGCTGTGGCGGCCTTCGGGTAGCCCACTGCTCACGCGCGCTGCATAAATGCCTTGTGGCAAAACGAGTTTGTGCGGGTCGGCAATGGCAACATTGGCAGTTGGGAAAGAGATCGTTCGACCGATCTGTTTACCATACACCACTTCGCCGGAAAATGAAAATGGGTGCCCCAGCAATCGATTGGCTAATTGCACATCGGAGGCTTCCAGCGCTTTTCGGATTTTGGAGGAACTGACGGCGATTTCATCTACCTCCTGTGCCGAAATTTCAACTACTTCAAACCCGGCAACAGGTTCGTATTTTTTCAAAAAACCGATATTTCCTTCGCGATTGGCCCCGAAACGATGGTCGTAACCTATGACAATGTAGCGAGGGTGAAATTTGTGCACCAGAAAATCCTCCACGTATTCGCTGGCGCTTTGTCGGGCGAATTCCTGTGAAAAAGGTACCACCACTACATTATCCACACCGGAAGACTCCAATAAGGCAATTTTTTCGGCAGTAGTACTTAGCAGTTTGAAATGCGGGTCGTCTGGTTGTAGCACCGTACGCGGGTGCGGATCGAAGGTGATGACCACGCTTTCGCCGCCACAGGAGCGCGCCAGCGCACCAACCTGTTCGAGAATGCGCCGGTGGCCGAGGTGTACACCGTCGAACGAACCAATCGTGACGACGGTTTTTTGAAAATCCGGAAGTTGCTGTAAGTCGGTAAAAACCCGCATAGGGGCGCAAAGATAGTCAACTGATTATAGTCAACAGCCAACAGTCAAAAGTCTACAGTCGGCGGTTTGACAAAAAATACAAAAGGCACGCTCTCAGCGTGCCCATTGCAACAAACAAAACCAACTAAAAAAACCTGCTTTAATATTCTTGAAGATTGCCATGCAATCCTGTTGTCATAAGAACAAAATAAAAACGGCAGCGCTTTGGAAAACGCTGCCAGTTGTCTGAAAAAAAATTTTTGAAGGGGAGAGCAAGGGGCGAGAGGCGAGAGGCAAGGGGCAAGAGGCAAGAGGCAAGGGGCAAGAGGCAAGGGGCAAAGGGCAAAGGGCAAGAGGCAAAGGGCAAGGGGCAAGGGGCAAGGGGCAAGAGGCAAGGGGCAAAAGGCAAAGGGCAAGGGGCAAATTTAATGCCGCCTACTTTTTGCCTCTTGCTATTTGCCCTTTGCCTTTTGCCCTTTGCCTCTTGCCCCTTGCCTCTTGCCTCTTGCCTCTTTTACTTAATTCTCGTCAAATTCCCTTTGTCATCTTTCCGCACGGCATAGGCTTCTTCAAAGCCGCGGGTTCTGACTGCATTGAGAGCGGAAGTTACCTCTTCAATTTTTTCATACGCTCCCAGCAGGATGATAGTAGAGCCTGTTTCCGATTTTTTGCGTTCGATATTGCCCAGATCGGCAAATGGAGTGCTGTCGAAGCGTTCCGGGTTGGAAAGCGTAGCGATACGAACGTAATATGGCGCGTACTTTGGCTTGACGGTCGAAGGCGTCGAGTACTCCGTGGGGCGCAGCACATTTTCCGTGGCAGATTTCGCCTTTTGTGGTTTGGTAGCAGGTGTGGAATATTGAGCGGGTTGCGTACCGGCTTCTACTGGCTGAATGGGCGAAGCATTACTCAGCAGGAAATCTTTCAAGGATTCGTCGGTCGATTTTTCCGTCACGATAATAGCATCGCGATAACCTCTTGCTACAGCCTCGGTCTGCGCCTGTTCGGCAGCCTCATGGGTCGGGAAAACGCCCAGGCGGACTTTATTCATACCATTTTCCAGTTTGGTATAAATGTGTCCGATGCCACTGGCTTTGGTAAAATCTCCGATTTCAATAGGCTTGTCGGCAGCAAATGAACCCAATTGAACCGAATAACGGATAACCGGTGCAGCCGGGCTTATGCCTTTGGATACGGTGCTGTACTCCGTAGGGCGCAGGGAAGGGTTGTTGTTGTTGCCCAGCACAAGTCCCGGATCGGCGCCATACTCTTCCGTTACAAAAGAACCTTTGAATTTCGGGTTTTTCAGCACCTTCTTCAAAGCGTCTTGTGCATCGGATTTATTCGGGAAAATACCGAGTCGCACCTTGTTGCGGCCGCCTTCCGATTTGGCGTACAGGTTGCCGTACTGCGACAGTTCTTCGTATTTCTTGAGTTTTGCTTCTGTAAGTTCATCCGGATAGGCGGCTACCTGCACTGCATATCCGTTAAATTCGCCTTGTGCAGGGGTCGGCTCATCCGCTTTCTTGGAGGCTATGAGTGTCGGCGTGCTGTATTCCGCAGGGCGATTGCTTGCTGCCACTGTGCTTACAATCGGTTCCATACCGATGTCGGATATACCGGTTCCGGCAGCACCGGTATTGATGCGCACCGTACGGCTCTTGTACCCCGACTTGGCATATGTCACATCATATGCACTGTATGGCGTCAGGAACAAAGAATAGCGGCCATCGTAGTCGGTATTGGTGAAGATAGACTGTCCGGTTTCGTTTTTCTGGATTTCGATGTTTACGCCATCGAGCAGGATGCGGGATTGTGCATCTCGCACGGCGCCGATATACTCTTTGCGATCGTCGGGCGTAATGGCAATCATCAGGTTGCCTTTCCCATAGTTTTCCAGCAATACGGATTCTTCAAAGTAGCCCTGTTTTTTGATCACCACATTGCAGCGCAGGGGCCAGGTAAGGGAAGAAAAATAGTATTTGCCCTCGTAATCCGTCTGGCCGAAACCGGCATTGCAGTCGGAAAAATCGAGGTCGGCATTGGCTACCGGGTTGCCTACTTTGTCGGTTACCAGCAGGTACAAAGTGCCACTGCCCGAGCCATAGTTGGTTACGGTGGTGGTGGTGCTGTATTCTACCGGTGTAGTAGTCGAAGGGGATGTTTTACCCTGATTGAAAGGCGTCGAAGGGGTATTGGAATACGCAACAGGAGAGGTGGCGCCGCCTTTTTTCGTCACCTGCCAGATGTCTTCATGTCCGCGGCCCGTAGGGCGGGTGCTGGTTACATATCCGATATTCTGATTGGCGTCGAACACGAACCCGTAATCGTCGCGGGAGGAGTTGATGCCGGGGCCGAGGTGAAAAATATTGCTCACTTTATCGCGGCCGAGTTCGGCGCGGAAAACGTCGAGGCCACCCAGTCCGCGATGCCAGTCGGAAGAAAAGTACAGGTCTTTTCCGTCATAAAATGGCGTCACTTCGTTTCCGGGCGTATTCAGGGGTTCGCCGATATTGCGCGGGGTGCTCCAGGAATTGCCGCTCCAGTTCGACACATAGATATCCCAGCCACCACTTCCGCCTGGTTGGTTGGAAGAGAAAATGAGGGTATTGCCATCGGGGGATAAAGCAGGAAAACCCGTCGCATAGTCCGAGCCATTAAAAGGGAATGCTTTGATATTCAGCCAGTTGCCATCCACCACATCGGCAATGTACAGGCTCATATTGATCCCTTTATCGGCGATCTGGCGAGTGCCATCGATGAAGTTATTACGGCAAAAAGCCACTTTTTTCCCATCGGCAGAGAAACTCACAGGTCCTTCGTTGAAGGTGTTTTGCAGGTCGCTGCGCAGGAAGGCCGGTTTTTGCAGAAATCCGGTTTCAGCGCTGCGCTGTGTGACAAACAACTGGTTGTAGGCGCCGCCCGACCAGTCGCTGTTGGTTTTGGATTGTGTTTTACGGGCAATGTCGGTGCGGGCCGAACTGAACACTACTTTGCCAGCCATGAAGGTGGCACAAAAATCGGCCACTTCCGTGTTCATCGGTTCATTTTTAACCGTGTAAATGGCTTCTTTTTTGGATACATCGATGGCATAGTCGCACATATTGATGTATTGCTGTGCAGCAGCGGAGTTGTTTTCGCCGTACACCCGGAACCATTTTTTGGCGCCCACGTAGTCGCCGGTTTGCATCAGCGCTTTGCCATAATTCAGAAAAGTAATGGGTTCGACATTGTACTGCTGTGCGGCGCGTTCGTACCAGGGAAGCGATTCTTCAATTCGATTGAGTTGAAAATAGGAATCGGCAGTGCGTGACAGGGCACGGGCATTATTGGGGTCTTTCTGTAGAACTTGCTCGTAGGTGCGCAGGGCGAGGTTGTATGCATACAGGTCAAATTGTTTGTCAGCGCGTTGCAAGTCATCTTGCACTGAACTCTGAGCAGTGAGACAGCTGGTAGCCAGGAGCCAGGCCGCCAACAACCACCCGGCACGGGAAGTCGTGTTCATAAAGCAGAAATGGTTTTAAAAATCAACTTTTTGGTTTCGAAAGCATAGTGCTTCGGCCAAATTTCAGCAATGAACATGGCGAAACACCCTCATACTGTGGCAAAAACGAATGATGAACTTCGTTATTGCGAACGATGGAGGATAGAGGAGAGACTACCTTTTGAACTCAGGTTGGTGCAAAAGTACGCGCAGGATCAATACCGCGCCAGTTTTTTTTCAAAATGGGTAAGTCGGAGGGGCTATCAAATCAAAATCCCGTATGTACCAACAGGGTACACACGGGATTTGAGCAGCAAACTTTAAACTAACCTTAACGGTTTATTTTGCTCCGCCGTCGCGGTAGATGTATTTTTCAATCTCGCGCCAGTCTTGTGATTGCTGGTTCGGATAGTCGCGACGCAGGCGTTCAAACACTTTCACGGCTTCTTCCTTGTTGCCTTCATGCTGGTACAGAAGACCGAGGCGCTTCAGATACACGGACGACAGCAGTTCATTGTCGGTAGCATCCGTTGCTTTTTTGTACAGATCGAGCGCTTTTGAAAAGTCTTTTTTCTCGGAATAGGCGTCGCCGAGGGCGCCGTATTTCATAGCAGGCAGCAATTCGCCTTCTGCATCGTATTTTTCCAGGTATTGAATGGCATTGTCAAATTCGCCGAGGTGCAGGTAAGAAACACCGGCATAGTAGTTGGCGAGGTTTCCGGCAGGTGTGCCGCTGTATTTGTCGGCCAATGCTACGAAACCATCGAAACCGCCGCCCGGGCCATCGAGTGCAAGGCGGAAGGAGTCGCGCTCAAACATATTTTGTGCCTGCCACATGGAAGCAACGGCTTCCTGCTGTTTGGGTGCCACAATGAGGGTTTTGTACAGCCACCAGCCGGCTATCAATACGACAACAGCGCCGAGTGCATAAAGCAATTGTTTCTGGTATTTTTCCCAGAAGGGTGCAGAAACCGTTTGCACTT
Source organism: Bacteroidota bacterium (assembly GCA_020160935.1). Lineage (GTDB taxonomy): Bacteria > Bacteroidota > Bacteroidia > Chitinophagales > Saprospiraceae > M3007. Next base: position 207,961 of record JAIUPL010000005.1, on the reverse strand, counting down.
CCTGTACTTCTATCGTATCTGTATTTTGGGCGACTTTACGTTTTGCCATGGCGTTAATTCAAAAATTAGATGAGCATTTTTCAAAAATGACCGCAAAAGTAGACAAAGTTTCGTTTAAGGAAGGTCTATTTTGAAAAATTGTTCAAATTTTATCGGAGCACGGGAGGATAGCCCATGCTCCGATAACATTATTTGTTCTTGCCAGTGATTGCCAGGCGGGTCGGACGATTGGCCACATCCCAGGCTGTATAGAAAGCCAGTTGGGCGCGTTTTGCAAGTGCTTCATAATCAATCTTGTCTGCCGTGTCCGTCGGGCGGTGATAGTCGGGGTGTGTACCATTGAAATAGAAAATGGCAGGAATACCCTTTTCGGCAAAGTTGTAGTGGTCGCTGCGTTCGTAGTAATGGTTGGGATCGTCTTTTGCGTTGTACTTGTAATCGAGTTCCATTTTGGTGTGGTTACGATTGGCCAGTTCGTTGATTTCGTGCAGATCAAGGCTCAATCGGTCGGAACCGATCACATACACGTAGTTAGGATTACCGGGATGGCGATCGTCGATTCGGCCAATCATATCGATATTGATATCTACAACGGTCTGTTTGAGTGAAAACATGGGGAAATCCACATAGAATTTCGACCCCAGCAGTCCTTTTTCCTCGCCGCTTACCAGCATACAAACCACGCTGCGCTTGGGCCCCTGACCCTTGCTTTTGGCATCGGCAAATGCGCGGGCAATTTCGATGACTCCCGCCGTTCCGGATGCATTGTCATCGGCACCATAATAGATAACAGTACTATCCGGCGAGCCCAGGTGATCATAATGGGCTGTCACCATCACATACTCGTTTTTTAAGGTCGGATCGGAACCTTCGATAAATCCGATCACATTGCTGCCATGCAGTTCCTTGCTTTCCTTGTCGAGGTGAACCTCAATTTTTGTTTTGACCTTTACAGCCTTTCCTTTTTTTCCTTCCCGCAATTCAGCAATAACCGCATCTGCCTTGTCGGATTTATTACCCAGGATGACCTTTGCCAGGTCGGGTGAAATAAAAATATTGTTCAGCAAGGATTCTGCCGTTTTGTCTTCATCTACATTGACGGTCCGCCAGCCATAGGTGGACAGCAGTTTTTTGTTGTTTTTGAGGTTTTCTTCAAATCTTGTATCGATGATAAATACCAGTACAGCGCCTTTTTCCTTGGCTACCTGTACTTTTCTTTTCCAGTCCATCGACCAGCCCGAACGGCGCGATTCTCCCGTAATGGTATATTTCCCATCGGCCATTTGAGGTTCTCCTTCATAAAAAACAACCGCTTTGCCTTCCACATCTGCTTTGTCGTAGTCGCTGTATTTGGGATCGTCGATACCGAAACCAACAAATACAACTTCCTTAAAAGTGATCAGGGGCTTGTCCGGATTGTATGCCGGATACACATAAAAATCGGTGCGATTTTTAAACTCCTGATCATTTACTTTCAGGCTGATGTCGTTCCAGGAAGTATTGCGCAGGTGAATATCCTGCATGTAGGTATTTCGGTCGCCTTTGGCAGGCAATCCGGCAGATTTAAACTGTTCGGCAATGTACTGTGCGGCTTTACGCTGGCCTTCTTCGCCTGTTTCGCGGCCCTGCATTTCCTTGGAAGCAAGTGCCTCGACCAGGATTCTGGCATCGTCGGCACGAATACCGGCAGCATATGGGGTGGCATCGGGTAATTCGTAATTATGGCTTGTTCTGGCCGCAATAGACCTCGCGATGGAGTCGGCAGCCGATTGTGACTGAACAAGTGTGGCAATCAACATTGCACACAATGATAATGGTAGTTTCATGCTATTATTCAGATAGTGAGTGGTGAGTGGTGAGTGGTGAGTGGTGAGTGGTGAGTAGTGAGTAGTGAGTAGTGAGTGGTGAGTGGTGAGTGGTGAGTGGTGAGTGGTGAGTGGTGAGTATATTCTTATTACTTCTGAATATTCTAACGTAATTCACTACTCACCACTCACTACTCACTACTCACTACTCACCACTCACTACTCACCACTCACTTAACTACATGCAATTTTGTCTACTCTTCGGGCGTGTCGGCCGCCTTCAAATTCCGTCGTCAGGAAAATTCGAACCATGGCCTGTGCCAGAATTTCGGGAACGAAGCGGGCCGGCAGGGCAATGATATTGGCATCATTGTGCTGACGGGTGAGCATGGCTATTTCTTCCGACCAGCACAGGGCGCATCGGATGCCCTGGTGTTTGTTGGCCGACATGGCTACTCCATTTCCTGTGCCGCACAGCAGTACGCCGCGGTCGGCCTGCTGGGTGGCGACGGCTTCTGCCACGGCATGTGCAAAGTCAGGATAATCAACGGATTCTGTGGAATTGGTACCAAAATCGAGTACCATATGCCCTTGTGCCTGCAGCATCGCTACGATGCCGTCTTTAAAAGGAAATCCGGCATGATCGCAGCCAATTGCTATCTTCATGAGTATGAATTTGTAAAGGTGGTGAGGGTGAACAATTGAGGTTTTATTTTGGTCTTGTACATAAAATTGGCGGCAAAGATACGGGTTTGCTGATTTTAGCCCGACTCGTTTGGCGTACGAACGTACTTTTGAACTTCTTTTATACAGACGATCTAATTTTTGAAATAAATGAATCGATTTCCGCTCCTTTTCCTCTGCATTTTTTCTTTCATTTTCACTGCAAACAGCCAGTCGACTCAAAGTTGGCGCGACAAACTGGCGCCTGAAATAAGAGCCGCGTTCGACACTGGTGCAAAGATGGATGTATTGGTTGTTTTTGAAAAACAAACAGATTTGCGCGATGCAAAGTTGTTGAAGACCAAATTGCAAAAAGCGCAGTGGGTGAACCGACAACTGCAAGCCAACGCTGCCGAATCGCAAGCCAACGCCATCCGCCTGCTGCGCCAATACCAGGCCAATATCAACAGTTTTTACCTGGTCAATGCCCTTGCCGTAGAATCGGCCGACCCTGCGCTGCTGCCTTTGCTGGCTGCCTTGCCGGAAGTGACGAGCATCTGTGCCGACCCCTGGGTCGCATTTCAAATGCCCCAAATCGAACATCCCGACATCGTCGAACGCAACGCCATCGAATGGGGCGTCGACAAGATCAATGCCCCGCTCGTCTGGTCGATGGGATATACCGGACAGGGCATTACCATCGGCGGTTCGGATACCGGGTATCAATGGGATCATCCGGCTTTGAAAGATCACTACCGCGGCTGGAATGGAAATACGGCCGACCACAACCACAACTGGCACGACGCCATCCATGAAGTGAATCCGCAAAATGATACCACGATGGTCAATTTCTGTGGGCTGGATGCGACCGAACCCTGCGACGACAACCAGCACGGTACCCATACCATGGGTACTATGACCGGCGATGACGGGCAGGGCAACCAGATCGGTGTAGCACCCGGCGCCAAATGGATCGGCTGCCGCAACATGGAACGCGGCTATGGAAAACCATCTACCTATATTGAGTGCCTGCAATGGTTTCTGGCGCCTACCGACCTGAACGGCCAGAACGCCGACCCTGCCCTGGCGCCACATGTGATCAATAACTCCTGGTATTGTGCGGTACAGGAAGGATGTATCGACCTGACAGTCAATGAGTTGCTTCACCAGGCCGTTATTGGCCTGCGCGCTTCGGGTGTGGTAGTAGTAGTAAGCAATGGTAATTTCGGCAATCAGGGCTGCGCCAGCACATATGGCCCACCTGCCTATTTTGAAGAGAGTTTCAGCGTAGGTGCTACCCGCTCCGACGATACGCTGGCCAACTTCAGCAGCCGTGGCCCGGTGCTCATCGATGGCAGCAACCGCATCAAACCCAATGTGGCCGCTCCGGGTGTTTTTGTGCGCTCCTCCACACCGATCGACGGATACAACTGGCTGAGTGGCACCAGCATGGCGGGTCCGCATGTAGCAGGACTGGTAGCGCTGATACTGTCGGCACGGCCCGATCTGGCCGGCAATGTCGATCTGATTGAAGACATCGTGGAGCAAACCTCCATTTACATGGCCGACCCCGACAATTGTGGCATCGACGGTTCCCTGCGCCCCAACAACGGTTTTGGCTGGGGAAGGGTGGATGCATGGAGAGCCCTGAATATGGCGCTCGAACAGGCTTCGGGCACCAGCGAGCCTGACGCTGTATCTGCCAGCGTTTGGCCCAATCCAACCAGCGGCACACTTGTATTCGACTTGAACCGAATCGAAGGACCTGCACAACTGCGCATTTTTGATGCCGCCGGCAAACTGGTTCGCTCATCGGAACACACTTTCCAACAACATGAACTGCTGCCTGTTTCGCTCGAAAAAGAGCCCAAAGGCGTTTATTTCTGGCAGATAACTTTTGAGAAAGGGGAATTGGCGGGGAAAGTAATTAGAGAAGATTGAATAAGGATTTTGGGGATTTAAAAGATTAGAAGAATGGCCTCTTTAGAGTTGACAATGTATGAAATTTGAAAAATTGTCAACTCTAAAGAGGCCATTCTTCTAATCTTTTAAATCCCCAAAATCCTCATTCAATCGCTCATCTTTCATCTTTCAACGGAATAACAAACGCTTGTGGAAACGCACCGCTTTCCCGCAAAGCCTGCACAGCAGCCTCTGCTTTGGACATATCTGTAAAATCGCCCAGGAGAATGCGCTGCATACCTTGTTCGGGTAGTGGCTGGGCCGATAGCGTACCCAGGGCATGCAAACCACTGTAGCGCGGACTTTCCGGTTCAAAATCGGGGCGAATTTCCAAATGTACCTTGTACACCATTGGGCTTTCGGCTGCGTCGAGGCTGTCGGGGCCGCCACGCTCGGGTTCTGAATAAGACACATCCGAGTTGGCCATTCCCGGTATGTATTCAAAAATGTCTTCATCGGAAGTGGCCGGTTTCTGGCCTTCTACCTGGCGGTTGGAAACAAAAAAAGCATGGCCCTTTTTGTCATGAAGGGTCTTGTAAAAGAACACATCATCTGCCGACGAATTGAGTGGGGCGCCCGGATTTTCGGGTTTTGTCCATTTTCCTCCACCACGGGTGGTTTTGAAAATATCAAGACCGCCCAGCGAAATATGGCCGTTGCTGCTGAACCAGAGTGTTTGCGACCGGGGATCATAAAAAGGGCTGATTTCATCGCCGCCGGTATTGATCATTTCTCCCAGGTTTTGGGGAAATGAAAAATCGAATTCACCCGATTCCAGCGGCCGGGCGCAGGCATACAAATCCAGTCCCCCCAGTCCTCCTTCGCGGTCGCTGGCAAAAAACAACAATTCTCGTCCGCCTTCCGAAGCCACACAAGGGTGCATACTGGTGTGATTGGACATATTGATATAACTGCGGAGGCGTTCCGGCTCGCTCCAGCGGCCGTTTTCATAACGGAGTCCGAAAATGGCGCAACGCGTGCGAAGTCCATTCCCGGCACGCTCGTAGGCGGGCGCCTCATCGCATTGCGTGCAATAAAAACGTTTTCCATCTGAGGAGAAAACGCCATTGCCGAAACGGCTCGTTACTGACTCCGGCAACCCTCGGGCCGAGTCGGACGGCTGCCACCCCGCCCCATCGTGCAGGGAGCGCATCAGCGATGCTTTTTTTCCTACATACCTGGAATAATACAAGAGATCGGAAGACCAGGGCAACGGCGCAAAATCATTGGCGCGGGTATTGATGCCATCAGGCAGCACCTTCACCTGGTCGCCGTTGTCGGCGGCCATAGCGCCTTTCTGGATGGCCAGTTCGCAGCCTTTGATGTCGTTTTGCACCACTGCAATGACCTGTGCCTTGCGGGCGCCACGGTATTTGCGGCCAAAATTTTTAAACGCCTCTATGGCAGGTTCATACTGCTGCGTTTGTTTGAGCGAACGCGCATAGCGCAGTCCCGCCAGTTCGTGTTTTCTAAATTCGTCTTTCGACAGTTCGTAGCAGGCTACTGCCTTGGCATAATTGCGGGTGAGATAGTAACACTCAGCCGCCTTGTACATGGTTTCAGGCTTGTTTTCCTTGAGTCGGGCCGCTTTTTCATACAAGTCGGCGGCTTCCGGCAGCAGTCCTTTGTCGTAGGACTCATTGGCATTTTTAAGAAGTGAGGAATAGGTTTGAGCGGTGGCAACAGGAGCGCCGAAGGCAAAAAGTGCGCAGACAGCGCACAACAGGAGTAATTTATTAGAATGCATACTATCGGTTGTGTTGGTCGTTAGCCAACGGATTAATGACGGGGAACTGGGTGGTTGATGAGTTATGAGTTATGAGTTATGAGTGATGAGTTTTACTCACTTTGCTTTTGGCTTCTCTATTCATAAAGCCAAGAGTACAGCATCATAACTCATAACTCATAACTCATAACCCTCTCTATGACCCTCGGGAAATATTCATGTTCGAGGGCCAACACTTTTTGGGCGATGGTTTCGGGGGTATCTTCTTCATTCAATGCGCAGGTAGCCTGAAAAATAATATCACCGGCATCGTACTGTTCATTCGCATAATGAATGGTGATGCCCGACTCTTTCATCCCAGCCGCTTTAACCGCTGCATGCACATGAGCGCCGTACATTCCCTTGCCTCCAAACAGCGGCAACAGTGCCGGATGAATGTTGACAATTTTTCGGGGGAACGCTTCGATCAGATAGCCAGGTACCAACCACAAAAAACCGGCCAATACGATCAGATCGATCTCTCGTTCATCTAAAACTGCTAATATTTCTTTGGTATCATAAAAATCGGCACGGTGGATCAGGTGTGTCGGTATATGATGCGCCCGGGCAATATCGAGTACGCCGGCATCTTTTTTATTGGAAACCACCAGCACCACCTGTGCAAGGTCTGAATCTTTAAAATATTCGATGATTTTGCGGGCATTGGAGCCGCCGCCGGAAGCGAAGATGGCGATGTTTTTCATGTCCTGGCTCGAAACTTATGTCAGCAAATCTGCAATGGCCATCGTGCCGAACAGCAGGCTGGCGATTCCATTGGTGGTGAAAAAAGCGATGTTTACCCGGCTCAGGTCGTTGGGTTTCACCAGCAGGTGTTGATAGAGCAGAAGGAGCAGAAATACCCCCGTGCCAATCCACAGCAGCCAGCCGGTTTGCGGCACTGTAGCCAGCAGGGCTTTGGTACCAAGCACCATCATGAAGGCTGTGCCGAGGTGCATCCACTCAGAAATGCGCAGAGCCTGTTTTTTGCCGAAAAAGGAAGGCATGGAATACAGGCGGTTTTCGCGGTCGAATTCCTCATCCTGCAAAGCATAAATCACGTCGAAACCGGCTACCCAAAGCAACACGGCCAGGCTATACAGCACCGGAATCCAGTCGAAACGCCCCAGCACGGCCAGGTAAGCGCCAATGGGCGCCAGGCTCAGGCCAAGCCCCAGTACCACATGACACAGCCAGGTAAAACGTTTGGTGTAACTGTAACCCAGCACCACAGCCAGGGCCACCGGCGACAGGAAAAAGCACAGGCGATTGATAAACCAGGTGGTCGCTACAAACAACACACAGTTGACAATCACAAACATGCGTGCCGCTTGTGGCGTAATCACTCCGGCAGGAATTTCACGCACTTTGGTACGCGGGTTTTCGGCATCCACATCGCGGTCGAGGTAGCGATTGAAAGCCATGGCAGCACTTCGAGCGAAAACCATACAAAGCAACACCAGTAGCAATTTCCACCAGTCGATACCGGTACCCTGCACACTCAATGCAATAAAAAATCCAGTAAGGGCAAAAGGCAGCGCAAAAATGGTGTGGCTAAACTTGACGAGCGACAGGTAGTTTTTCATATTTGAAAAAGATGTAGCGGCTTTCAGGATAGGTTGATAAACAAAGGATTTGATAGGCAGTTCCGTTATTTCCTATCCATTCATTTCCTGAACCAGGTGCACCAGCCCATCGACAATAAACTGCACCCCGATGGCAATTACAATAAATCCCATGATGCGGGCTATGGCATTCAGACCACCCGTGCCAAACACCTTGAACAGAAAAGGCGCTACCCGTAAACATACCCACACCAGAAACGCCACCGCTACGATAGCGGCTACAATTGTCACGCGTTCTGCCCAGGTCTGGTGCTGACTGAATTGGGTAATCAGATAGGAAATGGAACCCGGCCCCGACAACATAGGCATGGCCATCGGCGAAAAAGCAATATCCGTACGATCCTGCGACTGCTTCTCCGCATCCTTGTCATAGCCACGCTCCTTGGTAAAACGACCCGACATGAGGCCAAAACCGCTGATCAGCAAGGTCATGCCGCCTGCAATGCGCAAGGAATGCACTGTGAGGCCAAAAAATCCAAGAATGTAGGTTCCAGCAAGGAAAAAACTGACCAGAATGAGCATAAAATACACACTCGTCATCAGCGCAATTTTGTTGCGCTCGGGCCGCGGCCGCCCGGCCGTCAGGGCTACATACACCGGAATGGCGCCCGGCGGATCGACGATGGAAAACAGGGAAAACAAAATGGCGAAGAAGAATTCCATGATTGGGTTTTGTATGTGCTGGCAAAGGTAGGGAAATGTTGAGTTGGTTGAGGGGTTGAGTTGGTTGAGTTGGTTGAGGGGTTGAGTTGGTTGAGTTGGTTGAGGGGTTGAGTTGGTTGAGGGGTTGAGTTGGTTGAGGGGTTGAGTTGGTTGAGGGGTTGAGTTGGTTGAGGGTCATAAGGCAACACTCCTTGGCTAATGCCCAACTCAACCCCTCAACCAACTCAACCCCTCAACCAACTCAACCCCTCAACCAACTCAACCAACTCAACCCCTCAACCATCTCAACATTTCCCTATCTTTACCGCACACACAAAACACCCACCATGAGATACTTGTCCGTATTTGCCTGTCTTTTATTTTCCCTGAGTGTTTTTTCCCAGAAATCCGGCAACCTCGTCGAACGACTGGGGTACCCGGCCGGCTCCAAACTCCTGATTATTCATTCGGACGACCTGGCCGTGTCGCATGCTGAAAACCAGGCCAGTATGGAAGCGATGGAAACAGGCAGTGTACGTTCGGCCAGTGTCATGGTGCCCTGCCCCTGGCTGCCGGAAGTAGCCGATTATGCCCGCAAACATCCCGGTCACGATATGGGCTTGCACCTGACGCTTACCAGCGAGTGGTGGCCATACAAATGGGGCCCTGTAGCGCCCCGCGGCCAGGTGAGCAGCCTGGTCGACAGCAATGGCTATTTTTACCACAATTGCGCGGCATTTGGCATGAAAGCCAAACCGGAAGAAGTGGAGCGGGAACTGCGCGCACAAATTGAAAAATCAAAAGCCATGGGGCTGGAACCCACCCATTTCGACAGCCATATGGGTTGCCTTTTTTACTCGTCGCCCGAACTGTTCTCCATTTACCTGAAAATGGGACGCATGTATGGCGTGCCATCTATGGTGAGTCACGATTTTCTGGATGCCGTTTCGGAAGATTTCCGCAAGGCCGTGACCGACCGCGATATTGTTGTGGACAGGGTAATAACGGCATCGCCGGAAGATTATACCAAAGGCATGGAACAATATTATCTACAAGTGCTGGGGCATCTTCAACCAGGCGTAAATGTGCTTCTGATACATACGGCATACGAAACCGACGATATGCGCAGGATGACTGAGGGCTTTCCCGGCGCCTGGGATGCCGGCTGGAGACAGGCCGACTACAATTTTTTCAGCAGCGATCTGTGTAAAAAAGTGTTGAAAGACCAAAACATCCAGTTGATTACCTGGAAGCAGATCGGTAATTTGCTGAAACCCTGATCAGGCATTTTTTCGCAGTACCTCGAGTACCCATTCCCATTGCCTTTCATAGGGTACTATTTCCAGTTCGTAATTGTAATCGAGAATATTGGTAGGGCTCATGCGCATTTTGGCCAGCCATTTTTCGGCGTCCTTCTGGATACGTTTCAAGTGATACCGGTTTTTGGAAATAGATTCCAGCAAGTGCATAAAGCAGTCTGTGCGCACGTGCGTTGATTCGGCATGCAGGTTGCGTTGCCGGTATTTGCGAAGGGCTTCTGTGCGTTTTTCAAATTCCGAATACCGTTTCTCTGTCAGTAAAAACAGCGTTTGCAATATCAGTACAGGAATATTAGCCCCTCGTTTATCCTGACTGTAAAGCGGCAGGTCATTCAACCAGGAATTTAGCCTGAATTTTTCAGTTTCTCCTTTTTCTCTGGTTTGCAGGTGCAGCAGATCCAGGCGCGCCAGAAGACATAGGTAACCGTAATACACGCGCCACGACTCCTGGTCCATACTGGGAATACCTCCGAATCGGGGGTGCTTCCTGGCATCTTTCACAAAATGCCACGCGTCTTCGTATGCACCCTGCTGAAATGCCGCGACCGTTTCCATTTCCCAGAATTTGAACCACATGGCAATACCCTCCGTAAGCATCTCCATGGATGACCGGCACAAGGCCCGCGCTTCATCGCAACGGTTCAGCATGACGAGGCATGCCGACTCCAACTGGGCAAATTTCAGGGCGTAATAAACCGGTTTTCCCGATTTGGAATGAAAGAAGTTTCTGGAATCCTCTGCAAGGGCCAGGGCTGATTCCCAGTTGTTGCAAAATATATATCCATACATTTCAATGGAACGGAAGTAGGATTGAAGTACTGTGTAGGGATATCGTTGTGCCAAGGGGCGCAATAATTCGACCTGCTTGCGAATGGGCCCAATAAACTCCGCAGCCTGGCCTTTTCTGGCCACCAGAGGCCAGATCAGGCTATTGGCAGCCCGCCAAACGGTTTTTTCGGCATCATGTGCCGCCTGGTATTCTTCCAGCATTTCCAGATAGCGGTGGTAGTCTCTGTTGTATTGCGGAAAAGGCAGAATAGCCGTGATCAGTGTGCGCAATACCTCTTCCACCAGGGGAACAAATTCGAAATAGATAGCGCTTTTCAGGATTTGTTCTGCCATTTCTACATAAGCCCTTCGCGCGCCCCGGTGCATCAGCACCTTCGCGATGGCCCATTGCTGAGTAAGTGTTACGGCGGCCCGATTGTAGTCGTTAAACTCGGGAAGGCTGGTGTCTATAAATAGCAAGGAATTTTGGAGCCTTTTTTTCAACTCGTTTTTAAATCGAGTGAAGGCTTTGCTTCCTGGCAGAAATCCAAAGTGTTCTGCCATCTCGTCGTCCGTATTCCAGCGGCCGTCGCGCATGCCGGCATAACATTCGAAATATCGATTTTCTTTAGCGCCGGCGTTATTGGTAAGCACTTCTATCTGCCTGACTTTATGCCGATCGAGCAAGTGTACAATTTCATGAAGCGTATCCATAATGGCAGGTTTTTTATGGTCATTTAACGCACTTTAGCACATCGATGGTCCATTCCCATTGCCTTTCATAGGGTACTATTTCCAGTTCGTAAGAGTAGTCGAGGATATTGGTGGTGCTCATTTGCATCTTTTCCAGCCATTTTTCAGCCTCTTGTGAGATGCGTTTTAACTGGTAACCATTTTTGGGTATGGATTCCATCAAACGGATAAAACAGTCGGTACGCACATGCTGGGAATCTGCTTCCAGGTTTCGCTGCCGGTATTTGCGCAATGCTTCTGTGCGGTTTTCGAATTCGTCATAACGTTTTTCAGTTAACAGAAACAAGGTTTGCAGAATCAGCACGGGTATGTTTGCGCCCCTTTTATCCTGGCTATGCAGTGGCAGATCGTTGAGCCAGGAAGAAAGCCTGAATTTTTCGGCCTCCCCTTTTTCTCGAGACGACAAGGGTAAAATCTGCAAGCGCGACATAAGGCACAGGTACCCGTAAAACACCCGCCACGACTCCTGATCCATAGCAGAAATGGTTTCGAAGCGACGGTGTTTCATGGCCTGCTTTACCGCATGCCAGGCGTCTTCATAACATCCGGCCTGAAATGCTGCCACGGTTTCCATTTCCCAGAATTTAAACCACATGGAGATACCTTCCGTGAGCAGCGACATAGATTCCCGGCACAGGGTACGTGCTTCATCAAAGCGGGCCAGCATGACGAGGCTGGCGGCTTCCTGCTGGGCAAATTTCAGGATGTGAAAAACGGGATTGGCCGGCTTGGCTTCCAGAAAGTTCTTTGCGTCTCTGGAGAGCACCAGCACCTTTTCCCAGTCTTTGTTGAATATATAACTAAATAATTCGAGGTTCCGAAAATTGGACTGAAGAATAATATAGGAATATTTTTCTGCCAGCGGTCGGAGTCTTTCCGTTGCTTGAACGATGGGTTCGAGGTGATGCGCTGGTACACCTTTTTGAGTCACCAGTGGCCACATCACGGTATTGACAGTTTTCCAAACCTCCTTTTCTGCATCGAGAGCATCTTTATACTCTTCATACATTTTCATGTAGCGTGGAAAGTCTTTATTGTACTGTGGGAAAGGCATAATGGAGGAAATAAGCGATTGCAATACTTCGACAATTATATCCAGGAATTCAAAGTAGATGGCCACTTTAAGGATTTGTTCCGCCATTTCTACAAATGCCTTTCTGGCGCCCCGGTGCATCAGCACCTTCGCAATGGCCCATTGCTGGGTCAGCGTTATGGCTGCCCGATTGTAGTCGTTAAACTCGGGCAGGCTGGTATCGATAAAGAGTAAAGAATTTTGAAGTCTTTTCTTCACCTCATTTCTGAAACGGGTGAAGGCTTTGCTTCCAGGTTCGAAACCGAAGAACTCCGCCATCTCGTCATCCGAACTCCAGCGACCATCTCGCATACCGGAATAACACTCAAAATAACGGTTTTCTTTTCCATCAGAGGCATTGGTAAGCACCTCTATCTGCCTGACTTTATAGCGGTCAAGCAGGAGTACAATTTCCTGAAGTGTGTCCATAATACAGCGTGGGCTTCTCAGCAACTAATTGATGGTCAGGCAATTAGTCAAAAAAGGGTTATGGTAATCAAGCAAATTTACACCGTTCCTCCTTTGATAGGTTGTCCCAATCGTAAATTCTGCAAAAAAGCGGCTAATTATTTTTCTGACGAAAAATAACACACTGTATACAAGCACTTAAAATATTGTATTTATTAATATTTAAATTTATTTACCCTGTTCCCCGGTATTTCTCCTGTCCGTGCATTTCGCTTGCCAGGCCCACACTTTTGTACTGCGAAAGCAATTCAAGACAATCATTTATATAACTCAAAAAATTTAATATTTATGCAAGCCTGGATCATTACACTGCTCATTTCTTTAGGTTACTTAGTATCTGCACAACAATGGGACAATATGTCCAAAGAGGAAAAGGACAACCTGAATTCCGTCATCATCAACATGGATGCGATTGGGATGGCGCCCGATTCTGACGATCAAGCGGATGTATTTGAAATCGGCACCTTGTCTTGATTTTAATAACATGCAACCCACTACCCTTCCAAAAAGCCAAATTCAAACTGTAAAATTTACCCCGTTCCAAACCGCGTCAACTGTCCTTGTGAAGCCCCGCAAACCGCCCCACCTTTGTAACATCAAACGAAAGCAACAGAGTTAGTTAACAAGATAGATTACCCGTTTAGTTAGCAAGATAATGTAACACGCTTTATTTATCAAACTCATTACAAGACGAATACGAATTATGAAAAATATTTACTCATATTTGATAACGATATTTATTCTGATTTCCCCGGGTATTCTTTTCGCCCAGATGCCTGCCGCCGGTCCCGCTTCCGGCGGCAGCATCAAAGGCGCCACAGCCGACTCGCTCAGTGCTGAAACGATGGGGTATGTATCCGTCTCCTTGCAAAGAAAAAACTTTCAGAAAATCATCAATGGCACCATCACCGACGACAAAGGAAAATTCAGTCTCGAAGGGCTGCCACCCGGAAAATACACCCTGAAATTTGTCTTTGTCGGTTACGAAACCAAAATCCTCGACAATATTGAAATGCTGCCCGGCAACCAGGTGCAAAACATCGGACAAGTACTGCTAAAACCCTCCAGTTCCGTCCTCAAAGAAATAGAAATAAGCGCCCGAAAAACAGTGATCGAACAGCAGATCGACCGCCTGGTGTACAATGTCGACCGCGACAAAAGCGCCCCCAATCAAACCCTCAACGAACTCATGCGCAAAGTGCCCATGGTGCAGGTAGATGCAGAAGGCAACCTGTCGCTCAGAGGCAGTAGAAACATACAGGTATTAATCAATGGCAAGCCCTCGGGCGTATTTGCCGCCAACATGGCCGATGCCCTGCGCAGCATACCCGCCGAACAGGTAGCCCGTATGGAAGTCATCACCATGCCCTCGGCCCGATATGATGCGGAAGGCACTGCCGGTATCATCAATATTATTACCAAAAAGAAACAGATAGAAGGATACAACGGCACGGTGAATGCCGCGGGCAGCAACATACAGAATGCGGCCAGCGCCAGCCTCAACCTCCGTACCGCCAAAGTAGGCGTCAATTCCATGCTCGGTCTGAATGGCATGCTCCCCATGGACTTGCACAACAGCCTCGTCCGGAATACCATAACCGAAACCGGAAGTACGCTGCTGACCCAGCAAGGCGCCGCCACTGCCGGCAGAATGGCAGCCACTGCGCTGATCGGTGTCGACTACGACCCCAATATTCGGCACTCTTTTTCCAGCAGCCTGCGCTGGAGCAATAATCGGGTGTATGCCGACGGACTCATCCATATCATGCAAGAAACAAAAAGTGGAGCCAACACCGAAACCAGTGTTTTTGACCGAACCATAGACAATAATCGCCGCGACCTGAACTTCGAGTGGACCAACGACTACAAGCGTACTTTCAGCAAACCCCAGCAGCAGTGGAGCGCCTCGATGCAGTGGACACACCTGCGCAACCGCCTCGACTATACGCTGTACGAGCGTCCCGTGTCATCGCAGGAAATCCTTTTTGCAGAAAATGCACTCAACCTGGCTTTGAATGACGAATTCACCGCTCAAACCGATTATTCGCAGCCCATCAGACCGAATATACAAATGGAAACCGGCGCCAAACACATCATCCGATGGATCGGCTCTGACGCAACCTATGAGCAATGGGAAAACGATCGATCCGGTTTTTACCCCAACCCCGAACGGACGCAACAACTCGATTACACCCAGCATATCTCGGCGGCATACCTCGAAACGCGTTTTCAGTGGCGCAAAAAATGGTCCTTCCGCATCGGGAATCGGCTGGAACATACACTCAACCGCATTCAAAACCATGCTGACATTCATGACGATTACTTCACCTGGAATCCTGGCGCTTCGATGTCATTCACCTTTCAAAACGCAGCCACCCTGACCGGGAGTTATACCCGGCGGATTCAGCGCCCGGGCATCGCACAACTGAATCCGTTTGCCAATACAGCCGACCGGCTGAATGTTACCCTGGGTAATCCGTACCTGCGCCCCGAACTGACCGACATTTTCGACCTGAGTTTTGCCATGCCTTTTAAAGGCGGATTCCTGAATGGCAGCACTTTTTACTACAGAAGCCATGACGTCATAGAAAAACTGACCACCACGGGCTCCGATGGCATCGCCACTTCGCTCTACTCCAATCTGGGTTCCAGTTGGCTGGCTGGCGCGAATGCATACCTCACCTACCAACTCACCAGTATCTGGTCGGTAAGGGGCGGCGGAAACTTCAACTACTTTGAAACCGACAACAGCCTGCACATCAGCGGCGTCGGCAACCATGGCCTGCAATTTAACACGTTCGTGATGAGCGGACTGGAATTCAAAAGCGGGTTTTCGGCAGAAATGCTGGCCGCCTATGCCGCTCCGCAACTGAGCATACAAGGCACGACCCGCTCATTTTACACCCTGCAAACCACTTTCAGCCAGCCCGTTTTGCACAAAAATGGCGCCGTCACGCTGGTCGTTGTCAACCCCTTCCGACACGAGGTAGCCTACGGAACAACGCTGGAAGGCCCCGGATTCAGCCAGACCAAAACGACTTATGTGCCATTTAGAATGGTCAACCTGGGGTTCAATTACAGGTTCGGGAAAGCGGGCCCGCTGAAACAGGGGCAGAAAAAATCGGTGAAGAACAATGACTTGAAGGAAGTGGAGAAAGAACAATTTTGAACACTGCTAAAGATATTTATTGAGTGCGCACATCAATAAAAAGGGCGGAAGCCGAAAAGCCCTGATCCACGAGTAGGCAAATCAAACTTTCACAATTAAATTTTTTAAGCATGAAATCGAACAATCTGATCAACGCATGGAAAAACGCCGACGTCAACGCTCAAGTTGAAGCACCTGTTGCCGAAGTAGCCGTAAACGAAACCGCTATGCAACAAATCTCCGGCGGCGCCAACTCTGCAGGCTACATCTGCACCGTGAGCGGCGAATGCGTTTCTTCGGGCAAAAACTGCTGGGATGCCGTTTCTGACTTCATCAAGGACCTGTTCTAATTGAATCCAACATTACTTGCTGTATAGGAGGAAGGCCTCTGTGCCTTCCTCCATTCAGAAAGCCATCCTGACATTTTTATTTGCTATGAAAACAAAACAACTGATCGAATCCTGGAAAAATGCCGACGCCCAACAGCAAAGCAATTCCCCAGCCAGCAACGTAGATGTGAACGAATTCGCTATGAGCGAAATCATCGGTGGTGCAAATTCCGCAGGCGCCGTTTGCTCTGTAAGTGGCGAATGCAACCTTTCCGGTAAAAGTTGCAATCTCATCGATGCCTTCTTTGCAATCTTCATCTAATTTCAAGTAATGAAAACAAATCAACTGATCGAATCCTGGAAAAATGCCGACGCTACCCAGCAAAGCGATTCTCCTGCCAACCATGTAGACGTCAACGAAACCGCGATGAGCGAAATCACAGGCGGCGTCAATTCGGCAGGATATGTTTGCACTCTGAGCGGCGAATGCAACGGCACGGGCAAAAGTTGCTGGGATATCCTGAAAGACATCTTCAGTTTCTGATTCCGACAAAACACCTGTTCTGAAGGCCACTTATCGAGGCATACTTCAAGTTGACTTTATTAAAAGGAATATATACAAATCATTGGATAGTATCAAATCTGTATAAACAACCTTTGGAACAGCACATCATTTTGAGCAAAAAAGCCGGGGCAACGTCCCCCACAACCGCGCCCCGGCTTTTACAAACGAACTGAACCATGAATATCATCGAAACAACCCAACTGCAATTCGGCTATAAAAACGCCCCGGCCACTATACACGATCTTTCGTTGTCAGTACCCCGAGGTTCGGTGTACGGTTTTCTGGGGCACAACGGCGCCGGAAAATCCACCACCATCCGACTGCTGCTTGGTTTGCTTCATCCCACCGCCGGGCATGTACACCTGTTCGGAAAAACTTTGAAGGAACACCGCGCAGAAATATACCGCCGCTGCGGCGCGCTCATCGAAAGCCCTTCCATTTACGAACACCTCAGCGCGTATGAGAACCTGCGAATCGCTGCTGTGTACAGGCAAATTTCGAAAAGCCGCATCGGGGAAGTACTCGAAATCGTAGGCCTCGAAAAAGAACACAACAAGCAGGCCAAGGCATTTTCCACGGGTATGAAACAACGCCTCGGACTCGCCAATGCGCTGCTGCACGACCCCGAACTCCTGATCCTCGACGAACCCACCAATGGCCTCGACCCGCAAGGCATTGTAGAAATCAGAACCGTCATTCAGCGCCTTCACCAGGATTTTGGAAAAACCATCTTCCTTTCCAGCCACCTGCTCAGCGAAATAGAATTGATCTGCACCCAGGTGGGTATCATCAAAAAAGGGAAAAAACTATTTGAAGGCAGCATCCACGGGCTTCGTGCACAAACGGACAATGGCATTCAGGTAACACTGGAAACCAACGACCTCGACAAAACCAACACCCTCCTGCTACAACATCATCGACAAGTGTACCGCAATGGAAAAACCGTGCGTGTTACCCTCAACGACAAAGAAACCATCCCCGAAATAGCCCAACAACTGGTTCAAAATCAGGTAAAAATTTACGAACTCAAGGTAGTTCACCAAAACCTCGAAGACCTTTTCCTTCACATCAACGAATAAGCGGCACACACTATGAACAACCTGATCCATATCAAAAACGCTGTGGTGGCGGAATGGCTGAAAAGCCGGGGGTCGCGCCTGTTGCTTACTACCGCCTTGTTGCCTGTGCTGGTGACCGCGATCGTCTTCCTCTTGTACTACTACACCGTAGGCGCCGAATCGGGCGCAGCCCCCGCCAACCCATGGCCCTCCCTGGTTAGTCGCACCTTCAATATTCTTTGTTTTGTAATCCTGCCCATGGCCATTATCATGATCACCAGCCAGTCGATGCAAATCGAGCAAAAAGCGAACGCCTGGAAGCAACTACTCTCCTACCCTGCGCCTCGCTGGACGGTGATAGCCGGCAAATACCTGTTCACACTGGCGCTCGTTGTATCTATTTTACTGCTGATCGCGCCACTTTCCGTGCTCAATGGCTGGCTGTTGGGATGGATAAAACCCACCCTGGAATTTTATGCCTATGGCTACGACTGGGGTGCGCTGACCCGGGCAACCCTCGAAACCCTGATCGCCACCTCGTCTATTTTCGCTGTTCAATTTGTGCTGTCGTGGCTGCTCCCGAACTATACCTTGCCTATTCTGATCGGCATGTTTTCCACCGTAGTATTTTCTACCCTGGCCGATGGATGGAGCAAAAGTATGTATGTGCCCTATGCATATCCGATGCTGCGGGTACATTATTCCCGAGGCAATCTGAATGTAGCAGATTGGGCTGGCTGGCCGGTTTTTCTCTGGTATAGCCTGCTTTACTTCCTGATTATCAGCGTATTTGTCATGTATTACAGCGCATATGTAAAGGACAAGGCGTAAACGTATCCTGATCCTGATGTTGTCCAACTCCATGAAACTGCTCTTTCAGGGCCACCCCGACTATGCCTCTATCTATCACAACATATCGTCATTTAAAATAAAAATTCAACCATGAAAAAGTCTCTTGTACTTGTTGTTTTCACCCTCTTTGCGCTGAGCACCTATGTTGCAAGCGCACAAAATGAAGGCCGCGCCCTCTTTCAGGTCACAGATGTAAAATCGGAAAACCCACAGGCCGCACAACAACTCTCCGGCGCTACCATGCTCGTTCAAACCCACAACGGTGTGGTGAAAAGTGTGACCAGCATGATGAACAATGCCGTTCAGTTTCAACGCTTTACCAATACTGAAAACCACGGCTCCGCGCTCTACCTCGACCTGATGGGTAAAAAAATATACGTCGCTGTGGCCGACTCCATACAACGCCTCCGCCTGAAAGACCGTGAAGAAAACACCCACATCACCTACGAGCCGGCTACTACCAAAGTTATCAATGGCTTTACCTGTCATAAAGCCATCGTAGAAACCCTGCGGGAAGATGGCAGCGTACGCGAATACCACCTTTTTGTAACGGACGAAATCAAACTTCCCAATTTCGCCATTGCCGGCATTCCGTCATCCCTCAAAGGTTTCCCACTCGAATACACCATTAAAAACGGTACCACTGAAGTGTTGTACACACTCCGGGAACTCACCACCGACAATGCTGGCACTTTCGAAGAAACGCCCAGCGGATACCCGGAAATGCCGTTTGCAGAATTTGAAGCAGGCCTTGGAAAAAAATTCGGGTACTAACCTATGGTAATAGTAGCCGTTATTAATTCAGATAGAGTGTACTCTTTTTATTATTAGTATAATTCATATTTAAATATATAATTATGAACGCCTTGTTTATCCACGAGCGTACCCGGCACCTGGAAACCATACGCCAATCCGGACACCAGCCGGCCCAGGCATCGAGGCTGCTCGAACGCTGGCAGCAGCAATCGCCTTTCCGCCGCAAACCGGAATGGTTTGCCATCAAACTTCAGGAAGAAGGCCTGTCTGCAGAAGATTTTCTGCAAATGGTGGCCCAACCCGACCTGGATTTTCTGCGCAAACATGCCGGTAAAGCATTCGCCTGGAAAAACGACGTTCTGCGCATTCGCTTGCAAGGCAATGGATCGGCTCCGGATCACAACTTTTATCGCCCCCAATTTCCGGAACTCGGCTTTTTGAATCTTTTCATTCCCCTGTTGCACGAGGCTACTGCACGCCTGAAGTCGCGTATAGAACCACTGGTAGAAGCCCATCCGGAATTGTTCGGCAATATGCGCCGCACCGCAGGCCTGCTCCAGGCCAGCCTTTGGGAACGCCTGCTCAAAATGGTTACCAAAACCATGGTGCTGGAACTCAATGTGTTCAAACTTCGCAAAAAACTGCATGGAACAACATCAGAAGAGCGTTTTGCCGACTTCGTTGCACAACTCAACACCCCGCGCATCCGCGATTATTTTTACCGCGATTACCCGGTGCTGATCCGCCAGGCAGCGCATGTCACCGATCAGTGGATCGAACAAAGCAGCCTTTTTTGCGAACGCCTCGTGGCCGATTTTCCCCATATCAGCGCATCCTGGCTGGGCCAACCCGGCCTGCTGACCGAAGTGCGCTTCGGCGAAGGCGATGCCCACCGTGGCGGCCGTACGGTAGCGATCGTACGTTTTGAAAACGGCCAGAAAGTGGTGTACAAGCCTCGCCCCTTGCACATCGATGTGCATTTCCGCGAATTATTGCAGTGGCTCAATGAAAAGACAGGCCTCGACCTGCGCTCGATGCAGATTTTTACCACCGACACGCACGGCTGGGTAGAATTCATAGAGCACCTTACCTGCACTTCTGAAAACGAGGTTCAACATTTTTACCAGCAGACAGGCGCCTACATTGCCCTGTTGTACACGCTGGAAGCCACTGATTTCCACTACGAAAACATCGTAGCCAATGGCAAATATCCGGTGCTGATCGACCTCGAATCGTTCTTTCACCCCTACTTCCCTACCCTCGGCACCGAAACTAACCAGGCCGGCGAGGCATCCGTGATGCGTACAGGTTTATTGCCCATGCGCATTTCCCTGAAGGAAGAAGATCAAGGGCTCGACATCAGCGGGTTGTCGGATACGGAAGGCCAGACAACCCTGTTTAAAGTAGGTACGCTGGAAGGCATCGGCACCGACGAGGTAAAAATCACACGCCAGGCAGGTCGCATGGAAGGCGGCGCCAATATCCCCATGCTGAATGGCCAACGGATAAAAATGCGCCCCGAACACATCTCAGCCATTCAGGAAGGTTTTTCCCTGGCCTACCAGGCATTGATGCTGCATGGCCATGAACTTTCCGACCCGCAAACGGGCCTGTTAAACCGCTTTGGAAACGACGACGTGCGCGTGCTTTTCCGCGACACATTTGTGTATTCCCATTTGCTCGATGAGTCGTGGCACCCGCAAATTCAGCGAAATGCACTCGAACTGGAACGTCATTTCGACTGGCTCTGGGCCGTAGCCCCTGATTATCAACTCATTCGAAAGTTGATCAAATTTGAAAAACAGGACCTCCGCAACGGCGATGTACCCTTGTTCAGCACCCGCGTGAATTCGCGCCATCTGTGGTATGCCGACCATGCCTGTGTAGAAAACTTTTTCTCACAAACCGGCCTCGAACTGGTACGTCAGCGCCTGTCACTCCTCAGCACCCAGGATATGCAACGCCAACTCTGGTTGATAGAAGCGTCGCTTACGGCCTCCCTGCAAATACCAAGAGCACAGGAAGATCAAACGGCTGCGGCTGCTGGAAAACAAGCGCTTGCCACTGATTTGGCCCCTGCTTCTAATGAAATGCTGTTGGCAGAAGCCATACGCGTAGGCGATTACCTGTACGAACAGGCGTTCAAAGGCGCCAACGACGCACAGTGGATGGCCCTGAAAACAGAGGATGACAATACCCTTCGACTGATGCCAATGTACTACGACCTGTTCAGCGGCGCAATGGGAGAAATATTGTTTCTCGCCTACCTCCACCGGGTTACCGGCGCAGAAAAGTACCGGACCTTGGCAGAAAATGCCCTTACAGGTCTTTTGAAACGCATCGAATACGGCCAGGAATCGATCCGGCCGCTCGGACTCTTTGCAGGCTGGGGAAGTGTGGTGTTCGTGCTCACGCATCTGGCCAAACTGTGGAATCGGCAGGATCTTGTACAACACGTTGAACGTCTGTATGATACCCTTCCACTAGAAGCGCTGCTGGAGGCCGACAAGTCATACAGCCTGGTAAAAGGTTCGGCCGGATTTGTTGCAGCCTGCCTGGCTTTCTACCATACATTTGGAAATAAAAAAGCGCTGCAACGCGCAAAAGAAGTAGCAGATTATCTGTTGCTGCAAGCCGATAAGGAAGAAAGCGGCATCGGCTGGCGCATTGCCAGCAAAGTGCCACTCGCAGGAATGTCGCATGGTGCGTCCGGCTTCGCTCTGGTGTACCAGCGGCTGTTTGAAACCAGCGGCGAGCGGCGCTACAAAGACGCTGTTACAGAAATTCTTCGATACGAACGCAGTCTGTACAACGAGACACGTCGGAACTGGCGCGACTGCCGCGATGCCGTGCAGATGTTGTACCCCGATCAGCACGTTTTTTCAACAGGATGGGCGCACGGTGCTCCAGGAATCGGACTGGCACGACTGGAACTGTTGAAAGGAAACGTGGCAGACCAGGCTGTGCTGGAACAGGAACTGACCACTGCGCTGGCTACCACGCTTCGCGGCAGGTTCAACCAGTCGCACAACCTGACCATGGGCAGTTTCGGCAGCCTCGAACTCCTTTTCACTTATGGTTTACAGGAAAACGACGCTGCATTTCTGGATAAAAGCAAAAAAATAGCCGCGGCGCTGCTGCAACAAATACAGGAAACAGGCTGGAACTGCGGTTTGCCCAACCAACTGCTTACTCCGGGATTTATGACCGGCGTGACCGGCATCGGCTATCAGTGCCTGCGCATGGCAGCCCCCGATCAGGTACCCTCCATTTTGCTGACACAATCGCCTTTCCAAACCACCTAAATCGAGTATTATGAGCAAGGCATTTCCACATTTCATGCAGCACGATGCCATGGATTGCGGCCCAACCTGCCTGCGTGCAGTAGCCAGTTTCTACGGCCGCGATTTCCCCATCGGGCAAATCAGGGATTGGTGCAACACGAGCAAACTGGGTTCCTCGCTGATCGGGCTGGCAAAAGGCGCCGAAAAGATGCGCCTGCGCTCGCTGCCCCTCTCGCTCTCTTTCGAACAACTGGAAAAAGAAGCGCCGCTGCCCTGTATCGCGCACTGGAGAGGCAAGCACTTTGTGGTGGTGTATAAAATCAGCAAAGGAAAAATACACGTAAGCGACCCGGCACACGGGCGAATTGTGTACAGCAAAGCCGAATTCATGGCAGGGTTCGGCAGCATGAGCCAACACCTGGAAGAGCCTACCGGATTTGTGCTGCTGCTCGACCCCACCCCGGCTTTTGCCCAGGAAGACAACGCCGTGAAAGTACAAACGCTGGGCCTCGACTTTTTGTGGCACTATGTAAAAAAATACCGCAGCCACCTGGGCCAGATCACGATTGGATTGCTGGTGGCCAGCGTACTGAACCTGATTTTTCCGTTCCTCACGCAGTCGATTGTCGATGTGGGTATCCGCCAGCAAAATGTCGGGTTTATTTACCTCGTGCTGTTTGCGCAACTCATGTTGTTTGCCAGCCGGACGGGCATCGAACTCATACGCAACTGGTTGTTGATGCACATCAGCAAACGCATCAATGTATCGTTGCTGGCCGACTACTTCGCCAAACTGATGCGGCTGCCCATTGCACAGTTCGACAGCAAGATGATCGGCGATTTCGTACAACGCATCAACGACCACGAACGCATCGAAAAACTGCTGACTTCTACCTCGCTCAGTTCTGTGTTTTCGCTGTTTACACTCGTGATTTTTGGAGCAGTACTGGGATACTACAGTCCGTCTATTTTGTTTATCTTTTTGATATTCAGCGCCTTGTACATCGGTTGGGTGATGCTGTTTTTGAAAAAACGCCGGGATCTGGACTACCGCGCATTCGGCCAACTTTCCGAAAACCAGAGCAAAATCTACGAGGTATTGATCGGGATGAAAGAAATCAAACTGAACAATGCCGAATTGAAAAAACGCAGGGAATGGGAACAAATACAGGCTCGCCTGTTTCAAACCGGCATCCGCGGCCTGGCGGTAGGCCAGTGGCAACAGGGAGGATCGCTTTTCATCAATGAATTGAAAAACATCTTCATCACCTTTTATGCCGCCCAATTAGTGCTCAACGGTTCCATTACCCTGGGTATGATGCTGGCCATTTCCTACATCATCGGACAACTCAATGGCCCGATTATGCAACTCATCGACTTGCTCATCAGCGGACAGGAAGCCAAAATCAGCCTCGAACGCCTGGCAGAAATACACCAGAAACAGGACGAAGAGGAAGAACAGGGCCCCACTACCGACCTTCCTGCTTCCAATGGCGATATTCGGCTCGATAACATCAGTTTTCGATACGACAGAAACGTAGATGAATACGTACTGAAAAATGTGAGCATGCACATACCCGCTCAAAAAACTACTGCCATCGTGGGCACCAGCGGCAGCGGAAAAACGACCCTGCTCAAACTCTTGCTCAAATTTTACGACCCGGAAAAAGGAACCATTCGACTCGACCAGACTGCGTTTCAACAACTGTCCGTCAGTGGCTGGCGCGAACACTGCGGTGTAGTGCTTCAGGAAGGGATGCTGTTTTCTGATACCGTGGCAGGAAATATCGCGCTCAGTGCCGACACCATCGACCCGGAACGCCTGCGGTATGCAGCCAAAGTGGCCAATATCCTGGAATTCATCGAACGGCTGCCGCATGGATTTAACACCCGTGTAGGAAAAGACGGCATCGAAATGAGTACAGGCCAAAAACAACGCTTGCTGATCGCCAGGGCTGTGTATAAAAACCCTGATTACCTGTTCTTCGACGAAGCCACTTCCGCCCTAGATGCCAACAACGAACGCGCCATCATGGAACACCTCGAATCATTTTTCAAAGGCCGAACCGTGGTTGTGGTAGCGCACCGACTCAGTACTGTAAAAAATGCCGACCAGATTGTGGTGCTCGACCGCGGCGCTATCATCGAACAAGGCACGCATACTGAATTGGTAGCACGGAAAGGCGCCTATTTCAACCTCGTGAAAAACCAACTTGAACTCGGAAAATAATCAACCATCCCCTCAACCCCTCAACCCCTCATCATCTCAACCCCTCAACCCCTCATCAATTTCAACCGCTCAATCTCAACAACATGCCCGATAACATTCGCCAACGCTATGATGCCGACGCCCTGCTGAGCCAAATGCCGGGAGGTATCCTGAAATGGGGCAACACCATGTTCCTGATTGTCACGGGTGTTTTGCTGGCGCTTGCATGGTTCGTTCGCTACCCGCAAACCGTTCAGACGGCATTCACCATTCCGGCGTCTGCACAACCCGAAGTGCTTCGATCATCGGTGAAGGGCCGCCTGATCATGCGCTGCTGCGCCGACTCCTCTTACGTACAAGCCGGCGATACGCTCGGCATCATCGAATACAGAAATGAACACGGCCTGATTGAAACATTACCCTTGAAGAACACGCAGGACGGCAGAATGAGGGCTTATTTGCCGATCGAACGCAACGAAAAAGTAGACAAAAACCAGCCCTTGTTTGTCATAACCACCGAAAATGCCCTGCCCGCTTCTGTCGTCATCCAGTTGCCCGCTGGCGCTATCGGCCACATTCAGGTCGGCCAGGAAGCACTGCTGCACTTCGACGCTTATGCACCGGAAACGTACGGCAGCGTGCGAGCCAGGGTACAGGATATTAGCGCCATGGCCGTCGACGAGCACTTTGCTGTGCGGCTGAACTTGCCCGAAGGACTCGTCAGCAACCGCCAAATAGCCCTGAACCCGGCCTTTGGAATTTCCGGCAGAACAGAAATAATAGTAGACAATCCGCGGCTGATCGAAAAGGTTGTGCAGCCCCTTCAAATGCTGCTCGACCGGCAGCGCCAACAAACAAAAACAGACCCCACGACGCCTCGATACACCAAAAAAGGGAATTAGTCCGAAAACCCTGAACAGAGTAGGACACTCATTATTTTTCTAAATTTTTTAAGCATGAAAGCAGAACAAAACATCCGCAACTGGAAAAACGCTGACGCAGCCACTTCCGACCTCAACAACCCTGCAGGACAGGTGCAAACCGACCTGAACATCCTCAAACACGTTCAAGGTGGTATCGGCACGCCGGTGTACCAAACCGGTTGCATTCCTGACCCGTTCCCGTTCCCGAAAAAAACGACTACCAGCATCTGGTGCCCACCGGACGACATCCTGTTCTAAGCCCTGTCCATCTCCAAATGAATGTGAAAATCCCGCCGGGGCCTCCAGGTCTTCCGGCGGGGATTTTCAGTTTCAGGGCGTGCTTTTGGTAGCGTGACTTTGTAAGCAGGCCGGAATGCCCATCAACTACCAAACTACCCCTGTCGTATTATTAAATACAACGACTATTCTCATGATAGATATAAACTACTTTAGCCGTATGTACCACCAAAACCCGCCCACTGATATCATTCGCATCGAAGCCCAACTGGGCAACCCCCAGGCCGAATGCAAGGGATTCGGTATCTGCACGCTCGATGAAATGGAACCCGACACCTGGTCCAACTATCGCCCGTATCATATACAGCGCATGAAAGCCCTGCTGTCGTGGCTTGAAAACCATCTGCATATGGAATTTCCCGTAAACGGTATGTTGGTACCCACCCGGGCCCATTTTTTTGCAAAAGGAGTATTCCTGCTCGAATCGGAAGCGGTGCTTCCTGCCTGGCTTTGCGAAAAATGGGAACTGGCATATCTGTCCATTCCATCGGGTACATATGCCTGTACACTTCGAAACGATGCGTTTGAAGTGAACCTTCCGATAGCGTGGCAATTAAAAGATATGGAAATGCCGATGGCGCTGAAAAAAGCCGTTTAGGCGCTTACTCGTTTGGGAAAAGTGAGCACAAAACTACTGCCTTTGCCCGGTTCGCTTTTCACGTCGATCAGGCCGCGGTGCGCCGTTACGATGGCTTTTACGTAACTCAAACCCAGGCCAAAACCCTTCACGTCGTGAATGTTGCCGGTGTGAACGCGGTAAAATTTGTCAAAGATGTGCTTGCGAGCCTCTTTGCTGATGCCCATACCTTTGTCCGATACGGTGATTTCTATACCCATCGGCACATCGCGGGTGCTCACGGTGATGTCGGGTTTGTCGGGGCTGTATTTGTTCGCATTGTCCAGCAGGTTGTGAATAATGCTGGCAATGTGGGTGGCATCTCCTTCAATCACTGGTTTTTCCGATTGCAGGTCCGTCTGCAACAGGCCCTCTCTTTTTTCTATTTGCAGGCTGAAATTATCGACTGCCTGCTGAATGACTTCGTGCAGGTTGAGTTCGCCGATGCTGAGTTGAAAATCCTTTTTATCGATCAGGGCCATTTGTAGCACGCGCTCCACCTGGCTGTTCATGCGGCGGTTTTCCTGCCGGATGATGTCTACAAAACGTTTTATTTTGTCGGGATTGCCCATAATCATCGGGCTGCCGATGCTGTCGGCTGCCAGGGAAATGGTAGCAATCGGGGTTTTAAATTCGTGCGTCATATTGTTGATGAAGTCGTTCTTCATCTCCGACAATTGTTTTTGCCGGTAAATGACCTGAATGGTGTACCAGAAACAAAAGAGAATCACTCCGGTAAATGCGATGGAAAGCAACAACATCCCGATCACCGACCCCAGTACCAGGCGGGTTCTGCTGGGGAAATACAAGGACAGGTATCCCGGCGATTCGATGGGATCTTGTGCAAACAAAAGCACTTTGTAGGGCGAATTATACAAAGTCGGCGCACCGCCATGGGTAATTTGCGGCCCGTTGTCCTCCACCACAAAGTGGTCATTTACAATCACATAACTGTTGCGGTCTTTTGAATAAATGCCGTACTGGTACTCTGTTTTTATGCCGCGGCTTTCAATTTCCTCCCGCATCGATTGCGCCAGCAAATCGAGTGGGATACGCTCTGCCAGGGTTTTTTCTTCCAGCCATTGCGTTATTTTCATCGACTCCCACATGGTGACGTTATCCTCAAAACTTTGCCCTTGTGCGCTGGACGCCGCATACCCGTTTCCGCTCCGCAATACGTCTGTCATGCGTTGTGCCTCCTTGTCGCCCTGCATCTGATCGCGCGCCTCCAGCAAGGCCTTGGTATCATAAAACTGTAATTTGTCGGCTACCCGGTTGAGCGCCGCAAATACATTCTTGTCGAACTGGTCTTCATTCAGTCGGATGTTCCAGCCAATCCAGTATATCTGCAGGCAGATAATACCGATCAGAGCAAGGGTCATCAAACCGATAATGAGTCGAATGCGACGAGCGTTCATGAAAGAGAGGTGAGAGAGTGAGAGAGTGAGAGAGTGAGAGAGTGAGAGAGTGAGAGTGTGAGAGAGTGAGAGAGTGAGAGAGTGAGAGTGTGAGAGAGTGAGAGAACGGTCAAAAGTACGGTTCGGTTCGGGTGGGGATGGGGTGTTTAACGCGGGTTTAACGAAGGGCAGATTTTTACAGGCAACAAAAGTAAGAAGATGTTTGAGTCTGCCTGCATACCAATCCTTGTTCTCCAACGCCGGAAGCGAAGCCCTCCAAAACACAAAAACACCAAAACACCAAAACACGAAACCCCAAAACCCTCCTACCTTTGCAAAAAAATGAGTTTGCTAAAACATTCCCGATCGATCATTTGGGCGCTGTGTGGCGCCTGGCTGCTGGCGGCCTGTTCCGACCGGCAAACGGAAACGTATGACTCGGGTGCCGCCGGGCAATACGCCTATTTTCCGTTAAAAATTGGCAAATACATTGACTATCAGGTAGATAGCATAGTGTACGACTTCGGCGCTGGTGGAAGCACCGTGATCGATTCCTCCACTACATTCGTACGAGAACTGGTGGCTGACACCCTGCGCGACCAGACGGGACAACTGCTGTACACCCTGGAACGCTACGAGCGCCCGGCTCCCGACCAACCCTGGCAACTCCGCCACATCGGTACGGCCGCACGTACTGGCAGCCAGGCGATTCTTACGGAAAACAACCTGCGGTACCTGAAACTGATTTTCCCCATGGATCGCCGCAGCGAATGGAATGGCAATGTATGGATCGATGTAGACCGCGAAATAGAAATTGCCGGAGAGCGCCTTCGCCCCTTTACCAACTGGCAATACGAAGTCGACTCCATCGATATCGCTGCCCAAATCGGCACTTTTGCCTTCGATTCTACCCTGCTCGTAACGGAAGCCGACGATATAAATATCATCGAACGCAGACTCTCCCGCGTTCGATACGCCAAAAATATCGGCCTCGTGTGGCGCGAACAATGGATACTCGATTCTCAATATTGTAACCAGAGCATACCGCCTCCCGACTGCGAAACACGCCCCTGGGAACTCAAAGCCGAACGCGGCTATATCCTGCGCCAGGTCGTCATTGCATACAATTAACCAGCACCTTATGGCTGAACAACCTTATGTCCTGATCGGACACACCCGAAAAGCACACGGCATCGCCGGTGAACTGAAACTGTCTATTGAAGAGCGTTATGTAGAGGATTTTCTCAAAAACGAACGCATTTTTCTGGATGTGAAAGGCACTAAAATTCCCTACTTCGTAGCCAATGTGCGGGGAAAAGGCGAATTAATTCTCCAACTGGAGGATGTGACCGATCGCGATGCAGCCATCATGCTGCAAGGCCGCGAAGTGTTCCTGCGCGAAAAAGATATTCTGCACGATTCGGAACGCGAACTGGAATTTGAAGAGGAAACGCTCGAATACCAACACCTGAACGGATACACGCTGGTGGATCAGACCCTTGGCGCCATCGGTACCATCGACGAAATACTGGAAATGCCGCAGCAGGAAATGGCTTTTCTGAAATACCGCAACCGCGAAGTGCTGGTACCGCTCAATGATCAACTTATTGTCCGTATTGACGAATCCACCCGGCAAGTGCTCATGGATCTTCCTGAAGGGTTGCTTGATTGATCTTATGATAATTTTAACAAATATTTTTTGTCAGGTAGCAGACTATTTTTTGTGGTCGCTGCGTTTACGCTTTGTGTTTTCGCGCAATTAACCGACAAACAATATCTTATGTACTACATTGCCGAACGTAATGAACGCCGCAGCCGCAGACTGGCCCTGGCGCTCGCAGTAACCCTCCACCTGGCTTTGGGTGCACTTTTGTACCTCCAGACCAGCGAAACCCCCTCCGCATCATCCGACATTCCCGCTACAGCAAAAACCGTAAAGACACGAACCGCTCCTGACTCCAGACCATAAACGGCGCCAGGCGTCGTGGCATCCCACGCCCGAACGCCAGGCGCCGTTTCCTCAAAATGCCTCCCCCCTGCGCCGGACTCCACTCGTGGAATCCGGCGTTTTTATTTCCCCCGGATTATGCCGAACTTAGCCTCAAAAAACAACACCATGGCTCCTTCTTCTTCCCGTATGCTTTCCCGGCTGGCGCTTTTCCTGGCAGCAACCATTGTTCTGCTGGCCAATTGCCGCCACGATGTTATTGATGGCGTACCCGACGACACCATCGGCCTTCCCCCGGGAACGAGTTTCCTCGAACCCTCTGCCCAGCGCAGTGGCGACCCCGATGCCGGGTACCAATACCTGATTTATGGAAACTACATCGGAAGCGGCATCCCTTTGCAGGTTTTTAAGCAGTTTTTTGGTGGCAACAGCCCCGACGACCTCGGCCGCAGCGGCGATGCTGATGGTATTCCTTTCAACTTCAATGTGGTAACAGCCTCCAATGGCGTGAAAGTGGTGGCTCCTACCTGCCTCACCTGCCATGCCGAACGGCTCAACGGCCAACTGATTGTCGGGCTGGGCAACAATACCTCCGACCACACCAACAACCAGGCTTCTATGTTTCAGACAGCCGATCTGGCGGTAAAACTCCTCTACGGACAAAATTCGCCCGAATGGAATGCCTACTACCCGGCCAGCAGGGCCTCGCAAACCATCGGGCCGTATATCCTCACCAAAACCCGGGGTGTAAACCCGGCCGATAAAATATTCGCTACCCTCGCCGCGCACCGCCGGAGCGTCGACCTGGCCTGGATCGATGCCGCCCAGTTCAACATCCCGCTGGAAGCGGTACCTACCGATGTGCCCGCCTGGTGGCTGATGAAAAAGAAAAACGCGCTGTACTATAATGCACTGGGCCGTGGCGACTTTGCCCGGCTGTCTACTGCATCCGGCATGCTCACCATGCTCGATAGCACGGAAGCGCGACAGGCGGATGAAAAATTTCCCGACCTGATGGCCTGGATACGCACGCTGGAGGCGCCAGCATATCCGTACAGCATCGACCAAACGCTGGCGGCGCAGGGAAAACTGCTGTTTGAAAACAAATGCTCGAAATGCCATGGGAAATACGGGGCCGAAGAAACCTACCCCAACCTGCTGGTAGAACTTTCTACCGTCAAAACCGACACCATGCTGGCCAATTCCTATCAATTGTACCCGGAATATGCCAATTGGTACAATGAAAGTTGGTACGGACAAGGCCCCCACAAAGGCCAGTTGCTCCCCAACAAAGGATATATTGCCCCGCCGCTCGACGGTATCTGGGCCACCGCGCCTTACCTGCACAATGCATCGGTGCCTACGCTCGACGACCTCCTGCACAGCGCTCAGCGCCCCAAATACTGGAAGCGCACGTACGACAACTCCGATTACAATCAGGTGAAGATGGGCTGGAACTACAGCGTGGAAACTTCCAAAACGGGTATCGACACCTATGATACTACCCTGCCCGGCTACAACAACGGCGGGCATACTTTTGGGGATGTGCTCAGCGACAGCGAGCGGATGGCGGTGCTGGAGTATTTGAAGACGCTGTGAGGAGAGGTTGAGAGGTTGAGGGTTGAGGGTTGAGGGTTGAGAGGTTGAAGGGTTGAGCGTTAAAAGGCAACTTTACCTGCAAAAGCAAAGAGTAAACACCTCAACTACTCAACTTTTCAACCCCTCAACTCATCAACCCTACATATTCAACCCCCCGCACACCGAAATCACCTGACCCGTGATATACGCTCCCATATCGGAGGCCAGAAACACACAGGTATTGGCTACGTCAGTACCTGCGCCGAGGCGTTTGAGTGGAATACCGGCCAGGTAGCCTTCTTTGGTTTTTTCATCGAGGGCGTCGGTCATTTCCGTAGCAATAAAGCCGGGAGCGATGGCATTGCAGCGGATGCCGCGCGAGCCGTATTCCTTGGCGATGGATTTGGAAAAGCCGATAATACCGGCCTTGGAAGCCGCATAGTTAGCCTGGCCCTGCTGGCCGAATACGCCTACCACCGAACTCATATTGATGATACTGCCGCCGGTGCGGATCATGGGTTTCAGCGCGTGTTTGGTCAGATTGAACACCGATTTGAGGTTGGTTTGAATCACCTCGTCCCATTGTTCTTCCGTCATGCGCAGCATGAGCGTATCGCGTGTGATACCGGCATTGTTGATGACGATGTCGAGTTTTTCAAAATCTTTTACCACCTGGCCGATCAATGCTTCAGCCTGTGCATAGTTGCCGGCATCACTTTGGTATGCGCGGGCGTTTTCGCCCAGTTCGGCAGCCAGCGCTTCCGAGCGTGCAGCCGAGCCGGGAGAAACATAGGTGAAGGCCACTTTTGCGCCATGTTCCACAAATGCGCGTACGAGGGCTTCGCCGATACCGCGCGAGCCGCCTGTAATCAAAGCCGTTTTTCCGTCGAGGAGTTTCATCGTTGCAATGAATTTTAGGTTGTTGAAACGGATTCAGGGGAGCGGCAAAGGTGAGATTTTTTTGGGATACAACCCAATGAATGCTACTTCCGCCGCAGAATGGCCGCCGACAGTAACGACACCAGCAATGCCACAGGCAAGGGTTCCATAAACGTAATTCCGGCCCTGTACACAGGGTTTTTATACAGTTCCCTGTAATGGTTCAGTTCATCGGCCGCTTTTTGAATTTCTGCATCTGCCATACCATCGGCGCGCATTTTTGTGAGCATGGCATCTGCGTAGTGATCCATGAAATCGGGCATCACAAAATGATGGATAAACATCCATCCTATGACATAACAGACACAGGAAACCAGGGCCATGAGTGCGGCTACCTTGAATGCCTCGGCAAATGTGATGGTTCCACCCCGATGCTGATCGCGAAACACCCGTACGCCGATAAATACCACTATCATGCTGAGAAACATGCCGCTGAAACCAAATATTTCGCCGCCTTCGAGTGTGCCTGATTGTTTGAACCAGATAGTAGTGGCCCCCATCAGCGCCACAGAGATGAGGCCCGAAATAAGGCCGTACTTCAAAATCAGATTTTTCATGTTGATGCAACTTTTTGAATGAAAAGATGGCACAAAACACGGGTTAGCGCAGGTTTTCCCCTTCATACTTTCGGGTGATTTGACTGTTCAACAGGAAAATCATGCTTTCGGGTGAAGCGACTTCCTACTCCAGCAAACCCAGTTCCTTGGCCTTTTGAATGGCCTGCGTTCGGCGTTGCACATCCAGTTTGGAAAACACGTTGGAGGTGTGCGTTTTTACCGTATTCAAGGATAAAAACAGGCGTTCGGCAATTTCCTGGTTGCTCAATCCCTGCGCAATCAATTGCAACACCTCGTACTCGCGCGGTGTGATATTCCTGTCGGCCAGCGCTTTTTCGGGGGTTACATGCGGTGAAACAAGCTGTTCAGTCGATCCTTCAGGTTTCTTTTTCCAGTGATTTGCCACCTTGCTGCCGGCCCAGATACCTACGGCGCAACACACCAGCGCTACGACGCCGGTGTACATCGATTCGGCATGCTGCATAAACAACAGCCGGTAGCGGAAGAACTGCATCGATAGCAGTAGCCCGCCGAGAACAATGCCGTACAGGATGATTTGCCGCATTGAATCAACACTCTACAATATTAACCGATATATGTACCGCCAGCCCGCCATCAGCAGTTTCCTTGTATTTGGTATTCATATCGTCGGCCGTTTCTTTCATGGTTCGAATTACAGCATCCAGGCTCACCTTGGCTTTAGACGGGTCGCTTTCCAACGCGATCTGGCTGGCTGTAATGGCTTTTATAGCGCCCATGGTATTGCGTTCGATACAGGGCACCTGCACGAGCCCGCCGATGGGGTCGCAGGTCATGCCCAGGTGGTGTTCCATGGCAATTTCGGCGGCCATCATAGCCTGCTCGGCCGAACCGCCGAGGCATTCGGTGAGCGCTGCGGCTGCCATGGCCGACGAGACGCCGATTTCCGCCTGACAGCCGCCCATGGCGGCCGAAATGGTAGCGCCTTTTTTGAACAGGCTGCCGATTTCTCCGGCTGTCAGCAAAAAACGGACAATGTCTTCCTCTACAAAACTTTCGCTGAAACACACATGGTACATTAAAACGGCCGGAATAACGCCGGCTGCGCCATTGGTGGGCGCCGTGACAACCCTGCCAAATGCGGCATTTTCTTCGTTCACCGCCAGCGCAAAACAACTTACCCATTTGAGTATCTGCTGGAACGTGTGGTTGCCACGGCTGATTTGCCGAATCCAGTCGTGTACATCACGATAGGGCCTGCCTTCCAGCAATTTGCTGCTCATGGGCGCTGCACGGCGCTGCACTTCCAGTCCACCGGGCAACATGCCTTCCGTATGGCAGCCTTTGTAAATGCAGTCGCGCATGATATGCCAAATGTGCATCAGATCTTCCTGAATCTGTTCTTCCGAGCGCCAGATCAGTTCATTTCGGAACACGATTTCCCAAATAGACTGGCCTTCCTGTCCGCACCATTGTTTGAGTTCCGAGCCTCGGTCGATAGGGAATGGCAGTACGACGCTGTTGTGGTTGTTTTCTTCGCCTTCTTTTACCACAAAACCGCCGCCTACAGAGTAGTAGGTATGGCTCACACCTTTCCCGTCATCAAAAAAAGCGGTAAAAGTGAGCCCGTTGGCGTGATAAGGCAAGGTTTGATCATACAGAAAAACAACATCCACTTCCGGGTCGAAGGTAATTTCCCGACGGCCGCCGAGGCGTATGGTTTTCTGTGTATTGATGCGATCAATAGTTGTCTGAACGGCATCGACTGGGATTGTTACCGGATCGTCGCCATTCAGTCCGAGCAACACAGCCAGATCGGTACCGTGGCCTTTGCCCGTTTTGGCCAGGCTGCCATACAGATTCACCTGCACGGCTTTTACACGATCCAGGTTGATATCGCGGGTAAAGCGCTGCGCCGCCCGCCAGGGGCCCATGGTATGGGAACTCGATGGCCCGATACCGATTTTAAAAATGTCGAAGACGGAAATTCTTTCCATGAAAATTTGGTTTGGTGTGTGGTGGAGGGAGGTTGATGAGGGTTGATAGGGTTTATGAGGTTGATAGGGTTGATGAGGGTTGATAAAGGTTGATGAGGGTTGATATTCAGCAACTCGAAAAACGAGACAATTTATCTTTACCGAGCCGATTAATATCAACCCTCATCAACCTTTATCAACCCTCATCAACCCTATCAACCTCATCAACACAAAAAAACGCCTATCTGTCGGTGCGGTTTCGTTCTTTTGTGCGGCCCGACATTTTCCTTGCATGATACATGACAAAATCTACGCCTGACGCTTACGCCGCTCTCCGAATTCCCGCATACCGGCGTTTTCTTTCCATGCGGCTTACCATGACCCTGAGCACACAAATCCTGTCCGTTTCGGTCGGATATTTTGTGTACGACCTGACATCGAGCCCGCTCATGCTGGGTTTGATCGGACTTGCGGAAGCCCTGCCGGCTATCGGTATCAGCCTGTATGCCGGGCATTTGGCCGACAAACACAACCGGCGCAACATCATAGCGGCATGTATCATGTTGTTCTTGTTGTGCGGATTATCCATTTGCACACTGGCTTATTACCGCGACGCGATGGATAAAACTGTATTGCTCACGGGAATTTATACCGTGATTTTTTTTACCGGCATTGCCCGCGGTTTTTTCAGCCCTACCAATTTTGCATTCCTCCCACAACTGGTTGACCGGGCAACGCTGCCCAATGCCATTACCTGGAACAGCAGTTCCTGGGAAGTTGCGAGCATTACCGGACTCGGACTA
The DNA here is from genome assembly GCA_020160935.1 of Bacteroidota bacterium. Classification (GTDB taxonomy): domain Bacteria; phylum Bacteroidota; class Bacteroidia; order Chitinophagales; family Saprospiraceae; genus M3007. The sequence goes on along the minus strand of JAIUPL010000005.1, from coordinate 171,908 downwards.
GGCGGTTTGTTGTATGGTTTTGCGGGTGTAACGACTACTTTCTGTATCATGACGGCGCTGACGGCGCTGGCGTTCATTTTCATCCTGCGTATCGCGCCGAGGCCGGTTCCAGTTATCGAGCGGGTTGAATCTGCCACTGAACGAATCAAGGAAGGTATCAGTTTTGTCTTCAACAATCAGTTGATTATCAGCGCTGTTATGCTGGATTTGTTTGCCGTGCTCTTTGGAGGCGCTGTGGCGCTGTTACCTGTGTTTGCCAAAGACATTCTGAAAGTCGGGCCCGAAGGATTGGGCATCTTGCGCGCTGCTATGTCGCTGGGCGCCATCAGCATGGCTTTTTTTCTCGCACACAATCCGCTCAACAAGGGCGCTGGCAAAATAATGCTGGCTTGTGTAGCCGGTTTCGGGCTGTGCATCATTGGATTCGGGCTCAGCACCTGGTTTCCGCTCTCGTTTTTCTTCCTGTTTGTGGCAGGTGTACTCGACGAGGTCAGCGTATTTATTCGCGCATCGCTGGTGCAGTTTCAAACGCCTGACCATATGAAAGGCCGGGTATCGTCGGTTAATACCATCTTTATCACCTCTTCCAATGAAATCGGCGCTTTTGAAAGCGGCCTGGCCGCCAGCCTGATGGGGACGGTACCTTCCGTCATTTTTGGCGGTATCATGACACTGGTGGTGGTGGGTGTGACGTGGTGGAGGGCGCCGAAGTTGAGGGCGTATGACTTGAGTCCTGAGTCCTAAGTCCCGAGTCCTAAGTCTGTAGAGTCGACCACGTTGCCCTGGGCCTTCCTGTTTCACAATACCCAGGGCAACGTGGTCGACTCTACAGACTCAGGACTCAGGACTTAGGACTCAGGACTTAGGACTCAAGTCACCCTACATGCCCCTCATACTCCTCCGCGCTCATCAAACCTTCCAGATCAGCCGGGTTAGCCACTTCGATTTTGATAATCCAGCCTGCGCCATATGGGTCTTCGTTAATCAGGGCCGGGTCGCCTTTATCACCTACTGCCGCATTGAATTCCAGCACTTTAGCGGTAACGGGCATAAACAATTCGGAGGTCGTTTTAACAGCCTCCACCGTACCGAATACGGTATTGGCTTCCACAGTTTCGCCGACCGTTTCCACTTCAACGTAAACCAGTTCGCCCAGTTCGCCCTGAGCGAAATCGGTGATGCCCACATAGGCGACATTGCCGCCTTCTACGCGCAGCCATTCGTGATCTTTGGTGTATTTGCAGTTAGCAGGGAATTTCATAGTGAGTAGTGAGTGGTGAGTAGTGAGTAGTACGTGGAAAATCTTGTGCGGCAAAAGTAGTATTTTCAGGCAGGGTCAAAATGATGTCGACAAAAAAATGTTGAATCGCGCCCTATCTTGGTCGTAAGCAGACAAAGCGAAATTTTTCGCCTAATAAGAGCCCGGGCATTCAGGCAAAAACCTCATTTTTGGCGTGCGAAATAATCGGTCATCCGATGGCGTGTTCACTACTTATGAAATCTCTGTGATATGAAATATCAGGCTCTTAATTCCGAACTGTTCCAACACAACCGCAAGCGCTTTGCGCGCGAAATGAAACCCAACACACTGGCGATTTTCAACTCGAACGATCAGATGCCTCGTTCGGGCGATTCATATCACAATTTCCGCCAGAATGCCGGTTTGTATTACCTCACTGGAATCGATCAGGAAGAAACCATGCTGCTGCTTTTCCCCGACTGCCCGAAAGATGGCCACAAGGAAGTGCTGCTGATCCGACGTACCAACGAGCACCTCGCCGTCTGGGAAGGCCACAAATACACCAAGGAAGAAGCCCGCGCAGCATCGGGTATTGAAAAAGTGTACTTCACCGACGAGGCTGATGCAATAATCAATGAGATGATCCTGCTCTCCGATGGTATTTACCTCAACCTGAATGAAAATGACCGGTACTTGTCGCCCGTGGAATATCGCGACCTGCGTTTTGCCCGTGAAATCCGCGACCGCTACCCGGCACATGCCGTATATCGCTCCCAACTGGTTTTGAAAAAACTGCAGACCGTAAAAAGCCAATGGGAAGTGGATGCTACCCAGCATTGCATCGACATTACAGGAAAAGCATTCCGCAGGGTACTCGAATTCACCAAACCCGGCGTGTGGGAATATGAAATCGAGGCAGAAATTATCCACGAATTTATCCGCAACCGCGCTACCGGGCATGCCTATACACCGATTATTGGTACCGGAAAAAATGCCTGCGTGCTGCACTATATCGAAAACAACTGCCAATGCCAGGCCGGCGACGTGGTGCTGATGGACTTCGGCTGCGAATATGCCAACTACAATGCCGACCTGACGCGCTCCATTCCTGTGAGCGGCACCTTTACCGATCGACAACGCGCTGTGTACAACTCCGTGCTGCATGTGCTGAAAGAAGCCCGCGCCATGCTCGTGCCTGGCACTACCCTGGAAGAATACAACAAGGAAGTGGGCAAAATCATGGAAGGTGAATTGCTCAAACTGGGCCTGATCAGCCGCGACGACATCGAAAAGCAGGATAAAAACTGGCCTGCCTACAAGAAATACTTCATGCACGGCACCAGCCACCACCTTGGCCTCGACGTACACGATATTATGTTCCGCTACGAGCCTTTCCGCGCAGGCAACCTGTTTACCTGCGAACCTGGTATCTACATTCCGGAGGAAAACCTCGGTATCCGCATCGAAAACAATATCCTCATCACCGACAACGGCCCAGTCGATATGTTTAAAGACATTCCGATGGAAGCCGAAGAAATTGAGGAACTGATGAATGCGATGGTAGCGTAGGACAAGAGGCAATAAGCAAGAGGCAATAAGCAAGAGGCAAGAGGCAATAAGCAAGGGGCAATAAGCAAGGGGCAAAGGGCAAGAGGCAAGGGGCAAAGGGCAAAGGGCAAATTTAAAGCCGCCTACTTTTTGCCTCTTGCTTCTTGCCCCTTGCCTTTTGCTTATTGCCCCTTGCCTTTTGCTTCTTGCCCCTTGCCCAAGCCCTACGCTTCTTGCTCAAAAAACACAAACCGCCAGGCGTCTCTACGCCCGACGGTGTGCAAATTTCACAAAACAAATTCCTATTGTCGGATTGTATACAGGACAAGCCTATTGATTGCCCTGCACAATAACTTTCGTGCTACCAATCAAATGTTGGTCCGAAACAAGGCGCAGCACATATAAACCAGCAGGTTGTTGGGTCACATCCCATTGGGCCTGTTGAACACCTGCAGGCATCCGGGCATCCAGGAGTGTAGCAATATGGCGGCCACTCAGGTCTGTCACTTCGAGACGTACGTCCGCGCTTTCAAGCAATGTAAATACGATTTGGGTTTGTTGTGAGGCAGGGTTGGGCTGTGCCATCAATTCCGCTTGTTGTGATACGGGGTTGCCTACTGCCACTACACCGATGGAATCTATGTACACGGCAATATCCCTTACAGCGATGCCCAGGCCGATTTTCCCCACCAGGCTGGTATTGCCTGTGGTCAGATCAACTGTGTACAACTGATCTATCAGGGCTGAACCTGTGTTGGCTGACAAATAGGCTTCGTTTGCGGCCGTTTCATAGTTGTAATAGATATCGAAATCAATACTTGGCTCCGAAGGATTGACCACCAGGCCCGATGTTCCGATGGTATTCAGAATACCGTTATTGGGTGGGTTTTGTGTGCAAAATACATTGAGCGAGTCATCGTACACGAACAGCGTGGTCGCCGTCGTACCATTATAACTATTGCTGTATGCCGCGGCTCCTGCTGCCGGATTAATACCGCTGTTTATATCCGTTGCGGCATATGACAGGTTCACATCGGTGGCCACCAGAGCTCCAGTTCCCGGATGCAGACGATAGTTGGCATTATTGGCGCCCACCACGCGAACACGATCGACAACCGGGTTAAAATCAACCCCAATATCACCATTTCCGAGTGCCAGCGTATTGGGGGCGTCTCCAATGGCCGTTGCAGCACCACTGATACGATCGACATTGTACAAACGAGCCTCGCCCGTAACGGCATTGTAACCGAGTGCGGTCAGATCGCCGTTCGATGGCCTGAAATCCATTCCCACTAACAGTTGTCCGGCTGCAACGCCGGTAACGGGAACAATATCACGTATGATACCCGGCGCCTCGGAATCGAAAGAGATCAAATGATTGGTAGCCGTGAGGGCATACACCAATTGGCCACTTATTTCTTCTGGAACAACTCGCTCAATCAGAACAGAAATATCGGTAACCGGAATTCCAAAACCAATAAAACCGGTAGATACAGCCACGCCCGTCGTCAAATCGATGCGAAATAATTGGTCGATGGTTTGAACACCTGTATTTGCCGACAGGAAAGCCTGGTTGGTGCTGCTTGTTTCATCAAAATATATATCCAAATCAGAAGTGGCATCCGAAAGATTGATGCTCAGTCCGCTGATACCTACGGTATTAAGTACTCCGTTATTGGGTGGCGCCTGGGTGGTGAGCACATTCAGCGAATCGTCGTAGTTGTACAAAACGGTAGCCGTCGTGCCGATATAACTGTTGGTGTAGGCTACTGCTCCGATGGAAGGGTTGGCGGCAGCATTGGGATCGCCTGCAGCAAAAGCAAGGTCGGTGTCTGTCGCTACAACGGCGCCGGTCAGAGGATGCATTCGATAGTTGGCATTGTTGCTACCCGTAATACGGATGCGGTCGACGGTCGGGTTGAAATCGAAACCAATTTTCCCCATACCTGCTTCCAGTGTAGCAGGAGTGGCTCCAATGGAAGTGGCAACACCGGTCGTTGTATTCACGGTGTAGAGGCTGGCTTCGCCGCTGCTGCTGTTGTAACCGAGCACATACAATTCGCCGGTGGCAGGCCGGAAATCCATACCCGACAGCAGTTGTCCAACTGCCAGTCCACTTACCGGAACAAGTGAACGCACAAGCGTTGGCATGTCCGAATCGAAGGAAATCAGGTTGTTGTTGGCAGTGAGCGCATACACCAGGTGACCCGTAATTTCCTCCGGCACATTCCTGTTAATTTGAATGGCAATATCATTGACAGCAATTCCCAGTCCGATAGTGCCAATGAGCGTTGCATTACCGCTTGCCAAATCAAGTTGGTACCACTGATCGATGGAAAAGCCTGCAATATTGGCCGATAAAAATGCCTGGTTGGTATGTGTTGTTGTATCGAAAAAGATATCGAGATCGGCAGACTGGTCCAGCAGATTCAGTACAATTCCACTGTTTCCCACCGTATTCAACACTCCGTTATTCGGCGGAATCTGTGTGGTTAGTACGTTGAGCGAGTCGTCGTAGTTGTATAAAACGGTTGTAGCTGCACCGATATAACTATTGGTATATGCGAGTGCACCAATGGATGGATTGGCCGCAGAGTTGAGGTCGCCGGCAGCGAATGCAAGGTCCAAATCTGTAGCCGCTACAGCGCCAGTCACCGGGTGAAGCCGATAATTGGCATTGTTGCTGCCTGTTACACGAATACGGTCGACTGTTGGATTGAAGTCGAAACCAATTTTATTCATCCCGGCTTCCAGCACAAAGGGTGCGTTACCCACCGCAGTAGCCACGCCCGTTGCCGGCTGAATGGTGTACAAGCGGGCTTCGCCATTCATGTTGTTGTAGCCGAGCGCAAACAACTCACCCGTCGCAGGCCGAAAATCCATACCTGACACTACTTGTCCTGTAGCGATACCGCTGACAGGCGCCACGCTGCGAATCACCCCGGGCAAATCGGAGTCGAAAGACAGAAGATTGCCCGTGCTGCTAAGTGCATACACCAGTTGGCCCGTTACCGTCTCCGGCACATCGCGGATGATCTCGATGGCAATATCATCTACTTCCAGCCCGGCTCCTATGGCGCCCACCAGCGTACTGGTACCTGTTTGTAAATTTACCCTGAACAAATAATCAAGGAAGGTAAATTCGTCGCTGGTTACCAGATAAGCCACATTGCTGGCAGTATTGGCATCAAAAACAATATCTAAATCTGAAGTCTGGTTGTCCGGGTGCAGGTTGATACCCAGGCTGCCTACTGTATTCAGCACCCCGTTATTGGGCGGCAACTGAGTGGTAAGTACGCCCAACGAATCGTCGATATTGTACAGGGTTGTAGAAGTAGCGCCGATGTAACTGTTGGTGTAGGCCACCGCTCCTATCGAAGGATTGGCTCCGGCATTCGGGTCGGTGCCGGCAAAAGAAAGGGCACCATCCACAGCTACCAACGCACCCGTCACCGGATGCAGGCGATAGTTGGCATTGTTGCTGCCGGTTACCCGGATGCGATCCACGGTAGGGTTAAAATCGAAACCGATCTTACCCATTTCAGCAGCGAGTGCAATCGGGGCTTCGCCTACTGCCGTAGCAGCAGCGGTCGTTTTGTTGATGGTATATAATCTTGCGGCGCCGCTGGTCTGGTTGTAGGCAAGTGCATACAACTGACCGGTTGCAGGGCGCGAATCCAGCCCGGAAATGGTCAGATTAGGGTCTATTCCGATAATGGTCGTATTAGACAACAGCAAGGTGGGGCTTGCTGCCTCAAATGAAATCAGGTTGCTGCCCGAAATGGCGAAAACGGTTTGGGCAAACAAGGTGTTGCCATAAAAAAAACTGCATCCGAGCAAAAACGGAAGACAAAATCGGAGCGCAGGAAAAAACGAAAGCCAGGTAGAATGATGGAGCATCGCAGATTGTTTAAGTAGGTTGGGAAATTCAGGGCCAGCATAGCCCTGTCTACTTACCTACGAGTGCTCCTTCCTTTTTGGTTTTCTACCGCACGATCAATTTTTCCCGCTCGGGCCCGGTCGAAATCATTTTTACCGGCACACCCAGGTATCCTTCCAGTTCCTGCAAATAGAATTTGGCGGCTTCCGGCAATGCATCATACGTGAGCGCGCCTTCCAGCGAGGTGTACCAGCCCCGGTATTGTTTCCATACCGGCTCAACTTCCGTATGGCACAAATCGAAGGGAAGCATATCCGTCTCTACGCCATTGATGCGATAGTGGGTTGCTGCTGCGATTTCCTCAAAAATATTCAGCACGTCGATTTTGGTCATGCACAATTCCGTCACGCCATTCAACATAATGGTGTAACGAAGTTGGGGCAAATCAATCCAGCCGCAACGGCGGGCCCTGCCCGTAGTAGCGCCAAACTCCATGCCTTCCTTGCGCAGGCGTTCGCCCGTTTCATTGTCCAGTTCGCTGGGAAAAGGGCCACCACCCACACGGGTGCAATAGGCTTTGGTAATGCCGATGACGCGGCCGATGCGTTGAGGCGCCACACCCAAACCCGTACACACGCCCGCAGTAATGGTATTGGAAGAAGTAACAAACGGGTACGTGCCGAAATCGATGTCGAGCATACTACCCTGCGCGCCTTCTGCCAGTATTTTTTTGCCTGCTTTCAGGGCATCGTTGATGTAATACTCACAATCTACGAGTTGCAGACTCGTCAGGGTCGCCAGGCTTTCGAACCAGGCGCGTTCTTCCGATTCCAGGTCGAACGGCACTTCCGGGTAAATTTTGAGCAGTTCGAGGTGCTTGGCTTTCAGCGATTCATATTGTTCCCTGAAACCAGGATGTTCTACATCTCCCACACGCAGTCCGTTGCGGCCGGTTTTGTCCATATAGGTAGGGCCAATACCTTTCAGGGTGGAGCCGATTTTGGCCTTGCCTTTGTGCGCCTCGCTGGCAGCATCGAGCCAGCGATGGGTAGGCAGGATCAGGTGCGCCTTGCGCGAAACGAGCAGCCGGTCGTGAAAAGCGACATTAGATTGCTCCAGCGAACGCAGTTCGCGCTGGAACACCACCGGGTCGAGCACCACGCCGTTGCCGATGAGGTTAATCAGGCTGGAGCGAAAAATACCCGAAGGCACCGTGTGCAGCACATATTTCTGTCCGCCAAATTTCAGGGTATGGCCGGCATTGGGGCCGCCCTGAAAACGCGCTACGATATCGTAGTCGTTTGCCAGATAATCCACAATTTTTCCCTTGCCCTCATCGCCCCATTGCAAGCCGAGGATTACGTCGATCTGATGCATACAATTTATTTTAAATAATTTTCTGGCAGTTACAAGTTTCCTGATACCAGATTTTGAGGGCACAAAAGTAGGAAAACAAAAAGCAATGGGATGTGAAAGCCCGGCTTTTCTTACCTTTGCGGCATGATCAGGTCGGTATTGATTTTATTGCTGTTTCAAGGCTGGATAGCCGGAGCATCCGCTCAGGAAGCAGGCAATCCCTTCGATCTCATTCACCGGCTCCCGCAAGAGTTGCGGGAAATCGGAGACGCCAGTGCTCCGGCAGTCAATCCTTTCGACGTGATCGCACACCGCGCGCCGGGGGTCAGCCAGACGCTTTCCGAAAATAAAACCGAAGCCTTTCGGCCTTTTTCTATCATGCCACGCGGCGGCGGCTTGTCCAATCAATTGTTGTTCGGACTGCTGGTAGCGATGTTTGCGGTGCTGACACTTTCCGTAGCCGCCAATCGAAGCGCGGTAGGCAAAGCCTGGCGCAGTTTTCTCAACGACAATGCGCTGACACAGGCGCAAAGAGAGGCGACCGGCCTCGTAGGCAGCACACCATATTATTTGTTGTACCTGAATTTTTTGCTGAATATCGGGCTGTTTATTTTTTTGGTGATCCGCTTTTTCACTCTGGATCGTTTCAACAATGCTGCCTTTTTATTCATCTGCATGATCGGCGGAAGTGCGGCGTTTTTATTCAAACACGTCCTGTTGTCTATCATTCGTTACCTGTTTCAACTCGATACGGAAGTAGGGCGATACAACTTTCTGATCATCGTTTTCAACTGCATTTTAGGCCTGTTCCTGGTGCCTTTCAACTTTATGATTGCCTTTGGTTCGGAAAGTTTTTATCAGGGCCTGCTGGTATTCTGGGTGTTGGGGCTGGTGAGCATTTTTTATGCCTACCGTTCGCTGCGGGCACTGAATATTGGCAGTAAATTTTTGGCCGGTGACCAATTTCACTTTTTGTTGTACCTTTGCACCGTCGAAGTAGCACCGGTTGTCCTCCTCGCAAAAATAGCAACTATGCAAGTCTGATTCTTTTTTCACCTGTGGAATCCCGTCTCCCCGGAATTCTCTGTGTGTTGTTTTTGTTCAATCAACGCTGTTTCCTTTGGAAGAAACCATACAAATTTCACGAAACATACCAGTCCGAATGTCTGCAACAGCTGCATCCGCTCAGGAAGAAACCTTCAAAAGAGTCCAAAACATCCTCATTTCACAAGCACAACCAGCCATTCGTACCCAGTACGACGAATTGGAAAAAAGATATGAAGTGCGGATCGATTTCGTTCCCTTCGTTACCATCGAAGGCCTGACGGAAAAAGAGTATCGTAAAAACAGGGTGTATCCCAATGACTACACCGCCATCGTTTTTACCAGCAAAAACGCGGTAGATCATTTCTTCCGCCTCTGCGGGGAATTGCGCATCAAAATGTCCGAAGAAACCAAGTATTTCTGCGCGACAGAAACCATTGCCAATTACCTGCAAAAATTCATCATGTTCCGGAAACGCAAGGTGTTCAACGGCACCAAGTCGATTCTCGAACTGAAATCGTACATCCTGCGCAACAAGGAAGAAAAATTCTTCCTACCATGCAGCGACCAAGGCAATCCGGAGGTGACCAAGTTTTTCCGCGACCTGAAAGTGCCCATTCAGGAAGCCATTATGTATCGCTCGGTCAACAATGACTTGTCCGATCTGAAAGACATCAAATACGACATCATTGCGTTTTTCTCGGCCCTGGAAATCAAATCCATGTTCGAGCAATTCCCGGACTTCAAACAGGAAGACCGCCGTATTTGCGTGTTTGGCGCTTCGGCCAACAAGGCCGTAACCGACCGTGGCATGACGGTGAGCATCCAGGCCGGTACGCCGGAAGCGCCGTCGATTGCGGTAGCGCTGGAGAATTATTTGAAGGTGTCGAACAAGAAATAATGTCTTTGGGGCGCATGGCCCGGATATAAAGCGAATCTTTCCGAACTCCGGGCTGCCGGGGTTCGGATTTTTTTTGCCCTTACCTACCCACTTCTCTCGTCAGGTAACGTCAGGCAGGCGGCGATGAATATAACCGAAACAATGGGTGTCGAAGCAGGGATTCGGGGTCGTGTTTTCCCGCAGAGTAATTTCCCGTAGAGTAATTTCCCGCAGATTTGCGCAGATCTGCGGGAAATTACTCTACGGGAAAAACGAACAGATCAATAGACTTGTGGTCTCCTTGCCATCTTTCGAAAGCATAAAAACGGGGTTTCAGGGTACCATATTCCGGATACCATCCGGTTCACGAATGGGCAGTTTCACAGGCGGCTGTATAAATAGCACGGGATTTGCAGGAATTTTTCCAATGAAATTTGCCCCAAACCACCCGATTCCCTCCGGTCGTGTGCTACCTTTGTGCCCACGAACATTTAACACCCTGCCATGCTTTTTGCCCTCCTGAAAAAGGAACTTTTGCTCGAATTCCGTCAGCGCTACGCCATCAGTGGCATCGTTTTGTATGTATTCAGTATGGTATTCGTGGTGTATGCGGCCAGCATCAAGGTGCAGCCGCAGGTATGGAACATCCTGTTCTGGCTCATCGTGCTGTTTGCCAGCATCAATGCCGTGGTGAAAAGTTTTGTGCAGGAAAGCGGCAACCGGCAGTTGTACTACTATCAGTTGGCCGACCCGGCCATGCTGCTGCTGGCTAAAATTATTTACAATACCTTGTTGCTGTTGGTATTAAGCCTGCTGGCTTTTGGCACCTATAGCGTAGTAGCAGGCAATCCGGTGAAAGATGTCCCGCTTTTTGCCCTGATTCTGCTGCTGGGAAGTCTGGGGTTCAGCATTGCTTTTACCTTTATTGCATCCATCGCCGCCAAAGCAAACAACAGCGCTACCCTGATGGCCATTCTGAGTTTCCCGGTTATTATGCCGATTCTGCTCACTTTGGTGCGCCTTTCAGCCATTGCCCTGCGTCTGATGCAGGACACTTCATACAAACGCGATATATTGAACCTGCTGGCTATTGATGCCATCCTGATCACGCTGACTTTTGTGTTGTTCCCGTTTGTTTGGCGGGATTGAAGAACTGGGTGTTGGAGACCTCCCCCCCGGCCCCCTCTCCAATGCGGTGAGGGGGCCGGAGGGTGAGGTCTCCAACACCAAAAATAACATTTCAAATTATGTGGTGGAAAATACTCTCCGTCTTTTTGATCGTCTACACCCTCATTGCAGGCACCCTCGTACCCTTAAAGCCCGGCATCACCTATGTCAATCCAGCATCGGCGCCTTCCGGTAAAACACTAACCCTGCAATTGCACGGCTACAACAGTTTTTATAGCCAAAGCCCGGCCAGCGAAATCCGCGCCTGGCTACAATACGACGAACAGCATGCGCTGCAAGGCAACAACCTGCGGGTGCTCAACGACACTACGCTGGAGGCGCAGTTTGCCATACCGACCGCCCTGCCGAATGAATCCTCTTCCGTCATGCTGAACGCCATCATAGACCATCCGCACGATGGTGTATCCCTGTTGCCGAGCGCAGTAGAAATTGTGCAGGATACCTTCACTTCCGCTGCCACCTGGAAATCCGACGCCATACAGGGCCTGCATGTGATCAAGGATTTTTCCTTTCCCTACCGGAATGTTATCTACGAAAGCATTCGGAACACGTACTTCCACGTGCCCATGTGGTTTGTGCTGATGTTTTTGTTTATCGCATCTGCCTGGAACAGCGTACAGTTTCTGCGGTATTCCAATCCTTCACAGGCGGCCAAACTGGATGCCTCCAAGGGCCAGTCGCTGATCGACTTCGACAGAAAGGCTTCCGCGTATGCCGAGGCGGGACTGTTGTTTGGCATCCTCGGACTGATTACGGGTATGCTGTGGGCGCACTATGCCTGGGGAGCGGCATGGAGCAACGACATCAAGCAATTGATGACGGCTGTGGCCCTGCTGATTTACCTGGCTTATTTCATTCTGCGCCGCTCCTTCGACGAACCCGAAAAAGGCGCCCGCCTGGCAGCCGTGTACAATATTTTTGCATTTGCCTCCCTCGTACCCCTGTTGTACATCGTGCCACGCATGTTTGCGAGCCTGCACCCCGGGGCTACCGGCAACCCTGCGTTCGGCAGCGAAGACCTCGACAATACGATGCGGATGGTGTTTTATCCGGCTATCATCGGGTGGACATTGATGGGTTTTTGGCTCGCTCAATTGCGTTTTCGCTATCAAAGAATACTGGATCGCGCTACCGGATTGGACTAGGAGTGTGTTGAAAAGGCTGAAATCGCAAGCCAAATGACCAATTCCGTTTTTATTTCACCGAAAAAAGCATTTTGTAGCATGAAATTTTTTCAAAGCCGCATTTTTTTTACAATCATTCTGTTTATGACTATATCTTTGCCGACCGTTTTAGCGCAGGGCAACCGCGACTATATGCGGGAAACAGGTAAAATAAACGTCGTCATCGGTGTTATTGTGCTCATTTTCCTCGGCATAGTTGCGTATGTATTGCGCCTGGATCGGAAACTAACCAAATTAGAGCACCAACTCAAAGACGACAAAAATGAGTGGACAAATTAGTTTTTTTAAAAGCGTAGAAAACTACGTCGATAAGGCCGCCGCATTTACAGATATTCCGCAAGGCCTTATTGAACAGATTAAGGCCTGCAACCTCGTTTTGCAAATTCGCTTCCCGGTTCGCGTCGGCAACGACTATGAAGTAATCGAGGCATACCGCGTACAGCACAGCCACCACCGCCTCCCAACAAAAGGTGGTATCCGCTATGCCGAAACCGTCGACCAGGATGAAGTAATGGCATTGGCCGCCCTGATGTCCTACAAATGCGCCCTCGTGGACGTTCCGTTTGGCGGCGCAAAAGGCGGTATCAAGATCAACCCTGCCAAATACACCACCGAACAACTGCAAAGCATCACCCGCCGCTACACAGCCGAACTGGTGAAGAAAAACTTCATCGGCCCTGGTATCGACGTTCCTGCTCCCGACTACGGAACCGGCCCGCGTGAAATGGCCTGGATCCTGGACACTTACCAGGCACTGCGCCACGGCGAGATTGACTCCATCGGTTGCGTTACGGGCAAGCCGGTTACCCAAAACGGTATCCGCGGCCGCGCGGAAGCCACCGGGCGGGGCGTATTTTACGGCCTGCGCGAGTGCCTGTCGTATGAGGAAGATATGAAAAAGATCGGCCTCACGAAAGGTATCGCCGGCAAAACCATGGTGGTACAAGGCCTCGGCAACGTGGGTAGCAACACTGCACTCATCAGCCAGAAAGAAGGTGATGTAAAAATTATCGGCGTGGCCGAACGCGAAGGCTCCATCTACAACCCGAACGGTATCGACGTAGAAAAACTGCTGGCTTTCCGCCGCGAAACCGGCTCGATCATGGGCTTCCCGGGCTCCACTGCGCTGGAAAGCACCCTGGCAGCGCTCGAACTTGAATGCGATATCCTCGTTCCGGCTGCACTGGAAAACCAGATCACGGTGGAAAATGCACCGCGTATCAAAGCCAAAATCATCGCCGAAGCAGCCAACGGTCCAGTAACGGCCGATGCTGACCCGATCCTGCAAGAAAAAGGCATTATCATTTTGCCCGACTTCTACATCAACGCCGGAGGTGTTACAGTGTCTTACTTCGAATGGCTGAAAAACCTGTCACACCACCGCTTTGGTCGCCTTGAAAATCGCTTCCACCACAACCAGTTCGCCGGTATCGTGAGCAAAGTGGAGGAACTGACCGGTAAATCGATCAATACCCGCGAGCGCGATTTCCTCACCCGTGGTGGTACTGAAATCGATCTGGTGAACTCCGGCCTGGAAGATACCATGATCACTGCTTACCAGCAGATCCGCGAAACGTTCCAGCAACACCCCGATATCAAGGACGTGCGTACGGCCGCGTTTGTGTGCTCGCTGAAGAAGATCGCGAGCGATTATATTTCGATGGGAATATTTCCGTAAAGGGTTGATGAGGGTTGATAAGAGTTGATAAAGTTGATGAGGGTTGATGAGGGTTGATAAAGTTGATGAGGGTTGATGTTCATCCACTCGGAAAAGAAGCAATCGCTCTTCATCGAGCCGCTGAATATCAACCCTCATCAACTTTATCAACCTTTATCAACTTTATCAACCTCATCAACCCTCATCACCCCTTCCCAACACACTTCTTTTTCCAAAAGGTCGAATCGGCAGGTTTTGTTTGGCATTTCGATGCCCGATAAGCGCCGGTTCGGCCTTTTTTATTTTTTGTCGGCTACTTTACTGTTACAGACAAATATTTTTTGGTTTGTTTAAATTTTCTTCACAAAACGGGTATTTTTTATTGCATTCAAATGACAAAATGCCCGCATTTCCAAAATTTACAAAGGTTTATTGGCATATGGGTTGCATATTATTTTTTATAGCCCTACCTTTGACCAACTTTTCCAAACCGAAATAAAATTTCACAACTTAAAAAGTCCCATGTCAGAGAAATTAGATAAAATAGACCTGAAAATTCTTAAAATTCTTCAGGAGAATAGCAAAATCACGAACCTGGATCTGTCGAAGAAAATCGGATTGTCGCCTGCTCCCACGCTCGAACGCGTGAAGAAACTTGAACAAAGCGATATTATCCAGAGTTACCATGCACAAGTGAATCCGCACCAGATGGGCCTGAACGTGAAAACGTTTGTGCTGGTGTCGCTGGCATGGAAAAAAGAAAATGCACTCAACAACTTCCTGGAAAAAATTTCCCAGATCGATGAAGTTACGGAATGCTATATCATCACCGGCGAAGCCGATTTCCTGATGAAAATCGTTTGCCGCGATATTCCTACCTACGAACAACTGCTGTTCAAAACGATTAGCCAAATCGAAGAAATCGAACGCCTGAAAACCCTCATGACCTTGTCTACGGTGAAAGACTCGAAAGTGCTGCCGTACAATTATGATGAGAAGTGAGAAGTGAGAGGTGAGAAGTGAGAGAGGCGTAGCGTACACGATGGTGCGCTACGCCTCTTTTTTTAACCTCACCCCCGGCCCCCTCTCCAACGGAGAGGGGGTGACTTCCCGCTTGGCATCATAACTGAAAAGGCCAAGGGCGTTCGCTTCCCTTTACCCGTTGGAGCAGGATGGACTGGCATCATAACTGAAAACGCCAAAGGCGTTCGCTTCCCTTAACCCGTTGGAGCAAGATGGACTGGCATCATAACTGAAAAGGCCAAGGGTACTCGCTCCCCCTCTCCCTCGGAGAGGGGGCCGGGGGGTGAGGTTAAAAAAAAGAGGCGTAGCATACATCGTGTACGCTACGCCTCTCTCACCTCTCACTTCTCACCTCTATCAATACTGCCAGAGGTCGTGTTCGAAGTTGAAGATGTCGTTTTTGATACGCTCAGATTCCATCAGCATATCCACACCCTGAACGTAGTCGTCGATTTTGCGGTCGTACACGTTCGATTCTTTGTAGATATAACTGGCGAAATAGCGCATTTCAAACATATCTTCCCAGGAAATGGTCGCATTGGTGTTGCCGCCGAGCGTAAATACGCGGTGGCGTGCAAACATTTCGCGGGCTTGTGGGTAGTACACCCAGAACATAGGCTTTTCGAAACGGAAGTTGCCTTCATTGTCCGTCACGTCGATCATCGGAGCGATACCGAGGATGCGAACGTTCAACTGGGAAGTTTCCTTGTCGAAGTACCATACTTCCTTGATACGGAAGCGTTTTACATTTTCCCAGTTTACATCGTTGCGAACGATGGCTACTTTTTCTTCGTAAGTTTCCGGGTCAAATGTAACGACGGTGTCCGTTTTGGAAAGTTGCGAAAGCACGTCGTCGGTGCTCATGCGTTTTTTAAACTTGGCGCCATCTTCGTCGGTGGTGTACACCGGCAGATCGCCTTTGGAAGCGGCGTCGGACAGGATTTTGAAGAACGGCTCTTCCGGGTAAGCGAAAGGCAGGTTCATTTTTTCCCGTACGTCGATCACGCGCCAAACGCGTTTTTCCCAGAAGATGTCGCTTTCACGCACCGGCTGGTAAGCCAGTACGCGGCGTTCGAGCATGATCTCTTTTTTCACCACATCATCCAGCGGCGTTTCTCCATTTTCTTCTACCGTAATTTCTTCGGACGGAGTCGGATCGGTTGTCTCAATTTCTTCAGGATTTTGGGCCAGCAGAGCCGTTCCGGGCAAGAGGAACAACGCCAGGCACAAGCAAGTCCATTTCATAAAGGTTTGCATGACTCGCAATGGATTGTTGAGTGATGAAAATGTGTTTAGTAACTTAAAAAGGTCTTCAACCGGCATAAAAACGCCGGTTGAAGACAAATATTTTTTTCTTAACGAATCTTGATAGCGATGGAGCCGATGTTACGGGCTGCCACGTCACCAGGGCATTTGCACTTGATATCGTCGAAGAAGTAAGCGTCGCCTGGTTTGGCTTTGTTCACCATATCCTGGGCCTGGCCGCTCCAGCGAGCACCGTTGTTGCTCACTACGATGGGGTCCTGGCGTTTTGGATAGTACGTGAATTCGAAACCAACCATATCGCATTTTGCATCGAAGTCGAAGTTTTCGAGCACGGCAGAGATACCGCCTTGTGCTTTGAACTCACCGTTGCCCAACTGGCCGCCTTTGTATTTACCGAGGCGTGGAGCAGGGTCAGGAATACGTTTTACGCGATATTTGAAGGTTTGGGAAGCACCGCCGCCCGATACTGTCAGCGAAGCCTCGCCCGGAGTAGTAGCGCGAACGATGAATTTGCCACCGCCTTGGGGGTTAACCGTTACGCCGGTTGCAGAAACGCGTACGTCGTTGGAAGAAACACCGGCAGCAGATACGCTGATCGGGTTGTCTACACCAATGTAGAACACGTTCATTTTATCGAGCGAAACAGCAACCGAGCGCTGACCTACTTCATATTTGAACTCCTTGGTGTAAACATCCGTCTTGTTGGTCAAGGGGTTGCGTACACTGATGTTCACTTTGTAAGAGCGTTCGCCCACGCCGCTTGTAGAGGTTTCGTAGTGTGCGATACCTTCTTTGATCGGCAGGTTACTACCATTTACATTGATGTTGATGTTATCGGCAGAAGAACTGTATGCGCTAAGGAATACATCAGCAACATATTTTTCTCCCTGGATCACATAACTTTTCTCTGCAGAAACGGCTGGTGTAAATTTGTCAAATTTGATTTCATCCCCTGAAACCTTTTTGACAATATGATTTAACACAGCAGTAGCAGAGTTTTTGGCATCCGACTGCATTTTACCCAGGATTGGGAAAATAGCAGCGACAGGCATCTGTTTGAATTTAAATTCAGCCCAGTTTTTAGCCGCGATTCCAGCAGGAAGAGGTTCTACCAACAATGGCAGTCCGTCTTCTACTTTCTTTGCATCCGGGTCATTGCCTACCAGTGCGATCAGTTTCTGACGCGTTTCATTGATTTTTGCTTCAATTTCTGCGCCTTTGTTCTCGTTGATGAAATAACGAGTCGTCACGTCCTTGTTGCGAATGTCCTTCGGAATGGTCGGATCGTTTTTGGACGGTCCTTTGGCCAGATCAAATACGTCTTTGCGAACGCTTTCAATATAGGAAGTGAACTCATCTGCGATGCGTTGGGCTTCCTTGGCATTTTGCAAATACTGTTGGTTTGCTGGTGTATTGTACGCTTCAGCCTGCTTTTCGATATTGGACAGCAGTTGAACATTTGTATTCTCAACGATAGCCCGGCTGGACGACAGTCCGCGGTCGAGTGAGAAGAACGCATTCATTACCTCGGCAGATACGTTGAGTGCCAGCAGCGCGGTCAACACCAGATACATGAGGTTGATCATCAATTGCCGCGGCTCCTTTGGTATTGACATAAGTCTTTACTTTTTTGATTGTGAATAGGAAATGGAGGAAATGCGCGGAAATTACTGACGACCGATGTTGGCCATAGCAGCCAGCATGTTGCCGTATACGGTATTCAAAGAGCCCAGGTTCTTGTTCAGAGCGCCGAGTTGATCTTTGTACGCTTTCACGTCTTCAGCAGATTTAGCCATATCGGCCATTGCCTCATTCATTTTCGTGTAGAAGTTGCTCATCGATTTGATTTGCTCCTGCGTGCCGGAGAAATCCACTTCTTGCAGGGATTTCAGGGCGCTCATGCTTTTGGACATGGATTGCAGTTCGGTGAGCATACCGCCGAGTTGGCGTTCTACCACGTCGCCGTGCAGTGGTGCTACTTCGGGCATGTTGTTAACAGCGCCAGCGGTCAGCGGTTGCAGGCGAGCATCGTAGTCATCGAGGCCGGGATACAGTTTGTTCCAGTAGTAGTCGGGTTCAGGGCCAAGCAGGCCAAGCATCAGGAAGATGATAGCCTCGGTCGTCAGACCGACGATCAGCAGTTCGGATGCGAATTCCCAGCTTTCCAGTTTGAAAAGAGCGCCCATCAGAACGACAGCAGCACCTACACCGATTGCCAGGTTTTTGGCATACTTAAAAGACTTTGATTTGACGAAACTCATTGTTTTTAAAACTTTTTAGCAGATGATAAAAGGTTCAGAATTGTTAATGCTTGGCGAAAACGCCGCAAAAGTAGCAATCACTCATGAACTTATCGAAAGAAAATTTTGCTCGAAAAAATGGAGACCTTCAAAATTGTCTGTAGCCGACAGATTGGTAGAGTGAAAGGTCAGGCGCAAGCCATTTACCGAACTTTTATGACAGAGAAGAAATGTTGGGTTCAGGGGAAGATTTTGTGTTTTGGTGTTTTAGTGTTTTGGTGTTTTCGAGTACACAGAGATGCTGAATACAAAAACACCAAAACACCAAAACACTAAAACACAAAACTTAGAAGTCGTTGATCGAGCGACCGAGGAAGGTCAGCACGCAACGGAAGCCGATATAGCATTTGGTGGTATCCTGATATTCCCAGGAGCGGGTGCCGGTTTGCATAAAGAATGCCACGTCTTTCCAGGAGCCACCGCGAATTACTTTGCGCTTGGCAGTTTTTGGATCGTCTTCTTTTGCATCGATGCGAATATCCGAGTTCAGGTCGTGTACGAATGAATAGGCATTTTCGAAGTATGCCGTTTCTGTCCATTCGGCAACGTTGCCAGCCATGCAGTACAGACCGTAGTCGTTCGGGTAGTAGCCGTCGGCTTTCACCGTGTACAGACCTCCGTCTTCAGCGTAGTTACCACGGCCAGGTTTGAAGTTGGCAAGCAGGCAGCCTTTTGCATTGCGGGTGTAGTATGCGCCCCAGGGATATGGTGCTTCTGCGCGACCGCC
Organism: Bacteroidota bacterium; assembly: GCA_020160935.1. GTDB lineage: Bacteria > Bacteroidota > Bacteroidia > Chitinophagales > Saprospiraceae > M3007. The sequence continues at coordinate 152,615 of JAIUPL010000005.1, read as the reverse complement.
ACGAGCGGCGTATTCCCATTCAAATTCTGTAGGCAGGCGGAAGTCTTCTGTGTTTACGTCTCCACCGGAGTACATATCCCACAGTTTACCACGCCAGTAGCAGAATGCTTTTGCCATTTTCCAGTTGACGCCCACAACGGGGTAGTCGTCGAATGCCGGGTGCCAGAAGTAGTTACGCGTCATTGGCTCGTTGTAAGAGTAAGCGTAGTCGCGGATCCAGCTCAGCGTATCGGGATAGATACGTACTTTTTCTTTGTGGATGTGGCTGGTACGATTGCTATTGCGATCGTGTGCAGCGCGCTGCCAGTCGTACCACTGGTATTCGAATACCATTTTGGATACGTCGAGTTCTTTACGACCTGCGAAGCGCTCGTTGCCCTGGTAGTATAGGTCCTGGAGTTCTTCGGCATTGTCTTCCCAGTCGACGTCTTGTTCCCAGTCAACCAGCGGTTTGTCGCTGTCGCCGCCATCGTCTTCAATAACGTGTTGCAGCGTTTCGTGGGCAAGTGAGTCGGATACCCACTTCACGAACTGACGGTATTCGTTGTTGGTGATTTCGGTGTCATCCATAAAGAATCCCTGAATAGAGATTGTTTTTGGACGAGCGACCAGAGATTTGCTGAGGTCTTCGTCGCCGGAGCCAATGTGCAGCGAGCCGGAAGGTACGTAAACCATTCCGTACGGATTAACGCCGCTCCATTTCGGACGGCTGATAACGCCGACCAGTTGGCCGCTTTCCTTACGGCCGCAAGAAGCGACCGCAGCCGCAACGAAGAGCAAAAGCAGAAGAGATTGCTGTAGTTTTTTCATGTTAAACACCCGTGTTTCCTACTTTGAATTGTTGTTTCTGGAAAAAGTGGTCGTAAAGGTAGAGTTTAAATTCTATGCGAAAAAGTTTTCCAAATAAAATTGGCTGGAATGCATCGACAAGACATCAAAAGCAACACACAAACGTGTTTTTAACTTTTCATTGTATTCAAGCCATTTTTTTTTATTGTCTTTCGCAAAATCGCGGGCAAAAATACTTCTATACCGGCTTTTCCAAGCATGATTCGACATTTTTACAAATAGAATGCCGAATTTTTTTTTCGATGGGATCAAAAGAAGCGGGGGTTGTAGATAACCGGCGGCAGTTTTCCGGCGCCGATCGGTTTGTTGAGGTTGTACCGGATCAGCAGCTCGTGACTCCCTCTGTTAGACACATTGAGTGCCGACAAGGGGATATCGAAGGCATAGGCCAGCGTGGTTTTTTCGTTTAATTTGATTCCGACCAGCAAAACGGCCGCATCCCGAGAAGTATTCGTAAAGCCCCTAAACGAAGCGCCGGCAAAGATATTTTCCCGCCAACGTGCAATCAGCGAAATTTCTGTTTGTGTCTCCGCTATGTCAGTTTTAACTAAAAACGAGGGTCGGAGCGTCAGTTGGTCATTCACTTCCAGCGTATATGCCAGCGATGCATTGTAATGCGACACGGTTTGAAGGCTAAAATCGTTTGTGCCACTACTGGCTTGCAAGGCTGGTGCATAAACGGGCTGCATGGCGATGCCGACCTCCAACTTTTTTAATTGGGCAAAAACGCCGATTTCAAAAATCGGAATGCCTGCCCGCACCGTGCCGTCGGGCAGCAGCAGATCATTATGGGTAAACACCGGTTCGGCATAGGTGCCTTCCGGGGCGCGCAGTTTATTCCCGTCAAGTGAATACTGTAAATAACCGGCGCTCATACCCAGCGAGAGCAGGCTGTTGCGCCCGAGTTCCATCTGGTAGTTGTAACTCAACACGGCCTGCGTGACGGTGTGCGCGCCAATGACATCATTTTCGACACGCAGCCCCGCACCGCTACTGATAACATACAGGGGTAAATGGGCATTGATATGCTGTGTAACAGGTGCGCCTTTCAGGCCCGACCATTGCTGCCGGTACACCCCCGTTAGTACCAGGGAGTTTTCGAGCCCCGCAGTGGCGGGGTTATAGGCATACGGATTGAGCATGTACAGGCTGTATTGGGGAGCCTGTTGGGCAACGGCGCCGAGGGCACAACACCATAATATAATATAGGTAATGGTTTGTTTCATAACTTATTGGGTTGGTTATGGTCGAACTAGTTCCCAAAATTCACCAATCGTTGCTACAGGTCGCTGACAAGTGAAATCCCGACAAACATAAATCAAAGCCGTATCATTTCCTGCTACCTTTTCAGCCAAAAGAGGCAATTCGTCGCTTATTTGCACGGAGGCGGCTATTACTGCATTGGGCAAAAAGTGCCCCCTTATGGTTGCAGCCTTTTCCGCTGCATCCTTTCCGAGAATGGCAATTTCGTGGTACGGATATGCCTCCATGAGCAATGCCATGGCCCAGCGCTCGAACGAACGCGGGTATGTTTTCACCGCATCTTCCACCTGTTTCAGCATTTGTTGGGCGCGTTCCTGCCAGTCGGTTCTACCCAGTAGTATCGCCAGACGTTGCAAATTGTGCGCCATCGTGCTGTTGCCCGACGGGGTGGCGTTGTCCTGCAAATCTTTTTTCCGCATCACCACATCGGTCTGATGACTGCCGGTAAAATAAAACAGTCCGGTAGCCGAATCAGAGAAATAACTCAAAACCAGCCCTGTATATTTTTCGGCATGGCGTAAATAGTTGAGATCGAAGGTAATCTCGTATAAATCGATCAGGGCAGCAATCAGGAAGGCATAATCTTCCAGAAAAGCGTCGTACTGAACATGGCCGTCTTTCCAGGTATGCAGGAGTGTATCGCCGGTGTCGGACTGGAATTTTTCGAGTAAAAAATCCATGTTGCGCACGGCAACGGCGCACCAGGATTCTTCCTGCAAGGCGCGGTATGCTGCTACATACCCCGAGCACATCAAGGCATTCCAGCCCAGCAATATTTTATCGTCGAGACCCGGACGAATGCGGGTAGTGCGAACAGCCAGGAGTTTTTCTCGCCCGGCGGCCAGGCGTTTTTTCAGGTCATCCACTTCCATGTTTTCGCGCGCAGCGAATGCTTCCAACGTTTCAGGGCGCCACAGGATATTTTTTTCTTCCCAGTTGCCCTCGGGCGTTACGCCATAAAAAGCGCAGAACAATTCGGCATTGGCGCCCAGAGCCGCTTCTATCTCTGCCTGCTCCCACACATAAAATTTTCCTTCCACACCTTCCGAATCGGCATCGAGGGCCGAGTAAAACCCGCCTTCCGGGTGGGTCATTTCGCGTTCGATAAATTGCAGGGTTTCGCGAATGGTGTCGTTGTAAAGGCGTTCGCGGCGTGCCCATTCCGGGTTTTGTGCGGCATATTCCTGCGCCAGCATACTGGCATCTGCCAGGGCCGACACGAGCAGGGCATTGTCGTACAGCATTTTTTCAAAATGCGGCACCAGCCAGGCCCGGTCGGTAGCATAACGGGCAAACCCGCCGCCAATCTGGTCATAAATGCCGCCGCCAATCATTCTATCCAGCGAAAACAGGGCGTGTTCGAGCGCTGCGGGTTGCTGACGTAAATACTGATACGCGAGCAAAAAACGAATAGCCATGGTGGCGGGAAATTTCGGCGCGCCCCCAAAACCGCCTTCCCGCAGATCGAAGTCGCGTTGGAGACGGCTGAAAACGGCATCGAGATCGGCTGGCGTAAATCCGGTAGCGTGGCTCAGTTCCGGATTTTCATTTTTACGGAGGAATACTCCTTCGTTGTGTTCGATATGTCGGGTAAGTTTTTCGGCTTGATCGAGCGCTTTTTGCGGCTCATTTTTCCACACATCGGCCAGGTATTGCAGCAGTTGCATCCAGGAAGGCCGGTTGTGCGCAGGGCGCGGCGGGAAATAAGTGCCGGCATAAAAGGGTTTGCCTTCGGGCGTCAGAAAACAATTGAGCGGCCAGCCGCCGCCACCTGTCATAATCTGGCAGGCTTCCATGTAAATGGCATCCACATCGGGGCGCTCTTCGCGATCGACCTTGATATTGACGAAATGTTCGTTCATGAACGCTGCCACCTGTTCGTTTTCAAAAGATTCGCGTTCCATGACATGGCACCAGTGGCAGGTGGAATAACCGATGCTCACCAAAATCGGTTTTTGCTCGGCGCGGGCGCGTTCGAAGGCTTCCGGCTTCCAGGCATACCAGTCTACCGGATTGTGGGCGTGCTGGAGGAGGTAAGGGGAGCGCTCGTGGTGGAGGTGGTTCATTGTGTGAGTGGGTGTTTTTGTGTTTTGGTGTTTTGGTGTTTTGGTATGCGTTGCTCTTGACATTTAAGGTTGAGGGAGTGCTCAGAAAACCGTTTTCATCCGGATTTTTGCGTTTTTTTTCGCAGCCTTTTGCCACGCCACCGCCTTGTCCTCCTGACGGGAACCGTCCACTCTACGGTGCGTAACAACGTATTTTCCCTCGTAGAGTGGACGGTTCCCGTCAGGAGGACAAGGCGGCGGAGTGGCAAAAGGCTGCGAAAAAAATACACTAATAGCATCCATTCACACGGTTTTTTGAACATTCCCTAAGGTTGCTATTTAAAGGCATGATATTACGCAAAAATGCCAAAAGCAACGCATACAAAAACACCAAAACACTAAAACACAGAAACACAGAAACACCAAAACACCAGAAAAAAAAAGTCTGCCCTGCATTGCGCAGAGCAGACACATCAAAACAAAACGAAAAACCAACTTTTTATTTGTAGGAAACGGCTAAAGCCGGGGCTCAACCGTCGCTTCTTGTCTTTAGTCGTACCGGGACCACTTGTGTTTTCCCGTCGCGAATAATCGATACATTTACTGTTTCGCCCACCTTAGAACGTCCGATCATCTCCATAAGTTCTGCGGTGCTTGTCACATTTTTGCCATTTACTTTGGTGATGATGTCTTTTGGCTGTATTCCAGCCTGTGCAGCGGAGCCTTGATTGTCGGGCACTTCCACTACTGCAACACCCTGCGTGTAATCCAGGTTCAGTTCGCGGGCTACATAACTATCCATGGTAGCAATATTCACGCCAAGGTAAGGGCGTTTGTAACTGCCATATTTAATCAGGTCGTCGGCAATACGCTTCACCAGATTGACCGGGATGGCAAAGGAGTATCCTGCAAAAACACCGGTTGGGGTAGCAATGGCCGAGTTGATACCGATCAGACGGCCCTCAACATCCACCAGCGCGCCGCCAGAGTTGCCGGGGTTCACGGCTGCATCAGTTTGAATAAAAGATTCGATACCGCTGGCGCCTTTAATAATGTCGATGTCGCGGGCTTTGGCGCTCACGATACCGGCCGTCACGGTGGAAGTCAGGTCGAAGGGGTTTCCGACAGCCAGTACCCACTCCCCTACTTTCACGTCGTCGGAGTTGCCGATCTGGATGGCAGGCAGGTCTTTGGCGTCAATTTTTATGACTGCCATGTCGGTACTTTCATCGCGGCCCACGAGGCGGGCTTTGAATTCGCGGTTGTCGTGCAGCGTCACCTCGAATTCATCTGCAAAATCCACCACGTGGTTGTTTGTAAGAATATAGCCGTCGTCCGTATAAATCACACCGGAGCCGGTGCCGGAACGTGGTTGGGGCTCATATTGAAAACGCTGTCCGAAGAAAAACTGGAACGGATCGGAGTAGCGCTGGTCACGCTGCCGCTGTATGGCAGCCTGTTTGCTTTCAGAGGCTTTAATGTGTACCACCGCATCCATGGAACGTTCGGCTGCCCGTGTAAAATCAAAGGGCACGGGTGCGCTGCCGTAGTTCACCTGACGCGCGTAGGTCGGCGTTTCGGGGTTGGATACAATTTGGGGCTTTTCTGTCAGTTTTGCCGCACCGAATGCAATCACGCCACCTGTAGCGCCGGCAAGAACTGTGGACCAAAACTTATTCATGTTTGAACCCTTGGTTGGTTGTGAAAAGAATCGAATTTGTTTGTCAAAGATGCTTGTGAAACGCAGGAAGAATTGAATTGCTGCCGGAATTCCATATTTTAACGTCTCTTTAACCAAGCAGGCCAATTTGTTGTTGCGAACAAAAGCAGCACCTGAAACGCCAAAATTTTGTACCTATGATAAGCCCCCTTACCTTCGACCGACCAAATTCAGTTTTTGACCGACCAACGTCGCCGATGAAGCGTTTTTTTGACGAACCGAACGCATTGGAAAAACTCTTGCAGCCTGAAAATCCGCTGGAAGAGCGCCTGTTGACGATCCCGGAATTCCAGTATGGACTTTTGTGGGGCGAGCCGCGTTATGGGCATCCGGAAGGCCGCGTTTGTCTGCACGTACGCGAGGTGTTCGACAATATCGACCTGATCGAGGGCTTGTCGGCGGAAGACCGCAACCGACTGCGCCTCATCGCCCTGTCGCACGATACATTCAAATATGCCGAAGACCGGAGCCGCCCGCGCGACTGGTCGAAACACCACAGCCTGCTGGCCAGGAGGTTTATGGAAAACCACCTCGACGACCCAATCGTACTGGACATCATCGAAACGCACGACGACGCCTATTATATCTGGCTTGATGCGCGGCACGGCCCTACCGCGCCTTCAGCGCGGCGCACTTCGCTGGAAAGCCTACTCGAACGCATGAACTACTGCCTGCAACTATACTACCTGTTTTTTAAATGCGATACACAGTCGGGCGACAAGACGCAGGCGCCGCTGAAGTGGTTTGAAAAGACAATTGAAGGGATTGAGGTGGTGAAGATTCGGGAAGAGGGCGGGTGAAGGGGCAAGGGGCAAGGGACAAGGGGCAAGGGGCAAGGGGCAAGGGGCAAGGGGCAAGGGGCAAGGGGCAAGGGGCAAGGGGCAAGGGGCAAAAAATCTAAAAGATACTGATTATGGCATCATTTTGTAGCAAAGCATTTTGTCTGTTATACCTTTTTATTTTCTTTAGTTGTCAGAAACCTGTAAAGGCATCTTGGAGATTAAATCCAGTTGAATTTGTATTAATTGACCATTTCCTACATTCCCCTAAAAGCCAAAACGACCTTCCATTGTGGCAAGCCAGGGTAAAAATTACCAACAATACAAATGATTCAATCTGGGTATATCAGGGGTCATCTACAGATGTGAATACCTTGATCTGCAATGTAGATGGCTTTAATATCAGAGGCGAAAACTTAGCATATTTCAGATATTATCTAGATCTCCCTATGGGCAATTATCAACCTATCATTCCAAAACAAACCAAGTATTTTTTGATTGATCTCCCACTTGATGGGGATTGGAGTTGCCCTGATGAATCCTATTTTCAGATAAAAGTATTGTTCTCAAGATTTAATCATAACTCCAGGGTGTTAAAAACAAAATGGGCCGATACGTTGGAAAATAATACGACTTACCAAATAGGTTTCCCATATCATATGGAACAGAACTGTATAAAGATTACACCTATTGATGATAATATTGATTCACTTTTTAATTCCTTAAGGCAAGAGCATTAGAGCATATTTGGGATTTTTTCGGCCGTAACAGCCTGAATACCATCGCCTTAAAAGATAATCTCCCGACATCTAAAGCCCATACCACCGACGTCTTACCCTTGTCCATTGTTTGTGTTATACTTGCCCCTTGCCTCTTGCCCTTTGCCTCTTGCCTACTCCGGCAGCGTCAGCCAGAAATTATTCGCGCCATCGCCCTGAATCAGGGTCACTTCCTGGGCATTGAGCAATTCGAGCAGCGCCAGGAAGGTCACGATGGCATGAATGCGATTTTCCAGGGCCAGGAAAAGCGATTCGAAACTGGTTTTTTCACCTTTTTTCAGGGTATTTTGCAGGTATGCGCGCTGTTCCTGGATGGTGTAGTTGAAATTGTACACCGTATGTACCCGTTTCGCTTTTTTTTCTTCCTCGAAGCGGTTCATCAGGCGTTCGAATACACGAAGTAGTTTGTACAGCGTCACCGATTCCATTTCGGCATCGGCGAGGGCGTGTTCGGCCAGTTTGCGCAGTTCGGTGCCGGCATAGCCGCGCGGGTTCATGAAAGCGCGCACTTCTTCGAGGCGGCGCAGGTCTTCCAGCACGCTTTTGTAACGTTTGTATTCGAGCAGGCGATCGACGAGTTCGCGGCGCGGGTCAATTTCGTTGCCTTCTTCATCAAGTTGTTTTCTAGGCAGCAGCATTTTTGCCTTGATGCGCATCAGCGTGGCCGCCACCACAATGAACTCGGATGCCAGATCGACGCTCATGGCCTCCATTTGCCGCAGATACCCCAAAAAATCGTCGGTTATCTGCGCAATGGGAATGTTGTAAATATCCAGTTCGTCCCGCTCGATGAAAAAGAGCAGGAGGTCAAACGGGCCCTCGAATGCAGGGAGTTTTATGGTGAAGGTTTCGGCCATGTGGTTATTAGTTATTGGTTATTGGTTATTAGGGTGGTAGGGGTACATTTGCACAATTTTATGGCGTCTCTTACTGTGGGGCTACACAATTGTGCAAATGTACCCCTACCACCCTAATAACCAATAACCAATAACTAATAACTCACCATCGGCAGTGGCACTCTACCTCATTCCCGTTCCCATCGCAGAAAATGCCTTGCACACCATTCCACCCTATGTGCAGGAAACAGCCCGGCGGCTGGAGGTATTTATTGTAGAAAGGGCCAAAACGGCGCGGCATTTTATCAAAAGCATTGGCCCGGAACGGCCCTTGCCCGAACTCGTATTTGTGGAAATGCCGCAACATGAAACGGATGTGGCCAACAAGCGCGGACCGGCGGACAACGAAGCAGAAACCATATTTTTACAGGCCATAGCAGCAGGGAAAGATGTAGGACTGCTCTCCGAGGCAGGCTGCCCCGGCGTGGCCGACCCCGGTGCGCATATTGTGGCACTGGCCCACCGAAAAGGGGTGAAAGTAGTGCCGCTCGTAGGCCCTTCGTCCCTGCTGCTGGCCTTGATGGCTTCCGGCATGAACGGACAGAAGTTTGCATTTCACGGGTATTTGTCGGCCAAGCGGCCCGAACTGGCTACCGATTTGCGGCGACTGGAAAACCAGGCACGCCAACAAAACCAGACTCAACTTTTTATCGAAACGCCTTATCGCTCGCAAATGGTGGTGGACGTAGCGCTCGAAACCCTCCAGCCCACTACCGTGTTCGGACTGGCACAAGATCTCAGCGGCGCCGCCGAACTGGTGCGTTCGCTGCCCGTGCGCGATTGGAAAAAAGAAAAGCCGGTGCTGGGGAAATTGCCTTGTGTGTTTATGATGGGGGGAGGTGGTTGAACAGGATTTTGGGCATTTAAAGGATTAGAAGGATTCCCGACTTAGAGCGTACAATTAATCAAATTCACAAAATTGTACACTCTAAGTCGGGAATCCTTCTAATCCTTTAAATTCCCAAAATCCTAATTCAAATTCCCGCATTACAATTTCTCCAGCACAAAATCCGTCAATTTCGTAAACAAATGCCGTGTCGCATTATCCCCATAGATGCCGTGGTTGCGGTTGGGATAGTAGTAGGTATCGAATTGTTTTCCGGCTTTCACTAGTGCATTGATCATTTCGGTGGTTTGTTGCCAGTGTACGTTGTCGTCGGCTGTGCCGTGGCAGATCAGGTAGTTGTCGCCGCGCAGGAGGGAAGCAAAATTGACGGGGGAATTTTCGTCGTAGCCCGCCGCATTGTCTTTCATGGTGTGCATATAGCGTTCGGTGTAGGCCGAATCGTACCATTTCCAGTTGGTAACGGGCGCCACAGCCATGGCCATTTTGAATACGTCATTGCCTTTCAGGATACAGGAAGTGCTGAGGTAGCCGCCGAAACTCCAGCCCCAGATACCGATTCTTCCGGCATCTACCCAGGGTTGTGCGCGGAAATAACGGGCTGCTGCGATCTGGTCTTCGGTTTCGTATTTGCCGAGTTGCAGTTGGGTGCATTTTTTGAAATCGCGCCCGCGCCCGCCCGTGCCCCGGTTATCGACGCTCACGATAACATAACCTTTTTGCACCAGCATCTGGTGCCAATTGCCCACGTATCCGTCGTAGGAATTCTGTACTGTTTGGGAGCCGGGGCCACCGTAATTATCGAACAGCACCGGGTATTTGCGGGTAGAATCCATGCGAGCGGGTTGCATCATGCTGGCATTCAACACAATGCTGTCGTTGATTTTGATCTGAAAGAATTTTTTGTCGACAAATCCGTACTCGCGGCGAAGGTTGACCACGCGGCTGTTATTGATCAACGTGCGCAGGGTTTCGCCGCTTCGTTTGCGCAGCGTCACCACGGGCGGTGTGTTGGCGTCCTGCCAGGTATGGGTATAATATTCGAACGTAGGGCTGAAAACCACTTCATTGGTGCCTGCTCCGGGCGTCATCAGGCGCGGCGCGGCTCCCTTGAGGCTACCTTCCCACACCTGCCGGTCGAGGGGTGTCGGGGAGGCAGTCTGGTAATAAAATGTGCCGTTTTTCTCATCTACGCCATAAAAAGCCGTCACATCGATATTGCCTGGCGTGAGGTCGGTTCCTGTTTCCCCTGGTGTACCTTTGAATAAATGGATATGCTGAAATCCGCTGCGCTCGCTGGTCCACAAAAAGCCGCCCTGTTGCAGCAGGATGAGTTTGTTTTCTGATTCCAGTTCGACATAGGCAGCATCCGTTTCCCGAAGTAGCAGGCGCGTGGGTATCCATTTTTGCGGCTCCTCAGGGTCGGAAATGATCCGTTCGGGCACAGCCTGAAGCAATTCCACGGTATCCTGGAGGCGGTTCAGTCGGCTCATAATCAGTTTGTTATCAGGCGTCCAGTTGATGCGCGGTACATAGTCGTCGGCTTCCAGTCCCATCAGTTCGCCCTTCATTGTGCCGGCGTCAGCATCATAGAGGTGTACGCTTACTACCGAGTTTTGAGCGCCCACTTTCGGGTATTTGAAAGTGCTTCGGCGCGGGTAGTTGCCGCCTTCATACCAGGTGAGGGGAAACTCGGGTACGTTGGTTTCGTCAAAACGGATGAATGCCAGCATCGATCCGTCGGGGCTCCATTTGGTAGCCACCATGCCGTCGCCATCGACCGGGCTGAATTCTTCTTCATACACCCAGTCGGGCAAGCCGTTGATGATCTTGTTTTTTGCGCCGTCGCGGGTGATTTGTACCGTTTTTTTTGATTTTAAATCCTTGATAAACAAATTATTATCTGCAACAAATGCCACCTGGACGCCATCCGGAGAAAGGCTCACGAACTGCTGTTTTCCCGATTCATACACAGGTGTAGTTTCACCTGATTGGAGGTTGTACACGAAATAATTGGCCAGAACGGAATGGCGATATACCGGCTCGCTAGCGGTGCGCAGCAGCAGCAGGGTTTCATCTTCACTGAACTCAAACTGGTCAAATTCGGCGGCTGCGGGTGGCAGTTTCAGGGTGAGCACCGAATCAAATTTTTCATTCAGCACACTGTGCAAGTGCAATTTGCCTTCATCCAGATCGACATAATGCAGACCATCTTTCATGTACTGGTACTTTGCGCCAGATGAAGGATAGAACTTATAAAACAGAAAGCAATCATCGAGGGTTATCTGTTTCTGGGCCGTCAGAAAGCCCGTGCAGCAGAGCAGGGTCGCAAGAACAAGCGTTTTTTTCATTTTGATATAAGCAGATTTGGCAAGCCACAAGGTAAATCGCTGCCCCGAAAGATGGCTGGAAATCCGACAAAGGCGCTGTTCAGGCGACATTTAGGCAGGTTTCCGGCAGTGTGAAGGGAGCACAGTAGTATTTTTGTTTGGGTTGCGCTTTGTGTCCCTGTTGATCTTAGTGGTTAAAAGAATTAAACCACAACGGACACATGGGACACAAAGCGTAGAGTACACCGTTCGTATTTTCAATCATTTGTACAAAATCATGATGCTCCGATTTTTTTCATTCGCCACTTTTCTTGCCGCTGGCATGCTGATTAGCAGCAATTATTGGAAACCACAAACGGCCAGTCTTTCCACGCAACAGGAACCGCCTACCGAACAGCCCGAAGAACTCGGTCAGGTGCACTGGCTGCGCGACCTGGAAGCGGGTCGGGAAGAGGCTCGAAAAGTGGGCAAACCCCTGCTGATTTTATTCCAGGAAGTGCCCGGCTGTTCCAATTGCACGCGTTATGGCAACTACACCCTTTCGCACCCGCTGATTGTGGAAACGATCGAAACGTACTTTGTACCCGTATGCATTTACAACAACAAAGGTGGCAAGGATGGTGAAGCACTCAAAACCTTTGGCGAGCCTGCCTGGAACAATCCCGTGGTGCGTATTGTGCAGCCCGACAATCAGGATGTGGTTGCGCGCATATCTAATTTCAATTCGCCTGCCCAACTCGTGCGCGGCATGCGCACAGCACTCGAAGCCACCGATCGCGAGGTGCCCCAATACCTAGATTTGTTGCTGGAGGAACTCGCAGCGCGCGAAATCGGACTGGAAACGGCTACTTTTTCCATGTATTGTTTCTGGAGTGGAGAAGGCACTTTTGGCAATATTCCGGGCGTCATCGAAACGGAGCCCGGTTTTCAGGATGGCAAGGAAGTCGTACAGGTAAAGTTCAACCCTACCGTTGTCAAAAAAGAAGAACTGGAAGCCCTCACACAGCCCAAAGGCATCAAAACCTGCGGCTGGAATGGCGGTTTCAGCAGCGACCGCGAGCCGAAATATTACCTGGCACAAACGGATTACAAGTTTGTGCCCATGACCTCGCTGCAGGCCTGCCGAGCCAATAGCCTGGCAGGAAAAAACCAGTCGCCGGAAGCATTGCTCTCGCCGCGCCAGCGCGCCATCCTTGAAAAAATCCGGCAAAACCCGAAAAGCAAGGCCAAAAATGTGATCGGGAAAGACCTGAAAAAAGCCTGGGATATGGCGAGTGGCGCATAGAGTGGGGCTGCGCGGGAATACGGATGTAGCGGATTTTTTACAAATTCACTACATTTCGGCCTAAACAGCCATTGCATGTTATTCTGGACGGCCATATTTACCTGGATCGGCATTGTGTACGGCGCGGTGTGCGTACTGTTCTATTTTGGGCAGGACTTCTTCTTTTTCCGCCCGGAGCGGCTGCCAAAATGGTTCACCTACCAGTATCCGTTTCCATTTCAGGAAGTCAATTTCGACATGGAAGACGGCGGCACCGTCAATGCCCTGCATTTCAAAATACCCAACAGCAAAGGCGTTGTTTTTTACATCAAGGGAAATTCCAGAAGCATCAAGGGCTGGGGTAAGTTCGCCAAGGATTTTGTAGGTAAAGGCTTCGACTTTTTCATCCTCGACTACCGCGGTTTTGGAAAAAGCCGGGGGCGGCGTACCGAAGAAATCCTGTTTTCCGACCTGCAACAGGTGTACAAATGGCTGGCTTCGGAGTATGAAGAAGAACAAATCGTGCTATACGGGCGCTCGCTCGGCAGCGGGCTGGCGGCGCGCATTGCGTCCTGGAATAGCCCGCGTATGTTGATCCTCGACTGCCCTTACTATTCGTTTTTGTACCATATCAAGCGGTATGGTTTCATTTTGCCGCTCAACTGGCTGCTGCGCTACCATATCCGCACCGACCGGTTTATCAAAAAAGTACAGGCGCCGGTATATATCCTGCATGGCTCCAAAGACCGGTTGATTCCTTACAAACAGAGCGAAATGCTGCGCCAACTGGCGCCGGAACGAATCAAATTATTTCCGATCGTGGGCGCAGGACACAACAACTTGCCGGAATTTCCGGCGTATCACGATTTGTTGTATGATATTTTGCATGAAGAAGTGAACACGGATTACGCGGATAAAGAACGGATTTCACGGATGGCATTGTAACGCGGATTGCGCGGATAAAAAACGGATTTCACGGATGGCATTGTAAAAATGGGCGCATCCCTGTTTTACCAGGCCATCCGTGAAATCCGTTTTTTTATCCGCGTAATCCGTGTTGCAATTACTCGTCGCCGTCCCCTTCAAACGCTTCGAAGTCGAACAACAGGCTGAAACGCAGCGTATTGTCGAGCGGATTGCGCTGGTTGGTGGTTGGTACCAGGTACGAGAAGTTGAGGCCGAACACATTGTATTTCACGCCGAGGCCCACGCTGAAGTACTTGCGGTTGCCTTTCGAGTAATGCTCGTAGAAGTAGCCGGTACGAATGGCAAACTGGTCGTCGTACCAGTATTCCAGACCTGCGCCGATGGTAATTTCTTTCAGTTCTTCACTGAAACCGCCCGGTGCGTCGCCGAAAGATTTGAACACGCCGCGAATGGGTGAGTACTGTTTGTAGTCGGGCGTATCATCGCCGTCTTCATCAATTTCAGGGCGCGGTGTAGGCACCATCAGTTTGTTGAAATCGGTGGTAAACGTCAGGGTGTTGTACTCGTCGAGGTTTACTTTCCAGGCGGCGCCAATACCCAGGTTGCTCGGAATGTAGTCGCGGTTGATGGAATTGGTATAGGTAATTTTCGAACCCAGGTTAGTGAGGGCCGTACCGATCGTCAGTTCACTTTTTACGTTGTTGATTTCCAGGGGCGCCTTGTAGGTAAAGGAAATGTCGGCAGCGCCGGCGAGGCCCGGTTTGATTTCATTGCCTTCCACCACACGGCCTGTAGCCAGGTTGGAGTAGATAAACTTGGCGCCGACAGCAGCCGAGAAACGTTCGGTCAGTTTGCGGGCATATGCGCCAGTCACCTCAAATTCATTGGGGCGGCCCTGGCCGAGCGACTGGCCATTTTCGTCCGTAAATTCGATATCGCCCAGCGAGAAATAACGCAGTCCGAAACCGGCAGTCTGGAATTTATCAATTTTGAAATAGCCCGACAAGTAGGCCAGGTATACGTCATTGAGGCCCAGATTGCGCATCCACGGGGTGTAGGTGGCTGCCAGCGAGATGTTTTTATCAGCAAAAGCCAGTTTCGACTGGTTGTAGTGCATGCCATTCGGATCGGCCGAGGTAGCAATACCGACATCGCCCATGGCGCCGCCGCGCGCATCGGGCACGATACGAAGGAAAGGAACAGCCGAAGTCACAGCGTTGGCACAACGCTCGCCCGTGATCGGGTTGTTCCCGTTGATACATTTCGGCTGTATCTGGGCATATACCGCCGTAGCCGCCAGTGCGAATATCGTTGCCAGCAACGCCGGAGCAAGTGATTTCTTCATGAGTGTAAAAATTGATGTGTTTAGTGGCAAAATTTGACCCGACCTGATTTTGTGATGGTGAAGGGTATGGTATTTTTAGCAAAAAGTGTGCAAAAGTAGCGTAAACGCGCGGGCTTTTGGAGTTTTTTTATTTCAAAATGACGAGTTTTTCAAATTCGCTCTCCGCCGTTACTGAATTACCTGAAACGTCGGTACCGCGTACTTTCACATGATACAGGTAAACACCGCGTGCCAAGCGGTCGCCGTAGTCGTCGAGCCCGTTCCATTGAATATCTGTAATGCGGAATCCATCGGGATTCGAGGTGTGCTGGATGGTTTTGACCAGTTTGCCCGAGACCGTGAAAATGCTGATTTGTACATCCAGCACCTGACCGGCCAAATTGTGTTCAAACTGGAAGTAGGTATTGGTAGTGAAAGGATTAGGATAGTTCAGCACATGGTCGATAGCCGCCTTGCCGTCTTCCGCCACCACAAATTCCGTGTAGCCTTCGCCGGGGTTATTGGCCACATCCCAGCCCTTTACCTGAAGCGTATGACGGCCCGTAGTCAGGTTGCGCAAAGGGAAAACGGCCTGCCCGCGGCGGTAATTATCCTGCTCGCTCACGTAAAAATCATTCAACACAATGGTTTCCAGCACGTTGCCATCGAGTACAGCCGTCAGGTCGTGCCCGAGCCCGGTAGCACTCACATTCATACCATGGTCGTCGGAGCATTTTACCAGCACTTTTGGATTGTTGTCGGTAATGCCGCCGGTCACGAACGCGTCGGTATTGAGGTAAGGCGTCACAACGGGCGGCTTGTCGTCCTGAATCTGGTTGGCATTCCCGCCGATCACAATGTTTTTATCTGCGCCGGCAGCATCCAGCGGGGAGCCGTTTTCGGCGTAGTAACTGATTTTTGCAGGGCCGTAGTTGTAATCAATATCCTTGGGCACCACAAATTCGATGGCAAATTTTCCACTGGCCACCGTTGCTACGCCTTTAAAAAGGATATTGCGCTGCACCTGGAACTCTTCGTAACTGCTGGTGGGGTCTTGCACGAGCGTGCGCAGCGTTTGTACCTTATCGAACACCGACACGAACACGCGGCCATTGAAACTGCTGAGCAGATTGCCCATCGTATCGGTCACGACGCCTTCAATTTTCACCGGCATCAGCGCTTTCAAGGTGTCGGGCTGTCCGGCTACCACTTCATGGCCATTGATTTTGGTAGTAGCCACGCGGTATTCAGGCATGGCCAGGAACATAGCAGGGTCGCCCAGCAGCGTAAATCGACGTGCATTGTCCTGATCGGAAGTCAGCGAGTTTTTCGCATCTTTCAGGATGTCGCCGATGCTGCGGTACTGGCCATTGACGCGTTTGAAAATGAAGCGCTGCACGGCATCTGTCAGGATATTATTGCCCCCGATAAACACGGCACGTACGGTGGTGAACAAGGCGATGGCGCCCGAGTTGGGTTTCAAAAGCGCTTGTTCGCCGCCTGTCACCAGCGAATAGTCGTCGTAGCCGCCAAAAGAACAGGTGGCCGTAATAATCAGCGGATAGCGGCCCGGATTTTCCCAGCCTGCAATATCGTTGTTGGTCACCACGCGTTCCTGCGCCAGTCCGCGCGGTCCGCCGTGGCCGATGTATTGCAACAGCAAAGCGCCTTTGAACACCTCTGAATTGACGGCGGCCTGCGCCTCCGGGTAGCGTTGTCCGCCCGAAGTAGCCACTTGCTGGTAGGCGTCGAAATAGATTTTATCCACATTAAACCACGATTCTGTGGCTGCCGTCGCATTGGCCAGGTCTTCTGCCTGATTCAGGTGCACGTTGGTGTCTTCGTCATCGGCGAGGAATGTGGTGCGCAGGTGCCAGTCGCCAAGCGTGGCAGGCGATTGGTCGTAGGCCATAATTTTATCCACCACGCCCTGTGCCTCCGAAGGCGCGTCGACGGTGAGCCTGCCTACAGCGATATCGAGTGCGCCTGTCAGGTTGCCGCCTTCGTTGTCGCTAAGCAGCGCAAAAAAGTCGTCGGAAGGGTACGAAGTAATCGGGCTGAATGATTCGGGCGTTTCAAAAACGGGAATATAGTCGCGATTGGCCGTCGAATTGGTCACATTACGAGGGTCAAAAGAGCCATCACCCATCAATAGCAGGTACTCGAATTTATCCGGGTTGCGGTCGTACAGCATACGAGCAAAATCGCGGATGGCTACGGGGTCTTTTGCGCCGGAAGAGAACTCGTTGTAGAGTTGGAAAATATTGACTGTGGCTACGTTGAGGTGGCTGAAATTGCGGCGATGCTCGGCCAGTTGTTGCGCCTGTGCTTCAAAATCGGGGTGGTAAATGATGGCCATGTGCAGATTTTCCAGCGCATGGATATTCTGATTGGCAACTTTGCCTGCTACAGATTCCGGTTTGGGGAACACAGCGTTGTCGGCAAATGCGATAAAACTTTTGAGTGTGGTGGTAGCGGCGCCGAATTCGACGGTACCACCATTTTGCGTTTTTTGCTGAATGAATGGCAGGCGCGGGTTGCTGATGTCCCAAACGGTGAGATTGCCACTGGCGCCGCTGAGGCGGAAGGTGGTGGCAGCCTGCGCCAGGCTGCTGACGTCGCGAAACTCCATGACCGAGCCGCTCATGATCAGGCGACGGCGGGCATTGATTTCGATATAATCCAGCCAGCCTTCGCTTTGCTGGGAAGTTTCCAGGTACTGGATTTTTACATCAAATTGGTCTGCAGAAGGCTGAAAACTGCCCTGGATGACCCCCAGCCCTGCAAAGGAGGCTTCGTTGTTGCTCACATCGACGCCATTGATCGTTTTTGACAGGGTTACGGCCCCTGTTGCCAGCCGCACCACCGTGCTGACGCTGGAACGGCCTGCAAATTCGGCCCGTACGCGCGCTATGCTGCCCGGAACCACATTGGGAAAATTGAATGTGTAATTGCGTTCGCGGGTCTGGTAAAAATAATCGCCAAACCATTTTTTGCCCGATCCCTGGGCGGAAGTGGAAAAATCGAGCAGGTTGACCTTGTCATCTTCGATCCTGCGATAGTCGTCGAAGGTTTCGGTGACAACGGAAGCCTGCACGCTGGCCTGTTCGCTGATGCGCAAGCCGTTTCCGTCGCCGGTTTTAACGAAATACCAGCCGCGGGTGTCGTACAAATTGGTACGTACGGTTAGTTCCGGATCGACAGCGCCGGGGCGATACGTCCATGGGCTGGGGCCTACTGCATACATCAGGATGTAATCGCCCTGATCAAATTTGCCATCGGACTCCCCTACCACCAGCACGGCATTTTCCGTCAGATCGTCGGCACGGGCATCCAAATTGCGTTCAGGAAGCATACCAGCGGCATTGCCATAAATCCGAATGGTACGCGGATCGAGGTTGTCGAGGTTGCTGATACCCAGTTCATTTTTCAGAAATGCATAGTCGAGTTTGTAAATTCCTGACTGTGCCACACCAAATTTGTACAGGGTACCTGCATTCAGAGCAGATGTATAGGTATATGGGCCACCGCGCTCCTGAACGGAAACAGGAACAGGAGTAGCACGAATATTCAATGAAAAACTGGTAACACGCTCGTAGCCGCTACCGGTTTTACGGATAGGTACAAAACGCACGCGGGCAAAAAATTTATTGCGTTCCTGCTCGAGGCTCACCTGCACGCGCACCTCACTTTCCAGGGGAGTCAGCCCGTTGGAAAGCGGCGTGTATGCAAATGATTCAAATTGCATGGAATTGATTTCCACACTAAGCGTCGAGCGTCCGGAAAGCGGAATTCTTTCGGAAAAAACAGGCAATCCCGGCGCTTCATCACTGAACGTCGCGCCTTTGAATGTCCAGTAGCGCAACACATCGCCACTTGCCTGGGTAAAATCGGAAGCACCCGTAGCCCATTCAACCTGGCGGGTGAAAGAAATGGAAGATTGCGCATGCAACAGATGCATGGTTCCTGCAACAAATAACAGACCGAGTAAAGCGTTTTTCATTCCCCTGATACAGTTTTGGAAAGTTGATGGTTATGGCGCGGGCCAACGAAATCAGGTTGCCCGGTTTGAATATTTTTTGAAGAAGGGAATCAGAAGACAGCCAGACAATTGGCTTGTCTGACATACAAAGGTCTGTTAAAAAACAGGTTTGAAACAAGGCAATATACATTTTGGCTTGATATGGCATTTGGCGCTTTAAAAGCCCTGCCATACATTCGCCGGGTACAAAACATCGTCCTGCACCACCAGTAGCCCGTACAGATTTTTTCGGTTTCAGAAGCCTCGTTTCAAACCTGAAAAACAATGCCGGTCTGCTGCCCGACCAAATTATTTATGAAACAAGATCGTATTCTTATTATCGGCGCCGGAGGCCAGATAGGCGCCGTTCTGACAGAAGCACTGCGCGAAGTACACCAGCCCGACAACGTCATTGCCACGGACCTGCGCGACCTCGGCGAACAGGAGGGGCCCACCGATGTACTCGATGCGCTCGATGGTGCAGCGCTGGAAGCGCTGGTCAAAAAATGGCGCATCAACCAGATTTACCACCTGGCAGCCATCCTGAGTGCCAATGGCGAAAAAAATCCGCTCTGGGCCTGGGATATCAATATGCGCAGCCTGTTTAACGTGCTGGAAATCAGTCGCCAGCGCCAGTTATCCAAGGTGTACTACCCTTCTTCTATTGCTGTTTTCGGGCGCGAAGCCAGCCATTTCAACACCCCCCAATATGAAGTGCTGATACCTGAAACGGTGTACGGCATCAGCAAGGTAGCCGGCGAGAACTGGGCCAATTACTATTACCGCCGGTATGGCGTCGATGTACGCTCCATCCGATACCCCGGCATCATTGGCTACCAGAGTATGCCGGGCGGCGGCACCACAGACTATGCGGTGGATATTTACCATTATGCCGTTCAAAACAAGCCATATGAGTGTTTTCTCAGCGCCCATACCCGATTGCCCATGCTGTATATGCCCGATGCTATCCGCGGCACACTGGAACTGATGGAAGCGCCCAGCAACCGGCTCTCGGTGCGCACGAGTTACAACCTGGCCGGTATGAGTTTTACACCGGAAGAAGTGACGGCCAGTATTCGCAAGGAAGTGCCCGCGTTCAAAATCACCCACAAGCCCGATTTTCGGCAGGCTATTGCAGATTCCTGGCCAGCCAGTATCGACGACTCGGCAGCGCGAAACGACTGGGGCTGGAAACCGGAATTCGACCTGGATGCCATGACGAGGGATATGTTGTTTCACCTGGCAGCCAAATACCAGGTGGAAAATGTGCGAGCCCCCATGCAATGATTCCCAGGCGAGGTGGTCTATATATCGCCTTTCGCCTGTTTTCACATGCAGGAGGGTTTTGCATCCCGTACTTTTGCTACATTTCGCTCCTAAATCAATGACGTGTGCTATGCTGACAAAAACTATTTGCTCCCTGTGGTTAAGTCTGGCGGCCATTTTTCCTGCCTTCGGACAATCGGGCTTCTTCATGGCGCCGGGGCAGAAACAGGTTGATATTCCTTTTGAATACAACAACAATTTTATCATCCTCACCGTCACTATGAACGGGACGATGCCGCTTCGTTTTATTTTCGACACGGGCGCCGAACACACTATTCTCAGCAAGCGGGAAATCAGCGATCTGATGAAAATCAAGTACGATCGGGAGTTCAGGGTGAAGGGTTCGGATCTGAAAACCGACCTCATCGCCTACCTTGCCCGAAAGATTCGCTTCGATATTCCCAACAAAGTGGTGGCTCCGCGTGAAGACATTCTGGTGCTGGAAGAAGATTATTTTCGCTTTGAAGAATACGCAGGGGTAAACGTACACGGCATTATGAGCGGAAATGTTTTTGCCAAATACATCACCCGCATCAATTACGACAAACGCATCATCACCCTGTTCGAGCGGGATGATTTCAAAATCAGGGGCGATTACAGTGCTATTCCAGTGGAGATTTATCGCAATAAAATGTACATGCGCGCACCACTCGAACCGGTTCGCGATTCGTCTGCCGTGGTAAAACTGCTGATCGATACGGGCGCCGGCCTGCCCCTGCTGCTGTTTTCCAATACACATCCGCTGGTGCATCCTCCCGCCAATGCGATTGTTTCCAACATCGGAATGGGCCTGGGCGGGTATCTGGAAGGATTTACCGGCCGGGTAAACGGACTCGAAATCGGAAATTTCAGGCAATCCAATATTGTAACCTACTTTCAAACACTGGATACTGCAGGAATCAATATGGAATACCTGAACGGGCGAAACGGCCTGGTCGGAAATGCTATGTTGAGTCGTTTCACCGTTATTCTCGACTACCACAACTTCAAAATATGGCTGAAACCGGGCAAGTCTTTTAAAAGTAAATTTGAATACGACCGCAGCGGGATGAATATTATTACGTCCGGCGTCTCGCTGAATAACTTCATTGTTCAATCTGTTCAACCCAACTCACCTGCCGACGAAGCAGGTGTCCTGAAAGGAGACCAGATTGTTCGGGTAGGGCTGGCGCCTACTACAATCCTCAATCTGGCAGACCTGCAGCGCATTTTTCAAAAAAAGGTGGGCAAAAAAATCCGTTTTGTGGTAAAAAGAGACGGAAAAAGGTTGAAGAAGACGCTGGTGCTGAGGGAACTGATTTAATGGTGAGTGGTGAGTAGTGAGTAGTGAGTGGTGAGTAGTGAGTGGTGAGTGGTGAGTAGTGAGTGGTGAGTAGTGAGTGGTGAGTATATTCTTATTACTCCTGAATATTCTAACGTAATTCACTACTCACTACTCACCACTCACTACTCACCACTCACCACTCACCACTCACTACTCATTTCTTCATTCTCATAAAATGATACAGCCCTGCCTCATCGATCACACCGAGTATGCCTGATTCATCGGCCACCGCGATCATGGGATTGCCTTGCTGGCGAATAAGAAAAAAAACGCGTTGAAGCGATTCTTCCGGTGAAACGACCTCCACTTTCTGGGTAAATTGTGCAATTTCCTGGCTCAGCAAATTCTTTTTTATGGCCGCTACAATACTGTTCTCTTCCAACATCCCGATCAGTTGATCATCGAGGTCGAATACCAGAAAATGACGTTCCAGGCCTTGCTGTAGCAGGGCTGCTGCTGATTGCATCCAGTCGTTACCATGCATGCGGGTGAATTGCGGGCGCAAGAGGTCGGAGGCTTTGTAGCGCCGCAGAAAATCGTCGAGTTGCACCATGGCGTTCTCGGAACGGGCCGTGGTGAATACAAAAAGCCCCACCAGCGCGAGGGTGAAAGCGTTGGACCACAGGCCATACGCGATGAACAGCACGGCGATTGCCTGGCCTACCCAGGCAGCCCATTGGGTAGCGCGAACGCGGCCCCATTTCATGGCCATCAAGGAGCGGAAAATGCGGCCGCCATCCATCGGAAAAGCCGGAATGAGGTTGAACAGCACCAAACCGATGTTGGTAGCCACCAGCACTGGCAGGTAGAACATCAAACCAGAGGGTTGGATGCCGCTTTCTTCCAGAATCTGGCCCGTATCCTCGTCGGCCGAAAAAGAGAATTGCTGGTTTAAGAACCACTTGAAAAACTCCCAGCGTTCTTCGTGAAATACCAGTGCGCTGACACCCAGCAGCAACAAGGCAATAGCGACATTGACAAGCGGCCCCGCAATAGCCACTACAAATTCCTGCGAGGGTTTTTCCGGCATTTTCTCCAGGCGTGCTATCCCGCCAATGGGCGTCAGGATAATATCATGCGTATCCACATCATATCGACGGGCAGTGAGGGCATGCCCGTATTCGTGCAGCAACACGCATCCGAACAAGGCCACAAAAAAGCCCATCAGCCACAGCGTACCCATCAGATCGAGGCTATTGTCGTAGCCGATCCAGAGGGCGTACAAAAAAATCAGTCCGAAACTCCAATGCAAATGAACAGGAATGCCAAACCAGGTAAAAAGTCTCAGAGAACCGCGCATACTGTAATTAATTCGAATTTTTTTGAGGCTTCAAAGGCTTTTGAGCCAACACGATGTATTGATAATCCAGCGCGGCCTGATCTATTTTGTCGATGCTGAAACCTGCCTCCAGCAATTCGCGCTGCACCTGTCCGATAGCGACTTTGTATTCGTCGGGAGGTCCGACAGGCAGGTTGTTCTTTTTAAAATCGATGATAAGCACCTCGCCTCCCGGCGAGATACCTTTCCAGAGGGTTTTGAGGTATTGCACCCGATGTTCGATATAGCCATAAGTATTCACCATCACGGCTGCATCCACTTCTTCGGGTTTCAACAGCGGGTTGTCGGCTTTGGCCAGTCGCGTTTCGAAACGATTGCGGTATCGGTCGTCGAGCCGCACCCGTACGCTGTCCATAAAATTGATAAAACGTTTATCGATATCAATGCCGATTACTTTTTTGGCCCTGGGTACCATACGGAAGGTAAAGTATCCGGTTCCGGCGCCAATATCCGCCACTGTTTTTCCTTCCAGGTCGCCCAGCAGGGAAATAACCATGTTCGGCTTTTGCCAGATACCACGGTCTTTGCTTTCATAATCGGCTACCAGGTTTTCAAAACTTCCGGCTCCGGTTTTGGGCAATGGCATTGGCTCGGACACCTGTGCGGCTGGCGTCGGCTGTCGGAGCATGGAACCTGTAGGTTCCGACTGGTTGACAGACTCCTCTCTGCAGGCGGGCAACAGAAGCGTAATCACTACAAACAAACAAACAATTTGGCGCATATCTTGGTGCATAGAACAACGCAAAAGTATGGAAGTTCGTTGAAAGCATTGGAGGTGAAAAAGGCCATGCATCGGCATTTTGGACAACCATGCCCAAATAACAGATGAATTACCTTTTACGGCGGGGGCATATCTTTGCATTTTCCCGTGGCGTATCAGAATCTGAAGAATGTTAATACAGGGGGATTTACTTGCTGACGCTATTTAAAAAAGCGTCTGTACCGCTGTGTGTTACCGAAGGTTCGTTTTCCTTAACAGTTCCGTGTCAAACTTTTGAAAATCAACTATTTAAACAGCCTGAAAACCCCAGAGGGGTTGGCCACTTTTTTCGCGGCATTGCTGGTTGTGAGCATGATGCTGTCTCCATTTTTATTGTCTATCAGTATGTGGGGACTCGTTGGAGTGGCGTTTTGGCATACCACTGTAAAACTGCAGGAGGCAGGCAAACTGGAGTCGTTAAGCGGGTTGAAAGCAGCCTGGGCGGTATTAAAATATTCCTTTCAACAATTTTTCAGGCGACCCGATTGCATAATCATGTCGCTGCTGCTGCTGATTCCTGCGCTCAGTTATTTCTGGTCGACCAACCATGAATTCTGGCTTGAAAGGACTCGGGTACGAATCCCGTTTTTTGTGATGCCCTGGGTATTTGCCAATTTCCCCAGCCTGTCGAAATACCAGTATCGGAGTGTTTTGTACGTGTTGTTCTGGTCGGTTTTTCTGATCTGCATCGGAGTGGGCATCAATCTTGCACTGCACACGGAAGAAATCCTGAAAAACCTGGGCCAAGGGCAGCCGATTCCGGTGCCCCGCAATCATATCCGATTCAACCTGATCCTGGCCACTGCCATTCTGGTGGGCGGCTGGCTTTGGGAACAACGTTATGTGTGGCGTTTTGCCTGGGAAAGGAAAGCCCTGATGGCGGCTGTCATCCTGCTTTTTGTCTTTATCCATGTGCTGTCGGTACGCAGTGGCATCGTCACCTTGTATGCAGCACTGGTATTCAGCGTCATCCGCTTTGTCATTCGTACCCGACGCTGGAAAGCAGGTCTGTTTACCTTGCTTATTATTGTCATCACCCCGCTTATCGCCATTATGAGTATTCCCAGCCTGCAACAAAGACTGGCCTACATGGCCTGGGACTGGAAACAATACCAACGCAATGAAGGCGACAACTATTCCGACTCGGAGCGCTGGGTGTCTTTTGCAGCAGGTATGCAGATGTGGCGCGAAAACAGGTGGTTGGGCGTTGGTACAGGCGACTTGCCTATGGAGGTACAAAGAATTGTAAATCAACGGTTTCCAAAATACACCATTGAACCCAAACTCCCTCACAACCAGTTCATTTACATCCTTGCCGGCACCGGCGCCATCGGCCTGCTGCTTAGTTTGCTGGCTTTTATCTGGCCGATAGCCACTGGCGGATGGCGACATTTTTACCTGTTCGCCACTTTCCAAATTATTATTCTCATGTCGTTTCTGGTGGAATATACCATCGAAACCTCTATGGGCGTATCCTATTACCTTTTTTACCTGTTCTGGTTTGGAAAAATGGCAGAAGTGGAGCGCAAAACGACCTTCCGCGTTAGTTATTAGTTATCAGTTATTGGTTATCAGGGGGGGTAAGGGATGATGGGTGTTTCAGGCCGGCAGATCGAGGGAGTTGAGAGGTTGAGAAGTTGAGGGGTTGAGAAGTTGAGGGGTTGAGGGGTTGAGGGGTTGAGATGCAGCCACTCAACAGATTTTGTATCACAAGAGTAATTGAATCTCAACCCCTCAACTTCTCAACTTCTCAACCTCTCAACCTCTCAACTTCTCAACCTCTCAACTTCTCAACCTCTCAACTCCCTCGATCCGCCGGCCTGAAACACCCATCATCCCTTACCCCCCCTGATAACCAATAACTGATAACCAATAACCAACTCGGCTGCCGCCCCCTGCGTACCGGAAACAACAGGTTTGACATAGGCGGACAGCGCGGCTGGTTACATTGGAAGGGTTATTTGTGGTCGAGCGGATGGATAGTGCCCGCTGCTTTCAGTTGTTGCGTCAGGCTGGGCGCCTCAGTACCGAGACTGGTTTTTATTTTAGACAGGGCATTTTGAACGGCCAGCAAGTTGGCTTTCCGGATGGCGGTGATGCTATCATAGCCGTGATAAAGTGCAATTTGTGCTTTGCCGGTGCCCTGCGCTACGTACCTGCCCAGCACGGCGCCATGGGCATCTGTTATTTCCATTTGCAATTCCAGGTCGATCCTGTGTACGGAACACGGCACACCAAACAGATTGACAACACCGGCAGTCAGGGCCATGGGGATGAGCCAGCCCCAGCCAGCGTTGCGCCGCTGATAGTAGAGCAATTTGAACCGGGCATGCCCGTAACGATACTCGTCCTTTACATTAATGTTGTCGGCAAGTTCGTTGTCGAGGACATGAAATACATCGCGCAAAGCGCCGTCGGTGGTGCCGTACACTTCCCAGGGCGATGGGAAATAGGGGTCAAATGGTTGGCTCAAAAGCATCACATCGCGATCGAGGGAGGCATAAAAAGCGTCCATAAAACTACGCTCGTGTACGAGCAAGCCCAGGTTGGGCAGGCGCTCCGGGATGCCCTGCGTAGTGTGATAATCGGATACATGCAGCAAGCGGCAGGCCCCTGTAAGCAGGGCCAGCAAGGCGGAAAAAAGAATGATACGTTTCATATTGGAATAAATTTTCCGACAAAAAGACGCAACAACTTCAGCATGTGCAAGAGCCCGAAGTGCCTGTGTGGCTTGCTTAACACAGTTTAACCAGCAGCAGGGGAAAAGTCAATTCATTTAACATGCAAAATGTTGATTTTCAACTTTTTGAATTTTAGTTAAAATAAAATTCTTAAACTGCCAAATGAACTTTAACCACCGGCTACATGTATCGCATGCAGTTTGTCGGGCCTTGTAAATCGATTGTTCGGTCATTGGAAAAGAAATTCTGAACGCTTGCGCCTTACCTTCGCCGCATGCGTCGCACAATTCCCTCTGTGGAAACATTGGTACAAGGCATTCTCTCCGGCGATCGGGTGCTGCTGGGTCGGGCTATAACGCTCGTCGAAAGCACTTTGCCCGAACATACGGCCCGGGCGGAGGAGGTAGTGAACCGTTTGCTGGAACACACCAACACGCGCCCGACCCTGCGCATCGGTATCACCGGGGCGCCTGGCGTAGGCAAAAGCACACTCATCGAAGCGCTCGGACTCTTTCTTGTCAGTCAAGGCCACCGCGTAGCCGTTCTGGCCATCGACCCCAGCAGTGCCGTCAGCAAAGGCAGTATTCTGGGCGATAAAACGCGCATGGAACGACTGTCGACCGAGCCCAATGCCTTCATTCGCCCCTCTCCATCCGGCGAATCGCTGGGCGGTGTGGCGCGCAAAACACGCGAAACCATTCTGTTGGTAGAAGCCGCTGGTTACGACATCGTGTTGATTGAAACGGTCGGCGTTGGTCAGTCCGAAATTGCCGTGCACAGCATGACCGATTTGTTTTTGCTGTTGCTGTTGCCTGGCGCCGGCGACGAACTACAAGGCATCAAACGCGGCATTGTTGAAATGGCCGACCTGCTGGCTGTCAACAAAGCCGATGGCGAGCGCCTGAAACTGGCGCGCCAGGCGCGCGCACACTACCTCAATGCCGTACACCTGTTGCCAGCCAAACCCAGCGGATGGGCGCCACAAGTACTGGAATGCAGCGCCGAGCAGGGCAGCGGCATTGCAGAACTATGGTTGGCCATGGAAACATTTCGCCAACAGGTGACAGAAAACGGTTTTTTGATCAAAAATCGACGGCAACAGGCCGCCTATTGGTTCAAAGAAGCCTTGCAGGAAGGCCTGCAAAACCTGTTTTTTCAGCAAGCAGAAATTCAGGAAAAACTGGCCACGCTCGAACCGCTGATACAGGAAGGCAAAGTGTCGCCATTCTCCGCAGCCCGCGATCTGTTGCAAATATTTATGTTTAAAAAAATGTAAAAAAGTGTTGCACATTTAAATTCTTTGTTTTTACCTTTGCAACACATAAATGAAGCGTGTTTTGATGGCCCGGCGGCGCGTATGAGCGCTGCTGGGTTTTTTTATTTCCTCAGGCAAGCAGCCATTTTCACACCTTCGGCGTTATCGCGCATGAAATCTTCCACATCTCTGTGCCGGAGTTTTTACAACTACCCTGTTCGAAAAGGCGGCATTTTCTATTTTTGCGCCTCTTTTTGACAGGC
The DNA here is from genome assembly GCA_020160935.1 of Bacteroidota bacterium. Lineage (GTDB taxonomy): Bacteria > Bacteroidota > Bacteroidia > Chitinophagales > Saprospiraceae > M3007. Next base: position 124,626 of record JAIUPL010000005.1, on the reverse strand, counting down.
AGTCAGAAAAATCACTTTTTAGCGCTGAGCCCTTTGAGGCATCACAATCGTTACACACATGAGCAACCGCGACAACCTGCTGGGTGTTTTCTCTACTATTTACAGATGGAGGAAAGCCATTCGGAATATTTGTCTGATTACGTTGATAGGAAGTATTGGCATCACCCTCTTGATGGATAATTACTACCAGGCGACCACTATTTTTTATCCTGCAAGCCCAGAACTGGCCAACCCAGAACTTATTTTCGGTTATACCAGCAAGGTAACGGAGTATTTTGGCTCCGACCGCGACCTCGACCGACTCGTGGAAGTGGCCGTCAGCAATGAAGTGGTCGATTATATGGTGGGTAAGTTCAAACTCTACGAACACTACGATATTGATTCCACGTCCAAACAAGGCCCGCATAAAGTGCGCAAGCAATTTCGGAAACTTTACTCCGTACTGAAAAATAAAAACGACGCCATCGAACTCAGCATCGAAGATACCGATGCCGAATTGGCAGCCGTGATGGCCAATGCCGCGCGCGACAAGGTGAATACCATCGGGCAGCGCCTGATCAAAAGCAGCCAGGCCACTTTGTTGGCCACGTTCGAGGACAATATGACCCGGAAAAAGACGGAACTGACGATACTTGCCGACAGCCTGAACAGGTTGAAAAAGTTCTACAACATCTACGATGCCGGCTCTCAGGGCGGACAACTGGCCGAAAACCTTACCAAAGCCGAATCTGAAATCATCCGCGGCAAGGCCCGTCTGGAAATTCTGGAAAATAACCCGCTCATCCCCCAAGACACCATCCAGTTCATCAAAGCCGATGTACGCGCCTATGAACGCGAATTGGCACGCCTTACTTCTCCTCCCAATAAAGACGACCGGCTCAACCTGGAACGTTTCAACGAAGGTTTGCCTCAGGTGTCGACTCTTGCCGACCTGCACTACCAGGGCCGCAAACAGTTGAGTTACGACCTGGAACGCTACAACCAGATTCTGGCTGCCTATAAAACGGATATTCCCGCCTTGCAACTCGTGGAAAGTGCTGAAACACCGCGCATCAAAAGTCGCCCAGGCCGCACGGTCATTGTGCTGGCAGCCGTTATTGCTGCCTTCTTTTTTGCGGTGCTCGGGGCGCTCATCGCCGATGCGTATCGGGATATTAACTGGGAAGATATCAAGAGGCAATGAGCAAAGAGCAAGGGGCAATTAGCAAGGGGCAAGGGGCAAAGAGCAAGGGGCAAGGGGCAAGAGGCAAATACCCAAAGTGCCACCTACTTTTTGCCTTTTGCTCATTGCCTCTTGCCCCTTGCCTCTTGCCCCTTGCCCTTTGCCCCTTGCCCCTTGCTAATTGCCCCTTGCCCCTTGCCTCTTGCTCGTTGCCCCTTGCTCGTTGTCTTTTCAAAATAAACTAACATCATGCTAAACCGCCTTTCCTCCCTACTCGGCATCCCCGCCCAACACCCGCAGCGCCTGTTGTTCGGCGTGCTGGCGGTATTGGGGGTGGCGTCGATCTGGGCAGGTATTGGTTTTCAGATGTGGTGGTTGATGGGCATTCCGCTGGGCCTGGCGTTGTTGTGGCTCACTGTCGTCGATTTCAAACGCATCTTTTTCCTCTTACTGGCAGCCCTGCCGCTGTCGATGGAGCAGGAATTGCCGGGCGGCTTTGCCACCGACCTGCCTTCGGAACAACTGATGTGGCTGCTCACCTTGTGCGGCATCGGCTGGTTTTTACGCAATGCTCCGAAGGTAGACGGGCGTTTTTTGCGGCACCCCCTCACGCTGGCGCTGTTGCTGCATTTGTGCTGGATTGCTGTGAGTGTGGTGACTTCTCAGGACGTGTATGTGTCGGTAAAATATTTCCTTGCCAAGGGTTGGTACGTCATTGTATTTTATTTTCTGGCCGCACACTTGTTGCGCACAGAGCGCGATTTCAAGGCCTTTTTCTGGTGGTTTTTGATTCCGTTGCTCATTGCGGTTATTTCGGTTTTTGTGCGGCACGCGGCCATCAACTTTTCCTTTCAGGATGTGGCGTACGTGATGGGGCCTTTTTTCCGCAACCACGTGATGTATGCTTGTCTGCTGGCTATTTTTCTGCCATTTGTGTGGTATGCCACGTATTGGTACAAACGCTGGAGCGGCATCTGGTGGTTTCTGGTGCTGACCATCGTGTTTCTGCTGGTGGCCATCAATTTTGCCTACACCCGTGCAGCCTATGTGGCCCTGGTAGCCGCTATTGGTATCTACTGGATTATGCGCTGGCGATTGATGAAAATGGCCCTGCTGGGCTTTGCCGTGGTGCTGGGTATTTTTATCAGTTTCGTGGCATCCAGCGACAACTGGCTGGAATTTGCGCCCGACTACGAACGCGCCATTACCCACCAGCGCTTCGACAACCTGCTGGAAGCGACCACAAAACTCGAAGATATTTCAACCATGGAACGCGTGTATCGCTGGGTAGCAGCCACGTACATGATCAAGGAACACCCCTGGACAGGTTTCGGCCCCGGCAATTTCTATTTCTACTACACCAAATACACGGTGTCGAGTTTTAAAACCTATGTGAGCGACAACCCCGAACGCTCAGGTATCCACAACTATTACCTGATGACTGCTGTGGAACAGGGCTTGCCGGGAATGGTCGTCTTTATTCTTTTTTCGGTGCTCGTCATGCTCTACGGCGAGCGCGTGTACCACCGTCTCCAGCCCGGCTGGCGCCGCCGCATGGCCATCGCCGCGCTGATGTGCTTTATCCTCATCGACATGCTCATGCTGATGAACGATTTTGTGGAGACGGACAAGATTGGTTCGCTGTTTTTTATGTCGGTAGCGATGCTGGTGAATTTGGGGGGAGAGGAGTAAGTTTGTGGTAGCGTAGTGGTGGCATGGGAAATCGAATATAAATCGCTAAAAATATTTTCAGTCGAAAATATTTTTAGCGATTTATATTCGATTTCCCATGCCACCACTAAGTTTCCTCTCATCATCCAAACTTCATTTATGCAACTTTATCCAAACCAAATCTACCACGTGTATAACCGTGGTAACCAGCGCCAACGCATTTTTTTCACACGCGACAATTACCTCTTCTTTCTTCAAAAAGTTCGGCAATACTGGCTTCCCTGCTGCGATATTCTTTGTTATTGCCTGATGCCCAATCACTTCCACTTCCTTATCCGAACCCATGAAAAAACGGTTTTACCTTATGGCAACCAGGATGGCCCTGTGCGTTGGACACAATTTTCCCGAGGCACCCAACAACTACTCACCCGATACACCCGGGCGCTACAAAAGCAAGAGCATTTCACAGGATCATTGTTTACACAAAACACTAAAGCAAAGCGGGTAAGTAGCGAATGGAGTTGGGAGGATTACACCTTGTGGTGTTTTCTGTACATCCTGCAAAATCCACAAAAGGCAGGGCTCGTTGTTCGACCGGAAGACTGGGAGTTTTCTGCCTATCGGGATTTCGCCGGGCTTCGGTCAGGCACTTTGTGCAATATCGCTTTGGCGATGGAATTGTTGGGATTGGAACAGAAGGAATTGGGAGGGTTGTTGGAAAAGGAATTGGCGACTGAGGTAGTGAAGAAGTTGTGGTAGCGTAGTGGTGGCATGGGAATTTGATTCCAAATGCGCTAAAAAAATTTTCAGTTGAAAATTTTTTTAGCGCATTTGGAATCAAATTCCCATGCCACCACTAATGCTGCTCCGACACAAACAACATCGTATCCCTTACCGGCCGGTCTTTCAACGATACCTCCAGTTTTATACTTCCAAACACATTGTGCGGGTAATGAATGCTGTCGTACCCGAATGCCACGAGCCAGTGCGTGCCTTCCGGTACCGCTTCGATGCAGCCGCGCGCATCGGCGCCGGTTCTGAAGGTGGCATCGTAGTAGGAAGGCGGCTGTTGGTAGCCCGGGAAAGAATCGGCATTGAATTTCACATACACCGTTGCATTGGGAATGGGGTAATAATGGTGGGAGGTTTGCACACAAATTTTGGTGGGCAAAGGAATCGTGTCGGGCGCTTTCCGGCAGGCAAAGACGGAAAGGAACAAAAAGAGGGGTAGAAGTGAGTGGCGCATGGTGGAGAAGTTGGCTGAGGTTTCAACGCCCGAAAATACAACTTTGTTTCAATCACCGTTCATGCTGCCAGTTTTGTACATTTGCGCCACTGCCTGCCCGGCAGTTTTTACCTAACCGCACCACCACCACCATGTCTACCACCACCAAGAAAACGGCATCGCGCAATTCATTGAAAGACAATGCCCTGCCAGGTACCCGTATCATCACGCTCGACGAATTTATCATCCGCTCCGAAAAGGATTTCGACTATGCTACCGGCGAACTCACCGGCCTGCTGCGCGACATCGGCGTAGCCGCCAAAATCATCAACCGGGAAGTCAACAAAGCCGGGCTCGTCAACATCATCGGCGTAGCCGACAGCGGCGAAAACCAAAGCGGCGACACGCAGCAGAAACTCGATGTGTATGCCAACGAAAAACTCATCGAGTGCCTGCAAAACTCCGGCGAATGCTGCGCCATTGCATCCGAGGAGGACGACGACATTATCCACGTGCCCGAGGTAGGCTCCAAACGCAGCCACTATGTGGTGATGTTCGACCCGCTCGACGGCTCTTCCAATATCGACGTAAATGTGTCAGTCGGCACCATTTTTGCTATTTACCGCCGCACCAGCGACGCCAGCGGGCCCGCTACACTCCAGGATTTTCTGCAGCCGGGTTCGCGGCAGGTAGCAGCCGGGTATGTGCTGTACGGCACCAGCACCATTCTGGTGTACACCACCGGCCGGGGCGTCAACGGCTTTACACTCGACCCCAGCATCGGCGAATTTTGCCTTAGCCATCGCAACATGCGCATCCCGGAAACAGGCTCCACCTACTCCGTCAACCAGGGTTATTATTCCAAATTCGACCTGGAAATGCGCCGCTACATCGACCATTGCTCCGACCAGAACTACGGCCTGCGCTACATCGGTAGCATGGTGAGCGATATCCACCGCATTCTCATCCACGGCGGCATTTTCCTGTATCCGAGCACCCGCAAGTACCCGAAAGGCAAATTGCGCCTGCTGTACGAATGCAATCCGTTGTCCATGATCGTCGAGCAGGCGGGCGGCAAGGCCATGAACACCCAACTCAAACGCATCCTCGATCTGGAACCTGCCGAACTGCACCAGCGCGGCACTATCGCGATCGGGTCGCCGGGTATGGTGGATGAGTTGAAAGCGTTTATTGAGCGGTATTCGGCCTTACCCATATAAGTCCTGAGTCGACAGTCCTGAGTCCTCAGTCTGTAGAGTACACAGTTGTATGGGGGGCGGTGTAAGTTGACAGTCATCAGTTGGCAGTCGACAGTCGACAGTCTGTAGAGTACACGGTTGTGCTCAAGGGGTTGGTTTGTTTAGGAAAATGTGGGGTAATATTAAACACTATGGAGAACAGGGCGTTTGTGCATGTTCAAAGTAGTATATTCATGAGCCTCTTCTTTTTCCTTCTTTTTCATTTGCTGCCGGCGAGGGAGCCCGAGCTGAAACTTGTCATGACCGATATTCGGGAGGCCAAAGGACAGATTTATGTGGCCGTGTACGACTCTCCTAACAACTACATGTCGTACGACCAAAGTAAAATCCGGGCGCGGCGGGTGCTGGATGTGCGCAGCAATGGTTCTATTTCATGCACATTTCCTGAATTGCCGCCGGGTTCGTATGCCATCACTTGTTTTCACGACATCAATAGCAATGGCGAACTGGACACGAATCTTTTCGGCATTCCCAGCGAACCGTATGGGGTTTCGAACAATGTGCGGCCAAAATTCCGGGCGCCCAGGTGGGAGGAAGCACTTTTCCAATGGAAAAAAGAAGGAGTGCCGCCGACGATTCGTCTGGAAAAATGGTGACAGCACCTACGCTTTCGTGCGTACTGCCTACATTTGTCCCGTTCCAACAACCTCCACATGATTCGAGCAGAAAACGTTTTTAAAACTTTCGGCGTTCAGCAGGTGCTGAAAGGCATCAATTTTACTTTTGAAGCGGGCAAAAACAACCTGATTATCGGTCGTTCTGGCGCCGGCAAAACCGTGTTGCTGAAAATCCTCGTCGGACTGCAAACGCCTACCACCGGGCACGTGTTCTACGACGACGTCAATTTTACCGCCCTCGACAAGGCGGGTATGCGCGCTATTCGCATGAAAATCGGCATGTTGTTCCAGGGCTCGGCGTTGTTCGATTCGCTCACCGTGGAGGAGAACATCCGTTTCCCGCTGGACATGTTTACCAACAAAACCTACAAGGAAAAACTGGAGCGGGTCAATTACTGCCTCGAACGCGTCAACCTGGCCGGAAACAACAAAAAATATCCTTCGGAACTATCAGGCGGCATGCAAAAACGCGTCGGCATCGCCCGCGCTATCGTGCTGGAGCCCCAATACCTGTTTTGCGACGAACCCAATTCGGGTCTCGACCCAAAAACCAGCATCCTGATCGACGAACTGATCAGCAGCATCACCCACGAAAACAACATCACCACCATCATCAATACGCACGACATGAACTCGGTGATGGAAATTGGCGAAAACATCTGTTTCCTGCACGAAGGCCGCCTCGAATGGAGTGGCCACAAGGATCAGGTGCTGGGCAGCGAAAACGAAAATTTACAGTCGTTTATCTTCGCCTCCCCCTTCCTGCAACGCCTGCGGAAAGCAGCGCTTAAGTGAGTGGTGAGTGGTGAGTGGTGAGTGGTGAGTGGTGAGTAGTGAGTGGTGAGTTATAGTGTTGTACTCTTGGTCAATCTACTGACAAAGCCAATAGCACAATACCATAACTCACCACTCACTACTCACCACTCACTACTCACCACCTATCATTCTTTCTTCTTCTTAAAATCCCCATCCTTCCACGCCTTAAAAAACTGGCCCCAGGCGAGCGGGCTGAAAATATTCATGGGCGGTGTCTGGCCCAGGTACACATATTCGCGGGATTGCTGGCGCAGGTAGAAGTTAGCGCTTTCCCGACCGCCATACGGCACAATATCAGGGTTTTTGCGTGCTTCGGTGAGGTATTCGTTGGCCAGGTTTTCGGTAGCGCGGCGTTGAAGTTCGGGCGTCACATCCATTTTCAGGAATTCCACTTTAAAATGCTCCTTGGAGGGCCAGGGGTAAATCATCGTCATGGGCAGGTTGATCGTATCCTGTGACATGATCTGGATGATAGAATATCGTTCCTGCGTGAGCGTATCGGGAATGGTAATGGTAACGGGTTTGAAGCCGATGCAATTGAAGCGCACTTTATCGCCCGATTCTACCACGATGGTAAAAAAACCGCGGTAATCAGAGTACGTGCCCCTGCGTTTTTCCGGCAAATACACGGTAGCATACGGCACAGTGGTACGGCGGCCGTCTACTTCCGCCACAATAATACCCGAAAGTTGCACCGGAGTCGATTTGTCAATGACAGGCGTTTCCTGAGCGTGGCCAACCGCGCAAAAAGCGATAAAAAAGAGGGAGAACGCAAGAATTTGTTTCATACTAAATGGATGGCGCTAGCCGAAAGTGGGTGAATGGAGTTATGAGTTATGAGTGATGAATTATGAGTTGTGGTGCTGTACTCCTGGCATTGTTGAGGAGGTTGAGATGTTGAGGGTTGAGAGGTTGAGGCAACAACCTTTAGTCACTCAATCTACCATGCCAGGTGTACAGCACCACAACTCATCACTCATAACTCATAACTCCCAAAGGTATATCAAAGAAACGCAGCATCGGCAAAAATAGCCCCTGATAGCATATATGGCTTAACTGAACTTTAACTTCTGACGGACTTATTACGTTTGAGCAGGCATTTATGCGGCCTCAGGAGGCGTTTTCAGGGTGAAATTCGTTCTACCTGTCTAAAATGAATGCCGCTTTTTTTTAGTACCCGCCGTTTCACGCTGCTGAACTGCCGCAAAATGTTACTTTTGCGACCGTTTTTCGTTTTTCTATTAAAAAAACACATTTTTTCAAACGATGTTTCGTAAAACACCATTCGCAATCCTGATTGCCATTCTGATCGGCGCTACTACGCTCACTGCTCAAACGCAGCCTAAATACGGTCACATGAACCTGGGCAACCTGCTGGAACTCCTTCCAGACACCAAAAAGGCCAATGACATGATGAAAGTCTACACCGACTCGCTCGGCGCCAAAGACGAAGCCATGACCAAAGCCTTCCAGGCTGCTTATGCTGCACTGGAAAAAGATTACAATGCCGGAATTCTGACGCCTGTACAGGCACAGACACGTCAGGCTGAACTGCAAACACAGCAGGAAGCCATCCAGAAATTCGAGCAGGAAGCCCAACAACTTGCCGCTGCCAAACGCGAAGCCCTGCTGACACCGATCCTCGCCAAAGTGGAAACCGCAGTAAAAGAAGTAGCCAAGGAAAAAGGTTACCTCATGATTTTCGACACCAGTTCGGGTGTAACGCTGTTTGCAGCAGAAGGAGACGATGTCACGGCACTGGTGAAGGCGAAATTAGGTCTTTGATAGAGATGTGAGAGCGTGAGAGAGTGAGAGATGTGAGAGCGTGAGAGGTGTGAGAGCGTGAGAGATGTGAGAGTTCGTAGAGTAGACCGCTCTGCGCTTGGCATTTTTAGCACGGAGCGGTCTACTCTACGAACTCTCACGCTCTCACACCTCTCACGCTCTCACTTCTCTCACGCTCTCACTCTCTCACGCTCTCACTTCTCTCACGCTCTCACTTCTCTAATAAACTTTATTAGTTTTGCGCTTCCTTTCTCAAAAGCGGATAATCATATAAACCTGGATAATGACTTCCTTTAAGACATTGAATAACCTGGCCGGCTGGCTGACTTTTCTCATTGCAGCGCTGGTACTGGGTGCGGCTGCCGAACCCACAGGTAGCCTTTGGGACTGCGGCGAATTTATCTCCGGAGCCTATAAACTGCAGGTAGTACACCCGCCAGGTGCGCCGATCTTCCTGCTTGTCGGCCGCCTGTTTACCTGGGTAGCCTCCCTGGTTTCCAGCGATCCTGCTACCATTGCCTATTCTGTCAACCTGTTGTCGGCAATTTCCACGGCATTTGCAGCACTGTTTGTTTGCTGGAGCACCACCATTCTGGCACGCCTGATTCTGGTGGGTCGCGCAGCCGATCCGCAAGGTGGAGCCGCTATTGCTACCCTTCTGGCAGGCATCGTAGCCGGTCTGGCTACTGCTTTCACATCTTCAGTATGGTTTTCAGCAGTAGAAGGCGAGGTATATGCAATGTCTACTTTTTTCACCTGCATGACGCTGTGGGCCACCCTGAAATGGTACAACCTGCCGGACACGCCCGATGCCGACCGTTGGCTGGTATTTGCGGTGTACTCTACAGCCCTTTCCATCGGCGTTCACTTGCTCAGTTTGCTGACGTTCCCGGCGTTGGCCATGCTGTATTATTTCAAGAAAAATTCGAAGCCAACAGTGCAAGGCACCCTGACAGCAGCCGCTATCGGTGTGGTATTTATTGTGGCTATTCAAAAAATAGTGATTGCCGGTATTCCCGGTTTGTGGTCTGGTTTCGACAAATTCATGGTTAACAGCCTGGGTATGCCGTTCTATTCCGGCATTATTCCAGTCATCCTGCTTTTTGGCGGCGCTATCTGGTATGGCCTCCGCCGCGCAGAACGCAGTGGCAATGGTCTGTTGCAGCGCATCGTTGTGGCATTGGCGGTGGTCGTGATCGCCTACACCTCGTATGGCATGGTAATCATCCGCGCAAAAGCCAATACGCCGATCAATATGAACGACCCATCCGATCCGATGCGCCTGCTGCCGTACCTCAACCGCGAGCAATATGGAGAGCGTCCGCTGCTTCGTGGCCCACACTTCGACGCCCGCCCCAGCGGCATGGAATCGGAAGACCGCTATGGCCGGGTTGGCAACCGTTACGAGGTAGTCGATGAAAAACTGGACTATACCTATCCATCCAATACCGAAACGATGTTTCCACGTATGGGCGACTATTCGCAAGGACGCCCGGCGCTGTACCGCAGATGGATCGACAAACCTTCCGGCGAACCAACCTTTGCCGACAATATCGAGTTTTTCTGGCGTTACCAGTTGGGATGGATGTACTGGCGTTATTTCATGTGGAATTTTGCCGGCCGCCAAAACGGCGAACAAGGCTACTATTCCTGGGATGTAACCTCGGGCAACTGGCTCAGCGGGATTGCTCCTCTCGACAACGCTCGTCTGGGCGACCAGTCGCAACTGCCTGATTTCCAAAAGAACGACCAGGCACGCAACAAATACTACCTCATCCCTTTCCTGCTGGGCCTGATTGGTATGTTCTTCCATTACCAGCGCCGTCCGCGCGATTTTGCGGCCCTGATGGCCTTGTTCATCATCACTGGTATTGGTATCATCGTATATTCCAACCAGCCGCCGAATGAGCCGCGCGAACGCGACTACGTACTGGCTGGTTCGTTCTTTACCTACACAATCTGGATCGGCCTCAGCGTCATTGCCTTGTACGACCTGCTGGCCAACCGCTTGAAAATGTCGGGCATTGCAGCCCCCGTTGCAGGCCTGATCGGCCTGACAGCGCCGCTGCTGATGGTCACTCAAAACTGGGACGATCATAGCCGCGCCAAGCACTATGCCAGCCGAGATTACGCCAGCAACTTCCTGAATTCCTGCGCTCCCAACGCCATCATCTTTACCTATGGCGACAACGATACTTACCCGCTCTGGTACTGCCAGGAAGTAGAAGGGATTCGTACCGATGTGCGTGTGGTCAATCTGTCGCTGATTGCCGTGGATTGGTACATCGACCAGTTGCGCCGCGCCGTGAACAACTCGCCGGCTATTGAAATGAGCATTCCAAGCGATCAATTGCGTGGTTTCAAACGCATTCAAACGCCTTATTATGCTCCGGGCGGCGGCAAGGAAATGACCATTCAACAGGTGATGAAATTCCTGGGTGAAGACCATAAATTGCCATCGCAAGGCGGTCGTGATTTTGATACCTACCTGCCGACCAACAAAATTTCCATTCCTGTTAACAAACAGGAGGCGCTTGCCAATAAGATCATTGCTCCTACGGATACGGCCATTGTCGACACCATGCATTTTCAACTGGATGTGGACGACAAAAATCCGTTCCTCATCAAGGATGAACTGGCCATTCTCGACATCATTTCTTCCAATATCTGGAAACGTCCGATTTACTGGGCTGTTACCTGCCGTGAAGACAAACTGATGGGCTTGCAGGATTACCTGCAACTAGAAGGCCTGAGCCTGCGCCTGGTACCGCGTATCGGCGTAGGCGCCAACGAAGCGTATGGTATCATTGGTAGCGGTGGCGTCGATTCAGATGTGGCATTTGACAACATCATGAACAAATGGAAATGGGGAAATTTCGATAAAGAACACCTCCATGTCGATCGCGCTTACCTGCCCAGCCTGCAAACCATGCGCGTCAGCATGATCCGCCTCGCACGCCAGTTGGTCGTAGAAGGCAAAAAAGACAAGGCCATCGCCCTGACGGATAAATACTTCGAGGTGTTCCCGTCCTACAACTTCCAGTACGACCAGTTTTCTGCGTTCATGTGCGACATCTATGTGCGGGCCGGCGCCAACGACAAGGCGGCTGCCAGAATCCGTGACATGGCTGTGCCGCTCGAGCAACAACTGAAGTTCTACAAATCACTGGCGCCACGCTTCCAGGCGTCGTACCAGCAGGACAACCAGTTTACCATGACCACCGTTCAAAATATGATCGGTATGGCAGAGACCATGAAAGATCAGACTTTGAAAAACGAACTGAACCAGAAATTCGGACCCTACCTGCCCACGGCGCCTTCGCTGCCGGGCCAATTGCCACAGTAATGGGCCGAATTCTTGCTATTGACTTCGGCACGAAACGCACCGGAATCGCCGTCACGGACCCGCTGAAAATTATTGCCAGCGGCCTGACGACGGTTCCGACGGCCGAAGCGATGGAGTTCCTGGAAAAATACTGTTCAGCAGAAGAGGTTGAATGTTTTGTAGTCGGGTTGCCACTCTATCCGGACGGAAACCCGGCCCAAATAGCCGATCAGGCCGATCGTTTTGCTGAACAACTTCAAAAAAAATTTCCCGCTCAGCCGGTAGTACGGCAAGACGAGCGGTACACTTCCAACGAGGCCAAACGCATCATTCTTCAAAGCGGCGTCAAAAAACAAAAACGTCGCGACAAGGCGCTGGTCGACAAAATTGCTGCCGCCCTGATTTTGGAGCAGTATATGGAAGCAAACTATTGGTAGTTTAGTTATTGGTTATTGGTTATTGGTTATTAGGGTAGGTAAGGGATGATGGGTTTTTCAGGCCGGCGGCTCGGGGAAGTTGAGATGTTGAGGGGTTGAGGGGTTGAGATGCAGCCACTCAACAGATTTTGTATCACAACAGTAATTGAATCTCAACCACTCAACTTCTCAACCTCTCAAGTTCCCCGAGCCGCAGGCCTGAAAAACCTATCATCCCTTACCTACCCTAATAACCAATAACTAATAACCAATAACCAATAACAGAAAGGAAATGATTCTTCCCATCTACGCCTACGGGCAACCGGTCTTAAAGAAAGTAGCCACGCCGATCACGCCGGAGTACCCCGAGTTGTCGGCCCTGATTGCCAATATGTGGGAAACGATGTACCATGCAGATGGCGTAGGGCTCGCAGCACCTCAAATAGGCCTGAGCATTCGCCTGTTTGTGATCGACACCCTCCAACTCGAGCGCAAAAAAGAAGAGATCGACCCTACCGACAAAGGTTTTAAAAAGGTGTTTATCAATGCCGAAATGCTCGAGGAAACCGGCGACCCCTGGGCCTATGAAGAAGGTTGCCTGAGCATTCCGCGCATTCGCGGCGACGTGGAACGTCCGGCCATTATTCGCATTCGCTATCAAAATGAGCAGTTCGAAACCCTGGAAGAAACGTTCAGTGGCATCGACGCCCGCGTGATCCAGCACGAATACGACCATATTCAGGGAATTCTGTTTACCGAACGCCTGAAACCGCTGAAAAGACGACTCATTCAGCGGAAAATGGAAGAAATCCGCCAGGGAAAAATCAGTGCGGATTATAGAATGCGGTTTTTCAGCCAGAAAGGCTGAAAATAGTCCTGAGTCCTAAGTCGTGAGTCCTAAGTCTGTAGAGTGGACCGCGTTGCTATTAGTATTCACTTGCATGAATGCCATTAGCAACGCGGTCCACTCTACAGACTTAGGACTCACGACTTAGGACTTGCGACTTTGCTAGTATCTTCTTTTCAGCAAAAACCGCCTCCCCCGTTCCTGGGTATCCGTTACCTGCGCCACTTCCCAGCCTTCATCATAAAATGCATTCAGCCCGTCGACGAGGCTGTGAAAGTCGAAATGGTGGCCGGCTTCATCGGTTACATATTTTTCCCGTGCATTGGGCTGGCCGTAATCTACGGTAAATGTGCAGCGGCCGTCGGAGCGAAATTGTGGGTCCAGTTCGATGTACTGGCCCGTATTGGAGGGTTCCAGTTTTACGCCTTCTACATAAATCTGGCTGAAAGCGAAGAACGCCTGTGCGGCGAAAAAACAGGTGAGCAAAACTTTTTTCATGGTCAAAATGATTTTCGAACAAAGAAAAAAGTAAAAAAAATGGCATGAAAGCGGTTTAACCCGTGCTTAACGGGTGGCAACAAATATTAACAGAAGAAAGAGCGTGAGAGGGTGAGAGGGTGAGAGGGTGAGAGCGTGAGAGCGTGAGAGGGTGAGAGCGTGAGAGCGTGAGAGGGTGAGAGCGTGAGAGCGTGAGAGCGTGAGAGCGTGAGAGCGTGAGAGCGTGAGAGATGTGAGAGGGTGAGAGCGTGAGAATACGTAGAATGGACCGCTCCGTGCTTGGCATTTTTAGCATGGAGCGGTCCACTCTACGTATTCTCACGCTCTCACCCTCTCACATCTCTCACCCTCTCACCCTCTCACCTCTCTAAAAGTGCGGGCAGTTGCATTTCGGTTTGAACAAGCCACAACTTTCCAGCGTCATAAAAATCGTGAGCAGAAAAAAGGCGGCGCGTATCCAGTTAATTTTTTTCATAATCAAAAGTCTGTTTACTTTTACAAAGGCGAATGTAATTCCAAACGCCGAAACCGCCGCTAAATTTTACCTGTCGGTTTTCCAATCCACCTGAATTGAAACGCGTTCTTGTCACACCGCTCAACTGGGGGCTGGGCCATGTAGCCCGTTGTATTCCCATCATCCGTGCGCTGGATGAAATGGGCATCGAGGTATTACTGGCTTCCGATGGCGCCGCGCTCCAATTGCTCAAGGCGGAGTGCCCACATTTGCCGGCATTTGAACTGCCATCCTACCGCATCCGGTACGAAACGGCCAATATGGTGCGCAATATCGCCTGGCAACTGCCGCGCATCACCTATGCCATCCGGGCCGAACAATGGGCTACAGAGCGACTGGTAGCCGAACACCAGATAGACGGCATCATTTCCGACAACCGATACGGGTGTTTCAGCAAGCGGGCGAAAAGCGCTTTTATTACACACCAACTGCATTTGCAGGTACCCAATGCCCTGCTCGAATGGGGCGCCAATCGGGTACTTCGGCAGGCACTCAAAAAGTTCGACCGCATCTGGGTGCCCGACGTGGCCGGGGCCCCCAACCTTTCCGGAAAACTGTCGCACAGTACCGAATCGCTTTCCCTGCCTGTACAATACATCGGGCCGCTCACCCGCATGGAAAAATTTGACAGCACGCCCGAATACGATGTGGCCGTAGTACTCTCGGGGCCGGAACCGCAGCGCAGCATTCTCGAACAGCGCCTGCTGGAACAAGCCATGACGCTGCCGCGCAGGTTTATCTTCATCCGCGGTAAAACCCAGTCGCGCGAGCAGTATTTTGTTTCCGAAAATGTAGAATTGGTGTCCTACCTCACCTCCCGCGACCTCAATGAGGTGCTCATGGCTAGCAAGGTCATCGTTTGCCGCGCTGGTTACAGCAGTATCATGGATTTGGTAGCACTCGGAAAAAAGGCACTTCTCATCCCGACTCCCGGCCAGACGGAACAAGAATACCTGGCCCGGTATTTAAGTGAACAACAATTGTTTGTGAGCCAGTCGCAAGATGCCATTGACCTGGAAAGCGGCCTGAACGGACTCAGTAAAACCACCGGTTTCCGGCCAGGCCAGTTTGAAACGGACGGTTTTCGGGAAGCGCTGGAATTTTTTAGAGGGTGAGAGGGTGAGAGAGTGAGAGATGTGAGAGCGTGAGAGATGTGAGAGGGTGAGAGAGTGAGAATACGTAGAGTAGACCGCTCCGCACTCGGCATTTTCAGCACGGAGCCGGTCTACTCTACGTATTCTCACCCTCTCACATCTCTCACCCTCTCACATCTCTCACGCTCTCACATCTCTCACTCTCTCACGCTCTATCTTAAGACGCTCACATCCCCCTTAAACACCAATTTCCTGCCCGGCGCGTATTGCACTTCTGCTACAAAAACGAACACGCCGGGGTTGACTTCACGGCCCTGGAAAGTGCCATCCCAGCCTTCGGAAAGATCATTGGTGACAATGTGGGTGCGCTCGAACACCAGATTGCCCCAACGATCATAAATGCGCAGCCAGTTGATCGGCTGTGGCTCTTTGCTGAACAGGGTAAAACGATCATTGCCCAGTTGGGATGCGGCAGAAATAACGTTCGGCACATAAATATTGGGCTCCAGAATCACCTGAATGCGGGCGGTGGCGGTACAGCCCATCGGGTCAGTTACAGTGACCGTGTACCAGGTCGTTTCTTCGGGCCGGACGGTCAGGCGCGAGCATTGACCGCAGGTAGTGGTATCGCCCGGCGACCAGGCGTGTAGAACGACCTCGCGATCAGGTTGCGCCTCCAGAACGACCCGGTCGCCCACTTTCACAGGCTCCTGAATGTAGGCAAATACCAGATCGACGCCCAGGCTATCGGGCTGTCCGATGGTGGTTTCCAGCGGACTGTTGTAGCAGCCGGTAGAATCCCGCACAATGAGTTTGTATTGCCCGGCGCGGAGGTTTTCGGCCAATGGCGAATCAAAAAAATGAGCGCCGTTGTCTACCGAATATTCATAAGGTTCGAGCCCTCCCGTTGGCATTCCGAACATAATTTGACCATCGGAAAAACCATAACAGGAAGGTTCTTCCACCGTGTAGGGAAATTCGGGCGAGTTAAAACTGGCTGTTACATCGTCTTCGGCATAGTCGGTGCGGCGGCAAACGCCGAGGTAACCGCGCGCAGTGTAAACACCTGGAGAATAGGCGATATACATGGTATCAGCGCCGTATTGCAGCAACGAATCGGCGTGGTACCATTGTACCCCATCGAAATTTCCACTGGCCACCAGCGTATCGGGGCAAACGCCGTCGCCAATGATGCCCAGGCTGATATCCGGCTTTTTGGTTTTACTGAAACCGCTGTAAAATCCGCCGAAACCTGCCGCGCCATTGCGGCCAAACAACGCCACCTGAATGGCGCCCTGTGCGATGACACTGGCCGTTTCGGGTGGATTATTTGCCTGAAACAGTGTAAGTCGGCGATAGGTCACAAAATCGGGATTGCCCTGCACCGGGTCGGGCGTACCGAGGGGCACCACATTGCCGTCGATGCGCAGGGTCACAACTGAATCTTTCATGGCTACGATCATCAGACCACCGTCGTATTTGACCACCCCGATTTGATTGGGCTGGTAAATATTATCCACCGCATTGGGGATGCTGCAGGAAATAGGCGGCACAAAAATCAGCCCGGCGGTACGTTTCTGGTCGTCGCCAGTAGGCGTTCCACCCACCATCTGGTACAAAAAAGCGGGTTTGGAGCACAGGATATACAAATTGCCCGCCGCAGTGTACATCGTGGTGGGTACCTGGTAAAATTGCCCCGCGTTCAGCACGGCGGCAGGAGTGGTGCTGCCGTTCAGAAAAACGCTCGTGCCATTTTCGTGCGCCACTACAATTGGAATTTCCAGGATGCTGGAGCCATTTCCCTTGCATAAAATGTATTCCTCCCCTACCAGTTCGTAGGGCACAATCTGGTCGATGCCCACATCATTAGCATTGTCATTCACAGGCGCGCCCGTCCACGAGCCCACATCCACCGCAATTGGCTTGGTGCTTTCCAGCAGGGCGCCGATGAGCCCGTTGGGCGGCTGCTGGATAAAACTGCTGGAAATGTACTGCGAAACCACGGCCGATTCGCCAGCCTGCAGGGTGATTTGCACAGAGCCCGGAACGCCGGTATCGACGCCATTGATGCGAAATTTTACCGAAGGATCATAGCCGGAAAGCGTCACGAGCGTGCTGTCTTCGGTAGCCATGACCCCGACAAAGTTGGATCGGCTCGGACTGCTGCTGCTGCCCTGAATGAGGTGCCCGATACGAAAAACTTTTCCCAGTGCAGCGCGGCCTTTGCAGGTAAGGTCGCAAGCCTGATACTGCGAACTGCTGTGCGCCCTGAAATTGACATAAAATTTTTGAGGGCCTACGAGGATCAACCCTTTGTCTTGCAAAGGTTTATGCAAATCGTTGTCGGGCACGAGTGTATAGGTATCGTCGGTAGAGCCCAGGCTGAAACGCTGCGGTTGCGTATTCGACACAGTCAGCGTGGTCACAACCGCGCCCTGGCCGGTGCGAACCTCCACGGGAAATGGCGTGGTTTCGGGTGTTGAAATGTACAGGTATTGCGGCCCCCATTCCGAACGGGCATGCATGGGCGGTATCCAGTGGATGGAGTCCAGTTGGGCCTGTATGGTCTGTGCAGCCACCAGGGCCACTACAACCACGATCAACCGTTTGAAAAAATAATCGCTCATGCTTGACATGTTCCGGGTCATTTGATAACGCACAGACAGATTGTATGCTGTCTCTACAAGATGTCTGATGCAAAGAAAGCGCTGTTTTTTGCCAGCCGCCGGACGGATTTTAACACTCTTTTGCTACCTTTTATCAGCAATACATATTTTCGCCTCAAATTTGACGTTTGTTCCGCATGTTAAAATTTCCTCAAAACGGCGGCGCAGCAAACGTCAGGTTTTTCAGCCTCGTTTTTTAGAAGCATTTTTTTACATCATACACCAAAAGCCCCCCTTCTCACCCCCTCAACGCTCAACCCCTCAACTCTCAACCCCTCATCAACCTTATCAACATTTATCAACCCTCATCTCCTCCCGCCCATCAGTTCCTATCGCTAAACCAACCAGTAAATTATGAACCTTCGGAAAGGCATCACTTCCTTCGTTTTGTTGCTGTGCGTCTTCGCAGTGCATGCCCAGCAAACAACCGTCTTCACCGAGGCCACACTCGCTTACAAGCGCGGGGTGGACTTCTTTGATCAGCACCTGTACGGGCTGGCGCAAAAAGAGTTTCGCTCGGCTATCGATCTGCTACGTCCGGCAAACGAGCCGGAATGGAAAGCCGTTAAAACCGACGCCGAACTCTATTACGCCAAGTCAGCCGTGCGCCTCGGCCAGCCGGAAGCCGAAAAACTCACGCTCGATTTCCTGCGCGAGAATTCTCCTTCGCCCGTAGCCAGCCAGGCTGCCCTTGAAATCGGCAATTACTATTTCGACAACAAGGAATACGACAAGGCGCTGATTTACTACGACATGGCTCCGGCGGGTTCGGGCGCCACGCGCGACGAAATCCAGTTCAAAAAAGGGTACGCCTATTTCGTAACCAAACAATTCAGCCGTTCGAAAGGCGCTTTTGCCTCTTTGAAAGAAAATACGCGCAGCGAATGGTATTACCCGGCCAACTACTATTCCGCCTGTTGCTCGTTTTTTGAAAAAAAGTTTGACGAAGCACTCAAGGGTTTCCAGCGCTGCGAACAATCGGACAAGTATAAGCAGTACGTACCGTACTACATTGCACAGATTTATTCGCACCAGAAAAAATACGATCAGGTGATTTCTTTTGGTGCTGCCAAAGCCAAAGACAGCAACATCAAAAACCGCCCGGAACTCAACCAACTCGTGGGCCAGGCCTATTACGAACGCGGCGACTACAAAAGCGCGTTGCCGTACCTCGAATTTGCCGCCAACAACGGCGCTACCCTGCGCGCGGCCGACTACTACCAACTCGGCTATGCGCAGTATCAGAGCGGATTTTATAAACCGGCCATTGAAAATTTCGAGCAACTCAACAAGCAAGACTCCCTGCTCGGACAGAATGGTTTGTACCACCTCGGCGATTCGTACCTGAAAACCAAGAACAAATTCGCGGCCCGCAATGCCTTCGGACAGGCGGCCAGTATGAATTACGATAAAACGGTGAAGGAAGATGCGTTGATCAACTATGCGAAATTGAGTTACGAACTCAAATTCGACCGCGACGCCATCGATGCCCTGCAAAAAATACCTTCCAACTCCAAATACTACGAAGATGCACAAGCGCTGATGAGCGAAGTGTTTCTCAATACCCGCGACTACGACCGCGCTATCGCCACCCTGGAAGCCGTGCCCAACCGCACGCCACGCCTCAACGAGACGTACCAGAAAGTGTGCTACTACCGCGGCCTGCAATTGTACCAGAACAAACAAAAAGACGAAGCGCGTCGCTATTTCAACAAATCGCTTGAAAACCCCATCGACAAGCGTATTATGGCGCTTTGTTCCTACTGGATGGGCGCTATTTCCAATGAAAGCGGCGAATATGCCATCAGCAAGCAGCACATTTCCTCGTTTGTGGGCGCTGCACGCGGCATGAACGACCTGCCCGAGGAAAGCAATATCACCATGGCCAACTACGTGCAGGGTTACAACAACCTGCGCCTGAAAGATTACAAACAGGCGCTGGCCAATTTCCGGATTGTGGTCGATGACATCAAGCGCAATATCAACACCATCAAAAGCGACCAGATCAAAACCGCTGTGCTGGGTGATGCTGTGCTGCGCGCCGGCGACGCCAATTTCAAAAACAACCAGTACGCCGACGCACTGGCCTACTACAATGAAGCCATCAACCGCAAATATGAAGGTTTCGAATATGCGCTCTACCAGAAAGCCATTATCCGTGGCCTGCAAGGCAGCCCGGTCGACAAAGTGCTGGCGCTCGAAGACCTCGTAAACAAATACCCGAACAGCCGCTACACCGACGAAGCACTGTTCCAGATGGGTGAAACCTATCAGGAAATGGGCAAATACGACCAGGCTATTTCGCCGCTGCGCAAACTGGTGGCCGATTTCCGTGGCAAATCGCCGCTGATCAACCAGGCACTGCTGCGCCTCGGCCTTATTTCCTACAACCAGGGCAATACCACCGCCGCCATCAGTTACTACAAACAGGTGTTCTCCAACAACCCGGAATCGGGTGAAGCCAAAGATGCCCTGGCTGCTCTGAATGAAATTTATGTGAAAGACTTGAACCGCCCCGACGAGTATTTTGCTTTCCTCGAAACGGTGCCCGGCTATGGCAACGTGAGCACTTCTTCCAAAGACAGCGTGACATACCAATCGGCCGAAATTCAGTTCCAGCAAGGCAAATACCAGCAGGCGATCGAAGGTTTCACCAACTACCTGGCGAAATATCCGAATGGCCAGAATGCCATTCCGGCCTATTACTACCGCGCCGAATCGTATGCCTCCAACAACATCAAACAATACCCGAAAGCCCTGCAGGATTACGCTGCCGTAGTAGCCAAAGGCCCCAGCCGCCTGTACCCGAAAGCAGCCGAAAAAGCAGCATTGCTAGCCTTGAATGTGGATAAAAACTACACGCAGGCATTCGAATTTTCCAGGAAATGGGAGGAGTCGGCAACCACGAACAATTCTCGTTTCGACGCTCAACTCAGCGCCTTGCAAGCCGCGTATTTCACCAACAACTCTGTTGCTGTGAGCGAATACGCCAACAAGGTGACCAGCAGCAACCTCGCCTCCAACAGCCAGATTGCCCTGGCCAATTTCTACCTCGGTAAGATGGCCTACGACAAAAACGATTTTGCCCGCGCCTACCCTGCCCTGCAATCGGTAACGGAAAATGCTACCACGGAAATCATGGCCGAGTCCTGGCACCTGATGGCCCAGATCCTGTACAAGCAACGCAAATATGCCGATGCCGAACAGGCTATCGGCGACGCCAACAAGGCCAGCGCTGGCTTCGACGACTGGATTGCCCGCAACCTCATCCTGCTTTCCGATGTGTACATGGATCAGGGCGATAAAAACAGCGCCTCCGCTGCGCTGGAAGCCGTGCTGGAAAACTACAACGGCAACGACCAGACCATCATGACTACCGCGCGGCAGAAATACAACCGCATTACCGGTACGAATCCGGTGATGAACAACACTACGCAGAAGGGCGCGAAGAACTTGCTGGATATGGACGAGGGGAATTGAATAGAGGTGAGAGGTGAGAAGCGAGAAGCGAGAAGCGAGAGGGTGAGAGAGTGAGAGAGTGAGAAAATAGCCACTCATTGCCACCACAAGCAAGCCCTGAAAGGGCGTATCCAATAGCACAGGGCAACGCCCTGTGTATTCGAATCGCCCCCAACCTCCGGAGAACCAACCAATTCCGGCATAACGCCCGGATGCTCGTTATTCACACAAAAAAACGAAATCCATGTTTCCATATAAAAATCTCTTTGCTGCCATATTGCTGGGATGCCTGAGCGTTCCGGCATTTGCCCAAAAAGAACTCGAAGGCGACAACGTGACGGTGATCAAAGACTTTGACGCGCGTCTGCTCGAGTCGAACAAACTCAGCGTACCACCTTCGTTGCCGCCGCTCGATACCAACACCCAACTCCAGAACTACGTGGTGCCGCCCCGCCCGCTGACCGTGCAGTACGAGGCGCCCAAACTGCGCCCCATCGGTATGAAAGCCGGCGCCAAAGAAGAATCGTACAACGGATTTGCCAAAGCCGGCGCAGGCGCCCCCAAAACATTCTGGGGCGAACTGGGCTACTACTTTGCTGCCAAGGAAAAATTCGACGGCAAGGTGTGGTTCCGCCACCACAGCCTCGACGCCAGCAAAAACATTGACAACCAGCGTTTTGCCAACAACGACTTCCTGCTCAATGGCAACTACTACATCAACGAGCAAATTGCCGCAGAAGCCAAAGTCGCCGTCAGCGCCGATCGTTTCCATTTTTATGGCTACCCGCACGATTCGCTGCATGAGTACTCGCGCGATCGTACCCTACAAAAATTCAACCTCGTCAATGTCGGCGGCCGCGTGTACAACAAGGAACGCAATTCAAACGACCTGAATTTCTCCGTAGCGCCGCAGTTTTATGTGCTCAACGACTACTATTCCAACAAGGAATCGGGCTTCGACCTCAATATGAGCGCTACAAAATGGTTTGCGGAGAAACATGCCCTGCGACTCGCCATTCGTACCGACATGACCAAGTTTCATGATACGCTCACGCAGCGTCTCAACAACATTTACCTGCAACCTTCTTTCACGTTCCATTCCGATATCGTAAAAATCAAGGTGGGTGGTAATTTCGCCAGCAACCGCGACGTGTTCAGCATTTTCCCCGATGCCGAAATTGCCCTGCGCGTATTCGGCGACGGTATCCAGGTTTTTGCCGGCGCCAATGGCGACCTGCGCAAAAACACCTACCGCAGCCTGTCGGAGTACAGCCCATTTGTGCAAATCCGCGAAACGAAACTCAAAAACACCCGTTTCGACAACTACTACGCCGGTGTAAAAGGCAACCTCGGCTGGCTCGACTACTCTGGCCAGGTCAACTATTCCAAAGCGTCCGACCTGGCACTGTTCCAGACGCAGTACACCTCGGAAGACATCACGCGCTTCCATGTGATGTACGACACGGTGAAAATCAGCAATATACAGGGCACGATCAAATTTTCGCCGCTCAAAGACCTCGTGTTAACCGGTACGCTGAGCCAGAACTTTATCATGGACCCCGTGCGCGAATTCAAAGCATGGGGCCTGCCCAAACTGGAGGGCAATTTCGGCGCTGTGTACACCGCACTCGACGGCAAAGCCATCCTGAAAAGCAACCTGTATGTGGCCGACGGTATCTGGTTCCTCGACTCGGAAGGCACCGCCCGCCGCAGCGAAGTGCTGCTCGACCTGAATGTGGGCGGATCGTACTATTTCTCAAAAAACATCGGCGCGTTCCTGGATATCAATAACATACTGAACAACCGCCGCGAACGCTGGCGCGACTACCCGACCGTGGGGCTCAACTTTTTGGCGGGTTTGACAGCTAGGTTCTGAAAGTAGCATGGTTAAATAGCGGGCTGGGATGCCTGCAGAATAAGGGATCAGAAGAACGAGTGCTCCTGAGGAAAGGGGCGCGTTTCTCTGATCCTTTTTGTTTTGAAGAGGATTTTTTTATCCATCTAAATGCATATCTGGAAAAGAACCAGGACTTTTAGTCAATATCTACTATTTTTGCATGGTATGCTTACAGAATTAAACATTGAGAACTTTCGCCTTTTCAAGAAACTGGAATTAAAAGGTTTGCGAAGAATCAACCTCTTTGCGGGTAAAAACAATACGGGAAAAACAGCCCTGCTGGAAGCGCTTCGAATCATTGCGGCCGACGCGCATGTAACAGTGGTGAACAATATTATTGCAAGAAGGGGACAGCTGATTGCCGGGCAGGAGGAGTCGTATGAATCATTGTTTAATCGAAACAGCCTGCAACATCAGGAACCTGGTACCGAATTAAGAATCCGACTGGGTCCTATCAAGATAACCAAGCCGGGAGTAAGTGATGGTAAAGTCAAATTTACCGCAACAAAAACCTCGGGAACATGGGGCACCCACATTCCCTTCGATCACCCAAAAGACGGCTGTGTTTTTGTCCCGTTTGGCAACGAGTCTTCCTTTCCGTTGCAGCAATTATGGGATGGCATTGTTTTGACGCCTGCTGAAGATGATGTTGTCAGTATTCTTCAACAAACGATTCTTCCGGACATAAAACGAGTAGACATTCGGGAAGATCGAACGTTGGTCAGGCTGTCCAGCGAACCCTCTCCCATTCCGTTGAAGAACCTGGGCGACGGGGCCCAGCGCTTACTGCTTCTGGCCATTGCTTTGGTCAGTGCAAAAGGGAAAATGTTGCTGATTGATGAAATCGAAGCAGGCTTGCACTATACCGTTCAAGAGCAATTGTGGTCCCTTATTTTTGAATACGCAGAAAAATGGGATATCCAGGTATTTGTAACTACGCATAGCCAGGACACCGTAAAAAGTTTTACCCATCATCTGGAGCAACCAGGCTGCGCAGAGACTGGCGCATATTTTCGCTTGCAGAAAAAGCGCAATTCAGATGATATAGAAGTGATTCCTTACGATCTGGAGCGTTTGGAATTAACCCTGGATGCAAACCTGGAGCCCCGATAAATTATGTCGCAGCAATTAATCGTGGAAGGCAACGATGCCTACTCATTAGCAGTAATGTGCCAAAAACGGGGGCTCCCCAGCCCATCAGGATATGAGTCAACAAGCAAATTCAAGGATTTTGTCAAAAAGGGCAACGGCTTTGAAGGTGCACTTCAATTGCTGGAAGAAGCACTTGACAAAAGTGACATAGATAACATCGGTATAATAGTTGACGCCAATGATGTTGGAGCAGCCGCTCGTTGGCAGTCTATCAAAAATATATTGTCCAAAAAATTCCGACCTGAATCACTAGGAATAGATAACCCAGATACTGGCTACAGAATCATAAAAGAGGAAGGCATGCCCGTTGTCGGAATCTGGATTATGCCAGACAACAATACAGAAGGCTATTTAGAGCATTTTCTCTGCAAGTTAATTCCACAAGATGATCAACTTTGGAGTTACGCGCAGCAAACTGTGGCTGCAATTCGACAACAGTCATTCAACAAAATTACTGCATCAAAAGAGCAGAAAGCCCTGTTGCATACATGGTTAGCATGGCAAAAAGTGCCCGGTTTGCCATTCGGGCAGGCTATTACTGCTGACTACTTTGATGTCTCTGTTGAGGTCGTGCAAGTCTTTCTAGATTGGTTTAAAGCAACCTGCAAACTGTCTACATCATAACCCACCCCTTCACCCCGATCCACACCCACACCAGCACAAACAAAAACGAATCGAAGCGGTCCAGCAGGCCGCCGTGGCCCGGCAGCAGCGTACCCGAGTCTTTTACGCCGACACTGCGTTTGAGCATACTCTCCACCAGGTCGCCGAGGGTGCCGAAAATACCCACCATGACGCCCACCGTCAGCCATTCAGAAATGGTAAAATCAGGATTGAAGCGACCAATGAGGGCCGACATAAGTACCGTACAGATAGCCCCGCCAATGGTACCTTCCCAGGTTTTTTTGGGTGAAATGCGTTCGAAAAGTTTGGTGCGGCCGATGCGCGAACCGATCAGGTAGGCCATGGTATCGTTGGTCCAGATAAGCCAGAAAATGCCCATTACCCGGTGGGGGTGGTAATCGCTCAGCGAGGCAATGTCGAATAGCATGGCGACCGGCAAAGCGATATAAAAAATACCGGCGCTGTAATAGCCGAAATTACCAAATGGAGTCGGCGACGTGCCGAACAATTCGAACAACAGCGCCACACTCATCAAAAACACCAGCAAAAACGGCCATTCTGCCAGCCAGCCATGCAGCATTTCCGAACCCATAAAACCGGGAAAACGATAGAGCACGACGCCCAACAGCGTGATGAGTCCGAGTTTCAGTCCCATCAACCTGCGCAATTCAAACCAGGAGCCATCGCGAGGCAACAACAGTCCAAAAAACTCCCACAGGCTGCCCGCCGCGATCACAAAAAACAATATGAAGAAAGGCCATACGCCGCCGTAAATCCCTCCTATCATGGCTGCTGCAAAAAAGACAGCCGTAATGGTGCGTTGTTTCATAAAAAATAGTGCGCCCTGGTTAGGCTGGGCGGAAAACCGCGACAAGATTCCAAAAAAAGCGCTTGTTTTAGAGCAATTCGGGTTTGAATCTTTACAGATCAGGTCTGTCGGCAATTTCCCAACATCTACTTACGAATACTTGACGGCCCCCAACACTTTCTGGAATGTCGGCGAAATGAGTGTCAAAATGACCAATTTGCAGCCCATACCAGCGAATATTCATATGAGAATTATTTTTTCAATCGTTTTTTTGTGGGCGTTTGCCTCGCAAATGCCTGCTCAGTCAACCTGCACCGTCGTAGCCACTTCCGGCCTGCGCCTGCGCGCCACACCCGGCCAACAGGGCAAAACACTCGCTGTGGCACCTTTTGGCGCGCAGGTGACCGTACTGCAAGCATACCCCGACTACACGCATACCAACACTTTTTCTGAAATGCGCGACACCGTAGGTGAATTGCGACGCATCACCTTCTGGAACAACCAGACACAGGCACTGGAAACCCGTAACGATCTGCATATTGGTTATTGGTGGAAAGTGCGCTACCAGGGTAAAACAGGCTACATGTTTAGCGGGTTTCTGGCATTAGAAAATGACATGGGCAACCCCGACTACCCATATCCCAATGATCAATGGCGGCTTGTAGCACCGGGTGGTACCATATGTGTTTCATTCAGACCCGACTGGAGGAATGAGTGGAACTGGTACGGTGTTTTCCAACGCAAAGACGGTACATTCGACCTGCGATCCGTTACATTGACCTATAAAGTAGCCGATTACAGCGATCAGCATGGTTATTACGATCTGATTCCACGCGAACTTATGGTACTGGCGGCCAATGAGCCGGATCAGCCGCTTTATTTAATCGGGAAAAAAGGCGCCTGGACGGAACGCACCAACATAAAAGGTATCGAAGCCTACCCTGTCGAAGGAAAAAAATCTGCATTCAATGCACCAGATAACGAACCGTACCCCGATCTTCTCCGGCAATTCGGCATTCTGGTGGAAAGAACGGAAGAGCAATCTCCTGTCAACCAGTTTTACCTGACCGACAAGTCGGGCAAACGCCAGAAACTACTTCTTCACTACCCTGACAATCATTACCAGCAATCGCCCTATGAAGTGATGTGGGTAGGCGATCTCGACGGCGATGGCCGGTACGATTACATTTTTAACGTTGCTGGCGAAATCGGGGCTTATATGTTGTACCTGAGTAGCCAGGCCAAAAAAGGAGAAGTGGCCGGATTGGTGGCGTTGTTGTGGCACTGGTACTGTTGTTGAATCAGGTTTCTTGCAGCAGATTTTTCCGTAGAGTAGTTTCCCGCAGAACTCGCAGATTTACCCGCAGAACTCGCAGAATGTAGAGTACACATAAATATCGCTTTGAAGAAATAGGTGTACTCTACATTCTGCGAGTTCTGCGGGTAAATCTGCGAGTTCTGCGGGAAACTACTCTGCGGGAACCTACTCTACGGAAACTACTCTACATAAAATTACTCTGCAGAAAAACCACTCTACCGGAAAAATCTACAAACTCATCATGAAAAACGCCACTTTCATCCTCCTTTTCGCCCTGCTTGCCTTGATGGCAGCCTGTACCAAACGTGTGCATTACCAGGACGAACACGTCGACGACAGCATCACCCCGCGAGAAAAACACCGCCCGCTGATTCACTTCACACCGCCGGCGCACTGGATGAACGACCCGAACGGAATGGTGTACCTCGACGGCGAGTACCATCTGTTTTATCAATATTATCCTGATGGCACGGTATGGGGGCCCATGCACTGGGGACATGCTGTGAGTACCGACCTGCTGCACTGGCAACACCTGCCCATAGCGCTGTATCCTGATTCTCTGGGCTATATTTTTTCGGGCAGTGCCGTAGTCGACTGGAAAAACACCAGTGGATTTGGGAAAAACGGAAAGCCGCCGCTTGTAGCCATTTTTACCTACCACGACATGGCTGCTGAAAAAGCCGGCAAAACAGAAACACAGTCGCAAGGCATCGCTTACAGCAACGACCAGGGGCGTACCTGGACGAAGTATGCCGACAACCCGGTGATACCCAACCCCGGTAACATGCGTGATTTTCGCGACCCGAAAGTGCATTGGAACGTCGCTTCGCAACAATGGGTAATGGTGCTGGCCGTGGCCGACCATGTCGAATTCTGGGGTTCGCCCAATTTTAAACACTGGCAACGGCTCAGCGAATTCGGCAAGGAATGGGGCGCACACGGCGGCGTGTGGGAATGTCCCGATTTGTTTCCCATGAAAGTAGAAGGTTCGGATGAAACGCGTTGGGTATTGTTGGTGAGTATAAATCCCGGTGCGCCCAATGGCGGCTCAGGCACCCAGTATTTTGTGGGCGATTTTGATGGAAAAACATTTACGCCCGATCCTTCGGTACAGAAAAACAAGCCTGTTTGGATCGACTACGGGCGCGACGATTATGCAGGCGTCACCTGGTCGGACATTCCAGCCCGCGATGGCCGTCGCCTTTTTCTGGGCTGGATGAGCAACTGGGACTATGCCACGCTGGTGCCGACGGTGTCCTGGCGAAGCGCCATGACACTGCCACGAAGCATGAACCTGCAGCGCAGCGCGCAGGGGTACCGGCTTTTTTCACAGCCAGTTAAGGAACTTCACACTTTACGCCAGGGGAAATATACACTCCAAACCCGCGACATCAACGGCACATATGAACTGAAATCCTTGCAAAGCATTGCCGCGGGCGCTATGGAAGTGGTACTGGAATTTGAACCTGCCGAAGGAAGCGCCACCATTTTCGGGCTGGAACTGTACAACAACTCGGGCGAACGATACAGAATTGGCTACGACGCGGCCGCGAAACAGTTTTTCAGCGATCGTCGGCAATCGGGCAAAATCGCGTTTTCACCCAAATTCGCTACACAAATACACACTGCTCCGCGCTTTTCATCTGAAAAAACCGTTCGCATGCGCATACTCGTCGATGTTGCTTCCGCAGAAATGTTTGCCGACGAAGGCAGTACAGTATTGACGGATGTATTTTTCCCTAATAGCGACTACAATAAGGCGCGCCTGTTTGCTGAAAACGGGACAGTGCGGCTCATATCAGGAGAAATTTTCGGGTTGAAAAGCGCTATTCCACCCCCTTGATGCGCCGCCACATATCGCCGAATGCACTTTTTTGAGTGTCTATACTTTCCCGGCGGCGGTTGTTCTGGTGTACGTCCCATTCGCTTTTTTCATTTTTGAACACCAGAAACGGAAATACGTAGTTGTCATTGACGAGCGTGTCGCCCATCAGCCCGAAGCGCAGGTCGTTCACTTGCAGCGTATCGCCCCGATATGGCTGAACACTGTAAAATCCGTTGCTGAACCAGCGCAGGAAATACCCGGCTCGCGAATCAGGCGCCACCTGATCGAGCAATTGATGGTTTTTCGGAATGGTGGAAATACGGGTAAAGGCGGGTTCGCGGTCGTTGAAACCGTATTGTCCGAAGTAAAACGCCGTGTCGCCTTCTGCCACGCCCATCCAAAGGATGTTGTTGAAAATGGTCGGGTTGGTGTAGTAGCGGGTGTAGGAAATATTCTTTTGTGCTAGTGAGGTTTCAAAAATGCGGTTTACCTGCACCTTGTGCCAAATGGTGTACACGCACAGATAAGCGCAAAACCATCCCAGTCCGATATAATTCCAGCGGGCGCGCCAGGGTTGTTCGCGTGCAAAACGCGCCGCTATGAGTAGTGCCAGCAAAAAGGGCACCGTTGCCACCGGATCTACTACCGATACCGTACACCATTGCACCCGCAGGTCGGAAAATGGTCGCCAAATTTGTGTACCCCAACTCGTGAAACAATCGAGGATCGGGTGGGTAAAAATGCTCCAGAAAAACAGCGCCACCCAGCTGCTATACGGCGCTTGCACCAGACTCAAATCGCGGCGCCAGTAGTCATTCCAGAGTTTCCAGACAAACCAGGCGCCCAGCACCAGCGTAGGCGTGAGGATGTACCAGTTGAGCCCTTCACCCATGAGCACGGGTATAAAATTGATGCCTGCTGCTGCTCCCACATAAAACAAAAGCCACAACAGCATCGCCACCGCTTTATATGCCCGGTTTTTGTAGACGCCTTCGCCATAAAACCAGATCGTCAGCCGCGCCAGCGCCCAGGGCGCCAGTGCAGCAAACAAAAAAGAGTGCATAAAACCCCTGTGAAACGAGGTAGCCGCTATCTCGTCGGTAAAAAAAGTGGCAAATACATCCAGGTCCGGAATGGTGCCTCCAATTGCACCCCAGAGCATGGCCCGGTTGCCGAGTTTTTTACCGGCTACTACTTCTCCGCAGGCGGCGCCGAGTACGATTTGGGTGAGGGAATCCATGTTTTGTTATTAAGTTATTTGTTATTAAGTTATTAGGGGTGGTAGGGGTACATTGGTGTAGAAGTTTGGCAACTCAAATGGGGTACGAGTTCCTGATAAATAAAAAGTCAAAGTGCGCACTTTAGAGCGGCAAAACATACATGTCAATGTACCCTTACCAACCCTAATAACTTAATAACCAATAACAAATAACCCTATCGGGAAAGTATGGCGCGCTGAAACACCGAAAACGGAAATGTTTTTACCGGCGGGATCACCTCCTCACCCTGTTTGCTTTGTCCGGTGGTGCTGACCTCTTTTTCCGGGCCCGACATGACTTCGAATACCAGGGTGCGTTCATCGACCTTTTCATAAGTACACAAAATGCGATTGCCCTCTACCACAAACCAGCAGAGCAGTTTGGGGCCATAGAAGTAACTTTCCATCACAATGGAATTTTTTTCATCTACTTTCCAGAGGCCGCGCTCGGGGGCTACAGGCACCAGTTCGTACGGGCGCCAGTCCTGCTCTTTGGAGCCGTACACCATGCCGAAGGTGTAGCGCTTTTCTTTGGAGGTGTCGATGGCGTGAATTTCCAGTTGCATCGACACCGATTGTATTTTGCCTTTGCCCGAATAAATATCGAGCGTACCCTTCCAGTCGCCTTCCCAGGTTGCCGGAAATTCCGTTTCCGATGTACTGACCTCGGCAATTTCTATTTTTTGGGCAATTAAAAACTGTCCATAAAGTACTGATAAACAAAGGAATAAGAAACGCATGTCTGTATGAATTTGCAGCAAAAATAGAGAAGTAGCACCGGTTTCTGTTTTACCTTTTTGTAATTCTTCCATTGTCTGATACCTTTCGGGCTACAAGCAGATGCGCTCGCAACGCACCCTGATACCAGATAACTGATAACAGATAACAAAATGAGACTTCCTTCACCCGGCTTTTTACTCCGCGCTTTTCTCCAGGTTTGCCAGCGTTTTCCCGGCACCATGCTTTCAGCAGCCGTTGGCGTAGTGGCCGTAATGATCCTGATCGATTCGAGTTACAACTCGGGCATCGAGGATGATGTGCTCGGCCGGGTTTGGCTGACGGCCCAACTCGGACTGGCATTGCTGACGGGCATTGTTGCTTTTACCGAATCCAGAAACTGGTCGGCACAGCGCATTTTGCTGGCGCAGGGAGTGGGAATACTGGCCTTGCTGGCCTATGGGGCGCACCTGATTTTTCAGTTGGATCGTGCCCGTTTCGAGTACCTGCATTTGCCACGCTTTTTCCTGCTGGCGCTGGTAGCGCACCTGTTTGTGTCGGTAGCGCCGTACCTCAACCGGCGTTCAGTGGCCGACTTCTGGGAGTACAACCGGCTGTTGTTTGCCAATTTCGTGGTGGGCGCCACGTTTACGCTCATTCTGTTTGCGGGTTTGTCGCTGGCGATAGTGGCATTGAACCAATTGTTCAACCTCGACATCGACGGGCGGATTTACGGTCGCCTCTTTGTGCTGCTGGCTGGTATTTTCAACACGAGTTATTTCCTGTATCATTTTCCGAAACAATACGAATTTGAGGCCCAGGATGCCTCCTACAATGTGGTTTTCCGCAACCTGTGCAAGTACATCCTGATTCCGATTGTGGTATTGTATTTCCTGATTTTGTATGCTTACAGCGCTAAAATCATCGGCCTGTGGTCGCTACCGCGCGGTTTTGTGGGTTCGCTGGTAATCGGATTTTCCGTGGCGGGCATTTTCACCTATCTACTGAATTACTATTTACCGGATTTCGACAACAGCAAAATCGTGCATTTGTACCACCGCTGGTTCTGGCCAGTGTTGCTGCCATTGACCGTGTTGTTGTTTGCGGCTGTTTTCAAACGCGTGGGCGACTACGGTTTTACCGAACCGCGTTATGTGGTGCTGCTCACGGGCATTTGGCTGGCCGGCGCATGTGTGTATTTTTTGCTTTCAAAAACGGACGATATCAAGTTCATCCCCATTTCGCTGGGCGCCGTGGCGCTGGTGGCGGCGGTTGGGCCATTGAGCACATTTGCGGTAGCCGAACGCAGCCAGGCGGCTTTGCTGGAAAAATTATTGTCGCGCAACGAGCGCTGGGCCAACGGCTCGCTCAAGCAAGGCACAGCGCCGATGCTCCAGGAAGAAATCAGTCAGGCCACTTCTATCCTTGATTTTTTTGAACGGCGCGGGTTGCTGGAAGATGCGGCCTGGCTGCCCATGCCCATCGACAGTTTTCCTTCGGTTTCCACGGCTTACTTTCAGCATGAGCGCGTGGCGCGGTGGCTGGGATTCCGCTCGGCCGTTGCACAGGAAATCCTGATTAATATTTCCGATGAGGATCAACAAAGCAAGACCGAAATCGGTGGGTATTCCCGTTATTTCCCCTTGTACACCGAACGTGCCCAAAACAATGAACCGGAAAACGGCCAGTTTTTCAAGGCTTCTACAGACGGGAAAAAACTGGTTTGGCTGCTTGCAAAAAATGGCACGGCGACGCCGCTCGATTCGTTTTACCTCCTGCCGACCCTGCAATCCTGGGCCAACCGCGTTACGGATGATGTGACCTCGCTGCAACTGAAAGAACCTGACAACACGATCGACCTTGCAACCCGCAAGGCATCCGTACGTATACGGGTCAACAATGCGCAGGTGTTAAAAGACTCCAGCGGCTTGCGCCTGAACTATTTGAACGGGCAATTATTCCTGAAAGAAAAATAGCGTCTGTTTTCAGTCAAAGTGTCCGGAAATGGGCACTTTTATTTTTCAAAAAACACTCCAAGTTTCTGATTTTCAAACAATTACCACTTGGCACACGACTTGAATCCATATAGCCGTCATCCTGAAAAAAATGACCGCGTATGGACAGAGACATTCCACAACAGGTAATTAGAAAAAATCGCACACGTATCTGGCGTTATGGAGCGCTGGCCGTGCTGTTGCTGGCGGGGGCGGCCTGGATGTTGTACCGTACGCTGTCGCCGACGCTGAAACGTTCGGACGTCAGAACCGCCACGGCCGAAACCGGCATGGTGGAAAATGCCTTGACGGCCGCTGGCGAGGTGTCGCCCGAATTCGAGCAGGTGATGACCAGTCCCATTTCTGCTGTCCTCCGGCAAGTTTATTTCAACACCGGTACTTCGGTAAAAGCGGGCGATAGAATTCTCGAACTCGACAAAACCACCACTTCCATAGAACTGGAAAAACAGCGCGACGAACTTGAACTGCGCCGCAACGGCATTGTGAAAACCCGGCTCGAACTCGACAAAAGTTTTTTCGATATCCAGATTCAGGATTCCATCAAAGCCTGCCGCATTGCCAGCCTGAAAGCCGACCTCGAAAACGCCAAACGCCTGTACAAAGCCGGTGGCGGCACCCGCGAAAGCATCGAACAGGCCGAAACCAGCCTGCGCATCGCCGAACTCGAAAAACGCCAACTGGAAAACGACATCCGAAGCCGCCAGGCAGTCATGCGCACGAGTATCCGCGAATCGGAGATTTCTGCATCCATTCAGGAAAAGGCACTAAGCGAATTCGAACGAAAAATGAAGCAGGCCGACATTGTGGCCGACCGCGCAGGCGTACTCACGTTCGTCAACAGCAGCCTGGGCGCACGCATCGCCGAGGGCGAAGTGCTGGCCCGTATCGCCGACTTGCGCAGTTTTAAAATCCTGGGTTCGATTGCCGACAGTTACCTGCCGCAATTGCAGGTTGGCATGCCGGTCATGGTACGCATCAACGACACCCATGTGCGAGGTACCCTGCTCAATATTCGCCCGGCTGTGTCCAACAATGTGGTCAATTTCGATGTGACACTCGACAACCAGCAGTCCGCCACGCTCCTGCGCCCCCGCATGAAAGTGGAACTGTACCTCGTCACCGATGTGCATGCCAATGTGGTGCGGGTAGCCAACGGCCCGGCATTCAAAGGCGGGCAGGTGCAAGATGTGTTCGTGCTGGGCGCCGATGGTACCGCGCGCCGCAGAACCGTGAAAATCGGGCTCAGCAATTTTGATTTTGTGGAAATTACCGAAGGGCTGCAAGCCGGCGAAACGGTGATTTTGACCGACATGAGCACGTACAAAAACATCCAGGAATTGAAAATCAGTCAGTAGAACAGCCTCTCTCCAACTGTCATGCCACACACCATGAAATACTACATGCTTCCGGTACTTTTGCTCCTGCGCCTCCACCTGGGGGCGCAAACCGGCGGGCAACTTACGCTGGCGGAGGTAGTGCAACTGGCTAAAAGCCAGTCGATTGCAGCGCGACAGGTGGCCACGACGAAAGAAACACGTTATTGGGAATTTCGCACATTTCAGTCGAACTACAAGCCTCAACTCCTGCTCGACGGGCGTTTGCCGGCCTTCTCGCGCTCGTTTCAGGAGGTCATTCAGCCCGATGGCACCGTGTTGTTTCAGCCGATCCGCTACAACAATTCTTCGCTGGGAGTATCGCTGGAACAGAACATCGCGCGCACCGGCGGCACCATTTACGCGGCTACGCAGGTGCAGCGTTTCGACGATTTTATTCGCAGTTCGACGCTGTACAACGGGACGGTTTTTGCCATTGGCGTTCGCCAGCCCCTGTTTCAGTTCAACAAACTGAAATGGGACAAAAAAATTGAACCCTTAAAATACCGGGAAAGCACACAGGAATACATCGAAGACATGGAAAACATTGCCGCAACAGCCACTTCGTTGTACTTCGATCTGCTGCTGGCGCAGGTGAACCAGCAAATTTCGGAAACCAACCTGAAGAACACGCGCGACATTCTGGCCATTGCCCGCGAAAAATTCGAACTGGGTAAAACCAGCCGCAATGAAATCCTGCAACTCCAACTCGAACAACTAAAAGCCGAAAAAGCGCTCGGGACCGCCCGGCGCGACCTCGAAATTGCTACCCTCAACCTGAAAGCCTACACGGGTTTGCAGCAGGATTTACCGCTTTCTCTGCAAGAACCCGTGCCCGCTGCACCACCGAACATTTCGGCCGAAACAGCCATCGACGAGGCCTTTGCCAATCGGGCCGACGCCATCGGCTTCGGCCGCCGCGCCCTGGAAGCCGAGCGCAATGTGGCCGAAGCAGCCAAACAACGCGGCCTGCGCGCCACGCTGACAGCCAATCTGGGTTATTCCAACCGCGGGCAAAACATCGGAGATCTTTACCAACAGCCTCAAAACCAGGAACTTGTGTCGCTCGAATTTACCATGCCTATTCTGGATTGGGGCCGAGGGCAATCAAGCCTGAAAACGGCTCAGGCCAATCGGCAGTTAGCCCAGTACTCTATCGAGCAGGACAAACAGAATTTCCGGCAGGCGATTTACACACAAGTGACGCTGTTCGATATGCTTAAAAGTCAGTTGTCGCTCACCCAACAAGCCGATGCCATCGCTGCCGAAAAATACCAGATCGCCCGCGAGCGCTATGTGCTCGGCGACTTGAGCATTACCGACCTGAGCATCGCATTTGCTGAAAAAGACCAGGCCCGCCGCGATTTTGTCGGCGCCCTGCGCGAATACTGGACCGCATTTTACCAACTCCGAAAACTTACTTTGTATGATTTTGAAAAACAACAAAAACTTTAAGAGGTATGAGTTATGAGTGATGAGTTATGAGTTTTACTCACTTTGCTATTGGCCACTCTAATAAAAAAAGCCATGAGTACAGCATCATAACTCATCACTCATAACTCATATCTCATCACTCCTCCATCTATGCTTTCTCTACAAAACATCGAAAAAATCTACCGCACCGATACGATCGAAACGTTGGCCTTGCAGAACATCAACCTGGAAGTAGCCAAGGGAGAGTTTCTGAGTATCATGGGGCCTTCGGGCTGCGGAAAAAGTACCCTGCTCAACATCATGGGTTTGCTCGACGCGCCTACAGGCGGGGCAGTTTCCTTTGAAAATGAAGCGTTGACGGGCTTTTCCGACAAAAAACTGTCGCAATTCCGCAACCAGAAAATCGGATTCATTTTTCAGAGTTACCACCTGATCAACGACCTGCCCGTGCTCGACAATGTGGAACTGCCCTTGCTATACCGCAATGTATCGGGTAGCGAACGGCGCAGGCTGGCGCAGGAAGCCCTGGAAAAAGTTGGCCTGTCCAACCGTATGAAGCACTACCCTTCCCAACTGTCAGGCGGGCAGAAACAGCGCGTCGCCATTGCCCGCGCCATTGTGGGGCGCCCCCACCTGATTCTGGCCGACGAGCCGACGGGCAACCTCGATTCGGCGATGGGCAACGAGATTATGGAAATCCTGGAACAACTCAACCGCGACGACCAAACGACCATCGTAATGGTAACGCACGACGAAAACATGGCCAAACGCACCCACCGGCTCGTGCGCCTGTTCGACGGTTCGCTGGTTTCTTCCAACAGTTTTTACAACGCCTGATATATGCTATCCAACTATCTGAAAATCACGCTGGCCGTGATGCGGCGGCGCAAGTTTTTTACCTTCATCAGCCTGTTCGGCATTTGCATGACACTGACGATCCTGATCGTGCTCACGGCATTTTACGAACACATGTTTGGCGGGAAATACCCGGAAGTGTACCGCAATCGCTCGCTGTTCTCTTCCATGATCGAAGAAATAGATACGACTACCGACGCTACCCGTCGGGGGCCCATGAGTGTTTATTTCATCAAACAGTACATCAGTACGCTCAAAACGCCCGAAAAAGTGGGGTTCAGTTCCACGCCCAATACGGTGAACACCTATGGAAACGGGAAAAAACTCAAACTCTATTTCAAATACACCGACCCGGTTTTCTGGGAAATCCTCGCGTTCGATTTTCTGGAAGGCCAGGCCATTACGCAGCAGAATTTTGACCGCAATGAAGCCGTGGTGGTCATCAACGACCAGACACGCGACGATTATTTTGGCAAAGACGTATCGGCAGTGGGCAAAACCATTGAAATCAATGGTCAAAACCTGCGCGTTATCGGGGTGGTACGCGGAAGCCCCATTACGCGCTTGATGGTGTCGGCAGATGTGTACATGCCTTATTTACTGCAAAAAGGCGACCCAACCAGCACTTCATTCAATGGCCCCTTCCAGGCCATTGTTGTGGCGAAAAGCGAGCAGGAGGTGGCTGCAATGCAAGCCGAATTTGATGATGTGGTGCGCAGGATTCCGCTGCAGCAATACGGCGATTTCAAACCACAAGTGCTGAAAACCAGCCTGCTGCCCTATTTTGAAAGCATCTCCATGGGCGGGCTGCTGGGGGCTGAGGAAGGGAAAGCGCAGCAGCGTTTTTTCACCATTGCCATTTTATTTGCGCTGTTTTTTATGTCGCTGCCAGCCATCAATCTGGTCAATATCAACGTCAGCCGCATTCTCGAACGCTCGTCGGAAATCGGTATTCGCAAGTCTTTCGGCGCTTCTGCCCAGACGCTGGTGTACCAGTTTGTGCTCGAAAACATTCTGATTACGCTGATAGGCGGAGCGCTGGCTTTGCTCATTTCCGCGGGCATCCTGTGGTGGTTCAACAACAGCCATTTCATCGATTATGCTGACCTGACCATCAACTGGACGGTCGTCATCATTACCATCGTACTGAGCCTGGTATTCGGATTGATGTCGGGCGTACTGCCTGCCTGGCGCATGTCGAAATTGCCGATTGTGGAGGCGCTGAGGGCGTGATTGGTTATCGGTTATCAGTTATTGGTTATCAGGGTGGTAAGGAGCCATCTAGACAATTGCATGGCTACATAAATATGAGTAACAAACATTTGTGTAGATGGCTCCTTACCACCCTGATAACCAATAACTGATAACCGATAACCAATCAAACACGAAGCGTGAAAGCCTCCTTCACCACCCTGATAACAGATAACTGATAACAAAAAATACCATGCTATCCCACATCCTCAAACTCATCTGGAAAAAGAAAAAGAGCAACTTTCTGATGATGCTCGAAATCTTCGTTTCCTTTCTGATCCTGTTCGCGGTATGGAGCCTGAGCGTTTATACCTACCGCAACTACGCAAATCCAACCGGTTTGTCGGTAGATCGGGTATGGACAGTTTACCTCAATTTCAACACCGAAAACGACACCCTTCGGCAGCAATACCGCGAGTTGGTGAGCCGCCATTTGAAAAGTGTTCCGGAAGTAGAACATTACTCATTTACCTCTTCGAATATGCCATTCGGTTTCAGCAGTTCGAATGGGGAATTCTCTTACGAAGGCAAAGCAGTTTTGAGCGAAGTCATGTTCGTTGGCGATGATTATCCGGCTGTGATGGGCATGTCGTTTGGGCCAGGTCGATGGTTTCAACCCAATGATACCATTGGCGGCATTGTACCTATTGTAATCACCCAATGCCTGGCGACGGCTTTGTTCGGGAACGAAGAGCCGGTTGGCAAGATCATTAAGGAAGAGGAATCGACCAAAAAAGTGGTCGGCGTAGCGCCCTATTTTCGCCACAAATCGTCGTATCAATCTGTAGGAAACTGCGCATTTCAACCCCTGTCCAAATGGGATACCGACCTGCTGCTGAAAGTCTCGGCCAGTGCCACCGCCGATTTTGAGGCACGTCTGGCGCGATCGATCGAACAACTGGGCAAAGACTGGACTGTCGAAGTGCAACACATGGACGACATGCGCGACACGCAGGACAACACCATTGAAATTCCCATCCTGATCCTGTTTGTTATTTGTGCCTTTCTGGTGTTCAATGTTGGTCTAGGCATGTTTGGCGTGCTGTTTCAAAACATCAGTCGGCGCAAGGGCGAAATTGGTTTGCGCAGGGCCATCGGGGCTACCGAACGCCAGATACAATTCTATTTTATCGGTGAAACGGTGGTGATTGCCGGATTCGGACTGGTGCTCGGCGTATTTTTTGCCGTACAATTACCTTTGCTGCGCGTATTCGATGTGGCAGCAGGCGTTTACCTTTGGGGCATTGCTCTGGCGCTGGTTTCTGTGCTGCTGATTTCCGTGCTTTGTGCATTTTATCCAAGCATGCAGGCCGCCAGGATTTATCCGGCCGAAGCATTGCATGAAGAATAATGAACTCTTTTTTACTCATCGACGACGACATCGCAGTACGCACTTCCCTCTCTCTTCTGCTGAAGAAAGAAGGGCTGGATGTCGTGTCGGTCGGCAGTCCGGAGGAAGCATTGGCGTTTTTGAAAAATCAAACGCCCGAGTTGGTGATTCTGGACATGAATTTTTCCAACGACACTTCAGGGGCCGACGGGCTGAAGTTGCTCGAACAAATCAAAAAACAACAGCCAGCCACGCCTGTCATGCTCATTACCGGCTGGGCTACCATCGATCTGGCTGTGAGAGGCATGAAACTCGGCGCCTCCGATTTTATCCACAAACCCTGGAAAAACAGCCATTTCATGGAGTCGGTACGCACCATACTCCAATTGGGGCCATCCCCAAAAACGCCAGACCCAACCCCTGCCGCCCGCAAAAAACTCGACAGCCAGTACGATTTCAGTTCCATCATCGGAGAAGACCCGCACATGCTGCGCATCCTCGAAACGGTGGGCCGTGTGGCGCCTACCGATGCTTCCGTGCTGATCATGGGTGAAAGCGGCACCGGCAAGGAACTCATCGCAGAAGCCATACACCAGAACAGCCGCCGCAGCCGGCAAGCATTTGTAAAAGTAAACCTCGGCGGTATTTCCAGCAGCCTCTTCGAATCGGAAATGTTTGGCCACGTACGCGGAGCATTTACCGATGCGCGCACCGACCGCACGGGGCGTTTTGAAATGGCCGGGAAAGGCACCATTTTTCTGGATGAAATCGGCGACCTCGAACTGGCCAGTCAGGTAAAACTGTTGCGCGTACTGCAAGATCGCACCTACGAGGTGCTGGGCAGCAGCCGCACCCGCACGGTGGATGTACGCGTCATCGCTGCCACCAACCGCAACCTCGAGGAGATGGTAAACAAAGGGACATTCCGCGAAGACCTGCTTTACCGGATCAACCTCATCGCCCTGCGGCTGCCCAGTCTGCGCGAACGCCCGGGCGATATTCCGCTGCTGGTCGATTATTTTATTCAGAACCTGAGCGAATTGTACGCCCGGCCACTACGCGTAGAGCGCAGCGCCATGCAATGGCTCCGCCAACTCCCTTTGCCTGGTAATATCCGGCAGTTGAAAAACCTGGTGGAACGGACTGTCCTCATTACGCCCGGCGATGTGCTTTCGCTCGACGATTTTCAGCGGCAATACCAGCCTTCGAGCACAAAAACCAGTGGTGCTTTGCCTGAAGTGGGCGCCATGACACTGGAGGAAATGGAAATCCGGATGATCGAGCGCGCCATGGCATTTCACAAAGGGAAAGTGGCACGCGTGGCACGCTCGCTCGGCCTCACCCGAGGCGCCTTGTATCGCCGACTCGATAAATACCGCATCCCTTACAGCGACGAGGAATCATGAAACTTCGCACTAAATTCATTGGTTTTATCGTCGTCATCCATGCCGTCGCCATCGGGCTGTCGTTCTATATTTTTCAGGAAAACAAACTGTGGTTCCTCGTTTCGGAATTGCTGATTCTGGTGTCTATCGCCCTTTGCTGGTCCTTGTTCAAGGATCTCATTCGGCCGGTCGAACTGCTCTTGCGCGGACTAGATGCCATTCGGGATCGCGATTTCAACGTCAAATTTGTCAAAACCGGCAAATTTGAAACCGATCAACTCATCGAGGTGTACAACCAGATGATGGATAGCCTCCGCCATGAACGCACGCTGCAACAGGAGCAACATTTTTTTCTGCAAAAACTGGTACAAACTTCTCCTACGGGCATTATTCTGCTCGATTACGACGGGCACATTGCATCCATCAACCCGCGAGCCCTGGAAATTACGGGTTTCACAGAAATAGAAACCATTGGAAAGCCACTGACAGGACTTCCGCATCCGATTTTTATAGCCATCCTGGAAATGAAAACGGGCGCTTCGCAAATCCTCCGCCTCTCCGGTTCTCAAACCCTGAAAGTGCGCAAGGCGCAGTTTGTAGACCGTGGGTTCCCTTGCACGTTCGTTATGCTGGAAGAACTGACGGTGGAAATTCTGGAAGCCGAAAAACGCTCCTATGGTAAAGTCATCCGCATGATGGCGCATGAGGTAAACAACTCCACCGGCGCCGTCAATTCCATACTCGACACTACCCTGGCCTTGCAAAAGCCCGATTCCGATATTGCCCATGCGCTTCGGGTAGCCATCGAACGCAACGAGCACTTGGGTGCTTTTATGCGCAATTTTGCCGACGTGATCCGGCTGCCCGAGCCGCGCCTGGAACTGATCGACGTACATGCATTGCTGGGAAAAGTGGTGCAGTTGATGGATTACAAAGCACGCACGGTGGGTGTTTCCCTGCAATGCGCTTTTGCAGAAGGGCCACTTCTAATATCGGCCGACGCCGGGCAACTCGAACAGGTATTCATCAACCTGATAAAAAATGCCATTGAAGCGGCCAGTGGAAACGGCATGGTAAGCATTCAAACTACCAGAAAGCCGCTTCAAATCATCATTGCCGACAATGGCACGGGCATTCCGGAGGCGCTGAAAGACAAAATTTTCTCTCCCTTTTTCAGCAGCAAAAACGGCGGCCAAGGCATCGGCCTCACCCTGGCCCGCGAAATATTGACCGCTCACGGCTACACGTTCAGCCTGGAAACGAAAAAAACGGGG
The DNA here is from genome assembly GCA_020160935.1 of Bacteroidota bacterium. GTDB lineage: Bacteria > Bacteroidota > Bacteroidia > Chitinophagales > Saprospiraceae > M3007. The sequence goes on along the minus strand of JAIUPL010000005.1, from coordinate 82,756 downwards.
TGGACGGAGTTCAGGATAGAAGTGAGAGGTGAGAAGTGAGAGGGTGAGAAGTGAGAGGGTGAGAGTGGTGAGAGAGTGAGAGTGGTGAGAGATGTGAGAGAGTGAGAACCGATTCCGATTACACCAGTTTACCCACAATCACCACTGCCAGCCCTGAAAGGGCGTATTCAATAGCGCAGGGCAACGCCCTGTGTATAATGTATGTTCATTCACCACCGCCAGCCCTGAAAGGGCGTATTCAATAGCGCAGGGCAACGCCCTGTGTTTTCGTAATAACACGTAAAAACGAAAAACCCCCACCCCAACAATCACCAATTTCCCACCTATCTGCGCAATTAATTCCCCACCATGGCAGGCACCGCCCAGTGGCCTGCCTTTTTTATATCCATAGCATACCGCATTCAAAAACATTCGAAACCATGCCGACTTTTCATACTTCCGCCATCCCAACCCTCCGGCACACCTTACGCACAACGCTGTTGTACCAGGCCGCCGGGCCCTGAAATAAATCCGCCCCTGAAAAACCGCACAACACATTCACCCTTTCTCCTACCATAAAAATCTTGTTATCATGTTAAGATGGTCCGTCACCTTTTTCGTTATAGCCCTGATCGCAGCCGTACTCGGCTTCGGCGGTCTCGCAGGCAGCGCAGCATACCTGGCTAAAATCCTGTTCTTCGTTGCCCTCATCGTCTTCGTAGTGAGCCTTGTAAGTGGCCGCAGACGTATCGACGTTTAACCCAATTTGAAATCCCCCCTAAACCTTGCAGGGCAGCGCTCCCGATGGTTGCCACCAGGTGGCGTTGCCCTTGCCATTTTTCCCAAATCCATACATCACCACACACATTAAAAACCATGAAAAAGCAATTCCTTATTGCAGGATTCCTGACCATAGCCCTGGGCGCACTGGCGCTCACTTCCTGCAACAACACCCCTTCCGAAAAAAAGGACGCCGCCAATGAGGCCATGCAGGAAGCCAAAGAAAAAGCCGCAGAAGCCAAAGAAGACATGAAAGATGCTTCCCAGGCAGCCATGGCAGCCATGCGCGCCGAGCGCGACAGCGTGGCCATGAAAATCGACAAGGCTGCCGATGACCTGGACGCTGAAATTGCCAAAATCGACAGTAAAATGGCCAAAGCAAGTGCCAAGGAAAAAGCACGCTGGGAAGAGCGGCGCAAACGCCTCGCTGCCGAACGCGACGAACTTCGCGCCGACATGCAAAAGGTAAACGATGATATGAAAGACGGCTGGGCTGATTTCAAAAACAGCATTGCCATGAAACTTGATAAAGTATCGGAAGACCTGAAGTCTGATAAATAATTCCGGATACGGAGATACGCTCCTGCCGGTATGTTCCCGAATTTTTCCACTGCGAAAAGTTCGGGATTTTTTTTTGCCTTTCCGGCAACCCGAATATCTTTGGCATCGGCAAATAGCAGTATTTGCTTGAGCCTTTTCAAAATGTCAACTCCTGCCCAACTCCGGCGGCTTTCGCTGCGTCTTCACTGAAAACGACGTATTTCTTCCCAATGATAAAACCCTTGCTTTCCCTTGCTTTGATGGTAATGTCCCTGTACGCCTGCGACAAGAGGGAACTGGATTTGTACGACGGGCCGGGTAAAAAACCCGTGTACCTGCCAGCCGACCAATTGGCCGATATTGGCAGCGAGGCGCCGCAAACCATTGTCGCTTCTGGCACCATTTTCCTGCGCGACACCCTGCTGTTTATGCTCGAACAGTACAAGGGCATTCACGTTTTCAGTCTCAAAGATTCTATCCAGACGGTCAACCTGACGTTTATCAAAATCCCGGCCATCACCGATTTTACCCTGAGCGACCACTATATTTATGCCGATAGTTGGAAAGATATTGTTGTGGTCGACATCAGCAACCTGTTTCAGGTACATGAATCCTCACGGGTACGAAATGTGCTTAGTCCGTCGCTGTTCCCGCCGTTGTATGACGGGTATTTCGAGTGCGTCGACGAATCAAAAGGCGCCGTTATCGGCTGGGAAGATGCAGAACTGAGCAATGCCAAATGTGTCACCCTGAATTAAAAAACTTCAAAAAAACACCACCATGCGCCGATATTTTGTACTTACCACCGTCCTTGTCCTGTTGCTGGCATCCTGTTCCAAAGACGCCGAATCCGTGTCGAATCAGGGCCAATCCGGCTCCATCACACGCTTTGCTGTGTACGACCACTTCATGTACGTTCTCAACCAGAATGAAGTACAGACTTACGACATCACGCAAAAAGATCAGCCGACACTATTGCATCGCCTGGCAACGGATTATGGCCTAGAGACCATCACTATTTACGATCATACCATTTTTCTGGGCTCCAATACGGCGTTGTATATTTTGAACATCGACAACCCGGCAGCGCCGCAAATCCAGGCAAAAAGCGATCGGCTCAGTGATATCGGATTCACAGGCTGCGATCCGGTCGTTGTGAAAGGCGATTATGCCTATTCTACCCTGAAAATTATCAGAAATGCTTGCGGAAGAGTGGCCGCGCAAAGCGCGCTGGTGGTGTACGATATCAGCGACAAATCGGCGCCCGTATCCGTCGGCGTTTACCCTATGAATATCCCCAACGGGCTTGGGTACAAGGACAACTACCTGTTCATCTGTGATGAAGGCAGCGACCAACTCCGCATTTTCGATATCAGCAATCCGCTGGATGTGAAAGAAACAGCATGGGCGGTAGACATCGTCGATCCGTACGACCTGATTGTGGATGGCGCGCGCATGATCGTTTCGTCCAAAACGGATTTCCAGATTTTTGACCTGGAAGATGTCGTACACCTCAAAAAACTCGGACAAATTCCCAAATAAATGCGTTTCGCCCTCCTGTTTTGGGCCGTGTTGCCCCTGTATTTGCATGCACAGTCGAATCCCGACAGTTCCGACAGGCGACACATGCCCTATTCCCTGAAAATCGCCCCAACAGGGTTGATCAACATTGTTCAGCAGTCGCTCACCCTGCAGTCAGACATCCCGCTCGGTAGGCGCTGGGGGCTCGATGCAGGGGCTGCTTTCGTATTTCATTCGAGTATTTTTTCGCAGTATACCGGAGAAACATTTCTTGGATACAAACTGAGGCCGATTTTTAAATACTACCTGCGGCCATATGTACTGGATCGCCGATATGTGGGTATTGTGCTGAAATTCAGCGACATATACAATCGGCGCTATTATCGTACAACGCGGCAAGGCGGGCAATATGAAGAATGGCTGTTGCTCAGGCGTCGCCAGATATCCGGCGGTGTTTCCGTACAGTTTGGCGGCATTCATTTTTGGGGCAAGAACAAACGTTGGCTCATCGAGCCCTTTTTGGGATTTGGCGTGCGCTGGATACAAAATTATCCAGGAGCGGCGCCACCGGATGCCGTACGGGTAAGGCAGCGTGGTTTTTTTGATTTTACCCTGAACGAAGACTACTATGCAACACCGGATATGATGTTTGGGCTGCATATTGGGCGGCTCCTCTGAAACACGGATTACACGGATTGAATGCGGATTTCACGGATAGCATTCCGATGAAGAGATAGTTCCTTTAACAGGAATACTATCCGTGAAATCCGCAACTTCTGTGTAATCCGTGTTGCAGATTTACACGGATGGCATTCCGATGAAGAGATAGTTCCTTTAACAGGAATGCTATCCGTGTAAATCCGTCTTCTCCGTGCAATCCGTGTTTCTCCGTGTTGCAGAAATCAGCCCCTATCGGAATGCCTTCCGTGTAATCCGCATTTAATCCGCGCAATCCGTGTTGCAGTGTTTATTGCTTCACCACCTTGAACACCTGTGGCACGCCTCCTTCTTTTTCATATACTTCCAGTTGGTACATGCCGTTTTCAAGCCCTTGCAGGGTGGTTTCCTGTCCGGGCAGCAGCGTTTTTACCAATTGTCCGAGGTGGTTTTTCAGGAGCACTTTTTCCCAGGGCGCTGCACTGCTGATCTGCACCGCGCCGGTAGTCGGGTTGGGGTAAATGCCGGTAAGCGATGCCTCCCAGTTCACCTGCACCACCTGGCTGTAGTTGGCGCGGCCATCGAGGTCGACCTGTTTCAGGCGATAGTAGTTGATACCTCTGAGCGGGTGTTTATCCTGAAAATAGTAGTCGGTGGGAGCCGAAGAGTTGCCTTTTGCCGCTACGGCGCCGATTTTTTCAAACGAGGCGCCATCGGGGCTTCGCTCTATGTCAAAACGGGCGGCATTGTGTTCGTTGGCAGTGGCCCAGCGCAGGTCGATGCCGGTTTGTACGGCGCGGCCATAGAGGGCTTTGGAGTATTCGACGGGGAGGTTTACTGCGGCTTCGTCGGCGCCGATGTCGACCTTAGTCCAAAGCACGCGCAGTTCATCATCCATGTCCAAAACATCTATCATGGGCATGTAGGTTGGGTCTCCTTTGTCGAAAGCGGGAGACAATGCACCTAAGTGAAAATCCTGGATAGAAGCATCAATGAATTTGGGATCAGCGTAAATGGAGTGCGCTTCCTGCGACATTGTTGTAGTCACATACTGCTGAAAAGTAATATTGGTCAGTATTTGGTTATACCATTGAACACTCAGTGCAAGATTGCCACCAATTGTAAAAGGATCTGCATTGTACAGGTTGTAATCAAGTATTAATCCTACAGATTGTGCATTATTGGAATTGAGTTGAGCAACCAGCAGGCGATCCAATACATTTTTAGCATAAAAAATATTGTTTTTGATCGCACAGTTTTCCGTGTAATCGATCACCAGTTCGCCTTCCACAAAAACGCCGGCCTGCGAATTGTGGTAGCAAGTATTGTTCAGCACCTGACAGTCGGTCACTTTGCCGGTCGTAGCCGGGTAATTGTATCCCCCGATACCGATGCCTGCCTGCCGGTTGCCATAGGCGATGTTGTTGCGGAGGATGATTCCGGAGGTCGTCCAATTTTTCACCTCGCATCCGATTTCATAACCACGGCCGTAGTTGGTCACTTTGTTGTGCTCAATTACATTATCGCGGCCACCGTCGACATAGATGCCTGCTGCTACGTCGAGACCCGTGATGGGAGGATTCCAGTTGGATACAAAATTGTGTGCAACGAGACCGTTTCGGGCAAAATTCTGTTCAGGATCAACGGGAGTCATTGGGTCGTACACATACCCACCTGCGATATCGATACCAATATTCGACAGGTTATACAAAATATTGTTCGTCACCGAAAAGCCATCGACATTCCCGGTAAGCGTGAGCCCCTCGCTATAGCCTGTACGGCAATCGTGGATGGTGTTGTCGTCAATGGTGATGTCCGAAACCGGAAAGGAGGGGTCGGTGGGGGGATTCATTGGGTCAGGGTCTGGAGTGTATGGGTCATCGCCGACCACTAACAAGGGGTTGGCATTTAGCAAAGGGTCGCCGATACCCACAGGCACAGATGAAAAGTGTACATCGTGAATGTCATTTCCTTCAATGTTAACATTCCCGGCAGTTCCGTTTACGAGCACTCCTACCGCAAATTCGCCAATGATATTGGAAACTTCATTATTTACAATGTCGATATGATTAGAAGCGCCGGTAATATATATCCCAGTGGCACCCTCGCCACTTGCGTCCCTGAAATTTAATCCTTCGATGCGGATATAACTTCGATCCTGAATCTTCAACAATATGGTTGGTGATACCATATCTTCTGTTCCATCTACAATCACTTCATCGTTTTCAAACGGGCGGAAGGTGATGTAATTCATTTCCGTACCGCTGACACTCATAGTTAACTCTTCGTGGTACGTTCCTCCTTTAATATACACGGTACTGCCGGGGGTAGCGTTTTCGCATGCATGTTGGATAGTAGCCCAGGCATTGGCTTCGGATGTTCCATCCAGCGCATTGTTACCTGTTGGTGAAACATAAAAATCGGTGGCGTTCAGGGCACTGGACATGCCCAAAAGGAGCAAAAGGGCGGAAAATGTTCTTGTCATGATTAAACTGTTTTTGAAATATGCAAATGGGTTGAACGTCGGCATCTGAGGATTATTTCTAATGAGTATCAACAATAGAGGTATGGGTCGCCTAAGCACAGCAACGAACCATGTTGTACAAGAAATACGTTGAATCCGTTTTTTAAGTTTTCCCGAACTCAGTTTTTTACAAAAACACTGGATACCACCTGTTTGCCCATACTTGCCACGACGTGGTACAAACCCGGCTGGAGCGAGGCATCCAGCGGCAGGCGCTGCATTTCCAGCGTGTTGGCCAGCGTCTCTTTCGATACCACTACCCCGTCGGCACGAATGATTTCCACCTGTACTTCGGCGCCCAAGGGGCAGGTCAATTCGAGCATACCTGCTTCTGTGTGCGACACCGGATTGGGAAGAATTTTCAGCGACAAATCCTGTTCAAAGCGCAGGCTGCGCCAACCAAGGTAATGGATGCTGCCGTCAGCATCTTTTTGCAGAAGCCTGTAATAATTCAGTCCGGCTAAGGGATGATGATCCAGCCATTCGAAATGGCCATTCCCGATGGGCATGGTGGCGAGTTCGGAAAAATGCCTGCCGTCGGGCGAATGCTCCAGCACAAAATGGCCGCTTCCGGTGGCCATTCCCACTGTCCATGACACCAGCGCTTCCTGCCGGGCAGTTTTCTGAACATCAAATTGTATCAATTCCACTGGCAGCGCTATGTCGTAGGAATAATTCATACAACTCACGTCGAGCGTGTTGATCGGGTTGCAGCAGTTGGGGTTCATGTTTTGCCCTGGCGCGCCCGGTGCACTGGTACTGATATGATCCAGGCGATATACGTGGGTCAGTTCATGGGTGATGAGTATCTCATAAAGGCTGGTAGACGGGTAACAGGTCGTAACACCGTTGTTGACAATTACAAAGCCATAACCGGCGTCGCGCCACGATTCACTTTTGAACGTATGTGTACTGGTATAAGCAAAACTGCCGCCCCGGGCCAGCACGCCGCTACAGCCCGACAAATCGGTAATCTCGCTGCAAGGGTCGTCAAAAATAATCAGTGCCGAAGAGGTGCCGGAAAGCGCTGTATTGCAAAACGTAAGAAAATTACTGCTCGACGATGTGGCAGCGCCCCCCACACAATCGGAAGTGAAAGATACCTGCCCCTGATTAGACGGCAAAATGGCCGTATAGGAAGCCTTCATCGTGATCAAAATATTGTCGAGCGAAGTACCAAAGCCGGCAGGAGCGCCTGTTTGTGCATAGTAAACATTCAGGGCCGGGTTTTGCCACCGACACAGGTAGGTAGAAGTCCCCAGAGAAAAATCGCAGAAATCCGGAGCAGTGCGTTCTTCCAGCATACCTGCCGGAGTATTGCTCTTCAATGGCGCTGTCCAGGCGCCTGACAGGGAATGCCGGAGTGCCTGTATCAGTTCATCGCGATCGTATATGTCAAGCGGTTCGGGCACAATGCCGTCCGGGCGCGCGGCTGTTTCCATACCATTTCCTGAAAATGGTACCAATAACGTTCCATCAGGTGTGTTGCGTTCTTCAAAAACATACCACGACAGCATCTGGGCGCGCCAAATGCCCTGATGGGGAGTAAGCCAAAGCAGGTAGGTCTTGCCAATTTCCGGAGCAAAATCGCCGGCAACATCCATCGCAAAATCCTCTGTAAACCAGGATTCCGGGCGCAGCACAAATTCTTCGCCTGGTTGAAAAGTACCTTTTACCAGGGTTTTTACCTGAAAAGTAACATCTCTGAATGTCATGCCGCCGCTTGTTCGGCTGTCCTGCTCATGTACCGCACGCGCCAGAACGACTGCGTCGGAATAAAAAGTAGCCTCTCCCAAATGGGCAAAAGGCACGATGGTGGTGGCAGAAAGGGTACGGGAAAAAAAGGCTCCGAAGAGCAGCAGAAGGAAGAAAGATTTCATAAGCGAGCGAGTAAATAAATGAAGTTGAAAGGAGCAAACTGCCTGCGCAGCCCTCGCAAATATAACTTTTTTTTCTATTCTTCACATTTCACTCCAGCAAATCTGCACTTCGGTCAGCATTATTTCCCCTGCAGCAAACAAGGCAGCACCTTTGGCCTATTCTGATACATTTTATTCTGCTATGAAAATTTGTTCTTCCTTTCTTCTGGGGTGCTTGCTATTTACGGGTTTTCTGACTGCCCAGACTACTTTATCGGGAACTGTACTTACTACCCGTGGCGATACCGTCATCGGCGCCAATGTATTGCTGGAAGGCACTTATGATGGCGCCACGACCGATGTCAACGGTTTTTTCAAATTTCGCAGCGACGAAAGCGGCCCACAGCAATTGCTCGTTATTTACCTCGGCTGCGATACTTTGCGGCAAACGGTACAACTCAGCGGCGCCGATCTGGTGCTGGCGCCAAGGTTAAAAGAAAATGCTTCTGCCTTGCAGGAAGTGGTCATTTCGGCCGGCTCATTTGAAGCCGCCAGCGACCGGAAACGCGCCGTAGTGCTCACTTCGGTCGACATCGCCATGACAGCCAGTGCGACAGCCGATATTGCTGGCGCCATCAACACCCTGCCCGGCGCAACGCGCAATGGAGAGTCGGGCCAAATTCTGGTACGCGGCGGCGCTGCTTACGAAACCCGCACCTTCATCGACGGCATGTTTGTGCAAAATCCGTATAGCAGTTCGGTGCCCAATGTACCCGCGCGCAACCGCTTCTCTCCGTTCCTGTTCAAAGGCACCCTGTTTTCCACCGGCGGCTATTCTGCCGAATACGGTCAGGCGCTTTCTTCTGCGCTGCTGTTGCAAACGGAAGACCTGGCCCCACAAACCACCACCGGGCTATCCCTCATGAGCATCGGCGCCAATGTGTCGCATACCCATCGCTGGAAGAACACCTCGGCGGCCGTAGGGGCCGGCTACAGCAACCTGGCGCCTTATTTTGCCCTGATCCCGCAAAGTATCGACTGGATACGAGCGCCGCAGGCCACAGGTGCAGAAACCATCCTGCGGCACCGTACCCGCAAGGAAGGTATGTTCAAGGTGTATGGTTCTGCCAACCATTCGCTGATGCGCATGAACTATCCCGATCCTTTTCAGCCGACCAGAACCAACCCCTTGTCGTTGCTCGCCGACAACCTTTATCTCAACACTTCCTATCGGGGACAAATAGACCAATGGACGTTTTTTGCAGGATTGGCATATACGTGGAACCGCGATTCGATTCTGAGTGATCTGGCCCAGAACAAAACGCAACAATCCCTGCAGGGTCGTTTTACACTGAGCAGGCCATTTGGCAGGGATTTTCGACTGAAATGCGGCGGCGAATATTTGCATGGCAACTACAAGGAGTATTTCCGGGATACCAACCAGACGGAGTTTCAGGTGGATCGCAAGGAGCACTACGGCGCTGTTTTTGTCGAATCGGAGGCGTTTATCACCAAAAAAATAGTGGCTCGGACAGGTGTTCGGGCAGAATACTCCGGCTTGATCGGAAAAGCCAACCTTGCCCCACGCGTGTCGGCAGCCTGGTTGCTGGGCGAAAACGAACAGGTGGCCATGGCACTCGGTCAATTTTACCAAAACCCGGAATACGACCTGTTGCGCCGCAATACTGATCTGCAATTCGAACGGGCTACACATTACATGGTCAACTACCAGCGTATCCGCCACGGGTTTACTATGCGGGTGGAAGCCTATTTCAAAACCTACGAACATCTGGTAAAAACCGACCCGGCAACCTACCTGTCCAACAACCAGGGAAGCGGCTATGCCCGCGGGGTCGACGTATTTTTCCGCGATCAGAAAACTATCCGCAATGGCGATTACTGGCTGTCGTATTCCTTCCTGGATACCCGGCGCGATTACCGCGATTTTCCGGAGAAAGCCGTGCCTGTGTTTGCAGCCCGGCACAATGCAGCGCTGGTGTACAAACACTGGTTTTCAAACCTTAACATGCTTTTCGGCGCTACGTATTCCTTTCAATCAGGCAGGCCCTACAACGACCCGAATACGTCGGTTTTTAATGGCGGCCGTACCCGCAACTTCCACGACCTGAGCGTGAATGCCAGTTACCTGACGAATATTGCCGGGCATTTTACCATCTTGTACGCATCGGCCACCAACATATTGGGATTCAAGCAGATATATGGTTATCAGTTCGATACTGCGCCGGGCCCCGACGGGCGTTTCGAATCGCGCGCCATTACGCCCCCGGCAAAAAATTTCCTGTTTGTAGGTCTGTTCATCAATTTCGGGCAGCATTACAGCCAGCGCAATACCACCAAGAATGACGTGGAGTGATTTTAATTTACTTTTAATAGCCGTTTAATGGGTACGCCGGCATTCCACCGAAAGATTTGCAAGTATAATTTTTACTTTCAAATCTTCTTTACCACATGACCGATCAGCGAAACACCCGCATTTTTACGACCGCTTCCATTCTTCTGATCCTGCTGGCTTCCGCGCTTGCATTTTTTTACTGGCGAAAATCAGAAAACGCTGAAATAGAACGCAATCGACAGACTGCCAATTTACAGTCGCTGGAACTGGAAAAGTCCCTCATCGAGCGCCAACTAGACAGCCTGACGACATCCTATCTCAATGTCAGGCAGGAGAATGAAGACCTGCGCGGCAAAGAATCCAGCAGCGCCGAACTGATTCATCAAAAAGAAGCGACCATCCGCCAACTCAAATCCCAAAAGCGCCGCGACCAGCAGGCGCTGCGCCAACAAGTGGAGGATTTGCGTCGCATCAAAATAGAATATGAAACCATCATTGCCACGCTGCGCAGCGAAAACGAACAACTTCGCGAAGCCAATCGCACATTGACGGGTGAAAACGAGCAGTTGCGCGGCGAAAACACCGCCCTCAACGACCGGATGCAGGACTTGTCGAAACAACTCGAAGAACAAATTCGCAAAACGCAAAGCGCCCTGTTCAAAGCCACCTCTTTCCGCGTGCAATTGGCCCGTAAAAATGACAAACTGACCGTGCGGGCAAAAAAAGCCCGGGAAATATTTATCAGTTTCGACCTGGCCAATGTGCCCGTACCTTACCGCGGCCCGCAACAACTTTTCCTCGTGGTTACCGACGATAAAGGGCGGCCCGTGTTTTCAGACAACCCGATGAAAACCAGCGTGCAGGCGCCAACCGGGCCTGTTTCCATCACCTATCAGCAAACCAAACAGGTGATGCTGGCTGAAACCCAACGCCTCTCTTTTACCTATACCCTCGACGAGCGGCTGCGTGCAGGCGCATATGTAGCGGCTATTTACTGCGAATCGGGGCTTTTGGGCGCTTCCAGTTTCAAACTTGAATAAATCACAGCGCACTATTGGGCAATTTGAATACAGGTTCGATCTTCGCAGGTGCGAATTGCCCCGTTTCGCAATTCACGTGTATGAATAAAATCAGGGTATTACTGATCGAAGACGAACCTAAAGTGGCTGCCTCCGTCAAAACATGGCTGGAGGAAAACGACTTTAGCGTAGAAATGGCGCCCGACGGCGCCGTGGGACGGCATATGGCCCAAAACAACGTCTACGATATCATGCTGCTCGACCTGAACCTGCCTTTTATCAACGGTTATGATGTATGTCGTCAGATACGCACACTGCATCCGCGTCTGCCCATTATTCTGGTAACAGCCCTGGGCAGCGTGGAGCAAAAACTGACCGGATTTGATGCCGGCGCCGACGATTACCTGGTAAAACCATTCGACTTGCGCGAATTGCTGGTACGCATGCGCACCCTGCTGAAAAGAAATGTCGCCGCCGCCGAGGACGACAAGGAACCTGCAGGAGAATTGTTGCGGGTAGCCGACCTGGAACTGAACACAGGATACAAGACCGTGACCCGCAACGGCGTGCCTATTACACTGACTGCCAAGGAATTCAGCCTGCTGGAATACCTCGTTCGCCGCAACGGGCGCATCGCTTCCCGACACGAAATTGTGGAAAACGTATGGGATGTAAATTTTGACACCGGTACCAATGTGGTGGACGTGTACATCAATTTTTTGCGTAAAAAAATTGACCGGAATTTCGAGCCCAAACTGATCCATACCAAACAAGGCATGGGATACTACCTCACTGTGTTGCCGGTATGAACATTCGCACCAAACTCACCCTGCTATTTACAGCCATCGTAGCCACTATCCTGCTGGCTTTCTCGCTGTCGGTGTATTTTTCATCGGAAAATTATCGCAGAGAAGAGTTTTATGCCAGGCTGGAAAGCAGAGCGCTGACGACGGCCAGGCTGTTTGTAACAGTGCGGGAAGTAGACGAGAACATGCTGCGTATCATCGACCGCAACTCGATACACGCCATGTATCAGGAACGGGTGCTGATTTTCAATCCGGATAACAAATTGATTTACAGCAGTCTCGATGACCTGGATGTACCCTACTCCCTCGACCTTCTTGCAAGTATTCGAAGCAAGCAAAAAGTGGAATACACCGTCAACGATACCGAAAATGTGGGAATTGTGTACAAAGGATCGCAGGGCGATTTTGTGGTCATTTCCTCTGCGTATGACCGTTTTGGTCGCAGCAAACTCCAGAACCTGCGCAATGTGCTCATTGCGGGATTGCTGGTGGGAATCCTGATCATCATTCTGGCTGGCGCCGCCTTTGCCGGACAGGTATTGCAGCCGCTGGCGCGCATCAATTCAGAGGTGTCGAACATCAGTGCCGGCAACCTTAGCCAGCGCATCGACGAAGGCAACCGGCACGACGAAATTGCGCAATTGGCTATGAATTTCAACGATATGCTGCACAGGCTCGAATCGGCTTTCGAGGTGCAGCAGCAATTCGTGAGCAACGCTTCCCACGAAATGCGCAATCCGCTGGCCGCCATCACCAGCCAGTTGCAACTCATCCTCGGTAAAGAACGTACTCCCGCAGAATACCGGCAAGCGCTCCAATCGATGCTCGACGATACCCAAACACTCGTAGAACTGACCAATGGATTGCTTACCCTGGCCCAGTCGGGTATCGACAAACAACGTTTTCAGTTTCAGCCCGTTCGCGTGGACGAAGTGCTGTTTCTGGCCCAGAACGAACTGAGCAAATCGCATCCCGATTATCGTTTCCTGCTCGAATACGATACTTTTCCCGAAGATGAATCGCAACTCACCGTTCCGGGCAACGAACAACTGCTGAAAACAGCGTTTCTTAACCTGATGGACAATGCCTGCAAGTTCTCGCCCGACCACGCCGTCCGGATTCGCCTGGCTTCGCTCCCAAATTCCATCGAGGTGATTTTTAGCGACCGAGGCATTGGCATCCCGGAAGAAGAACAGGAATTGATTTTCAATCCTTTTTTCCGCAGCAGCAATGTACAGTCTACCATCAAAGGCCATGGAATCGGCCTTTCGCTCTGCCGGCGCATTATTCAACTGCACAACGGACATATTGCGCTGCGCTCTACTTTGGGCAATGGCAGTTCGTTTTCTGTTTCACTTCAATTAAAGTCCTGAGTCGTAAGTCCTGAGTCCTGAGTCCGTAGAGTACACCTTGGTACTTTCGGCATTCACGGTTAGAGATGCTATGATTATGCGGTGTACTCTACGGACTCAGGACATACGACTCAGGACTTTAATCTCGGGACTTTTTAATTTTATTTTAATGCCTGTTTAATTCACCCCAACCCGGCTCGGATCATTTTTGCATTTTAATTTTTGTTTAAATGCTAATCAATTATGATCCAACAAATTACGCCTTTGTTGCCCGCTCCTCGGTCCACAGATTCAACCCAAAAAGGTCTGATCAGGTCCTGGCTACTACTCCTGCTTCTGTTGTGTACCTGCTTTGGTGCGCAGGCTTATTCGCCTGGTGTGCTTGGGTACGTGAACCGAAGTGTGGTGTCTGATTCCACTATTTCGGCCACTATTTGTGCCAACGAATCTTTTGTTTTTAATGGAGAATCCCTGCAGGAAGCAGGTACTTACACAGCGGTTTTTACCGGTTCTGACGATCAGGATTCGACTGTAACGCTCCTTCTGGAAGTTTTGCCAATTTTTGAAAGCACACTCAATATCACGATTTGTTCGGGTGATGCCTATCCTTTTCATGGAGAACTACTGGAAGAAAGCGGAACCTATGAGAAGGTGCTGGCTGCTGAAAACGGCTGTGATTCTACTGTAGTACTCCACCTGAATGTACTGAACAGCCCTGCCACCTCCATTTCGGCGGCTATTTGTGCAGGTTCTTCCTACCATTTCAATGATGATGATCTTACAGAAAGTGGCGAGTACCATGCTGTGTATGAGGCCGAAAACGGCTGTGATTCTACGGTTACCCTCCAGTTATCAGTTGTTGAGTTTTTTAACATCCAGCAGTCTGCCACTATTTGTGCAGGTGAAACCTACACTTTTGGAGACACTATCGTAGGGCTTTCCGGTATTTATGTAGATTCGCTCACGGCGCTCGGCGGCTGCGATTCCACCGTAACGCTGCGCCTCACGGTGCTGCCCATACCCGAAACGCACCTCGAAGTAGGCATCTGCACCGGGTCAGAATACCATTTCCAGGATACTACCCTGACGGAAGCCGGCATTTACATCGCCCAACTGGAAGCAGCCAGTGGCTGCGATTCGCTGGTGGTGCTGGACCTGACGGTAGCAGATATCTTTGAAGTAAACATCGACGCTACCATTTGTGCGGGCGAATCCTACCAGTTGGGAGAGCAAACCATAGAAGAAGCAGGCGACTACACTCTTCCGCTTGTTGCCGCAGGCGGCTGCGATTCCATCATTACACTGCATCTGGATGTGTTGCCTGTGAGCAGCGGAACTGCGGAATTTACCATTTGTGCAGGCGAAACACTGGAATATGAAGGAGAAAAACTGACGGAAGCCGGGGAATATGGATTTGTGTTGACGGCTGAAAACGGCTGCGACTCAACCGTTACCCTCACCCTGCACGTATTGCCTTCACCGACTACCAGCCTGAGTGCCACCATTTGTGCAGGTGATATATATGAATTTAATGGCGCCGAACTCGATGAAAGCGGCACCTATGTACGTGTGCTGGAAGCCGAAAATGGCTGCGATTCCACCGTTACGCTGACCCTGACGGTTTTGCCCGTTCCACAAACGGAAATACAGGTGACACTGTGCGAAGGCGCCACCTTTGAGTATGAAGACGAAAGCCTCGACGCGGAAGGCAATTATCCGTTCACTTTTACTGCGGAAAACGGCTGCGATTCCATTGTAACCATCGTGGTAACAGTACTACCCAATTCCAGCACGGAAATACACGCCTCTATCTGCGCTGGCGAAGCGTATGAAATAGATGGCGATGAATTGACGGAAACCGGGGAATACGAGTATGTACTGGTGAGCGAAAATGGCTGCGACAGCACTGTTTTCCTGATTCTGGAAGTATTACCGGTTCAAACGACGCACGAAGAGGCCGTGATTTGCGATGGTATTCCATTTTACTATGCATCCGACACCCTCACCGAATCGGGCGAATATGAGTTTGTATTTACTTCTGAAAATGGATGCGACTCTGTCGTAGTGCTTACGCTGAACGTATTGCCGCTGGCCAGCACCTCTATTGAAGCCGAAACCTGCGCCAACGAGCCATACGAATACAATGGCGAAAGCATCGATCAGTCGGGTACTTACGAATTCCGTTTCGACGGTTCGAACGGCTGCGACTCGATTGTGGTGCTGCACCTGACGGTATTGCCTGTGGCGGAAACCACTTTGGCAGTTTCGATCTGTACCGGCGAAACGTATGAATACGATGGTGAAACCCTGAGTGCTGGCGGCAGTTACGAGTTTGTATTTACAGCGGAAAATGGTTGCGACAGTGTCGTTACGGTCGAACTTACGCTGTTGCCGCTGTCTGTTTCTGAGCAGGAACTAACCCTTTGCGAAGGCGCCACTTACGCTTTCAATGGGGAAGAACTGACAGAATCGGGTACCTATACCGCAACGCTCACGGGTGAAAATGGCTGCGATTCCACGGCAATCCTGCACCTGACGTTCGTGCCCGGTTTCGAATCGACCCTGGAAGCAAGTATTTGCGCCGGTGAATCCTACGAGTTCAATGGTGAAACCCTTTCAGAATCAGGAGAATACACCATGACGTTTACTTCAGCAGGCGGCTGCGACTCCGTCATTACGCTGGTGCTGACCGTACTGCCGACCTCGGAAAGTGTTACCACTGCCAGCATTTGCGCGGGCGAATCCTATACGTTCAATGGGGAAACCTATTCGGAAAGCGGCACGTTCACGGCCCTGCTGACCAGTCAGAATGGCTGCGACTCTACCGCAGTATTACATCTGACTGTGCGGCCGGTGGTGACCACCCAACTATCGGCTACGGTTTGTGCTTCCGAGCCTTTCGAATTCGATGGCGAATTGTTGCATGAATCGGGCACCTATACCGCTGTCTTTACAGGCAGCAACGGTTGCGACTCCACTGTAGTGCTTACCCTCACGGTATTGCCCGAACATGAAAGCGCACTGGAAGCCAGCATTTGCTCCGGCGAAGCGTATGAATTTGAGGGCGAGGAACTGACAGAAACAGGCGTGTACGAGTTTGTACTGGAAGGCGCCAATGGTTGCGATTCCATTGTAACCGTACACCTGACCGTACTTCCTGCTGCACTCAGCGCCACGGCTGCCGTGGTTTGCAATGGCGCCTCGTATGAGTTCAATGGCGAGGTATTGACGGAAAGCGGAACCTACACGTTTACCTTCCCGGGCGAGGCTGCCAATGGCTGCGATTCGGTGGTGACCCTGTTCCTGAATATTTTCCCTGCCATTCCACCTACCGATGTGGAAGCCTCGGTATGCCCCGGCGAGTCGTACGATTTCTACGGCACTCCTATCACAGTAGCAGGCAGTTATGTGGCGCACTTGTCATCCTCGACGGGTTGCGACTCCATCATCAACCTCACCCTGTCGATATTGCCTAATGTGCTGGCCCAAAGAGAAGCCAGTATTTGCTCCGGTGAAGCCTATTCATTCTACGGACAAAATCTGGGCACGGCTGGCGTATACACTGCCCTGGCGCCTTCTGCTACCGGCTGCGACACCCTGGTAACATTGACACTTGCTGTAAATACCGTGAATAACACGGTTACGCTCACCGACGGAACACTGACCGCACAAGCGACGGGTGCTACCTTCCAGTGGTTCAATTGCAACGGAAATGTGCCGGTACCGGGCGAAACAGGGAGCAGTTTCACGCCTACCGTAACAGGCCAGTACTCGGTAGTTATCACCCAGGGCAATTGCACCGACATTTCCGCATGCCAGTTGGTACAGGTAGTGGGCACACATGAACCCATTTCAGATGCAGCATGGAGTATACAGCCCAACCCTGCCACCGATCGCGCTACCATTTTGCTGCAAGAGCCGCTGAGTGGTCAGGTGCGTCTGGAGGTGTACAGCCTGGCGGGCCAGTTGATGCTCCAGCAAAAAGTGATGTCGGGCGCCACCCAGATCGTACTTGAACTAGGTGAAATGCCTGCCGGATTGCTATTGATTCGCCTGGCCGATGAATCGGGCGCGTCTACCAAACGACTGGTCAAAACAGATGCTCCATGATTGTAAGGACTGAACCTTTGATGTTCTCATCGTCCACAGAATCAAGATGTTGTTGAAAATAGATATTAGGGATGATTAAGTAGAAATACGTCTAGTTTATGTTTACGGTATGACAATTGAATCGCTGCTGTTTCAATTGACATGGGGAGGCACTTGTAAGAAAGTGTCTCCCTTTTTATTTCCAGCAAGTCCTCCATACACTTCACTCCCTCCATCCTGCACTTCAGTTACCTGCTTTTCCCTTCCCTCCTCCGCCCTCCTACCTTTGGGGAAAATCATTCATCATTCATCATTCATCATTCATCATTCATCATTCATCATTCATCATTCATCATTCATCATTCATCATTCATCATTCATCATTCATCATTCAAACCTCCGTTTGTAGAACCACGAATTATCATTCAGGGTAAAACCGAGTGAAATACGGAAATACGTTTCCTCAATGGCGGAGCCGCCGCCAAGTTTGCCGAATTCAAAAGCGGAGTTCACGAATGATGTTTGCTGACGAGGCAACACTATGGGCAATCCGAAACCAAAAGAAACGCCTATATCATTTATACCGGTACCGTCGATCACGCGTGGGTCCTGGCGATAGTAGCCTCCGAGGCGATACCGAACGCGTTTCAGATACTTGTTGTAGGAAGCGTAGTCGGGGATATATTCAAAACCGGCCGACAGGGAAATGGTATTGCGGAACGTTTCCGGCCGCGCTTCATTTTTATAGCCCGACCAGGATTCGTACCCGATTTGGGCGCCGAGTTTCCACTTATCCACATCCACGTATTGTATGCCGAAAGTGATGCTTCCGGGCAGCGTCAGATTCTGTTTTACGTCGGTTTCCTGTAGCAGGGTATCTGCATTGGAATAATTGCCGTTAGACAACCTGCCTTCGCTGCGGATAAAAAACTCGTCGGAAGTGGTGCGAAGCCGGTGGTTGCTTTCAGCAGTAAGGCCCAGTGTCACCCATCGCGTCATGATGTCTTTGTTGTTGGGAGAATAAGCCAGGGGGATATTCTGTTGCACGCCCACATTCCACACAAAACCGCTGATACCGAGGTCCTGACGGATGTTGTTTTGAAAAGTTGGCAGCAACGAATCCGAAAAAGTTGTCGTGTTCTCATACGTCGATTTTCCAAACATCCAGCCCAGCGTAGCGCCTGCAGCGGTGTTTTTGTAGCGCACGGCGTTCGACCACTGTACGCGGTAGGTGCCGCCGCTGCCCTGAAATTTGGTGGCTACATCGCCCAGGTCAGGCACCGTTTCCGACGATTCGATGTTGTACCCGACGATGGAATACGGTGTAAGAGAAAAGCCCATGCCGTATTTCCACGGATTTTTTTCCCGGTCGAGCACCTCGTTGATCGGGCTTTTAAGCGGGAATCCAAGGGCCAGGTACGACAGGTTCCCCGACCAGTTGTCTTTGGTGGCTGTGCTGGATTTCAGGTGGCTGTACTTTGCAAAAAGGCCTGTTTCAAATGCCGTAGTACGCAAAAAGGCAAAAGAAGCAGGGTTTTGAATATTCAAGTGATAGGGGTCATTGAAAGCGGCAAACTGGCTGCCCATAGCGGTTTGATGTACCAGCGATTGGCTCAGCAAATCGCCTATTCCATAGCGCGAATACGGAGAATTTTGTTTCGGTTGCGCCCAGGCAGCAACGGAGGTCAGGCAAAAAAGGGTAAAGGCTAAAAAGCGCATAATTTATTGAAAATGAAAAACTTATGTCGTTTTTCCTATTGAAAATGATGTCTTAAAATGTGGTTCAGTCCAAAAAGCGTCAGGTCGGGTTGGTACAAAATACCGGGATTACTTACGGACAAAAAAGGCAGCAAAAATGCAGCATCGCCGCCGGTCAGAATGATTTGCAGGGGCGATAATTGCTGCCCGAACAAACGCACAAAACCTTCAATTTCCAGCACGGCACCCCGAATGGCGCCGTTTTGCAGGGCTGTTTGTGTACTGTCGCCCACTGCTTGCTCCGGCATTTCCATCGGCACTTCCGGCAGCCGCGCTGTGAAATGGTGCATCGCCTGAATCCGCATTCGAACGCCCGGAGCAATGTTGCCTCCCAGGTATTCGGCCTTCGCTGTGAGTAATTCGTACTTGATGCAGGTGCCACAATCCACCACCACACAATGCCTGTTCGGGTACAATGCCTGCGCGCCGGCTACCCCTGCCAGCCTGTCTTTGCCCAGCGTTTGCGGGGTTTGGTACAGGTTGCGAAAAGGCAATGGCGTTTCGTGCGTCAGTTCCACTACGTTAAAATGATC
This sequence comes from Bacteroidota bacterium, assembly GCA_020160935.1. Classification (GTDB taxonomy): domain Bacteria; phylum Bacteroidota; class Bacteroidia; order Chitinophagales; family Saprospiraceae; genus M3007. Next base: position 62,986 of record JAIUPL010000005.1, on the reverse strand, counting down.
TTCCAGCCCTTCTTTCAGGGCAGGGTTCGGAGCAGCCACACTGCTGAACAAGACGTTATTTGCACCACTATGGTTGCCGTACCGAAGCAGTTCTGCTAACGTCCAGTCCGTCCAATTCGCTTGCTCGACCAGTGTATTTTCCTGAAACAGGCCAATTTTACTGCGCGTATTGCCGATGTCGATCACCAGATTCATGTGCGGGCGCAAAGGTAGGGATAATTGTTGATGGGGAAGGAGGGAGGGGATGAGGTGTTTTTTTTTGTGTTTTTGTGTTTTCGTGTTTTTGTGTTTTTGTGTGCTTCGCTCCTGGTATTTGTCCAAAGGAATGGGAAGGAAACTTGATTTCAGAGCATATTCACTTGAAAATGCCATGAGCGAAGCCCACAAAAACACAAAAACACGAAAACACAAAAACACAAAAACACCTTCTGACACCCAAAAAAAATCCCGAATTCTCCACACAGGAAAAATCCGGGAACAAAGGTCGTAGCGCGAGCGAGACTTGAACTCGCGACCTTGCGATTATGAATCGCACGCTCTAACCAGCTGAGCTATCGCGCCATGCTTTTCAAAAGCGGCGGCAAAGGTAATATCATTTGTACGATATTACAAACACCGACCGCTTTTGAAAGCAGAAAAAATTAATGCAGCCGGTCGTAATGGCAGCATTCATGCAGTTTGTCGTACACGGCATCGTCGGCACGCAGCAGTTCCGTGTCGTGGCCGACGGCTACTATGGCCTGGTGGATTTGGCGCGGTTTTACCACTTTTTCATCAAAAGAGACGGACAGAATATGCGTTTCCTTGTCCCACTCAGCAGAAATGACGCCGTCGATTTTGGCGGCCGTTTCAATGCGTTTTTTGCACATATTGCAATTACCGCCTACCTTGAATTTGGTGGTCATAGTGCCTCCATCCAGGGCGGAAAAGCCTGAAAAACCCAGTTGGGCCAGGAAAAGTATGCTGAACAAAAATGCAGATTTCATATTGAAAAGTAGTTTGAATGTGAAAAAATGACGGTTTTCAGAGTTTTTGAATCATTATTCCAGTCCTGCCGGCGCAAAACGCACACCGAGGTAAGCCACCTGCCGCATCATGGGCGCCCATATCTGCGAGCCGTTGAAATAGGGGCTGTCAGGCTCGTTGGCTGCGATGATGGCCTCGTGCTGCTGGTAGCCATTGAGGTTTTCGCCGCCGACATACAGTTCGAGTTTTTTGCCAATCCGGCGGGTCACCTGCGCATTCCAGATACCAAAAGTAGGCGTTATGGCCGGGAACCCGTGTACGTATTCATGCGGCACCTGCGAGTTGTCGGGGAGTCGTTGCGGGCCTACGATTTGCAGGCGTGTATTGAACATCCACTTTTTGTTCGGCGTCGTGTAGTCGAGCGTGATCAGCCCGCGGTGTTGGGCTACCAGCGGAATTTTCCGCAACACGCCGTCTGCGTAGGTGGCGCGCACGTCGTTCCATTTGTACACTAATTTGACATCGAATCCGGGAAGGATATTGTACGACAGCGTGGCCAACAAGCTGTTGGAGAACGACTTGCCTTGCACGTTGTAAAAAAACACTTCCACGGGTGACTGGTCTACGTCGGCCAGAATCTGCTGCACAAAATCAGTGCGATACGCATCGATGCTAAAGGCAGCCTGCCGATGCGCTACTTTGAAATTTTGGGTAAAGTTGACGCCGTAGTTCCATGCTTCCTCCAGTCCCAGGTTGTCGGCAAAGCGGAGCGACCGATTACCCGCCAGCAGGCTGATATTTTCAGCCATCAGATTGGGCGAGCGGAAACCGCGTCCGGCCGAAATGCGCACGATACTGTTGGGGGTAAAATTGTACTTCGCACTGAGGCGCGGCGTAAACAACAGGCGATCAAAACGGCTGTTCCAGTCGACGCGTGCGCCCAGCACCACCACCAGATCGGGCATTTCCATGTCCAGATTGGGCCTGCTGTAGGTGTATTCCACCATAGCGCCCGGCACGGCTTCGCGGCGGCTCAGGTCGCCTTCATTCACTTTTTCCTGAATGTCGTCGTATTGCAGCGAGGGCGCGATCACCAGCCCGTGGTCGGTAGTGCCGATGATGGTTTGGTACAGACTCTGCCAGTACAGCGATTTCTGGGTCGCGTCGTAGGTATTGGGTCCGAACAGCGCATGGCTGCGATGCCACGACGCCGAAATCATATTGCCGATCTGGTTGTACGGTTTGCCGCCTACGCCTTCATAGCCTACTTTTCCCCATACTTCCACGCGGTCATTTTGCTGATCGATGGAAAACAGGCGGTTCTGGCCGGGCAGCAGGCTGATTTGCCCGCTTTGGCGGCGGTCGGTCAGCGCCTGCACGTTGAATTGCCCGCATATGCCCGGGCTTTCATAAAACACCCGATACAGCCCGTTCAACTGATGCCGGTTGGGTGAATCGTAGAAATTGTCGCGGTTCACGTCCCAGCGGTTTTTTACAAAACTGCCGTGCATGAGCAGGCCATTGGACACGCGTCCCTTGCCTTTGTGGTTCAGGTGCATATTGAGTTCGCCGCGCCCTTCCGTAGAAGTAAACCCATTGATAAACAAGGGTTTATCCTGCTTTGGCTTCATCAATTCCACATTTACCTGGCCGGTAATACCTGCATAACCGTTTTTCACCGAACTGGCGCCTTTGGCCAGTTGTATGCCTTCCAGCCAGGTGCCGGGGATGTATTCAAATGCAAAAGGTGTGGCGATGCCGTTCATATCGGGTCGGTTTTCGACCATAAACTGGCTGTACACGCCGCGCAAGCCCAGCATTTGAATTTCCTTGACCCCGGTCAGTGCATTGGCATAATTTACATCCACGCCGCCGTTGGTTTCAAAACTTTCCGAGAGATTGCAACAGGGCGCTTTGCCCAGTTCCTTGCGGGAAATATGTTCCACATTGCGGGTTTCGAGCGTGGAAACGTGCGAGTCGAATTGTTGCCCGCTCACCACTACCTGCTGCAGTTCATGTACGCCGGTGACTTCTACCCATAGGTTGTTTTCACCAGGCAATACCTGTATTTCGGCGGGGTTGTAACCGACATAACTGATGACCAATGTGGATTCTTGCGTTCGGGAAGGCAGGCTGAAATGGCCTGAAGTGTCCGTCACAGTGCCCTGGCGCGTGTCTTTCCAGTACACGGAAGCGCCGATGAGCAACTCTTCTTTGTCGTTGGTGACCATGCCTGTCAGGGCTGTCGCCGTTTGAGAAAAAAGAGCGGAAGTATATAAAAGGAGTCCTGCCACGAGGACTAAAAAGTTTTTCATAAGCACAGTTGTTGAAAAATGAAACAGTACGGGCCTGCTGCCCGCATGTCAACGGCTCTAAAGCCGTGAAACAACTGAGATCATCTAACAACGTGCAATGCCGTGGCGCACACAAATCATGCGCCCTGACAGGGGTGGGGGAGGGTTAGGGAAGGTGGAAATGCTGACCTGATCAGACGGCAGCGTTGCCAGTACTGTAGCAGCAAAAACCTGTGGAGTCGCCAGGTCGAGGTCGAAGTGCAGGTGTTTTTCACTTGCTTTTTCTTCGAGGGTAAATTCCGTCTTCAGTTGAAAAACGCGCACGGATTTTTTTGTGCAGCCGTGTTTCCCTTTTTTGGAGCCTTTCGAATCTTTTTTACAGCAAGAGCGTTCCTCGGCCACCTTTTTGGCACAACAGGCTGGTTGCGCCGACTCGGAAGCGCGCTGGCCCTCACATTGATCGGCTATTGCAAAAAACGACATCGATTCCACCCCTACGCAGTAGCAGTACACCTGATGTACGCTTACGCCCACCGTTGCGATGAGCAACGCGAACATCCAGGTCCAGGCGATCGATTTTTTTACAGCAGCAGACATGATTTCCCTAAAAACAGCGGAAAGTAGAAAACGTTGCAAAGGTAACACGGATTACGCGGATTTTAGACGGATTTTCACAGATTTTATGAGTGGTGAAGGGGTATAAAAATCGTTGCCCAACGCCCTTTACCACTCATAAAATCTGTGAAAATCCGCCTAAAATCCGCGTAATCCGTGTTTCAGAGTTCCTCCGGTCCTTCGCCCACCCAGTCCTGCTGCACATAGCCATCTTCACACAATTCCTTGAGTTCGTCCTCAATAAATGCGCGCACTTCATGTACGATATCGCCCGGGTAGAGCAGGTGCACATTGGGGCCGGCGTCCATCGTAAAATACACCGGATGGCTCGTCTCGGCCCGATAAGCGCGTATTTTTTCCAGAATAGCCAGCGTATTGGGCCGCATAAGGGTGTAGGAGGGATTGCTGCACATCATGAGGGCATGCAGGGTCATGGCCTCGTCTTCCACGATTTTTCCGAAAGTAGCCAGGTCGCCCGTGCGCATGGCATCGAGCAGCGCCCCGAGTCGCTGGCGTGCCTGGGCATATCGCGCCTCGGCGTAGGGGTTGCCGTCCATGAGCGCATGGCCATCGCGGCTGCTCACGGTTTTTTCATCCTGGCTGACGATCAGAATGTCGTCGTGAAAATCCTTGAACATTTCGTGTACCTGATCGCCCACTGGCACGGCAAATTCGTTGGAAGAACCGGCTACCAGCGGCGTTTCGCCCCACACCGCCGCATGCGAGAAAATGGAACGACAGGCCGAGCCGCTGCCCAATCGGGCGATGTAGGACGCCTTTCGGTCGAAAGCGCCTGCATCCTGCAAGGTGCCAAACAGGGCATCTTCCAGCGAACACAGGCACAGCGCCAGGGCCGACATGCCGGATGCCGATGAGGCGATACCTGCCGAATGCGGGAAGGAATTGCCGGTTTGTATGGTGAGTTTGAGTTGTTTCAAAAATGGAAAAAGGGGCAAGAGGCTTTCCAGAAATGCCTGCGTTTTGGCCTGAAATGCTTCATTAGGCTCGGCGTGAAAGAAAAATTCCAGATCGATTTTTCCATTATCGCCTTCTTCTTTGAACGCATATTCGAGCATCGTATCGGTGCAGGAAGATGCCAGCGTAAGGCTCAAAGAGGGGTTTTGCGGCAATTGCTGACCGTATTTTCCCCAATATTTGATCAGGGCAATATTGCTCGGCGAACGCCAGGTAATGCTGCCGGGCTCGGGCGGATTGGAGGAATCGAGGATGAGGCGCGGGTTTTCGTACATGAACAGAGGTGAGAAGCGAGAGGTGAGAAGTGAGAGCGTGAGAGCGTGAGAGAGGTGAGAGCGTGAGAGAGGTGAGAGAGGTGAGAGTCCGTAGAGTGTACCGCTTCACTTCTTGAGATTTGGATAACGAAGCGGCACACTCTACGGACTCTCACCTCTCTCACGCTCTCACACTCTCACTTTCTCACCCTCTATTTTTCGCAAAGAAACAACAAGCCCTTGCATTTTTGAATCCTGCATGCCGAGATTCTTTGAAGTAATGCGCTACAACTATCTTTGCACGGATAAACAACTGACAATTACCCTCAACGACTGACAAACAACCATGTGGCAAAGACTCCGGCGCTTCGGCGTTGAACTGTATGCTTTTTTTACGGCACCTTTCGTAATGCGCAATTGCCTCAGTATGCTGGCATTGGTGGCGTTCATTCTGATGCTGACGTTCTGGTGGCTGAAATGCTACACCAACCACGGCGAAAGCGTACAGGTGCCCAGTTATGTGGGTATGGGATTCCGCGAAGCCGCCCGTAAGGCCCGCGCCCGCAATTTTGGCGTGGCCGTCAGCGACTCGATATATGTGCCGGGCAAACCGCCGGGCGAGATCATCGCTCAGGACCCGAAAGCGGAAAGTCGGGTAAAAGAAGGCCGTACGATCTATTTTACCGTTGCCAAAAACAACCCGGACATTATCAAACTGCCCGAACTGGCCAGCAGCGACGACTACGATATTTACAGCCGCAAACTCAGCCGCATGGGCCTAAAACCCCGTATCGTGGCGCGGGCAGCCGACCCCAAACTGGAACCGAATACCATCGTTGCCGTGATTTATCGCGGCGATACAATTACACAAAAAATCCGTTACGGCTACTCGCTTGAAATGGGCGCCACGGTCGATTTCGTTGTAAGTGAAGAAGTTACAACGACTGTCAACATTCCCGACTGTGGCTGCCAAACGCTCGATGCGGCACGTTTCCTCATTCAGGCAAGTGGCCTGAGTGTAGGTACCACGTTTAAAGATGCTACCGTGACGGACGAAGAAACAGCATACGTCTGGCGACAAACCCCCCGCTTCGACCCCAATGGCATTATGCGCAAGGGCGAACAGGTGGATTTGTATTTGACACAGGATAAACCGAAGGATTGCCAGTAATTGAGTCCTGAGTCGTAAGTCCTGAGTCCTAAGTCCGTAGAGTTGACCACGTTGCTTTAGAATTGTAACAGTAAATATTCCAAAGCAACGTGGTCAACTCTACAGACTTAGGACTCAGGACTTACGACTCAGGACTCAGGACTTACGACTATTTAAATCATTTAAATATGGATATTACCGTTCAAGAACTCCACCAAAGACTCGCGGCAAAGGAAAATTTCATTTTTATCGATGTCCGCGAACCCCATGAATACGAAGAATTCAACCTGGGGGCAAGACTGATCCCGCTCGGTACGCTGGGGCAACACCTGGCTGAACTTTCCGAGCATAAAGACGAGGAAATCGTCGTGCATTGCCGTTCCGGTGCCCGCTCCGGACAAGCGCAAATGCTGCTGCAGTCTATGGGCTTTTCCAATGTGCGCAACCTGCTCGGCGGCGTACTGGCATGGAAAGTTGAATATGGCTCCTGATTCAGGTGCATTTCCTGTTGAAAAATAAGGCGGTTATGCGCTGGAAGTATCCGATACTACTATGCTGTATGCTGGGTATTGTCACTTGTATGAGTGCCCAGCCGCCGGTTGGAAGGCCTCCTGTTGTAAAAAATACCGACTGGCAGCATTACCTCCTCGATCCTGCCCATCCGGAATACATGCCTGCGCGCCTGTTGCGGGTGAATTTTCATGTGATGAACAGCCGCGACAGCAGCCACAATTTTCGCCCCGAAGCGGGCCGCAACTATTGCAGGCGACTGCTCGAAAATGCCAACCGCCAACTTGACACCAATATCCGAAACTGGCGTTCGCCGCAGGGAACGGAAGTACTGCCCAAAAACTATCGCTACGTGCTTTGGCCACAGCCGGGCGACGATGGCATTTATTTCCATTTCGACGACTCCCTGTATTTCCTGGTGTACATAGGCAAAAACCAGAATAACTACGACCACACCGTCATCCGGAAATATGGCATCGGTACCGATTCCATCCTGAATATTTTCATTCAGGTACACCCCGACGACAGCATTCGGTCGCCTACATACAAGGCTAATTTACAAGGGATTGCGCTGGGAACTTCTGTTAAACTGGCCGGCATGTACGAACAGGGCGAAAACGCTTTTGGCCACGAAGCGCTGCTCAACCACGAAGTGGGACACTCGCTCGGATTGATCCACGCATGGGGAGAAGACAACTGCCCCGACACCGACAAACACCCCAACAAATGCTGGGAATGGACAGAACAACCACCCTGTCGCGATCAGGCCTCCAATAATATGATGGATTACAATGCCTATCAGTTGGCGCTCACACCCTGCCAGATCGGGCGCATTCAGAGGGGACTTTCCGATGAAAAAAGTGCCCTGCGCCGGTGTTTGATCCCGACTTGGTGTACCAGGCAGGAAGGAAAAGATGTAGTCATAAGGGATTCTGTATCCTGGAGCGGTGCGCGTGATCTGGAAGGAAACCTGATTGTGGCCGAAGGGGGCGCCCTGCGGCTTTCATCGCGTGTGTCCTTGCCCGCAGGCGCCTATATTCGGGTGGAAAAAGGGGGGCGGCTTTGGCTCGACGGCGCTACCCTGCACAATGCCTGTGGTTTGCCCTGGCAAGGGCTGGTGTGGGGGAAAAAGCGGCGGCGCGGTGAAGTGTTTGAAATCAGGCCCAGTACCTGGAAAAATTGCCCCGTACCCAAGAACCTTGCAGCCCGAAAAAAATGACAAATTGCATTTTACCAAAATCTTCACATTCCCTTTAAAAGAAACCTGCCTACCCCGACGTTCCTTCCCAACCACTCACTACTCACTACTCACTACTCACTACTCACTACTGACTACTCACCACTCGCTACTCACCATGAAGTTTTCCCGCTATTTCGCGCTCTTTTTCTTTTTTCTGTTCGCAGTTTCTGTCACCGCTCCCGCATGCAGCAAAAAAAGCGGTTGCCCGGCTACTGAAAGCCTGAAGCCTAAAACGAACAAAAAAGGGGAATTGAAAACGAACAAGAAAGGCAGCCAGTCGGGGCTGTTTCCCAAGAAAATGAAGAAGAAGATGTGATTTTTAGGTGTTTTCGTGTTTTGGTGTTTTAGTGTTTTGGTGGGCTTCGCTCTTGGCATTTGTAATAAACTTTAACCATTATTCCCAATGCTAAGAGCGAAGCCCACCAAAACACTAAAACCCCAAAACCCCAAAACACAAACAATCAACAATACATATCGTACGCCGAGCGCAAATTGTCGGCAATAATCTGGGCCGAGCGGCCTTCGATGTGGCGGCGTTCGAGGAAATGCACCAGTTTGCCGTCTTTAAACAGCGCGATACTGGGCGAAGACGGCGGGTAAGGCGCCAGGAATTCGCGCACTTTTGCAGTGGCTTCCGTATCGACGCCGGCAAAAACCGTGTACAGTTTTTCAGGGCGTTTGCCGTTTTCGAGCGATAGTTTGGCGCCCGGGCGTGCCATGGCAGCCGCGCAGCCGCACACGCTGTTGACTACCACAAGGGCTGTTCCTTCCTGATTTTCAAACAGTTGCTCGACATCCGTCGGGGTGCTGAGCGATTCGAAACCGTATTCCGTCAGGTCTTTTGCCATCGGGGTAGTGAGTGCTATCGGATACATAGTGCAATATGATTTTGTAGTGAAATGGTGTGCAAAAGGTGGTTAGATGAAGCATTTTCCGGCCCAATAAACACGGACAAACGTTTTTTGTTCGCTCAGACGGTATCTCAGAAAGTGACTTCCAGTTTTTTTACTTCCGTGCCGCGTTTTACACGCACGGTGGTCGTGTCTCCTTTTTTGTACATCGACAGACCTTTCATGTAGTCCTGGATGTTTTTGATGTCCAGGTCGCCTATTCCCGTGATGATGTCGCCTTTTTGCAGACCGGCTTTGAAAGCAGGTTTTCCATCGGTCACGCCGTCTACGTGCAGGCCTTCGCCTTCGTAGGTGTAGTCGGGCATGATGCCGAGCGTCACTTTAAAACGTGGCGTATTTTCTTCCTTGGCTTTGGTTTCCTGAAAAACGAGTTTGGGTTTGCTGTCCAGGATGTTGATGGCTTGTACTGCCAGGTCGAGGACCTGTTTTTCGCCAGCAAAATTTACGCGTTCCGTATCATCGGATGGTTTGTGATAATCGGAGTGCTGGCCGGTGAAAAAGAACAGCACCGGGATATTTTTCAGGTAAAAAGACGTGTGGTCGCTGGGGCCCACGCCCGCGCTGTCGAGTTTGATGCTCAGGTCGGTGTTCAGGCTTTTCACCATGGGCACAAAATCGGGAGCGGTGCCCACGCCGCCCACAACGAGTTTTTTCTCGGCATTGAGGCGGCCGATCATGTCCATATTGAGCATGAAATGGACTTTTGTAAGGTCGATGGTCGGGTAGTCGGTATATTTTTTCGAGCCGATGAGGCCCAGTTCTTCACCCGAGAAGCAGATAAACAGGAAGTTGTGCTGTTCTTTCACGCCGTTTTTGGCAAAATAGCGCGCCAGTTCGATCACGCCGGAGGTGCCGCTGGCATTGTCGTCGGCGCCATTGTGGATTTTACCTTCCGAATTGGCTTCCAGTGAATTGTGGTCGTGACCCAGCCCCAGGTGGTCGTAGTGCGCGCCGATGATGATGGTATTGGCGGCGCCATTGTCGAGGTAGCCCACTACATTGCGGCTATAGATTTGTGGTGCGTTTTCGGCAAAATTGCCATGCGGGTCGCTGGGTTTTTTAAAACCGAATTCGTGGTACCAGGTACCGTGGTCGCCTTTGGGCGAGAGGCCGATTTTCTTGAATTGCTTGGCGATGTATTCGGCTGCCTTGCGCTCGGCAGAAGTGCCGGTGCCGCGCCCTTCCAGTTTGTCGGAAGCCAGGTAGGCAACGTGTTTTTGAATGTTTTTTTCTGAAATTTCCTGTGCGAAACAACTGGAAACCGCCAGCAACAAGGCCGGCACCAACAGAGTGATTTTCATGGCTGTCAATATTTTGGCCGCAAAGATACACCTCTTCCCTCTCACTTCTCACCTCTCACTTCTCACCTCTGTCAAGGAGCGATTCTCGCTTCCGCCGTTTCCTCCTCCTTCACCGGATACCAGCACAGTTTTTCCAGCATTTCGGGTGTACCGGGGAACACATTGAGGTCGACTTTCTGGGAAATGCCTTCCAGACAGCCTTCATTGGAGTATTGCCAGAAATCCCAGCGTTTGCCGGATGTGAGCAAAGGTGCTTCATCAGCGTAGCGCGCTATCCAGAGCGGATAGTGGTCGAAATGACCTTTCAGGTGATTTTCGTAAAAATGAAAACCGGAATAAATGATGGGTTTGACGCCCAGTTGTTTTTCCACGTATTGGAGCCAGATGGAGGCTTCCCGAATCATTACTTCCGGATCGACGCCGTCGGTGCGCTCCAGATCGAGCACCGGAGCGAGGTCGCCGGGCTGAAAATCAACGCATTGCAGGAAATTGCGGGCTTGCTCTTCGCCACAGCCATAAGCCCGGAAAAAGTGGTAGGCGCCGCGGCGGATACCGTGTTTGCGCAAAGAATCCCAGTTGCGGCAAAACAGGCTGTCGACGTATTCATGCCCTTCTGTGGCCTTCACAAATGCAAAGTCGATGGGCTCTTTTACCGCCACCGAATCCCATTCAATTTGTTTCTGATAATGCGAAACATCCACGCCGCGCATCACTTTGGCCGGCGATACACAGGTACCCTGCATGCCCGTACCCAGTGGGTGGAGCAGCAGTACCAGAGAGCCAAGCAAACGCGAGAATATCATTTTCACAAGTGCGAAGAAACAAAAAAGGAAGTGTTGTGAAACAGCAAGGATGGATTTTCGCTTGCTGCCGACAAAATTTCACTGCCATATTTCGTGCCAAAAATCCTCACTTCGGGCAACCCCGGTGTGGATTAATTTACCCATACAAATGTAGGATTTATACACAACCATTTGAAACCCTACAGGATGTGGCACATCGGCATTTTAACAAAAAATTATATGTAGAGTGGGAGTGTCCACATCTTTTGGCATGAATTTTTTATATCTTTTACAAAAGAAATTCACGTTTTGAAAGTTAAAGCAATAATGACGGTAAATCGTAATGCGAAAAGACGGGGCGCGTGCCGCCTTTGCCTGCCGCTTGCGGGTTTCCGAAAACCGATTATTCATTCAATCAAATGTTCGTCATGAAATTAATCCTCGCTATCCCCGCCGCCGGACTTTTGCTGTCCGGTACGCTGCGCTCCCTGCAGCACACCGACGCAACGCCGGCATCCCAACCGATTGCTCCTGCTACTGTTGTGGAAACACAACCCAGGATGTGGACCGAAAAAGAATACCTGTACAAGGGAGAGACTTTCGAACTACATTTTGAACTGCCTCATGCCCAGTACCTGGGAATTGTTGACCCCGACGGGAAATTTTTCTACGTCGTTTTTCCTGCTGAAAATGCAGTGGGCAAACTGACGCCGCTGGTTACCAGCGAGCAGTTTGTGTCGATGAAATCGTTGAAAATCAACACACAGACCTTTAAAGCCGATCCCTACATCTACGGCGTTTTGGAAAACCAGCCTGTTTTCCAGAAACAAGGGGTGTACCGGGTGGTGCTGGGTGAAGACCTGCATACCGACGACGAAAGCGGGCTAACGGTGCTGCGCATTCACTACACGAATAGCAAGCGCCCGTCCAGTCAGAATACTTCGATCGTGTCGCTCTGATAAAATCCACCTTCAGGATTATTACCTTTGCCGCGCAATGGAGCATGCTCCGTTGCGCGGTTTTTTATTTTAGAAATGGACACATGGAACGACAACAAATTCCAACAGATACAGCCAGTTTGCCCAAAAACGGACACTCCAAAACCATACACCTTTCCTCCAATGCTACCTTGTTCTGGAAAATATTCGTGCCTTTCTTCGGGACGGTTTTCCTGACCGGCCTTGTGCTGGCCTTTTTGCTGATCGATGCCGACGACCTGTACCTGCCCGTACCCGTGTGGGCAGCAAGGTTGGTAATGGTGGCATTGTGGCTGGGCTGGATGTACCTAATCGTCCGCACGATCTGGCGCCTGAAAAGGGTGGATGCAGACGACACGCACGTGTTTGTTACCGACTACTGGACAACGGTGCGATATCCATGGCAAGACATCGAGCGGTTTGAAGAGAAAAAAAGAATGGGAAGACAGGTGGTCAATTTCCACCTCAAAGCGCCCGGACGGTTTGGGCAAATCATTTCTTTTTTACCGGGATCGGGCTTTGCAGAATGGAAATCGAGGAATGAAGAACGCCCAGTCGAAGAGCCGATGGCATAACATCTTTTCTGCTTACTTCATTTTAGCCATATCGGCGCTCATTTCCTGTTCCATCCAGCGGGCAGGTTTGGCAGTGCTGGTCCACTCTACCGGGTCCGGATTGCCGGGTACAGTCAGTTCGAGTACCTCGATATTGGAAGGCTCCAGATCGGATATTTTTGGGCTGGGCGCCTCGTCGTAACGCGATGGACGCTCCCAGGAAATATTGAATCCTTCGATGCGGGCAGTGAGTTGTTCGTCGATGGTAGCGGTGGTCAGGTGCTGATTGTCGACGCCGGCGATGAAGTGCGTGCCGACATAAGCGCCGTTTTTTTCAAAAATACTGATACTGTATGTTTTGGTACCGCGTGTGAGCCCGCGAGCGATGTTGTAGAGAACAGCGTAAAAGTCGTCGGTTTCAAACACTGCAACTGGTTCGGGATGAACCGGTTTGCTGCTGAATTGTGCGCTGCGTTCCAGTTCGGGCAAAAACTGGTAATACGACCAGTCGAGGCGTTTTACTTTCACGGGCACTCCTGTTTCGATCTGATCCTTTAATGCAGCCGTATCGAAAGAGTAGGGGAGGGTTGCTTTTGGAAACTGTTGCAGGAATTCCTGGAAAGTAGGCTCTTGCGCACACAGGCTGCCGACGCTCAGGAGCATCAGTAAAATAGCCGTTGTTACTTTCAAGTTTCTCATAAATGGTGTGTGGTTTGGCAATTGGGATGCTTTCTTACATTATTTACTCAAAATGAATGCCAAATCCTCTGAAAAACTGCCGATTATGAAAATTCACGACCGCTTGTGGTGGTTTTTAACCATTTTGGGGTAGATGAATGGCCTGATGACCCCGATGAAACATGAGCAAATATTGGTGAAAGCCAGGGGTTAGGTATTTCCTGCTGATTTCGTAGAACGTAGAGTAGTTTCCCCAGGTGTTCAAAGTACGCATATGGGGAAAAAAAATCCCGCCCCGGCAAAGCCGGAACGGGAAGCACTTCGTTTTGAAATGTTGTAATCAGAGAAATCTTTCAGGTCACTTTTTCTTGGCAACCGATGCTTTGTGGCTGGCAGGTTTTTTGGCCGCTTTTTCTGCTACAGGCATAGATGGCAGCAGGCCATTGGCTGCGCCGCTCACATAGGTGCCCCAGGTGAGGTTGTTGCCGCCCTCTTTGTGTGACAATGCTTTTTCGATGGCCATATTGGCGGCATTTTCTACCACCCATTCGAAATTTTCTTCCCCTACGGAGTTGATATCCGCATCGGGCGCCGGGTTGCAGAAGTCGATCGCATATGGAATGCCGTCGCGGATGGCGAATTCCACGGTGTTGAAGTCGTACCCCAGCGCATGGTTGAGGCGCAGCACATAGTCGTGCATCTGGGCGCGCAGTTCTTTCGACACCTTGTGGTCGGCTACATAGCGCAGGTGGTGCGGGTTGCGGGGTTCATAGTCCATGATGCGCACGTATTTGCCGCCGAGGCAGTAGCAGCGGAAGTAGGCGTCGAAATCGATGGCTTCCTGCAACAGCATCACGAGGGTATTGGTCTCATTGTAGTCGCGGAAAAACTCGTCGAAGTTCTCCACCTTGTACACATTTTTCCAGCCGCCGCCGGCATGCGGTTTCATAAACAGGGGAAACCCACCGAGGTAATCGATCATTTTTTCCCAGTCGAGCGGGTATTTCAGGTTGCTGAAACTTTGTCCCGACGTATCGGGCGGCATTTCCTTGGAAGGCAGGAGGATGGTGCGCGGAACGGGTACACCGATTTTGGTAGACAGACAGTTGTTAAAAAACTTTTCGTCGGCGCTCCACCAGAACGGGTTGTTGAGTACGGCAGTGCCATTGAGTGCCGCATTTTTAAGATAGGCGCGGTAAAAAGGTACATCCTGGCTGATCCGGTCGATCATCACGGCATAGGGCGTTGGTTCGCCCTGCATGAGTTCGTCGACCAGGGTAGCCTCCGCATGTACGCCTTTTACATTTTTGGAATTGACGCGTGCCACGAAAGCCTCCGGGAATGAACGCTCTTTGCCATGTAAAATTCCGATTTTCTTCATTGTTGATTTAATTGATTCGTTGATTTGATTGAGCAACGAGACGTGGGCCACACGTTTCTGAACGGCGGTAAAACTAAATCAATAATCGATAATCGGCGCAACAGGCGCTTCTATTTTTACGCGGGCTACTACTTTTTGCAAAGTATCGAGCCGAACTTCTTCTCCTTCATATGTGGCATAGAGGGTTACCATGCAGGGGCCGTGGTGCTTGAATGTGTGGGTGACGGCGCCATCGACGAAGGTTTTGCGCGGACTTCCGTCGCCGAAATCGAGTTCGTATGTCGGGCCGTTGCTCGATTTTATCATGAAAAATTTGAAAGGTTTGCCTGCTTCCGGGTATTCGCTGGTGCGCAGGAGTTCGCCCGGGATGCGTTGCAGGGGCGCAGAAGTCTGTGCATCGGTACTTTGCTGTTTGTTTTCGGCTTGCACCAGCGATTTTTCCTTGGGTTGGGTAGTGTTTTTGCGAGCCAACTGCAATGCAATTAGACCTGCCAGCCCGATCACAGCCATGCCGATGAGCAAGGCTGTTTCGCGCTTTTTGCCTTTTCCGGTTTTGGAATCAGTACTCATGTATGCGATTTTTTTCTGCAAAAGTAAACATTTATCCATCCTCCCGACTGCCGACTGAGGACTGTCGACACTCGACTGATGACTGTCGACTGATGACTGTCGACTGTATTATCTTTGCCCCATGCCTCTGTTCTGGAATGACAGTTTCAATTTTATCCGCAAAATCACTCCGCGACGTGCCTGGAATTTTGCATTGGTACTCACTTCGTACTACCTCACCCGCTTGCTACGACGACCCGTTCAATGGGGCTTGCCTGTGACGCTGAGTGTAGAACCCACCACGGCCTGCAACCTGCGTTGCCCGGAATGCCCCAGTGGTTTGCGCGCTTTCAGCCGCGATACGGGCAATATGAAGGAGGATTTTTTCCGCAGCACCGTAGATGACCTGCATCGTGACCTGTTTTACCTGTATTTCTATTTTCAGGGAGAGCCGTACATCAACCCCAAATTTCTCGACATGGTGAAGTACGCCCACGCGCGGCGCATATTTACTATTACCAGTACCAACGGCCATTTTTTGAACAGCGAAAATGCCCGGCGCACGGTGGAATCGGGCCTCGACCGGCTGATTATTTCTGTAGACGGCACCACCCAGGAGGTGTACGAGCAATACCGCGTGGAAGGCAAACTGGAGGCTGTGCTGCAGGGCGCCCGCAATGTGGTGGCCTGGAAAAAGAAACTCGGCGCGCGGCATCCACATATTGTTTTTCAGTTCCTGGTGGTGCGCCCCAATGAGCATCAAATACCCGATATTTACCGGATTGCCCGGGAAATCGGCGTAGATGAAGTGAAACTCAAAACCGCACAGGTGTACGACTACGAGCACGGAAACCCGCTTATTCCGACCATCGACCGCTTTGCCCGCTACCGGGAACAAGCCGATGGCACCTGGAAAGTAAAAAATGCCCTGAACAACCACTGCTGGAAACTCTGGCACTCCTGCGTCATCACCTGGGATGGACTGGTGGTACCCTGTTGTTTCGACAAAGATGCCATGCATCGCCTGGGCGACCTGAAAAAACAATCCTTTGCGAAAGTCTGGAACAGTCCGACCTACTATGCTTTCCGTCGAAAATTGCTTCAGGGGCGCGACCAGATCGATATTTGTACGAACTGTACGGAAGGATGCAGTGTGTTTTTTTAGAGGTGAGATGTGAGAGAGTGAGAGAGTGAGAGATGTGAGAGGGTGAGAGATGTGAGAGATGTGAGAGGGTGAGAGATGTGAGAGAGTGAGAGATGTGAGAGAGTGAGAGATGTGAGAGAGTGAGAGATGTGAGAGTTCGTAGAGTGTACCAGAGACTGTTCAAAATTCTGTGTCAGGTGAAAAAATTACGAACTTTTCACCAAATTTACACAGACAAGAATGAAAGGCAAAAAGAAAGAAGACTTCGACTATCAAAATTTTGAGCAACAAGCACTCAAAGCGATGTACGAAGGCAAGTCGCTGGAGCAAGCGCTTGGCCCTTTGCTGAAGCGTCTTGTTGAGGCTGGATTGCAAGGCGAGATGCAAACCCACCTGGAGGAAGAGAAAGCCTCAGGCGCAAAAAATCGGCGCAATGGGAAGACAAGCAAATCGGTTCGCAGCCGGTTTGGCGACCTTGAAATTGAGACTCCTCGCGACCGTTCGAACACTTATGAACCGATACTTGTGCCCAAACATGATCGGAAGTTGGGCAACAGCGTGGAGCAGAAAATCCTGAGTTTGTACAGCATGGGATTGAGTTATCGGCAGATTCAGTCGCATCTGCAGGAATTGTACTCGGTTGAACTATCGGAAGCACAGTTGACGAACATCACGGACAAGATTTTGCCGGTGATTGAGGAGTGGCGGAACCGGCCTCTGGAAGCGCTTTATGCCATTGTTTGGCTTGATGCCATTCACTACAAAGTGCGCCAGGAAGGCCGGATTGTAAACCGGGCGGTGTACAGTATTATAGGGGTTAACATGGAGGGTAAAAAAGATGTTTTAGGGCTCTATACCTCTGAAAATGAAGGATCTAAGTTTTGGCTTCAGGTATTAACGCAGTTGCAGCAGCGAGGCGTTCAGGATATTTTGATTTCCTGCATTGACAACCTCAAAGGTTTTGCAGAGGCTATCGAAACGATCTTCCCAGAGACAGAAGTTCAACTGTGCGTGGTGCATCAAATCCGCAACTCACTCAAGTATGTAGGATCAAAACATCAGAAGGAATTCATGCGTGATCTCAAGCCGGTTTACCAGGCGCCGGACGAGTCGCTGGCTCGCGTAAAGTTGGAATCCCTGAAGGAAAAATGGGGTAAATTTTACCCCGTCGTCATAGAATCCTGGCAGAACAATTGGGACCGGTTAACGCGTTACTTCCAGTATCCGCCCGCCATTCGGAGGATCATCTACACCACCAATACCGTGGAAGGGTTCCATAGGCAACTGCGCAAAGTGACCAAGACGAAATCGGCTTTTACCAGCGACAATGCGCTTATAAAACTGTTATATCTGGCCATTGAAAATATCACGGAAAAATGGACTTCGCCGCTGCAAAACTGGTCATTGACGTTCTCTCAATTGGACATCTACTTCCGAGACCGAATACGACCACACCTTCGACCATAAACCTCAAAACCGACCATCAAAGTCCTGCTACGCCTCCGTAAACTTCGGCTCGCTTGGACATTTGATGGTCGGTTTTAAGGTCAAAAAAATAGACCTGACACAGAAATCTGAACACTACCCAAATTAACAGCAGGCCTATTTTCTTGCTTAACCTTCTCTAAAAAGCATTACTCTTGTGTACTTTTCTGGATTGATGAATTTGAAGATATCACCATTCTAAGCAATGTCAACATCGAGAAAACCAATAACTTCTTACGAGAACTTTTAGACGACGCCCCTAACAATCTGTTATCTTTTTTGAATCTTACCCAAACTGCAATGGTGAATGTAGAAGATTTAGGGCAGTATCTTAGCGAAGCAGTCAAATCCAGGATTAAAGAACGCATTCATTTTGACATCCCAAGCCAAAACGATTTTATTCAATATCTAATAGACCTTTTCAATGAATACAGGCTCAATCCTCAGGAGCAATTATCTCAATTTTTCCCCTTTTCTGATGAATTAACTGTCCGTTCAATACTTCAAGAGTTAGGAAACGTTTCTCTTCGCAGGCTAAATGAAGCATTTTCTTTGTTATTAGAGCTAGCTGATTTAGATGACCAAGCTGCCCCTTTAACAATTGACTACTTCAACATAAACAAAGCAGAAATTATTGGCTGGAAATCTTAAATATCTCTATGTCCTATATACTAGACGCTTGCACTCTGATTAATCTTCTTCACATAGACGAAGATGAATTTTTGCTAAAAAAATTGAGAAAGATAGACTTTTGTATTACTCAGAAGGTATATAAAGAAGTTAGCGATAATGCTTACGAGAAAGTGAAACTAAAACCTCAAGCAGAAAGAGAGAAATATCGCAAATATCTTGATGAACAAATTGCATTGTTTCGAACCAGTCAAATTCAAGAAGATGACTTTTTGATAACCGAAGAGGATATGGAACAAATTTTAGGCTATACTAAAAGAAATGGAGAATTCCATTCAGTGCGATTGGCATTTTCAAAAAGCAGAATGGACGAGAAGAAGATATTTTTTGTTACAGATGACCAACCTGCTAAACATCTTTTTCAACCCGTTTTACATCTTCATCAAGTCGGTTATATTGAAGACAGCGTTGATTTACTAACTATGTTTTTCTGGCTGAATGAGGATTTTAGAAAAGTACATTATTTGGATTTTTTGAGCAGGCTTAGGTCAGAATATGCTAGAGGGGTAAATGAATTAACAGAAATGCTGCGTACTTATTACACAAATTTTCCAAAGGCACATCTTCGAGACCCCCAGAGGAATAAATTAAGAGAGCTGATTGATAAAATCGAAAGGCAAAATTTTAAAGGGCTTTCAACTTTATGGGAAGGTATTTCGAGTGAGAAAAAATTTCCTGAATTGGCTAAAACATTGGATAGTTATAAATTTATCCTTGATTTAGAATCAGACTCAACTGACTTGTTGGAAAAGATAAATACTCGTTTGTCCGAAATGAAGTCAAAATCAATTTTTACGGCTATTAAAAGGGGCTAAACAAGATCCTCTAACAACTCTACAAAACAATACTCCCCTTCAAAAAACATAGGGTCATCATTTAGTTTGGCTTGGATAATATCAAATCCCCCATTTGCATACCCTTCCATAAGGTGACTAAGTTTTGTAAGTTCGGCTTCCACCTGTTTCTCTTCCATTTCTTCCAAAGCAGTCAGGTCAAGTCCTGACTTGGCTAAGAGGGCCATAAATAAGTAATGTACCATTTCTTGGGGCTGCCAAGTGCGGATTTCGAGAAAATAAGCCGAATCCATATCCGTGAGTGGCATAAAGCAATCCCGTCGAAGTCCTAGAAGGGCTGCGTACATATAGGTCTCGTAGATGCGCGAGAAGTATTTGCCTCTCTCGTATCTGGCGTCTTCGTCTTCCCGTCCAACCATAGTGAAACGGTTGATGATTGGTTCACGATATACTTTCGCGTATTCGGGCCGACGGTCACCGAAGCGTTTGAGCAAGTCAATCATGATTAGTCTAAGGTTTAGATATTCGTCTTATTTTGGTTTCCAAATCGTTACGGTCATTACGTTTGTCTTCGGGCACGGAGGATTCAATAACGTATACGTTTCCAATATTCTCCACTTCAGCAAAAAGCCTTTCCAAAAGCACCTCATTGTAATGAAAGTCTTTACTCATTATGATACTTTGCGTATAGACTTCCGACGCGGTCCGGCAAAACCCAACAGTGTAGTTTTCCGTAAATTTTGACATCGGTGCATCAGAAATGAGGGGGTACATCTCGGCGGCACGACCGGACTTTTTTGCAGAAATAATAGCCATAATCACCGACAATTTTATCAGAATGATATTAGAATCGTTCATTCCATACATTTCTTGCCCTGTGCTGTCGTATATTTTAGGCATATAATTGCCGTTTGGTTGTTTCACTAATCTAATTAGTCCACGCACAGCCTTATTTTCCGCAGTTATGGAATTATAGTGATTATTGGCTTCCTCTTCCAAACGACGTATGAGGCGATTGAATACTCTTTCTCTGGTCGAGACAGCAACTTTTTTGAAATCAGCCAGTACTTCAACTTTTTCGATTAAAGTGGGTGATATTTTACCTTTGGTCATTTTACGCAGTTCGCTATCAATTTCACTAATACGAGTTTGCGCTTTTTGAATCCCGTTTTCAGAGGTTTGAATATCAAGTTTATATCGTATGATGCTATTTTGAAAGCCTGTAAAAGCGTTCAACACGTTAGCGGACTTAGGCGAACTGATGGACGAGGTATTTACCAAGTCTTGAATTTCGATTTTTATCTGTTCTAATTGTTTTTGTGCATCTTTTCTCCTTTGCATCAATCTTGAGATGCTTGAAAAAGTTTCATGTATCTCTCCGTCCATACTTGGAATACGGCTTTGCATACCTAAACCAAGTTGATATAGTTGCTTAAACTCATTATAAAAATTGTTTTGCAAAGTGCTTTCGAAAGAGTTCCCAGGTATTTTTGCTGATTCACGGTCTAGAAGTTCTTTGATTTTGATCCATGGTTCAGATCCATATGGAGCGTCTCTATCACAAACTAAACATTTGCCTTCATGCAACATTCTTTGGACATAGATTGGTTCAGGCACATTGGTTGGAAGCCTAGTTTGTAATTTCTTGAGCATCAATTTCTCCATTTCAGCCGACTGCTCTTGCTGAACTTTTTTTTCCATGCGTCGTTTTTCATATTCATCAAACTTTTCCGCATATATATCCACCAAGAATTGCGTTCCTTTCAATGCCCAAAAGCGGTTGAATAGGTTCTTGTTGACAGATTGTACTTTGGCTTTATACTCTTGGTCAACCTGCTGTAGTTCTTCCGTTATTCGTTTCTCTTCTTTACCTAAATCTCGCATCCGTTCTGCCGCATCTACTTGGCCATGCAATTTGTCCTGTTCATCTTGAGCATAAGTGAGACCTTCTTTATATTCTTGCAGTTCTTTTTGCAAACGCCTGATTTGATCTTCTAATCGCCGCCTTTCATTATCCAAATTCTCCGTTTTTTGTATATCACCGCTAACTTTACGTTGCTCTTTTCTGTACTCGGTATCGGCAATCTCATAGGCCCGTTTTGAGATACTGACAAAAGCATCAAACTCACTTATATCAGAAAGAATGTTTATAGCATCTGTAAGCGTATTGTTATTTTTAAAGTCAATCAAGCCATCTACTTGTTCACCTTGAAACCACATATAGGGCTTTATGTTAGGGGGCAAGATCCTTCTAATATTATTTTTTATATCTTCTGGGTCTTTGACAATTCGTGCATCCAAGTAACCGTCTTTCCGGTACATAGAAAGCTGGCTCTCGGAAGGTTCTCGCCATTTTTTCTCTTGATCTTCTCCTTTATCTAATCTAGTTATGGCATAGGTACGTTTTAAGATATATTCTTCATTTCTATCAGGATTACTAAAGATCACTTCAACAAAAGTCTTCACCTCTTCATCCGGCACACAAAGAAATTTTGCCTTGTCCGAAACTAACCAGCCTTTTACATCGCGGGTCGGACGAAAAACTCGGATAGACGAGTCAAAAGTTTCATCATATAACACCCAATACAGAGCATCATAAAATTTTGATTTGCCAGCACCATTATCGCCAATGATGAGGTTTAGCCCTTCTGAAAACTCAAAATCGTTTTCACCGTAGTAACATTGAAAATTAAACAGTTTCAGCGACTTAATAAGCATACTTAACTTGTTATTTACTAAGGAGTTGGTTGATATTTCTTACTATTGTTTCTTCAGAATCGTCGTTTTTCTTTTTAGATATCGCTACCCTAAAGGTAGCAATGAGTTTATTATCCGAATTTTGATTTAGCCTCCATTGGGCAGCGGCATCTTTGCTGATGCCATGCTTTTCCTCAAAGAGGTCGTCGGAAAGAAACTCCCGGATTAGTTCGTCTGCTGTCATTGGGCAAGTAACTCCTGATGAATGGTGAATAAATTAAGTTCGTAAGCGGTGCTCAATTCTTCAAGGGCCTTCAGCGTAAAATGTTGATTGATAGACATGAAAGCAAAGTACGCCACTCGCTCTAACTCCTTCTTTACCAAATTTCGCTCCATTTTAAACGTTTCCTCATTTACTGTTCCCATAAGATCGGGGGCAACCACCAAATCATGAATGGTTGCTAAGTGTTTGTCCGCATGATTGCGCAAGACCCGTCCCCGGCGTTGGATAAACTGACGAGGGTTCCCCGTGCTCGAACAAAACACTGCCAACTCAGCGCGAGGAATATCTACGCCCTCGTCGAGGCATTTCATCGAAGCCAACACATGAAGTTCTCCGCTCTGAAACTGTCTAAGAATCTCCCCTCGGTCTGTGGTAGCACCGGTAAACTGACCGACCAAAATTTTAGGGCTGATACCCCCAATGGCTTGGGTATACTGGTTAATGAGTCGTAGATCTTCGGTATTTTCCACCAGGATTTCGCCATCGTTTGCTGCAAAACCTTCAGGAACATACACGAAGGAATATTTCAAATTTCCGTATTCAGCAAAATGCTCTCCCAAAATACTTTGAGTGAGGGCCAATTTGTTCACAGCTTTCTGAATCACTCGCTTTCTTGCTAATAGCAATTTTTCGGTAGCATCGGATTTTTTGGTATCGTTTCGATCAAAGTCGTACAGTTTCGCTAACTTCTTTGAAATCTCTATGTATTCATCCAGTTCAGTTTGGGTTAACGAAACCAGATGAGGAAAATATCTGTACTTACAAAGTACTCCTTCTTCGATTGCGCGTTCCATACTAAAAGAATAAGTGTACGGTTCTCTGTCATGGAAAAAGCGCTCCATCGCTGTCGTTCCTTCCGGGTCATAGATACGTTTGGGTGTAGCCGATAACCCAATAAGTTTTACCAGATGCACATCCGGCAATTTTTCCAAAACTTTGGGTGAGGCTATGTTGTGCCCCTCGTCGGCAATTAATATCGTGTCAGAAGGTAACCTCCGAAAATAAGCCTGAAAGTGCTCCCGGTAAAAAGTCGTATAGGTGCAAATAATCACAAATGACTGATTGACTCCGAATCGCATAGCCGTCAGCATATTATCCATTTCCGGTTTCCATTCGTTTTTTGAAGAAACCTGAATCACTACGTTGAAATTGAACGAGTGAGCTTCTTTTACCCATTGCTCCACCAAGGAAATTGTTGGGACAAGAATAACGGCCCGGTATATTTTTTCTGGGTTCTTTTGGTACTCTTTCAAAACACAATTCAGCGATGTAATCGTCTTCCCAGTCCCTGTTGCCATTGCAAAAATCCCCTTATATCCGTTACCCACCCAATTTTGATAGGCATCAAACTGGTAATCCCTCGCTCCGGAAGGATATGGGAAACGAGGTTCTGAGAGGAATTTTTCTAGTGTTGCATTCGCTCTTTCGAAGGCCTTTTTCACGTTAGCCTTGTCAGCCTTATCCCGTTTTTTTCGAGAGAGTTGCTCTTCTTGAATCAGTAACTCGTGAAGGTCTTTACTGCCAAATTCGTTCCTGATCGCCACCTCAACTTCTTCAATTGGGACATATTCGACAAAGTCAGCCCGCTCTGCAAAAATGTTCTCAAAGTAAAGTTGGTAGTCATTAATAGCATGAATATCTCCTTGGGATTCCCAAGAGCATCTAATGCTTAGCTCTTCTAAGTTTTCTAACAGACCACTTGCAGTAAAATTGCATGAGGATTTAAATTTCACTTGATTCGTACCATCGGAGAAAATACCAGATTTGTAATGTGAAATGCCCCTATCTGCTTTTGGCTTGATTGACTTTATAATAATTTTTTTGGATGATATGAGCCAAGCCAAGCATTCAAAAAAGTGCCGCCCATATTCATCCAAAGATACCTTTAGCCTTTTGATTTCATCGCTTGTAAAATTGTATGCCGTTTCTGACGTGGTTTGTCCTTTCAATATTGCTTCCTTATCTTTTTCGGAAAGGATATTATTTACTATTATTCTGACTTGCCCATTATGGCTTAGAAACTTGGCAAAACCGAGTGAAAGAACGCTAATAGCAGATGAGCTAAAATAGCCTAATAGTAAATCTAATTTGTTGCTCTCTAAGAGAGCATCCATATGGAGCATTATTGGTTCCCAATCGCTTCCCGTTCTATATTCACCTGAAGGAGGGTAAGTTATGTCCCTGAGCATTTGTCAAAATGGGGAGAGTATAAAGTGGAGTTAGGCTGTAAAGGTATTTTATGTTTCAAATAAAATAAGTTTAAATGCGTCGAAAGATTCAGGATTCATTAAATCTTATCCCTGAAAGATTATCACCTAGTGACCTTTGTGAGGATGTAAGGCGAAGATATTTGTCGATATGGCAAGGGTAGTACATATTGAAGGGACGGAATGATGCGGGGGGCTATCCATGACTTTAACATTAGCAATTTACTAAATGCTTGATGGCCTACTACCTTTATGCCCATGTGCTTAGGCTAAAGCAAGTGCACTTCTCTGCTATCAATACCCTTGACGACACCCTTGATATTTTTTTAACCCCAAACGTACAGAAACGAATACCCTGCTTTCAAAAAGCATTAGCTCTTTGTGATTTTATCTTCAGCCTGGGTATTGTAAAAAAAACAAGAATAGAGACTGATGGACGTTTTTCCCAAAAAAGAAACGCAACTACCTGTTTACCAGATAATTGCGTTCTTTTTTGTCGGGGCACCAGGATTCGAACCTGGGACCCCCTGCTCCCAAAGCAGCACCAATCTGGTTTGATTTGGTTTCATCTGTTTTTAAGTGGTTGATTATCAATGTCTATTTTTTCAGGCTGCTTGCAAATAAACCACTTGAAACCTATCTTTGCTTGCAAATTGCTTGCAAATTTTCAAGCGGATGGTTTCTGTAAACATTATTCTCGACACTCGTTACGCCAAAAAAGGCAACCTTTTTCCGCTCAAATTAAGGGTGGTTCACAACCGTAAGCCTTTCGACATCGGCCTTGGGTATAACCTGCTTGAAAAGGACTGGGATGAAAAAGGCCAGAAAATTAAAGTGACCTGCAAGACGATTGAAAACGTCACGCGCCTGAATTCCTTCCTCAACAAAGAAAAGCAAAAGATACTGGATGTGCTGGTGCGTCTTCAGGATGAAGGCGTACTGGACACGCTCAACCTGAATGAACTGAAGGACATCATAAACAATAAAAGCGCCGAAGCAATGGTGATCGCTTTCGGGCGAGATATTATCGCCGAACTTCAAGTGGCGAAGAAGTTTGGTAACGCCCGTGTTTACGATACGATGCTCCGGAGTGTTCAGGATTTCTCACGAGGCAGGGATATTCCGTTGCGTCAGATCACTTTTGCCTGGCTGAAAAAATATGAAGCGTGGTATCTGTCCAAAGGCAACTCGGTGAACGGTCTGAGTGTAAGTCTACGAACCCTTCGGGCTTTGTTCAACCGCGCCATTAAAGAAAAGGCCATCAGCAGGGATTACTATCCCTTTACAGATTACAGCATTAAAACCGATTCAACCCGCAAGCGGGCTATTTCGGTGGCCGATCTGGAAAAGATCAGGCAGTATGTACCGATTACCCAGAGACAATCTTGGGCTAAAGATTACTTTATGCTCAGTTTTTATCTAATGGGAGCCTCATTCGTAGATATTGCTTTCCTGCAAGTGAAAAACATTGCCAAAGGTCGAATTGAATACAAGCGAAGAAAAACCGGCAGGCTGCATTCCATTCCGGTATCTGCACTCCTACAGAACATTTTGGATAAATACCTCGCTGATAAAGGGAAAGAGGATTTTATACTGAATGTGATAAAATCGAAAGAGCCTGCCAGGCAACTGGTGAATGTACGCGATGCCTTGCGACGCTTCAACCGCTCCCTCAAGGAAATAGGCGAAGCCTGCGGAATTGAAGCGACGCTTTCCAGTTATGTGGCTCGTCACTCCTACGCAACCATTGCTAAATATAAAGGTGTGCCGACCGCCGTTATCAGCGAAGCGTTGGGGCATACATCAGAGGAAGTAACCCAAGTGTACCTCAACTCCTTCGATAAAGAGGTGATGGACAAATACCACAACATCATTATTGAATAATATCCGGCATATGGAAAGCATGTTGGTCAACCACAATTTTGAACGCGCCATCCGCAAGATGCGCCGCATACTGCCCGTCCTTTCATTCGGGTTACTGATCGGCACCTATATTATATCGGCGTTGATAATGGGGATTTTCCATGCGGAAAACTCTCCGAACCTTGGTTTTAAGGTTGCGGCTTTTCTGGTGCCGCTGGCTATTCAGGCGGGAAGAGGAACTTTGGTGTTTTTCTTCCAGTTGAATCCGGCACGGATACAAACCAAATTCTCATTCGGCGTGATTGCGGCGACAACGCTTCTTTTGCTATCACTGAGCGAAGCCTATTTTGTGATGCAACCCTATGGCGTTTCCTGGACTATTTCCGTTTCGACCCTCATGCTAATTGGATGGGTGATTGAAATTATGATACTGCGGGAAACCATGTTTGCCACGCAAATGGAACTGTACCGCAATCGCGAAGAATGGCAAGCCATGAAAGATTTTTATCGCGCTCGCAGGGAATTTGAGCAGTTCATGAATGGTGTGCCTGAAACAACACCCACAGCGGTACCGGAATCATTTGAAATTTCAACTCCTTCGGAAAGCAGTAAACCTACTAACCACGTCGAGTTACCGGGAAAGTAGAAGCGCCTGTTGTAAAATGGGCGGTTGACATACAGCAACTAATCGAGGACAAGGAGTTTTTTTATGGGATAAAGATCGACCCTGCCGATCCATTCCTGGAGCGAAACCTTGCACGGCTGGAAATGCGATTTGAGGAACGATACCAGTGCTCGCTGAAAAAAGAAATAGAAAGAAAAGAGCAGGGGAAGCCATCGCATAGAACTGTTCTGCGTTCAAAGGCAGAGAACAAAGAGCGGCTGGAAACGGTGCGCGAATTGCGCAACCTGCTTGCGCTAATACCCAATGAAATAAATGGGTAAAAGCGCAAATAAGTAATTGGATATAATTGGATACATAAATGGATGTTTTTGTATTTTTGCTTTGACAATTGGATATAAATGGATACATAAATGGATGTGTTTAAAATCCACACATTAAAAATTACCCATGATTTCCTCAGTCTAATCGGAGAGATTGACGAGTTTAAGGGAGCATGGCGGGCGCTCGGTACTTTAGCACCAGAGCGCCTTTCTGCATTGAGGCATGTAGCCACAATTGAAAGTATCGGCTCCTCCACCCGTATTGAAGGCAGTAAACTTAGCGATAGAGAAGTGGAACGACTTCTTTCCAACCTCGCAATCAAATCTTTCAAGTCTCGCGATGAGCAGGAGGTAGCTGGTTACGCGGATGTAATGAATACCGTTTTTTCTTCCTCGGCAGAAATAGCCATAACAGAAAACCATATTCGGCAGTTACACCGGGACTTACTAAGACACAGTGAAAAAGATACGAGGCACAGAGGGAATTATAAAACGAACACAAACAATGTGGTGGCATTTGATGCAGATGGCAAACAAGTGGGGATTGTCTTTGAAACGGCAACGCCATTTGATACGCCAAGATTGATGACCGAACTGGTGAACTGGTATAGTGAGTTTGCAGAAAACAAAGCCGTCCATCCTCTAATAGCCATTGGTATTTTTATCGTGGTTTTTCTGGAGATTCATCCTTTTCAAGATGGGAATGGACGCCTTAGCCGCGTTTTGACTACACTGATGCTATTGAGGGCAGGGTATGCTTATGTTCCTTACAGCTCGCTCGAAAGTGTAATTGAGCAAAACAAAGAAGAATATTATCTGGCATTGAGGCGTACTCAAGGAAGCATTCGCACGGAAAACCCTGACTGGGAGCCATGGTTGTTGTTTTTCCTGAAGGCATTGCGGCAGCAAATGCACAATCTGAAACAGAAGGTGGAAAAGGAAAAGATTCTACTCGCCAAACTTCCGGAGCAGTCTGTTACCATTCTTGACCTGCTGCGGAAACATGGCCGCCTGTCAGTTGGTCAGGCCAGCCAGATTACCAACGTGAGCCGTAACACACTTAAGAAACATTTTCAGTCATTACTTGACCGCGAGCTGATTGAATCAAATGGAAAGGGGCGGTCGGTTTGGTATAGTTTGAAGTGACCTGCAAGACGCGAAAGAGTCTATTTTCCGTTAATAGAGAATTTATTAATTTTTAATATATCAATTTTAAATGGTAGCATATCCCAAAATCGAGTCAAATATACTTCGCGCCATCTCTGCGCTAATTGGCGATACAAACTCCGGATTAACGGGCACGGAAATGACCAAGTACCTACGAGATTCCGGGATTGACGATCCTTCCCCTGGCATAACTAAGCGTGATCGGTTGTTTGATGCTTTACATCAAAAACAGGAGCAAGACAGATGTTCAAATAATGTTTTTGCTTTTATAAAAAAGGTTATGCACCCCTCAAATTATGCCAACAATGAGGAGATGTTTGACCACCGCCGACACGAATTGAACGTACAATTAGCATTCGTTGGATGGCGAGTAACAGAAAAAGGAGAGTTGGAAAGCGTTGTTGTGGCACAGACTATTGATGAAGCAAAAGAGCGAGCGGGCCGCCTACGTAAAAAACTTCAGGAACGGAAAATACATTCTGAATTATTGAAATATTGCCGGGAAGAGTTGCTGAAAGAAAATTACTTCCATGCCGTACTTGAAGCCTCAAAGAGCATTGCTGAAAGGGTCAGAGAGATGTCTTCGCTGACCGAAGATGGAGGTGATTTAATAGCAAAGGCATTTGGATTAGGGGCAAATAATCAACCCAAATTAGCAGTTAATTTTCTCTCCAATGGATCAGAAATTAGTGAGCATAAAGGGTTCGCTAATTTCCTCGTTGGTGTTTTTGGTATGTTCAGGAATGTTACCGCCCACGCTCCAAAAATAAAGTGGGCAATCAACGAGGACGACGCAGTAGAAGCCTTGGCGGTTATCTCATTTGCCCATAAGAAGTTAGATGAATGTTATAAAACGCCTTGGTAAGTTCACATGTGTAAATGAGGTGCCTGCTTCGAGCCGCCGAAGTTTTAGCCAGCCTCATTTATCAACCCTAAATTATCTTAGGTCTCTGTACTTATTTGAGTAAATGAAAGTTTGGGTACTATATTTGCAGCAGGCTGATTATCACCTTGATAATCCATTAGTTATTGGTAAAAAAAGATATGCAGTTTACCCCTTATCACGCTAAATTTTTCGCTTATGAACTCACCAAGCGCAGTGCCTCAGACAGTATGCAAAAACTGGCTGCTACCTTGGTTGATGCACAAGTTGATCTGAACCCGCATCAGGTAGAGGCCGCGTTATTCGCGTTCCGTTCTCCGCTTTCTAAAGGTGCAATACTTGCCGATGAGGTAGGATTGGGGAAAACTATTGAGGCTGGTTTGGTTATTTCACAGAAATGGGCTGAAAGAAAAAGAAAGATACTCATCATAACTCCAGCGAATTTGCGCAAGCAATGGAGTCAGGAGTTGCAGGACAAGTTTTTCTTACCCTCGTTCATTCTGGAGGCAAAATCTTTCAACGATACGATCAAAACGGGCAACCTAAACCCGTTCAACCAGGCGCATATTATATTATGTTCATACCAATTTGCACGAACCAAAGAGGCATATTTACGTCTTGTGGATTGGGACTTGGTAGTGATTGACGAGGCACACCGCTTGCGCAATGTTTACAAAACAAGCAACAAAATCGCTCGCTCTATCAAGGAGTCGCTCGAACATGCACCGAAAATTCTACTTACTGCAACACCACTCCAAAACTCGCTTTTGGAGTTATATGGCCTGGTCAGCATCATCGACGATTATGCTTTTGGCGACCTTAAAAGCTTCCGTTCTCAGTATAGTAAAGTAAACAGTACACTCGACGAGGGCATGTTTAAGGAGTTGAAGGAACGGCTTAAACCCATTTGCAAACGAACGCTTCGCCGACAGGTCTTAGAATATATCAAATATACTAACCGTATTGCCTTGGTCGAGGAGTTCTATCCAACACAGGAGGAGCAACGCCTTTACGATCTTGTTTCTGAATATTTACAAGGTGATACTCTTTATGCACTACCCTCTAGCCAGAGGCAGTTGATGACATTGATCTTGCGCCGACTTCTGGCATCTTCCACTTTTGCAATTTCCAAAACACTAGGAGCTCTGGTCGCGAAACTGGAAAACATAGTAGCCAGACATGACGAAGCCGATGAGTTTGAAGCAACAGTTGCCGAAGATTTCGAGACCTATGACGAATTGAAAGATGAGTGGAACGAAGAAGAAGAGGCGAAGGAGGAGCAACAATTTACACCTGCGGACATAGATGGGATGAGAGACGAGATCGTTACCCTTAAAGAATTTGAGGACTTGGCAATCTCCATTGATAAAAACTCCAAAGGCGAAAAACTTTTCACAGCCCTGGAAAATGGGTTTCGTGAGTTGCAGCGTCTTGGTGCTCCGCGCAAGGCAATTATTTTTACAGAAAGCACTCGAACACAGGAATATATTCGCGCCAATTTGGAAACACGTGGCTATGAAGGGGAAGTAGTACTTTTTAATGGTTCCAACTCGGATCAAAAATCTCGTGAGATTTATAATGCCTGGATAGAGCAGCACAAGAACACGGATCGTATATCTGGATCACGAACCGCAGATATTCGTGCAGCATTAGTGGACTATTTCCGTGAGGAAGCGACGATCATGATTGCAACAGAAGCGGCGGCTGAAGGCATCAATCTTCAGTTCTGTTCGTTGCTTATTAACTATGACCTGCCTTGGAATCCACAACGTATTGAGCAACGCATCGGTCGTTGTCATCGCTATGGGCAAAAATATGATGTGGTCGTAGTTAATTTCCTCAACAAAGCAAATGCTGCCGATCAACGGGTTTATGCACTACTCCGTGATAAATTTAACCTGTTTAATGGGGTTTTTGGAGCCAGTGACGAAGTACTTGGAAGTATTGAAAACGGTATTGATTTTGAAAAGCGCATAGCAAAGATTTATCAAGACTGCCGGACGATTGAACAGATCGAGGTAGCGTTCAATATTTTACAATCGGAATTAGAAGGGCAAATCTCAAATGCCATGCAGCAAACCCGCCAGCAGTTATTGGAGAATTTTGACGAAGAAGTACATGAAAAACTGAAGATAAACTTGCAGGAAAGCAGAGAATACCTCTCTAAATATGAAAATCTGCTATGGGACATAACAAGATTTTACCTCAATGGCGATGCAATCTTTGCCACTGCTGATGAGCACAGTTTTAGACTTATTAACAATCCGTTTCCAGGAACCAAAATACATCCTGGCCCTTATCGTATTGGGAAAAGCATCGATGATGCTAACGTGTATCGTATCGGTCATCCATTGGCACAATTAATTATTGGTAAATGCAAAGATTATGACCTGCCGGCACGGGAGCTGATTTTTGATTATACCGGAAACCAGAAGATTATAACCATTCTGGCGTCACTATGTAACAAGTCCGGGTGGATAATGGCAGAAATGATGTCAGTAACTTCTTTTGAAGAAGAAGATCATATTATACTCACAGGAATATGTGATGATGGAACAGCGCTGGAAGAAGAGCATTGTCGTCGCTTGTTCTCGCTTTCCGCACATGAAGGTAGCGAGGCTGCCTTATCACCCACTCAAAAAGAAGCACTTATAGATGATCTTTCAAAAAAGAAAAATACCATTCTTGGAGAGATTGGCGCACGCAACGCAAATTTTTTTGATATGGAATTGGAGAAATTGGATAAGTGGGGCGATGATCGTAGAAGTTCCTTGAAGGCAACACTTAAAGAACTGGATGCTCAGATAAAGGATCTGAAAAAGCAAGCGCGTATAGCACCCAACCTGCCTGAAAAACTTAAATTAGAACGGGAACGGCAACGAATTGAATCAGACCGTGACAAGGCTTGGCGGGAATACGACGAGGCCGCAAAAGAAATCGATCAAGGCAAGGATCGACTCATTGACGAGATTGAAAAAAAACTCCAACAATTACTTTCAACAACTGAACTATTCTTAATCCGATGGACAATCAAGTAACACCTGAACAGCCTACTCAAAACCCGAATGAGATTCTAGCGCAACAGATTTTTCAAAAGTTGTTTGATGCTGGACTGATTACTGATGACGGCAAGGCAGAATTTATAAAGAACCTCGGACAAGGCAAACTTGGAGATAGCAGCTGGAGAGTTGCTCTTGAACAAATAATAAAATCAAAACCCGCATCAAATGAAACTCCTAAAACTTGAAATAAACGCCTTTCGCGGAGCGACACAACCGTTTTCGTTTGAGTTTGACCGCTCCAAAAAACTGACAATGGTTTTTGGAGAAAATGGCACTGGAAAATCTACTATTGCTGATTCAATTACCTGTTTATGTACAGAATCACTTGGTTCAATGAGTGATAAATCAGGTGCAGATAAACAGTTTTTGGTTGCGATAGGGACATCGGCAAATGATGTATTGCTAAAATTAGTGACTGATGGAGATGAGTATAGTGCCACGCTAAACAGTGGAAAATTCCATAAAAATGCTGGAAAATCATATCCTAAACTTCGCCAGCTTCGCCGCAGTCAAATAGTCAAACTCATTG
Source organism: Bacteroidota bacterium (assembly GCA_020160935.1). Classification (GTDB taxonomy): domain Bacteria; phylum Bacteroidota; class Bacteroidia; order Chitinophagales; family Saprospiraceae; genus M3007. The sequence continues at coordinate 30,100 of JAIUPL010000005.1, read as the reverse complement.
AAGCACAGCCTGCAAGCCGTTATGAAGAACTCAAGGACTATATTGATGTAGAAAGCATTATGGGCTCCGAGGATGGACTTCGTCGATTGGTTCAACGCTTAGAAGCAGATTTAACTACGCAGACAACTACTTTAGTAAGTGCCTCAAATACTCTTGAAGCCGCCTGGATAAATGAAGGATCGCCCATGGCTGGTTGGGAATTATGGGCAGAGATGGAAGCCGGGAAGGACTTACAGGTTGAACAGGTTAAAGTTGCACGCATTGATGCATTGGTCTCTGCATGGGATAGCGTTGAAAGGAATATAAGCCTTTTAAAAGAGAAAGAGATTGCTACTGAAGAGGTGGCTAAACGGAAAGCAGAACACGCTATAAATCTGGAAAAATTTGAGGCGACCAACCAAAATATTAACCAAGATTTGATTACACTTCTTGATTCTGCCGGAAAATTCATTCAGCGACAGACAGAATTACATGAATGCCCGCTCTGTTCTAGCCCCGTAGAAAAAGAAGTTTTGTTGGACTCTATTGTCAAGACCGTTCAATCACACAGTGAATATCAGCAACTAATTAGCAAGAAAAAAACTATCGAGCAGGAAGAAAAACGCGCGGGTGATTTTCTCCAAAGCGCGCAACAAACTCTATCAAGCGCACTCATCGCATTAGGAAGGGCGAGTAAAGAATTTAGCGGCATTGAACGTAGCAGATGGGAGCCTTGGCAGCAAACAAGTCTGCCATTGACGCAACAAATCGAGTTGTTTCAAGAGAATCACACAGCGCTGGAGCAAGATGTAACGAATTTTAAAACCGAAAGAACAAAATCTCAAAGTTCGATTTCGCAGAATAACCTCATTAAAAGCCAGTTAAAAGCAATCAATGAGAACCAAAAAAAAGCGGAAGAAACCGAACTGGTGCTGATAAATGCCAAAGAGGCATTAAAAATTGTCGAAACCTCCCGAAAAGAATATATAGAAAATGAACTTTCATCCATTTCGGAAGAGGTGGAAGCAATGTACCAAAGTTTGCATCCTAATGAAAACATTGGAGGGATTCAGATAACTTTGAAACCGAACGTCAGAAAATCGCTAAACCTCTCAGCCAGTTTTCAAGGGCAAACTGATATATCTCCACAATCCGTTTATAGTGAGTCGCACCTTGATACACTTGGCCTCTGCGTTTTTTTGTCGCTTGCTAAAAAATATGGTGGGAGAGAGACTATCCTTCTTTTAGATGATGTGGTGATGTCAGTTGATGAAAGTCATTTGGATCGATTCATTGACCTTTTGCATAGTCTATCAGGCGATTTTGCACATATCTTAATAACAACACACTATCGTGCTTGGCGGGATCGATACCGGTATAAACGTGCGCCCGAAGGAGAAGTACACTTTATTGAACTTCGTCCTTGGTCACTTAAAACGGGTATTCGCCATCAAGTTGGGAAAAATCTTGTTCAAGAACTTCAAGAGGCTATCACTTCTTCATATTTTGACAGACAGCAAATGGCTGCTAAGGCTGGTATATTATTAGAAAATATATTTGATTATCTAACTCTTACCTATTCTTGCAAGGTTCGTAGAAAAATTGCCTTAGACTATACTTTGGGAGAGTTATTAGATGCCATATCATCCAAACTTTCAAAAAGTTTAAGGGTAGAACATCTGAAAAAAGATACTACTGGAAAATATGACATCAGCGCTGGTATGGAAGAAATAATATTGCTTCCCCTTTTTGATGAATTGAAAAAACTGTCCTTTATTCGCAACAAAGTAGGTGCACATTTTAATTTAAGTGGCTCTGATGTAAGTGATGATGATGTTGAGAATTTTGCTAAAACAACCCTTAGCCTTGCACAAGCACTAATATGTCCTGAATCAGGTGATTTTCCTAGCAAAAAAAGTACGGGAGAGTATCATGAAACCCGTTCAAAATCCATACGAATGCATCCTTTCCAAGAACCAACTTAATCGAAACAAACTATGGCAGAAATCGAAAAACTCCCGCTTACCTCCCTCGACATAAAAGCGCACCAACTGGAGCGCCTCAAAGAGATATTCCCGGAAGCCTTCACGGAGGGCAGCAAAGTGGACTGGGATAAATTGCGCCTGACATTGGGAGAAGCCGTGGATACCGGAAAAGAACGCTACGGCATGAACTGGCCGGGTAAAAGCGAATGCTTCAAAACCATTCAGCAACCGAGTATTGCCACTTTAGTTCCGGCACGGGAAGAAAGCGTGGACTTTGACACAACCCAAAATTTATTCATTGAGGGTGACAATCTGGAAGTGTTGAAACTGCTTCAAAAATCATATTTGGGGAAGGTAAAGATGATCTACATTGATCCGCCATACAATACTGGCAAGGATTTCGTGTATCCTGATGACTACTCTGAAAACCTGGATACATACCTCGCATACACTGGTCAAGTTGATGCTGAAGGAAAAAAATTCAGCACAAACACAGATACTGATGGGCGTTATCATAGCAGATGGATGAACATGATGTATCCAAGATTATTTCTGGCGAAAAACCTTTTAACAAACAATGGCGTAATATTTATTAGTATTGATAATCATGAATTTGATAATTTAAAAAAAATTTGTGATGAAATATTTGGCGAGGAAAATTTCATCACCTGTATTGCTAATACCAATAATCCGAAGGGACGCTCCGACGATAAGTATGTGGCAACAGCGCATGAATATGTGCTTCTATATAAAAAGCAAGAAATTACCTTTGCGGGTTGGCAACCAGAAGAAAAGGTTACTCGTCGGTATAACAAACAGGATGAGCAGGGCGAAGTATATAGAGAAATTGACCTTAGAAAAACTGGCGATAACGACAGGAAAGATGACCGACCTAACTTGTTTTATTATTTTCTCTTTAATGAGGAAACAGGTGATTTCTATCCAACAAGAGATGAATCTATACCTAGTGGATATACCCAAATATTTCCTCAGAAGGAGAATGGTGAACTAGGAAACTGGAGGTGGGAGTTAAACACCGCCTTGAAAAACAAAAAATATCTTCTGCCCAAATTCATGCCAAACAAAAAGGTTTGGTCAGTCTTCGAGAAAGACTATTTTTCTCCAGAAAAAAGAATTAAGCCTACTAGCTCATGGACAGATAAAGTGTTCAATAGTGAACGAGGATCAGAACAATTCATTGAGCTCGGCTTTAAAAAAGAAATTTTCCCTAAGCCCAAGCCCATTGGTTTAATTAAAAAGATATTAGAGTTTACAATAAGGTCAGAAGATTCAGACTCAATTATTTTAGACTTTTTTGCAGGTTCATGCTCTACTGCACATGGTGTAATGGAGTACAACGCTGAAAATGAAACCGAAATTAAATATATCTGCGTCCAACTTCCTGAGAAAACTGAAGAAGATGATGATGCCTTTAAAGAGGGCTATAAAACTATTGCTGACATAAGTAAGGAGCGCATTCGTCGTGTTATCGCAAAAATTAAAAAGGAGCAAAAAGAAAATAAAACGCTTTTCAGCGAAAGGCAAAAGCCACAAGATTTGGGCTTCAAAGTTTTCAAACTGCAAAAGTCCAATTTCAATATCTGGAACGCCGGAGTAGAAAAAACGCCGGAGGCGATTCAGCAACAATTGTTTTCTCATGTGGCTCATATATCGCCGGAAGCGGAGCAGGAAGCAATATTGTATGAATTGCTTTTGAAATCCGGGTTTGAAGTGACAACTTCCATCGAGCAGATGAGCATCGAGGGTAAAAAAGTGTTTAGCATCGCTGAAGGAGAATTGCTGATCTGTTTGGAAAAGCAATTGACCCATGAGGTTATAAAGGCAATTGCAGAGCGTAAACCGACGCGTGTAATCTGCCTGGACGAGGGTTTTCAAGATAACGACCAACTCAAAACCAATGCTGTTCAGATGATGAAAAGCAAGGGAGTTGTAAATTTTAGAACGGTATGAGCATGAAGATAAAGTTTGACAGTACACAGGCTTTTCAAATTGCTGCCGTTGAAAGCATAACCAATCTGTTCGATGGACAACCATTGAATCTTGGTGATTTTACGGTGGAGATTAACACGACAAGCACATCAGGTCAGGGTAGTATTTTTCAAACCGAATTAGGTATTGGAAACAACCTGATTTTGGAGGATGAGGCGATATTGAAAAACCTCAACAAACTCCAGGAGGAAAATGATCTTGATACCATCCCGGAAAAAGAGTTTGCCAAAAATGGTTTGAACTTTTCCGTGGAGATGGAAACGGGTACTGGGAAGACCTATGTGTACCTGCGCACCATTTTTGAATTGAGCCAGAAATATGGCTTCAAAAAGTTCATCATCGTAGTGCCGAGTGTAGCGATCCGGGAAGGAACGCTAAAAAACATCGACATCACCAAAGAACACTTCAAAGCGCTGTATAACATTGAGGTGTCTTCCTTCGTGTACGACAGTAAGAAGGCCAACCGCTTGCGGGAGTTTGCTTCCAACAATCAGGTGCAACTCATGGTCATCAATATTGATGCCTTCCGAAAAGACTTTTCCGACAGTGAGGACGATAAAAAGAGTAACGTCATCTTTAAAGAGAGTGACAAACTCTCCGGGCGGCGCCCCATCGAGTTCGTGCAGGCAACCAAGCCGATTGTGATTATTGACGAGCCGCAAAGTGTGGACAACACGCCACGAGCACAAGATGCCATCAAATCACTGAATCCGCTTTGCATCTTCCGTTACTCTGCTACGCACAAAAATCTGTACAACCTGGTTTACAAACTTGACCCGATCAAGGCATACGAGCTGCGCCTGGTAAAGCAGATCGTCGTTGCATCGGTTGAAGGCGCAAATGCGCAAAATGCCGCCTATGTAAAACTGCTGGAAACGGATAATAAAAACGGCATCCGTGCAAAAATCCGAATTCAAGTACAGGGCAAAGGCAAGGTAAGCGAGAAAGATATTTGGGTAAAACAAACTGCCGATCTGTTCGCTTTATCGAATGAGCGCGAGGTGTACCGCAATGGTTTTGAGGTGCTGGACATTAGTGCAGAACCCGGAAATGAGTTCATTGATTTCAACGCTGGCCGCCTTTATCTTGGTCAGGAACGGGGTGGTATCCGGGAAGATTTGGTAGAAGTACAAATCCGCAATACCATCAAAAAACACCTGGATAAAGAATTGCAATTGAGAGGAAAGGGGATCAAGGTGCTTTCACTTTTCTTCATTGACCGAGTTGCCAATTACCGCGACTATACGGAAGACGGAAAAGCCGAGAAAGGCAAGTTTGCCTTGCTTTTCGAGAAACATTACAAAGAGCTGGTCGCTTTACCGCAATACAAGGAACTGGATATGCAGCCTGTTGAAAAAATTCACGACGGCTATTTTTCCGAGGACAAAAAAGGCGTTTTTAAAGATACCAACGGTGCTACACAAGCCGATGATAGCACGTACTCCAAAATCATGCGAAACAAAGAGCAGTTGCTTTCGCTTGAGGAGCCGTTGAAGTTTATCTTCTCACACTCTGCCCTTCGGGAAGGTTGGGACAACCCGAATGTATTTCAGATATGTACGTTGAATGAAACTAATTCCGTAATGAAGAAACGGCAGGAAATTGGGCGCGGGTTGCGCTTGCCGGTCAATCAAAATGGCGAACGGGTGTTTGATGATAACATCAACAAACTGACTGTTATAGCCAATGAAAGTTACGATGAGTTTGCCCGCAAACTTCAATCAGAATATGAGGATGATTGTGGCGTAACGTTTGGCAAAGTACCGAAGATTGGCTTTGCAAAAATTGTACAAATTGTGGACGAAGAAGAGGTCAGGCTTGGACGCGACCAATCAGAGAAAGTCTGGGCGGAACTGGTGAGCAAAGGATTTTTGGATGACAGCGGAAAAATCAAGCCATCTTTCAACCCACAACAATCTGGTTTTACCCTGGGGTTTTCGGGCGAACTAAAGGAAATAGAAGCAGAAGTGATCTCTGTTTTGCAGTCGTACCAACTGGAGCGACATATCAAAAAAGATGAGGAGCCGAAAAAACTGCGCATCAACAAGCAGGTGTTTCTTGATCCAGAGTTTGAGGAATTGTGGAACCGTATCAAGTTCAAAACCACTTACGAAGTAAATTACTCAACCGATGAACTGATTGCCGCCTCTGTGAAGGCCATCAGGCAGATGGACAAAATTGAGCCAGTACAAATTTCCTATAAAGAGGCATTGTTGGGCGTAGAGCAAAAAGGGGTTACAGTGCAAGAAACCCGCTCGAACTACCAACGCCTAAAATATGCTGGCGGTTTGCCGGATATCATTGCTTACCTGCAAAAAGAAACGGAACTCACCCGGCGCACCCTGGCTACTATTTTGACAAAGAGTGGCCGTCTGGAAGAATTTGCGATCAACCCGCAAAAGTTTATGGATGCTGTGGCGGGCATCGTCAGCCGCGAACTTCACCGGATGATGATTGATGGAATAAAATATGAACGTATTGCGGAACAGGAATGGAGCATGCGTTTGTTTGAGGATGAAGAAATTTTGAGCTACCTGAGCACCCGCTTAGAGGTAAAAAAATCCGTGTATGATGCTGTGATTTATGACAGCGAGGTAGAACGCAAATTTGCGGAAGATCTGGACAAACGGGACGACATCAAACTTTTCGTGAAACTGCCGCGCTGGTTTGCCATTGAAACACCCATCGGAAGCTACAACCCCGACTGGGCGGTAGTTAAACACGATGATGCAACCATTTACCTGGTGCGCGAAACAAAGGGCACCAAAGACTTCGAAAAACTACGCAACTCCGAAGCAGACCGCATCCGCTGCGGGCGCAAACATTTTGATGCGCTGAAAGTGGATTTTGATGTGGTTTTAAGCTCTGGGGAGGTGTAACCTATTAAATAATCAATATGGAAAATCTAGCCATTACAGTATTAGGCAACCGGAATTCAGGAAAGTCTACAACCTGGAATCAACTTTTTGAAGGCAAAGTAAAGACAGGGAAAAAAATAAGAAAACTTTACCTGCGAGAACGGGAATATGTTCATGTGTTTCTTGTCAGTGGAAGCCCTGAAGAACGTGAAAGTTATGTCGGGAATATTATTGGAGAACAGAAACCAAGAATCGTTTTATGTTCCATGCAATACCGAGCAGATGTAACTCAGACAATACAATTTTTTTCCGATAATAACTATTTCATTTTTTCTCAGTGGCTTAATCCAGGGTATTTTGACCCTAATGAAACGCCAACTCCTGATGACTTGGAGTTAATGAAATACTTGCTTTCATTGCATTCAATCGTTGGAATCAGAAACGGAAAGTCGGAGGTTGCGCCGCGAATTAATGAGATTCGGGATTTTATATATGGTTGGGCTTCATCCAGAAACTTAATTATAAAGGAATGAGAGCGTTAAATTTTAAGGTACTTGTAAAAAGTCTTCCTGGAGATGAAAAGGGTTTTGCATATTTCGGTAACGGACTTTTTCTGTTGGTAAAGTGAAGTGGCAGCGGCGGCTTTGATTTTTGCCTCTGGAGAAAGTCCTTTCGGCCTGCCACCTTTACGCCCACGGGCGCGGGCAGATGCAAGCCCGGCATTGGTGCGTTCTCGAATAATTTCTCGCTCGAACTCTGCGAACGCTGCGAAGATATGAAAAGCGAGCTTGCCATGCGGGGTGGTGGTATCAATATTATCCTGGAGAGAAATAAATCCGGCACCTTTGCTTTGGATCTCGTTCACCAGGTGAATGAGGTCAGCGACCGAGCGACCGAGGCGGTCGAGTTTCCAGACTACTACTATATCCCCCTCCCGAATCTGTGTGAGCATCTTTTGAAGTTCCGGGCGCTCTCTCGATGCGCCGGAGATTTCTTCCTTATATATATAGGTGTCGGAACAACCGATTTTCCTGAAGGCATCAATTTGCAGGTTCAGGTTCTGGTCTTTGGTAGAGACACGAGCGTATCCAAATTTCATTAGTAAGGCTTCTTCAAAGTGGTAATAAAACGTTACCTGCCACAATAAAGTAGACTTTGATTTTGTAAACCAGTTTCTTACACTGGCTGAAAGAAAGAGAACCCAGGAGAAGAGGGGTGAAATGATTTTGGCTTGGACATCAGATGAGATGGAAGAGGAGGAGTAAAAAAACGGAAGTTTTAGGAAACGGATGTCTTGGCATTATATTTGGCAGGTAACTCTATAGAGTAACTATCAATAAAGTCCGTAGCCTTATGAGACACAAATCCATAAAAAATATTAAAACTAGGATTCGGAATAAAAAACAACTCGTAATAGTTGAATTCGAAAATAATGAGTTTGTATTTCTTTCGCCTAATAATATTAGCCAAAATACGGGGTTAGAAATATTCGAACTTGAATTATTAATTGGCTCAACATTAAGAATAGAATTTTATAAGAAGGGCGATAAAATGTTTAACGGTTCAATCTGTGATAAGGACAACTTAATTGTTAAAGAATATTTTTTCGAGTTAAAAAAAGAAGTTGAGAGATTGCGCATAGAAGATAAAAACCAGATTTTGGGTTTTAGAAAAATCAAAAAAATATTTTATTTTTATAAATTTGGAAAAGATAACGTAGGCATTCAAACGGAAGATGATAGTGTTACTTTTATTTCTTTAAAGAGATTTGAAATTCAATCTAGCCTTAATAAAAGTGAGCAGCATATATTGACTGGATCATATATTTTTCCAGAGTTTTACATGATTGGGGAAACTCTGCATAATGGTACTCCAGTAACTCAAGATAATAAAATATTAAAATGGATAAACCTTAGATATTCGGACAAGATTGAAAACATGCATCAAAACTTTGAGAACTCAATAGGGTACTATAATGGTAAAGAGTATTCAAATACATCAGATGATGGGCCTGGTGCGTATGGCTATGATAGTTGGGAGGAGATGACATTGCATGAAGCACTTGATGGGGATTCAAGTAATTATTGGAATATTGATTAAATTAATCCTCAAATACTTTGATTTCATAATCAAGGAAGGAGGTGTTTATTACCACAGTTAACTTCTTCGAACAGTTGCAACATAAATTTTTTTGAAAATGAAAGTAACAGTTAATAAAGACCCTGATTTGGATTTTTTCATAGGTTATTTTGGGGGAGATAAAATTCCAACAAAACAGGATTGGTTTGACCGTATGGAGGGATACGAATTAATACAGGTTGAAGATGGTGTTGAAACCAAACTTGATGACTATGACTTATATATTAAACAGAAAGACAAAGATGTCGTGCAAATATTTAAAAAACATCTGCATGATTTAGTAACAAAGTATCTTAAACCGGAGCATCCATATAAAAAACCTGAACCATTAGAAGTAATAATTGACGTTTCAATGGATGAAAAACGTCTTCAAGAAGTTGACATTGATAATCTTACGAAAGCAATACTGGACTCATTAAACGGTTTAGTATATGAAGATGATAGTCAAATTATAAGCCTTCTTGCTACGAAAAACGTAAATGGATTTATTCCAATAAATGGATTACTAATTGGTGTACGTCGATTAACAAACAAACAGAGTTGGTTTGATCATATTAGACTGGCATACATAAAAGAAGAACAATGAAAACTGAAAAACTTATGTGAGTTTTTTAGTCGGAGAAAACGGTGCAGATTCTGCCGCTCTCCCCGCCGCGAGGCGGGCGAAATTTTGAAACAATTTGCCCTGTTTTTAAAACAAATAAAAATCCTCTGCGAACGGCAAGCCGTCGCAGGGGATTTAACGTTTTGGCGCGGCAATGCTTTACCAATCAGCCGTTTTCTTCCGCTTTCCGATTCAAAATATAGTCGGCTGCTTTCTGCGCTTCTGCCGCCGCCTTGAAAATAAATTTGCTGTCCACCTTCAGGACATTGAGCCATCCGGCAAGGTAGGCGGCGTTATTTTCTATGATGTTATCAAAATCAATCTGAACGCTGGAGCAAAGGAAAGAAGCGCCCATTTCCGCTACCAGTTCCTCACGGCTGTAAGGTTTACTACCGAACATCTGCGGGTTTGTTACCTCTTCACGGCCAAGGCGGGAAGCATGGCCGGTAGCGTGGGTGAGTTCGTGAAAGAAAGTTGCATAGTAATCTTCCGGCGTTTCAAACTGTTCAATGGCAGGCATATTTACAAAATCGTGCATGGGCGAGTAAAAAGCGCGGTTTCCGTCAATGCTCCGCAATTCGGGTCGGTTGGGCATATTTTCAATGATCGCTTCACAGCGTTCGATCTTTTCATTTGGCTTTAATTCCACTTCGGGGATTTCAAATTCAATCCCTTCAATGTCGGCGATATTAAAAACATTATAATATTTGATGAACTTCAAAACCTGTATTTCCTCGCCGCTGTCGGCGCGTGTTCTTGCATCGAACCTGGTGAGGTTCTGGTCGTTCGCGTCTTTGTAGTACACATTAAAGTAAATGACCATTTGCGCTTTTGCGCCTTTGCGTATTTGCGCGCCGCGTTCCTGTATCTGGTTGAACGTCATAAAATAGGGGATCGCGTGTTCCGTGTTGTTCATCAGGATCATGTTTATGCCGGTGTAAATGTGGCCGGTGGCGTAATTGCGGGCAAGTCCGTAAGTGCTCCAGGTTCTGCGCCAGGGGGCAACACCTTTTTCAATCATGCCGATAATTTTATCGGTGACTTCGCGGTAAAGGTCTCTGCCCGTGGTTTGGGGTGCGGTGGTGGCTTTCGCTGCTGTTGCGGTTTGCATAATCGTAAAATTTAGAGAGTGGAGAGTGCTATTTATTGCGGCTGCTCAAAGCATGCCTTCATCACCAAAAGAGTAATAGCCGGTGTAAGGGGCAAGAATGATGTGATCTAATACCGGCATTTCAAGCGCTTCGCCTGCGGCGCGTAGTTTCTTGGTTAGGCTTATATCTGCCTGACTGGGAATTAGGCTGCCGGAAGGGTGGTTATGTGCCACGATGATACCGGCCGCCATTGCTTTAAGGGCTGCGGCAAAGACGATCTTGGCATCTACCACAGTGCCGCAAGTGCCGCCGCGAGAGGCGCGGAAAAGCCCTTTTACGCGGTTGGCCTTGTTCAGGAAGAGGACGACAAATTCCTCCAGCATTTCAATGTCATCGCTCCAGTTCTGCCGGAAGATGTTCTCCGCATCAATCGAGGAACTGATCTGCGGAAGCTCTGCGCCTTTTAAGTGGTTGCGGTACGTTATCTGCACCTCGGATACCTGCCAGAATTGTGGATTTTTCATAATCGCTTGATTTTCAATTTCTCATAACAAGGAAAACTCCCTCTATTCGGGAGCGGAGGGTTGCCTCTTCGGGCTGGAAGGCTTGGTAGCCTTGTATGCTCTTAACTGAGGTATCCTCCCTTTTTGCGAAGCAATCATGGACAAGCGGCGCGAAGGCGCGGGCAAGGGAGCAGTGATATTTTTTTCAGGCTTGCCGTGCTGAAAGAGAAAAAAATGGCAATGCAGCCACCGGCGGCCCTTGAGCGCGCACGGAGCGATGCTGTAGATTTCGAAGGAAAAAGGGAGGAGAATGCCGATGGTTAAGAAGTCGGCATACCAGGCGGGATAGCACCGGAGAGGCGCAATGCCCAAAGCGAGCACATCAGTTTGCCGATGGCCCCTTGGTTTCTGGAATGGCGGCTGTTTTTGCGGCGCAGCAGACTAAAACTGTGACATTTTAGGGGGCGCTTGAGGGAAACGGAAAGGAAGCGGGGGAATGATGAGAGGTGGGGGCAGGGAAGCGTACGGCTTAAAAGACAGATGAAGGCTATATTCCAACTCACTGGTCCATATAGACTAATTACTACCCCCGGATATATTATAGACATTGTTTCCGTCCTTTCCGCAACGTGGCGGCAGCCTGAAATTTGAGCCAAGAAATTTTAAAATATGGCAAATCTGCAAGCCGATAGTCCGGCAAAACCGATAGAAGAAAAGAAAGAGGAGCGAGTGTTCCGCTTTACAGTATTTCCGCCTTCTTATGAGATAAGGGGATACGATACACAAGATACTTTAATACTGCTTAAGAAAACCTGGTGGCTTTATTTATTGATGCTGATAGCACTAATCTGTATATTGTTGATAATAATCTATCTCAAGGATGGTTTCGCTGTTTTGGCGGTCAGCGCTATTTCCACATGGGTCAAAAGTAAGCTACAATAATTGATCTGTTCAGCGGAGCAGGAGAAATAGCAATGCTCACTTTTGCCATCCCTTATTTATTGACCTCTGGATATCTGCTGCCGTTTTCATTTCCACAGCATGATCTTGCTCAAAATTGTGCATAGCGGTTTTCGTTTTTGCTCCTAGTTTTCCATCTGCACCACTATTACCGATATCATATCCTAATTTAATTAGATCTTCCTGCATTTCTTTTACCATTCCCTTGTCGGATGCAAATGCATTTCGGTCGTGATAGTATTCGCCTATTAAAAGACCGGCAATATCCTGAATTGCTTCTTTTGCTTGTCGTTGAATTTCTAGACGATCTTTCGCTGCTTGCCGCCTTGCAGCCCACGAGTCGTTCTGACCTGGAAATTTGTCTAATTTGTCAGGAGTGCCGTCTCCATCACTGTCCTGCTTTTGTTGCTGTAAGCCCTGTTGGATTAAAATTTTTAACATTGATATCTCCGTTGATTATTAGAGATATTATATAATAAAAAGGTTAAAAAAGGGTTAATTGCTATCTTTTTTCAATCTCTACACAGTATTTATTAACTTCTTTCGCATAGCCCCTATCGATAATGTACATATCTGTAAAAATAGGTGATTCCCTTATTTCGGTGCTCGTATCATCTATACTAGCAATAGTAGGAAATTTTTTCAAAAAACTGAGGTATAAATCCTTTTGATCAGAGTTAAAATATATTTCATATGATGGATCAACCTCATTATCAATGTCATTGTACAGCAATATAATTCCTTTTTTACTGGGGAAAGGGAACAAACCGAAATTACTATGTATCCAAAAGCCTTTAAATTCTGGATAATTTGATAGAGCATCTTCATAGAATCCTTTACCATATAATATTTGAGATTTTTCTGAATAGTTTGCCTCGGACAAATCACGAAGATCTTTAGGTAGAAGGTTTAGAATCTCATCATTTTCTATTACAGTGGTTTGCTTTAACAAACCATTATTTTTGAACCAGTAGGCAAATGTAGAAAGTAATAAAATCAAGACTGTTGCACTGACTATCCAATAAATTCCTGGTTTTCGTTTTGTACTAGATTGCTTTATTTCTATTTTATCATTTGCAGTTGGAGATATCTCTTTTGCGGCCGTTAAAGATTTTATTTCGTGAGGCTCTACTGGCATTGTGGCCATAGTAGCTGCTAGATTCAGATTGCTTTGGTAAACTTCTTCGGCTATTTTTACATTATCTGTTTGTTTTTCTCTTTCTGACTGAAGTTCCTCCTTCTTTTTCATCACAAATGCCATATCATATTCACCATCAATAAGATCAAGTGCAGCATCACGAATACGGGCCATAATTCCATACTCTTCCAAGAATAAACAAACTGCCGAAAAGGTTGCCAACAATCCTAAATTAGTCAACCAGCCAAGAAAAATCAGGATATAGCCGTTGATTTCATTTGCTTGATCTCCCCAACGGTATATAGCTAATCCAGTTAGAATACCTAATATAAATATCGAGAAACTGACTCTAAATATGGCTAATGGTTCAATGACCATCCTGATAAACCGTTCGTCAATATCAAAGCCCCATTTTTTACCTTTCATACGATGTTCAAAATACCTCCCTTCTCCTCTGTAATAAGAGTATTCGATTTGATTATTGCGTACTTTTTTAATGACAGACTTGAAATGCTGGAAACCTTTTATAATTAGCCAGACTATAAACCAAAGGCAGGGATTTAAGATGATGTTTGCCAAAATTAATCTGGAAAGATTGCTCTCGATTCCCCAAAAGTGACTAGCTCCGAGGTTGCCTACCACACCTACAACACCTAAAATAGGAAAGTCTTCATCCCAAGGAACGAAACCATAGTAAATAAAAAAGAAAACACACAGTAGAAAGGCAAATGGGCTAAATGCTCTCTCACCGAGGTTCTTCCGCATGAGTAACCTTGCCGGTATAGAGCCGGTTCCAATCAAAAAATAGTACGCCTGTGCAATTGCGCCAAAAATTGCATTGCTTTTAGGACTCATCCCATAGAACCCTTTCATGGATTCTATGCCATCCATTTTAGACAAAGAACCTTGTATCATAGCGATTTATATTTTCTGATAAAACTGACGAATGCCATAGTTTTTGCCATCTTTCCATACTCTACCGGCAATAGTTACTACAGCATCCACTAAGAACTTGTTTTCATCACCTCCATTCTTTAGGACGGTGAACTCTCTTGGTTCCACCTGCCAGTGAAGTTGTTGTGCCAATCCGGCACTCTGCTGATTTCCAATATTCACACTCGTAATGTTTTTGAATGCCTTACCAATTGTATTGGCTGCCCACTCATTAGTGACATGGTCGTTATTGGCATGAAATATTTTAGTTGAGAGATTACCCAAAAGACTATTTACTCTTGCTTCAGCACTTTTTCCTCCCATTACAGCATAGTAATTGCTGATGTTTTGGCTCAGGAAAACTGTACATGCCATTGAACTGCGAGCAGTAGTCTGGAACATCATATCATACTCATTTACAAAATATTGGCTTTCATCTACCCACAGGAAAACAGGTTTTGTATGATCATCTACCTTTCTTCTTTCTGTACATTGCTGCCACAGTAGTTTAAAAATGCTTTGGGCGTAAACGCCTGCATCCAGATAATCCTTCACGGGGAAATCAAGTAATATGATTTTACCTTCGAAGGTCATTTCCGGAAATAAGTTCAAGCCTCCAGAAAAATGATCATTGAGAATACCCGAGTTGAAAGGTTCTGCTAATCCAAAGAACATCTCTTCTATGGTCGTCCGTGTTTTTTCAGGTAATTTGGCATAGTCGCGCAAAAAATAGTTGTAGCACAGATTAAAGTCACGTTCTTCTTCAGGACTAGTGGCATTTTGCTCCGCTTTCTCTAAACAACTTAAACAGTAGTTACTTTCAATCCATTCATGAGCAGCTTCAGAGGAAAGTATTGCCAGATCGTGGATTACACTCTCTCCTTGGGGAGCCGTGTTTAACAGCTCAACCATATTGGATACGCTCAAATCTTCACCGGATAATTTGATTAAATCCACCATGCGATTCATGGCTCTGCGAAGCGCACCTTCCCAAAAACGTTCACTCTCCTGTGTATCTCCACCTCCATTAAGCCGCTGGCCCATTCGGTAAATATTCATAAAAAGGTTCACTATGTTCATGGTTTCGCCTGACCCTTTTCCGTCTCTAGTCATTTCATACTGAAGCGGGTTAAACTGCCAGTCACTTCCTTTCTCGAAAAGGATAATATCCTTCTGGCGGTTGGTTTCTTCCGCATACTTTATCCAATCGGCTGCCTCCTCTGGTTTGCCGCAAAGCACTAATCCTCCAAAGCCATTCATCAGAAAACTTTTGGCAATCCATTTTCCAGAGCCGGAAGTTTTACCTGAGCCGATGCCTCCAAAAATCTGTGTGCCTCGGACTGCATCACGTATCGTCCAAGGCTCCTGCTTGTTGGCATCAAAGTAAAAAAGAGGGGTGTCCAGGTATACCATTGATATAAAGGCTATTTGCTTCTACCTTTTGTAGGAGGTGCTTTGACAGTCACACGTTTGGGTGGAGAAGCAGATTTAGTTTGTTGGGCCTTTTGCTGGAGAAGACTTTTTTGAGCAGCCTGTTTTTGAATTGCTTCGGTTTTGGCTACTTCGGTTTTGTCGTCATGGGTTTTCCTCATTCGGAGCTGCTCTTGTGCTTTCCTTTGCAGGGCAGAGGGTTGATGTTGCTTTTGGGGTTGTTGTTCCTTTTGGGATTGCTGCAATCTGTGCTCAACTGCTTTTTGCTTTTCAGCCTGCTCTTTATGCCAACCGGCTTGGTCGAATTCTGGTTGCTTCGGTATTATCACTTTTTGGGTGGAAGAACTTAGGGCGCTTTTACTGAGTCCTTCCTTCTTTTCATTTTTCTGATTTGCAGCCTGCTTCTGGTTAGCAATTTTATTGGCAAACGAGTTATTTCTTTCTTCCGCCATTTTGGTTGAGTTTTTGTTCAATATCTGGTAGAATACGGATGTGTGCCCAAATATGGAATTGAATGGAAAACTTTAAATATTATGTTCGGAACGGATGCAAGATAGAGAATTTTAAGCAAGCTTTGGATATCATCAAAGAAGAAAAAATTATAATAGATAGCAAATATCTGGAAGTGATGGAAGCAGCAGAAATGGGCTTATGTACGGCTTGGCTGGAACTGAGTACTGGATTTCAGAAAGGTCGTAAGGGATTACCTGTGAATTATCGAATGGCCAAATACTACTATGATCTGATGATTAAAGAGTGTACGGAGGATGAAACGTATAGTAAAAACCCACGCCTGCTTTTTGAGTCTTATCGGGCAGCTGGATATTTTGAGTTTGAATTCAATAACAATCAACTCGCTTTCAATAATTTGAAAGCTGCTGTGGAAATAATGCTTAACCAAATTCCACCTGAAAAATGGGACTTCGAAATATTTCATCTCCTCAAACAAGCTGCAACCTGTATGGGTGAATAGCCTCCTATTTCTATGGGGAAATTAACCACTTCTAAACTTTTTTCGCTCTCCCAAAAACTTTAACAAACCATGTGAAACCAGATTGCCACACATCAAACCAGTGTGCATTCTACCCCCTTGCGGACAGTTTTTATTACTGCTAAACTTGCCTTGGGCTATGCTAAGGAGAGACGTCTGTAATAATTTTCACTGCTATAAAACACTGTCATGCTAAGGGTTATTGTCAACACGAGTGCCGCTGGTGCCAAGTCGTATTACTCGCAAGGGTTGTCGCATGAGGACTATTATGTGAAGGAAAAATCACAGGAGATCATCGGGCTTTGGTATGGGAAATCTGCCACACTTTTAGGACTGCAAGGCAAGGTAGATCGAGACCAGTTTTCCGCATTATGTGACAATCTGCATCCACTGACCGGAGAACAATTAACTGCCAGGAATAATGAAAATCGACGGGTATGTTATGACCTGAATTTCCATGCTCCGAAATCTGTTTCAATATGCTACAGCCTTACCCAGGACGAAAATATCCTTTCTACTTTCCGCGAAAGCGTGCGGGAAACGATGATCGAAATCGAGAAAGACATGAAGGCGCGGGTTCGGGTAGGCGGTCAGAATGACGAGCGTGTTACTGGCAATCTCGTCTATGGCGAATTCATCCATACGACGGCAAGGCCGGTGAATGGAATGCCTGATCCACACCTTCATGCACACTGCGTGACCTTCAATGCTACCTACGATCAGGCAGAAGAAAAATGGAAAGCCGGTGAGTTTGGAACGATCAAAAAGGATGCGTCCTATTTTGAAGCATATTTCCATTCTTCCTTTTCAGCCAAAATGGAAAAACTCGGATATGGCATTGAACGGACCGGCAAAGGCGGTTGGGAGATTGCCGGAATCAAACGAGAGACCATTGAAAAATTTTCCAACCGCACCCAGGAAATAGAATCCATTGCGGCGGAAAAAGGGATTACCGATGTACAAAGCAAAGCAGATTTAGGAGCCAGAACCCGTAAGCAAAAAGCCGAAAACCTGACACTGGAGGAACTCCGGAAAGAATGGAACGGTCGGCTGACAGGTGAGGAAAAAACGGCTATCCAGAATGCCGGAAAAGGCAGAGCCAAGGACACAGTGCCAGGTAATAAAGTGGATGCCGAAAAGGCCGTAAACCTGGCATTGGAACATTGCTTTGAACGGAAATCCGTCGCAAGCGAGCGGGAAATTCTGCGGGATGCCATGAAGCAGGGCTATGGCTCCTGCACACCTGCCGAGGTTAACCGCGCTTACTGGCTGAAAGAAAAAGAGGTGATCAAGGCCAATACAAAAGATGGCACTATCCTCACTACCAAAGAGGCGGTCAAGGAAGAGCGCCGATTGGTGGAACTGGCCACAGATGGCAAAGGAAAGTACACACCTATTAATATAGGATACGAAATCAAAAACGACTACCTGAATGCCGAACAGCGGCAGGCTGTGACGCATGCCCTTTCTTCCAGGGATCGGGTAACCATCATCGAAGGTGGGGCCGGTACCGGAAAGACTACGCTGATGAAAGAATTGAATCAGGGTGTTGAGCAGGCCGGGAAGAAAATGTTTGCCTTTGCTCCTTCAGCCGAAGCATCGCGCGGGGTATTGCAAAGTGAAGGTTTTGGGAAAGCCGATACTGTGGCGAGGCTCGTTCAGGATAAAGAGATGCAAAAGCAGTTGAAGAACAACGTGCTTTGGATCGATGAATCCGGACTGCTGGGCAACAAGCAGATGAACCAGGTTTTGGAAATTGCCAAGACACAGAATGCGCGTGTGATCCTGACCGGCGACACAAGGCAGCATTCCAGTGTCGAGCGCGGCGATGCGATGCGCATCATGATGCAGAAATCCAAGGTTAAATCATCGAGGGTGACGGAGATCCAGCGGCAAAAGAATTATGCCATGTACAAGGATGCGGTAAAACTGATCTCCGATCAGAAACTTTACCAAGGCTTTGAAAAACTGGAGCGCATGGGCGCGGTAAAAGAAGTCAGCGATACCAATGACCGGCATAAGGAACTGGCAAGTGAGTATGCAGGTATGGTTAAAAACAAAACCTCGGTGCTGGTGGTAGCGCCCACACACAAAGAAGGCGAAATGGTGACGAACCATATTCGCGCGGAACTGAAAAAAGAAAAAATACTGAAAGGGGAGGAAAGAACTTTCACGGTTCAGAAAAACCTTTCGCCAACGGAAGCGCAGAAAAAAGACCCGCTGTTTTATCGCGACGGCCAGTCGGTGCAGTTTCACCAGAATACAAAAGGATTTACGCGCGGCGCTGTGTTCGACGTGATCGGCAAAGACGAAAAGGGAAATGTGCTTGTGAAGGAATGTCCAAAAACCGGAGAAGGAAAAATCGCTGCGCTGCCGCTTCAGGAAGGCAAAAAATTCTCTGTGTTTGAAAAGGCTGACATTCACCTGGCTTCAGGTGATAAGATCAGGATTACTCAAAACGGATTTTCAAACGATAAAAAGCGCCTTAACAATGGCAACATCGTGACTGTGAAGGGTTTTGATGAAAATGGAAATATCCTCGCATCCGGAGGGCAAAGCCATTTTACACTGGATAAAGAACACCGGAATTTCACGCACGGTTACTGTACAACTTCACACTCTTCCCAGGGCAAAACAGTCGACCATGTGCTGATCGCTCAAAGTGCAATGAGTTTCGGCGCCACATCGAGGGAGCAGTTTTATGTTTCCGTATCGAGAGGCAAAAGTGGCATTTCCATTTACACCGATAACAAACAGGAATTGAGAGAAGCGATACAACAAAGTGGGGAGCGAAAAACGGCAGCCGAAGTAGTTGCGCTGGCTGAAAGACAAAAACAAGTTGTGCCTCGAATTTTCCAGCCACAGAGAAATGCAGAAAATCTTCAAAATCAGCAACGCTTCGTCAGCAGGCTTGCAACCCTTGCGCGAATACATTATGATAGAGCGAGAGCGGTAACGCAAAGTGTCCGGCAAGCAATTGTAAAAAGATAAACATGCAGCCCATGAAAAGCAGTTTTGTCGACAGGCTTAAATCCCAGACGGAACAGGAGCCTGAAGAAAACCGGTATTACGGTTTTGAGCCGCAGGCGACCGGCCGGGCACTGATGTTTGAACTCCGCACCCGTGACGGCAGGCGTTCGGCCTTGCCGTATTCCTATTTGACACGCGCGGATTTTGACCCTGAAAAGGGAATTGAGATATACGTCTCAAATGTTGTGGTGCTGGTAAAAGGCCGTGATCTGGAAAATATATACCACTATCTGCTTCAAAATCGGCTTACCTGGGTGAAAGAAGATGCTTCTGGGAGTGATATTGGGGAAGATGGGGTTTTTGTAGAAGGATTGGAGGTGACTTCAACAGATGGATAACTTGCCATCGAATAAATTTCCCTTTAACTTTGCAGCCTTAGGCTGACAAAACAGTCTAAGTTAATAATCTATGATTAAAAACGCATTTGTTAACCCTTTAACCCTTTCCAGAGTAAATGGATCGGGGCGGGGCCCTTCGGCTTATTGCCGAAGGTAAAACAGGCGAAGCAATCGACTGCTTGCTGACCTTTATCGAAGAAAAATGTTTAAAGGAAGATGGAAAAATTTCCGACGAGTACTTGGAAGTTTTAATGTTAAGCTATCAGTATCATAGAACAGAAAAAGCCTTTCTGGGCGACATCATCAAATATGATGATTTTTCTATTAGTATGAATAAAATTACACGATCTTTTCTTGGCTTAATAAAGTCAGGAATTATTGCGTAATAGCAGTCGGCGAAGAAGACCTCGTCTCCTTAGGGAGACGGGGTCTTCTAGTTTCATAAGTCAATTCACTTACTTATATTTTTTCCCTGAAGATCAATCATCTTTTCTAATAATATTTGGCCAAACTCTTCCCTTTCGTGCGGTAACATCTCCTTTCCGTCCGGATACGGCAGGTAGGAAGGATAGCGACCAAAAGAGCCACTAATCTGCCGAACAGCAGCAGTTTGAGATTTTTTATCCATCAGGACGGTCATTTCAAGAATACCGTCAATATTGATAGGTGAAATTGCCAAGGTAGCCTCCACATCCGTGTTTTGCAGTATGTCAATTTCAAGCCCCTTTTTCCTGAAGCGCGGAGGTGCTTTTTTCGGCGGGTTCATCAGGTTCAAGTCTGGCAACATCCTCAAAATACTGCCAAATAGCAATCGGTTGATTTCTTCTTTTCCGGAAGGGGAAAGCAACGATCTTGATTTCAAAGGGAACCGCCCAAATTGAACCAGGCGGCTGTAAAGTGGCTGGTTGTTCTCGATTCGTACTATTTCTGCTGCGGCTGTGCGGCGGGAATGGTCGAGTGAAATTTCATAGCAGGCATCCTCTTCCTGGCCTGTATAAAAATTCAACAGGATTACTCCTGTACTGTTGCTACTGTTTTGAGTGAGATTCAGGTGCAATTCACGATCATCACTGAACTTGAGTACAACGCCTTCATTTTCTGACAATGAAGGCGTTTCCGGAAAATGCTTCAGAAGCATGTGGTAAAGCACTTCTGCTGACTTTTTTCCGGCAGCAGGCATCAAGCTGCTGCATCGATTGCCTGTTCCAGATCAGCGCCGAATAGTTCATCCTGGCGGTGGTATTCTATCTTTTCCACATAGGTTGCCACGATGCTTGCCTGGCGTTTGACGTTTCCGCTTTCATCTTTGAAAGGTTTGTAACCTAATGAACCAGAAATGCTGACGGCGTCGCCTTTTTTCAATTCGCGGGCAAAATGAGCGGCCTGCGGACGGAAAACCAGCACGTCATGCCAGAGGGCTTCCCTGTTTTTCCATTTGATTTCACCTGTTTTTTCATCCGCAACCGGATAACTATCCGTAGTTGCAACGCGAAGCGCGATGAAGGTTTTGCCGTTTTTAGTGATGGATTTTGGATCGTTGCCCAAGTATCCAGTCAATTCAATTTTACAATTATTAGCCATATGTTCTCCTGTAGGTTGAGGTTAAAAAGAAGGGATTTCTCCCCTCTGTATATCACTTAAGGTTGAGTCTTTCAAGTGATTCTTCGGACAGTTCATCGCGGAAGCCTTCTTCACCGGTCTCAAAGTCGGTGTAAAAACTTTCCAGTTTATCGCCGTTCATCATGGCTACCTGAAAATCCGAATTGGTGAGAAACACATTTCCGGAATGGGTATTCATGATGATGGATACTTCATCATTGATGAAGTCATCCGGCAAGCCCTGTTCATTCCAGGCGTGCAGTAGATGTTCTGCCATTTTCCTTTCACGGTATCCGAATTTTGAAAAGTCATTGATAGTTATTGGTTTCATTGAGTCCTCACTTGGATGATTATTAAAGAGTAACGCCACTAAAAGTGCCGTTACCCTTCTGCCTGTCCGGCGAGGAATGAAGAAAAGCGAAGCGCTCGAAATGAAAATGGGGTGCGACTGTCACCGGCACAGTGAGAGCGTATGCGAACAATGTAAAGGGAAAGCGGAGGGGAATCACCCTGTCTGCACGAAATGAGGCTTGCCGTAATGAAGGAAGATTGGGGATGCCGCTTGACGGGAGCGGGGGCGAAGCCCAAAAACTGTCTGTCAAAAAGGAAGTGACGGGGCGAAGCCCCGAAAAAATTGCGGGTAAGTCACCTCACCCGCAACACTATTAATACTCGCTTGGTAATAGCAAAGTGCCGTCGATAAACCATAGATCAAACTTTTCTAACGGGAAATCCGTGAACTCAATTTTGAAGGTTTTTATCATGTTGGAATCTCCGTCTTCAACTGTTATCGTTGCGGTTTTGTCCTCTAAAACCTTTACTTTCCATACCTGGAAAGGTGTTTCCTTTAAAATTCTACTGTGCTGATTGCTGAAAACATAATCAAGCAACCAGTAGCACTGGGCTTCCTTCGCAAGATATTTGACACCTTCAGTATATCTGAACTTTGGAAAAAGCGGATTGTAGAAAATCTGCTCTGATCCCGTAAATTGCTGAAGTTCAATTTGTAGTCTGGTTTTATCTATCATATTATCCTCATTGGTTAGATTATTAAGGTAACGTCACTATCAAAGTGCCGTTACCCTTCTGCCTGTCCGGCGAGGAATGAAGAAAAGCGAAGCGCTCGAAATGGATAATAGGGGTGTGAGTGTCACCGGCGCAGTGGGAGCGCAGCGAGCAATGCAAGGGAAAGCGGAGGGGGATCACCCTGTCTGCACGAAATGAGGCTTGACGAAATGGAGGAAGACTGGGGATGCCGCTTGATACGAGCGGGGGCGAAGCCTGAATATTAGAAATAATTTCAGTAAAAAGATTCAGGAGCAGTCACATGTCCCAAGTATAAATAAATTGAAGGTTGGTCATAAACCCCCAATAAATCCTCACTCGTAATTTCGAAAGGCTTGTGTTTAGGATTTAAAGATTCTAACTTCAGTCTGGTTAAGTCATTATTTTTGTCTTTTACTCGAGTTGTCTTCTTGATAACTATACCAGTTTTCATCATTAAAACATATATCTGTCCATCTATAAAAGGAAAATCACTATTTACCGGTTTACAGATTGCTAATGATCCATGAGGAATTTTAGGCATCATACTAACACCACGAACTTTAAATGCTGTAAGATCTCCTTTGTAGCCAGGCACAGAAAAATGTTTCATAAGATGACGATCTTTCATCTCATCAGGTAAACATCTGTAGCCTGCTTCGGCTTCATATGGAGATAAGGCAATATTTCCTCTTTCTTTGGGCATGAAAATATAATGTGCACGCTGCAAATATAAAACATTTAGTTTTTAATTTGCAGCAATCATCCCATTTTTTGTTTTGAAAAATTGCAGGCTTGGGTTTGGTAAAAAAAATTCAGAATAGCCAAGTGAAATAATCTGCGTTACTTTCCAGATAAAAGGAGTTCATTTATATCTTTAAAGGCTTGATAACCAATACGTTTATCAAAAAACATTTCATTGAATTCTTGCTTGAGGCTTTGACTGAATTCTTCTCCTGCTTTGTCATTGTCGAGATAGCCAGTAATGATATTATATTTTTCCTCACGAATGTATTTTATCGCTTTTTGGGCATAAGAAACCGAATTCAAGATCAAAGCATCCGCAGAAAATGTATCAACCGATTCCAGCGTAAGTTTTGAAAGAAAATCCATGAACCCTTCAAAGACATACAATTCATCCCCTGCCCCGTTGCCTTTTACAAAACTCATGTCTTTGGCTCCAAGGGAAGACTTAAAAAATGGATTTCTAATTTCATACCCGCCTGACATATTTTCAAAACCAACCGCAAAGTAGGTTTTGCCATTTTCCCGATTGGTATAACGGACTTCCTTGAGGTATTTAGCAGCAACATCAGGAGGTATCCTGCGCTCCTGAGTAATGTAGGTAACAAGTGACTTTGCGCTCGTGCCGAATGGCATCACACTGTCTAAAAGAAAAATTTCCGGTTTGGTAACCAGTGTCGATCTGGGCGTTTTAACAGTAGCGGGTATTGTTGAAAAGCCGCTTCCAAACATTTGATCCAGAAACTCAAGCCCTCCTTTCACATCTGTCTTCTGGTAGCGTATCACAAAATCTAGGGCATTCCCGCCGATGTCGCCGAAGTCATTCCAGACATTTTTGCGGATATTCACAAACAGGCTTGGCTCTTTCTCTTCCCTGAAAGGGGAAAGAAAGGCAAGTTCTTCACCGCCTTTAAAAGTTTTGACCGGTTGAAAACCAAGCCTCGTCAGTATTTCAAGCAGTGGTATCTTTTTTGCCTGCGCTGTGTTCATTTACCCATTTACTTATTTGATTATCTGAGCGTTAGCAAATTTACGCAAATACGCATAAGCGTGTTTGCACATTTGCGCAAGATCAGTTTTTAACGTCTTCTTCGATAAGACGTAGAATGTATGCCATGAGAGTTTGATCCTGGATGGTGGATTTGGTTTTGGCTTTGATGTAAAGTTGTATCGGTGCATTGACTGAAATGCGTTTCACCTTTTCCGTTACCGGTAAAGGCTGAGATTTTTCCTTTCCGCTTTCGTGGATTTTGCTGGTGATAGCATCAATCTCGGCAACAGAAGGTTTTCTGGCCTGGGATTTTGTTGCAATTAGATCAGTGATTGATTTTTTTCCGTGCTTTAGCATGTTTGCTCCTGTTAGGGTTTAGGGATTCCATTATTTCTTCAAGTTCTTCGCATAACGCTGTCACTTCTTTTCTGGCACGTTCATCTTCCCATTCGTAGGCAGTAAGACCGTATTTGCTTCCACGACGATGCGCGACCCTGTCTCCAAGCGTTGATCTGAGCGGCTCTATTCCGTATTCACCAAATAACTCCAGCGCAGAGCGGACTTCTTTATCTTCGTTGTTGCGGCCATTATATTTATTCAATACCAGAAATGCAGGGATGTTTTCTCTGTGGACTTTTACTTCATCGTACCTAATCAGGAAACGCTCAAACGATTTTAGATCGTCGATACTTGGGGTGATCGGGATCAGAAGAATATCGCAGATCAGGATAGTGCGGGTTGCCACCTGATCGATTTGCGGCACACCGTCTATAATAATCATATTGTATCCATCCTGGCTGTGCGTTTCCACGTCTTTAGGCAATGCCTGCACGGTCGTCATTGGGAAAACCGGAATGCGCATGGCCGTATCGTCTCTTCTTTCCTGCCAGTCGCACGTTGTTCTTTGTTCCAGGTCTGTATCGATGATACAGGTTTTAACGCCCTGGGCGGAAAAATACGCAGCAAGGTTCCGTGCAATGGTAGACTTGCCGACTCCGCCTTTTAAGTTTGTTACCGCAATGATCATATAATCCTGACTTTTTGAATATTGTTAGGCTCATATGGGTATTTGGGCAAGCAAGTATTTGCGTAAATGATTTATAGTCAAATGATTAATTATCTATGCAGGTATTTGCGCAACAGCAGTCTTCTTTTAGCCAGCAAAATCTTTCAGGCAGTACATGAAAGATTTATGAGCGGAGCGAATTCAACTTAAGGCAATGCCGAAGGCATTGGGCGAAGCGAACAAAGTGAGCGGAGGGGAGGTGCTTAAAGGATAGATATTTTTATTTGTATATATAGGATTGTCTACCAAACTTCACGCGGTTTTACTACCAAATTTCACGCAAAATGCTACCAAATTTCACGTGGTCGACATACCAAACTTCACGTAATGAAGTCTTGCAAAGTGACGTTATACCAAACTTCACGCTGTGGGTTTTGGCGATTATACCAAACTTCACGCATCAGCCCTGGTATTCATACCAAACTTCACGTGATTTTTAGAAGCACTATACCAAACTTCACGAACAATTATTGATCCCTCGGAGAGGTGCATACCAAACTTCACGCAGGTGAGAAATGGATTAATTGGATATATCCCCCAATGCCACAAAGGTTTTCTTTTCTATCGGGGAAGGGGAGTGTTGCAGCCAGAAACCTGCGTTTTTCTCTTCGTATATTGCGGCTTGCGGATACTGAGAGCGGGCTAGAGTCAAAGTCTTCCTGAAGATCTGTTTGAACTTGTACATCTGGCTATAACCTCTACCAAACTGTTCCTTTATGGCTTTCCAGGTAAGGAATTGAGGTTCGGCAGGGTTGATCCGGTGTAATCGCTGCACCAGCCAGGCATAAATATCAAGCCCCATAGCACTGTGGGATAAAGCCGCCAGTGCCCGCTCGTCGAGTGGAATGGCGTGGTTTATCAGGCTGTTGAAATAGTCGTCGGTGAGTTGAATACTGGAAGGCCATAGCACTCGTTGTTTCTCGTCCTTCGGAAACCAGATATCGAATGCCTTGACGATTTTCAAATCTACCTGCCTGCCTTTCTCTTTGTCGGAATAGCCAAGACTGAGCGTGGAAGAAGATAGTTTCCTCAACTGGTTTTTCACCTCATTGATGGTTCTGCCGTCCAGGTTCAGGCCGATACATTTGATGAAGGCACTCATGCTATCTTCGACATTGATCGACTTGGATTGATTTCTGATGGCTTCGCTGTTCACGTGTGCAAGAATGAGGCGGGCTTTCGGGCCGTAAGGAAGCCCGATAAATTCAAAATCATCTTTTTCAGGATTGAATGTTTCACCGGCTTGAATGGCAAGGCTTACATTTCCCTGCTTCTGTTTCCAGATACGAACATCCGGGCCGGGATTGCGATAGGGAAGAAAGGTCTGGCATAAAACGCTGTGCTGGAAGACAGCATCTCTGATCGTTCCTTTTTTCAAAACCATTTGCATGGTTGAATCCTGAACTCGTTTCTCAATATGTGTAGCTTCTGACATGCACCTCTCCCGATTATTTGGGGATGTTATACGGTGCGGTTCAATTGTCAAGAATTTTGAACTATGACAGCGAAAGGAGATAAATTATTTTAGAAATCAGGGGCTTATTTTGAACCACGTTGCAAAGCATACCAAACTTCACGCAGTACTGTTCACGCTACTTCACCCAGCCGTTCCTTTAATTTGGCCAGCATCATAAACCGAATATCTGCCGACCGCTTCACTTCTTCGTAGGGAAGTTTGATAACAATATACCGGACACCTTCTTCTACCCAGTCGTCGTCGCCTCGATCATCATTCGTACAGACATAGGTGATGCCTATCTCCTTCTTCAGGTGGTTGAGTTTGGATGCGATAAAGGAGGTATCTACTTTATCGGCAACATCCTGTTCGACAATTTTTGTGACGGTGACCAAAGGATAAGTTTTTGCAAAGTTAAAGGATTCGAGCAAAAAAGCAATCTCTACCGTTGTATTGGGTTATAGGGCGGCCTTATGAGCCGAAGTTGTTCTTCTCTGGCAAGGTTTTCAGGGAGTAGTGGGTAGGTATAAAGTTTATTCTGTTCCTCTTTGAGGCATTCATGTAATGTACCTCTGAACTGAACGATGTAGTAAACTCCATTGCCTCTGAGAAATTTATATTCATAGCGGCCTTTCTCCCCTTTCGTCGTGGTGCCGTACTTCCAAACCTCACCGGCTTTCAGATAATACGTTCCGATGCCACTATGCAGGCAGGCATACCAGCCATCTGTAAGCGCGATTAAGGCGTACTGTTCCGCTTCGTCTGCTTCGTTAAGTTTATTCTGTAATTGCTCCTGATGTTTGCGACTAAGTTGAGGCTCGCCGTTGACGTATTCCACCACGTCATGCCATTTCAGTGCGCAGAAAATCAATATGACCGCGGTGCCGATAATAAACGGCAGTGGGTTCTTCTTTTTGGGCTCAGGCGCTTCAGGTTGTGTTTGTCGTAAATCGGCTCCCATCGTTTCGGATTAAGTGTGGAGAGGTATCTAAATATCAATGTCCATTTCCCGATCCCGATCCTTCGTTTTGGACGGAGGTTTGGGGCTTCCAAATCCAGATTTCAATCTGTCGAGAAATCTGGATTTGTTCTGGCTTCTCTCTTTCGCCATTTCCTGGCAACCGGCAACAAACCCTTCCACATAAGGATGCTTGCTGTCCTGAAACCCTTTTGAAAGGACTTTGGACAGTTGCGGCAGGTGCTTCTCAATCAGGTAGCCTGCATTGAAGCCTTTCTGTGTGATCTGATTCGTTTTCATCAGAAGGTATCTTTTGCTTTCTGGTTCAAAAATTCCAGAATGGATTCGCGGTCATAAAGGATCAGTTTTTTGCTCGGCTGCGTAAACCGGATAGAACCTTCGTCGCGGTATTTCTGCAAAGTGGTTTTCGAACTGATGTGAAGCAGGCGCATGGCTTCTTCATCGTCGATCCATTTTTCCTGATCTCCCCCGTTCTTTTCCTTCAGCCGGTTGACGACCTCGTCAATCAAAGCGTAGAACGCTTCGGACTCCAGGCAGATGATGTTGAGATTGTTTCCGAATTCTGGCATGGGATAAAATTAGGAACAATTTCAATACGTAAAACAGGATGAATGGGGAAAAATTTTGAAGAGAGGAAGCGGGAAGGGTAGGCAAGCGCATTTGCGTAAATGGCTAAATGCGCATTTGCGCTTCAAGGTAGAGAGGGCAGGCAATGGCTTTGGGGAAGATCAGATCCGCTCGAAAGAAAATTTTTTTGAAATTTTTTTCGACACCAAATAAGCCCAGTACACAGTGTATTCCGCTTGCAAATTGCTTGCAAATAAAAAAGGAGTTACAAACTTTCGTTTATAACTCCTTGATAATGAATGTCGGGGCACCAGGATTCGAACCTGGGACCCCCTGCTCCCAAAGCAGGTGCGCTACCGGGCTGCGCTACGCCCCGAAATCAGCCAACCACTAAAGTTCGTTAGAACCGCGGCCACCGATGTGCGGATGGAGCGGGATTCGAACCCGCGGTACGAGTTACCCCGTACGTCGGTTTAGCAAACCGGTGGTTTCAGCCACTCACCCATCCATCCGTAGGATCGATTGGGCCGCAAAGATAGCAGACTACTTTTTACATCGCCAAATGAGAACGGAATTTTTTTTGAAAAAGTTCTTGTGAGGGTTGATGAGGGTTGATAAAGGTTGATGAGGTTGATAGGGTTGATGAGGGTTGATAAGAGTTGATGAGGGTTGATATTAAACCGCTCTTTGAAGTTAAATTTGTTCTTACCCGAGCGGCTGAATATCAACCTTATCAACCTTATCAACCCTCATCAACCCTCATCAACCCTCATCAACCCTTATCAACCCTCATCAACTCATCCTTTCGCCATCTTCATCACCTGCACATCCTTGCCGCCATTCGTCATGATTTTGACGAAATACAGCCCGGAAGGAAGTGCCGCGCCTTCGTAGCGAACTTCATAGGTGCCGGCGTCGTACGCCTGATCTACCAGCATTTCAATCAGTTTGCCGTTGTGGTCGAAGACGGAAATCTGTACGTCCGTTTTCTGGTCTACGATGAAACGAATCGTCGTAGCGTCCTTGAACGGGTTCGGATAATTGGCTGCATACACCTTGCTTTCCGTGGTAGAAGCCACCAGGCGGGCATTGGCGCCGGTAAATCCGATCAGCGCATTTTCCGGCGAGCCAGTCAGTTCCGCTTCCGGGCCGCCGCAGTCGCCATCGCCGGCGTGTGGCAGCGCGAGGTACGGGAAGGAAGTTTTGAAAGGCACGTCGTTCGATTCCACGCCCGTTGTGTAAGTCAGCACATTCAGCAAGCGCTGTGTGACGGGGTTGGAACCGTCGAAATCGTCGTACCACAGACCAATCGCAGCCAGCGCTACCCCTGAAACGGCTTGCAGTTCGATACGTGTAACGTCGTCTTCCAGGCGGCGACCGTTGGGGAAGCCGTCCATGTTCGGAATAAATTCGATGTTCGTATTGGTGTTGTACGGCGCTGCCGTGAGGCCCAGTACGGCGGCATTGACAATACCCAGCGGACTGAAATTCGGGTCGTTGCGCGGCGTGACCGGCACAGCCATATTCAGGCG
The DNA here is from genome assembly GCA_020160935.1 of Bacteroidota bacterium. Taxonomy (GTDB): domain Bacteria; phylum Bacteroidota; class Bacteroidia; order Chitinophagales; family Saprospiraceae; genus M3007. The sequence continues at coordinate 132 of JAIUPL010000005.1, read as the reverse complement.
AAGCATATCGCCACCATTGGGCAGGAAGTTGTTGATAAACGGTTTTCCTGCGGCCAGTGGATTGCCGTTTTTGCCGGTAGCCAGTTGGTACGGCGCTACATTGGGCACGCCGGTATGGAAAATAGGCCAGAG
>JAIUPL010000043.1 GCA_020160935.1 Bacteroidota bacterium | reverse complement strand
ATTGGTTCTAAAATCATTGCTTAACAACTTTAGATGGTTTCAGTCTGTCAAAGAACTATAACTTTTTTCAAATCCCCCTGACTTATGGGTTAACCTCACCTCCAACGGAGAGGGGGAGCGGATACCCTCGGCATTTGCTAGTTAGCGAGTCAAAATATTCGTTTTTATTGCCACACAGATATATCAAATTGCCACACTTTTCGAAACACACATTCCCGATATTTTACAGGAAATGCCGAGGGTATCCGCTCCCCCTCTCCGTTGGAGAGGGGGCCGGGGGGTGAGGTCTCCAATGCCGGGAAGAGGCCTAAACCCTCTTCATTGAGGTGCAAAAAACAGAGAAGTACCACATCTTTTTCATCATCCATTTCCCCGCTTCAGTCATATTCACCGATCATCCTCAAAAAGCATACATCCGCCAGTATGCGCCAAACCCCGCCATACAATGGCCAACCATCCTTCCCGGCTGGAATTGCGCGCCTTGAAAGACGCCTTTTTAGCCATCCGAACACCTGCCGATCTGTGCAGTTTATTAGCCGAAGACATGCTGGAACTCTCGGCATTGGCCCTTAAAGAAGACAACTACGAGGCATTTTTCGTGCAAAAGAGAAACGGCGAGCAGCGCCTGATCGAAAACCCTTCGCCGCCGCTCAAACGCATCCAGCGCAAACTCAACGATTGCCTGCAGGCAGTGTATCATTTTCACCGTTCGTCGGCGGCCTACGGTTTTCTCTCGGCCTGCTCCGACGACCCGCCATGGGCGCATAGGGGTATTGTGGCCAATGCCCGGCAGCACCTCGGCCGCCCCTGGATGCTGAACATGGATGTGGAGGATTTTTTTCACGCCATCCTTGCCGACCGGGTAGCCTGGGTTTTTCTCAACAAGCCTTTTTCCTTCGACACCGAACTGACCAACCTCCTCATGCGCCTGTGTATCTACAAAGGGCGCTTGCCCATGGGAGCGCCTACCTCGCCCATTCTGAGCAACTTTGCCGCCCGGCTGCTCGACACCGATCTGGAGTTGCTGGCCCGGTCAAAGCAGTGGCTGTACACCCGCTATGCCGATGATATGACGATCAGCAGCAGGCAGGAAATTACCGAAGACGATGTACAACTGCTGCGCGACTACTACCGCGCACACAGTTTTGAGGCCAATGAAAAGAAAACCAAACTCATGGGCCCGAAAGATGTACACACCGTAACAGGCATTGTACTACTGGAAAACCGGCTGGATTTGCTGCCGGAGTTTTTCGAAGACCTGGATTCCGAAATCGGCAAATTGTCCGAAATAGCAGGTGTAAAAGGTCGCCTCGGTATTACCCTCATGGATTGGGTAGACGACTACGCCGAAAAGATACAGGGTATGATCTCTTTTGCGGCACATGTGCTGGGAGAAAGCGACGCCCGGGTGGTAAAAGCCGAAAAGGCGCTGGGTAAAGCCCAACACGGGCCCAAAGACTACGGCGCGGTGTCGTGGCTCGATTTTCCTTATCATTAAACCCCTTTTCTGATATGCAACTGGTACTGGATACCCACAACGTGGCATTGCGGCAGCGCAATCGCAGTTTTTACATTTCGGCGGGTAAAGAACGCCGCATGATCAGTCCGCACAAGATCAGCAGCATCGCTGTCATCAGCCCCTGCACGCTCACTTCTGCGGCCGTGCTGCTGGCGGTGGAACACAAAATACCCATCATATTTTTTGATCACAGCGGCGAGCCGGAGGCGCAGTTGTGGAGCGTACACTTCGGCAACCAGGCCGAACTGCGGCGAGCGCAGGCGCTTTTCAGCCTGAGCGATGAGGCGGCGCTGTGGGCGGCCGAGGTGTTCCGGCTCAAATCGGAAGGGCAGTTGTCTAACCTGCTCCGCATCAGGGAAGAACGCAACCTGCCGGGACTAAGCAGCGCACTCGAACGAGCCGCCGACAACATCAGGGCGCTGATACAACAACTCGATACAAAAGCCGCCGACCGGGAGCCCTTTATAGCCCTCATGGGCGTGGAAGGCGCTGTAGCAAGGCACTACTGGCCTGCCTGGGGGAAGGCGGCTCCGGCAGGATTCCAGTTCGACAAACGATCGCGTCGCCCGGCGCAGGATGCGCACAATGCTGCTCTGAATTACCTGTACGGCATGCTGTACAATGCGGTGGAAAGCGCCGTGCTGGGGGTGGGGATGGACCCGATGTTTGGCATCATCCATGCCGATGAATTTGGCGCGCCCACACTCGTGTTTGATCTCATCGAGCCGTTCAGACCCTTAGCCGATGCGTTGCTGATGCGCCTTCTGTATGATGGAGCGCTCGATGCCCGGCATTTCGAACCCTGGCAAACGGGCATCGGACTGAACCGGGAAGGGCGCCGGATTTTGATTGCGGCGTTCAACGACTGGCTAAAGGAAGACACCGTTTTTCAGGGCCGCAGCACTTCCCTGCGCAACCATTTGTTCACGTACGCCGGCGCACTCGCACACCGGCTCAAACTTTTCTGGCAACATGACGATCTTGATCAGTTACGACATCGCCGACGACCGCCTGCGACTCCGGACAGCGAATAAAATGCTGGAGTACGGCTTCATCCGACTGCAATTGTCGGTCTTCGCCGGTTCGGTTTCCGACACCCGCTGGAAGGCTTTGCTAAGATGGATGCAAAAAGAAGTAGTACCCCGTTTTGTACCCGACGATAAATTGTTATATTTGCCTTTGTCCAGCGGTCAGGCAGCAAATTTTTCCTTCCTGCCTGCTCCTCCGGATGACTGGAATGCATTGGTGGATCCACCCAATACTTTGTTTGTATAAACACTTTCCGTATATGTTAAAATTTTCGTCGAAAAATAGTGCGCTGCACAATTCTGACAATTCTCCACCCCATTTTAACTTTTTATTGATTGATTATCAAGGAGTTGAAAAATGAAGGGTCGGAAAGGCATCCATTTTTAGGTAGGATTGCGACGTTTGTGGAATGCTGTCACATCGTGTCGTCGTTGGTCGGAAAGGCATCCATTTTTAGGTAGGATTGCGACGAAATACGACTACCAAGGCCTCATTGGGAATGTGGTCGGAAAGGCATCCATTTTTAGGTAGGATTGCGACCGGCGGCGGCACACAGCAGCACGAACAAAAGCACGTCGGAAAGGCATCCATTTTTAGGTAGGATTGCGACCGACAGCAAGCGGTTTTCGCGGCTGATGGCCAGGTCGGAAAGGCATCCATTTTTAGGTAGGATTGCGACAAAAGAACGGCACCGTCGTTCGCCCCAGTTTGGGGCAGTCGGAAAGGCATCCATTTTTAGGTAGGATTGCGACCATTTTTGTAATAACGGAAAGCAACCGCAGAACGGTCGGAAAGGCATCCATTTTTAGGTAGGATTGCGACAAATTGGGGCCTTTGTGACAGGCGAAGAGCGCTAAGGGTCGGAAAGGCATCCATTTTTAGGTAGGATTGCGACCGGCCAGGTTGGCGGCGGCGATGAGCATCATCGGTCGGAAAGGCATCCATTTTTAGGTAGGATTGCGACAGTAGAGGCGGTACGAACGAGTACGCAAGATTGGTCGGAAAGGCATCCATTTTTAGGTAGGATTGCGACAATACGGTAGCAAAAAAGATAAAAAATACGGTTGGTCGGAAAGGCATCCATTTTTAGGTAGGATTGCGACAGGTAAATGTGGTACTCGGGCAGAAATCCCCGTGTGTCGGAAAGGCATCCATTTTTAGGTAGGATTGCGACTTGAAGTGGGGGCTGCCGAAAGTGTTGATGATGTCGGAAAGGCATCCATTTTTAGGTAGGATTGCGACCTCCTGTGCAGCAAGCCGGAATCAGATTGGCAAGTCGGAAAGGCATCCATTTTTAGGTAGGATTGCGACAACAATAGTTTGACCAGGATTGTGAGTTTGCGAAGTCGGAAAGGCATCCATTTTTAGGTAGGATTGCGACCGTCGTCCTGATCGGCGGCGGGCTCGTCGCCCTGTCGGAAAGGCATCCATTTTTAGGTAGGATTGCGACGCTCCCTTGGCGGCCAGGCGGCCGTTGGAGTTGGTCGGAAAGGCATCCATTTTTAGGTAGGATTGCGACCATGTGAACCCGCGAAAATTAATGCCAGAAGACGTCGGAAAGGCATCCATTTTTAGGTAGGATTGCGACCGCGCCGGATAAAATAGCAACCAGCAAGAATTGAAAAGTCGGAAAGGCATCCATTTTTAGGTAGGATTGCGACATTCCCTTCCTTTTTCTCCTGCCTTCCTGCCCAGTCGGAAAGGCATCCATTTTTAGGTAGGATTGCGACAGTTCCGGATTGATTTTATCCAACTTAATTCGGTCGGAAAGGCATCCATTTTTAGGTAGGATTGCGACGAAACGACCAGTGCCAAGGTAAAAAAGTTCGGGTCGGAAAGGCATCCATTTTTAGGTAGGATTGCGACCGAAGCGGCGGAGGAAAGGATTGATTGCTTCCTGTCGGAAAGGCATCCATTTTTAGGTAGGATTGCGACCATGATTGCCAGGATGCTGTCGCACCCGACTGCTTGTCGGAAAGGCATCCATTTTTAGGTAGGATTGCGACAGTCATTTGAACATGAAATTTCGTCCACATTTTGTCGGAAAGGCATCCATTTTTAGGTAGGATTGCGACAAAACGGCGAAAAGTGCGGCAATAAAAGCCGCGTCGGAAAGGCATCCATTTTTAGGTAGGATTGCGACCATGGCGGTGTCCACCTGCGCCACCGGCGGGTGTCGGAAAGGCATCCATTTTTAGGTAGGATTGCGACCAACGATGGTTATGACCCATCTTTTGGAGATTGTCGGAAAGGCATCCATTTTTAGGTAGGATTGCGACCTTTCGAAATCAAACGATCCTGCGGACGGAACAGTGAATGTAGTCGGAAAGGCATCCATTTTTAGGTAGGATTGCGACTTTATACTCAACAAGCCTGAAGGTATCAGTCTTGTCGGAAAGGCATCCATTTTTAGGTAGGATTGCGACTTGGTGAGCGTGATGACGAGGGAAACCCCTAGGATCGGAAAGGCATCCATTTTTAGGTAGGATTGCGACATATCCGGCATATTGGGCTGAGGCTTGGAAAGAGTCGGAAAGGCATCCATTTTTAGGTAGGATTGCGACTCTAACCTCGTTCTTGACCAACTTATCATTTGAAGTCGGAAAGGCATCCATTTTTAGGTAGGATTGCGACCGTTATCGGCTGCTTCATCCACTGGAGGCACGGCCGTGACAGTAAGTCGGAAAGGCATCCATTTTTAGGTAGGATTGCGACTCCCGTTCCCATTGGATACGGCGCGCACCTGTTGTCGGAAAGGCATCCATTTTTAGGTAGGATTGCGACCGCATGAGAACACGAGGAGCGAAGATTTATTCGTCGGAAAGGCATCCATTTTTAGGTAGGATTGCGACGAAGCAAATCAACGCTATCCACAGCAACGGCCAGTCGGAAAGGCATCCAGTTTTAGGTAGGATTGCGACCACAGGTACCCCAAACTGTTTCTTGGGTTGATGTCGGAAAGGCATCCAGTTTTAGGTAGGATTGCGACTCGTGGCATGGGTGTTAGGGTGATAGGGTCGGCGGGTCGGAAAGGCATCCAGTTTTAGGTAGGATTGCGACAGCCCGCAGCACGGTCAGGCTGAGTCACCAGATTGTCGGAAAGGCATCCAGTTTTAGGTAGGATTGCGACTGTTTGATACCCCACTCTGTGTTAATCATTTCAGTCGGAAAGGCATCCAGTTTTAGGTAGGATTGCGACCGCACCATGCGCTGAGTTTCGATCACGCATTTTGGTCGAAAAGGCATCCTTTTTCAGGTAGGATTGCGAAACGCAGGGTAGAGACAAGGCATGCCTTGTCTCTACGTTTCGTTGTCGGAAAACGCATCCATTTCCACGCAGGATACAACACAACGTCGGCAGGGTACCCAAACCCTGCCGACGTTGTAGGTAGAGACAAGGCGTGCCTTGTCTCTGTTACCATTTGGAGACAAGGCATGCCTTGTCTCTACCCTACGTCATAGAAATGCATCCAGATTCAGGCAGGATTGCAGCCCTCCCCAAAAACACCCTCCTCCCCATTTGTTCCTTCCTCCTCAAAACACAAAACACCCCATGAATTATTGCCAGATAAACGGCAATTAGCCCGGCATGGCAAGGATTTTGGCGCCTCCGTTTTACCACAGCACTGCGCCCACGCCGTTGCTCTGTACCAAATCAAACACAGTCTTTCATCTTCGCCTGCCTCATTTTATGAAAAAACCAGTTGTCTTTCTTTCGCTCTTTCTAGTTCTTTTATGCACGGGCCACACGTTTGCCAATGGGCCCGCTAAAGCCATCGATCCTCCTGCCAGTTGCATTGCACTGGTGAATGTCAGCCTCGCTGAAAATTGCAGCGCCACCATCGACATTTCGGCTTTCCTCACCCAATCGCCCGTTCCTGCCGACTGGACGGTGCAGGTAGACAGAACACTTCCGCACGGGAACGGCCCCTGGGAGCCGCCTGTTTTCGGGCCTTCCGATGTGCTCAACCTGCATGGCTACAGGGTGCTGGATGGCGCAGGCCAACTGGTATGTAACGGGCAGGTGCGCATTCGCGACGGACTGGCACCAGTGGTTACCTGCGCCGACGATGTAACCGTGTCGAGTTTGTTTGATTTCCCTACTCCATCTTTTCTGCGCGACAGCCTGGGCATCAACAATATGTTTGCTACCGCCATAGATGCTTGTGGGGGACAAGTGAATATCACCAATACTACTTTTTATCAAGCGCTGGCTTGTGATTCCTTGTACAAAGGAATTATTTCCCGCACCTGGCGTGCAACCGACATGAGTGGCAATACGGCTTCCTGCGTTCAAACCATTCACTTGCTGGATCCGCAGGTGGAAGATGTATTTTTTCCGACAGATACTGTGGGTTCCTGCCCGGGCAATGGCGTGGCGCCTGGCATTACCGGTTTGCCCTATGTGGTCGTGCATAACAGGGTTATTTCTTCGCAAAATGCGTTTGGTTCGCGCCTGGGCATCTGGCATGTCGATTCGCTGGATCAAAGTTGCGGATCGTTTTTGTATCGGAAATGGTACATCCTGGACTGGTGCAAAAACCTGATTGTGGAACACACGCAGCAAGTGAGCGTTTCCAATCCGCAGGCCTCCGTTTTGAATTGCCCTGCTGTTGTTACCGTCGAAACGGCTGCCGATAATACCTGTCACGGGTTGGTACCCTTGCCCGATTTTGAAGTAGAACAACCTTGCTCTGCCATCACATCGGCCCTGGCATTCTGGACGGATGGGCCGGATAGTGTAACGACAAGCCTGCTGACGCCTTCCAATGTGCTTTCGGGAGGCATGTCGCCCATTATAACGCTCGACTCTTTGCTGTCTTTCCCCATCGGCGCCAATACGGTTTGGTACCAGGTGACCGACGCCTGCGGCAACAGCGGAACCTGTAGTTTTCAGTTGAATATAAATGATACCACCAACGTTTGCGACAACACGACCTCGAATGCAGTGGTATTGGCTCGAACGGAAATTTTCCAGCCTATCGATGAAGCTGAAATAAGCCTGTCTGCTCCCGCAATACCGCTCAACCTGACACAAACGACCGATGAAACCGGAACAGTGCTGTTCGGGCCGCTGGACGACGGTATTACCTTTAGTGTGGGCGGTATCAAAAACAATGAACATGCCAACGGCGTCACTACAGCCGATATTATTATCATTTCCAGGCACATTCTGGGAATCGAACCCCTGGGCTCGCCATATAAATTGATTGCTGCAGATGCCAATCGCAGCGGTAGCATCACCACGTTCGACATCGTGACGCTGCGCAGCCTCATTTTGGGAATTGTAGATTCTTTCCCCAACAACACCTCCTGGCGCTTTTTTCCCGCCGACCTTGTTTTTCCGAACCCTTCCAACCCATTCCAGGGGCCCTTGACTTTGCCTACGTATTCCACTCCGTTGCTGGTGCCTGTAGAACTCATTGGCATCAAAATCGGCGATGTGAACAACACGGCCGATCCGCTCAACCTGACCACCATCGACGAGCGCGACCTGCGTACACTTTCTTTTGAAGTGCCGGATAAACAGGTGCAGGAAGGCGAGGAATTTATCGCCACCCTGAGCGCCGATATGCCTGCGGAGGGTTTTCAGTTTACCCTACAATCCGACGAACTGGATATTCAGGAAGTGCTGCCCGGCGCGGGTATGCGTACCGAACAGTTTGCGCTTTTCCCTGCCAAAAATGCCCTCACAGTAGCCTGTGAAACGCGCGGTCGTTCCAGTTTCGCGCTGCGCATAAAAAGTCGCCGAAGTGGTTCGCTACAAAACATGTTGCATCTCAACAGCAATATTACACACGCTGAGGCTTATTTGTCAGCCGACGCTGGCATGGAAACGGCCCGCGTAGCCCTGCGCTTTGTCCCCGCTTCCGACGAATTTCAGGTGTTCCAGAACCAGCCCAATCCGGCGGGCGGATTTACGGATATTCCGTTCGCTTTGCCATATGATTCGGAATATTCGCTTACCCTCCTCGATGCTGCCGGCCGAACTGTGTATTCCACTGCGGGGCAAGGGAAAAAGGGCTTGCAAACCCTGCGCGTCGATTTGACAGGCGTCCCTTCAGGGGTGTTGTATTATCAGGTTCGGACGAAGGATGCGTGCGGGGTGAGGAAGATGGTGAAGTCTTGAGTCCTGAGTCCTATGTCCTGAGTCCTAAGTCCGTAGAGTACACCATGTACCCTTAGTATCTTTAACAATAAATACCGAACGTACATGGTGTACTCTACGGACTTAGGACTCAGGACATAGGACTCAGGACTTTACTTATTACTTTTGTCCCAAAATCCACCTATCCATGTTACACCTCATCGTTGCCGACGAAACGCACAACCACGAAGTAGCGTCCATGTTGGCTGCCCTGTTTGAAGAAGTGGGCCATTCGCCCGATTACGACGCCATTTCGGCTATTTTTAACGACATCGATACCGACGACCGCCATTCCACTTTGCTGGCAATGGACGACGAGGAGGCCGTAGGTGTCATTACGCTGGCAGAAACCCTGTCTCTGTATGCGGGCGGCTATATTGGTGTGGTCAATGAATTGTATGTTGTACCCGAATATCGCTCGGCAGGTGTCGGAAAAATCCTGCTGGATGCTGCCAAAAACCTGGCCGAAGAACGCGGCTGGGTGCGGCTGGAAGTGACTACACCCGGCGATGAGTACGAGCGCACGCTGCGCTTTTATGAGCGGGAAGGGTTTATGCTGATTGGGCCGAGATATAAATACATCGTATAAAGTCCTGAGTCCTAAGTCCTGAGTCCTAAGTCCTGAGTCCTAAGTCCGTAGAGTAGACCATTTACCTTCGGTATTTGTTGTTAAAGATACTAAGGGTACATGGTCTACTCTACGGACTTAGGACTCAGGACTTACGACTCAGGACTTCTAACAACTACTCCCTCTTCCTTCAAATACCCCTTCAACTCAGGTACAGGAATTTCACCGAAGTGAAAAATACTGGCGGCCAGGGCGGCGTCGGCTTTTCCGGCGTCGAACACTTCCTTGAAATGTTCTTTTGCGCCAGCGCCACCGGAAGCAATGACAGGAATTGGTATGGAAGTGGAGATTTCTCTGGTAATATCCAGCGCAAAACCTGTTTTCATACCGTCGTGGTTCATGGAAGTGAGCAGGATTTCTCCTGCACCACGGAGGGCGACTTCTTTGGCCCAATCCAGTGCACGGAGTTCTGTAGGGATACGCCCACCATTGAGGTACACATACCACACGCCATCGTCGTGCAGGCGGGCATCGATCGCCACTACAACGCATTGACTTCCAAATGTTTGCGCCAGTTCGTTGATGAGTTCAGGGCGGCGCACAGCGGCTGAATTGATGCTCACTTTATCCGCTCCCGCTTGCAACAGGGCCCGCACCTGCTCCACCGAACTGATGCCGCCGCCTACCGTAAAAGGAATATCGAGCACATGCGCAATGCGCCGCACCAGTTCCACAAAAGTGGTTCTGCCTTCGTGCGTAGCGGTAATATCCAGAAACACCAGTTCGTCGGCGCCCTGTGCGGCATATGCCCGCGCCAGTTCGACCGGGTCGCCGGCCGAGCGCAGGTTTTCAAACTGTATGCCCTTGACGGTCTGGCCGTCTTTGATGTCGAGGCAGGGGATGATGCGTTTGGATAACATGGCTTTAGAGTCCTGAGTCGTAAGTCCTGAGTCCTGAGTCCGTAGAGTAGACCATATACCCTTAGTGTCTTTAACAACAAATACCGAAGGTACATGGTCTACTCTACGGACTCAGGACTCAGGACTTACGACTCAGGACTTTATTACGTTTTAGAATGAATCCTGAAATAATCAATCGGTATTTTCCCTTCAAAAAAGGCCTTGCCGACGATAGCGCCAGCACAACCGATCGCAGTGAGTTCTTCCAGATCGGACACATCGCTGACGCCGCCGCTGGCCACAAGTTGAATATCCGGGAATGTGTCGAGCACTTCACGGTACAGGTCGACTGCCGGACCGGATAGTTCGCCGTCGCGGGCAATATCGGTCACGGAAATCTGGTGCACCCCAAGCGATTCCATTTTCCGGATAAAATCGAACAAGGAGGTTTCTGTCGTTTCTTTCCAGCCGTGTACCGCAATCAGGCGATCGCGCACATCGGCGCCAATCAGAAACTTTTCAGGGCCGAATTTTTCTACCCAGGCGCTGAATTCGTCCTGCGCAAGAACTGCCACGCTTCCTACCGAAAACAGCATAGCGCCGGCATCCCACACCTGCTTGAGGGCGGGAATAGAGCGCAGGCCGCCGCCGTAATCAATTTTCAGTCGGGTGCGGGAAGCGACGGAGGCCAGGATATGCAGATTGGCAGGTCGGCCCGAGCGCGCGCCGTCGAGATCAACCATATGCAGGCGGCGAATACCGGCGGCTTCGAGGCGAAGCGCCAGTTCGAGCGGATCGGCAGGGTATTCCGTTTTTTGCTCAAAATCGCCCTGTCGTAGCCTTACTAATTTGCCATCCAGAAGATCGAAGGAAGGGATTATTTCCATGTGAGTTGTTGAAAATCAAATATTTAGAAAATTCTGTAAGATTCGTTGACCGACTGCGCCTGATTTTTCAGGGTGAAATTGCACGGCGTGAAAGTTGTCGTGTTGCAGGGCGGCGCTGAACCGTTCGCCATAATCCGTCAGGGCAGTGGCCGCCGGATGTTGCTCGGCAAAATAACTGTGTACAAAATAGACAAAACTTCCTTCCGGAACCCCCACGAACAAAGGCCCTTGCGGTGCAATCAACTGGTTCCAGCCCATTTGTGGCACTTTTAGTCCTCCGACGCCGCTGAATTTGCGCACTTCCACATCGAAAATGCCCAGGCAGCGCGTGTCGTTTTCCTCAGAGTGCCGGCAAAACAACTGCAATCCGATACAAATTCCAAGTACCGGCTGCTGCAAAGAGCGAAGAACTTCGTCGAGCCCCCGTTCGCGCAGGTAGCGCATGGCCGAGGACGCTTCACCTTGTCCCGGAAAAATCACTTTATCGGCGGCTTGCAGGGTCGCGGGGTCGTCGGTCCATACGGCCTCCACGCCCAGGCGTTCGAGGGCGAACAGCACAGATTGTACATTGCCGGCGTTGTATTTGAGCACTGCTATCATGCGAGGTGGTGTTGGAGGTTGTTTTACAGCACGCCTTTGGTAGAGGGTAATTCCATGTTTGTGGCATCGCGGCGCACGGCTATTTTGACGGCTTTGGCAAATGCCTTGAAAATGGCTTCGATCTTGTGGTGTTCGTTCTGGCCTTCCACGCGGATGTTCAGGTTGCAGCGGGAAGCGTCGGTAAAGGACTTAAAAAAATGGTAAAACATCTCGGTCGGCATGTCGCCAATTTTTTCGCGGGTGAAAGTGGCATCCCACACCAACCAGGGGCGGCCGCCGAAATCGAGGGCTACTTGTGCCAGCACGTCGTCCATAGGCAGGCAAAATCCGTAGCGTTCGATGCCGCGTTTGTCGCCCAGCGCCAGGGCAAATGCCTCACCCAGTGCCAGGGCCGTGTCTTCGATGGTATGGTGTTCGTCGATGTGCAGGTCGCCTTTGGCTTCGAGCGTCAGATCGAGGCCGCCATGCCGCGCCAGTTGGTCGAGCATGTGGTCGAAAAAGCCCAGTCCGGTATGAATGTCGCTTTTCCCTTTTCCGTCGAGGTTGAGATCGATGGAAATATCCGTTTCGCGGGTGCTGCGCCGGTGTTGGATGCGTCGTTGCGGCAGCCGGAGGTACTGGTAAATTTGTTCCCAGGAATCGGCCACGAGTTCGATGGGTACAGCCTGGCCTTCCGGATTGTATTCCACACCACTGTGGTGTTGGAGCGTTGTGCCAGGTGTATTTTCGGCTTCGATGCCGGAATCGTTGCGCAAGAGAATACCTTTGGCCCCGAGGTTTTGGGCCAATTGCATATCGGTCAGCCGGTCGCCGATGACGAAAGAGTTTTTCATATCGACATGGCTGTTCATATAGGCATTCAACATGGCCGTACCGGGCTTGCGTGTCGGCAGGTTTTCATGTTTGAACGAACGGTCGATGTGTATGGTTTTAAACACAATCCCTTCCCCTTCCAGGGTTTTAATCATCTTGTTGTGCGCCGGCCAGAACGTGGGTTCGGGGAAAGAATCGGTACCGAGGCCATCCTGATTGGTCACCATCACGAGGTCGAAATCCTGCTCGCGCACCAGTCGCGCCAATGCATAAATGACACCCGGGATGAATTCGAGTTTTTCCAGCGAATCTACCTGCTGATCGGGCTGCGGTTCTGCGATGATGCAACCGTCGCGGTCGAGGAAAAGGATACGACGCATAAAACAGAGAGTGAGAGAGTGAGAGGGTGAGAGAGTGAGAGAGTGAGAGGGTGAGAGAGTGAGAGAGTGAGATGAGTTAAAAATTCAGTAAATGAAAAATTTGCCAACATTGTTTTTAGACCGGGACGGTGTACTGAATGTACGCACGCCCGACGACTACGTAAAAACGCCGGATGAATGGATACCTGTGCCCGGGCTTGAGACTTCGATGCAGCAACTTTCCGGCGCATTCGGCCATATCATCGTCGTCACCAACCAGGCCGGTATCGGCAGAGGCTTTATGACCGAAGCCGATCTGGAGGCCGTGCACCAGAAAATGCTCGACCTGATTCATGCTGCCGGCGGCCGCATCGATGCCATTTACCACTGTCCACATCGCCGCGATGAAGGCTGCGATTGCCGCAAACCCGCCACAGGGATGGCCTTGCGCGCAAAGGTAGCGTTTCCCGACATTGACTTTACACAATCGTGGATGGTGGGTGATTCCATTTCCGATATGGAACTCGGATTGCGGCTGGGCATGACAACGGTGCTTATTCATGGGAAAGTTGAAGAAGCCGAATTGCTGAAAGATATGGCGGTGGATTATCGGTTTGATTCGCTGGCGGAGTTTGCAACACGGATGCAACACGGATTACACAGATTAAATACGGATTGAACGGATTACAGCAGTAGATAATCCGTGCAATCCGTATTTAATCTGTGTAATCCGTGTTGCATCTGTGTTGCCCGTGTGTTAAAATTTTTAACTTTTAAAATCTATCCCCTTCCTGCCCGTTTTCGAAAAGTGTTCAATTTCGTGTGGCACATGTATCGGATAACTCCTGCTGTGCCACACATTATTTTATCCCTACCGGTTTTCGTTTACATTAACATTCGGGTAATAATTAAATTACCTATTCCACTGTATGCACCAGGGGATGGGTTATCAGGGTATGGTTTGCAGTGACGCACGTCTCGGCAACAGGGTGTTCTTCCTGTCCGGCTGTTTCACTTCAGGCATTTTATTACGTTACTAAACACTTTTTTCCATCATGACAAAACTGTTGTCCATGAAGGCGGTCCGTGTATGGGCCTGCCTTGGCGGAGCCTTGCTCGCCACCCAACTTTCTTTCGCTCAAACAGATCCGTCACCCCTCTCTTCTGCCACGCCGCTCGACGACTTTACCGAACGCGAAGTGGTCCAGGATCATCAGGTACTGGCGCACCAGCCCGTTCGGGAAGCCGATATTTTATGGGAAAAACGGCTTTGGCGCATCATCGATGTGCGCGAAAAAATGAACCAGCCGTTCGTCGCTCCCGAGTCGCCATTGTTTAAAATCCTGTCTGAAGCGGCTATGTCCGGCGATTTACAGGTGTACAGCACACAGGACGATCATTTTTCCAAACCCCTCAGCGCAGAATCCGTCCGTGCCATGCTGTTCCGCACGGACACTATTTTCCGTGTCAACATCGACACGGGTATCGACGAAATGGTGGTGGTGCAAAACGAGCGCGACTGGGAGAGTGTGAAGCGTTTCCGCATCAAAGAAGCCTGGTATTTCGATTCCAAAACAGCCACCTTGCAGGTGCGCATTCTCGGTATCGCGCCGCTCATGGATGTGACCGACGAAAACGGCGATTTCAAATTTGAAATGCCGCTTTTCTGGGTACACTACCCTTCCGCTCGCCCACTGCTGGCACACTGCAAAGCCGTTACACATGGCGGCAATTATGCGGCTACTACCACCTGGGAAGATATTTTTGAAATGCGGCATTTCGCCTCCTGCGTCACTAAAGAAAACAATGTCAACGATTTACGTTTGCAGGATATGTTTTCCGGCGCCGATATGGTGATGCATGGCGAGCAGATTGAGGCGGAGATGTTTAATCGGGAACATGACCTTTGGAATTGGTAGTCCTGAGTCCTAAGTCGTGAGTTCCGAGTCCTGAGTCCTGAGTCCTAAGTCCTGAGTCCTAAGTCCTGAGTCCTAAGTCCGTAGAGTACACCATATACCCTCGGGATTTGTTATTAAAGATGCTAAGGGTACAATGTGTACTCTACGGACTTAGGACTCAGGACTTAGGACTCAGGACTTATTTAGATACTGAATGAACCCAAAGATAATTCGACTGATTTCTTTGGTTTGTTGAATTAGTTCATGGTGTACAGATTCTGAAATCCAGTTTAGCCTCACGGCCAGATGAAGCATTGACTGAACCTCTGAATTTGAACCCAGGGCAATGAAAAGAAAACTGGAAAATTGTTTATCCGTTTGCCGGTCAAAACCTTCCGCGATGTTATTCGATATGGAAACGGCGGCTCTGCAAATCTGGTTTTTGAAACCCGAATCACCTGATTTACCAAATTGCTGATGAATAGCCACAGCAAGGTCTTGTGCCTTTTGCCAGGCAACAATGTCTTCAAATTGAGAGATTTTCATAAAGCGTAGTTTTGATTAGTTAAGTCCTGAGTCCTGAGTCCTAAGTCTGTAGAGTACACCATGTACCCTTAGCATTATTTATAACAAATACCGAGGGTACATGGTGTACTCTACAGACTTAGGACTCAGGACTCACGACTCAGGACTTTTTCCTTGGCTGATTCCACTCCTCCCTTTCCGCAAACTGCACGATTTTTTTCATAAAATTCACCATCGACAAAAACACCAGGAAGCCGAAGGTAACGACGATAAAAATCCAGCGGTAGGTGCCGGCATCACGGAGCGGGATACCGCTGAACAGCCAGGCGGCAGTGCTGTTACACAGCACGAGGCCCAAAAAACTGTACACCGACGCGCCCCAGTATTTTCCGGCATGGGTGGCGCGCAGACTCATGAGGCTGTTGAAAATGGCAAACAACAAGGCAAACGCGGAGGCCACCGACCAGGCAAACAATTGGTCTACAGATTTCATACCGCTCAGTGCCAGCAGCCAGCCGATGAGCATAAGCAGCAGCCCTGCAACAAAAATGAGCGCCGCCTGAAACGGCGGAAAAAAAATGTATTTGTCGAACAAATCGCGGATGCGCATGGCGGAAGAAATGAGCGGTGAAAAAGGAAAATGGTTTATCTGATCATGACCCCTTTCCGATCGAGAAACGGGATTTCCGTAAAATTGATCTCATCGAGGCTGCCCGCAACAAACACATATTTTTTGTCGTACAGGTAGTCGTTATAGGAAAAACTGACCCAATACTCACTGGCTAGTTCGAACACCTGTTTTTGCACAGGCTCTATCTTCACGATATCCAGCGGTCCGATGCTGTCCCAGAAATAGCGGAGGGTACTGGTACGGCGCTTTTCGCCATCAATTTCACCATAACCGGTGGAATTGACCAGCACCGAACGGATAGGTTCTATTTTCAGGTTGATCAGGTAGGCATCCCAAAAATCTTCCCAGTCCTCTTCGTGTGGCAGGCGCGGAACGATCGCAATGGCAAGGTCTTCAACTTTTTGGATGGGAATGTCTTTGATCATGGTTGAGTGGTTGATAAAAGTTGATGAGGGTTGAAGGGTGGAGGGTTGAAGAGTTGAGGGCGGTCAGGCGATGTCGTGGAGCGTGCATTCAAAAATATCGGCGAAATGTCGTTTCATCTTGTCTTTTACCGCCTGCATGTCTACCGGGTGGCCGAGTTCGCGGGCCAGCGAGGTGACAGACTTGTCTGCATCGTCGATCCCGCAAGGTACAATGTAATCGAAGTATTCCAGCGGGGTATTTGCATTAAAAGCCCAGCCGTGCAGCGTCACCCAGCGGCTGAGGTGCACACCGATGGCGCAAATTTTCCGAAAGGCCGTTTCCTCTTCATTGGCAATCCATACGCCGGTATATTCCTTGATACGCCGGCCTTCGATACCGTATTCCGCGAGGGTACGAATCATTACTTCCTCGATGCTGCGCACATAGCGATGCACATCGGTAAAAAAACAATCCAGATCGAGAATCGGATAGCCCACGATTTGTCCCGGGCCGTGAAAAGTGATGTCGCCGCCGCGGTTGATAGGGAAAAATTGTATGCCCCGTTCGGCCATTTCAGCCTCCGACAACAGCAGGTGATCTATCGAGCCGCTTTTGCCCAGGGTGTACACAGGAGGGTGCTCCACCAACAGCAGGCGATGATCCTGCTCGTAAGACCCTGGTTGCAACTGTTTGTTGTTCAGTTTTTTATCTACCAGACTGCGATGAAGGGATGTTTGAAAATCCCATGCTGCCTGATAGTCCATTCGGCCCAGATCCTGAAATTGTACCGTTTGCATGTCCTTACAACAGAAATGATGAAGGCTTGTTCCCCACAAAGATCGAAAGAAAAAACGGCAGAGCAGGAAGGGTTGCTGAAGTAAATCTTACCTTTGCATCCCGTAACAATGTCAACCCATACTATGACGAAATATATTTTTGTTACGGGCGGCGTCACCTCTTCGCTTGGTAAAGGAATTCTGTGCGCCTCGCTGGCCAAACTGCTCCAGGCACGTGGCTTCTCCGTAACAATCCAGAAATTCGACCCTTATCTCAACGTCGACCCCGGAACCCTCAATCCCTACGAACACGGCGAATGCTATGTCACCGACGACGGCGCTGAAACCGACCTCGACCTGGGCCACTACGAGCGTTTTCTCAACACCCCCACATCCCAGGCCAACAACGTCACCACCGGCCGTATCTACCAGACCGTTATCAACCAGGAACGCGAAGGCATGTACCTCGGTAAAACGGTGCAGGTTATTCCGCACATCACCGACGAAATCAAACGCCGCATGCTGCTGCTGGGCCAGTCGGGTAAATACGACATCGTGCTGACCGAACTCGGTGGCACAGTGGGCGACATCGAGTCGCTGCCCTACGTAGAGTCGGTACGCCAGTTGCGCTGGGAACTCGGCCGCGAACACTCGCTGGTCATCCACCTCACCCTGGTGCCATACCTCAATGCTGCCAAGGAATTGAAAACCAAACCCACACAGCACTCCGTGAAGGAGTTGTTGAGCCTCGGTGTGCAGCCCGATATCCTGGCCTGCCGCACCGAGCACCCGCTGAACATCGATATTCGGCGGAAAATGGCGCAGTTCTGCAACGTGGAGACCAGTTCGGTGATCGAAATGATCGACGCCGAAACCATCTACGACGTGCCCCTGCTGCTGCTCAAGGAACGCCTCGACTCGGTGGTCATTTCCAAACTCCACCTGAAAGACACCAAGGAGCCCAACCTGAATTCCTGGAAAAATTTCCTGGGGAAACTCAAAAACCCACTCCACGACATCAAAATCGGTCTGATCGGAAAATACAACGAACTGCCCGATGCCTATAAGTCCATTTACGAAGCCTTCGTACACGCAGGCGCCGTCAATGAATGCAAGGTGCGCGTGGTGCCCATTCATGCCGAAGAACTGGAAGGCAACTACAAGGACGTGAGCAAGGCGCTGTCGCAACTCAATGGCATCCTCGTAGCGCCAGGTTTTGGCGAGCGCGGTATCGAGGGCAAACTGACGGCGATTCGGTATGCGCGGGAGTCGAACATTCCTTTTTTCGGCATTTGCCTCGGCATGCAAACGGCTTGTATCGAATTTGCACGCAATGTGCTGCACCTCAAGGATGCCGCCTCAACAGAAGTGAACCCGAATACCCCGCAGCCTGTAATAGATATGATGGCCGGACAGAAACACATCACCCAAAAAGGTGGCACTATGCGCCTGGGGGCGTACCAATGTGAAATCCGGAAAAAATCGCTGGCTTTTGCAGCCTATCAATCGACTGACATCAGCGAACGCCACCGCCACCGCTGGGAATTCAACAATGCTTACCTCGAACAATTCGAAAAAGCAGGCATGATGGCAACCGGCATCAACCCCGAATCCAATCTGGTGGAAATCATGGAGTTGAAAGGCCACAAGTGGTTCGTAGGCGTACAATTTCACCCTGAACTGAAAAGCACGGTAGAACGCCCGCATCCGTTGTTTGTGGCGTTTGTGGAAGCGTGTATGTCTTAAAAAGAGGTGAGAGAAGTGAGAGAGTGAGAGAGTGAGAGAGTGAGAGTTCGTAGAGTGTACCGTTCCGCTCAACGCCCTTTAGCCAATGTTGAGGGCCTAACTAACAAAGCCCCAAGCGCATCCTACGGACTGTCGACTGATGACTGTAGACTGTTGACTGTCAACTATCCTCACTCTTCCCTCAAAAAAGTTGGCACCTGCACTGCCCTCCGCGCCGGCGCGAGCGAGGCGAGCAAGCCAATGCCAATAACGGTGAGCACGACAGGGATAAAATCGCTGGCGCGCATGGAAATCGGATAACTTTCCACCAGAAACCCTTGTGGAATGGAAATGATGCCATAGGTCTTTTGAATCAGATAGAGCCCGCAAGCCAGCACAATGCCGATACCCATACCCAGAAGGGTAAGCAGGAGGCCTTCCAGCAGAAAAATGCGGTGAATCAAACGATCCGTGGCGCCCATGCTTTTCAGAATGCTGATGTCCTTTTGTTTGTCGAGTACGATCATCCACAAAGCGCCAACAGTATTGAACGCCATCAATATCAGCATCAGGCTGGTGATGGCAAAACCCATCCATTTTTCCAGGCGCATGACCTTGAAAAATGCCTCGTTTTGCTCGTATTCGTCGCGGATGGAATAGTCGTTGCCAAACACCTGCGCCACCTGGCTTTTGAGTTCCGAAAGTCTGATTCCCGGCCTGCCCCTGATTTCGATGGCAGAAACCGTCGTCGGAGAGGATTCCAGTATTTCGCGCATGAAGTCGAGGTTGGTCAACACATACTGATTGTCAAAATCCTGCTGAATGGCAAAGGTGCCTACCGGATACACATTGCGGGTTTTGAAAGGTTGATCCATCAAATTGCTTTGCTGTTCGGGCATGTAAATCGTGAGCAAGGCCAGCGGATTGCGCACATCTATGCCGAGTTTGTTGCGCATCCCGGCGCCGGCAACGACGCAATTGCGTTCCGATATTTTCAATTTGTATTCCCCTTCCTGAATAGTGGAGTCGATGTTGTTGACACGCGCAAAAAGGCTGTCGACACCCTTCAATACTCCAAAATTCTGGGAACCTTCGTATTCAAAAAAAGCGATTTCCTCCAACGTTTCACTGGCATACAGCACACCGGGCAAAGCGCGCACTTTGGTAAGCAGCAGGCTGTCGGCTTCAAAAGTCTTACCCTTGGCAGGCGTCACTTTCACCTGCGGGTTGAAATGGCCGAACAAGCCCGAAAGCAAATCCTCAAAACCGTTAAAAACCGACAGTACCAGAATCAGTGCAGCGGTGCCAATGGCTACCCCGAGCACAGAAATGCCTGTGATAATATTGATAGCATTGGCGCTGCGCCGGGCAAAGAGATAGCGGCGGGCTATATAAAATGAAAAATTCAAGAGCGTTTTTTTCCTGCAAAAGTATGCAATGCTGCGGACTCGCCGCGTCAAATCCTGGCATGCTGTTGGGCGGCAGACGCTTGTTGTATGGCCCGTTCGGCCTGCAGCACGTGGCGTTCCATGTGTGCAATCACAAATCCGAAGGTATCGCCGAGTTTCAGCCGTATCCAGGGCGTCAGCGAAATGGGCACGCGCAAGGTATTCAGGTTGACGGCTTCGGCCAGGCGAAGCAGGCGGAGCATGGTTTCCTGTTGATCGATAAATTCAGCCAGCATGGCCCGCGCGTCGGGTTGTGGGGCGGGTATGGCATTTTTCGGGGCATTCATTTTTCCGGGCAAAGAACCGTCCGGGCGGGGTTGCATCAGCCGGGTAAAATAAGCGCCCAGCCAGCCGGAGCGGAATACCCTGGCCGGAGTGCTGCCCTGTGACTTACCTGTCTGAATCGCTTTTTCAATAGCCGGCAAATAATGTCGCCCGTAAATATTCAGGTGTTCGAGGCATTGAGCCGCGCTCCAGGCGTTCGGCGCGGGTTGAAAGGCCCATTGTTCGGAAGGGAGCATTTGCCATTCGCTGACGGCTTTTTGCAGGATGTGTTCGGTGCGTTCGTGCAGTTGATCGAGTAGTTCCATTTTTTATTGATTTATGGCACAAAAGTGCGGGCAGCAAAAGAGGTAAATCTTGGTAAAAACCAAGATTCTCTTCAAATGCGCACCGTACCCATCAACTTGCTGAAATTCGTAGGGTCCATGCCCAGGTAATTCGCCAGGTATTTGTGTGGTACCAACTGGAGCAAGTGCGGACTGCGGGCGAGCAATTTTCGGAAACGTTGTTCTGCACTCAGCGATTGCAATTCTATTTGACGAACCAGCACACCTGCCAGCGTATGGCTCACTGCCAGGCGAATCATGCGTTCGATGCCGTGTTGGCGCAGCATCAGGGCATCGAGTTGGCGAAAAGTGCTGCGCAAAAAACGGCTGGGCGTGAGCGTTTCAAAAAAATACCTCGAGGGTTGTTGCAACAACAGCGAATCGGCTACGCCCGAAAAGGAGTACGGGTAAGTGAAAACGAGTGTCGACTCGCGGCCGTCCTCTCCCACAGCATAAGCCCTTTGCACGCCATCCAGCACGAAATAAATGTACTTTTCCACGTCGCCTTCGGCCGTCAGCACAGCCTTGCGCGGCGCCTCGAAAGGTTGCCAGATGTCGGCAAAGTCCGCCCATTCCGTCTCGGTAAGGGGCGCAAACTGGCGCACCGTTGTTTGCAGGTGCGCCCAATCGGAAGAAGAACCTGGCAGCATCCTACAAAAGTAGCGTAAGGGAAGCACGCAGCAAATAGCGGCAGGTCGTACTTTTGCACGCTACAGCAAAAAACACTCCATCCATGATTGCCCACGATCCTAAATCCTGGCTTTCGCCACCTTTTCGTTTTCATCGTTCTGATACGCTGCGGCGCCTGTTTCCGTGGATTACTGTGGTGTGCTGTTACGCCGGCATTGTGGCCTGGGTGGAAATGGAGTACTGGAAAATCGGCCCCGACAGCCACTTGCGCAACATCACGGTGATGCACACGCTGTTGGGATTTGTTATATCTTTTTTGCTCGTTTTCCGTACGAATACGGCCTACGAACGCTGGTGGGAAGGCCGCAAATTATGGGGCCAGTTGGTCAACAACAGCCGCAACCTCGCCATGAAACTGGCCGCCGCTTTGCCGGAAGACAGCCGACACCGCGCGTTTTTCAGGAAAATCATTCCCTTGTACGCCAATGCCCTCAAAAGTCATCTGCGCAGCGAAGAAACGCGTATTGAATTGTTCGACAACCTGCCGGAGACGGTCATCAAAAAAATTGACCTGGAAAAGCATTTGCCCAACCAGATCGCAGCATTTATGATTCGGCATGTACAGGACATGCGCCATGAACAGGTGCTGGATGGTTATCAAATGCTGTTTATCAACAATGAAATCCAGTCGTTTACCGACATCTGTGGCGCCTGCGAACGCATCAAAAACACGCCGATTCCTTATTCGTACAGCGTTTTTATCAAAAAATTTCTGCTGATTTATGTGGCAACGCTGCCTTTCGGGTTTGTTTTTACCCTTGGCTACTGGGTAGTGCCGATCGTCGGGTTTATCTTTTATGTACTGGCCAGCCTGGAAGTCATCGCCGAAGAAATTGAAGAGCCATTCGGCGCCGATGAGAACGACCTGCCGCTCAGTCGTATGACGCGTTCTATTGAGGCGCATGTGCATGAGTTGATCTGAGTGCCCGCATTTTGCTAAAAAACTCCGGCGTCACCCCGATGTAGGAAGCAATTTGTTTTTGCGGCACACACTGAATCAGGGAAGGATATTTTTTGCAAAACAGGTCGTAGCGTTCTTCTGCTGTCAGGCTGAGGCGATCGAGCAGGCGTTGTTGGTTGTTGACCAGGGAGTTTTCTGCCAGGATGCGAAAAAAGCGTTCGAATTTCGGCACATCGCGATACAACTGTTCCTGGCTTGTTTTGGGCAGCAACAAAGCCGCTGTTTTTTCCAGCGCCTGCACGTACAGGGTGCCCGGGCGTTGACTGATCAGGCTGTATAAATCGGCCACCCACCAGCCGGGCGGCGCAAATTGCAGCACGTGTTCATAGCCGTTTTTATCGGTGTTGAACATACGCAGGCAGCCTTCGCGCACAAAAATGGTATGCCGACAAACATCCCCTTCCTGCAACACCATTTGCCTGGATTTATAGGTTGTCGGAAGCAGCATATCGGTAAAACAGCGTTGCTCCTCCGCATCGAGTTGGATGTGCCGCGCCACGTTTTGAAGTATCAGATCGAACATATTTCCAGGAATAACGTCGGTTTATGAAATAGACTTTATACCGAATTAGTTTCGTAATGCTGGAATGAGAAAATTTTTTCCAAATCAAGGCAAATTTTGCAGTCGAAATGGGAGATTTTCGGCGAAAAATTTAACGAAGATTTGGGAAAAATTAGCCATTCCCGGCATACGAAACTAATTGGGTATAAAGTCTAATAACTTCGGGCGTTTCATTTTCCCTCCAAACGATCATGGACGCCTCGTACCCCGGCGCAATTTTGCCCAGTTTTTCGCCTACACCCACTACATGCGCCGGATAGGTAGAAGCCATGCGCAGGGCCTCGTCGAGCGGAATACCAGCATGCTGTACTGCATTTTTCACTGCCTGCCACATGGTCAGCGACGATCCCGCCAGCACGCCCGCATCGTCGGTGTATCGGTCTCCTGCAAAATGGAACCGGTAATCGCCGCTTTTGCTGTCCGTCACAGCATCGGAAATGAGAAACAGGCGCTCGCCCAGCAACTGTTTGCTGATATTCAAACAGTTGTAATCGCAGTGAATACCATCGGCTATGATACTCGTCCAGGGTTTGTGCAGGTAAGTGGCGCCCACCAGACCAGGCGCCCGGCTTTGCATCTGACTCATGGCATTGAACAGGTGGGTAGTGCGGCTGATACCCTTACGGAAACCGTGCATAGCCTCTTCAAATGTAGCGTTGGAATGCCCTGCGGAAAGGCAAATGCCGCTTTGCAGCAGCAGATCGAGCGAGGCATCGTCGACACGTTCAGGTGCAAGGGTCATATAGCGCACGATGCCCTTGCCGCGTTCGATCAATTCAGCCACTTCGTCCGGGTGGGGCGTTCTGATGTGTTGCAGCGGGTGCGCGCCCCTTTTTTCCGGGTTGAAATATGGCCCTTCGAGATGCAGGCCTAACAAACCCTGTCCGCCCGATTGCAGGTATTCCCGGCAGGCATCGATGGCTTTCCACATGGTTTCCAACGGCGAACACGACAGCGTAATCTGGAAATATGCGGCGCCACCAGCCAGGGTAGCGGCTCGGGTTGCACGGATGGTGTCTACATTGGGCTCGTTGTTGAACAATTTGCCCTGCCCTCCATACACCTGCAGGTCGATGAGAGCAGGCGCCAGCGATCGGCCTGATAAATCAATTTTTTCGCCTTCGGCAGGTGCCGGGCCGGTAGTAATGGCCTGTATGTGGCCGTTTTCGACGCTTACATGGGCCTTTCCCAGTATTTCCTGGCCAGTGTAGATGCGGGCATTGAGATAGTGAATCATTTGAGTCCTGAGTCGTAAGTCCTGAGTCCTGAGTCTGTAGAGTACACAAAGATACACTTGGCCACCTACCGGTGTATGCCAAGCGTACAAAGGTGTACTCTACGGACTCAGGACTTACGACTCAGGACTTAGGACTTTCAATTCAGGCTTCAGACAGGACTTCCCTCAACTTCGTCCGTGCGCGGCAAAGCCGGCTTTTGGTTTTACTGGTGGTCCAGCCGGTGAGTTGCACGATTTCTTCCAGACTTTGTTCGCGCAGGTAAAACAATTCCAGGGCGATGGCATCGTGCTGGTCGAGGCGGCGCATGGCATTTTTTAAATGGAAATAGGTATCCTGTTTTTCGAAATGGAGGGCATGATCGGTCTGATCATACGAATGATATTCCATAGCCTCCTCGATGGGTTGCCAGGCGGCGTAGCGACGGGTGCGCATACGGCTGATGGCAGCCGAAATAGCAATTTTATACAACCATGTGCTGAATTTACTTTTCCCCTGAAAATCAGGCAGTGCGCGGTAGGCGCGCAGGAAGGTGTCTTGCACCACCTCTTTTACGGCTTCCGGATCGCTTAGATAGCGCTGAACGACCGATGCCACGAGGCGTTCATACCGGTGCATGAGCGTCGTAAATGCCAATTGCTGGTTCATGGTAACCAGTGTGATCAGTTTTTCATCGGTCAACTGTGCGTAGGCGGAGCCCGAACGTGCGTACATGGCGTTTCATTTTTTATTTAGTGACACAAAAGTGCCCCACTTACCCTGATGCCCATACAGGAAATATGCTGAATTGCTGTTTTGAAAGGATGAACTGCTTAAAAAGGCGAATAGAAAAATCAGGCCTGTTCCGGAACTGGAATGCTTCGCATATAGTTAAGGAGTAGGTTGCAGAATTTACATACAACATGCTGCAATTGATCGGGCGGGCTAGCAGGAAAGCCCTTTTATCCGAGCCGGTTCGACTCCGGCTGCCCGGACTACATTTTGATTGGGTCGCCCCGGTGAGCAGCAATGCCGCCGGGGCGTTTTGTATATGCGTTTCAGCCGGAAAATGTTATTTTTGCTGCCTGTTCAACCCATATGACGCCCAATCCCTACACGGATATTTTTGACGACGACGACCGGCAGGAATCGAAAAAACCGGCTGTCCCGGCTGATGGCCTGTTCGACGCGCAGCCACCTGCTCCAGAGGATCTCGTAGAGCCGCTGGATCGTATTTTACAAAAAATTGATGCTTTCTTGCTCAAAGGGGAGGCTTTTTCTGTTTTTTTGAGCAAAACGCGCGCCGTCGACCATCGCGATGAAGCCCATACGGCCAACTCCCTGCTCTCTCTGTTTCTGGTGTCCGATGACGGCCATGAAAAAAGCAGCCTGGCAGCAGAAAAGGCACATTACAATTTGCTGCAACAGAAATTCCGCAACATCATGGACCAGATGAAAGAACTGGCCCAACTCCATCTCGACATCGTACGGCATTTCAACAACGACATCGGCAAACAGTATTACTCGATTGAAAAAACGGACTTCCAGGTAAAAAAGGAAATCGAATTCGTGGTAGATCAGATCACCATGCAACGCCGCATCCTGGGCGAAGCCACCCGCGACCTGAACATCCTGGAAGATGCCCTGCAAGCCACCGAACAGCGATTGAAACAATGGATCGATGCAGGTAGTATCAACAACCTGTCAGCAGCCGAGTTCCACCTCCTCCAGCAAAATCGCGCCGAACTCACCAGCGGCAAAATCCACCAGTTCGACTACTCTTTTTTCGACCTGAATGCGCTCGATAAATTGGCCCTGCGGCTGGGCATTTACCTGAAAGAAACCACCGCGCAGTATTTTAATGGATTGTCGGTGGCTTTGGGGGGGTAGTTATTGGTTATTGGTTATTGGTTATCAGGGTAGGTAAGGGATTATTGGATTTCAGGCTGGGCGGCTCGGGAAGGTGGAAGGATTGAGGGGATGAGAAGTTGAGGAGTTGAGGGGTTGAGGGGTTGAGAAGGTTGAGGGGTTGAGATGTTGAGGGGTTGAGATGTTGAGAAGTTGAGATGTTGAGGGGTTGAGATGTTGAGGGGTTGAGATGTTGAGGGCGGATTGGATGCATTACTATGCTCTCTCAACCTCTCAACCTTCTCAACATCTCAACCCCTCAACTTCTCAACCCCTCAACTTCTCAACCCCTCAACTTCTCAACCTTCCCGAGTGGCCAGCCTGAAAAACCCATCACCCCTTACCCACCCTGATAACTGATAACCAATAACTAAAAAAACCTCGGAACCTTCCGCTGATACTCCGCATAACCAGGGTATTTCCCGGCCGATATTTTTTCGCTGAAATCCGAACTGCCCAAAAACAGCAGCATGAGCAGAATGGCGCCTGCCAGCGACCAGTTGAGCCAATGTCCGGTGGCGGCTACGCCAAACAGGTAAAAACTGAGCCAAATGGCTTGTTCGGAAGCGTAGTTGGGGTGCCGAACACGCGCCCAAAGTCCGCTGGCGCAAAAGCCCTGCGCATATTCTCCATCGAGCGGTTCGCCTGCCTGGATACGGCGGTATTTTCCTGCTGGAAATTCCATTGTTGTTGATCGGCGACGGTTTCCAGTACGATAAAGCCCAGCATCAACAGGGCTGCCACTGCATCGAGCGCGTTCAAGGGCCGGTTCTGGCCTTGCCACGCCACCACGATAGGCAGGGTGAAAAGCAGGATCAGCGTATTTTGATACAGGGATATAAAAAACAGATTGAAAGCCATCCATACCGGGCGGCTGTTCAGAGCGGGCTGCTGACGGCGCAATTCCGCCCAGCGGTAGTCCTCCTCGCCGCGCCAGGGAATCCAGTGGTAACCGCCGCGCCTGCTAAAGTTGTAAGTCAGGCGCAGTCCCCACAGGGTGGCTAGGCTGGCCATGAGCACCGTGCGTGCGTCGAACCCTGCTTTGAAGGCTACAAACCAGGTGTAGCCGATGGGCAGCAGGCTCCAGAGTTTGTCGACCTGGCTGTAATTGCGAGTAATTTCGCTGATAACAAAACAGGTGAGTGCCACAGCAAGCATGGCCTTGAACAGGGTTGTTAAAGCGGCCCAGTGTTCGGGGGACAGTGACTGATCGGTGTAAAATACCGCAACAGTAAGGGCAATCAGGGTGGCTACCAGAAAGAGGGCAGTACGCAGCATAGGTTTCGTTTTTGAGTGGCAAAAATAAATCGTAGCATCAAAACCCGAAATTCTTCCTACGTTTGCCTACATGGAAAAACAACAAGGACAACTGGTGCGCAGTATTACACTGGCCGCCGCCGTCATGCTGGTCGTCAGTTCTGTGATCGGATCGGGCGTGTACAAAAAAGTAGCGCCCATGTCGGCCGAATTGCTTTCACCTTCTCTCGTGTTATGGGCCTGGTTGTTGGCGGGCATCATCAGCCTGTTCGGCGCATTGAGCAATGCCGAAATAGCAGGTATGATGGCCGACTCGGGTGGGGAATTCGTGTATTTCCGTCGTATTTATGGGCGTTTTATGGCTTTTTTGTGGGGCTGGAGCACCTTTGCGGTGATCAAAACGGCAGCAGTATCGTCTATTGCCTACGTTTTTTCGCAGTCGTTCAATGCCATTTTCCCCTTGCCGCACTTGCCGGAATCGATTGAAAACATTGAAATCGGGGTGTTCAAACCTTTTGAGAGCGCCGGGGTAAAAGGGCTTACCATTCTGTTGATTCTGGTACTCACTTTTTTAAATACCCGTGGACTGAAAAATGCGGCAGCGCTCAGTACCTGGATTACCCGGCTGGTCATTGTCGGCCTGCTGGGTATTGTGGTGTCAGGAATGGTATGGGGAGGCGGCAGTTTTTCCAATTTCAGCACGCCATCGGTGAATTATGTTCCGCGCGACTGGACCGATTTTTCGCTCATCAAAGCCATGTTTGCGGCACTGCTGGCTGCTTTTTGGGGGTATGAGGGCTGGAATACAGTGGGTTTTATCGGCGGTGAAATCAAAAATCCGAATCGCAACCTGCCTCTGGCGCTTTTCAGCGGTATGCTGATCATCATGGGGGCGTATTTGCTGGTGAATTTTACCTACCTGTACGTTTTGCCTATCGACAGTATTATCGATGTGCACAAGGCACACAACGATATCGCTGCGGTGGCTGTGGTACGGCACTTTGCCGGCGACTTCGGTGCGCTGCTGATCTCCGTGATCATTCTCATTACTACGCTGGGTTGTACCAATAGCACCATTTTGATGCCGCCGCGGGTGTACTACGCCATGGCCAAAGACGGCTTGTTTTTCCCACGCGCGGCCGAAATTCACCCCAAGTACCACACCCCCAATCCGGCATTGTGGATGCAGGGCATATGGGCCTCTCTGCTGGTGTTGTCGGGCAGTTTCGACCAGTTGACTGATATGCTGATTTTTGCGGCGTTCTTTTTTTACGGCGCCACGGCTTTCGGTGTGTTTGTGCTGCGTCGGCGCGAACCCAATGCCGAACGCCCTTACAAGGTGTGGGGGTACCCTGTGGTGCCAGCCTTGTTCGTGCTGTTTTGTGTAGCGCTCATCATTATCACCTGCATCAACCACCCGCGTGAGGCATCGATCGGCATCGTGCTGATGCTGTCAGGCTTGCCCTTTTATTTTTATTGGAACCGGAAACGCGGATAACGCGGATCATCTGCGCCATCCGTGTTGCACTATTTAACATGCGTCCGCGACCCTTCCAGTTGTCGGAGGTCGTGCAATACGGCAATACCTGCGTTGAGTTCGAAACCAATCAACAGAATCATACAATTGAGTTGTATCCAGATCATCAGCACAATCAGGGTGCCGATGGAGCCGTACACCTTGTTGTAGTTGCCGAAATTATCGACATAAAAGGAGAAACCCCAGGAAATGAAAATAGACAACAGCGTAGCCAGCATGGCCCCCGGGTTGAAAAACGGGATCAGGCGGCGGGTGGAGGAACCGTAGCGATAAATCGTGGAAAATGTGGTATAAAACAGTAGCAACACCACTACCCACCTGAATGTAAACACGCTCATGCGCGTCAAGGCGTCGGCCCTGATGTATTGAAAAACAAAGCGCAGGATGGTATTGCCCATGATGACCAGCACCACGGATGCCACGAGTACAAAGGCCACCAGAAAGGTGAGTTGAATGGCAATGATGCGTTTTTCAAAACCCGTACGGCGTTTGAAAGTTGCGGAATAGTCTTTTTCCAGCCCCCGCATCATGGAAAGCATACCATTGGAAGCAAACCAGATAGAGAGGAAAAAACCGAACGACAACAATCCGCTGCGTGGGATCGTGGCAATGTCTTCAACGGTTTTAAAAATCAGTTTACCTGCGCTACCTGGCATCACCTCGTGAATGGAATCGCGCAGCACATCGTCAAAATTTTCATATAGCGGCGTATAAGCGAGCAGGGTAAACAACACGATAATGGCCGGAAAAATGGCCATAAAAAAACTGAACGCCATACTATTGGCACGTGTCACGATAGCGTCTTCCCGGGTTTCCTTATCGATAAAAGTAAGCAGGTTATAAATCGGTATACGATTCAATCCCGGTAAAGAATGTGCTTTCGTCCACGCCAGCAACCGCAACCAGAGCGGATGATACCTGAAATAGCGGATAATGCGGGCAATGTAATCAGTTCTTTTCATGGTACTTATACTCGTGCACGGACTGCTGTTTACAGGAAGAAAGGTCTCATTCTTTCAAGCAGATATTCGGGGGCATGCACGACTTTGCGCGTTTTGGCATCAAAGAAACAAAGTCTGACCGTACCGGCGTTCACCAATTTCTTTTTCTCATTAAAAACCTCCACATGAAACGTGATGTGTTCATCAGGTAGTTTGCGGATCTCCGAGTGAACGGTCAGCAAGTCATCATAATAGGCAGGACGCACAAACCGCATTTCCAGGCTCACCACCGGCAACCAAATGCCATGCACTTCTTCTAGTTCCTTATACGACAAACCCAGCGAGCGAATTGTTTCCACACGCCCCACCTCGTAGTATTCGGCATAGTTGCCATAGTACAGGTAGCCCATCTGGTCAGTTTCGCCGTAACGAACGCGAATTTGTGTGTCGTAGGAGTACATTTTTTGAATGATGAATGATGAATGATGAATTTTACAGCATTTGTACTTCAACAATCCGCTCAGTACAGATAAATTCCGGCTTTGAACGGCGAAAATAGATATGATTTTATCTCTTAGGCCCAAATATTCATCATTCATCATTCATCATTCATCATTCATCATTCATCATTCATCATTCATCATTCAAAACTGGCAACACTACCCCCGAAGCAGTATTTCCCTGTTGATACACGGTTACTTTTATCGGGATAAAATCCTCATCGGAGGCTTCATAGATATTGACAAACTGCTGCGGGTTGCGGTCGGCCAGCGGAAACCAACTGCTTTGCACCTGCACCATCATTTTGTGACCCGGCAAAAAAGTGTGTGAAATATCAGGCAATTCAAATCGGACATGGCTGACGTCGTTACGCTCGAAGCCTTCCGGTTGCTCGAAACTGTTGCGGTAGCGCCCGCGGAATATTTCACCCCGCACAAGCATCTGATATCCGCCCAGCGGTACGTTGTTGGATACAGCACTGAGCGTATCCGGAAATACATCGATAATTTTAACCACCATATCTACATCGAGCAGCGCATTGGCAGGAGCGGCGCCTTCATCGTCTATGGAAATCCACAGGTCGGCCACCACGGTTCCGGCCACCGTAACGGCCTTGCTGAGCGACGGGGTTTCATAAGCGAGCACATCGGTACGGCGAGCGGCAAAACGCTGGTCGTCGGTCATGTATTCTCTCGTTCGTCTCAAATGTACGTCCTCGGTGTAAGGCACCGGGTGGGCGGGGTCGCTGGTGTAGGTACGCGCTGGCATGTCGCTTTCCTGGTTGGATACTTGTGTAGTCAAGGCGCCATTTCCCTGAAAATACCATTTTTGCGGGGCTATGCCTCGCGGAGGCCAGGTGTTGTATGTCTTCCAGCGATTGCTGCCCGTTTCAAATATGGTGGCCTCCGAGAGGTTCATTTCGCCCGCACCTTTCAGATAGTAATCGAAAAATTTCTGCTCTATTTCCTGCTGAAACCAGGCGCTTGTTGGGGCGCCGAAGGCTACATTGCCCAGTCTCTCGCCGGTGGTTCGGTGCCAGCCGCCGTGTACCCATGGCCCCATCACGATGCGGTTAGAGTAGGATGCAACATTTTGATTTTCAATGGATTTGTACGTATTCCACGCTCCCCAGCAATCTTCCGCATCAAACAATCCACCAACCGTGAGCACTGCCGGCATCGTATTTTTCAGATAAGGCCGCGGCGTACGTGCTTTCCACCAGGCATCGTAGTCGGGGTGGCTCATCAGGTCGTTCCAGAAAGGAATATTCTTCATACCGTATTTCTTCGCGTAGTTGGGCAAAGCGCCTGCGCGCAGAAAAAAATCGTAGTTATCCGGTGTATTCCAGTTTTCAAAACCATTGGCATCCTGCATGGTAGGTTTGGGGCGCGGTTTGCCAAAACCGGAGTAAAAAGAAAAGGCATCCATGAGCATAAATGCGCCGTTGTGGTGGAAGTCGTCGCCGACAAACCAGTCCGTCACCGGCGCCTGCGGCGAAACCGCTTTGATGGCCGGATGCCCCGCCAGGATGGCCATGGTAGCATAAAAGCCCGGGTAAGAAGTGCCCACCACGCCGATCTTGCCATTATTGCCGTTGGCGTTTTTCAGCAGCCAGTCCACCGTATCGTAGGTGTCGGTAGATTCGTCGGTAGCGACTTTGACGCCCGCCTTTGGCTTGACAGCAGCAGCAGGATTGAACGGCCGCACGTCCTCGAAATCGCCTTCGCTCATGTAGGCGCCCCGCACGTCCTGAAAAACGAAAATATATCCGGAGCGAGCGAGGTTCATGTTTTTAAACGATTCGGGAAATGCATCGGCGCCATAAGGAGAGCAAGAATACGGGGTGCGCGTAATCAGCACCGGGTACTTCATGCTCAAGTCTTTGGGCGTGTAAATGGCTGTAAAAAGCCGCGCGCCATCGCGCATCGGAATCATGACTTCGCGTTTGGTAAAATGGTCGCGAATGTATGTGGCGCTGGCGTCGTCTTGTGCCGCGAGGTTCGATGCGAGCAGTAGCGCTCCAAGGAACAGCATAATGTGTTTCATGTGCAATAGTGGCGTTGTTGGCCCAAAAGTCTGAAAAAATACTGAAGGTATGTTGGGCACCCCTGAAAAACGACACGAATATAGAAGCCTGACAGCTACCAACAAAAAGAGCCCTGTTCCGAGAGGAACAAGGCTCTGATAGTTTGAGTTGGCACCGACTTACTCTCCCGAGGCATCAACCTCAGTACCATCAGCGCTGATGGGCTTAACGACTCTGTTCGGA
>JAIUPL010000042.1 GCA_020160935.1 Bacteroidota bacterium | reverse complement strand
GTTCTATCATTTGGGCTATCTGGTGCCGTTCTTCTTGTGTCGTAGCCTTCATCAAATGCCAATTTTTAGCATTCAAGTACTACGACTTTTTGAAACTCATGATACTATGACTTAATGAAACTCGGCAGTCCTGAGTCCTGAGTCCCGAGTCCGTAGAGTACACCGTATTACTTTTGGCATTTATTGATTGGATTGCCAAAAGTAATACGGTGTACTCTACGGACTCGGGACTCAGGACTCAGGACTCTCGACTTATTGCCATCATCACCCCATCCAGATATTTTCCCTCCTTCAGGTGCACCTTGCGGTGATAGCCTTCCTGCTGGAACCCTGCTTTTTCCAGTATGCGGATGGATGCAGGATTTGTGGGAAACACATTTGCTTCGATACGCACCAGCGCGGGACGCTGTTCGAGCATCCATTGCGTAAATCGCTGTACGACAGCGGTCATGATTCCTTGCCCCCGAAATGGCTGTGCCAGCCAGTAGCCGATTTCGTCCACATGTCCATTCAGGCCTGTCTTCAAAAAGCAGCCGATTCCTCCAATCAGTCCGTGCTCCCGGTGCCGGATACTCCAGTTGCAAATACCTCCTGGTGCATCTTTTTCTCCTGCCACAAATTGAAGCCATTCATCCGCATGCAGCGCCGTGTACGGGCTTGGAATTTTCAGGGTATTGGCATATAACACAGGGTCGTTCAGGTATTGAATGAGCGCAGCCTTGTCGTCGGGCTGAAAGGGAGCGAGGAAAATTTGTTCGTTGATAGGGAGCATGGGGAATTTGTGTTGGGGTGTTTGGGTGATGGAATGGGGTTGATAGGGTTGATGAGGGTTGATAAAGGTTGATAAAGGTTGATAAAGGTTGATGAGGGTTGATGAGGGTTGATGAGGGTTGATGAGGTTGATGAGGTTGATAGGGTTGATAAAGGTTGATGAGGGTTGATATTCAGCAGCTTGATGAAGGGGAATTTCCCCTTACCCGAGCTGATGAATATCAACCCTCATCAACCTTTATCAACCCTCATCAACTAATAAATCATCACTTTTCGTTCCCCGGGTTTCGCATATCCTCGATACATACCTTCCGAATTAAATGGCAGGGCGATGTTTCCGGCTTTATCGACGGCGATCAGTCCGCCTTCGCCGCCTTTTTCCACGAGTTTTTTGCGCACGACAAAATTGGCGGCTTCTTCCAGTGACAGGTTTTTGTACGACATCAATGCCCAAACATCATGCGCTACTGCATAGCGGATAAAAAACTCGCCGTGGCCGGTGCACGATACGGCGCAGGCGTCGTCGGAGGCGTAGGTGCCTGCTCCGATCACTGGCGAATCGCCTAGGCGGTTCCAGCGTTTGTTGGTCATGCCGCCGGTACTGGTACCTGCTGCCAGGTGTCCCTGCGCATCGAGTGCGACACAACCCACGGTGCCGAATTTATAGTCGCGCAGTGCAGGGTCGAGTTCTCCGGTCGGGCCTGCCTTTTTTTCTTCAGCAAGCATTTCTTGCAGGGTTTGCCAGCGCTCGGGGGTAAAAAACCACTTGGGGTCGATGGTATCGATCTGGTGTTCGATGGCAAATTGCTCGGCGCCGCGCCCGGTCAGGAATACATGCGGCGATTTGTCCATGACAGCGCGGGCCAGTTGAATCGGGTTTTTCACGATACTCACGCCCCCCACAGCACCTGCTTTCTGCGTAGTGCCGTCCATAATACTGGCATCCAGTTCGTTGCGACCGTCATGGGTAAAAACCGCTCCGCGGCCTGCATTGAACAAAGGGCAGTCTTCCAGGTAAGTAATGGTTTTTTCAACCGCATCGAGGGAGGTGCCGCCGTTTTTCAGCACGGTCTCGCCGATGATCAAGGCCGAATCGAGGGCGCTGCGATAAGCCGCCTCTTTTTCAGGCGTCATATTGGCACGGCTGAGGGTGCCGGCGCCGCCGTGGATGGCAATGGCATAAGCCGGGCGTTGCTGCATGGCAGGTTTATTTTCTGATGAGGATGCATTTTTTTGACAGGCTGTCAGGCACAACACCCAACAAAGTCCAAGGCCATGGAAAAAGTTTATTTCTTTCATCTTTAGCATTTGATCGGGAAAAATGGAAATTTTGCGGAAAGGTAATAGAAGGGGGTGAGGTAATGGGAACTTGTCTGGTAGTTCCTGCATTTTGTACTTGCTACCTGTTCAAAAAATCACTCAAACACCATTTTATATGAATATCCTCATCCTGGGGGGAGGCAACATGGGCCTCACCTATGCACAAAGTTTTTTGCGCAGCCGTATTGTTACTTCCGGAAATCTGAGTGTTTTGTGCCGCACGGAAGAAAAAGCGCAACAACTCAGCCAGTCGCATGATGGGCGTTTTTTTAGCAACCCGCAGGATTGTGTGCCACAAGCCGACCTGTTGATCCTATCGGTAAAACCCCAGGATTCTGCATCGCTGTTCGAGCAAATACGCACTTTAGTACAACCTGGCCAGGTATTTATCAGCATCATGGCCGGTGTACGTATGGATACGATTTCCCAGGCCCTGGGCGTCGATAAGGTGATTCGGGCCATGCCCAACCTGCCGGCACAAATCGGCGCAGGCGTCACGGCTTTTACTTCCACCGATCAGGTGACGCGCATAGAACTTGTGATGGTACAGAATCTGCTCAATACCACTGGTAAAACGCTGTATGTAGAGCAGGAAAAAATGATCGATGCATCGACGGCCATTTCCGGCTCCGGGCCCGCTTACGTTTATTTTTTTATGAACGCCATGATGGAGGCCGCGCAGCAAATGGGGTTTTCCGAATCGGAGTCAGAACTGCTTGTCAGTCAAACCTTTACCGGCGCGCTCGACCTGTATAACCAGGCGGGCCTGAGTTGCGAAAACTGGATTGGAAAAGTGGCCTCTAAAGGCGGCACCACCGAGGCCGCCCTGCGTGTTTTCCGCCAAACCGCCCTGCATGAAGACATTGTGGCCGGAGCGAATGCGGCGCTGGGAAGGGCGCGGGAGTTGGGACAGTAAAGTCCTGAGTCCTGAGTCCTGAGTCCTAAGTCCGTAGAGTACACCTTGATACTCATGGGATATCTGGTCAGAAATACCGAGGGTATCAAGGTGTACTCTACGGACTTAGGACTCAGGACTTAGGACTCAGGACTTATGACTCAGGACTCAGGACTCAGGACTTTATTGTTTTTTCCCCATAATATCCTTCTTCTTCCGATCATCCAGCACAGGTTCGGGGCGAGGTGTTTCTTCCATTACATCGTTGAAAACCTTGCTGATGTATTTCCAGCGGCCCTTGTCCAGTTTTAAGCCGTCGTAACTGCCATCCGGTACCATAACGACGCCACTGCCATAGGGACTGGGCATGGGAACAGCATGATCGATCAGGATCATCTGATATTGTTCGTCCCAGTTCATGCGGAAGGAGGCTTCAGCGGCATATTCGGAAAAAATGCGTTTCTCCGGTGGGCCTTTTCGGTCTTCGCGGTCGAAAACGGGCGCGCCAAAAACGGGTTTGCCGTTTGCATCGAAACTTAATACGTCGACCACTTTTCTGCGGGTATAAAAATCATAGGCATCATAGCCCAGGAGCAGGTATTTGCGCCCTTCTTTGGTATCGAATTGCCGCAGGTTGTAGTAGAGTACGCCGTACCAGCGTTCGGGCGTGAGTTGTTCGAGGGCTGGAAAAATGTCCATTTCCGCACTTCGGTCGATCAGCGGAAACAGTTGCAATTCCTTTCGATTCGTCTGAATAGCGCCGTAATAGCGGTAGGTGGAATCATTGACAAACAATTGCCAGGTAAACATGCGGAAACTGCTGTCGGGGGGCGCAATAATGGAAATGCTACGCAGGCGTTCGAAGCGGTATTTGAAAGAATTTTCCACTTTAAGGGTACGAACCAGGCAGGTAATAAGCGCACGACAGGCCGCAAACCGCTCCTGTTCGATCGAGTCGTTTACCACGGCATAGGCGAGGATGGCGAGGGTGTCTTCACCGAGCCGGATCAATTCGCTGTTCTGTGCCGAGAGTTTGCCTGCGGGTTTTCCGCCGGTTTGTGCGTCGGCGTACCAGGAGGCAGCAAAAAAGAGTACAAGAAACAATCCCGTTTTTTGAAATGACATTCCGCGTTTAGTTTGAAAAGTGGAGCAGCGTTGAAAAGAACGCACGCGCGAACTGAAAATTGTAACCAGGTTGGAAGCGAATCAGCCAAGTTGCTGCAATTTTTCCAGCAGCCATTCATGGTTCACGATCATGGATTTCTCCTGCTCTATGGCGTTTTTCAGTTTTCCCACGGCCTGTTTGTCGCCAGGGATCAGTCGAATCAGTTGACGAGTATATTTGATCAGGTTGAGGTATGAAGTTCGACGCGGGCCGGGAATATGTTTTTCCTTGCGTTTGAGGAATATCTTGAATGTATCCAGAAAATTATTGAGCGCATCGTATTCATCCAGTTCATAGTACGTGATCAGGAGCATCATTTTACTGATGAGGTTGTAACCCATGTCCTCGTACTCCACATTTTTCAACAGGTTGATGACGTTAGAATATTTTTTTTGGAAACGATACACCCGTGCCAGATTAAAGGAATAGGTGTTTTCTCGGCTGATTTCAGGCAACAGGTGCTTGTGGTCTTTTACAAATTGCTCGGCCCAGTCCAGTTTGTCGAGGCGCAGGGCTGCCGCAACAATGTTGCTATAACGCCATACGGGGAACTCGGCTTCATGAGAAAAGATGCCATTCTCAAGCGAAAAAACGAATAAATCAAAGTATTTCTGGTAGAATTCGCTTTGCCCCCGGTTGATTTTGCCAGTGCAATAATGCAGCGCGGAATCAATAATTTCCATTGCCTCCTGCCGGGGCATTTGGGGCAAATATTGATCCAGCAATTGTAGCAGCCGATTGTAGTGATCCACATTTTCTTCCTCGTAGAGCGTCAGGAAGGAGTAGTAATAAATGGCCAGTTCCGGACACTTATCGAGTGGATAAGTCGACAAAATGTCCAGCATTTGAGGCAATCCATTCAAATCGTATCGGTGAAGGCTGGTGCGTTGCTGGCTCAGGCTGGCGCTAAACAGGCGCAGTTTTTCAATCCAGTAAAAAACATCCAGGTTTTCGGAAATGGCCTCAATATTGGCGCGTTTATCAACCGACATATCAAAGTCCATCATGGTGTAATAATGCCGTTCAATGGAATAAGCAGTATAAAAGTCATCGAGCGCTTTGAAGGATTTTTGCGCCATGCGTTCGCGTGCTTCGCGGATACTTCGATCGTAGAGGGGTTTTATTTTACGTTGAACCAGGAAATCGAGCAGCCCGAGTGTCCGGTAATTGTCATTTTGCAATTGAAATTCCTGCGCCATGAATATTTCCGTCCATTTGAGCAGATCGGAACAGTTTTTGCGGAATACGATTGGGTCGAACGGCACATTTGGTTGTATTTCCCCCCACACATCCAGCCGATCGAATCCGGGCTCCCCTTTCCGGATTTTCGCTACTAATACTTCATAAAGATTGACCAGGGTTTTCGTTTTGATAAAATAAGGCGAGTGCAGAAACCTGGAAAGTCTCTTGTGTTCCGATTCATCCAGGCACTCCAGCACCTGATATACTTTATTCCGGTGTTGCTCTGTTGCAGCCGATTTATTTTTCGTTGCCATAATCACAAATGTATGCAGGGCCGATCTTTTTCCGGCGCAGGGTTTCGAATATATAAAAAAAGGTTATTTTTGATCTGTTTTTGCCGTAATGATAATCATGAATGTAAATAAATCTCCTTACCCAAACCTCATTTTCTGGCTGATTTTTGCCCTGGGAATGCCTGTCTCTTTGTGGTCGCAAGGCCCGACAAGTGCGTATCGGGAACTCAGTACAGCCACTGGAATGGTACTTGCCGATACGATTGAAGGGGTTGATTTGCAGGCCATTACGATTGAGCCATCTGCCAATCATGGCGATGT
The DNA here is from genome assembly GCA_020160935.1 of Bacteroidota bacterium. Classification (GTDB taxonomy): domain Bacteria; phylum Bacteroidota; class Bacteroidia; order Chitinophagales; family Saprospiraceae; genus M3007. The sequence continues at coordinate 26,948 of JAIUPL010000042.1, read as the reverse complement.
GTACATCCACCTCATCTCGGCAGGCGGTCCTGGCGCCCCCAACAGGTATCAGGTTCGCTACACACCACATCCCACTTTTGAAGGGGTGGATACCTTTACCCTTGAGTTAAATCAGTTTTTCACCTATCCACACCTGCACTACCTGGCATACCGCGTGATGGTGTACCCTTCCTTGCTTACGGTGAAGGAAGATTTTACGACGACCTACACCAATACGCCGGTGGTAGTGAATGTGCTCGGAAATGACAACAGCAGCGCCGGAGCGCTCACACTATCAGAAGTAGCCGTAGCAAACCACGGTACGGCCTACATCAATTCCCAAAACCAGGTAGTATTTACCCCGCAACAAGGGTTCAATGGTGTCGCACTGATCGGTTATGTTGCCTGCGACGCCATGGGCAACTGCAAAACGGGGCAGTTAACTGTCGGGGTTCGTCCGGTTGGTCAGCCTGTCAGCAGCACGCTGCCTCTGGCTACTGCCCAGAATACATCTACCCAGGTTTCACTTCAATACGGCGGTTATACACTGTGGCAAGCGCCCGCCCACGGCTCCGTGCAGATCATCAGCAACCGCGCATTCCGATATACCCCGCATACAGATTATACCGGCCCCGACCCGTTCATCCTGCGCAGGAACATGAATGGCAGTAACACCACGGTCACGGTAGATATGAAGGTATTGCCTTCGCCGCCGCGCAATACCATGGCTGTCAATGATTATATTTATACGCCTACCGGGGTGCCGGTAACGTTCAATGTACGCCAGAATGACCTGGGCAATCTGAGTGTTTCGGAATGGGGCACACCCGGCTCGGGTGGCACCTTGAGCAACACCAATGCACAGGGATTTGGCACTTTTACTCCTGCTCCGGGTTTTTCGGGCACTGTTGTTTTTCCCTACTACATCGGCAATGGTGTAGCCGATAACCTGGAAACAGGAACCGTTACCATCGTGGTAAGCGATATGGAACCGGCCATCGATACCTTCCACTTGCTTACCCGCAGTTCCCAACCCTTCGTTGTGGATTACCCGATTCCTTACGATGTTTTCAATTTTCAGGTAACACAGGCGCCTGCGCACGGCACCTGCCAGTTTTATCCGGGATACAGTTCGCAAACCATTGGCGGACAACATATTGAAGGGTACAACCTGATGGTGTACCGCCCCAACGCCGGCTATACGGGACATGATGTGTTTTCCATAAATTATTGCCTTACGGCCAATGGCACCTGCAGAGGTACCGTTATCGACATGCAAGTGGCCAATATTGCCAATGGCGGCGCCCCCTGTGTTCAGGACTGCGTCTGGCCCGGCGATGCGAATAAAGACGGCATTGTGAACAACAAAGACTTGCTCACCATGGGCTTTTGCATGGGACAGGAAGGGGCGCCACGTTCGCAGGCCAGCACCTCCTGGTTCGGCCAACAGGCCAGCGATTGGGCCAATCCTTATGTGGCAATCAATACAGACCTCAAATATGCCGACGCGGATGGCAATGGCTATATCAACAAAGCCGATGCAGATGCCATCGTTCAGCATTACGGACATACGGATAATGTAATTCCTGCTGTCCCTTTGACCAAAAAAGGCCTGCCGTTCTTTTTTAACCTCCTCACACCCAATGCCTCTATCGGCGACCGCGTGGAAGTGGAAGTATGGCTCGGCAATTCAGGGGAGCCCGTTTTGAACTTGTACGGCATGACCTTCGAGGCCTTGTTGAGTTCAAATATTGTAGATTCCGCTTTTCAGATGGAATACTACAACAACTCCTGGATCAATCGCAACTCTCCATTCCTGTCGCTGGGGGTTTCACCACAACATGGCCGACTCGAAAGTGCCTTCACCCGCACCAACGGACAGCCGGTAAGCGGTTTCGGAGCCATCGGAAAATTCAGTTTTATTATCATCGATATTATTGATGTAGGCCGCCCCGACGACTTTTCTTACTACTCCCTTTCCATGTCGAACTCTTCTGTTCAATGGGGCGACGGGGTGTTGACGAACGGCTCGAATATTGACTTGAAAATACCCTTGCCTTCCGGGCTCAGTCGCCCGCGCAGCATGGATAACAATCCTGAAAATGGCATACAGGTATTTCCTTCACCTGCCAATAGCATGGTTCAAATAATGCCGGAAGCAGGCATCTCCCTCCAATCCGTTTCCTTGCTCGACCTGCATGGCCGTACTGTGCTACAAGAGCAAAATCCGGCCCCGGACGGCGCCACGCTCGACGTGAGCCTCCTGCCCAACGGGCTATACCTTGTTTCTGCTCAAACAAACAAAGGTGTGGTGACGAGGAAGGTGGAGGTGGTAAGGTGAGGGTTGATGAGGGGTTGAGGGGTTGAGAGGTTGAGAGGCATCCCATACCATTTAGTTTTGGGTACATGAACCTCAACCCCTCAACTATCAACCCTCATCAACATTTATCAACCTCATCAACTCACCCACTGATTTACCCCAAAAAACACCACCAGATATATCCATAAAATATCCAGAAAGTGCCAGTAAATCGTCAGAAGGCGCAGTTTGAGGCGTTTTTCCGGATCGGAAAAATACACCAGCACGGTGACGGGGTCGACCATCCTTTTTTGGGCCGTGCGGTAAAAATTGTACAGAAAAGGAAGCCCGCCGACGACATGCGCAAAATGCACAATGGAAATAACGTATAGAAACCCGGTGGTCGTGGTGGAGTGCATGTAAATGCCTTGTGTGAACAGCCAGGTCCAGGCAACACCCTGCATCACCATAAAAAGAATAGACAGCCAGATTGTCCATTTCAGGAAATTCTGGTACCCTTGCGTATCATCGTGCAGGTAAGCCCGTTTGGCCCGAATCAACGTATAACTGCTGCCCAGCAGAATGACCGTATTCAGCAGAAAAAGCGCCGGCAAGCGAACAGGCGGGATGCCATTGGTGACCCGAATGTACACATAGGAAACTGTGAGGGCCAGAAACAAAAAGGTGAGTCCGGCCAGCAACACGAACAACTGTACATTTTTGGGGTGAAACAGGAATTCATCCTGTTGCGGCGCTTTGCTTGATTCCATCCCTGATTTATCGTTATTTAATGACGTTAAGGTAATTATTTGAATCGAGTTATACACTTTCAGCCTTTCTTTGGTCTGATTTTGGCAGGTAATGAAGCCGACATTCCATCCGATTCATATGAAATTTTATACAGCCCTCCTCTTGCTGGTCGTGGCCTATAGTACCGCCTGTCACCGGCAATTCCACGAAGCACTCGAAGAAGTAGCCGAAAAAACCGTTCCGCACGAGATGTTTGCCCTGCAACGCAGTTACCCCGACCGCAGTTTCGACTGGCAAGGTTGGCAAAAAGCCATGCGCCAGGCGCGGGCAGCGCGCAAGGTGCAACAACGAGACAATTCCTGCTCCGGTACCTTAGCCGACTGGACACTACAAGGGCCTGCCAACATCGCCGGCCGCGTGAACAGCCTCATCGTAAAAGCCAATGAACAGCAAACCATGCTTGCTGGTTTTTCGGCAGGTGGAATTTTTAAAACCACCGACGGAGGGGCCAACTGGCGACCGGTTTTCGATGAATTTTCAGAATTATCTATCGGCCACCTCACCTTCGACCCATCCAACTCCAACATCGTGTATGCCGGAACCGGCGACTCCAATATTCCCTCCTATGTTTTTAATGGAGAAGGGGTGTTTAAAAGTACGGATGCAGGAGAAACCTGGCAGGCCATCGGGCTGACACAGGTAGGTATTATTTCCAAAATTGTAGTACATCCTACCCAGCCACAAACCTTGTTCGTGTCTGCCATGGGCAATCCATACGTCCGCAACAACGACCGAGGCGTGTACAAAACCACTGATGGCGGGCAAACCTGGCAACAGGTATTGTTCGTGAGCAACCAGGCCGGCGCCAGCGACCTGGTGATCGACCCACTCAACCCGCAGGTGCTCTACGCTTCGTTCTGGGATCGTATCCGCAACAATTCCGAATCGATCGTGTACGGGCCGCATGCCCGGGTGTACAAATCCACCGATGGCGGCGCCAACTGGACCATGCTGGGCGGAGGTCTTCCTACCTACAATCTGGGTCGCACCGGACTGGCCATTTCTCGCCAGAATCCTCAAAAACTGTACGTCCTGTACGTGGATTCCCTCTCGCGTGTAGGCGCTATTTACCAGACGCTGGATGGCGGCAACACCTGGAATCCGTTCAGTATCAGTGGCTTACAAAGTGCGTATGCCAACTTCGGCTGGTATTTCGGCAAATTGATTTTGCATCCCGACAACGACAATGAAATTTACCTGCCAGGCGTACAACTCTGGCGCAAAACCGCCGCTTCCAACAACTGGGTAAATATCGGCGGCGGCCATTCCGACATCCACGACCTGGCATTTCTTTCCAGTGGAAAACGCTACGCTGCCAACGACGGAGGCGTCTATTACCAGAATGTAGGCAGCATCGGCTGGACACGCTGCCTGAACCTGCCGCTGACGCAGTTTTACCATACCAATTACAACAAGCATCGCCCGGACATGTATATCGGTGGCGCGCAAGACAACGGAACCAGTATGGGCAATGCCCAGGCGATCAACAACTGGCAGGAGGTTTTTGGCAGCGATGGCTTCCGCGCATCTTTCCATCCCTCCGATCCGAATATTTTCTGGGTTTCTTCGCAGGGCGGGGCGCTGCATAAAACCATCGACGGCGGCGCCAACTGGCAGGTAGGTCAAAACTGCCTCGGCACCAGCGACCGCTGCAACTGGGATACACCGTATTTTCTCAGTCAGCATAACCCGGAACAAGTGTACGCCGGCACATACAGGGTATATTTGAACAACCAGGGCCTTTGGGCGGCCGCTTCCGGCGACCTGACCGATGGGAATATCCTGGGCGATGCCTTTCACACTATTTCTGCATTGGACGAATCGCCGCTGAGTGCGGGAAAACTGTTTGCTGGCACCAGCGACGCCAATGTGTGGCGACGCGAACCCGCCGGCGCATGGGTCAATATTTCGGCGGGTTTGCCCAATCGCTATGTTACGTCGGTGCAGGGCTCCCCTACCCTGGCGCAACGCATTTTTGTGACCCAATCCGGATTTCGCGACGATGATTACATCCCGCATATCCACCGTTCGGACAACAATGGACAAACCTGGGTCGATATTTCCGGTGAACTGCCGCCGCTGCCGGTGAGCGATTTGCTGGTATTGCCAGGCAATGCCGACTCGCTGCTTTTTGCGGCCACCGACGCAGGGGTGTATTTTTCCAAAAATGCAGGAGCAGAGTGGAACCGGCTTGGCAACAACATACCGTTTGTACCGGTTTTTGACCTCGACTACAATGTGATCAGAAATCAACTGGTAGCGGCTACCTATGCCCGGGGAATTTGGACATTTCCGCTCGATTCGCTGCTGATTCCAGCGCCCGGCGTGCAGATCAGTTTGACGGGGAATATGGGTGCAGCAGGTTCTATTTCCACTACACCTGTTACACAAAACATACAGGCCGACGCATCCGGCGCTTTCCAGTTTTCACCGGTAGAAGGTTGTCAGGATTATACCCTGACGCCTTACCGAAACGACAACCCGACCAATGGCGTTACTACCTTCGATCTGGTGCTGATTTCCAAACACATTCTGGGACTGGAGCCACTGAACACACCCTATAAAATTATTGCTGCCGACGCCAATCGTTCCGGAGCCGTTACCACTTTCGATATTGTGCAATTGCGGAAACTCATTTTGGGCATCGATACGGTGTTTTCGGGAAATACATCCTGGCGCTTCGTACCTTCCGATTATATCTTTGCCAACCCGCAGAATCCATTTTCCAGCGCTTTTCCCGAAAGTCTGAACATTCAGGCAGGCAGCACGTCTGTTTCGGCACTCGACTTTGAAGCCATCAAAGTGGGCGACGTCAATGAAACGGCTGCTCCGGGATTTCAGTCAGGCCTCGAAGAACGAAAGTCGCCGCAGCCACTGTTGTTTGAAAATCGCGCATTTGAAGCGCAGGAATTCATTTCCTGCGTTTTTTCAGCCGATGTAAAAAATATGGCCGGGTGGCAGTTTACGCTCCGGTTCGATCAGAATGTATTGCAACTGGAGCAAGTTGTTCCGCTGGAAGAAGGGCTGGCAGCCGAACATATGTCTACTGAAGGAAGCGAACAGGGTCTGCTCACCTTCAGTTTCGACCTTGGTGGAAAACTGCTTGGGGAGGGCCCGGAAGATTTGTTTGAACTGCGTTTCAAGGCCCTAAAAAAAGGGTCCTTGTTGGCTGCGATACATATTTCCGACATGCCGACGCAGGCCTGCTTTTTTCAGTTAGATGGTACTGCCTACAAACCTGTACTGCTGTCCAAACCCGAACGAGCAGCAGACTTTGTGGCACCCAATCCGTTTGGGAAGGACGGTTGCTTGCTGTTTTTCGGGCAACAAAATGCCAGTCCGTTTGAATTGCAAATAGTTGATAGTCAGGGTAAAATCACGTTTCAGCAGGACTTGCCTGAAAACCCGCCTTTATTTCTGTCTGCCGAAACATTTCCCGTCCCCGGCGCCTACCTGTACCGAATAACCGACAAAAAGACCGGAAAAGTGGCCAGTAGTGGCAGGCTGATTTACGCGCCCTGAGCAAGCGTGGCTTTGTGAATTTCTGCCACATTTTTGCAGCCCGCCAGCCCCATGGTGAGTTCAAAATCTGCCAGCCAGTTTTCCAGCAGTTCCGATACGCCGGCCCTCCCGCCCAACGTCAAGGCATAGCAATATGGCCTGCCAATACCCACAGCCGTAGCCCCGAGTGCCAGCGCTTTGAAAGCGTCGGCGGCGCCCCGCACCCCGCTGTCGAACAGTATAGGGGCTTTGTCGCGCACCGCTTCAACAATAGCGGGCAAGGCAGCAATGGCGCTCACCGCACCATCCACCTGCCGGCCGCCGTGGTTGGACACGTAGATGCCGTCGACGCCATAATCGAGCGCTTTTCGGGCATCTTCCGGATGCAGAATCCCCTTCAAAATGATGGGCAATTTGGTGTTCTGGCGCAAAAAAGGCAGGTCTGCCCAGGTAATATTGGGGCGGGAATACAAGCGTGTAAAAGTGCGTACTGCCTTCAGTGCCCGGCCGCTGCGCAGGTTTTGCCAGAAACTGCCCGGATGGAGCCTTGCTGCCGAAAAAAGGGTACGGATAGCGTCTACAGTAACATTTGCCTGCGGTACAGGCATGTCATCAGGCATGTCCATCAATTGCTGAAACACGGGGTCGGAGGTGTACTGGGCGATACCCATACCTTTCAGAAATGGCAGCGAGCCCAGGTCGAGGTCGCGGATGCGCCAGCCCAGCATTGTGGTATCGAGGGTGAGCACCAGCGCCGAACAGCCGCAGGCTTCGGCGCGTTGTAAAAAACTGAGTACCAGGTCGTTGGAACGGCTCCAGTACAACTGAAACATACGCGGGCTGTTGCCCATAGCGGCAGCGCACTGTTCCATGGGCACGGAGGCCTGGTTGGAAAAAATCATGGGAATGCCCCATTCGGCCGCAGCCACGGCTACGGCATTTTCGGCGTCGGGGTGAGCCATTTCCAGCACTCCAATGGGCGCCAGAAAAAAAGGCGCCGGGATGGTTTGCCCAAAAAAAGAAGTGGACATATCGCGCTCCTCCACATTTCTGAGCATACGCGGTACAATACGGTATCGTTCAAAATCAGAGCGATTGGCATGCATGGTGCTTTCCAGACCTGCTGCGCCGATCACATATGCCGCTGCTGCCGGATCCATTTTGGCTTTAGCCTGCTGTTCCAGTACCACAGGGTCGAATGGAATCAATTGTCGCCGGCCTGCCGCACCGGCGATATACACGGAACGCTGCCGATCAAGAGCATTTGCTTTTTTCATTTGAAAAAATTTACTTTGGGTTGATTTTCAATGGTTTTCAAAATTACTTTGCCCCTGTAAATAAATAAGCATTCTCATATGTTTGTTGTTTGCGCCCATCCATTAACACAATCAATAAATTTAAAAGCCATGCGCCGAACCTTCATTACCGCCTCCGGTCTGTTCCTTGTTTGTTTCAGTTGGATCCTTGTCAATGCCTACGTACCCAACTGGTCGGAAGAGTTCGGAAAAGCCAATTTTTATGCCGATTCACTGCACGGTCGGAAAACTTCCAGTGGCGAAAAATACGACAAAACAGAACTCACCGCAGCACATAAAAGTTTGCCTTTCGGTACAAAAGTAAAGGTAACGCGCCTGGACAATAAAAAATCAGTTGTGGTGCGCATCAACGACCGTGGCCCCTTCAAGGAAGGGTATATCATCGAACTTTCCCGCCGCGCAGCAGAAGAAATCGATCTCGACCAGGATAAATCGGCCAGCGTACGCGTGGAGGTAGTGCCGGATACCGACAGTAAAACGGCTGCTGCTAAAACATCTGCTACCAAAGCCAAATCAGGCGGCAATTTTGACCCTGCACGACCGGCCCAATACAGCACCACCGGCGCTACTACTGCAACCGCCAAAGGCGCCAAAGGCGCTAAAGCCAAGGAAGAAATCAAGGAGAATGGAAAAAACACGGAACTGTACAAAGTTGCCATGGAACGCTCTTCCAAAGCGGGTTTCGGTGTGCAGGTGAGCACTTTGTACGACGCCGACAATGTGTTGCCAATCATTACCAAACTGCAAAAACAATTTCCGGGAAAAGTGATGGTCAATGTAGAACGCGACAACGCCAATGACTTGTCGGCCTACCGCGTGATCGTCGGCCCGTTTGCCGATGAAAAAACAGCCACTGCACAGCAAAAAACGGTGGCGCGGAAAGGGTACAAACAGTGTTTTGTGGTGGATTTGAGCGAGATATAAGGGCCGCGCAAATACTTGTTAGGTGAACGCTACGCTTTGTGTCCTTCGTGAAACCTTCGTGTCCGTTGTGGTTAGTTTTTTTACCACAACGGACACGAAGGTTTCACGAAGGACACAAAGCGTAGCGTTCACCTATTTTTTTTCAGCCACTCACTGACAACTACAATACGCGTCGCTGAGCCCCAGCGCATTTAAAACCAGGGTTTGCGCACTACTGCCTGATGGCACACAAACCTGAAGCAAACCGTTTGTGCTCGTAAAAGTTTGCGTTTGCGTGGTTCCTCCATTGACTTGATAACTAAGGGTGAACGGCGGTGTGCCCGTCAGAGCCACCTGCACATCCTTGCACGCTCCTGCACAGATATTCGGATTGGAAGCAGTAAAAACCAGCGATGGCTGGGGTTGCCAGACGACCCGGGCAAATTGGTTGGAAAAATCTATACACGGGTCAGAAAGGTCGACATTTCCACCCTGCGGCTGCCCGGCGACTGTACCTATATAATAGGTTTGTCCATAATTCATTTGGCCCATCACAAATCCGAAAACCGGGCTGATATTTTGAAACAGCATGCTTCCGGCAGGATTGTTCTGATCCGTCACCAGTACATATCGGAGGATGCCTGTGCTGCCCAGCACAGCACCGCCTGTATACGGCGTATTGGCCGTAGCGCCCTCCCCGCAGAGGTTGAACTGTAGCGGATTTACATTTCCTGCATTGATGGTACAACCGCATACATATGGAAAGGAATAGTCGTTGGGCGTGTCGCCGCCGCCCAGGCCCCAGTTCACGCTGGAACAGGCAATGCTCCAGGTTTGGGAATTGACGTCGTACGCATGAATATTCGGGGTACTGATCTGACTCCAGTACAGTTTGGGGCAAACGGGGTCATACACCGAAGCGCCTGCGACCAGTCCGCCCGCCGGCAAACTGGTGATTATCGTGGACGCAGCAGGATTGTTCAGGTTTACATTGATCAGTTTGTTGCCCTGGGGCGTGGTGGAGCTTGCATAATAAATGCCATCAAGATATACCAGATCGCCCATTGGCACCCAGCCTGTGGGCAACATGCCGTTCACCTGAACAGCACCACTCACAGGGTCGATTTTCCACAAGGTTTGCCCGAGGGCATACAAAAATCCGTCCTCGCCATATTCGAGGCTGGTAGCAATCATCCCGTTCACGGTGGCGATCACCGTAACCGTTCCCGTGCCGGGGTCTATGGAAACAATTCTATTGCTGTTGATGCCATAAAACAGGCCGCTTGGGCCAATTGCCATATCGTTCAGCGGCGGACAGGCAACGATAAAGGTATCCTGGCAGGCGCCCAGCCCGATTTTTTTGATCTGACTGAGGGTACTTCCGTACATCACCTGTCCGGAACACTCGGAACCCAAAAACAGTAGAAAAAAGGCGATACCAAGGACTGGCATCGAAGCAACAAACGCGGCTCGCGCGAAAAGGGCGGGTTTCATGTAATACCGTACTGAATACTGTATTATTTGGGATATACCAATTCAAGGTAATCATTAGTCCGCGTAGATTTCTCACGCCGAAAAAGACGTGCCGCAACCGCAGGTGCTACTGGCGTTCGGATTGTCGAACGTAAAACCCCGGTTGTCGAGGCCGCTTACAAAATCGATCTGCATTCCGAGCAGGTAAATGGCATGCGCCTTATTCATGATGACGCGGATACCTTTTACATCAAAAATTTCATCCTGCTCTTCCGGCTGGTCGAAACCGAGTACATAGGAAAATCCGGAGCAACCGCCGCCTTTCACGCCTACGCGAAGACCATAATCAGCCGGAATATTTTCACTGGAACGAATTTGATTGAGTTGTTCGACAGCACCATCCGTGAGGGTAACAGGTGTAGTAACTACAGGTTGATCGAGCACCATATCCATATTTGTGTTATTTTTTTCTGTGTTTTAGTGTTTTGGTGTTTTGGTGGGCTTCGCGCTTGGGGTTGAGTTAGAGGTTGAGAAGTTGAGTGGTTGAGGGTTGAGCAATTCCTGTCTTGAATCCCAAAGGCATTTTCGAAGTTAAATGCTGAAGGTGCTCAACCCTCAACTTCTCAACCTCTAACTCAACCCCAAGCGCGAAGCCCACCAAAACACCAAAACACATAATCTCACTACAAAAGTACGCCACTAAAACCAATGGAAGCACAAAAATGTTTACGGCTCCGCTTACCTTTGCCGCCCGCCTGAAAACAAGGGCGCTCAACAACCGAATTATGGAACTTTTTCTGGAACTGCTGAAATACACGATTCCTTCTCTGGTGGTGTTTGCCACGGCTTATTTTCTGCTCAAACTATACCTCGATGACCGGCTACGCTACGAAAGAGCCATTCAGCGCACCGAATCGCTCAAAACCACGTTGCCGCTCCGCCTTCAGGCCTACGAGCGGCTCACGCTGCTGTGCGACCGCGCCGGCATACCCAGCACCCTGCTGCGTATTCGGATGCCGGGTATGACGACTGGCGATTTGCGCGGCGCACTCATGCTGAGTATCAACCAGGAATTCGATCACAATACTTCGCAGCAGTTGTATGTGTCCGAAACGCTCTGGCAGATCATTACGCTGGCCAAAAATGAGACCCTCGCTTTTGTCAGTCAGACGGCTTCTGACCTCCCTGCCGACAGCAACGCCGATGAACTGGTCAGCAGCCTCTTGCAAGCCATCGATCAGATGCCTGCAACACCGCTGCAACGTGCCATCGTCGCCATTCGCACCGAAGCCGGACAACTCTTTTAAATCCTGCAAATTGCGCTATAGATAACGTGTTGATTACGTTGCGATTGGGATTTTCTGCCCTTTTATAACAATATAATTTCAGCAAATCGGCGAAAAAATCATGTGCTCTTGGAGGCTTCTGTGCAAAGCAGTTTTGCCGGCACGACAACCTGCCATGTCCAATTTTAAAACAAATTTTCGACCTCCTTTTTGCCTGAACCACAATGACATACGCAAATCAGGAAGTCAATACGGGCATTAATTGATCGCCTGCAAGCAAATAAATAAAATTTGAAAATTTTGGAATAACCAAAAATAAAACCCTAAAAACTGATTTGGATTAAAAACAATGTACCATTTTTTTAATTTATTGCCAAATGACCAAAAAAACCAAAACGAATCTTTTTTCGACTTAACTGCATTTTTCGACTTGTTTAAAACACAAAAAATTTTAAAATAACTTTCAAATTTTTTTTGTCGAAAAAGTCGAAAAATCCTGCTGCCTTCCAAATAGTTTAGCAATCTTTGTCACCCTGTTTCGACCAAGCAGGCACAAAAATTCAAAATGTAAGTCTGGGTTAGCCCATTTCCAAATGTCCCATCAGGTATGACAAGAGACAGCCGGATGGTATGGGACGATTGTCTCCATACTATCAAAAAAAATGTAAGCCCGCAGAGTTTCAAGACCTGGTTTGAACCGATCAAACCGGTTCATTTAGACAATGATGTACTTACGATACAGGTGCCCAACAAGTTCTTTTTCGAATGGCTTGAAGAGCATTATGTACAACTGCTCAAAAAAAGCATTCGCCAGGAACTGGGCGAGCGCGGCCGCTTGCTATACCATATTCCCGAACAGGGCGTTCAGGAGCCTGTAAAAAGCGGGGCAGCCAAAATGGACACCAAACCTTCATCCGACAAAGACAATGCGCCGGTGCCGGGCGTATTCGACGCGGAGATGATCAAAAACCCGTTCATCATTCCGGGTATCAAACGCATCAAGGTTGATCCGCAACTCAACCCGAATTATGTGTTCGACAATTTTATCGAAGGAGATTGCAACCGCCTGGCACGCAATGCAGGCCTGGCCATTGCCAAAAAACCGGGCGGTACGGCTTTCAACCCGCTGTTTATCTTCGGCGATGTAGGTCTGGGCAAAACCCACCTGGCTCAAGCCATCGGCAACGACATCATCAGCAAGATGGATTCGAAAGCCGTACTGTACGTGTCGGCCGAAAAATTTACCAACCAGATCATTCAGGCAATCAAAAACAACTCGGTCAATGATTTTGTGAATTTCTACCAGATGGTGGATGTGCTGATCATCGACGATATCCAGTTTATTTCCGGAAAACAAAAAACCCAGGAAATTTTCTTCCACATTTTCAATCAGTTACACCAGAACGGCAAGCAGATCATCCTGACGTCCGACCGTGCGCCGAAAGACCTCGAAGGCATGGAAGATCGCCTCATTTCCCGTTTCAAATGGGGCTTGAGCGCCGACCTGCAAGCGCCCGACCTCGAAACGCGCATGGCTATTCTGGAAGCCAAAATGGAAGGCGAAGGCGTTGATATTCCAAGCGACGTACTGGAGTTCATTTGCTACAATATCAAAAACAACATTCGCGAACTGGAAGGCGTGATGGTGTCCCTGCTCGCCCAAAGCACCCTGATCCGCCGCGATGTGGACATGGAATTGGCTAAAGAGGTGATTCGCAACTTCGTGACAACGATCAACAAGGAAATCACCGTCGAATTTATCCAGCAACTGGTTGCCGAACATTTCAAGGTGCCGGTGGACAAACTGCACCACGAAACGCGCAAACGCAACATTGTGATTGCCCGCCAACTCTCCATGTACCTGGCCAAAAAACTCACCAATAAATCGCTGAAATCCATCGGCGAACAATTTGGCGGCCGCGACCACAGCACAGTGATTTACTCCTGCAAGGCCGTGCAGGACATGATGGATACCGACATGATTTTCAAGGACACGGTGGAGGAAGTGGAGAAAAAACTCAAAATGAGCCTCAACACCTGATTGCTTGTTTAAACCACCCTTTTCCTTACCAATACATCCATTTGTCTTCTATCGACGAAAGATTACACCTCACTCATATCGTTATCTGGCAATACCAGCGTTATTTGCACGCATGACCTGTCACTCTTACTGCGCAGGCATATTTATCCATCTGCAAAATTCACCTTGCACGCAACCCGCGCTACATTCCATCCGTCTAGTACATGGAAGAAAAAGATGTGCAGTTAGAAGAACTCATTGAAGGTTGCCGTCAGAACAAACGGGCGAGCCAGCAAAGGCTGTTTGCTCAGTTTTACAACTATGCCATGACGATTGCCCGTCGTTATACCGGGCATGTAGAATCGGCCGAAGAGGTGGTAAGCGACGCTTTCTTCAAGGTTTTCAGCAAAATCCATTTGTACACCGGCGTTCAACCCTTCCGATTCTGGCTGCGCAGGGTAGTGATTAATACTGCAATCGACCATTTTCGATCTGATTTGCATACCTTGCAAACAACCGAAATCCAGCCCTGGCACGATTCTGAAAGCGATCAGGGCATCATCGAATCGCTGACGCGCGAACAGATTATGGCCATGCTCGATCGTTTGCCTCCCGCGTACCGAACTGTGTTTAATATGTTTGTGGTAGATGGATTTTCCCATGAGGAAATATCTGCTTCCCTCCATATCTCCGTAGGCGCATCCAAATCAAATTTGGCCCGTGCCAGACAGCATTTGAAAGCATTCTTTTCCAACGATTTTGAATTTTCAAGGAAAGCATGAGTGATTTTGACAATTTATTCAGGGAAAAACTCGATGAAGAGCAACCTTTCCCCCGACGTAACAAGAACTGGAAAATGGTTTCCAAACGGCTCGATGCGTTCGATGACGGCGGAATCACCCATCATTCCTACCTGAAATACTGGAAAATCGCCGCGCTGGCCGCTGCCGTCACAGCCGGTGTGCTGGCCTGGAAAGTGCTCAAACTGAAACAGGAAAACCGGCGGCTCGAAGAAATTGTGCAAACGAGCAGCCTGCCCGCCGCACCTGAACACCTGCCCTTAAAAACGGAAGCCTCCCATACCGAATCTACCGCCCTCTCACTTCCATCTGAAAGCACGCCATCCGCTAAAAATACAGTAAACGCTAAAAAAGAACCCCAACAAGAGGACTTATCTCCCAATACCCGCACACGCAAGATCACAAACGAGCAGATCAGCGCAACGCCCGGAACGAAAAAAACGGCCCCAGGACAACACAGAAATGAGAACCGTGTAGCGCAAAAACAGTCCCAACGACGCACTGGCGCTCCTGCCGCCCCGGAAGCCCGAGCGCAGAACAAGTCTTCTGAAATTGCACAACAAAACATTGCTATACCCGCCAAGGGGCAAGACAGCACTCCTGTTCAGGAAAAAACAGAGCAGCAAAATACTGAAAATCGCACCACGGCCCCGGAAAATAGCGGTTCGGCAATCACATCCGATACTGAGCCGGCTGTTCCAGGCCTTCCGACTGCCATAGACAGCACGGCAACCGCCCAGGCGCCACTTAAATCCACGGTCGTCGACACTGCGCAAACAACCATAAAAGACACGGTTGCCCTCCACAAAGAAGCGCTTCTCCCGCCTGTGGCTGCGCACACGGACACCCTACAGGCATCAAAAACATTGGCCCTCGAACCGCCCAAAGCGCCTAAAACCTACTCCCGCCTGCGGGCTGGCGCTCAAATTTTTCGCGGTTTTGCGATGCCCGGAGAGGATGGCGTTTCGGTACTCCAGGGGCAGGGCATTTCTGCTGCCTGGCGGTTCTGGAATCAATTTTCGCTCACCACAGATGCCAATTGGCTCCGTTTCGATATCAATACCACGAAATTTGTACCGCGTTTTCACCCCCACCACCCTGGCCCTGGTCCACATGGCGGCCCCGGACAGGACGATCAACTGGTAAAGGTGGAAAGCACACAACGCCAGCGACTGTTGTCTTTTGGCCTTCAATATTCAGTGCCTCTGCACTTCCCTGTGCGCCCCAGCGTTCACATAGCCCATACCTGGGTGCATATCGACCCACAGTTGATCACCTACACCTATGAAGAACAGCCGCATGGAGGCCCCATGCATGATCCGGAAATACGTTATCAGGCTGAAAAGGCCTTGGCGCAGGATTTGAACAAAGTCTGGCGGGCCGGCATTGGGTTACAGTATGATACCCACCGCTGGATTTTTGGGATCGGCGCCGATTATATGCGCGATTTTGCTTCTTCAGATGCGATGTTTAACTCGGTGATGGTGCAGGCGGGATTGCAGTACAAAATCCTCTGATTGGGTTATTAAGTTATTGGTTATTAAGTTATTTGGGGTGGTTAGGGGCCATCTGCACATATGTTTGGCCATACAAAAATGGACGCCAAACATATGTGCAGATGGCCCCTAACCAACCCAAATAACTTATTAACCAATAACTTAATAACTAATTCGCAATGCCACGCAACCCCCGCAACCAAATTCCCGTATGGTGTAACAAAGCAATTTCGCTTGCAACAAACATCTTTCTAATTACCAGTTTTCATGAAACAAACGTTGTTTTTTGTTGCCGTACTGGCTCTGATCGCCTACTCCTGCCAAAAGGAAGCATTTTCTCCCAATGAACTGACTGGAACATCTGTATCCTACTCGACTTCCGAGCGTGGTGACAGCACCAACACGCACCACTGCGACTCTCTGGGGCACCACCCGCTGGACAGCCTGGGACATCAGCATCTCGACAGCCTGTGGCACGACAGCATCGGCCATCACGGTCACCCACATTTCCCGCTCGACAGCCTGGGACACCAGCATCCAGACTCACTGGGTCACGTACCACATGATACAATCCCGCACGGCGGTCCACAAGGCGGCCCACACGGTGGCGGTCACGGTGGTCATGGTGGTCATGGCGGCGGCCACTAATTACAACGGGGTGTGAAAACCCAAACACTTGCAGTGCCTCTGTTGCCTTGGCAAACAGAGGCACTGTTTTTTGGTAGTGGACCGAAACAGCCGGAAGTGTCATTTCCTGACCATCAAGTTGTACCCGCTGCCATTAACTTTGCTGCCTAAACCATTTACCCTGGCATGCGTCTAATCCGCTTTAAAGCGAGTTCGCCCTCTTAATTGTTCATTTTCCAATACCATGAAAGAAATCTGTACCATTTTTACTGCGCTGGTCTTGTTTGCATCGTCCTTGTATGCACAGGATGTACCGCCTACTATGCACCTTTCCCCAGCCGATCACCTGCTCATTACCGACGGCACCGCATCGGAAGGCTTGTTCGACGAGTCTGTGATTCGTACCTACGAATTGTGGTTTTCGCAAAGCAATTACTGGCAGCAAATGACCACAAATTACAGTTCGCACACCGACATTCCGGCCACCCTGATTGTCGATGGCGATACATTTCCGGATGTAGGCGTTCGTTTCAAGGGACAGACGTCTTACTCCCAAAGTGGTACTTCGCAAAAAAAATCGTTTAACATTACGCTCGATTACCTGCACCCCGATCAGAACCTGCAAGGATACAGCACCGTCAACCTCAACAACTGTTTCCAGGATGCTTCATTCATGCGTGAAGTAGCGTATCTGCACCAGATTCGCAGGCATGTTCCGGCATCCAAAGCCTCGTACGTACACCTGTTTATCAATGGCGAAAGTTGGGGCATTTACCCGCAGGTACAACAACTCGACGGCGATTACCTGAAAGAATGGTTTTTCAGCAACGACGGCGCACGCTGGCGCGCCGATCGCCCCGACGGCGCCACAGGTGGCGGCCCGGGTGGCGGCGGCGGCGGTGGCCCAATGTGGGGCGATGGCACCGCAGCCATCAACTACCTCGGTTCGGATACCACGGAATACCAGCAATACTACACGCTTAAATCATCGCATGTAGAAAATCCCTGGGATAAACTCGTACACGTATGCGACGTGCTCAACAACACGCCACTCGACAGCCTCGAAGCCCGCGTACGAGAAGTGCTCGACCTCGACCGCACCCTGTGGTTCCTGGCCACTGAAATTGCGTTTTCCGACGACGACAGTTATGTGTTTAAAGGAAAAATGGACTACTATATTTACTGGGACCCGGAAACCGGGCGTCTGACGCCGCTGGAAGTAGACGGCAACAGTGCCATGACCACCAATGCAGCCAACTGGGGTCCTTTTTACAATGCCAATAAAGTCAACTATCCCCTGCTCAATCGCCTCCTGGCAGTGCCATCCATTCGCCAGCGCTACCTGGCGCACTTCAGAACGCTGCTCCAGGATGCGTTAAACCCTGCATCTTTCAACCCCTTGATCGACCAGTACGACGCTTTGATCAATGCAGGTGTACAGGCCGACACCAAAAAATTGTACTCTGTAAACCAGTACAACACTGAAAAAACCACGCTGCGCAATTTTGTGCTCAATCACCGCAACAACCTGCTGGCCAACATTGAAATGGCTGCCATCGGCCCCGTCATTTCAAATCCTGTGCTGAAAAGCGCAGCAGGCGACTGGGGCAATCCGCTGGCAGGAGAAACGGCGACGGTAAACGTGAGCGCAAGCAGCAATACTGCCGCGGCCTGGTTGTACTACGCCCCGCAGGCATACGGTAATTTTGAAAAAACGGAAATGTTCGACGACGGCCAGCACAACGATGGCGCAGCCGACGACGGCGTGTACGGCGCACAAATGCCTGGTTTTCAGGCGGGTGCGCTGGTGCGGTTTTATGTGGAAGCCATCGCCGACAATACCGCCGGCAGCCGCACCTACCTGCCCACAGGCGCCGAACACGATGTGTTTTATTTCGGCATCGACGCCGCTACCTCTTCCAGTCCGGTCGTGATCAATGAAGTCATGGCTTCCAACACGACCACAGCCAGCGATGAAAACGGCGATTTCGACGACTGGATTGAACTCTACAACACCAGCGGCGCGGCGGTCGACCTGAGCGGTTATTACCTGACCGACAACCCCGCCAACCTGACCAAATGGGCTTTCCCGGCAGGGACCAGCATCGCTGCCAATGGTTACCTGATCGTTTGGGCCGATGAAGAACAGGAGCAAGGGCCGTTGCATTGCAATTTCAAACTCTCCGCTTCGGGCGAACAACTGTATCTGCTCGATCCGCAATCGCAGTGGGTAGATACGCTGAATTTCGGCCAGCAAACCACCGACCTCGGCTATGCCCGGGTGCCCAATGGAACAGGCCCTTTCGTCATTCAGGCGCCTACATTCAATGCAACAAACAGCGTTTCTGCCACAGAAACACCGGAGAACAGCACGGTAATATTGAACATTTCGCCAAATCCGGCTACTGAAACCGTACAAATTCGCATGGAGGAGTCCGCACGTGGCGCACGCCTGACGGTAAGTAGTATTGATGGTAAACAGATGCTGGAAACCCCGGCAAGCACTTCTCATACCATCAATGTTTCAGAATGGCCAGCAGGCATGTATATTGCCCGGGTAGGAAATACATTTGCCAAATTGATGGTGACGAGGTAAGCGGAATTTAGAATAAAGGCCCAAAATGAGTCATTCCTGGTTTTAGGGATGACTCATTTTTTTTTCATTTTTAAACTAAACACCTCAAACTGCCAACTTTTATAATTCCCGAAAACCAAAAAACGCTTCACCTCGTACATAGAGAAGCGCTGACAGCAAACACAGAATACACCACCAAACGAACGATCATCACTGCCTTGTAATCATGTTCAAACGTCTACTTTTTTCCTGCCTTCCGATGCTTGCCGTGGCCCAACTCGCCGCACACAACGGTTCTATCAATGGCCAACTCACCGAAAACGGGACAGGACTTGAACTTGCCGGCGCTACGGTTCGACTGGACCCAGGAGGCATTTACACCACTGCCAACCCCCTCGGATTTTTTACCTACAACAACCTTCAGGCCGGAACGTACACCCTCACCGTCAGTTACATTGGTTATGAAACCAAAACGATCAAAGAGGTGAATGTGCGCGACTCCGAAACTACTACCCTGCGCATCGACCTGAATCCCGCCCCGATCAACCTGCAGGATGTAGAGATCAAATCGGCTACTTCCCAGCCATTTCAGAGCATCAGCGTGCTCGACATCGAAACACGGCCCATCAGTACGACGCAGGATGTGTTGCGCGTGGTACCTGGTTTGTTTATTGCCCAACACGCCGGCGGCGGCAAGGCCGAACAGATTTTCCTGCGCGGCTTCGACATCGACCACGGTACCGACATCAACCTGAGCGTAGATGGCATGCCGGTCAATATGGTGAGCCACGCACACGGACAAGGGTACGCCGATCTGCACTTCGTCATCCCGGAATTGCTGGGAAATGTGGAGTTCAAAAAAGGGCCTTACTACGCCGATGCCGGCGATTTTACCACGGCCGGTCTGGTGCGTTTTAAAACCACCGACGCCCTCGACAACAGTTTTGTAAAAGTGGAAGGCGGCCAGTTCAACACAGCCCGGGCGGTAGGCGCGTTCAACCTGCTGGGGCAAAATGCAGCCCGCCGCAACCGCCACGCCTACCTCGCCTCCGAAACCATGTACTCGGATGGTTATTTCGAGAGTCCGCAGGCATTTCGCCGGCTCAATGTGTTTGGAAAATTCAACGCACTCATGGACGACGACCAGCGCATCAGTTTTTCAGCATCGGCGTTTCAAAGTTCCTGGAATGCTTCGGGTCAGATACCAGAACGGGCGGTGCGCAGCGGTCAAATCGATCGTTTCGGCTCCATCGACGACACCGAAGGCGGCATCACCAGTCGGTACAATTTCATATTTGAACACGTTAAAAACCTGAATAACAACAGTTTATTCAAAAATAACCTGTACTACTCGGATTACAACTTCGAACTCTACTCCAATTTTACCTTTTTCCTCGAAGACCCTGTAAATGGCGACCAGATCCGGCAAAAAGAGCACCGGCGCATGTTTGGCTACAATGGTTCGTATCAGGCGCAGGGCGTACTGGGCGGCAAAAAACTGAATTCCGAAATCGGCCTGTTTTTCCGAAACGACGCCACCGACAACAGCGAACTTTCCGGTACCGCCAACCGCACCCGGGTGATCCGACCGCTTGCACTGGGCGACATCAGCGAAACCAACACCGGCGCATATGCCTCTGCCACCTGGCAGGTAGCGCCCCGACTGAACGTGAATGCGGCCCTGCGCGCCGATGTATTTCAGTTCGGCTATGAAAACAAACTCGACACCCTGTACAACCCGAAACAGGTAACGGCTTCGCTGCTCAGCCCCAAACTCAATTTTTACTTCGATGCCAACCCGCGTGTACGATTTTACCTGAATACGGGTTACGGGTTTCACTCCAACGACGCCCGCGTGGTAGTGCCACAAAACGGGCTGGACATCCTTCCCAAAGCCCTCGGCGCCGATTTGGGCGCTATTTTCAAACCCTCTCCTGCCCTGCTGGTCAACGCCGCCGCCTGGTGGCTCGATCTGGAACAGGAGTTTGTATACGTCGGCGACGCAGCCGTAGTGGAAGCCGGTGGCAAAACCCGCCGCATGGGCCTCGACCTTTCTGCGCGCCTTCAGATGTTTAAGTATTTGTATGCCGACCTGGATGCCACATACACCTATGCCCGCGGCAACGAACCCGAGGTGCCTGCTTCGGAAAGTTACATCCCGCTGGCGCCTGTGTTTACCGGTACTGGCGGCATCACCTGGGACAAAGGCGCCGGTTTTTACGGCAGCCTGCGTTTCCGCCACCTGGGCGACCGATCTGCCAATGAAGACAACAGCCTCACTGCCGACGGGTATTTCCTGCTCGACGCGGTGGCCGGCTGGAAAGGAAAAAAAGTTGAATTCACCCTGAGCGCTCAAAACCTGCTCAATGAAGCATGGAAAGAAGCACAATTTGAAACCGAATCCCGCCTGCGCAACGAACCAGAATCTGTCACTGAAATCCATTACACACCCGGCACTCCTTTCTTTTTGAAAGGGGGCATTATGTTCAAGTTCTAGAGAAGAGAGAAGAGAGAAGTGAGAGAGTGAGAGAAGTGAGAGTGCGTAGAGTGTACAACTCTGCTCGCTTGGCCTTTCTCATGCCTTTTCTCACATCTCTCACCACTCTCACATCTCTCACCCTCTCACATCTCTCACCTTCTCACTCTCTCACCCTCTCACTCTCTCACTCTCTCACCCTCTCACCTTCTAGAAATATGCAATCTCCTTTTCGCAAAATCCTCTACGGCGCCCTCATCATCTTTTGCGCTGTTTTCACGGCCTTCATTTTTTACAATGGCAGGCAGAAATCAAATTTACCTGAATTGAAACCACGCCAGGGCACGCTGGCCAAAGCCCCGGAATGGGCCACTACCCAGGCCAATGTGAACAAACTCATCCATGAACTGGAAGCCAAGCCCAACGACGCCCGCACGCTGCTGATGTTGTCGAAAGAATTCATGCAGGAAGGCCGCATCACCGGCGATTACGCCTACTACAACAAGGCATCGCTGGACCTAATTGGCAGGGTACTGGCAAAAGATGCGGGCAATTTCGAAGCCATTTGCCTGAAAAGTATGGTGTACCTCTCGCAGCACCGCTTTTCTGAAGGCCGGGATGTGGCCATGGAGGCCCTGCGCGTCAACCCTTACAATTCCTTTGTGTACGGCTTGCTCTGCGATGCCAACGTAGAACTCGGCAACTACGACGAGGCCGTAAAAATGGCCGATAAAATGGTGACCATCCGCCCCGATATCCGATCTTACTCAAGGGTGTCGTACGTCCGGGAAATATTCGGCGACATGCCCGGCGCCATCCAGGCCATTCAAATGGCCATCAGCGCAGGTTATCCCGGACAGGAAGACACCGAGTGGGCGCGTATGGTGCTGGCGCACTTGTACGAAGACACCAACCAGTGGGAAAAGGCAAAAGAACAATATCAGATTGCCCTGAGCGAGCGCCCCGATTATCCGTTCGCGCTGGCCGGTATGGGGCGCATCGCTCAGTACCAAAAGGATTATCCTGCCGCTATTCAGTACCTGGAAAAAGCGCGGAATATCATGAGCGACGTCGCTTTTCTGGAACAACTCAGCGAATTGTACCGGCTCAACAACCAGCCCAAAGAGGCCGAAGAAAGCGCGCGCATCACGCTCAATGCCTTGCTGGCCGACAACATTACGGCACAGAAAAACAAGGACCTGGGCCACTACTCCGACATGGAACTGGCCAACCTGTACCTGCAACAAAACGATGCCACAAAAGCGCTCGAACATGCCCGTACAGAACACGCCCGCCGTCCGCAAAACATCGACGCCTGCGAAACCCTGGCCTGGGTACTCTACCGCAACGGGCAAGCCACCGAAGCCCTGCCCTATGCAGAAACGGCCCTGCGCACTGGATCGCAACACCCCGAGCGGCTGGTAAAAATGGGCGTGGTGCTTTCTGCCAGTGGAAAAACTACCGAGGGTAAAGACTTGATTAGCAAAGGATTATCCTTAAAACCTTATATGGACACTTCCCTGGTAACCATTGCAAAACCTTTCATCGGTCAATAACCATGAAACAACTATCCCTTTACCGAAAATGCGTGCTGTTGATGGGCCTGCTGGGCCTGTCAGCCGCAGCGCAGGCACATACCATCAACTACGACCTGGCGAAAATGTCGCAAGAAGCCGTGGCGTGGTCTTACCTGAAACTGGGTTTCCTGCACATTCTGCCGCTGGGGCTGGATCATATCCTGTTTGTGTTGAGCCTGTTTTTTCTCAGCCCGAAACTGTCGACCGTCATCTGGCAGGCCACGGCTTTCACCATAGCCCACTCCATTATGCTTGGCATGGCAGCATACGGCATCATCGAGCCATTGCCCGCCATCATCGAGCCGATCATTGCCCTGTCCATCTTTTTCGTTGCCGTAGAAAACATGCTGGTCAGGGAGTTGAAACCCGGTCGCATTGCCATTATTTTCGGTTTCGGACTGGTGCACGGCATGGGGTTCGCAGGCGCGCTGGCTGAAACCGGCCTTCCACCGTCCGATTACCTGATTTCGCTGCTGAGTTTCAATGTCGGGGTGGAATTGGGACAGTTGGCAGTAATTCTTTCTGCCTGGCTGCTGGTCGGAAAATGGTTTTCCGAAAAACCCTGGTATCGTACTCGAATTGTTCATCCCATGTCTGCCCTGATTGCCGGAATCGCCTTGTTCTGGACCATCGAACGAACATTCTTTTAATTCCCTTTTTTTTCACCAATTTTCACAGTTACTGTATGAAAACTTTCCATTTCCAACCACTGCGTTGGGGAGTGATTTCTATGCTTTTACTGTTGGTTTTCAACACGTTGAATGCATCTTCGCACCGCGAAGCACCCCTCATTGCAAACGATCCGCTGGCCGATAACACCGACCTCTACGCGTTTCGCAGTCCCGACAACCCCAATACCATTACCATCATTGCCAACTACATTCCGGCCGAACTGCCGTACGGCGGACCGAACTACAACACCTTCGGGGAAAACATCCGCTACGAGATCCACATCGACAATGATGCCAGCAAATGGGGCGATGAAATCACCTATCGCTTCACTTTTACCCGTACCAATGGCGACCCGAGTACGTTTTTCAACATCCGCCTCGGCCAGCAAAACCTGCGCGCCTCGTACACACTGGAGCGCTCGACCGACGGTGGCAACACCTGGCAGACGATCGTGCAAAATGGCATCGTACCGCCGCCCAACATCGGCCCACGCTCCATTCAAAGTCCGGTCGGCCTCGGCGCCAGCGACTATGAATCGCTGATCACGGCAGCCATTACCACCGCCAGCACGGGTGAAAAAGTGTTCTGCGGGCCTGCCGACGATCCTTTCTACGTAGACCTGGGCGGCGTGTTCGACCTCGGCAACCTGCCCCGCCAGGATGGCCCGAGCCGCGACGGCATCGGCAGGCTCAATGTACACAGCATTTGCCTGCAAATTCCGATCACCTCGCTGCTGAAAACAGGTGTGAACCCGACGCCCGTGAACATCCTCGATCCGAATTTCGTCATCGGCGTATGGGCCTCGGCCAGTCGCCCGAGTGTGCGTACGTTCCATACCGATGGCACCCTCACCGATGGCGGCGACGGCTGGATTCAGGTGTCGCGTCTGGGTATGCCGCTCACCAACGAAGTGATTATCCCTACGGCATTCAAAGATTACTGGAATTCGCTGCCCGCTTATGAAGATGTGTACGATAAATTCCTCGATCAGTTTTTCTGGAATCCCGAACTCTCTTTGTACATGGACGATCGTTTTTACGGCGGCGCGGTGCCAGCGTTTGCGCCCCTGCGCATCCAGACCAGTTCGCTGGGTATGTTTGATTTCGGTTACAAAAAAGATGGTTTGTTTGCCCTGAAAGGCAACCCGGCGCTCGACGGCACGGCACTCGACGACGATGTTTTTGGCACCCTTTTGTTGCCGCAGGCCGCTGCCGCACGGTCGGTCGACCTCTGGCCGATTTTCCACACCGGCGTGCCCAATGTAGCGCCGTACCAACTGGCTACCGGCAAAGAGGGCAACCCGCTGGCAGCAGGAAAACCCTTCATCAACAACTTCCTGCCCAACCAGGCCGATATGCTGCGCCTGAATATGGCGGTGCCCGTCACCCCGCGCGACGACCCGAATTTCAGTTCCGAAGGGCTCATTCAGGCGGCGGTACTGGGCCTCACCGACCCTGCGTACAACACGACCACCGACCTGCAATTTATACCCAACATGGATGGCTTCCCGAACGGTCGACGCCTGGAGGACGACGTGACGCTCATCGAACTGCAAGCCGTTTCGGGCGCCGTACTGGCAGCCGTGGGTCTGTGGTACGACGATTTCGACGGCTCGAACCCTCTGACACAGGATTTGCTCGACGTACTGGGCTACCGCACGGGCGTGAATGCCAACGACAAGGTGTTCAAATCGCAGTTCCCGTATGTGGCAGCACCGTGGAGCGGTGTGGAGTAGACCTCACCCCCCGGCCCCCAAGGGAGGGGAGTGTACCCTTGGCATTTGCAGGAATAAAACGAATTATTCTTGATGCTGAAAGGGGCGTTTTTTTCAATAAAACATTAAAAATCAATACAATGAAATCCTTTTTCAAACATAGTCTGACAGCCGTTTTTGCCTTGCTGTCACTGACAATGGCGCTGGCATCGAGCCACCGGGAAGCGCCTTTGATTGCCGACGATCCGCTCGCCGACAATACGGATCTGTATGCTTTCCGCAGCCCCGACAACCCCAGTACCGTCACCATTATTGCCAACTACGTGCCTTTGCAACTGCCACAAGGCGGCCCGAACTACTACTTTTTCGGAGAAGGTATTCGGTATGAAATTCACATCGACAACAACGCTGCAACGGCCGGCGACGACATCATTTATCGTTTTACGTTCAAAAATGTGTTCGAAGACCCAACCACCTTCTTTTCCATCCGCCTGGGATTGCGCAACAACCGCACGACCTATCGCCTGGAGCGCAGCATGGATGGTGGCGCCAACTTTGTCACGCTGGTGACCGACGGTTTTGTACCGCCGCCGAATATCGGCAAACGGTCCATCGAGAGCGGTGTGGGTTTGAGCACCACCTATGAAGCACTCGTGCAAAAGGCCATCAAAACGCTTTCTTCCGGTGAGAAAATTTACTGCGGCCCGGCCGACGATCCATTCTTCGTAGACCTCGGCGGCGTGTTCGATCTGGGCGACCTGCCACGTCAAAGCGGCAGCGCTGTCGACGGCGTGGCCTGCAAAAACACCAGTTCTATCTGTATTCAGGTGCCGATTTCCATGCTGTTGAAAGCAGGCGCGCCTTCTGCGCCCACGAGCATTCTCGATTCCGACTACGTCATCGGCGTGTGGGCCTCCGCCAGCCGCCAGGCCATGCGTACCCTGAAAAAATACGGCCGCGTGGAAACATCCGGTGATTGGGTGCAAATTTCGCGCCTCGGCATGCCGCTGACCAACGAAGCCGTCATTCCGATCGGTTACAAGGATTACTGGAATGCGCTGTCGCCCTATGCTGAAATTTCGGATACGCTGCTCGACGGATTTTTCTACAACCCGGAACTGGGCTTGTACATGGACGATTCTCTGTTTGGCGGCGCCGTACCGGCGCTTTCGAAACTGCGCATTCAGCGCGATGCCCTCGGCGCATTCGACTTCGGCAACGGACAGGACGGGCTGTTTGCCCTGAAAGGTTCGGCTGCTGTGGCCGGAACCGCGCTCGATGATGCCGTTTTTGGCGGCCTTTTGCTGCCCGGGCCAGGCAAACCACGCTCCGTCGACCTCTGGCCTATTTTCCATACCGGCGTGCCCAATGTAGCGCCTTACCAACTGGCTACCGGCAAAAACGGCAATCCACTGGCCGCAGGA
>JAIUPL010000041.1 GCA_020160935.1 Bacteroidota bacterium | reverse complement strand
ATGGTATTCACACAGAGCGGTTCGTTCGCAAAAGGTTACAACACGATCTCCGTGGATCGCCAGTTGCTGAACACTGTAGGTGTGTTGTACTACACGCTGGAAACGGCGACGGATAGTGCGACGAAGAAGATGATTCAGTCGAAGTAACGATTTGACAACTTTTTGAAAGTTGTCAAATCTGACAGCAACGCACAACGGTTTAGATTTGACAACTTTTTAAAAGTTGTCAAATCTGACAGCAACGCACAACAGTTTAGAATTGACAACTTTTTAAAAGTTGTCAATTCTGACAGCAATACGGCGCCACATCTGTTCATCAGGTGTGGCGCCTTTGTTATTTCAAACAAGAATATAGAGCGGACGAAGGCAACATAACTCTAGAAGAAACGAACTACCAATAAAAAACAATCCCGAATCCTGGCTTTCACCAAAATTCGGGACGTCACATAATAATTTAACGTGAGTTCGGCTATAATTTGATTGGAATAAAACAAAAAAGGAGATATTGATATTTGAATAAGGCCCTCCAAACAAGGCTAGGTCAATGCATTGATTTTCAAATGTTTACACGGGTTGAAGTGGGCGAATAATCCCGAACTCGGGTTAGTTTACAACAGCACGATTTCATCATTCCGCACTGCAAACAGAACCGAAGTTATCATACATGCCAGATCAACAACCCAGCCAACGTCCAAAAATGGATAACGCTTACAGGGAGGCAATCACGCCAGCATTTAAAGAGAATGCATTGACTCTGTTTGTTTTAGGGCCGATACCTGAATTGCCTAAAGCCTGGTGATACACAGGTTCGACAAATGCGGTGAAACGTTTGCCTACCGGCTGTTGCACACGGATACCTGCATCGGCAGTAGCATAAAAATTACCTTTCAACTTGCCATTTTCTTCCAGCAGTCCGGCGCCTTTTCTCGAAAGTTGCGGTTGTAGTTGCTGGTTAGGATTCGGCTGAGTGGAAGGACCATTTCCAAATGCAATCGTGCGGTATTGATATGACTTTTGAACGGCGACATTTCCCGAAACACCTGCCACACCATGAATGCTGGTGCGGCCCATTTGGGCAAATTTGCGCACGGCTTTGATCGGGAATGAGAATACGTCTGCCTCGATTTGGCTGGCATAAGTACCCAGATAACCTTCCTGCAGGCTACCGGCGTAAATTTCAATTTCCTTTTTAGGGGCATAGGCCATCTGGTTGTATGTAAGCCCGGCTTCGACTGCCCATTTACCGTTCTTGTAACCTACAGCAATGCCGCCACCATAACCACTCGCCGAACGTTGGTCGTTGCCAGTGCGGATGAAATTATGATGGTAGGTGCCAAAAGTAGCAGCATACATTTTGCTGCTGCGTGTTGGTTTTACAGGGAAAAAAGGCGCGCGGAATCCGCCAGCACTTGGCGCCATATTCGATTCGCGCATATCCAGGGAAGCAAAAGTGGCCAATGCATGCCATTGTTCCTGTTCAGACACCCCATTATCGGAAACAGGCTCCATCAGGTTGCCATTAAAAGAAGGGGCATCTATCAAATTTGCGGGATCATTTACCAGGGAGTTAAGAACAGCAGCAACAGATTCATTTGCAGCATCAAAAAATGCGGAATTCATCAACGACTGATCTTCACCGGGCTGACCTGAAAGGGCCGCATACTGTCGGGCACGCAGTTTGGAAGCGGGAACATCAACCTGTGGGCGGTTGCTGTTGGAGCGATGGCGCGACCGATCGTGGTTGCCATCAGCCATGTTCATTAAATCGTCCAGATTGACCAGCAGGAGCAGGAAAATGGCTGCTTCAGCAATTTTTCCGATCCAGATACGCCGACGCAAACGTGCAGCCTTGTCCATCTGGGAAGCCAGCATATCCCAATGTGCGGGTTCATAAGGTATTTCCACCTGTTGAAGTTTGTGGAAAACAGCCTTGTCTATTTCACTGACGGGCGCGGGGTCTTCCTCAACCAGGAGCCGATCCATTTTCTGGCGCAGCATATCCCAGGAGGCCGGTTGATATTCGGCTTCCAAATGCTCGAGTGAAGACTTGATTTGTGCGTCGAATTCAGTACGTTTCATGGCAAAAAGCCTGTGTTTTTCAATAAAAGAGAAAATTACTGGGGTTTCTCGTCGGAACTTGCTTCAAATTCCATCCGGCGTGTAGCAAAGTACTCCTGCAACTTGATCCGCGCTTTTACCAGATTGCTGCGAGAGGTACTCTCCGTTATATTAAGCGCTTCACCAATTTCTTTGTGTGAATACCCTTCCACCACATACAGGTTGAAAACAGCCCGATAAGCGGGCGATAATTCCTGTACGGCAGCCAGAATTTCCTTTTCAGTAAGGTTACTTAATACGTCCGGAACATCGTCGGACAGTTGATATGCTTCATCAATGTCTTCCGTGCGGCGGCGCGTGTTGCGGCGGTAGTAATCAATACAGGTATTGACAACGATCGTACGGATCCAGGCAGGGAGAGAGGTGCCGGCTTTGTAGCGGCTGATGTTCTGGAACACCTTGATAAAACCTTCGTGCAGCAGATCGAGCGCTTCGTCGCGTGAGCCGGCATAACGCATGCATACGCCCATCATTTTGCCATAATGATGTTCGTAGAGGTACTGCTGCGCCCAGCGTTCCTGCCGAACGAGGGCGGCTACGAGTTGATGTTCAGCGCGATCCAAATTAAGGGCGAAATCCATAAGCGATTTCCGATGTAAGTTAGTAAGTCGTAATAGTCCGGCAAAGCATATCTGCAACACAATTTCCTGAATCGAAACGGCAGACATGTTCCAAACGCTGCCTGAATAGGTGTGTGTAAATAAAATAAGGCTGCCTGCATGTGCCTGTTTTTTAAAACAAAAAGAGAGTGGAAAAATATTTAAACAAAAAGTGTTGTAAATAAAAAACTTTTTGTTTTACATTTGTCATGTCAAACAACCCCCTTTTTTGTTCATCTTTCACCCGCACTCCGTTATGGGATTCGCAAAAAGAAACTCTGAGCCGGAAATCAATAACATACAGTCAGGATATGCAGGCCGTGCAGGCAGTTCGCAAAGACAACGCCGTAGCAGTAGCCAGATAACGCCCGTGAACAGGGAAAATCCAGAAAACATGCCGGTCCCTGACCTGCTGCGCCTGATCTGGGGACGGATGAGAAGGTCCTGGATTGCGTTCAGGTTCCAGTTCAACCGTTATTCCATGGGCGTATTCAATCGGAATGCCCTTCTGAAACTTGGCGCCATCGCAGGACTGCTGTATTATATTGCCTTGCCTACCGGAGAAGAAGACGCCGGTCTGGTGTCACGCAGTATTTTCGGCACAGGGAAAATTGTTGAAACTTCGCTGGATGTTGTGTCCAGTGACGAAAAACCAGTACTCAGCAAACGTAGCCGCCAAAACCAGGCTGCTCCGGTAGCCGCTTCGGAAATGGCTGGCGATCAATCGTCGCAGTATATTCAGCGGTTCAGTAAAATCGCCATTGGAGAAATGGAAAAGTATGGCATCCCGGCCAGCATCAGTCTTGCACAAGGTCTGATCGAAAGCCGCTCAGGCAGCAGCAAACTGGCAGTGGAAAACAACAACCATTTTGGTATCAAATGTTTTTCACGCAATTGCCGGAAAGGGCATTGCACCAACTTCACTGATGATACACACAAAGACTTTTTCCGAAAATTCCAGAATCCCTGGGAGAGCTGGCGCGAACACAGCAAACTGCTTGCTTCGGGACGATACAAAAAACTGCGAAAATATGGTCGCGATTACCGGCAGTGGGCTTATGGGCTAAAGTCTGTAGGCTATGCCACCGACCGTACCTATGCAGAAAAACTGATCGGAATTATTGAGCGGTACGATTTGCATAAGTATGACAGATAGGGTCGGGTTGAATTAGGATTTTTGGGATTTTAAGGATTAGAAGGATTCCTAACTGAGCATTGACACATTTTTTTAAATTCATCAATTGTCAACGCTCAGTTGGGAATCCTTCTAATTCTTAAAATCCTAAAAATCCTAATTCAACCTTGCACATACACCACAAACTTTTCATCAAAAAAAGGCTCTTTGTAAAATTCCCGAATTGGGAATATTTCCGTGTAATTGTCAGCCTTGCCAGGTAAAGCCTTTATCTCGGAACGAATATCACCACCTTTCAGCGCTATCAGCCCGTTGGGGTAACTGTGTGTGTGTTTCCTTTTAATCAGTCGTTGACCCCATTGCATCAATTGATCGAGCGGGGCAACTGCGCGTGTGACAACGAAGTCGAATCCCATGTTCATGCGAAGGTCCTCCACACGGCTGTGCAGGGCCTTCACATTTTCAAGGCCTAGCGCCTCTGCAACGGCCTGGACAACCCTGATTTTTTTGCCGGTGCCATCGACGAGGGTGAATTGTGTTTCCGGAAAAAAAATAGCCAGTGGAATTCCAGGGAATCCACCGCCCGTGCCCAAATCGAGCACCTGTGCACCAGGTTTAAAAGTAAACAGGTGGGCGATAGCCAGCGAATGCAACACATGCCGTTCCTGCAGGTTGTCGATATCGAGGCGTGAAATCACATTGATTTTGCTGTTCCAATCAGTGTATAAAGATGTAAGTTGCTCAAATTGAGCATATTGGTCGGGTGTTTGCCCGGGGAAGTACTTCCTGATCAAATCGTCCATCACACTAGTTGTTGAGTTGCTGGAGCATTTTTTCTGCCTGTTGCCGGCGCTCCGGAATTTCAGTATTGGAAATGACCCGTTCAACAGCACGAACCGCCTTGTCGTGCACCATCGGATTCTTGGTAGCCATTTTCACAAACGCCAACGCCTGATACCAGTAAATGTCTTCTCCATACCTGGAAAGATCTTCGATATTGGACAGGCACTCGATGGTAAGGCCTGGTTCGTCGATGTGTAATCCAATAATTGCCAGGTAGAAATATGCATCAGAATGACAAACCGTGCTGGTATCGTCGAGTATGATGCTCAGTTCAGATGCTGCCGAACGATAGTCGTGTTGCCGATATGCCTCGTCAGCCGCGCGAAAAGCATCTTCGCAAAGCATTGTCCGCGTGCCCAGCGAATCTTTGTCGGGGCTTTGCTCACGGCGCTGAGCCAGATCGGCGATCAGGCTTTTAGGAGCCGAAAAGTTGTCCTCATACACCTCATGTGGCGTTTTAGGGCGCATCCACCATTGCAAGGCAATACCGATAATGGTGACGATACCCATCACAACGAAGGCATTGCGCCAAAAATGACTGGTTTCAGGTGGCGCTTCAGCCGCTTTCGTGCGTTCCTGTTCTAATTGTTGGGTTCGATCCCAAACGGCAATAAAATCGGGATTGGTCAATGCTTTTACCACCCATGCAGGCAACACATCTTTCCAATATACCTGATAGTCCTGCAACAGATTTTTATACGCCGTCAGTGCAGGGCCATATCCTTCTTCGATGGCGGCTGTTTCTGTCGCAAATCGTCGCTCGGAAAGAGGCAATGCTGCATCATCGGCCAATTCCTGAATGCGATAACCATATTCTTTCGAAAGCCTGAAAAACTGGCGGCGCGCCCAGATACTATGACGTATTTCCCGAAATTCGGCCCAATCGGGTAGTGGAGCCTCGGAAGCCGCACCCGGGGCGACTTCTGCAACGGCAGCACCTTTACGTTCGGCTTGCCAGTCGTGGTAGTGCGCCATAGCAAGTGCTTCCAGATATTTTTCCAATGAAATATCCGTCGGAATATGCCCCGATTGCACCATTTGGGCAAGGTGAATAACAGCCACTCTGTAAAACACAGCGCCGTCGGCAAAAGTGGCTTCCCCACTTGCAACGACGGCGGCTACCTGCTTCTGATAAGCCAGATAGGTCGACTTGAATTCGGGAGATTCAGGCGATCGCAGGGCATCCCAGGCTGTAGTTGAGGATATATTTTCTTCAGAATCGGAAATCATGACGCTGGATTTGGGAATATGGAAGATGTTGGCTTCCCACACAAAAAAAGCAAAGGTAGGTGATGTAAGATGAAAACAAAAAGAGCCAGGACATTGCTGCCCCGGCTCCATGAAAACACCTAAAACCCTATTAACTAACCTTATGAAAACAACTTGTTGCAGATCAGCCTATTAGCCGATCGTGATGGTTTTTACGAGGGGTTTGGTTTCTTCCTTCTTGCCGATAGTGACATTCAGAATACCATTTTCATAAACAGCATTGATGGCATCCTGGTTCACCGTTTTTGGCAATTTGAAAGAACGTTTAATTGCATTTACCTGAAACTCACGGCGTGTGTAGCGCTCGTTGGTTTCTTCTTTTTTGGTTTCTTGTTTGGCTTCAATCGTCAGTTGGTCATTTTCCACCTGAAGGGAGAAGTTCTGCTTGTCGAAACCTGGAGCAGCCATTTCAATGCGGAAGGCGTCATCCGTTTCGACGACGTTGACAGCTGCATGGCTCACAAAATTGTCACCGCCCACATGATCAGCCAGGTTACGATTGAAGAACTCATCAAATAAACCGTTGACAAAGGTTTTGGTTGAAGGGTACGGATGAAATTTTACGATGTTTGTCATTTTTTAAAAATTTGTAGTTTTAAAAGAAGTTTTCGATCTGAGGTCCAACACCCATTTGTGCGTCGGACGAACTCCTTTTTTCAAATGCCGTACCAGCAGGGAAAAACGGATAATTTGGCATTTATCTGAAAGCGTCGAGTGTCAAAATGGCGCGAATTGAATTGTTACTAGTGACATTTTGTCATACAGTGTTTCTTCCCAGGTGCAAACAATAAAATTGTGTCCAGGCGGTTCAGTAGAATAGCATTGTAGAAATGAATTATTGTGTTTCGATCATAGCGGCTTTTGCGACCTGCGCATCTCTGCAAATGGCGGCTCAGGCTCCTGTTCAGGCTGCCGATAGCGCCCGGTTGCTTTTCACCTTACCTGCACGTGCAACATTTGCAAGTGCCGACCACCTCTCCAATATTTACTTGATCGGAGAAAACAATGCTTTCGAAAAATACGATTCTACAGGGAAAAGGGTGGCGCGTTATACCAATAACCGACTGGGTTCGCTGGCGGTGGCGGATGTGTCCAATCCATTGAAAATACTCCTGTGGTATGCTGATTTTCAAACAATTGTAACCCTGGATCGCACCCTGAACGAAATCGGACAAATTGCACTCAACGATGCAGGTTATATATCCGTAAGAGCCGTTGCCCTGGCACAGGACGGCAATATCTGGCTGTACGACGACACGCGTTTTCGCTTGCTGAAGATTGCTTCTGATGGCACTGTGTTGCAGGAAAGTCAACCCTTGAACCTGATTTTTCCCCGGCCCTTCAGCGCAGCCTGCATACACGACAATGGGAACATGGTTTTTGTAAGTGATCCACAGCAGGGGATCGCTACGTTCGACCAGTACGGCGTTTTTTTGCGTGCCTACCAGCACTTGAAAACGCTGGAGTTTGAAGTCTTGGGCGACTGGTTGGTGTTTGTCGAAAAGGATGTATTGCGTTTTGAAAACCCTGGACGCCTGCAAAGCGAACAACTTGTATTACCACCTCGTGCCCGTGGCAAGAAAGTATGGACCTCACACTCCTGGGTGATGGTGCAAACCCCGGAAGGCGTGGAAGTGTATGCAATGCTATATTAGAACACGTTCTGAAAGCAGTTTAGGGTGCCAGCCGTTCAATTTTCCAGGCGCCGGCAAAACGCCGGTACAAAATGCGGTCGTGTAGTCTGCTCGGCCGCCCTTGCCAGAATTCCACCGTATCGGGAAGCAAACGATACCCGCCCCAAAATGTAGGCCGAGGCAACACTTCGGCGTGGGCATATTCGGCTTCCAGTGCCTGTTGTTTGGCTTCCAGCACCTCCCTGCCGGGAATAACACGGCTTTGCGGACTCACCCAGGCGCCAATCTGGCTTCCTTTGGGTCTGCTTTGGAAATAAGCCTCTGATGCTTCGGCTGAAATACGCTCAATCATGCCTTCAATACGAACCTGTCGCTCCAGTTCGAGCCAGGTAAACAGGAGAGCCGCCTGCGGATTGTCGGCGAGTTCCTGTCCTTTTCGGCTTTCATAATTGGTAAAAAACACGAACCCTTCCTTGTCGACCCCTTTCAAAAGTACAGTGCGGGCGCTGGGGTGGCCGTCGCGGGTAGCGGTAGCCAGGGTCATGGCATTCGGTTCGGTCAGTTGTGCATCGAGCGCTTCCTGAAACCAGCGATCAAATTGAACCAGCGGACTGGATGAAACATCGCTTTCCGAGAGGGCTTCCCGGGCATAATTTTTACGCAGGGTAGAGATATCTGTTGACATATGCTGCATTTCTCTGATAAACGCTCAAAAGTAAGGGCATGTTTAATGCGCTTGCATGACAAATTACAGGGCTGTTGGTGATTTTGGGTTGCAGGGATGTGTACAAAGGCGTTCAATGTACGATCTACTGCACAACGAACGGCAAGTTCCCTTCTTTTTCCCAACGGGAACTTCTACCTTTGCGGCTCGAAATGAGCGAATGGTACTTTTTTGCATCAAAAAAAGCAAATCGGCGCCTTTTTGCTCTTTAATTTTTCAAAATACTCCGAAAATTAGCCGGGTATTATCACTCATTTTCAAGCAATGCCATACCTATTCACCTCCGAATCCGTTTCCGAAGGACACCCCGATAAAGTAGCCGACCAAATCAGCGACGCCATTCTTGACGCATTTCTCCGCCAGGACCCCGACTCGAAAGTGGCCTGCGAAACACTCGTTACTACTGGCCTGGTAGTGGTAGCCGGCGAAGTACGCTCCAAGGTGTACGTAGATATTCAGGAAACAGCCCGGCAAACCATTGAAAAAATCGGGTATACCAAAAGCGAATATCAGTTTGAAGCCAAAAGTTGCGGCGTAATCAGCGCTGTACACGAACAAAGTGCCGACATCGCACAAGGTGTCGATGTGGGTAAAAAAGAAGAAGACCAGGGCGCTGGCGACCAGGGCATGATGTTCGGTTATGCTACCAACGAAACCGACAACTATATGCCACTCGCCCTCGATCTGGCACACATGCTGCTCAGCGAACTGGCTGCCATTCGCAAGGAAGGAAAACAAATGAAGTACCTGCGCCCGGATGCTAAAAGCCAGGTGACTATTGAATACACAGACAAACACGTACCGAAAAAAATCGATACGATTGTCATCAGTACCCAACACGACGATTTCGACAAGGATGAAAAAATGTTGGCAAAAATTGCCACAGACGTTCAAAAAATTCTCATTCCTCGTGTCAAAAAACAATTACCTGCCCGTGTAGCGCGCCTGTTCACTGCGGATGTGAAATATTTCATCAATCCGACCGGTAAATTTGTGATCGGTGGTCCACACGGCGATACAGGGCTTACGGGCCGTAAAATCATCGTCGATACTTACGGCGGGAAAGGCGCACACGGCGGCGGTGCATTCAGCGGCAAAGACGCTTCCAAAGTGGATCGTTCCGCAGCATATGCTACACGCCACATTGCTAAAAATCTGGTGGCTTCGGGCCTCTGCGGCCAGGCCCTGGTGCAGGTAGCCTATGCGATCGGAGTAGCACAACCCGTCGGTTTGTATGTCAACACATATGGCACTTGTAAGGTAAAAGGCCTGACCGATGGCGAAATTGCCCACAAACTGGGTGAGGTATTCGACCTGCGGCCGGCGGCCATCGTGCGTCGTTTTGGCCTCAAGAATCCAATTTTCTCCGAAACTGCCGCTTATGGCCACTTTGGCCGCATTCCAGCCAAAAAAACAGTGGAGATCGGAATGAACGGCAGCGCCAAAAAAACGGAGGTAGAAACCTTTACCTGGGAAAAACTCGACGCTGTAGCAGATATCAAGCGGGCATTTGGCCTCTGAATACTGTAAAAATATCTGAAGAATGACAGCCGCCCCGGAGTTTTTCGGGGCGGCTGCTGTTTTTTACCGCTATTTTTTTATTAAACCACGAAGGACACCAATATTTTATTTATTGAACCACGGAGGACACCAAGGAAACAAAGCGTAGCGTACACCTTATATGCGTCATCATGTATCAACAACTGATATAGATCAAGCGTAAAAAAGTGTACGCTACGCTTTGTGTCCCTCGTGTTCTTCCTGGTTTATAAAAAAATACTACTTAGCAAGGAAAGTAACTATAAACAGATATTTAACATAAATGCTTGATAATCAACATTAAAACAAAACTATAAAAAACATTAACATTTTTCATGAGAGCCAAAATTCCCCTCATTATCAATGTTTTATGAAAAAACAACAGGAAAAACTTTCAAGATTCCTTGCATAGCCAAATCCCGATTCTTACCTTTGCGGGCCTTTTGAAAAAAAGAGCCAATATGTTTTCATTTCAGCGTCATTTCGCCGGTGAAAACATCCAAACTTGAACTTCTTATTATTAACATTCGACAATGAATACGCTGAGCTATCGGACGGTATCCGTCAGTGCTGAAAATGCGGAACGCAAGTGGTATGTTGTAGATGCGGAAAACAAGGCAACCGGCCGCATTTGCACTGAAATCGCTTCCATCCTGCGTGGTAAAAACAAGCCCTCCTACACGCCCCACGCCGACACAGGCGACTATGTAATCGTGATCAACGCCGACAAGGTGCGTTTCACGGGCGCAAAATGGAGCCAGAAAATTTACAAAGACTACTCACTGCACCCCGGCGGTCTGAAAGAAGTAGTAGCAGAAGAAATGCTGGTGAAATTCCCGGAGCGCATCATCGAGCGCGCCGTGAAAGGCATGCTGCCTAAAACCAAACTGGGCCGCGCCATGATCAAAAAACTTTTCGTGTACGCCGGTTCGGAACACCCGCACGCAGCACAGAAACCCGAAGCACTCACATTATGAATGATGAAGGATGAATGATGAATGATGAATACCGCTTTAGATTACATTTTGAGAGTTATTCATCATTCATCATTCATCGCTCATCATTCATCATTCATCATTACTTTAAACAAGAAATATGGAAATGATAAACGCTGTGGGCCGTCGTAAAACCGCCGTAGCCCGCGTCTATCTGATGAAAGGAGAAGGAAAAGTAACGGTAAACGGCAAAGATTACCGCGAATACTTCCCGCAACAGCATGTTCAGCACAACGTAACCGACCCGTTTGGTGTAGTGGGCGTTGAAAATATCTACGACCTGAAAGTAACGGTTCGTGGCGGTGGCTACAAAGGCCAGGCCGAAGCCGTTCGCATGGGCCTCAGCCGTGCGCTGGTAAAACTCAACGAAGAATTCCGCAAGCCGCTGAAAGCACGGAAATTCCTCACGCGCGACAGCCGCGCCGTTGAGCGTAAGAAATATGGTAAACCGAAAGCACGCAAACGCTTCCAGTTCTCCAAACGCTAAAATTGTGAGTAGTGAATAGTGAGTAGTGAATAGTGAGTAGTGAATAGAGTGTTTATCACTCACCACTCACTACTGACCACTCACTGCTAACCACTCACTACTGACCACTCACCACTCACCACTCACTATAAAACTTGCTTTTGAATCATGCAAAAGCCCACATATAAAGAACTGCTGGACGCGGGTTGCCACTTCGGTCACCTGCGCAAAAAGTGGAATCCGAAAATGACTCCCTACATCTTCATGGAGCACAAGGGTATCCACATCATCGACCTGAACCGCACGGCTGAAATGCTCGAACGTTCTGCCCTCGCCATGAAAGCCATGGCCAAAAGTGGCAAGAAAATCATGTTCGTAGCCACGAAAAAACAGGCACGCGTCATCGTACAAAAAGCAGCCGAAAGCGTAGGCATGCCGTTCGTAACTGAACGCTGGCTCGGTGGCATGATGACCAACTTCATGACCATCCGCAAATCGGTGAAAAAGATGCAAAGCATCGAGCGTATGCTCGCCGATACCACGCTGACCAGCATCACCAAAAAAGAACGCCTCACGCTGAGCCGCGAACACGCTAAAATGGTGAAACACCTCGGCGGTATCGAACAACTCAACCGCCTTCCTTCGGCTGTGTTCATCGTGGACATTCACCACGAACACCTGGCACTGGCTGAAGCCAAAAAACTGGGCGTTAAAACATTCGGTATGGTCGACACCAACTCCGACCCAACCCTCGTAGACTACGCTATTCCGAGCAACGACGACGCGTCGAAAGCCATCCTGTACGTGACCAACTACCTGGTGGAAGCGATCCGCGAAGGCCTCGAAGAGCGCAAAGCGATGAAAGGCGAGGAGAAAGACTCGGCTGAAGCGTAAATTGGTGTTTTAGTGTTTTGGTGTTTTAGTGTTTTGGTGGTACTTCGCTCAAATCATTTTCCATTCCGGAAGCGAAGCACCACAAAAACACAAAAACACAAAAACACAAAAACACTTACATCAAATCATTTTCAACAACCATTCAATTCTATATATAATGGTAAAAGTTGCTGTAGCAGATATCCAGAAACTGCGCGAACTGACCGGCGCAGGTATGATGGACTGTAAAAAAGCCCTGGAAGAATCCAATGCCGATTTCGAAGCCGCTCAAGACTGGCTGCGCAAAAAAGGTATTGCCAAAGCTGCTAAACGCGAAGAACGCGAAGCAAAAGAAGGCGTAGTAGTGGCCCTGGTAAATGCAGACCGCACCCGTGGTGTGATCGTATCGCTGAACTGCGAAACAGACTTCGTTGCCCGCAACGAAAACTACATCGCGATGACCACTAAAATCGCTGAAATCGCTCTGGAGAAATTCCCGGCTACCCTGGAAGATCTCATGGCCCTGCCTTACGAAGGCAGCGTGACCATCGCCGACAAAGTAGGCGAGCAGAACGGTATCATCGGTGAAAAAATCGAACTGAGCCGTTACGAACCTATCACCGGTGCCCAGATTCTGACCTACAACCACTCCAACAACAAACGCTCCGTACTGGTAGCGCTCACCAATGCCGACACGGCGTTCGAACAAGCAGGCCGCGATGTAGCCATGCAAATCGCTGCTATGAACCCGGTTTCTGTTAGCAAAGACGACGTTGATCCGAAAATTGTAGAGAAAGAAATCGAAATCGGTAAAGAACTCGCTCGCAACGAAGGCAAAGCCGAAGAAATGCTCGAGAAAATCGCCCTCGGCCGTCTGAACAAATTCTTCCAGGAAAGCACCCTGCTGAGCCAGAAGTTTGTAAAAGACAACGACAAAACGGTTGACCAATACCTGAAAAGTCTGAACAAAGACCTGACGGTAAGCAGTTTCAAACACGTTTGGCTGTAAGCCCAGGGGTTGAACGAATACATGAGCGCCGCTCCGGATTTCCGGGGCGGCGCTTTTTTATTTTGTGAAAATCCCCGTCTTTTCACATCCCTTTTCCCGCTTTGCTGTTACATGACCTCTTGTAACAAAAATGCCTGCCTCATGTCGCTGCTTTTTTCCCCGCTGAACATCAAAAGTGTCACTTTCAGAAACCGCATTACCATCTCACCCATGTGCCAGTATTCCTCTATCGATGGGTTTGCCACCGATTGGCACCTCGTACACCTTGGCAGCAGGGCCGTTGGCGGAGCAGGGCTGGTGATGCAGGAGGCAACAGCCGTATCGCCGGAAGGCCGTATTTCGCCGGGCGATATGGGCATTTACAAGGATGAACACGTTGAAAAACTGAAAAGCATCACTTCTTTTATTCATTCGCAGGGCGCTGTTGCCGGTATCCAACTGGCACATGCCGGGCGCAAGGCGAGTACGCATATTCCCTGGGAGGGCAGCGGACAAATTGCTCCCGATACTCCAAATGGCTGGCAAACCGTGGCACCTTCCGCCATTCCCTTCACTACAGGCTGGCAAACGCCTGTGGAAATGGATGCCATCGCCATTCAAAAAGTAATCGACGACTACCGAATCGCTGCTGCTCGCGCTGTGCGTGCTGGTTATCAGGTAGCAGAAATTCATGCCGCGCACGGTTATCTCATCCATGAATTCATGTCGCCCTTGGCCAACCATCGCAGCGACGATTATGGCGGAAGTTTTGAAAACCGCATTCGCCTGTTGCTGGAAATTACGGCCGCCGTACAAACGGTATGGCCTTACGATCTGCCTCTATTCGTACGCATTTCGGCTACCGACTGGGCGCCCGGCGGCTGGGATGCCGACGACTCGGTGCGGCTGGCGGCCATCCTGAAAGAAAAAGGTGTCGACCTGATCGACTGCTCTTCGGGCGCTATAGTGCCGGGTGTACATATTCCTGCCGCCCCGGGTTATCAGGTGCCATTTGCCGAAAAAATAAAAAAAGAAACGGGCATGCTCACCGGCGCCGTCGGTATGATTACCAGCGCACAGCAGGCCGAATCCATCCTCGAAAACGGCCAGGCCGATCTGATCTTTATGGCGCGGGAGGCTTTGCGCAATCCGTATGTGGCGCTGAATATGGCCCATGAACTGGGTGAAGATGTGGCATGGCCAAAGCAATATTTGCGGGGGAAGCCGGCGTAAGCGGCGCTGTGTGAAGCAGGTTAAAAAACTACAACTTCTTTTGGAACCGCTCGAATCCTTGCCAGTATTTGTCGCGAAATATCCTGTAGGAAATTTCCATATCGGCTTTGGGGAAATGTATGTATTCGAATACCGCCTTTGAAAACGCACGAAATTCTCTGGAAGCGAAATAAATGTCCCGTTTCCCAGAGGTAGTCTGTCGGCCGATGTGCAAATGCCCCTCCAATGGCTGAAGGTGGCGCAGTAGTTGCTCTTCCCAGTCAACAAGCGCCTGGTTTGTTTCAGCATCCGGTAATCCTTCAGTGGAGAGCATTATTTCAATGATTGTTATCCAGGAATGCGATGCTTTTTCACCCCAATCCAGCAAAGCAGTATTGATGATTGCGATGGCTGGATTACCCTCTTTATCTTTTGCAGTAAAAAGTGTAAATGTTTGATTTTCAGGCGCCTGGAAGGTGTCATATTTCTCCAGAAACTCTTTTTCGCGCCAGTTCAGATAAGCCTTTAACTTGCTGATCGGAATCAATTCCCTGGTCGCATCTTGTGGCCCCATCACGTCTATGTTGTCGATCTTTGTGGCAAAATCAAGTTCCCCCAGGAAATTATCCAGAAAGATGTGACAGCCGTGAATGATTTGATCGGCGTCTTTTTCTTCGTACCCGCTGTACACAACAGCCAGGTCTATCTCATCGGGGTATTCGGGCAGGTCATTTGCATAGAAAAACAGATTGGCGCCATTGAAACTCCTGCCATGCATGTCGATATTGCAGTTTTGGATATCGACAGGAGGCGTAAGTGCCGTAAACTTCCAGCCTTCTATAGCAGGGGCGTGTTGTACCAGGTCTTCCACCCAAAATACATTTCGGACAAGTCCCTCGATAGTAAAAATGAGTTCGGCCGTCTGGTCATCGTACATACCGGTCAGCAGCCCGATACCCTCATGCAGTTCTGCAAGTTTAGGCGATACCTGATCCAGAAACGCTTTTTCAATATGGACGCCCCGGCGGACAGTGCGAAAAAACGTGCGCTCCTGTTTTTTAAACCAGTTCCAGAAATCGGAATAGGTGCGTATCGGGTGATTGTTTGCAAATAAGTTTTTCAGGAAGCGCATACGTGTTTTTTTAAGATATGTGTCTGAGAGGGTTCCAAAAGCCAATCGTTGTTCGGTGGTAGTATGGGCTAAAGCCCATACTACCACCGAACAACGACTGGCTTTTTTTTGTAGAATCCCTGACCATCAGCATAAGCCCAAATAGGTACCATATGCGGATAGCCACATGATTTTAAGCCACTCAGATCATTTAAACCCAAACTTCTTCAATCCCTTGTGGCTGATCTCCACAGCCTGCATCGCTTGCATGCCATCGAAGGTCATGTCCTGCTCGACGATGTAGTATTTCATGCCCGATAGTTCTTTTTTCGCCAGGATTCGGGCAAAATCGATGGTGCCTTCACCCACCGGCGCAAATCGGCCCTGTTTGTCCATATCCTTCACGTGCCAGATGATGAAGCGGCCCGGATATTTTTCAAAATACGCCACCGGATCGACGCCTGCTTTGGTTACCCAGTACAGGTCCATTTGGAAATTGACATATTGGGGGTCAACGTGCGTCAGAAAATAATCCATCGGCACCACGCCTTTGCTGTTCTTTTTGAATTCGAAATCGTGGTTGTGGTAAAGCATTTCCAGCCCTGCATCCTTGCATTTTTTGCCAATTTTATTCAAGATGTCGGTAATGGTCTCCACCTCTTCGCTCATGCTAATGGTTTTTGCGGCGGCATCATATTTGAAATGGCCCATGGGTGGCACGGGTATCACGAAGTACTTGAACCCGGCTGCTTTGACGTCGGCGATCAATTGATCGGCGTTGTCCAGCGTCACCGTTGGCATGTGGGTGCTAATGGGGGTCAAACCTTTTTCATGCAGGTAATTTTTAAATTCCGTCGGGGCCATGCCGTGAAACTTGCCGTTGTCATAGCCTGCAGCCTCTATGTATTTGTATCCAAGGTCGGATATTTTCTGGATGACTTCTTTCGGTTGCTTTTTCATGTCTTCTCGCACGGTATAGAGCGTAAGGCCGCCATAGCGGTGGCTGCATGCGCTGAAAAGAAGAAGGGCAGGGAGAAGCCAGGAAAATTTGGAAATGTTTTGCATGATAAAATGTTTGTAAAAAAGAAGAATGCCGGTATGTCTGATCACCTGTGAAGTGCCGATGGCAAATGTAAAAACCTGTGCTGGAAGTCCGTTTTTTTGATCAATTCAAAAACACCTCATCCATAAACACCCAACCTTTTTCTCCTTTTTGCGGGTGCCAGGCTGGTAGTTTCGCCACGGGTTTCAGGATAATTTTCATCACTTTCAGGGCGCGTGGTGTGAAAGCGCATTCATAACCCACGCGGTATTTGGCGAGTTTGGTAGGCTGTTCGGGCCGCATTTTGTGCAACAAAACAAGATGATTGGGTGCGTCGCCGCCCCAAATCTGAATCTCGGCGGGAGGCATCACATAATTTCCAATATGAGCCAGGGCACTGATATAAGCCGACGACAGCAGGGTAGGGCGCTTGAAAAAGAGCATGCACACCAGCGGCGTTTCCCGGTAACCGATCCATTTATTGGTTTTGTAGTCGGTATCGCCGATTTTGTGGTTGATGAGCGTTTCTGCGCCCAGCGCCCTGTATTGCGGGTCGGGTTGTGTAATCAGCGCCACCGAATCGGGTGTAATACCTACCTTGAAAAACGTGCGCGTTGCAAGCACGCTACTCGTCCAGCCGGGTAAAAAGGTTTTGGAATTCAGTACACAATTTTTGTGGATCACAATGGTATCGCCCTTGAAAACCGGCGAATTCAAACTGTCAGGTATGCTGCCGTCGAGGGTGTAGCGCACCACAGCGCCGGGAATGAAGTTTTTCAGTACTACCCGGGCGCTGTCATAAAACACATCGGTCGGACTTTCGATGATA
The DNA here is from genome assembly GCA_020160935.1 of Bacteroidota bacterium. Classification (GTDB taxonomy): domain Bacteria; phylum Bacteroidota; class Bacteroidia; order Chitinophagales; family Saprospiraceae; genus M3007. Next base: position 19,825 of record JAIUPL010000041.1, on the reverse strand, counting down.
GGGGCATTGAGTTGGGCCACCACGCCTTCGCCCGAAAAACCCGATTCAAAACGAACCTGCGGCATACGCTGCCGCAAATCGGCCAGGTCGGCTTCGGTAACGCCGGTGTTCCAGAGGTGCACGACCGAGAGTTTGGGCAGGTCTCGCAGCACATCGAGTTGGTCGGCTTTGACGGGTGTTCCCGACAGGGTCAGTTGGCGCAATTCGTGGAGGTTCTTCAATTCGCCCAGTGTAGCGCCTGTGATAGCACTACCTGCCAGGTTGAGTTTTCGCAGGTTTGAAAATCGGCCTATAATGCTCAAATCGGCATCCTGCACCGGCATTTTGTTGAGATTGAGGTGTACAATCTGCGTTTTTACCTTGTCCAATTCGTGCAGGGACTGGATGTTGAAGGCCGATTTTCCGAAAAAATCGACGGTCAGTGCCGGCGAGTTGGTTGCCAGCGGATAAACCGTTCGGAAATCGTTGTTCAGTTGTCGAATGGTACTTTCATCGGCTGCCGGAAAATCAAATTGCTCCACGACAGCGGCTTGCAGACGTGCCGTGGCCAACATCCGCAGGGTGTCATTTTCGGGCAAATCGATCACTTTTTGGGTGAAACTGGCCCCGTTTTTTATCCAGAAATACAAGATCCGAACCTCTTCCTCCGACAATTGCGGTTTGCCTTGCGGCGGCATGTGTTCCTTTTCTGCTATGGGCAGGTGGATGCGGCGCAGCAAATGTCCATATCCGGCGGCGCTGCTGTCCCACAAGGCGCCGTTTTTGCCACCTTGCAGCAGCGTGGCCTCCGACTCCATATTCAGGTCGCCTTTGGATTTTCGGGCATTGTGGCACGACATACATTTTTCCTTTAAAACCGGCTGCACCACATCCTGAAATACCAGTGCGTCTTCCAGTGCTACTTGTACGGGCTGTTTTTCAAGGGTAATCGGGGCCAACAGGTAATTTTCTCCATGTGTCAATGTAGCGCCGAGGTGGCCTGCCAGAACGATCAACACAAATCCAGCGACAGACACCACTGTGGTACGCATTCGGGAATCCCGCGCCTGTTTGCGCAGCACATACCAGCCGAATGCCAGCCACGACACCAGCAGTCCGCTCCAGCGGTGCCACAGCAGTGAGTCTTCGTTGTAACCCCCTTCATTAGATAGAAACAGTCCCGTGAGTGCCGACAATCCGGCGCTGGTGGCTGTAAGGAGCAGGAGCCAGTCGCCGGTGTATTTGAAAAATGCTTCGTTTCGGGAGTAGGTCGTTGTTTCCCAAACTGCCGCCAGCACCATGCAGGCAACCGGAAAATGCAGCAACAATGGGTGCATGCGCCCGCTTACCTGTAGCCATGCGGGTATATCCAGGTGAGTGCCGAACAAGGCCAGGAACACCAGCATGCAGTTGCAGGCCAGACAAACATGATACATCGACGAGCGCCAACGGTCTTTTTTCACGGTACGGGTTCGAGTTTGTACGGGTAGGCTTTGCCCGAATTCCACTGGGCAACATACAGGTTTTCTTCATCATCGATGCATACATCGTGCGGGTACACGAACACGGGCATCGTCTGGCTCATTTCCTGCAACTTGCCGTCGCTGTACGTCGGCTCTGTACCTGCCAGGTTGGATACCACTCTGTTTTGTTTGTCGAGGATGGTGACAAAACCCGATTGTTTCCACAGCAGGCTGCTGGATTGCAGCACGGCGGCGTACAGGTATTCGCCATGGATGACGGGTCGGCAAACCCAGGCCCCGGGCAACTCGATGGTACTCAGGTAGTTGCCTTCAAAATCGAAACGTTTCAGTGCATTTTGCTGGCGCGAGCACACCAGCAGGCAGGGCTGCTGGGGGTCGCGCACGTCAATGCACACGCCATGTGCGTTGAGCAGGTGCTGCGGGCCTTCGCCGCGCCCGCCAAAATGCCGGATGTAACGCCCTGAAGCATCGTATTGAATGATAAAATCCTTGCCATAGCCGTCGGCTACATAAATGTCGCCGTTGGCAGCAATGGCCGTTTCGGTAGGCACATATTCTTCCGGTTTGGTGTACTGCCCGGTCTCTTTCGGGTAATCCAGCGTCAGCAGTACCCGTCCGTCGATGGTGGTTTTGATGACCTGGTGGCGTGCGTTGTCGCAAATGAACAGCACATCCGTTCCGTTTTCATTGAACAAGGTAAATCCGTGCGCCCCCGGGTATTCTGTACCCCAGGCATCGAGTATTTGGCCGTTTTTGTCATAAATGAGTACATTGTTCTGCGTTTCATTGGTGAGCAGCAAGATGCGCCCTTTCTGATCCTGCACCATTTCATGGCAGTCTTTCACGGGGTATTTGCTCACATCGGCCTGGCTCCAGCGGGCGTTGAGGCGGTAACGTTTCTGGTTGTGCCCCAGGATGGTGTCGTTTTGAAGAAGTAATTTTGGCATATACAAGGCGCCTGCGACGCCGACCGAAGTGTTGAACAAAAAATCTCTTCTGCGCATGATAGCATTTTTGCGTTATGCAATAATTCCTGGCACGACTTTCCCGCTCACATCGGTGAGGCGGTAGCGGCGGCCGAGGTGTTTGTACACCAGTTTTTCGTGGTCGAGGCCCAGCAGGTGCAGGGCGGTGGCATGAAAATCGTGCACATGTACCGGGTCTGACTGGATATTGTAACCAAATTCATCCGTTTCACCGTACAGGCCGGGTTTGATGCCGCCGCCGGCCATCCAGATCGTAAAGCAGCGTGGGTGGTGGTCGCGGCCATAGTTGTCGGCCGTGAGGTTGCCCTGGCAATAATTGGTGCGGCCGAATTCGCCGCCCCAGATCACAAGTGTTTCATCGAGCAATCCGCGTTGTTTCAGGTCGGTAATGAGCGCTGCCGATGCCTGATCGGTGTCCTTGCACTGGCCGGTAATTTGACTGGGCAGGTTGTCGTGCGCATCCCAGCCCTGGTGATAAAGTTGCACGAAGCGTACGCCATTTTCGGAGAGTTTGCGCGCCAGCAGGCAATTGGCGGCGTAAGTGCCGGGAATGAGGCATTCGGGGCCGTACAATTTCACAATACTTTCCGGCTCTTTGCTCAGGTCGGTCACTTCGGGAATGGCTGTTTGCATGCGGTACGCCATTTCGTACTGCTGAATTTTGGTTTTGATTTCCGGGTCGCCGAAGGTTTTGAAACCTTCTTCATTGAGGCTGGCCACGCGGTCGATCATGCGACGGCGATCGGCCTGGTCGATGGCTTCCGGGTTTTGGAGGTACAGCACCGGGTGCTCGCTGTTGCTGAATTGTACGCCCTGGTGGATGGAATCGAGGAAGCCGTTGCTCCAGAGTTTGGAGTACACGCCCTGGCTATTGCCTTTACCTTTGGAAAGCAGGACGCAGAAGGCCGGCAGGTTTTTGTTTTCGCTGCCCAGGCCATAACTCAGCCAGGCGCCCATGCTGGGCCGGTTGCCCACTTGCGCGCCGGTCTGGAAAAATGTCAGGGCCGGATCGTGGTTGATGGCTTCGGTGTACATGGTGCGGACAAAGCACAGGTCATCGACCACTTTGGAGGTGTAGGGCATGAGTTCGCTGACCCAGGCGCCTGTTTGTCCGTATTGTTGGAAGGCAAATTTCGAACCTGCCAGCGGGAAGGATTTCTGGTTGGAGGTCATGCCCGTCAGGCGCTGTCCGTTGCGTACCGATTCGGGCAAATCCTTGCCGTGCATTTCACGCAGTTTTGGTTTGTAATCGAACAAATCCAGTTGCGAAGGCGCGCCGTTCTGGAACAGATAAATCACCCGTTTGGCTTTTGGCGCAAAATGCGGCACACCCGCCAGCAGCCCTTCTGCGCCGTATTCGGAAAAAAGGTCGGGCACGAGCAAAGAGCCCAGGGCTACGCTGCCCAGGCCGATGCTCAGTTGCGACAGAAATTTGCGGCGGTTGAGGTTTAAACCCTGCTCCAGCAATTCTTTTTCCATGGTGTGTTGGTTTTTATATATCGGACACGTCGAAAATGTCGTACTCATCGAACACATAGGGCGTTGCCCTATGCTATTGAAAACGCCCTTTCAGGGCTCCTCCGTGGTGGTAATGAGTGGCTATTTTCTCACTACTCACTACTCACTACTCACTATTCACTACTCACTACTCACTCCCTCATCCTCTAACAATCGCTTCTTCCATATTATAAACCACCTCCACTACTTTCATCAGGGCGGCTGATTGATCGGGGTCGAGGTCTTTTCTTACCGGTGATTCGCCCACGGCCAGCGTTTTCGAGGCGTTTAATTTGCGATCGTGGAACAGTTGCAGTTGTTCGGCATAATAGGTTTTCAGGATGTCTATCTCTTTGGAAGTAGGTTGGCGGCAAATGATGGTACGAAAAGCCCAGGCGATGGCTTCCTCTGCCGGACGTTGTTGTGCCACCAGGCGCTGGGCCAGCACACGGGCGGCTTCGAGCACCGTTGGGTCATTCATCATCACAAAGGCCTGGAGGGGTGTATTGGTATTCAGGCGTTTTACCTCGCATTGGTCGCGGTTACTGGCGTCGAAAATAGCCATGGAAGGCGGTGGCGAGGTCAGTTTGATAAAGGTGTAGATGCCGCGCCGATACAGCGCAGCGCCGGTATCAGGCTCGTACATACGCAATTCACCCCGCCCGGAAGTCGCGCTTTCCCACAAACCGGCTGGCTGGTAGGGTTTCACGCTGGGCCCGCCAATGTCGCGGGTGAGCAGTCCACTGGTGGCCAGCACCAGATCGCGCACAAATTCCGCTTTCAGGCGGATGCGCGGCGCGCGTGCGAGGAAACGATTGTCGGGATCAACCGCAAGGTGCTGTTCTGTGATTTCGGCAGACTGGCGGTAAGTAGCCGACATCAGGATTTGTTTTACCAGGCGTTTTATATCCCAGTTGTGTTCCATAAAATCGACGGCCAGCCAGTCGAGCAGCGCCGGATGCGTGGGCAAATTGCCTTGCATACCGAAGTCGCCGGTGGTTTTGACGAGGCCGGTTCCGAAAAACTCTTGCCACATCTGATTGACAAACACACGTGCTGTGAGCGGATTTTGCCTGGAGACAGTCCACTGCGCCAGCCCGAGCCGGTTGCGCGGGTACACCAGCGTATCGAAAGCAAGAATCGACTCAAACGCCGATGCACGCACGGTATCGCCCGGTTTGTCGTATGCGCCGCGCTGAAGGACGCGGGTGATACGCGGCGTATCCTGTTCGTGCATCACCGACACCATCACGCTGCCCGTATCGCGTTTGTGTATGAAGGTGTAAATGCTATCGATTTCAGCACGCGAGAGCACCAGCGCAGGTTTTTTGGCGGGTTTGGAAGCCGTGACCGAGCCTTCGAAACCTTCCTCTTTGGAGGTGTTGAAAAAGCCGAACAATTGATAGTAGTCCTTTTGGGAAATGGGGTCGTACTTGTGGTCGTGGCATTGCGCGCATTCGGCGGTCAGTGCCAGCAAGCCACGGGTGTATGTTTTTACCTTGTCGACGATGTATTCCACGCGGTATTCCTCCGGAATGACGCCGCCTTCTTCGGTGTATTTGTGGTTGCGCAGGAAAGCCGTGGCTAAAATTTGTTCCTTGCCAGCCTGAGGTAGCATATCGCCGGCCAGTTGCCAGGTCAGAAACTGGTCGTAAGCCAGGTTGTTGTTGAAGGCATGAATGAGCCAGTCGCGGTAGGGCCATTGAGAGCGAATGTTATCGTCCTGATACCCGTAACTGTCCGAATACCGCGACACATCCAGCCAGTGCAAGGTCATTTTTTCGCCGTACTGGGGTGTGGCAAGCAAGCGGTCGATGGTTTTTTCATAGGCCTCGGGCGAATGATCTGCAGCAAAAGCATCCATGTCGGCCTCGGTGGGCAGCAGGCCGGTGAGGTCGAGGAAAATGCGTTTGAGCAGGTACTCCGGGGCTGCTTCGGGGTTGTGTTGCAGCCCTTTATCGGCCATTTTTTCCAGGGTAAAATAATCGATCTCGTTTTTTACCCAGCCCGGGTCGCTCGCTTTCGGCAATTCACTTTTTACGGGCGCTACAAAAGCCCAATGCTTTTCATATCGGGCGCCCTGTGCAATCCATTTTTCAATGATGCGGATTTCCTGATCTGTCAATGCGCCCAGGTGCGAATCGGGCGTTGGCATCCTGTAGGTGCTGTCGGTAGAGCGGATGCGTTTCATCACTTCCGAGGCTTCTGGCTTGCCCGGCACAATGGCGAAAGCGCCTTTCGTTTCTTTTAACGGAGCGTAGGCGCTTTCAGGCTGGTCGAGCCGCAGGCCCGCTTTCAATTGCTTTTGATCCGGCCCGTGGCATTTGAAGCATTTGTCGGACAGGATCGGGCGGACGTGAAAATTGTACGTTACCGTAGCGGGCAAGGCATCCTCGCCACCGACGCTGCGGCAGGCCTGCCATACTTGAAAGGCAAGAAAAAGTACCAGAAAAAAGGCAAAAAACCTGATTGTGCGCATCACATGGCCGTTTCTGACAGGGAAGTGCTTCCTGTTTCGTGCCGACAAATATCACAATTATATTTGGATGCGCGTATGGAAATGCAGTGAATACGGGGCGGCTTGATAAAAAAGTAAGTGATTATTTTAAAAACAAAACTGGCTGACTAATGCTCTTCTGTGTGTACCGTTTCCAGCAATTTCAATATCTGGTCGAGGTCGGCGCCGGAGAAAGGCGATATCCTTCGATCTACCACTACACCTTTGGTGTTCAGCAACTGGTGGTGCGGAAACCCTTTTATGTTGAAATAGCGCTCATAAAACGCCAGTTGGTTTTTCGACAACAAATGGTGCCTGCCTTTCAATTGATACTTTTGAATAACACGTTGAAAGTCATCTTTTTGGGTGTGGGCTGCCAGAAAAATAAACTGCGTGCTGTCGCCGGCGGCATCCATGAGTTGGTTGTAATATGGCATTTCTGCCATGCAGGGCGCGCAGCCGAAAAACCAGAAATCGTGGTACACCACTTTCCCCTGCGTATCGGCGTAGAGTTGCTGCAATTCCTGTTTTTCCTGTTCATTCAAGCCAAATGCTTGCAGCAATTGCAGCAGTGTGGCAGACTGGACGATGGTCGGGCGATTCAGTTCGTTCAGTTGGGCAGCCGACACATACCCCACCAGGCTGTCCTGATAGGCGGGCGGAATTTTGGGCGTATTCTGAAATATATAAATCATGGCGGATTCCCGCTGGGCGCCGGGTGGCAGGCGGGAAACAATTTGAAAAATGATTGGGAAACTGGATTGCCCGGATGCCCGCAGCGTTTGTCGTTGTTCGGCATATTTGTCCGAAATACCGCCAATAATCTGGAAATCACCCGCAAGTACGCGAACATAATCCGTAAAGGAGCGAAATGTGGCTACCATAGCATTGGCAGGTTCCATCGTGCCGACAAAATGAAAATAGGCATCCGTTTCAGAGGCCTTGTTGTTTCTTTTGCCCAGAAAAGGGAAAACACACAGGTCATGCGCTGCCTCATATCGAACCCATGAAGAAGCCCAGGTCATAAAAATAGGGTCGCTGATCTGCTCCTTGCGCACCAAAGTGTCCAGCCGCCTCAATTGTGTCTGCATTTCGCCCCAACGCAGCGCTAAATAGTCCTCCTCAGGCATGGTTTTATCGACCGCAAATGCGTTGGATGCCTCGAAAAACCAACCCTCCATTGTTTGTAAATGTTTTAAAATCAATGTATTGGAAACCTGAAATGCGCCTGTGACTTTCGCCTCCGTCGTATTTCGGACGAGCAGGCTGTCCGTATTGATTTGCAACTTCACGTGATCGCCCGGAGCAAGGAGGAGTGGTATTTCCCGATCGTCATATGTGACCATGATTTCCCTGTTTTGGTCAATCACAGGGTTGGCGATCACCGTTCCGTTTTCAAGCAATTGCAATTGTGTTTTTTTGGGGAAATTCACATCCGACAGATCAATCTCGATAAAATTCTTGTGAACCAAAGCGTTGTATCCGTCCAGTTGGATGGAAATTTCGGCCGGCTGGGCGGGTAGTTTCAGGGCAATGCAAAAGGCGAGGGCGAGCAGGCGTGTTTTCATTTTTCAAAAAAATTTCAAAAAGCAAATTTCAAAGGGCAAATTTCAAAAGGCAAGGGGCAAGGGGCAAGAGGCAAGAGGCAAGGGGCAAATTTCAAAAGGCAAGGGGCAAGAGGCAAATTTCAAGGGGCAAAAGGCAAGGGTCAGGAATGATAATGAAGCCAAAATTAGACAAAGGAGCCTTTGAGTTTTTAAATTTTGCCTTTTGCCTTTTGCCCCTTGCCCCTTGAAATTTGCCCCTTGCCTTTTGCCCCTTGAAATTTCACCCCTCAAAACCTCACTCTTTCCAAACCTTCACAGTCGCCACCACCTGATCCGGCGAAAAAAGATTGACATAATAAGCGCCTGCTGGTAATGTGGACATATCCACACGGGTGAGCACATCCGTTACCTGACCTGTGCGCAGGTTTTTGCCCCACTGATCGACGACGCGGTAGCGAACTTCGGTGTTGTCGGCAAGCAGTTCATCGGCCAGTTCGATGGATACGGCGTCTTTGGCAAGCGTAGGAAATACACGGGCCTGTTGCGCTACGGCGGTCGGATTTTCCGTGCCAACGATGCCGGTGCTGAAGCGATAAACAGTGCCATCTGTCGGCGTGTCGCTCAGGGTATTGAACAAGGTATCGGCATTGTTGAGATCGACTGTTTGAATGATCGGATGTTCAGGCGACCCTGTGAGGTAGAACAGATTATCGAAAGTGCCGTCTTGCAACGAAAACTGATCCATGAACCCGATCAGCGGACCGCTAAAATCGGTGAAAACCTGTTGACCATTGGTTTGGGTAGGGCCAAAACGCAGTTCCACATTGTTGCTGCCTTCATACAGCCATACCTGAAAATTGATAAAGGCCTCTCCGGTTGCATCTTCATAAAATCCGGCGTTGGCCCATTCCATTTTGAAAATGCGACTGCCCGGCGCGCCTTCCGTTTTGTACCGAATGGGCGACATCGAGGTGCCTGATTCGTACCCGCGGTCTATCAGGTCAGCGCCGTAGGCAACTAGGAAGGGCGTGGCGCCAGCTGTCGGAGCGCCCGCTACGAGGTTGGCCGTCAGTTCGCCGTACCAGTACAGGCTCGGGATGGTTTGGCCGAACATCTGGAAATTAAATCCAACCGGCGTTTGCAGATCAGGGTCGTCCCACACGCCGTCTGTAAGGGCTATTGCATTTTCAAGCGGCGCGTATGCGGCCTGGTCGACAGTGAGTGTGTACGGAAAAGTTTGGGAACGAAGGGCAGGAATAAACAAGCAAAAGAAAAGCAGAATGGAGCATTGCTTCATGGCATGTGAAGTTAAATGGTGAACAGTAGTTTTTGAAAATATGCCCTAAAAATATCAGGCGTTTGGGCGGAGAGTCAAGGTGAAGTTGAAAGTCTAACAAAACTTTAACCAGATTGGGGGATTTAATTCGAATACACCTGTACTTCGTGGTTGAAAAGAAAAAAGTTGCGGTTTTACAAGAAACTCCATGCCGAGACACCCTTTTGCTCCCTAAAATTTTTATTTTCCACCTCTCTTAAAATTTATATACCGAATAATTCAGACATTGCCACATATTTGACGAACACCAGACTTGTATTCGAAATAACGCCTTATGAATTTCATTACTCAAATCAACGCCGACCACACCTACGACGCCATTGTCATCGGCTCCGGCATCAGTGGTGGCTGGGCCGCCAAGGAACTCTGCGAAAAAGGCCTCAAAACCCTGGTGCTGGAACGCGGCCGCATGGTGCGCCATGTGACTGATTATCCCACCATGAACGATGAGCATTGGGATTTTGCACACCGCGAACGCTTGTCGTATGAAGATACACGGCAATATTACGTGCAAACGCGAAGTGGATTCATCAATGAAACCAACAAACATTTTTACAACAACGATGTAGATAACCCGTACACCGAGGTAAAGCGTTTCGACTGGATTCGCGGCAATCAGGTGGGTGGCCGTTCCCTGCTTTGGGGCAAACAATGCTACCGCTGGAGCGACCTCGATTTTGAAGCCAACGCCCGCGAAGGCATCGGTGTCGACTGGCCTATCCGCTACAAGGACATCGAACCTTGGTACTCTTATGTTGAAAAATACGTGGGTATCAGCGGCGAAAAACTCGGGCTTTCGCACCTGCCCGACGGGCATTTTCTGCCACCTATGGAGTTGAATTGTGTAGAAAAACACGTCAAGGCGCGTATAGAAAAGGAATTTGCCGGCCGTTACCTCACCATCGGCCGGGTAGCGCACCTGACCGAACCGCTCAATGGCCGCGGTAAATGCCAGTACCGGAATCGATGCTCGCGTGGCTGCCCCTTTGGCGCGTATTTCAGCAGCAATGCCGTGACGCTTCCTGCTGCCGATGCTACTGGAAATCTTACCCTTCGCCCCGATTCGGCGGTGCATTCCATTATGTACGACGATAAAACGGGCAAGGCAACAGGTGTGCGCATCATTGACACGGTTACGCACGAAACCACCGAGTTTTTTGCCCGCGTCATTTTTGTGAATGCATCGACACTGGGTTCTACAGCCATTTTGTTGAACTCTACTTCTGCGCGTTTCCCCAATGGAATGGGCAACGACAGCGGCGAACTCGGCCACAACCTCATGGACCACCACTACCGCCTCGGGGCCATGGGTAGTTATGACGGCTTCCAGGATCAGTATTACAAAGGCCGCCGACCCAATGGCATTTATATTCCGCGTTTCCGAAACCTCGACGAACGCACGCGCCATCCGGAATTTCTGCGCGGCTATGGCTACCAGGGCGGCGCCGGCAGGGGCAACTGGAGTACGGGCGTAAACTCGGAAGGCATTGGCGGCGATTTCAAGGACAACCTGTTCAAACCCGGCGCCTGGGGCATGACCCTCGTCGGTTTCGGCGAATGCCTGCCTTACCACGAAAACAAGGTGACGCTCAACCACGACCTGAAAGACAAAGCAGGACTGCCAACGCTGTCGATGGATTGCGAATTCAAAACCAATGAAATGAACATGCGTCGCTACATAAAAGAAGACGCTGCGGAAATGCTCGAAAAAGCAGGTTTCAAAAACGTCACCACCTTCGATCACATGGGTGGTATCGGCGTAGGTGTACACGAAATGGGGACCGCCCGCATGGGCCGCGATCCCAAAACATCGGTGCTGAACGCCCACAACCAGGTGCACGCGGTACCCAATGTGTTCGTCACCGACGGCGCCTGTATGACTTCTTCCTCCTGCGTCAATCCTTCCATCACCTATATGGCACTCACGGCCCGCGCGGCCGATTTTGCAGTGGAGGAGATGAAGAGCAAGCGTCTGTAGGTTGAGAGGGTTGAGGGGGTTGAGGAGTTGAGAGGGTTGAGGAGTTGAGATTTTTACCCTTGGCCCTGCTTGAAGGTTGCTTTTTGGCCTCTCAACCCCCTCAACCTCTCAACCCCTCAACCCCTCAACCCCCTCAACCCCTCAACCTCTCAACCCCCTCAACCCCCTCAACCTTCTCAACCTTCTCAACCCCTCCACCACTCAACCACTCAACTTTTTTCTTATGAATCGTAGAAAAGCACTCAAAACAACAGCCCTCTTTCTGGGCTACGCCGTGTCGGCATCGGCCGTATCGGAATTGTTTGTGCGCTGCACCACACAAAAATACGCGCACTGGAAACCGGTGTTTCTCAACCGCGAGCAAGCGCATACCATCGGTGAAATAACTGAACGGATACTCCCCCGCACCCAAACGCCGGGCGCCAGGGATTTGCATATCGACAAATTCATCGATAAAATGCTGAAAGACCTGCTTTCGGCGGAAGAACAGCAGCATTTTCTGGCAGAACTGGCAGCATTTGAGCAAAACTGCACGAAGCGATATGGCCATAAATTCGTAGGCTGCACGGCCATGCAACAACAGGAAATGCTGCTCGAACTCGACCGCGAGGCTGCCAAACAACCGCCTTCCGTGTGGGGAATCCGGCTGGGTTCGGCGCCTTCGGCCGGCGAGTTTTTCCACCGCATCAAGGAACTGACCTTGCTGGGTTATTACACTTCAGAAGAAATCGGGAAAAATGTATTGAGTTATGACCCGCTGCCAGGCGTGTATGTGGGTTGTATGCCGGTGTCGGAAGTGGGGAATGCGTGGAATGAGTAGAGGATGGGTATACCGCTTCAACGTATGCCACGACTAAATCAAACTTGTTAATAATTTGTTAATTTTTTTTTCAACCATTTGTTTCTTATAGGTTTGGTTTACGAATTTTTTATAAACAGTTCAAAAGCACTTCATTATGAAACTCAAATCATCTTCTATTTCGTGGGCTCTAAGCCTTATGTGCATGTTACTGACGTTCAATCTGATAAATGCATGCAGACAGGACGACAATGTTGATCAAAAGCAAAACCCGGAACACGTCTTTTTCTCAAAGTTTAAAATAACTGGAGAGCAGGTTAATATTAAAAGTTACAATGATTTAAATGTTCAAGTAGAAAAGTTACTGGATGATGGAACACAGATTCTTTCTACGGATTTGCGCAGATCAGACGACGGTACCTTTTTCTATCTTTATTCAAAAGGTCAAAAAGACGACCTGAACAGTACCATCGCTATCCCGCTTGATTTCGATCCCAATGGCCCTGTTTTAAGTTTAAATAGCGATGGATGTACGCACAGGTGTGATCAGGCTGCATTTAATCCCTGTACAACGTGCGAATTAACCATCCATGAAAAGTGTAAAAGACAATCCAGCACTTGCAAAACGGGTGATGGCGGATGTATCGGCTCCATCGTTTTTCAATCGGATTCGCCCAAATAAAACACAAAAAAAACGGGCCGCCCCGAAACTTCGGAGCGGCCCGCGCTATATTCCATCGGGTTGAAAATCAACCGCTTGTAATCAATCTTATGCTTTCGCGCCTTTGGCTTTTTCAATCACCGCTTTGGCAACGCCTTCTGGCGCCGGAGCGTAGTGGCTGAATTCCATGGTAGAAGAAGCGCGGCCGGAAGTGAGGGTACGCAGCGAAGTAACGTAACCGAACATTTCAGCCAGCGGAACTTCCGCCTGGATAGCAACAGCGCCGCCCATACGCGTTTCCTGGCCTTTCGGCAGGCCGCGACGACGGTTCAGGTCGCCAATCACCGGACCCACGTATTCTTCCGGAGTGATTACCTCCAGTTTCATCATTGGCTCCATGATTTGCGGTTTGGTAGCCGGCGCAGCAGCGCGGAAACCTTCTTTGGCGCACAATTCGAACGCGATTGGTTTCGAGTCCACAGAGTGCATACCACCGTCGATCACGCGTACTTTCATCGAGTCGATGTTGTAACCGGCGAGGATACCATTGCTCATCATCTGCGTGAAACCATCGGCGATCGGCTTCTGGTAGTTTTTATCGATGGCACCGCCCACGATGGCCCATTCGAACTGCAGTTTTTTCTTGCCGTTCTTGAAGTCATCGCTGTTCAGGAATTCCTCATCGGCAGGGCCGAGTTCGAATTCCATATCGGCGAACAGACCCGAACCACCGGATTGTTTTTTCAAACGCTCGCGGTGTGAAGTGGTTTTGGTCAGAGCCTCTTTGTAGTTTACCTGTGGAGCGCCCTGGTTGCATTCTACCTTGAACTCGCGACGCAGACGGTCGACGATGATTTCGAGGTGCAACTCACCCATACCGGAGATAACCGTCTGGTTGGTGTCTTCGTCGTAACGAACGCGGAAAGTGGGGTCTTCCTCAGCCAGTTTGTTGAGGGCCATACCCAGTTTATCCAGGTCTTTCTGCGTTTTTGGCTCCACGGCCAGACCGATTACCGGCTCTGGGAATACCATCGATTCGAGGATGATCGGGTGTGCCACGTCGCACAGGGTATCGCCCGTACGGATGTCTTTGAAACCTACTGCTGCACAGATGTCGCCTGCTTCTACCTTGTCGATCGGGTTTTGCTTGTTGGCGTGCATCTGGTACAGACGGCTGATACGTTCTTTATCGCCCGTGCGGGTGTTCAGTACGTAGGAACCGGCGTCGAGTTGGCCCGAGTACACGCGGATGAAGCACAGACGGCCTACAAACGGGTCGGTAGCAATTTTGAATGCCAGGGCCGTAAACGGATCACTCACGGATGGTTTGCGGGTGATCTCGTTTTCCGTTTTCGGGTCGGTACCTTTAATGTTGTCTTTATCCAGCGGCGAAGGCAGGAAGTAGCACACTGCGTCGAGGCAAGCCTGTACGCCTTTGTTTTTAAAGGCGGAACCGCACATCACGGGCGTCATTTTCATGTCGATGACCGCAGCACGGATAGCGGAACGCATTTCCTCGATGGTGATGCTTTCCGGATCGTCGAAGAATTTTTCCAGCAGCGTGTCGTCGTAGCCGGCTACTTCTTCGATCAGTTTCTGGCGGTATTCGTTTACCGTATCTTTCAGGTCGTCGGGAATCGGAATTTCCGTGTACGACATACCCTGGTCGGATTCGTTCCAAACGATGGCTTTACCGCTTACGAGGTCGACCACGCCTTTGAAGTTGTGCTCCGAACCGATTGGCACCTGCAGCGGAACTGCGTTGGCGCCCAGTTTGGCTTTCATGTCGTTCACAACCATGAAGAAGTCGGAACCGGCACGGTCCATTTTGTTTACAAAACCGATACGCGGCACTTTATAGTTGTCGGCCAGACGCCAGTTGGTTTCCGATTGCGGCTCCACACCGTCTACAGCGGAGAACAGGAACACCAGTCCGTCCAGTACGCGCAGCGAGCGGTTTACCTCTACCGTAAAGTCAACGTGGCCAGGGGTGTCGATGATGTTGAAATCATACACCTGGTCGGCTACTTTCCATTGGCATTTGGTAGCAGCGGAAGTGATCGTGATACCACGCTCTTGTTCCTGCTCCATCCAGTCCATGGTAGCGGCACCTTCGTGTACCTCGCCGATTTTGTGGTTTACACCGGTGTAGTAGAGAATACGCTCAGTGGTAGTAGTTTTACCTGCGTCGATGTGAGCGGCAATACCGATATTTCGGGTGAACCGGAGGTCGTTTGCCATGACTTGTTATAATATTGAGTGGTTGAATGAAATAAAATGAGTGCGACTCGGACTTTTGGCGCCTGGAGATTTGAAAAGCCGGGTACTGCCAAAAGTTGAAATGTATTCCTGTCAAAAATTACTTTGGCAAAATGGCGTATGGCACTTTAAAAGTTCGGGAAAATAAAATGGCTCTTTTAAATCCCAACCCTCTTAAAAAACCAATACCGCCGGAAATTGGCCCTGCCACGTAAATATGGCAGGGGCAAGTTCCGACGGTAGGGTGCTCAGGCGCCTGTGCGCAATTACGCTCTGAAGTGGGCAAAGGCGCGGTTCGCCTCAGCCATTTTGTGCGTATCCTCGCGTTTTTTAACGGCGCTGCCTTCGCCTTTGGATGCAGCGATGACTTCGGCGGCCAGTTTTTCGGCCATACCTTTGCCGCTGCGGGCGCGTGCATATTTAATGAGCCACTTCATGCCAATCGAGATTTTACGGTTGGCAGGGAGTTCGGTCGGAATCTGGAACGTGGCGCCCCCGATACGGCGGCTGCGAACCTCCACTTGTGGCATGACGTTGTTCAACGCTTTTTTCCAGACTTGCAACTCGTCCTCGTTGGTGCGGGATTTTACGATATCCAATGCATCGTAGAAGATCCCATAAGCAACGCTCTTCTTGCCCTCCCACATCAGGTTATTCACGAAACGTGTTACCATCGTGTCGTTATAACGCGGATCGGCGGCCAATACTCGAGGTTTCGGTTTGTGCTTACGCATTTCTTTTGAATGATGAATGATGAACTATGAATGATGAATGCTGGAACAACGAACGGAATCTTGGTAGATTCATCATTCATCATTCATCATTCATCATTAAGAATGATTTATTTCTTCGGACGCTTCGAACCGTATTTCGAACGGCTTTTCTTGCGGTTGTTTACACCGGCAGTATCGAGTGCACCCCGAACGATGGTGTAACGTACACCGGGCAGGTCTTTTACACGACCGCCCCGTACGAGTACGATGGAGTGCTCCTGCAGGTTGTGGCCTTCACCGGGGATGTATGCAATCACCTCGATGCTGTTCGTCAGACGCACTTTGGCAACTTTACGCAGCGCGGAGTTAGGTTTCTTCGGTGTAGTGGTGTACACACGGGTGCAAACGCCACGGCGTTGCGGGCAAGAATTGAGCGCACGGCTTTTGCTGGCGTATTCCACCTTTTCGCGGCTGTTGCGTACAAGCTGATTAATGGTAGGCATACCGTTATTTTACTGTAATTTTATTGTAACTCGTTCAAAATCAATGGAAAAATGGCACAAATGGACATGCCTTTTCCAAAAGCGAACGCAAAGGTAATGGAAAGTGGGGGAATTTTCCAAGTGTCTCGTAAAAAAAGTCCTGAGTCGTGAGTCCTGAGTCCTAAGTCTGTAGAGTACGCCTTGAGATGTTTGGCGTTAGTCTGATTGGATGCCAGATGTATCAAGGTGTACTCTACAGACTCAGGACTTAGGACTTACGACTCAGGACTCACCCCAGTAAAACCACCCTCGGCCCAAATATCCCCCGCCGGACCGGCAGCATAATCACTTCTCCAGGTTTGGTGAGGGGGTAGTAAGGCTGCTTTTTATATTTAAAACGATGGATTTGGCCATTTTGACGCACCTGGAGGTAGTAGCCGGTGGGTTGCAGTTTTTCATCTTTCAAAACGCCATAGCCGGAAGCGAAGTAGGGCTGTTCGGATACAAACTCGAAGGATTCGTACGATTTCAGGCTGAACGCGCGGTTGAGCAGGCTGCCGAACAAGGGTGCAAAAAACAGGCTGAACACCCCTATGAAGAGCACTTCGGGCAGGTGCCGCTTCCAGGGCGTGAATCGCTGCTGACCCAGCCAGAGGCCGGCGCCAGCCACGATCACCCCGACCAGCACCGAGCCGCCGACCAGCCCTTGTACGCCGATGGTATTCGACAAATACTGGTATTCATTGGCATACAGCGCAATGAGCAGGAAAAAAGCAAGCACGGCAAGGGCTGCGTAGAGTTTGGGCCGGGAAGACATGTGGTTATCAGTTATTGGTTATCTGTTATCTGGGGTTTATATTGCGGCGATGGGTGTCACCTCGAAGCCTCGGGCGCGCAATTGTTCTATCAAACCTTGTTTATAAAACAGGTGGCGCAGCCCTACCGCCACAAAACAGTTTTTGCTGGTCATGGCTGTTTCGAGCGTGGCGATCCACTGCCGGTTGCGTTCTATCAACAACGGAGCGCCGTCCAGGGTTTGCGACAGGTCGGTATCCAGTTGGTAATCTACCTCGAATCGTTTGTATTTGTCGAGCAAGGCGCAGTCTTTCGTATCATCCTGCAGCATTTTTTGCATCCAATCGATGCAGTAGCGTGCATACATCGAATCTTGTGCAGCCGAGCGGGTAGCCGCGGCTTGCTGGAGCACATCACTTTGTTTGCGGTCGAGGCTGCTCACAGGTTTTTGCTGGTGGCGGGCCAGTCGCTCGATGTAGGTATCCAGCATTTCATAGGAACTGCGAGCGGCGACCGGGCAAAATTCCAGAAAATACATGCCTGAAACGGTTCGGTTCAGCACCAGCGGTGGCAATTTGTAAAAATCGGGGCGTTCGGCCCTGCCTGTGAATTCCTGAAAAACGGCTTGCTGGCCGGGCGTCAGCAGCGAGTCCCACTGCGGGCGGCTCCAGGTGCCCAATTGGGAAAACATCGCTGCCGAAGACGAGGCCTGTGCGCTGCTTTCTTCCACAAATACCTGTTCGGCAGCGCTGAGTTTGGCCACCGCGTTGTGTAGTGTGGCAAAAAACGAAGGTTCTACTTCGTGAAAAGTGCCGAAAAGATAGGATTTGAAAGGGCTGCCCTGTCGAGACACTTCCCATAGCAAGGTGCCGGGTGTGTTTTGGGCGTGCAAGCCGGTGCAAAGCAGCAACAGGATGAACAATGGTTTCATAGCATACGAGTTGTGGGTACAAACGTACGGCACAGCGAGATGGGAAAATGGTTGAAGGGGATTTAAACGGATATTTTTTGAAACCACTTTTTGAGATATTCCATTGAAACCCGTCCACTCTACGCCTTGTGTCCTTTGTGAAACCGTGGTGTCCTTTGTGGTTAAAAATTTTTACCACAAGGTGCACAAAGGTTTCACAAAGGGCACAAGGCGTAGAGTGGACGGTCGTATTTTCGCGTCGGGGCATTTTCCCATCCTGTTCAAAAAATGTAATTACCTTGTTGCCAACCCGCCACCCGCCAATCGAACATTCATGAACAAACAAAAAGCATTCCTCGCCCTCGCCCTCTTTCTGCTCGGCCTGGCAGGCGTGGCGTCCATCCTGACGATGGACATTCCCTTGCCGCCCGAAGCAGAGGCCATTCTGAAAGCCCGGTATTCGCCCGAAGAAATAAAAATAGTGCTGCTGATCAATCCCACCATCATGCTGCTGATTGCCGTGGCGGTAGGCGTTTCGCTGTATGACAAAGTGCAGTTCAGCGTCCCGGCGCTCGAACGCCTGACGGGCGTGACACAAACCCCGCCCGACTGGAAAGGATTGCTGCTGTACGGCGCCCTGGGCGGTGTGCTGGCGGGCGTGCTGCTGAGCCTGATCGGGCTGTTGTTCAAACCCGTGCTGCCGGCGGAATTCACGGAATTATCCGAAAAACTCCAGCCCACCCTGGCTGCCCGATTCCTCTACGGCGGCATGACCGAGGAAATTATGATGCGTTTCGGGTTTATGACCCTCGTGGTATGGCTGTTTTCCAAAGCCTTCAAGGGCCTGCGCCCGGCGGTGTACTGGACGGGCATTGTGGTAGCGGCCATCGTTTTTGCGCTGGGGCATTTCCCTATTGCTTTTCAAAGTGTGGCGAACCCTTCGCCGGCTTTTCTGGCATATATCCTGATCGGAAATTCTGTGGGCGGTGTCATTTTTGGTTGGCTATACTGGAAAAAAGGGCTGGAAAGCGCGTTTTTGGCGCATTTGCTGGCGCATGTGGTGATGGTTTTGGCAGGAGGGTAGGCCTCACTCCCGGCCCCCAAGGGGGTGAGGCCTACCCTTGGCATTTTCTGTATAGTAGAAGTAGGATTGTGCTTTCGGGAAAGTCATGCTGTAACTACATATATTGAAAACAAAGTGCAACTACCGCGAGTTTTTCATGTGTATGATATAAAAAATGCGTCCACTTAAGCATTCTATTCCCCTAAATATCCCAACAATGCCAAGGGTTAAGTCACCCCCTCTCCGTTGGAGAGGGGGCCGGGGGGTGAGGTCTACTCCCCCCGCTCCTTCCACACCCGCTCCAGTTCCTCCACTTTCTCCTTGAAATATTCCTCCTCCACCCCCGAGCGCAGGCAGGCCGCATACAGCCGCTGTGCCCGCTCGTAATCGGCCCGGCGGGGCAGGCTTTTGGCGATCTTTTCAGCGTAGAGATCGGCAAAGGCGGCGATTTGCCAGGTTTCGCCGGAAGCGATGAGTTTTTCTTCGTTGTCGGGGTGCTGGTCGAGGAGGGATTCGAGGTTGTAGGCGGTGAGTTGGGGGAGTGTGAGGGAGGCGAGGAGGAGGAGGTGGGTGGTGGAGTCGGGGGTGCGCCACGTGACACCAGTTTTAGCAAGTTTTGCCAGGCTGCTTGTTGAAGTCACTTCCCAGATTTTGGCCGTATTGTCGGAAGCCCCTGTTGCAAGCCTGCTTCCGTCGGGGGAAAAGGCAACGCTTGAGACGGAGGAAGTATGGCCTTCGAGGGTGAGCGATGCTTTTCCCGTGGCCAGATCCCAGATTTTGGCCGTATTGTCGGAAGCCCCTGTTGCAAGCCTGCTTCCGTCGGGGGAAAAGGCAACGCT
>JAIUPL010000004.1 GCA_020160935.1 Bacteroidota bacterium | reverse complement strand
TCACATCTCTCACCCTCTCACTCTCTCACATCTCTCACCCTCTCACATCTCTCACCCTCTCACATCTCTCACCCTCTTTCTAAAATACCCCGCCAGCCCCAGCCCCGTCACCAAATCCCAAATACCCCACCAGGCGGCAATAAGCGCCATGCCGCCGAGGCCGTTGAAAAAGCGGAAAATCAGGAGCAGGCCAAGCGCAGTGTTGTGTACACCCGATTCGAAAGCCAGGGTGCGACAATCCAGTTCGGGCAGGCGGGCAAGACGGCCCAGAAAATATCCGTTGGAAAGAGCGACCAGGTTGTGTACCAGCACCAGCAAAAAAACAAACCCCAGGTAATTGCCCAGGTTATCGCGGTTGCCAAACAAGGCCAGCACCAAAATCGTGAAAAATATTAGCAGGGAAATGCGCTGCACCCAGGGCCGGATACGCGCAATAAAAACCGGAAAACGCCGGTTCAAAAACATCCCCAGCAGCAAAGGCGCCAGAATCAATTCCACAATAATCAGCGCCATATCCACAAATTTAATTTCAAAAGACTGGCGCAGCGCCGAAGAGTCAGGAATAAACTTCGACCAGAATAAAAAGCCGGCCGGCGTGACCACCGTGGCCGACAAAATGATAATGGCATTCAGCGTGACAGACAGCGCCACATTGGCCCGGGCAAAATGCACGAGAAAATTCGTCATATTTCCCGAAGGGCACATACTCACCAGCACCATGCCCATGGCCACACTCACCGGAGGGTGAAAAGCATAAATGATAGCCAGCGTGAGCAAAGGGAAAATCAGGTACTGCGCCAGCAGTCCCACGGCTACCGATTTGGGAAACTCGACTACTTTTCGGAAATCGCTCGGCAGTACATCCAGCGCCACGCCAAACATGAGAAATGCCATGGCGATGTTCAGTACGATCATTTGGTCGGGGTTGAAATGCAATTGCAGGGTATCAACCGGGTGCATAGGCAAGTTGGATTTTTCGGAAGGTAAAGGTTGGAATTTTTTTTTAGCCACGAACGTAAAAACCATTGTAGATTAAAAACAGTTATAGTCATTAAATCTCACCTCGTTTCAGGTCATGCTGCCACAATTTCCGGCAGCAACACCTGTTTACTGCCATTTTGTCAAAAAAGCCGCCTTTTTCCCATATGGAATGAAATGTGTCGCAGCCTTCCGTCTGCACCGACACGAAGTTGTATCTTTGCAGCCCCCATATGCTGAAGTGATCCGTGCGAAGCGGGAAGATTTGATTTTTACCCTTTGCCCAGTCAAATTACACATCGTTCACCACCATAATTCCCGACATCGTGTTTGGATTTTTAAAAAAAATACTCGGCACCAAGCAAGACCGCGACCTGAAACAATATCAGGCCACCGTCGTCGAGATCAATCAATATTTCGAGCAGTATCAAAGCCTGTCTCATGAGGAACTGCGCGCTAAAACGCTCGATTTCCGCGCTCGCATCAAGGAATACCTGTCAGACATCGACGCTGAAATCGTATCGGTAAAGGAGCAGGCCATCGCTGCGGAAGATTTCAACGAAAAAGACCGCCTTTTCAAAGAGGTGGACGAACTGGTAAAAGACCGCGACAAGGCACTGGAAGACATTCTTTTGTCCATTCAGCCGGAAGCCTTCGCCTTGGTCAAAGAAACCAGCCGTCGTTTCTCCCAAAATGAAACGATCGTAACCACCGCCACCGACCACGACCGCGAACTGGCTTCCAAACCCGGCAAAACATACGTCACCATCGAAGGCGACAAAGCCATCTGGAAAAACCGCTGGCTGGCTGCCGGTGGCGAAATCGTGTGGAATATGGTGCACTACGATGTGCAGTTGATCGGTGGTATGGTGCTGCACGATGGTAAAATCGCAGAGATGGCTACTGGTGAGGGTAAAACCCTCGTGGGAACCCTGCCTGCCTACCTCAACGGCGTGGCCGGCGAAGGCGTACACATCGTAACCGTGAACGACTACCTGGCCCGACGCGACTCGGAGTGGGTAGGCCCTATTTACGAGTTTCTGATGCTGCGCGTCGATTGTATCGATAAATACCGCCCGCATTCCAAAGAGCGCATCGACGCCTATAAAGCCGATATTACTTTCGGTACCAACTCCGAATTTGGCTTCGACTACCTGCGCGACAACATGGTTATCAGCCCGGAAGAACTGGTGCAACGCAAACACCACTACGCCATCGTCGACGAGGTGGACTCCGTGTTGATCGACGACGCGCGTACGCCGCTGATCATCTCCGGCCCTGTTACGCGTGGCGCCGACGACCAGGAATACGTAGAACTCAACCCGACCGTAAAACGCCTGCTCGAAGAGCAAACGAAACTGGCATCTCAGTTTCTGGCAGAAGCCCGCAAACTGATTGCTGCCGGCAACACCGGCGCAGAAGAAGGCGGCGGCGGCCTGTCGCTCTTGCGCGCACACCGCGCCCTGCCAAAGTCGCGCCCATTGATCAAATACCTCAGTGAGGAAGGCATCAAGGTGCTGCTGCAAAAAACGGAAAATGTGTACCTCCAGGAAAATGCCAAGCGTATGCCGGAGGTGGACCGCGAACTGTTGTTCTACATCGATGAGAAAAACCGCCAGGTGGAACTCAGCGAAAAAGGCGTGGAATTTCTGTCACGTTTCAGCAACGACCCGCAATTCTTCGTGATGCCCGACATCAGCGAGGCGCTGGTGCTCATCGATCGGGATGATGAACTGAGCCACGAACAGAAAATTGAGGCTAAAGAGCGCCTTTCACAGGATTATGGTGTGAAAAGCCGCCGTGTACACGCTATTCAACAGTTGCTAAAAGCCTACGCCCTGTTTGAAAAAGACAACGAATACATCGTTATCGACGGCGAGGTAAAAATCGTGGATGAGCAAACAGGCCGTGTCATGGAAGGTCGCCGCTATTCCGACGGGCTGCACCAGGCACTGGAAGCCAAGGAAAATGTAAAAGTGGGTGAAATTACCCAAACCTACGCCACGGTTACGCTGCAGAACTATTTCCGCATGTACCACAAACTGGCAGGTATGACGGGTACGGCCGAAACGGAAGCCAAGGAATTGTGGGACATCTACAAACTCGACGTAGTAGTGGTGCCCACCAACCGCTCGATTGTCCGCAAAGACGAAGAAGACCTGGTGTATAAAACAGCCCGCGAAAAATACAACGCCGTTATCGATGATATTGTGAAACTGCGCGATGCAGGCCGCCCGATTCTGGTAGGTACGACCTCCGTAGAAATTTCGGAATTGCTGTCCCGTATGTTGAAAATGCGCGGCATCGAACACAATGTACTGAACGCCAAGCAACACCAGCGCGAGGCAGAAATTGTGGCCGAAGCCGGTTTGGCAGGCAAGGTAACCATCGCTACCAACATGGCCGGTCGTGGTACCGACATCAAACTCGGCCCGGGCGTAAAAGACGCCGGTGGTCTGGCCATTATCGGTACCGAGCGACATGAAAGCCGCCGTGTCGACCGGCAGTTGCGCGGTCGTGCAGGCCGCCAGGGCGACCCGGGTTCGTCGCAGTTCTATGTTTCGCTGGAAGACCAGTTGATGCGCCTTTTTCAAAGCGACCGCATTGCCGGCCTGATGGATAAAATGGGCCACAAGGATGGGGATGTGATTCAGCATTCCATGGTAACCAATAGCATCGAACGCGCCCAGAAAAAAGTAGAGGAAAACAACTTTGGCATTCGCAAGCGCCTGCTCGAATACGACGACGTGATGAACATTCAGCGGGAAGCCATTTACAAAAAGCGCCGCAATGCGCTCTTTGGCGACCGCCTCTCGGTGGATATCAACAACGCATTCACTGCAATTACCTCCGAACTGGTGCATGTACACCGCGATGGCGGCGATTTTGAATCCTTCCGCCTGGATGCAATTCGTGTCATCGGTATCGACCCGGAAATGGACCCCAACTGGTTCAAAACAGCGCCGGTGAATACTGTATTGGCTACCTTCCAGCAGCAGGTATTTGACCTGTACGAACACAAATCCCGTCAGGTAGGCGAGCGCTTGCTTCCTATTATCAAAGACGTGTTCAGTCGTGAAGGGCACCGATACAAACGCATTGTGGTACCATTCACCGATGGCAGCCTCGGCCTCAATATCAGTGCCGATATGGAGGAGGCCATTCACTCGAATGGCAAATCCATCATGCACGACATCGAAAAAGTGGCCACGCTGGCTCTCATCGATGATGCCTGGAAAGAACACTTGCGCAATGTAGACGATTTGAAAGAATCGGTACAAGGCGCCTCTTTCGAACAGAAAGACCCGCTGGTTATTTACAAAATGGAGGCTTACAACCTGTTTGAAGGGCTGATCGGGCACATCAACTCCAATGTGACGTCTTTCCTGTTGAAAGGTTCGCTCACTTTGCCCGACGAGCAGCAAATGCAACGATCCCAACAGCAACAGGCCGCTGCAGAAGCCCAGCGCCGTGCACAGGCCAGCCGTCTGCGGGCCAATAACTCAGGCCAGGAAATGACCGAATCGCAACAGGCCGCCCAACGTGCTGCCGCTGCTGCCGGCCATAATGGACCTGTGCAACGCGTGCAGCCGATTGTCAAAACCGACAAGGTGGTGGGTCGCAACGAGCCTTGCCCTTGCGGTAGCGGCAAAAAGTACAAGAACTGCCACGGGGCATAATTAGTAGAGACAAGGCATGCCTTGTCTCTGCCACGGGGCATAATTAGAATATTACCAAAATGGTGGCATGGGTCATCTAAAAAAAGAGAGCCGATTTGGACATCCGTCCAAATCGGCTCTCTTTTTTTAGATGGCCATAGAGTAGAGACAAGGCATGCCTTGTCTCTACGCACAATCAACGAACAACAATCAGTTTTTCCGTTTTCACAGCATTACCTGCCTGAATCCGCACGAAGTAGAAACCCGAAGGCAGTTGCATCGTTTGCAGGGTGAATGTTTGCTCGCCTGCGGCGGCTTTTTCATCCACTTGCTGACCGAAATACTGACCGTTCATGCCATACACCGATACATTCAGGTTGGCGGCTTCAGTGAGTTGCAGTTGGAGCGTTACCTGGTCGTTGGCAATGGTCGGGAACAGTTTTACCTGCTGAATGTACTGTTCAACATTTTTTGTTTCCGTCAGACCGTCGATGTTCAGTTCGAGGAACTTGGCCCAGCCTTGTGTCCAGTCTTCATCGCCGCTGAAAGCGCCTGCGTACGACACCTGGTCGAAGAAAGCGTTGTTGATGCGTGCAGCAGTGAAAGAAGCAGCGCCCAAGGCCGGAGAAGAGAAGGTAGGAGATGCGTTGGGAGCGTCGAGATTGAACGGATTCTGCAGGTTCATAGACGAGGCAGCCGCCAGCGCAGAGTTGGCAAAAGCAGCCGTATTGAACCAGTCTGTTACATTGAAACCGTTGGTAGCGTTTGTCGAAAGCAGCGTAGTAGGGCCAGCAACGAAGGTATTTTTCACTTCGATTTTACCGGAAGTGGCATGTGTTGCGCAAGAGTCGCCATCGATCAAAATGCCAACCGGGTAACTACCCATGAGGATCGAATTGAAAATAGCCGGCTCGGAGTTGCGGCGGATATGTGCAGCACGACGGTAGTCGGAAGCAACCGAACCCGTGGGGCCTACAATTGTCACATTGGAGAACGTCGGACGTGTTTTGGGTGTAGCAGCAGTACCTGTTGCGTTGTTGTCGATTTCAAAACCATTGGAACCGCTTACGTCAGCAATTTCCGGGTCGCGCACGCTGAAAGCATATTGAATATTGCCATTGTAGCCAAAGTCGCAGTCGAAATCGTCGTCGAGGCCGCGGTAGGCAACGATGTGTTTGCAGTTAACCGAACCGCCAAACCATTCGTAGGAGTCGTCGCCAGAGTAAGACACCTGTACATGGTCGATGGTAGTACCCGAACCCACGGCGCCCATTGTCAGGCCGTTGATTTCATTATTGGGCTGGAATGCGATACCTGGATATTCGATGCGAACGTATTTCAGCGTACCGGAATTGTCGGTTGCATTGGGAGTGCCACCGCCGCATGCGCCGCCATAGAGGCCGTCGCCGGCAGCATTGTTTACACCGCCTTCGATTTCACCACAGCCAGCAGTGCCCTGGTAAGAAGTGTTGGTCGTGCCGTTGCCGAGAAGGATCAGGCCGCCCCAAGAGCCATAAGTAGGTTCCGGGTCGTTGGTCGTGAAGACGATGGGCAAATCGGCAGTGCCTTCTGCTTCGATTTTCGAGCAACGCGTAACAATCAGCGCGCCTTTGGTGCCTTTGTCGCCTTTGATAACTGTACCTGGTTCGATGGTCAGGGTAGCACAGTTTTTTACATAGATAAATCCTTGCAGTACGTACACTTTATCGGCAGTCCAGGTGGTGTTGGTAGTAATATTACTGGAAACAACCACTTCAGGTGTCGGAGCCAGGCCTACTTGCTGGAGGTTGTCGCCGAAACGCGACCAGGAAGCCGTCCAGTCGCCGGAAGGGCCAAAGGCGCCGGCATAACTTACCGGCGTGAAAAAGCCTCCACCCAGGCGGGCATCCGAGAAAACCGCAGCGCCCAGTACAGGCGAGTTGGCCAGCGGGCGTGGATCGGGAACGTTCAGGTTAAATGGATCAGCCAGTTGTGCATCGGCAGAATTGGTACCCGTTGACACCTGATTGGCAGCAGCATAAGCAGCAATATCGAAACCGGTTCCGTTGGTAGACAGTGGAGTTGTCATGCCATGGTAGAATGAATTTTTCACAACGAGTTTGCCATTGATCGCATTTTGAGCGCAAGAGTCACCGTCGATGAACAGGCCAACCGGGTAGGAACCAATAAATACGGAGTTGAATACGCCAGATTCCGAGTTTCGGCGCAGATGATTGGCACGCTTGTAATCGACAGCCACCGAGCCGCTTGGTCCGGCAATGGTTACGTTGGAGAAAGTAGGACGTGTTTTGGGCGTTGCAGCCGTTCCGGTAGCATTGTTATCTACTTCGAAACCATTGGAACCGCTCACGTCGGCTACTTCCGGGTCGCGCTGGGCGTAAGCAAACTGAATGTTACCATTGTATCCAAAATCCGCGTCAAAATCGTCGTCCAGACCACGGTAGGCGATCAGGTGTTTGCAGTTGACAGAACCGCCAAACCATTCAAACGAGTCGTCGCCGGAATAAGACACCTGCACATGGTCGATGGTTGTACCGGAGCCTACACCGCCGAGCGTCAGGCCGTTGATTTCGTTGTTGGGCTGAAAAGCAATGCCAGGATATTCGATGCGCACATATTTCAGCACACCTGAATTGTCGGTAGCATTCGGTGTGCCACCACCGCAACCGCCGCCATAGAGGCCATCTCCGTTGGCGTTGTTTACACCACCTTCGATTTCACCACAGCCTGCAGTGCCCTGGAAGGAGTTATTGGTAGTGCCATTACCCAGAATGATCACACCACCCCAGTCGCCATAAGTAGGAGAGGCTTCATTACTGGTGAATACGATGGGTTCTGCAGCCGTGCCTTCGGCAATGATCTTGGAACCACGGGTAACGATCAGGGCGCCTTTTGTAATTTTATCGCCTTTGATAGTGGTACCGGCCTCAATCGTCAGCGTAGCGCCGTTTTTCACATATACAAAACCACTCAACAGGTAGGTATTGTTTTTGCTCCAGGATGTGTTGGTCGTAATGTCGCCGGAAACAGTCACCTGGGCAAAAATGCCGGTGATGGCGACGAACAGAGCGGCCAGGAGTAGAAGAGTCTTTTTCATTGCAGGATATTTTTTATGAAAATGTTGCGCCGCAAAGGTCGGCCGGGCGCATCCCTGCACTGAAAAAGAAGGGGTTAAGTTTGGTTTAAGTCTGTATTAACGCAATGTAAAGTCCTGAGTCGACAGTCCTGAGTCCTAAGTCCGTAGAGTTGAGCACATTGCTTTTGGCATTTCCATACAACAATGTCAAAAGCAATGTGCTCAACTCTACGGACTTAGGATTCAGGACTGTCGACTCAGGACTTCAATTATTTGTTGGCAAAAACCCATACTCCCGCCCATACCGCAGCATTTGCTGCACAAAATCCAGTTCGCGTTCTACTTTGACTTCAGTGATATTGCCGTTGGCATCTTTCACTGCGACGAGTTTGGGCTGAACGAACCCGGAATACGCTTTGGTGGGCAGGCTGGCGTAGCGCGCTTTCACCTGTTTACCGGTTTCGGCATCGGTTTTTACGCCATAGGTTTCAACGAGGTCGCTGGCAGCGGCGAAATCGCCTTCCGATTTGATGCGCTGAATTTCGGACAGCAACTGACCGAACAGCGTGCGCAGTTTGGCGTAATCGCGGATGTCGTAGTAAATTTTGCCGTTGCGAATTTCTTTGACGATGACATTCTCGGCTTTGCCTTTTTCAAAAGCCCAGGCGGCTACCAGTTGGCGGTTGCGCATGTGATCTTCCTCGATGTCGTGGCCGGGTTGCAGGCGCCGCAGTTGCATGAGCAGGCCATTGCGGATGTAATTGTCGTATTCAGCCATGAAAGCATTGGCATCGGGCAAGAGGCCCCATTCCACGAGTTTCGGGTCGGGCATAAAATACAGGGCCACGAGGTCGGCACGCGCTTCTTCGAGCGTGCTGGCGTAGTGTTTGAGCGTGATATTGGGCTCTGAAACGCCTTTTTTCAATTTACCACTGGCATGGCCAATAACCTCATGCAAAGCCGTGTGCATTTTGCCGCAGGCTTCGGCGTATTTTTTGGCGTTTTCAATTTCCTCGGCATCGTTGGCAAATTCAGCGGTAGCGAGCGAGCCACCTGCCTTTCCATATGCATTCTCGATGTTGTTGAGGCTCACGGATTTGGAACCCAGTTCCCGGATCCAGTCGGCATTGGGCAGGTTGATACCGATGGGCGTGCTGGGCGCACAGTCGCCGCCTTCCATAGCCACATTGATCACGCGGTAGGAAACGCCCTGCACACTTTCCTTTTTGTAGGCAGCCGGAATCGTGCTGTTGTCTTCAAAATACTGGGCGTTTTTGCTCACAATTGCCATTTTTTCAGTGGCTTCCGGGTCGTTGTATTGCACTAAGGCTTCAAAGTCGGCTTTGTAACCTTTTGGGTCGTGGTACACCTCGATAAACCCGTTGATGAAGTCGATTTTGCTTTCCGTGTCTTTGATCCAGGCGAGGTTGTACTCGTCGAATTTTTTCAGGTCGCCGCTCTGAAAATATTCGATCAGGAGGCCGATGGCTTTTTTCTGTTGCTCGTTTTCAGCAAAAGGCTGTGCTTTTTGCAGGTTTTCGACAATTTTGTCGATAGCCGTGCCATACATATTGCCTGCTCCGGCCCGCCAGACGTACTCCTTGAGCGTACCGTTTTCATTCACCAGTTTGCTGTTCAGGCCAAATGAAGGGGCATTTGCGCCGGCAGCCTTTTTCATGGGCTTGTAAAATGCGTCGACCTGATCGGCCGTCACGTTTTCATAAAAATTCACGGAAGACCCTTTGATGATGTCGCCCGAAGCATCCTTGCTGGTGCGTTTTGGGAAAACCGTGGGGTCGAACATCACCGGCAGCAATTTCATCATGAAAGCATTCATGTCTTCACCCTGGGCAAGCGGGAAGGCCTTGGCGTCCGATTGTTGTACCAACGAACTGAAATAGGGCTGCGGGAATTCGGGCAGAATTTTGGTTTCGTTGTAGTGGTGGTGAATACCGTTGCTGAACCATACGCGTTTGGCGTAAGTTTCAAACGCCTTCCATTGTGGCGAAGTGCGATCGCCTTTGTAGGTATTGAAAATGGCCTCCAACGATTTGCGCACGGTGAGATTCATCTTACAGTGCTGGTCGTAAATAATATCACGTCCGGCCAAAGTGGCTTCTGACAGGTAATAAATGAACGTTTTCTGGCGCAGGTCAAGTTTTTCCCAACCGGGCAGTTCGTATTGCAGTATCTGAAGGTCGGCAAAGGTATCCAGCACCACTTTTTCAGTGGTGTTTGTGGTGCTTGCTGTGGTGGCGGGTTCCTGTTTTTGCCCACAGGAAAAAAGGAACAATGAGCAGGCCGCCCCAAAGGTCAGGGCGCGCAGCGGAAAGTGATGTTTCATAAAAATGAACGTTTAAGTCGTGAGTCCACAGTCCTGAGTCCTAAGTCTGTAGAGTTGACCGCATTGCTTTTGGCATTTACATAGAATAATGCCAAAAGCAATGCGGTCAACTCTACAGACTTAGGACTCAGGACTGTGGACTCACGACTGCTTACATGGTTTTATCTTTGTTGACCAGTTTGTTGAGGTCTTTGTACAATTGTTCAACTGGTTCGGCTACGGGGAATTTTTTATCGCCCCAAACGATTCGTTTGCCTTTCGATAGTGAAATAAACGAATACATGTTAGCCGGGTGGTTGAAGTCGAGGGTATGGAGGCCGGCTTTTTCGGCTGTTGTAAACAAGGACTTGGCCGTTTTGCGCTTCACCGTTTCTATCTCGGCCATACTGTCGCCCCAGGTACCTTCGTGCTGAAATACCTGCCCGTTTTCCAGCAGGATGTAAAACGACTCCTTTCCTACAAAACCGCCGCCAGTGCCCCATTGGAGTCTTTCTTCCGGCAGGTTGGAGGGTGTGTAATGGGTGTGTTTGCAAGCTGTACCAGCCAACATGGTGGTTAAAAACAAGGCAAAGAGAACGTTTTGTATTTTCATCGGAGAGGAATGGTTAAGATCAAAAAATTATTGTGCGCAGCAAATGTAGAATAACGACCAACGTAGACAGCGTGTGCTGTGGAAAAAGTAGGCCCACTTTGCTATATTTTTTACAGTTTTGCCCCGGCGCACATGAAAAAAAGAGTAGACATACGGGTATTGTTGTTAACAGGACTGCTGGCTTTGCCGGTGGCACTGTGTGCGCAGACTGGTAGGGCCGATTCCTTGCGCCAGGTATTGCAGAACATAAAACAGGATACACAGCGTGTAAATGTACTGACCGAACTGGCCTGGGAAATCAACGAACGCCATACCGATGAATCTGCCGCGCTCTTTGAACAGGCTGCTATGCTGGCAAAATCATTGGGTTATGCAAAAGGAGAAGCCGCTGCATGGAACGGACTGGGGGTAGTAGAGGAAATCAGGGGCAATCTGGCGCAAGCAGAGGCAAACTACAAAAAAGCGCTCGCTATTCGCCGCCAACTCAACGACCTGAAAGACCTCGGGGCTTCGCTCAACAACCTGGGCGTCATCAATGAAATGACGGGGCATTTTGATACAGCACTCGTCTTTCACCGCGAAAACCTTCGCATACAGGAGCAATTACGCGATACCGTCAAAATAGCCCGCGCGCAGTTCAACCTCGCCGCAGCATATCAGGAAATGGGTCTTTATCCGGAAGCGCAAAGCCATCTGCTTGATGCTCGCCTGATACTGGAAGCCCGCAACGACCGCGACGGAATGGCCAAGGTGTACACCCAACTCGGTCACTTGCAACTCGAACTGGACCGCTATTCCGACGCCCTCAAATGGTACACCCGCGCACTCCATATGCGCGAGCGCCTCGACGACCCTGCCCGCCTGGCCGAAGCGCTGACAGACTATGCCAATGCGCTCGATGAGGTAGACTCCTCGCGGGTGGCACTCACTTATTACCAGCGCGCACTTCAACTTTGGAAAGACCTGGACGACCTGCCCGGTCAGGCCAATGTGTACACCAACATCGGTGATGCGTACAAGCACATCGGCAACTACGACCGTGCGCTGCGATACCTCCAGCAGGCCGAAAAAATATGCCTTTCGCTTGATGACAAGCAGGCACTGATGGAAGTGTACAACACCATCGGCGACGTGCATTATCGTGCGGGCCGACAATCGACAGCCCTCGAATACGTTCAGAAATACTACAATATCGCGCTGGAAACAGGCGATGAAAAATATGTGCAGGGGGCCTACAAGGATTTTGCAGAGGTGTATGCGCGTATGGGCAATTTTGCGCAGGCGTACCATTGGCGTGTGCAATACGACAGCCTCCGATATGTTCGTCTGAACGAAAAAATAGGCACCGACTTCGTGCGCAAGGAAGCCGTATTTGCCGACCAGAAAAAACAGGAGGAAATAGAGGAGCAAAAACGCGAAATACGGGTGCGCGACGCCGAACTGGCCTCCGCCCAAACCCGTCAGTGGGCCCTGCTCGGTGGCGCGGTATTGTTGCTGCTTGTTGCCGGCCTGCTCTACAACAGGAATCGCATCCGCGCACGTGCCAACAGTGAACTGGCTGCTAAAAACCGCGCCATCCAACTGGAGCGCGAGCGTGCCGACAACCTGCTAACCAACATTTTGCCAGAGCAGACGGCACTCGAACTCAAATTGCACAACAAGGTGCAACCTGTTCGGTATGAATCGGTTACGGTGATGTTTACCGATTTTAAAGGTTTCACCACCATTGCCGAAAGCATGTCGCCGGAAGCGCTTATTG
This sequence comes from Bacteroidota bacterium, assembly GCA_020160935.1. Classification (GTDB taxonomy): domain Bacteria; phylum Bacteroidota; class Bacteroidia; order Chitinophagales; family Saprospiraceae; genus M3007. Next base: position 278,844 of record JAIUPL010000004.1, on the reverse strand, counting down.
CTGTGCTGGATGAGTGTTTCAGGCTGTTCGACGAGATAATTTCACGGCACGGACTGGAAAAAATAAAAACCATTGGCGATTCCTATATGTGCGCCGGAGGATTGCCAGTCGAAAACACTACACATGCATTCGATACCGTAAGTGCCGCTATGGAAATGCTGGAAGAACTGCGTATGCTGATGCAACGCAAATCGGTCAGTCTAAAAACACTTTTTGAAATGCGTATAGGTATTCACACCGGGCCGGTGGTGGCTGGTGTGGTGGGCAGTCACAAATTTGCTTACGACATCTGGGGCGACACAGTCAATGTAGCAGCAAGGCTCGAACAAGGCGGCGAAATCGGACGAATCAATGTGTCGGAAACGACCTATCAACACATCAAGGACCATTTTCACTGCACCTACAGAGGGCACCTGGCAGCCAAAAACAAAGGCGAGATTGCAATGTATTTTGTAGACGGGCCGAAATTGGAAAAGTAAAAATACCTTTGCGTTCGCTTCTCAGGAAGCAATAAGCAAAACAGCAAATTGCAATATGCAGGAATTGTTGGTAAAACTGTTCAAATTCGGAGTAGTAGGCGCCTCGGGCGTCGTCGTTGATTTTGGTATCACCTGGTTGCTGAAAGAACGCGCCGGCCTGAATAAATACATTGCCAACAGCACGGGTTTTGCCTGTGCTGTGGTAAGCAATTATTTGCTGAACCGGGTCTGGACCTTCCACAGCCACGACCCCAACGTAGCCATGCAGTTCGGGAAATTTGTCATCATCGCCCTGATCGGACTTTTGCTCAACAATGGCATCATTTACTGGCTTACCGAACGTCAGAACGTTCGTTTTTACCCGTCCAAGTTATTTGCCACAGGCGTGGTGATGCTCTGGAATTTCTGGGCCAACTACACCTTTACTTTTAAAATCTGAGGCCTCCATCAGGCAACTTTAACCCCTACGGCGGTCATTCCTTTTTTGCTTTTTTTGGTTTCGAAAACGACATCATCGCCATTTCTGATTTTGTCGACCAACCCGGTAACGTGCACAAAAATCTCCTGTCCGGTACCCTCTTCAACGATAAACCCATAACCTTTGGCCTCGTTGTAAAACTTGACGGTTCCCTTGTACATTGAAAAAAGTTTAAAAAAATGAAAAATGAGGCTGGTATTTTTCCGCAGCAGACGGGTAATAAATACACACCGCTCCTGCGGTCAAATACGCTGCAAAATTAGGAAATCGACTGAAGTGATACAAGTCTGGCCGCTATGAGTTCACAGGCTGCGGTTGCTATTTCGGGTCACCCGGCGCAGTTTTACGTCCTTCACGGGTTGCAGTATCAGGGGCGCCTGCTCCTCCTCCACGGAATCAGAATCCAGTCCGAACCAGTTTTTCGGCGACGACACCCAGCCTTTTACAGTCAGGTAAATGCTCAAAATGAGTTGATCTTTCCACGGAAGTTCGTTTTCATTGCTCAGGAACTCCTGTATAATGACAAAACGAAAATCGCCGGTTGGATACTTGCTTACAGACGAATGGTATCGCGAATAAATAGTAAGTTCTTCATTTTCAACGAGTTCCTGCACCACTCGATGCATAAAGACATTCATACGTTGTTGTACGCGAAAGCCCAGCCTGAAGTTGACCTTGTACACATCATCCGGAACGATGGTATTCACCTCATATTCCATGGTATACGGCTCGTCGGTTGTTTCGATATGCACAAACCAGTACACGTCGGCGCGTTTGGGCTGGGTTTGTAAAATAGAATACAACACTTTTTCCTCTACCTTTTTTGGGTTTTTGGCCCCGCTCATAAATACGAGGTTGGTAGCGTATTTGGGTACATCATTGTCGTTGCTCAATGAAATCAGTTGATCCAGGTAATCTTTGATTTTTACCTCGTCATTGTAACGCATCCGGATACGTCGCGCTGTAATCCACAGCAGCATCATACCGAAAAGCAAAGCCCCCATGATGACCGTGACATAACCACCTTCTGAAAATTTCAGCGTATTGGCAACGAAAAAACTGCCTTCCCACATGATATAGAAAATCAGAAACAGCCAGATCAACGCCGATTTGTAACGATGAATCACCATCCAGTTAGACAACAAAATCGTGCTGCACAACATAGTCACTACCACAGAAAGCCCGTATGCCGCTTCCATTTTCGAACTGTGCTCGAAATAAAGTACTACAGCCACGCAGCCCAGCCACAAAAATGTGTTGACGGATGGAATATAGATCTGACCTTTCAGGTTGGTTGGAAAACGAACCGTCATTTTTGGCAGAAACCCCAGCCGAATGGCTTCGGAGGCCAGCGTAAACGATCCGGAAATCATCGACTGGCTGGCGATAATGGCAGCAAAAGTAGCGATGATGATGCCTGGCCATAAAAACCAGTCGGGCATAATGCCGAAAAACGGGTTTTCATCCAGCGGTTTTCCGCTGTGGTGCAACAACCAGGCCGCCTGTCCGAAATAATTGAGCAGCAGGCTAATTTTCACATACACCCAACTCACCCGGATATTTTCCCGCCCACAATGCCCCAGGTCGGCATACAGCGCCTCCGCCCCGGTGGTACACAGAAAAACGGCGCCCAGCACTACCAGCATGCTCGGGCTGTTGCGAAGCAATGCAAAACCCATGCGAGGGTCGATGGCATGAAAAACATCCGGTTCAAATATCGCCTGGCTGACGCCCAGCACACCCAGCATGGTGAACCACACGAACATCACCGGCCCAAAGCCCTTTCCAACAGCTGCGGTACCAAACCGCTGAATAAAAAACAGCAAACAAATGATCGTTACCGTAATGGGTATGGTCGGAATGCCCGGGTATCGGATTGCCAGGCCCTCAATAGCGGAAGAAACGGTAATGGGTGGAGTAATCATACCCTCAGCCAGTACAGCAGCGCCTCCCAACAACGCTGGAAACATAAGCCAGCGTTGCCGACGTTTCACCAGTGAATACAGAGAAAATATACCGCCCTCTCCTTTGTTGTCGGCGCGTAGTACGAGCCATACGTATTTAAGAGTTGTTTGAATGGTAAGCGTCCAGAAAACCAGAGAAACCCCTCCCAGTACCACCAGACGATCTATGATCTGCCCTTCACCAACAACGGCCTTCATTACATACAAAGGCGAAGTGCCAATATCACCGAAAATGATACCGAGGGTAATGAATACACCTGCTGCTGAAAGCCGGTGATGATCGTGGTTGCTCATCGTTTCTGAATTATATTAAAGCAGGCAAAAGTATAAAGGTGTAGTGTTCATTTTTGCCAAAAACTTAAAAAATGCGGTATTACGTCTTCTTTCACCATAGGAAATTGGCAAAAAGCAGTGTTCCTTTGCCAAATGTGGCGTACCGGACTGATTATTATCGCTCTTTGGCAGGTTTGCTTCCCATTGTTTGGGAGGGAAGCGCCATATGTGCGCAATTTCGCACCATCCGATTACAACGCACAAAACCAGAACTGGTCGCTGGCACAATCACCGGAAGGCTGGCTGTACGCTGGCAACAACGGCAGTCTGCTCGAATTTGATGGCGCACGCTGGCAGAAATTTTTCCTGCCCGAAAAACAAACCGTTCGGGCAGTGGCTGTCGGCAAAAACGGAGAGATATTCTGCGGCGGTTTTGCGGAATTCGGTTTCTGGAAAACCAATGCCTCCGGTCGCATGGAATATACATCGCTGAGCAATCAGGGGCTTTCAAAACAATTCAACAAGGAAGAAATCTGGCATATTCTGGTACTGCCTGATTGCGTGCTGTTTCAATCTTTTTCTATCCTGTACAAATACGACTATGAAAAAGTGACAGCCGTCAAACCGCCAGAGGCCATCATGTTTGCTTCAGCCGTCAACGGGAAAATTCTGTTGCCGGTTATCGGTCAGGGGGTCTATGAATTAATGCCCGACAATACCTTCCGTTTTCTCGAAGGCACAGCTGTGCTGCAGGATAAAATCGTGCAGTTTGTAGTGCCCGGCCCTGCCGGAAGCATCTGGATCGGCACCACCAATCATGGCATTTACGAGTGGAATGCAGGGCAATGCAAAGCCTGGGCCGACCCACTGAATGAAGCCTTGCGCAAAAACCAGATCAACAAAGCCATTTCCCTGAAAAATGGAGGCTGGGCCATTGGCACCATTCTCAATGGCGCGTATATCCTCGAGCCCTCAGGCAAGTTACAATGCCAGGTCAACCGTGCCAACGGCCTTCAGAACAACACAGTGCTGTCGATGCTCGAAGACTTTGATGGTAACCTGTGGATTGGGCTCGACAAAGGCATCGACTTCGTCGCGCTGCAATCGCCACTTACCTTTTTCAACGACCAGACTGGCCGGTTGGGCGCCGTATACACCGCCGTTCAATGGTCTGACCGCCTTTACCTGGGCACCAACCAGGGCGTTTTTGTCAGAACTGCTTTTCAGAACGGACACTCCGAATTTCAACTGGTAGAAGGTACGCAGGGCCAGGTGTGGGATTTGCAGGTTTTTGATGACCAACTCATCTGCGGGCACAATACGGGCACTTTTTTGATTGATAAAAATGGACAGGCAAATAAAATCTCCGAGGTGACAGGTGGCTGGTGTACCGAACAGGTACCCGGCAATCCCGATCTTTTACTTCAGAGCACCTATACTGGATTGATCCTGTTTGAAAAAAATGCAGCCCGGCGCTGGCAGTTTGCCCGGCGTATTACGGGGTTTGCAGAGCCGCTTAAAAAAACGGCTTTTGATTCTGTAGGTAATTTATGGGGCGTTCATCCACACAGGGGGCTTTTCCGCCTTCGCCTGAGTTCAGACTGGTCGAAAGTAGTGGAGTACCGCGCCTACGCACGGGAAGACGGATTGCCATCCGATTTTAAACTGGGGCTGGCTCGCATTGGAGGGCACATCGTTGTCAATGCCGACCCAGGGCCTTGCCGGGCAGAAGTAGTGGCCGATAAGGTGCTGATTTTTCCCTTATCCAAACCGGAATATCCTCAAAAATGGCTTCCCGGCGCAGGCAACGACTACTTTATCCTTGCCAACAATCATATCCGGCTGATGTCTGGCAAAAAACAGATCGACCTGTTGCTTTCACTGGTGCCCGGCTTCGAAAATATTGTAACACTTCGCCCGGGTGTGTACCTTTTTTGTCTGGAAGACGGATTTGCCTTGCTCGAACAGTCAACCAATAAAAATCAGGGCAATCAAAGGTCGGCACAACCGATTATCCGACTTATCGAAACCCCTGATGCAGCCTGGGTAATACCGGATGAAAAGAGCGACTTGCGGTTCGACTGGAGCAAAAACAGCCTTTTGTTCCGTTTTGCCGCACCGTTTTTTGAAAGGGCTCCCAAATTTTCCTGGAAACTGGACGGATTTTCCAATCAGTGGTCGGCCTGGCAATCTACCCCCGAAAAGGAGTTTACCAACCTTCCAGCAGGAAATTACACTTTCCGGGTACGAACAGATGTGGGAGAACGAGAGGCGACTGTTTCGTTTCGAGTGGCGCCGCCCTGGTACCTGTCGGGCTGGGCGGCCGTTGCCTACTGCCTCCTTGCGGTAGCGGGGTTCTGGGCAATGGAGTTTTTTAACCGACGGAGACTTCAGCAACAGATGCTTCGACTCGAAGCGGAAAAAGAGCACGAAATTCTGGTGCTGGAAATAGAAAACAAAAGTCGAGAACTGTCGAATGCGGCGCTCAACCTGATTCGAAAAAACGAGGCGCTGCAAAGCCTGAAAGACAATTTGATGGAATCGCGCAGCGAGCCTCGTTCTATTGAAAAAATTATCCGCCGCATCGATGAACACCTGGAAGCCGACCATGACTGGGAAATTTTTGAAGCATCGTTCAATCAGGTACACGACGATTTTTTCAAACGCCTGATGGAACAATACCCCGACCTTACGCCCGGCGACCTGCGCCTGGCCGCATACCTCAAAATGAACCTCTCTTCCAAGGAAATTGCACCCCTCCTCAATATCTCCATTCGAGGGGTGGAGAACAAACGCTATCGCCTTCGCAAAAAAACAGGCTTGCCGGAAGATGCCAACCTGACCGAATTTATGATGCGTTTTTAACCGTTTCTGTCTAAATTAGGCGTGGCGTAGTAGTGGTGAGGTGCCTTTTTATATGTTTCTGCTGATCTGCCCGTAATTTCATGCTGTAGTTGACGCCGGCTGCCGAATTTATTTCCAAAAATGAAAAGGCAGTTGGGCCAGCCCCTGAAATCGTGTATTTCGGTTTCAGCAATGTGTCCAATCGGGGCAAAGCAAGAAACGTACCATGAACAAATTCAGCCTACTTATCTTTTTTGTTGTTTCGGCAGCCGCGCTTGTCAACGGTCAATCCCCTCCTGCAGGGTTTTCTGCTACCGCCTACGAACGACATGTCGAACTCAGGTGGCAGCCAGTAGCAGGCTCCAACATCCTGGGCTACAAAATTTTCAGGCGCACAGGCGACAGCGGCGATTTCCAGTTTTTAAAACAGGTTGATAACCTGAACGCTGCGCTCGACTGGACCGGCGCCTCCCAAATCGGCACTACATTCCAGTACAAACTAAAAACTGTAGCCACCAATGGCACGGAAAGCGATTTTTCAGAACCCGCTACCGCCACTACCTATACCATGTCCGACGAACAAATGCTCGATATGGTGCAGCGTGCTACGTTCCGCTATTTCTGGGATTATGCCCACCCGAATGCAGGCTTGGCCCGAGAGCGCAACAACGGCGATCCTAATATTGTGACCACCGGAGGTTCGGGATTCGGCATCATGTCTATTGTAGTGGCGGCAGAGCGCGGCTGGATTACCCGCGACGAAGCCGTAAACCGAATGGTACAAATCGTATCTTTTCTCCAGTTTGCAGATACGTACCACGGCGCATTCCCGCACTGGATCAATGGTAACACCGGCAATGTGGTACCTTTTAGTCAGTACGACAATGGCGCCGACCTCGTGGAAACGGCTTTCCTGATGCAGGGGCTGCTCGCCGCCCGACAGTATTTTAATCAGGACACGCCACTGGAAGATGCGGTGCGCAGCGTCATTACCGGCCTGTGGGAAGATGTGGAGTGGGACTGGTTCAGGAGGAACAACAGCCCTGTGCTGTATTGGCACTGGTCGCCCAACTACGGCTGGCAAATGAATTTCCAATTGCGCGGCTTTTTTGAAGCGCAAATCGTGTACATCCTGGCCGCAGCATCGCCTACGCATCCGGTGCCTGGTAGCCTGTATCAAACGGGCTGGACCTCAGTCAACTACGCCAATGGGGCCGTTCATTTCGGATATCCGATCTATTGCGGGCCTTTCGGCGGCGGCCCCATGTTTTTTGCACATTACTCTTACCTGGGTTTTGACCCTCGTGGCATCCGAGATTCCTACTGCAACTATTTCGTTCGCAACCGCAACCACGCCCTCATACAATACAATTACGCCATTGCCAATCCGGAAAATCATGAGGGTTACTCGGCCGACTGCTGGGGGCTCACTTCTTGCGACCAGCAAAACGGCTATGCAGCGCACGACATCGTAGCAGCCAACGACAATGGCACCGTGGCGCCTACGGCGGCTCTGGCTTCCATGCCCTACACACCAGAAGAAAGCCTGAGAGCGATGCGCTGGTTTTACCGCGAACAAGGCGAAAAACTGTGGGGGCTATACGGATTTTACGATGCCTTCAACCTCGACCAGAACTGGTATGCCTCATCCTACCTGGCCATCGATCAGGGCCCGATTGTGGGCATGATTGAAAACTATCGTACGGGCCTGTTGTGGAATCTGTTTATGCAAAACCCGGAAATACAGCCTGCACTGGATGCTATTGGTTTTGTAGAGGATGCGACGGCCACGCATGAACTCAACTTGAAAAACAAAGGATTTGACGTGGCGGCATGGCCGAATCCGGCGGGAACGAGCACCAATCTTTCTATTGAAATTGCGCTTAACCGACCACAGACCCTGAACGCATGGCTTTGGTCGGCCGATGGGCAACGGATACGACCGGTATTTGACAGAAAAAAAGTTTCCGGTAGTGCCTGGCAGGATTCCCTGCCTCTGGAAGGGCTGGCGCCGGGAATATACCTGCTTTCGGTGTCCAACGAACAAAACGAATCGGTTACCCTGAAAATAGTAGTTCAAAAAGATTAAACCCCAGATACCGATCACACAACCAGTTTATAACATTCCTAATCTGCATGCCACCCCGAAGCCGATACAACAAACAATTACCAACCAATTTTTTTCACTAACCATTCTAATGGAGCAAGCATGAAAAAGCAATTCCTCGCTACCTTGATGGCCCTCCTCAGTTGCTTCGGTTTATCCGCTCAGGTCGTTTATGAAGACTTTGAAGGCGGTTCCGGACTCACCTGGACAGGCCTGAACGGTGTCTACAACGGTACTGTGCCGAACCCAAGCCCTGACGCTGTCAACGGTTCTGCCACAGTTGGTTCGTACACCAACGTTAACACATTTGATTTCTGTTTCAACCTGGCTAATTTGCCCAATGCGGTTGATATTTCAGAATTCAACCAATTTAAAATGAAAGTATGGTCGCCGGTGGCCACAGGTAAAATCCTGTTCAAACTGGAGACAGTAGGCGGCGGCTCATTTACAGAAAAATTTGTCGACATCACGGCTGCCAACCAGTGGGTGGAATACACCTTCGACTTGTCGGGAGGCGCCAGTGCCACAACACTGAACCGTATCGTACTTTCCTTCAACTCGTTTGTCTTCGATGGCAGCACGTTCTTCTTCGACGATATTCGCGCAGTAAAAGCGCAACGGAACTACGAAGATTTCGAAACGCCATCCGGTATCAACTGGATCAGCATCAACGGTACCTACAACGGCACGGTTGCCAATCCTGATCCTAACCAGATCAACAGTTCGGCTACAGTGGGTTCGTTTACCAACAACCCGGGTGTTGATTACAGTTTCGCATTCGGCACCCTGGCTGCGCCCATCGATTTGACCAACTTCAATCAGTTCCGTTTCCACCTGTGGGCGCCGGAACCTACCAAAGTGTTGTTCAAAATTGAAGGTTCGGGCGAATTTCAGGAAAAAGTATTGAACGTAGCAGTTGCCAATGAATGGCAGGAATACACCGTAGATTTCTCTGCTTCCGCTGATTTTACCACGATCACCAAATTCCTGATTGCCTTCTCTCCGGGTGTCACGGGCAGCACCGCTACCTACTACATCGACAATATCTATGCAGTACCCGATCAGTGCCCCGACACTGACCCGGACCCGGATGTGATCGATGATTTTGATTGCACCCGCAATGCTATCTACGGAGTGGGCTGGGACAGCCTGGTAGTTATATCCAACCCCGATGTGGATGGCGACAATGCTTCCAAAAAAGTAGGTCAGTGGAATCGCCCTGCCGGCGACGGCACTGAATACGCCGCACTGGTAATCGACTATGAAGATCCCATCGACCTGAGTGTACGCAACCAGTTCAGCGTCCAGGTGTGGGCGCCGAAAACCGGCAATATGTTGCTGAAAATTGAAGGCCCGAATGGTAACAAGGAACAGTGGATTCCGATCGAGGAAGCCAATACCTGGGTTACCTACACCGCTGATTTTAGCAGCCGTGCAGGCCTGGGCGACAAACGCCTGGTACTGTTCTTCGGCGCAGGCGCCAATGGCGAAGCGGGTGATGTGTACTACTTCGACAACATCAAATTGTCGGCGCCAACCGAACTGGCTCCGATAGAAGATTTCCAGGGCACCGAACTTAACCTTGGCTGGCTGGCGCTCGACCTGCAAACCGTATTGCATGGTAATTTCACTGGCCCGACCGACAACCCGAATCCGGGCGGTGTGAACAATTCCACCAAAGTTGGTTGCTACTCCAAAGGCGCTTCCAACCTGTCGACCCTGCAAATTCTTTCCGTAAATCCGTTTGACCTGAGCCTTTTCCCGCAGTTCAACCTCGACGTCCTCAGCCCAACCGCCGCCGTAGCAGGTCAGACGCAGGTAACCTTCCAACTGATTTCCGCCACGACGGGCAGCCAGGAAGCCACTGCCAAAGTGCAGACCCCCGGCGAATGGGAAACCCTCTCCTTCGACTTCTCTGCTTTTAACGCTACTACCGACTTCCAGGAAATTCGCATCCTGTTCGATCCCGGTACCGTTGCTGTAGGCCAGTCATGGTGCATCGACAACCTGCGCCAGGGCCTCACCACCACCGATCCTTGCCTGGATGTAGAACCCAACACGAATATTGTAGACAACTTCGAGTGCCAGCGCAACTATGTAAACGTATTCTACGGCGCTGACGACCTCGAAGCAGTGAACAACCCGCATATCAACAACGACAACCCGACCATTAAAGTAGGTGAATACAACGACCCGCCAGGTGCTTATGCAGGCATCGGCTTCCAGTTGAACGGTTCACCTGATCTGAGTGTATTCAATCAACTGCAGGTAAAAGTTTGGTCGCCAGCAGGCAATGTTCCATTCCTGTTCAAATTGCAGGGCGGTCAGGGCCAGTATGAAGTGTTTGATACCGTTCCGGCCAATGGCGCCAACAAATGGACCACTTTCCTGATCGACTTCAGCAACCCGCCTGCCAGTTACAGCAACGGTACGCAGTTGGTAATTTTCTTCAATGTAACCAACGAAGCAGGTGGCGGCACGTACTACGTAGACGAAATCGAATGGAAACGCCAGGGTTACAACGGCTGTATCCTCGACTTCGAAACGCCTGCTACCACGATCACGGCATTCAACTACTTCGACCAGGGCTCTTACAACCAGCCGTTTGAGGTGGTAGACAACCCGGATCCGGATGCTGTAAATACGTCTTCCAAAGTTGGTAAATTCGTAAAACCATCTGACGGTGGCAACTTCACGGGTTTCTACACCGACCTGGACGCACCTATTGATTTCAAAGGCATCAAGGAAATGCGCGCCAAAATTTACATGGACCACCTGGATACCTTCGTACTGAAAGTAGAATACGACAAATCGGGTCTCAGCCTGCCTGCTACGGAAATTCCGTTTGCCAATACCGTCACCAACCAGTGGGAAAACACGTTCCACAACTTTGCTACGGCTCCTGACAACGCGAAATACTATCGCTTTACGATCTTCTTCGACTGGAAAGGCCCGGGCAACGGCACATCGAATGTGATTTCCTACTTCGATGATATTTCGATCGGCGACGGTCAGTGTGGTATCGTGGGAACCTGGCACCCGCTGCCGGTAGAACCGATGAAGATTTCTCCGAACCCTGTGAGTACCGTACTGAGCGTTGAAAACTTCCGCGACATCGAGCGCCTGGAAGTACGCAATGCATTTGGACAGGTAGTGCTGACCCACAGCATGAACCTCGATTTGCGCGCCAACATCAACGTTGAATCTTTGCCTGCAGGCGTATACATGCTGGCTGGATACAACCAGAAAGGTGTGCTGATCGGCAACGCGAAATTTATCAAACAATAATTGCATGTGATGTGGCACGCCTTTCGGGGCGTGCCACTATTTGCTTGCCTTTTGAGGCTGCCGTTTACTCGCCCCTTCATTGCCTGCACTGCTGAATCTGTATCGATTTTTTTCATCCCACACTCTCCTTTGATGCTGCGTTATTTGTTATTGATATGGCTCTGCATGCTGCCTTTTATCGGGTTGCTGTCACAACAAAACCCGTCTGCCCCTGCTACATCTCATACTCCGAACGGACCATTTTCTCTTGACGAACTGCAACGGCGGAACTTTCTTTTTTTCTGGGAATTGGCAAATCCTGTCAATTTTCAGATTCCGGATCGCTACCCCAGAGTCGATTTTTCCAGCGTAGCGTCGACCGGATTTGGACTTTCTGCCTATCTGGTAGGAGCCGAACGCGGCTGGATCACCCGCGCACAGGCAGCCGAACGAGTGCTCAAAACCCTTGAAGTATTAAAAAAATTGCCCCAGGGCCCCCAACCCAGTGGAGTAGCCGGCTATAAAGGTTGGTTTTACCACTTTCTCGACAATCAAACTGCCCTTCGTTTCAAAAATGTAGAACTGTCGAGTATCGATACCGGCCTGCTGATGGCCGGGGTGCTCTCCTGCATGAGTTACTTCGACCACGACGAACCTGTTGAAAAGGCCATCCGCGAAAACGCCGATTTTTTATTCCGCCGGGTTGAATTCGACTGGTACATGAACGAACACCATCGTCTGAGCATGGGCTGGTTCCCGGAACGCGGGTTTCTGCCTGCCGACTGGCGCGGTTACAACGAGGCCATGTTGCTGGTCGTCATGGCAATGGGGTCTCCTACGCACCCCATTCCAGCCAATGCTTGGGAATCGTGGTGCAAACCCTATTTCCGCGCCACCTTCAAAGGCCAGGATATGGTCAACTTTGGTCCTTTGTTCGGGCACCAATACAGCCAGTGCTGGATCGATTTTAAAGGAATACAAGACCCCTATATGAAAAAAATGGGCATCGACTACTTCGAAAACAGTCGTCGTGCCACCCTTGCCAACCGGCAATACTGCATTGATAACCCGCTGAAATTCAAAGGCTATGGCGAAAATGTATGGGGCCTAACCGCCGGCGACGGTCCTGATGCAGAAATGGAACACAATGGCCAACGTTTTTTCGCCCCGGGTTACGATGCGCGCGGCGTAGCCATCGATTATCAGGAAGACGATGGCACTATTGCCCCGACGGCGGCGCTTGCCTCTATGCCTTTTGCACCCGAATACGTATTGCCGCTCGCAGAGCACCTTTGGAATCGCTGGCCGGTGGGCCCGTACGGCTTTTTTGATGGATACAACGAAACCTTCACTGATCTGAGCCGCTCCCCCAATGCACAAAAAGGATATCCATTTTGGGTCGATCGCGACTATCTCGGCATCGATCAGGGGCCCATTGTTTTGATGATAGAAAACTATCGTACGGGCCTGATCTGGAACCTGTTGAAAAAAAATCCCTACATCGTTCAGGGGCTAAAACGCGCAGGTTTCAAAGGCGGCTGGATCGACAGCCCCGAGGCTGCCAATGCGCTGAAAGGCGTCGTATTTGCCGACGGCCAAAAAGCCCGGCCCAATAAGGATGTGCCTGTAGAACCCAACAGTTTTTTCAAAAGACTGACATATGACGGCGCCGAGGGCCAACAACTGCTATACCAGTTGATGGAGCCCGTCAAAAAAACGGCGGGACAAAAATACCCGCTGGTCATATTCCTCCATGGCTCCGGCGAACGCGGCACTGGCAACAACGAACAGATGCGCAACGGCGTGCATGCCTTTTGCGAAAAAAATACACTCAAAAACCATCCGTGCTACCTGCTCGTGCCCCAATGCCCGCCCGAAGAAGTGTGGGGTGGCGTGAGCCGCGACTGGGAGAAAGTGGCGTTCAACGATTCCACCTACAGCCCCAGTGGTAAAATGGTGATCGAACTGATTGATAAAATGCTGCGGGAAAACCCGAACATCGATCGGAAAAGAATCTACATCACCGGTTTGAGTATGGGCGGATTTGGCACCTATGATCTGATGATGCGCCGTCCCGACTTGTTTGCCGCAGGCCTGCCTGTGTGCGGTGGCGCCGACCCCGCGTTTGCCTACAAAATAAAAAATATCCCTATCTGGGCCTTCCACGGCCGCCTCGACGATGCGGTGTATCCCAAATATGACTGGCAAATCGTGGAAGCGCTCAAAAAAGCGGGCAGCCCAATCAAGTACACCGAATACTCCACCTTCGGGCACAATATCTGGGACATTACCTACTACAACCCGGCCGTGTTAGAATGGCTGTTTGCACAACGCAAAAAATAAACATTCGGGGCTGAACCGTACGGTGCAGCCTCCCATTTCAATATACCGACCATGAAAAAATTGACATACCTGTTTCTGCTGTTTCAGATGTTTCTTTTGGGATCACTGAACGCCCAACCCTACAAACCATCGCCAGGCATAGATGCCAAAGTAAATGCGCTGCTGGCAAAAATGACCCTCGATGAAAAAATAGGCCAACTTACCCTGTACACCACCGACTGGGGCAGTACCGGGCCTACCATCCGCGAAGGATACAAGAACGATATTCGCAGTGGCGCCTGTGGCAACCTGTTCAACAGCCACACGGTAGGATTCGTGCGTGAACTACAACGGGTAGCCGTGGAAGAAACGCGCCTGAAAATTCCCCTGCTCTTTGGTTTCGACGTGATACACGGGTATAAAACCATTTTTCCCATTCCCCTGGGCGAAGCCGCCTGCTGGGACCTGGAAGCCATCGAACTGTCGGCGCATATTGCTGCTGCAGAAGCCGCGTCAGCAGGGTTGAACTGGACTTTTGCTCCGATGGTCGACATTACCCGCGACCCGCGCTGGGGTCGTGTCATGGAAGGTGCTGGTGAGGACACCTGGCTGGGATGCCGCATCGCAGAAGCGCGTGTACATGGATTTCAAGGCAAAAAATTGGGCAATACGGATGCCGTACTGGCTTGCGTAAAACACTATGCTGCCTATGGGGCTGCTACTGCCGGCCGCGACTACAATACCGTAGACATGAGCGAACGTTTTTTCCGCGAATACTACCTTCCGCCGTACAAGGCTGCCGTACAAGCGGGTGCAGCCACTGTGATGACCTCTTTCAATGAGTATGATGGCGTGCCGGCTACGGGCAATAAATACCTGCTGACCAATATTTTGCGCAACGAATGGGGCTTCAAAGGTTTTGTCGTAACCGACTACACCAGCATGAATGAAATGGTGAACCACGGTGTGATTGCCGATGAAAAAGAGGCCGGCGAACTTTCCCTCAACGCAGGGGTGGACATGGACATGCAGGGCTCTATTTACCAGCGCTTTCTCAAACAATCGCTGAAGCAGGGCAAAGTGCTGCAAAAACAGATCGATGAGGCAGCCCGCCGGGTACTGCGCCTGAAATTCGAACTCGGCTTGTTCGATGACCCGTACAAGTTCTGCAACGAGGAGCGCCAGAAAGCCACACTGCTCAGCGCCGATCACCGCAAGGCCGCCCGCGATGTGTCGCGCAAATCCATCGTGCTGCTGAAAAACGATAAAAATGCACTGCCGCTACAACGCAACCAGAAAATTGCCCTAATCGGGCCGCTGGCCGACAACAAAAGCGAACTCATCGGCAACTGGAACGGCGCTGGCAATGCCGACGACTGTATAACCGTAGCCGGCGGACTGCAAGGCTGGAACGTAACCCAGGTAAAAGGTTGCGACATAGAAGGAACCGACAAATCCGGCTTCGAGGCAGCACTGGCTGCCGCCCGCAATGCCGACGTGGTAGTGGCAGTGGTAGGTGAAAAGGCTATGATGAGCGGGGAAGCCGCCTCCCGCACCGAGATCACACTGCCTGGCGTACAGGAAGAACTGATTCTGGAACTCTGCAAAACAGGTAAGCCCGTCGTGGTAGTTCTGATGAACGGCCGCCCACTGGCCATTCCCCAAATTGCACAAAACGCCACGGCCATCCTCGAAACCTGGTGGCTGGGTACCGAAGCCGGCAATGCCATCGCCGATGTATTGTCGGGGACATACAACCCGGCGGGCCGACTGCCCATGAGTTTCCCGCGTTCAGTAGGGCAGGTGCCTGTTTTTTACAATGAAAGAAATACAGGTCGTCCCTATAACCCGGATTCAAAATGGACCAGCCGCTATATCGACGAGGTGAATGCGCCGCTGTATCCTTTTGGTTTTGGCCTGAGTTACACCACGTTTTCCTATAGCCAGCCTACTGCTACTGTGACTTACGCTGCCAATGATGCTTCCAAACGCTTTGCCAAATCTCCTGTGACCGTACAGGTAACGGTTACCAATAGCGGAAAAGTAGCCGGCGAAGAGGTAGCACAATTGTACGTACGCGATTTGGTAGGCTCGGTGACACGCCCCGTGCGCGAACTGAAAGGTTTTCAGAAAGTCATGCTGCAACCCGGCGAGTCCAAAACGCTCACGTTCACGCTGAAATCAGAAGACCTGGGTTTTTACCGCCGAAATATGACATTCGGGACCGAACCCGGCGAATACGATTTGATGGTGGGCGGTAGTTCGCAGGATGTAAAAACAGTGCGGGTACGACTGGAAAAATAAATGTACCTGCTACTTTACGAATCACGATTTAATCTTTCTCCTGACAATACAAAACCATTCAATGTAAGTTACCATGAAAAAAATGCTTGTATACAAAAGACTATGGCTGCTTCTGCCGGTGCTGTTGCTGGCAGAATGGGCAGGCGCCCAGGTGACCGTCAAGGGGCAAGTCTCCGACACCCTCGACAAATCCCCCTTGATCGGTGTAACCATTCGTGAAAAAGGCGGCGCTGCAGGCGCTGTAACCGATTATGAGGGCAACTACACGATTTCCGTCAGCAAAGCCGACGCAATACTTGTATTTTCCTACACCGGCTATGCTACCCGGGAAGTGCCGGTTGGCGGCCGCTCGGTTGTCAACCTGACCATGGGTGAAGATTTAACCACTTTGCAGGAGCTGGTAGTAGTGGGTTATGGTATTCAGCGAAAAAGCGACCTCACGGGCGCAGTAGGCACGGTGAAGTCAAAAGAAATTGAGCGGATTCCTACTTCTTCCGTCGAGCAGGCCTTGCAGGGTAAAATTGCAGGGGTGTACGTCACGCCCGCCAGCGGCCAACCCGGCGCCGGTGCAGTCATTCGGGTACGTGGTACTGGAACCCTGAACAATGCCAACCCATTGTTTGTAGTAGATGGTATGCTGCTCGACGATATTTCCTTTGTGAACCCGCAAGACGTAGAGTCCGTAGAAGTGCTGAAAGATGCCTCTGCAACGGCCATTTACGGCAATCGGGGCGCCAACGGTGTTATCATCATTACCACCAAGCGCGGTAAATCCGGAGAAAAAGGCATTATTCAGTTGAGCACCTATTACGGCACACAGGCCCTGGCCAAAAAAATCCCCATGGCCAATGCTGCCGAGTATGCACAATTGTACAACGAACTTCCGTTGCCCGATGTATTTGCCAATCCGTCGGCCCTGGGCGTTGGTACCGACTGGCAGGATGTAATTTTCCGGGATGCGCCCATGGCCAACGTTCAACTCAGCGCCAGTGGCGGCAACGACAAATTCCTGTACAATGTATCGGCCAACTATTTCGACCAGACGGGTATCCTGGAAACATCGCAATACGACCGTTTTGCGTTCCGTGTCAACAATGAATACAAGGTGAACCCCTTTGTCAAATTGGGACACAACCTCAACTTTACACATGTCAACAGCCAGAACCCGCCCGGAGTAATTGCATCCGCCCTGCGCATGCCGCCGATTTTTGCCGAACGCGATTCTACCGGCGCATTTTCCGACCCCACATTTTTTGGGACGGCTATTGGCAACCCGGCAGCCGATTTGTATTACAAGGACCGCAACTATTCCAAAACCAACAGGCTGGTCGGAACCGTTTATACCGACATTACGCTGTTCAAGCACTTTACTTTCCGCAGTAATTTCGGTATCGATCAGGCTTATATCGGTACAAAATACTACGAACCCAAATTCGAAGTATCCATTTCCCAGCGAAATGCCGAAGATCGCCTGAACATAGGTTCCGTACAGCGCCGTACATGGCTCTGGGAAAACACCCTGACGTACAACCAGGAATGGGAAAATCACCGACTGAATGTTCTGGCGGGCTACACCTCGCAGGAATTTGGCGACGAAGCATTCAACGCCAGCCGGGCGCAGTTCGGTTCGGGACAGGACGAACTTCTGTACCTCAATTACGGCAACGATACCACCCAGATGAATTCCGGCGAAGCCAGCCAGTGGGCCATGGTGAGTTATCTCGCACGTGCCAACTACACTTTGATGGATCGGTACATGCTGACGGCCTCCATGCGCGTCGATGGTTCTTCCCGTTTCTCTGAAAAAAATCGTTATGGTTATTTCCCATCCGTTGCCTTGGGCTGGAACATTGGTGAAGAGTCATTCTTGAGACACCAGCACCTGATCGATCGCTTGAAACTACGCGCTTCCTGGGGTGTTGTAGGCAATGATAAAACACAATTGTATGCTTCACTCGGGGCTATTCAGGGTGGTTTGTACGGTATTTTCGGGCCCGATGAAGCCCTCAATCAGGGCGCTACGCTGATCCGCCTCTCCAATCCGGATGTGCGCTGGGAAAATGCCCAACAAACGGATGTCGGTCTGGAAATTGGCGTACTGAAAGGCCGCCTGACTGCCGAAATTGACTGGTACAACCGCATCACCTCCGATATTTTGGCCGAATTGCCCATCCCGGATTATGTTGGTTCCGACGGCAACCCTGTGGTAAACTCTGCCAAAGTGCGCAACACCGGTTTCGACTTTACCCTCGGCTGGCGAGAAACACGCGGCAAGGTGACCTATAATATCACAGGCATTCTTTCTACCGTCGACAATGAAGTGCTGGCACTCAGCCGTGGTCGGGAAGAAATTTTTGAAGGCAGTACGCCACAAGGTGATTTTGCTACCCGTACGGTAGTGGGGCAGGATATCGGGGCTTTCTATGGCTATCAGGTGGCTGGCGTGTTTCAAAATGCGGAAGAACTGGCCAGTCTGCCCAAACTGGGCGGGGAGCAGGTAGGAGATTTCCGTTATGCCGACCTCAATGGCCGCGATTCACTGGGTAATCTGACCGGCGTGCCCGATGGAAAAATTACTGCCGACGACCGCATCTCTCTTGGCAGCCCGATTCCGAAGATCAACTACGGATTCTCGTTCGGTATCGAAGCCTTTGGGTTTGATTTCGCAGCCGATTTCTTCGGTGTCAGCGGCAATAAAGTGCTCAATGCGAAAGCCATGGCCCGTTATGGCACTTACAACTGGGAAAAATTCTTCTACGATGGCCGCTGGACGGGCGAAGGCACAAGCAACGATAAACCGCGTATTACGGATGGTGGGCACAACTACCGCATGTCCGACTACTGGGTCAAAGACGGTTCGTTGCTGCGACTGCGTACCCTGGTGTTGGGATATACCATTCCACGCGACTGGACTAATAGCATCGGTGTGTCGCGCGCCCGTTTCTATGCCAGCGGTACCAACTTGTGGACAAAGCAGTCATACAGCGGATATTCACCTGAGTTTGCCGGTGAAAATGTATACAGAGTGGGTATCGACAATGGCTCCTATCCGCTTGCCAAAACTATTCTGTTTGGTTTAGACGTAAGTTTCTGACCCTCTTGTTTTCAAATTTTACTCAATTAAAACGTTCATTTTCACATGAAAACGAATTTTTTAGCACATAAAAAAATATTCCTTCCAGTGCTGCTCGTGCTGGTATTCGCCAATGGCTGTAAAAAGGAATTTCTGGATCGGAAGCCGCTGGGCCAACTCACTTTCGATACCTTTTTTCAAAATGAAGAACAGGCTATACAGGCTACCAACGCCGTGTACAACCAGTATCGATCTTTCGACTGCGCTGCGCTGGCCCTGCTTGCCTGCTCGGATATTATCAGCGACGATGCCGACAAAGGTTCGGTGCCCAATGACCAACCACCTATTCAGGAAATCGACGATTTTGTTGCGGGGCCGTCCAATAGTTTCTTCAGCGCCATCTGGAGAGGACATTACCGTGCTATTGCCCGGGCCAACCTCGCCATACAGAATATCCCGAATGTGGATATGGATGCGTCCCTGCGCGATCGCCTGGTAGGGGAGTGCCGCTTCCTCCGGGCGCACAGTTACATGCTGCTGGTACAATGGTTTGGCGCTCTTCCGCTCATCACAGAGCCTTTGAATGAAGATGAGTACTATGCGCAGCAAAGACAGCCGGTCGAATCGGTATATGCCCAGATAGAAGCCGACTTGCTGGCGGCTATTACTGCATTGCCTGAAAAAAACGGATATGCATCCAAAGACCTGGGCAGGGCTACCAAAGGTGCTGCCAAAGGGCTGCTGGCCAAACTGTATATGCTGAAAAAAGACTATGCAAATGCCGAGCGCTACTGCATGGAAATCATTCAGTCCAACCAGTACAGCCTGGTGCCCAATTATGCCAATATTTTTACACAGGCGTATGAAAACGGGCAGGAATCCCTATTTGAAATTCAGGCCGCCGCTTACCCGGCTGCAGTAGCCGGCCCGGGCGCTTCTCCTTATAATATGGTACAAGGGGTGCGTGGCACGCCCAATCTGGGCTGGGGTTTCAATCGCCCTTCCGACAACCTCGTAGCGGCATATGAAAATACGCTCGACCCGCGTCGGAAAGCGACCATCATCAATGAAGGAGATGTATTGCCCGATGGAACCGTGGTGCAGGATAACCCACAGATTCTGTATGCCCGCTACAACAAAAAAGCATGGGTGCCTTCTCACTCGGGCTTACAGGACAATGGTCCGGGCAATATTCGCATCCTGCGTTATGCCGACATCTTGTTGCTGGCTGCCGAAGCCCTCAATGAAAATAACAAACAAGCCGAGGCGCTTACCTACCTCAATCAGGTACGCAAACGCGCACGTGATTCCAGTCCTGTTCCGCTGCCGGGTCTGTTACCAAATGTAACTATTACCGATCAGGCGCAATTGCGCGAACGAATCTATCGTGAGCGCCGCGTTGAACTGGCTATGGAGCAACTCCGCTGGTTTGATTTGTTGCGCTGGGGCCGTGCCGCATCGGTAATGCAGGCAGTTGGTAAAACCAATTTTGTAGCCGGAAAAAATGAATTGCTGCCCATTCCGCAAACCGAAATTGATCTGACGGGGCAGTTGATTGCACAAAACCCGAATTATTAAAAAAGTCGACAGTCCTCAGTCAACAGTCCTCAGTCAACAGTCCGTAGGGTGTACAATCGTGGATTCTACGAACTGTTGACTGAAGACTGTTGACTGTCGACTTTTTTCAGTGATGATGTCCGCCATCCCCGTGCACGTGGCCGTGTTCCAGTTCGGTCGGGTCAGCGTCGCGCACGTTTTCTACATGGCCTGTGAAATACAGATCGACGCCAGCCATCGGGTGGTTGAAATCGATTTTCACCTTGTCGAGGCCTACCCAGGCTACCATGCCCTGGAAGTGATTCCCTTGCTGGTCGGTCAGTGGAAGCATATTTCCGATTTCCAGTAGTCCGTCTGGAATTTTACCATCCATTTCGAACATATTTTTGGGCACTTCCACGAGTGCTGTGTCGTCGTATTCGCCGTATGCCTGTGCAGCAGGAATACCAAAGGCGAATTGGTCGCCCGCTTTCATTCCTTTGAGGTTTTCTTCAAAATCGGGGATCATACTGCCGATACCAAAGATAAAAACAAGAGGCTGACCGCCGTTGGTAGATTCCACCAACTGTCCGTCGGCCGTACCTTCTGTAAGAGTATAGTGTACAGAAACCACTTTCTTGGGTTCGATAACCATTTCGGATATTTTTTAAAATTCGCCGCAAAGGTACGGGTATTTTACCGGTGCGGAGTTATGCGTTACAAATAAAAAGAGGATGCCTGAATGGCACCCTCTTTCCTGCTGTTTATCGTTTCCGAAGAAAACGAAAGGCTTTTAGCCCATTTTGTGTGTAGTATTGTCAGTAGAATTATTCAAAAATTAATCGAGCGACTGGTTGGCAACGTTGGCACTGTTTACCATGTTCTGGTATTCTTGTGGCGTCAGGTTGTCCAGGCAGAAATTGATCGGATTGATCGGATTGCCTTTGAAATGCACTTCATAGTGCAAGTGCGGGGCGGTCGACAAACCTGTATCGCCCACTTCGCCGATCTTGTGACCTTTCTTCACTTTTTCACCCGGGTGTACGGTCATTCTGTTCATGTGGCCATATAGCGTTTCATAGCCATATCCATGGCTGATTTTAACGCAGTTGCCGTAGCCATTGTGCCAGCCGGCTTCAACCACCACGCCATCGCCAGTAGCCTGAATGGCAGTTCCTACGCGGGCCGGGAAATCGAGGCCTGCATGGAATTTTTTCACTTTATATACAGGGTGAATGCGGTATCCGAAACCGGAAAGTGTACCAATGCTTTTTTGCAGTTTGTCTTCCCGTACAGGTTTTACGCTTGGAAGAGAAGCCAGCATATGTTGCTGGTTGTTGGCCAATTGCTGAATAGTATCGAGCGATTTGCTTTGCAGTGCCAACTGACGGCTAAGGAGATCAATTTTTTCTAGGGTGGAACCCACGGCATCTGCGCCGTATTTGAAGGCGGCCAGTTCGGGGTGGGCTTCATGGCCACCGACACCACCCATCCAGATGTCATTGTCGATAGGATCCATGCCGAAAACGGCACGGTGTACATTGGCGTCGCGCTGCTGAATATTGGTCAGCACTTTCGACATCATATCGACCTGGCCGTTGAGTTGGCCATATTTATAGTCCATTTGCTCGATTTCGCGCATCAGTTCTTTCTCACGAGGAGATGGGAACAGCGAATACAGCAAAGCCAATAATGCAAAAGAAGTTACAAGAACAACGGAGAAAAAACCGAAGGCTTGCCAAATGCGCGTCTTAATGGGAACGACGACTTTTTCGTAGGTAAGCGTGTGAATGTTGTAAACAAACTTTTCTTTCCTGCCCATACTTTAATTCTTTACCAAGCGAATCATGTATTGCAATACCTCTCAAATTGCAAATCTTGCCGACGGGCTCTGTATTCTGAAGAAAAAGGTTTTAGATTGCTTTCGTCAGAAAAATTACCGGTGTTTGTACGCCAAGTGATTCTCGATGGTTTGTGAGACTCTTGACTGCTCCTTGAAAAGACAGAGGAGAGCAGCGCACAAAAGTAGCAAAGCATACTGGGTAAACAAAACTTTTTGCTCAAAAATCAACAATTTGCAGCGTTTTGAACAAAAAAAGTGTTGATTACTACAATTTAATGGCTGTTTTTATCAAATGAACACATAAAAATTTGCTTTCAATTGTTCAGCATTTGAAATGCTGCTGACAACTGGAGCGGAGGCGAAGTAACGCTATCGCAACGACAAAATGGCGCATTTGCCAGTTTTTAACATATTTCAGTGTTGCCGGTCGTCGCGTTCTGCCAGGTCGAGGATCATGATTTTCTGCCAGATTTTTCCGGAAAGCCCCTGTGTCAATTGTTCGAGGTCGTTGACGGCATTCAGTACCACGGGATCATCGATGTTCTGTGCAAACAGAGCCGCAATTTTTGCAATCAATGCAAGCATTTCAGAGCAGTAATCGAGGTAGCGGGTCAGTTCACTTCGGGTAAGGGTGCGATGAGGCGAGGCGTTGGTTTGCACCAGCCGCCCCAGCACATAGGCAGGGTCTTTGGTCAGTTGGTGCATATCCACAACGTGCGCTATACTGCGAAGCCTATGCAGGGCGCGTAAAGCGGAGTGTCGTTTCAGGCGTGTTTCGAGTCCGACCAGAAAAAACAGGGCGAGTCCCAGGAAAATCAGTTCGTTGATCGCCGACTCTGCCGATTGCACCAGATCAGAAATGCCTTCTGCATTCAGGGAAAAGTGTGTCACCAACTGCCCCAAAGCCCACATGACAAGCCCTACAAGCAGGAATGCCGCAGCAAAAGCAAACACCCGAACCGGCCATATGGGCGGGCCGAGCCGTTGTGCCAGGGTATTGGAGTCATGGGCCAGGGTGCGGAATTCCATACACACCTTTAATAACCCCGAATCCGGAAAGCGCTCGCCGATGCGGACTTCCAGGCGTTCTACGGTTTTCAGGATCATTTCCGAGCGCAGTTCGGTAAATTTTCCGTGCTGCTGCCGGGTGTTGCCGGCAGGGGTGAGCCAATCGTACAATGACATAGACTTTGCGGTTCATTTCCAAAAATGAATATCCTGCTTCCGATACCACATGAAATGAATCGGAAACAGGATATTGAAAATCAGGATTATTTACTCAATGCTCCGCATGCGCAGCCTGCTCCTTCGCGTACTCAGCGGTGATTTTTGCCTGTACATCACTCGGAACGGGGCTGTATTCGGCAAAAGACATAGAGAATTTGGCTTTGCCTTGTGTCAGCGAACGCAGGGTGGAAGAGTATTTGTGTAATTCTTTCAGCGGAACACGTGCCCGGATCACCTGATAGTGTCCGTCGGCATCCATGCCCATGATGATGGCCCGGCGGGTTTGCAGGTCGCCCATCACGTTGCCCATTACTTCTGAATCGCACATGACTTCGAGGTCGTAAATAGGTTCGAGAATTTGCGGCCCGGCCTTAAGAAATGCTTCCTTGAACCCCATGGTGGAGGCAATCTGGAATGCCATATCATTGGAATCCACATCGTGCATTTTACCATCATAAACACTCACCCGAATGTCGCGGCAGTAAGAACCTGTACCCGGCCCTTCTTCCAGTTTCGACATGATCCCTTTTTTGATGGCATTAATGAACCGGCTGTCGATCACGCCGCCCACGATGGCCCATACGAAGGAGAATTTGCCGCCCCATTTCAGGTCTTCTACTTCGATATTCTTGGCATTGAGGCCATGCGGGGCGGGCATGCCGTCGAAGTATGGCTCGACACGCATGTGTACTTCGGCAAACTGGCCGGCGCCACCTGTTTGTTTTTTGTGTCGGTAATCCTGGTTTACTTCCCTGGTAATAGTTTCACGATAAGGAATACGCGGTTCAATGAATTCCAGATGAACGCCGAAGTTTTGTTCGGCTTTATACCGCACGATGTCGAGGTGCATTTCTCCCTGCCCCTGAATGATGGTCTGGCGCAGTTCCACACTTTGTTCGACGAGCAGCGTAGGATCTTCTTCCTGAATAGAGTGAAGCGCGTGGGCCATTTTTTCCACTTCTGCTTTGCTCGGAGGCACTACGGCCATACGGATACGCGGCGCCGGGAAGTGAATGCGTTCTATTTTAGTATCGGTACCTTTTGGATTGAGGGTCTGATTGGTATGCGAGCCCTTGAGTTTGACCGTGCAGCCGATGTCGCCTGCGCGCAGTTCATTTACAGTGTCTCGGTTTTTGCCTTCACTTTCGAACAATTGTGAAAAACGTTCGGCCGTACCATTGTCTGCATTCACCAGTTCGTCACCTCCTTTCAGTACGCCGGAGTACACCTTGAAATAGGAAACGCTGCCGACTTTGGGTTCATTAACGGTTTTAAATATGAAAACGCAGGTGCGAGCACTGGCATCGCAGGGCTTGGAACCGCCGTTTTCCAGCGAGGCAGCAGGCCGGTCGGCCGGGCTTGGGCAAATGTCATGGATAAAGCCCATGATGCGGCCGCTACCCATGTCTTTCAAACCCGAAGCACAGAACAAGGGGAAATACTGGTGGTGTGCAAGACCGATGCGGAGTCCTTTGGCCAGTTCTTCTTCGTCGAGGTTGCCTTCGGCGAAATATTTTTCCATCAACTGGTCGTCGTTTTCCGCTGCGGCTTCTACCAGGGCATTGTGCATTTCATCGGCGCGCGCCTGGTGTTCGGCCGGAATGGCTTTTTTCTCCGGCTTGCCGCCGCCTGCCGGGAATACGTACATGACCATACGCAGGGCGTCGACGATGGCATTAAAACCCGTGCCCTGATTCACCGGAAATTGGAAAGGCAAAACCCTTGATCCGAAGCGTTTTTTTGCCTGATCCAGGGTCATTTCAAAATCAGCCTTTTCATGGTCGAGTTGGTTGACAACGAACATGGCAGGCGTCTCAAATTTTTCAATGTATTCCCATAACAGTTCTGTTCCTACCTCCACTCCGCTGCGTGCATTGAGCAACATAACGGCGGTATCGGCTACTTTCAATGCCGTTACTACTTCCCCGGCAAAATCGTCGAGCCCCGGAGTATCTATTATGTTGATTTTTGTATCCTTCCACGAGCAGTGGAGTACGGAAGCGAAGAGGGAATGTCCGCGTTGCTGTTCCAAAGCAGTGTAATCACTTTGGGTATTACTTTCTCCGACGCTTCCACGTCGTGTAATAGCCTTGGCTTCGAAAAGCATCGTTTCGGCAAATGTGGTTTTGCCGCTGCCGGAATGCCCGCATAGGGCAATGTTCCGGATTTTGCTGGTGTCGTAGGCAGACATAGGAAAGAACTTGGTTTGGTGAACAATGGCCAGGAAGACAAGTCCTGAGTCGTCAGTCCTGAGTCCACAGTCCGTAGAGTACACCTGATTACTCTTGGACCCTAATTCGAAACAGACTCCAGAGTAATCAGGTGTACTCTACGGACTGTGGACTCAGGACTGTGGACTCAGGACTTATACCCCTGGCTGGAATGTAAACGGGCAGAGTGCATAACAAGAATTTTGTTTGGTGAATGATTCTGCTTCTGGCGGTTAAAGTAGGTCGGTTTTGGAAACTGGAAAAGAAAACGAGGTTTTTTTTGAGGGTTTTGGGATTGAGTCCTCTCATGTGTTTGTATGACCGCGCTCATGCTTTATAGTCCTGAGTCCACAGTCCTAAGTCCTGAGTCTGTAGAGTACACCTGATTACGCTTGGACAGTACCTCGAAGCAGACTCAAGCGTAAACAGGTGTACTCTACAGACTTAGGACTTAGGACTTAGGACTTAGGACTGTGGACTCAGGACTATAAACCGAGTACCAGCGGTTCCAGGCCTTTCTTTTTTGCTTGCAGAAACTGTGCGCCGGTTTCCCGGATGGTTTGTTCGAGCGGGCGATACTTAAAATCGAAAACACTGCAGGACTTGGCATTGTCGTAATAAAATGTGGAAACACTGCTTCGGGCGGTTTCTTTTGTAACCAGCGGATCTTTGCCGAGCAGTTTTTCCTTGAGCCATTCTACTCGCCAGGCCACTTCTGCCAGGAACGGTGTGACCGGGATAGGCGGCGTTTTGGCGTGGATGGATTGGGCCACCATTTTGAAGAAGTCGCGGTAAAGAATGTTTTCGGCATTCAGGATATAGCGTTCACCGGAAATGTCACTTTCGAGCAGCAGGGTCATAAAACGGGCTACATCGCGTACATCGACAAAACCGGAGCGGCCAACGGGCGAGAACTTGAGCCCGTCGTTGATTTGTTTAAAAAATTTGGCTGAACCCTGCTCCCAGAAACCACTTCCAAGTATGATAGCAGGGTTGACGATCGCCACCGGCAAACCTTCTGCGTGACCACGCCAGGCTTCCTGCTCACCCAGGTATTTGCTGATAGCATATTGGCTGTTGCCGCCGCTTTGCACCCATTTGCAGGTTTCATCGAGTCGGGGGCGTTCTTTGGTACGCCCGATAGCGGCAATACTGCTAACATGGATGAAGCGCTCGACGCCCATCTCGAGCGACAAGTTGATGAGGTTGGCAGTGCCCTCCACATTGACCTGCATCATGCGGCGTACGTCGCGTGGATGAAACGATACCATAGCCGCACAGTGCATCACACGCTTTACACCTTGCATCGAATCTTCCAGGGCTACAATGTCTGTTATGTCGGCTTCAACCCATTCTACCTGCCCTTCCTGGCCGGCTAACAAGTCCATCGGACTGTTTTTTCTGCGCAAAGCCCTTACGCTGTACCCTTTGGAAAGTAAAATTCTGATGACATAAGCGCCTAAAAATCCGGTTCCACCTGTAACCAATATGGGTTCTTTCATATTTGTTTTATGCTGTTAAACACGCTGATTTGTGAAGTTGAAAGCATGAATGCGCAAAATTAAGTGTCGAAACACAAAACTTTTTTAAGAATTTTACCCTAACATATATATGAAGTATGAATGAATAAGCGTAATTTCGCCCTTGAAATATCCCATCAGAATTTTTTTTACTTCAAAACTGAAAACGATTATTCGGCGTTGCCAATAAATCTGCTGGTATTCGCTACCCCAAAGGCCCACGGATCAGACTAATATTTGTTCATAGTGTTTGTTTTTTGTTTTGTCCCTGTTTAAGTAGCAATTATTTAACAGGGCTTTTTTATTTTTATATGTCACGTGTCCGACAAAAAAACGACCATACAGAACAATTTTTGGCATGTGTTTAGCATTTAACACACTGCTTTATACAATAGAAACGGTTTAGTAAAAAAGCCCGGGTCGAACGCGACCCGGGCTTCTTCATTTTCTGAATCTAGGAAATATTATTTGGATGGAGGCGACTTCATCGAAGCAGCGTCAGATTTCCTGCTTTCACTTTTTCTACGCCCTTACATTTGTATCGCAAGCGGTACAGGAACACACCCGGGTTTACAGGTTTTCCATCAAAAGTTCCATCCCAGTCTTCCGTCACATCTGCGGCTGCAAAAACACGTCCTCCCCATCGATCGAAAATTTCGAAAGAAATAAATTCATCGATGGCAAATTTGTTGCTTACGCCGAACGCATCGTTGCGGCCGGGCGAAGCGCCGGGTGTAAAGGCATTTGGAATGAATATTTTATTGCAATCGAGTGTGTCGGGGTCGATTACGTCGACAAAAATACTGTCGAAAGCAATGCAGTTGTTATCGTGCACGATGGACACGATGTAGGTAGTGGGAAGCACCGGCGTTACCACAGGATTGGGAAGCGAAGGGTCGGAAATGCCGGTAGCGGGATCCCAGTCGAAAGCCGAAGCGCAGTTTTGCGTAGTATTCAACTGGAAAGAGTTGCCGAGGTAAATCAGCGTATCGTTGTTCAGAATCTGGTCGGCCTTTAGGTTGTATTTGTTGATTTCTTCTGCTGAGAGGGCCTTGCTGTGGAAGCGCAGTTCATCGAGGTCGCCTTTGTACACTTCATCCAGCGGGCACACCTGTTCACCTATTTTAAAGACCGCTGTGGATTCCAGGTCGATACGGGCAATCGCCGATTTCTGGTCGCGTTTTGTGCCATTGATATATAAGGTGTAGGTGGCGTTGCTGCGCGTCAGGCTGATGTACTGCCAGCAAGGTGCATCGTCGAGTTTGCCTTGTACGATGGTTACCAGCGAATCATTTTCACTGATGCCGGAAGAAATGATACGCGTTTTCGGGCGGTAACGTACCCAAAAAGCCTTGTCCGTATTACAGTTTTCCTGCTTGGCCATCACAATCTGCGAATTTCCGGTCAACTGGCCATCTGGCGGGCGCATATAGAAACTAACAGTAAAATCGCTGGTGGAAAAAACATCGGCGAATGGTCCTACCAGAAAGATGGCGTCGCTGGTATCGGCAAAACGCATACAGGAGTCGCGCAATCCGCAAGCACATCCGATATTACCGATAAGGGCGCCACTGGAACCATTGCCGCTATCGTCGATGGCTTTACAGTCATCAAAGGAAAAATAGGCTTCGAGTTTGTCGGAAACCGTTTGGGCCCGCAGGCTCATGCAGGTTATTAAAAAGAGGACGAGGAAAGTTATACGCATTCTGATCGATCGAATTTTGGAACATAAACGCCTCGCACACAGTCTAAGTATGAATGCTCAAAAGACTTCACACACAAAACTCCTGACTGACGGACTGACGACTGTTGACTGACGACTGTTTACTTAAACAACTGATCCATTCCACCCGGCAAAAGGTTGCCCAGCAATTTGTTGCTTTCAGTAGCGGCTTCCTGACGGGCCAGTTCTAGTGCCCGGTTGAGTGCTACTACCAGCAAATCTTCCAGTTGCTCGCGGTCGCTCACATCCACTTTTGTAGGGTTGATGCGAATATTTTCGATGTGCAGGTCGGCGCCGGCTTTTACCGTGACAGCGCCATCACCGGCTTCTGCTTCTACGAAGATGCCGGCCAGTTTCTGTTGTAACTCTTCCTGCTGTTTTTGCAGATTGCCGAGGAGGTCTCCAAACATGGCGTGGTTGTTTTAAAGTTTAAAAATGCACCAGCGCTGCAAATTGCTGCACCCGCTTTTCAATCATGGCAGGTGTCAGGCCGCGCAGGCGCTCGATGCTGAATTTCTCGACACAAAATGAAGCCATGGCAGAGCCGTAAACAATGGCTCGTTTCATGTTTTTGAACGAAATATCATCGGTTTTTGCCAGCCAGCCGATAAAACCGCCTGCGAAAGTGTCGCCTGCGCCGGTTGGGTCTATCACTTCAGCCAGCGGCAGGGCCGGGGCAAAAAATATTTCCCCGCGGTGAAACAGCAATGCGCCGTGTTCACCTTTTTTAATAATGAGAAATTTGGGGCCCATTTTATGGATTACATGCGCTGCTTTCACCAAGGAATGCTCGCCGGAAAGTTGGCGGGCTTCTTCATCATTGATGGTCAGTACATCCACTTTTTTGAGCACTTTCATCAGGTCGGCCAGGGCTGTATCCATCCAGAAATTCATGGTATCCATCACCACGAGTTTGGGTCGGTGTTTCAGTTGTTTCAGCACCTGAAGTTGCACCTGAGGCGTCAGATTTCCCAACATCACATACTGCGCATCGCGGTAATGTTTGGGCAGAATCGGATTGAACGTAGCCAAAACATTGAGTTGGGTATCCAGGGTATCGCGTGTATTCAGATCGCGGTGGTATTTGCCCGCCCAGAAAAACGATTTTTCACCTTCCCGAATTTGAAGGCCATCCAGATCGACACCACGCTGCTTCATGTATTCCAGCATTTCTTCCGGAAAGTCATCGCCGATTACGGAAACGATGCGAACAGGCTTTACAAAGTAGGATGCGGCAAGAGAAATATACGTACAGGCGCCTCCTACCACACGGTGGGCATTGCCAAAAGGGGTTTCAATATTGTCGAATGCAACAGTGCCGACGGCAACTAAACTCATATTAGATCAGGTAAGGTAAAAAACAGAATTTCCATCTCGCACCGGATTGGAAGGCGCAAAGATGGGGTTTTCCGCAGGCATTCGGTAATGATTATTTGTCAAACCGGCATTTTCCATGCAACTTTGACATACCTGGGCTGTCATTGGGGCATTTGCACCTGCAATGCCCCGGCTCGCAGGGCGTATTCCTGTTTCATAAAAACAATGTATGCTGCCATGAAAACAATTGGTACATTTCTACTCTCGGCTTTCGTTCTCATGCCCTGGTGCCTGACACAGATATCGGCACAGCAAAACAGTCATTCCAAACAAGTCATTATCACCAAACATACCGTGGCGCCCGATGGATCGGAGCAGACCGAAACCATCATCAAAAAAGGAAAGGCTGCCGAGAATTTTGACGTGGAAGCATATCTCCGCGAAAACCGTTCTAAAAATTCCACCATCAATGTTCAGGTGGAAAATGAAAAGGGTTCGTCCAATACCTGTGTTTCGGATGGCAGCAATATCGGGACCAACAATTGCACGGCCGTCTGTGCTACTCCAAAGTTGCGTGGCATACTGGGTGTAATTGATGAGGAAGAAAATGGGAATAAACCGGGTGTTGTAGTGGGTATTCAGGAAAATTCGGCAGCCGACAAGGCCGGGCTGCAGGATGGCGACGTCATCATTTCCCTGAATGACACTCCTATGAATACGTTCGAAGAAGTGAGTAATTTTATGCAATCGACCAAGCCCGGCGACAAAGTGCGCATTGTGTACGAACGGGAGGGCAAACGTGCGAATACCGAAGCCACTTTGAGAGGCCAGCCCCGAAAGGTACTGGAAACATGGAAAACCAATCCCGACTGGATGGGCAGCCGCAACCAGAGAAAATGGAACTGGGACAATTACGATGTAACTATTCGTGAAAAAGACGCCTGCCTGGGCGTATACACTACTACCAGTCAAATAAATGACAAAAAGGGTGCGCAGGTAACCAATTTCACCGATCAAAGTGCTGCCAGGGAAGCCAAAATGGCTAAAGGTGATCTTATTCTTTCCATCGACGGCAAACCTGTACAGGATCAGGAAGCGCTCTGGAACGAAATTGCGCGCTACAAACCTGCCGAAGCAGTAAAGGTTTCTTTTATGCGCGATGGCAAAACCTTGCAGGTGGAAGCCACTCTTAAAGCCTGCCGCAACAAGCCTGATCAGACTTTGAATGCACAACCGGATCAGAATGCAGCCCCGGCAGGTCACCATAATGAGGGCAGGGTTATTACTATTTTGCGCAATGACGACACCCAGGCGCAGCAGCCTGCTCCCGCACCATCCGGAAAACAACTCAAACTGAATGCCTTCCGCACATTCCCCAACCCGACGAGCGGCAAGGCTACCATATCGTTTCAGGGAGAACCTGTGCCAACAATCGTTTCCATGTTTGATGCCTCCGGCCGCCAATTGTACCGCGAAGAAATCAATGCTTTCAATGGCGAATACCTGCAGGAGTTTGATCTCTCGGAATATGCGAAAGGCACCATTGTGGTGCAGGTACAGCAGGGGGAGAAGGTGCATTCGGAGCAGATCATTGTAAATTAGGGGAGTCCTGAGTCGTAAGTCCTGAGTCCTGAGTCTGTAGAGTATTCCTTACTATTTTTGGCATGTATTAGTTGGAATGCCGAGGGTAGTAAGGAGTACTCTACAGACTTAGGACTCAGGACTTACGACTCAGGACTTTTAGTGTTATTTTTGCCCCAAAAAACACTCTTGAAATGCACTTCCCATCCTGCATCTTTCTTTTGAAATACCCTGCCATATGATCAGTCAGGGTGTCATCTGGGGCATATCATTAAGTTTTATGATTGGGCCCCTGTTATTTTCCATTATCGAGGCTGGTATAGTACATGGGTTCAGGGCCGGATTGGCCGTAGCCCTGGGCATTTGGGTCAGCGATATACTGTATGTAGGCCTGGTGGTGAGCGGGATGGATGCACTGGCACAAATGACAGCCCTTCCGGGATTTAAAATGTGGTCGGGCGTGGCAGGCGCCTGTTTATTATCGGCATTTGGTATCGGCGCCTGGTTGAAAGCCGGGAAAAAAATGAAAAAGATAGAGACCGCCCTTGCCGATTCCGGAAAATCTTACAGCATTCCTTCCTACGTATTGCGCGGTTTTTTACTGAATACCGTCAATCCTTTTACCGTTTTTTTCTGGCTGAGCATCACTGGTGCGGTCATTATTCCCAATGGTTGGGATTCGGCAGAGGCACTGGTTTTTTTTGCAGGTATGCTGGGCACGCTGGTTGTTACGGATACCCTGAAAGCGTATGGCGCTCGGGAAATTCGCCGTTTTTTGACCCCTCAACACACCTTTTGGGTACAAAGAAGTATCGGGGCGCTGCTGCTGATATTCGGACTGGTGTTGCTGTTGCGGGTGTTCTAAACCGTGAAGTAGTTTCACAGAAGGGAAAATTGACGTATAAAAACAGTCTCATAACGTCGTTTTTAAGCAAATTTTCTAAAAAACTATTGCGACCCGCCCAAACTTTGGAATTTTGCACATAGAATATCTGCGAAACTCCCTCAACGGTAACTTCACCGCCTACATTTTTCAAAAACAATTGACCATGCGCCAATTTTTTCTACTAGTATTGGTTTTGGGTGCTGTGGCACAACTTGCTGCCCAAAATACCCCTGCACAGTTCTGGACGCCGCTGGCACCCGGGGCTGTTGCCCTCCCGCAAGCAACCAAGCGGGCTGCGCCTTCGCACTTCACCACGTTTCAATTAAACTACGACGCATTGGTGGCTGCCCTGCAACAGGCGCCGATGGAATTTACCCGGGCCGCTGCTACGGAAGCGATGGTGCTTCAGTTGCCTATGGCCAATGGCTCCATGCGGAGTTTCCGGGTAGTTGAATCGCCAATTATGGAGCCCGAACTCGCCGCCAAGTTTCCTGCCATCCACACCTATTATGGGGTGGCTATGGATAAATCGGGCGTATTCGTACGCCTGGGCGTGGGTTACCAGGGTTTTCATGCCTATTTCTTCGGCGATCAGAATGGCGCTCAATCCGTACGCCGCTATTCGGAAGAAAACAACAGCATTTATATCGCTTACAAAACTGCCGACCTGCCCGTAGACCCTGCGCTGGAAGGACAGTTGCGCTGCGGCGCCGACGATTTTGGCGTGTATATGCAGGATGGCCCGGCGCATGCCGAACATTTTGCTACCTCCGAACGTGGACTGGAACCCAAGCCGCTCAAGCGTTATCGTTCCGTGGTTGCGGCCCAGGGCGAATACAGCATATTCAATGGTGGAACAAAGCCGCTGGTGCAGGCTGCTATTGTAGAAGCCATGAACTACATTACGGCCATTCAGGAGCGCGACTTCGGGGTGCGTTTTGTATTGATTGGAAACAATGATGATGCTATTTTCCTCGATCCTGCCACAGACCCATATGAAGGTGAAAATGACCTGAATTCATGGATGAACCAAAATCCGGGTGCAGTAAATAACGCTGTGGGTGTGAACAACTTCGACATGGGTCATGCTTTCTGTCAAACCGGCGCAGGTGGCGTTATTGGCAAGGCAGCATTGGGTGGTATTTGTGACATTCTGAATAAGGCAAGGGCTGCTTCTTCGTGGTTTACGCCCAATAACGAAAGTTTTTACCTGACGGCCGCACACGAAATGTGCCACCAATTGGGCGGCAATCATACTTTCAGCAATTGCCCTCCAAACGCTGATGCTACCAATGCCAGCACTGCTTTTGAACCCGGTGGAGGTTCCACCATCATGGCATATACGTCTGCCTGTGGCAATCAAAATTTTCAAAACAACGAAGACCCTTATTACCACGTAGCCAATCTGGAAGAAGTGCTTAACTTTATTCAAAGTGCAGGCAATCTCTGTGGCGAAAACGTAGATGTAGGAAACAACACGCCAACTGCCAGCACGACCATACCACCGGTAGGCATGTACATCCCGATCAGCACGCCGTTTGTGTTGAGCGGAAGTGGTAGCGACCCGGATGGCGATGAACTGAGTTATTGCTGGGAACAATACGATCTGGGGCCAGTTTCCCCCATTGGCTCGCCTACGGGAAGCACACCCACTTTTAGGACGTTCCTGCCTACTTCCAGCCCGGTAAGGGTTTGCCCGCGCATGTCGAACATTATCAGCAACTCGCCTACGGCAACGGAAGTGCTGCCTACATACACACGCGTGCTGACATTCCGCATGACCGTGCGGGACAACCACCCCGGTTGTGGCGGCGTAGATTGGGTGCAGGTACGTTTGCAGGCAACAGATGCTGCCGGGCCTTTCCTCGTATCTTATCCGAACGAACTTGTTACATGGTATGCGGGCGAATACCAGACCGTTACATGGAATGTAGCGAATACCAATGGCGCACTGGTAAATTGCCAGACTGTCAATATTCACCTGAGCACCGACGGCGGCCAAACCTATCCGATTATGCTGGCATCTGGTGTGCCCAATACTGGCAGTTACTGCATTCAAGTGCCGAACATTACGTCGAATACTGCCCGCATTCGTGTAGAGGCTGCCGACAATATCTTTTTCGATATTTCAAATGCCAATTTCAAAATCCAACAGCCTACGGCTGCCGGATACACTATTTGTGGCGCGTTGAAAGACCAGGCTTGTTTGCCCAATGGATATACCACAGAAATTTCCACCGCTGGCGCGCTGGGCTTTAGCACACCCATCGATTTGTCCATCTCCGGCCTTCCAACAGGCGCTACGGCTACCTTCAGCCCCAATCCGGTGGCCCCAGGCAGCACCAGCCTGCTGACCATTGAATTTGCACAAGACCAGCCGGAAACAACCTTTACGGCGACGGTTCAGGCATCGGCAGGTACGACTCGCAGTTACGAACTGGTACTGACGACTGTCCGCAACGACTTCTCTGCTTTTGGTCTGCTGAGTCCTGCCGATGGCGCTTCCGGTATTAATATTTCGCCTCTTTTGACCTGGAATGGCGTGGCCGATGCCAACCTCTACGAACTGGAAGTGGCTACCAATCCGTCTTTCGAGGCTGCTACCATAGTGGTGTCTGAATACAACCTTGTCGACGACTCCTATGATATTCCAGGATTTTTGACAGAAGGCACGGCCTATTACTGGCGTGTGCGCCCGAAAAACGAATGCGGTACAGTAGCCTGGTCAGAGCCGTTTGTATTTATGACACAGGTACAATCCTGTCAGACTTTCTCGGCGACCGATTTGCCAAAAAACATTTCCAGCAATGGTACGCCTACTGTGGAATCTGTTATCAACGTACCATTTGGCGGGGCTGTCAGCGATGTGAATGTGAAGAAAGTACAGGGCAACCACAACTTTTTCAGCGACCTGGAAGTGCGCCTCGTGCGCCCGACCGGCGGCAACGTACTGCTGTTTAAAAACCGTTGCAGTTCCTACGCGGGTACTTTCAATATAGGTTTTGACGACGTAGCCAACGATGCTTTCGGATGCCCGCCGCCACAAACCGGTACGGCATACAAACCTACCGAAGCATTGAGCGCATTCAACGGCCAGGATGCTGCGGGCGACTGGATTTTGCGTGTAAAAGACAACGTAGCGAGCTCGGGCGGCCAGTTGTCTGCCTTCCAACTGGAATTGTGTTCCAACGTATCGCTGAATGGCCCGGTCATTGTAAACAACAATGTCCTGACCCTGACCTCCGGCAGCAACTCCGAAGTGTCTACCAGCCTGCTGAAAACGACGGATGCCAACAATACGGACGACCAGTTGCTGTACACCCTGATCACGATTCCTTCGTCCGGTGATGTGCAGAAAAACTGGACGGGCGCCATGAAAGTAGGTGATCAATTTACACAGACAGACATCAACAACGGCGCTATCCGGTATTTTGATTACGGATTCGGCTCAACCGATAATTTCCGCTTCTCCGTCATCGATGGCGAAGGCGGCCTGGCATCGGGTACTTTCACCATTCAAACGGAGGCTTCCGGTACGAAAGACCTGCAACGCCGCCTTTCCTTCGACCTGGCGCCCAACCCGGCGGATGAAACCGTTCGGATTTCTTTTGGCGAACTGCTTACTTCGGATGCCCACGTTGGTCTGTACAATGCTGCCGGACAGTTGATTCAAAGCCATATTATTTCCGCCGGAAATCAGATGCTCACGATGCGCATCGCCGATTTGCCTCAAGGCATTTATACCGTGCTGGTTTCTAATAGCCGCGCTACGGGAGTGAGGAAATTGATTAAGTCCTGAATTTAAGTCCTGAGTCCTGAGTCCTAAGTCCTAAGTCCTAAGTCCTAAGTCTGTAGAGTTGACCAATTGCTTTTGGCATTGTTGTATGTAAATGCCAAAAGCAATTGGTCAACTCTACAGACTTAGGACTCAGGACTGTCGACTCAGGACTTATTATTCCCAGGCATCCCATTCCCTCTTTTTCGCGTCATACCTTTCAATGCGTCTTTTCAAGCCGTAAACAATGCTTTTATGATAAAAACGAGTGTCTTGTTGCTGCTGGCAAGTAGTGCAATGATGTGCTGCATGAGCGCATGTTCAGGTTCTGTTGAAAAAGTGGAACACCGCAATGAAAGAGGGCAACTGGAACGCTTTGAACGCCGGAAAAAGGATTTTGCCAAAGAAGGTTTGTACCAGCGTTTTGATGAAAAGGGGGTGTTGCTGGAGGAAGCGCATTACAAAAATGACACGTTGGACGGGGAGCGCAAGTATTTTTATCCAGGCGGAAAATTGGAGAGTGTAGAGCATTACAGCAATGGAGTGTACCATGGGAAGTACCAGAAATACTACGATTCCGGGGCATTACAGGTAGAACAGGAGTTTGTAAATGGCGCATTGGAAGGAGTAAGTACAGCCTACTACCCAAATGGCGCTGTAAAAGAGAAAGTAACCCTGGTGCACAACGAAGAGAATGGGCCTTTTACGGAGTATTATGAAAATGGCCAATTGAAAGCAGAAGGCAGGTACGTTCCGGGCGAAGATTTCCCCATGGAACAGGGCGAATTGAAAGAATACGATGAAACAGGCCAATTGATTCGGATCGCCGACTGCCAAAGCGGTATTTGCCGAACCAGGTGGAAAAAGGAATAATTCCAATCATATTTTAACCATGAGACAAACCATACGCGGCTATCACTTTTACCTTTTTTGCATACTGTTATCTGTACGGGCATTTGACGCACAGGCGCAGGTGACCGGCGGCCAGCACGTATTCAAATTGCTGACACTGTCGCCTTCGGCACGTATGACGGCACTCGGTGGAACACAGATTACTGTGAAAGACGACGATGTGGCCCTGGCTGCTGCCAACCCGGCAGCCCTGAATGCCGGTATGGACGGACGGCTTACGCTGAACCACAATTTTTTCCTGAAAGACATACAACATGGCTACGTAGCCTATGCCCACCACCTGCCACGCATCGGGTTTACCATTCAGGGCGGTGTGCAGTATATGAACTATGGCGACATCAAACAGGCCGACGAGTTTGGGAATGTAACTGGAATGGTGAAGGCTTCCGAAACGACCTTTACTCTGGGGGCTGCCCGGCCCCTGACCGACAGGCTATCGCTGGGTATGAATGTCCGGTTCGGCGTATCAACCCTCGACTTGTATCAGTCGTCCATGCTCTCGGCCGATGCTGGTTTTTTGTATACCGATACAGCCCATTTGATTTCAGCCGGACTGGTATTGCGCAATGCAGGTGTGCAATTGGCCACCTACAACGGGCTGCGCGAAGACCTGCCTTTCGACCTGCAACTGGGATTCAGCAAGCGCCTTCGCTACCTGCCGTTTCGCCTCACTGTAATTGCGCACCACCTGCAGGAATGGGATATACGTTACGACGATCCGAATGCCGAGTCGGACGACGTGTCGTTGTTTGGCGAAGAAACGACCAAAAAAGGTGCACCTGGTGTAGACAACTTTTTCAGGCATTTGATTTTTAATGGTGAGTTTCTGCTGGGCCGCAACGAAGGATTCCGCATCCGGTTTGGCTACAACCACTTGCGCCGCAGAGAATTGTCGGTCAACAATTACCGAAGCCTGGCCGGATTTTCGGGTGGAATCGGCCTGAAAATCAACCGTTTCCGGGTAGATATGGGATATGGCTCCTATCACCTGGGCGGCGGCGTGGTACATTTCAGCGTAGGTACCAACCTGAAAGAATTTTTCTAGAACTGTCAGTCTGTTTTTGCAAGCAAAGCCTGTAACTAATTGGTTCCCACAGACTTTGATATTATTGCTATTGCCTTTTCGCATAAACAGCCTATCTTTGTTGAGGTTTTTCGGCTCATAAACAGGATGCAACCAATGCTGCTTCGCCGGTGAACCTCACACTATGCCCATAGACATTATTTTTCTGGCAGTTTTTGCTTACGGTTTCTGGATCGGCTATTCCCGCGGGATTATTGGCACCGTTTTCAATTTTGCAGCCTACCTGTTCGGAGTGGTATTTGCTTTTAAAATAACGCCGACTACCACAAAAATCCTGGAATCACTTTTCCATTCTGATAACCCGTCGATGTTTCTGGCGGCTTTCGTCGTCAACCTGATTTTTATCATGTTCATTTTGCGGCAGGCAGCCAAAGGAATGGAGTCGGCATTTCAGGCTGTATACCTGGGTGTCATCAACCAGACCGCCGGCGGTGTACTCATGGCGGGCTTTGGTGTCGTAGTGTATAGTATTCTAGTGTGGTTTCTGGTACAGGTGCGTTTTTTGAACGACGAAACCCTGTCAGAATCAAAGACATATCCTTTACTAAAAGACTTGCCCTCCAAAGCGAAAGCCATTGCAATTCGTGCCAAACCATTTGCAGAAGATATTTGGGGCTATTCTATGAACTGGATGGATCGGGTAGAGCAATACGGCGTTCAGAAAACGGCCACCAAACCCAATATTTACAAAGTGCCCGACGATGGAAAAGCCATCGATGAAGATGCGCCCGAACCGGCCACCAATACCCAGCCAACCTATCAGGAAGACAGTGACGGGATAGAGGAATGAAAGTATTGCTGCTGGATAATTACGACTCTTTTACCTATAATTTGTACGATTACCTGCTCCAGACCGGGGTGGAGTGTATGGTGCATCGGAATGATGCCTTTTCGCTAAAGGGCTTTGAAGAACTTGATTTCCAGGCAATTGTGCTTTCTCCCGGTCCCAAGCGCCCTGCTTCGGCGGGTCAAATGATGCCTTTGTTGCAGCGCTTTATCGGCAAAGTACCCATACTTGGCATTTGCCTGGGGCATCAGGCCATCGGCGAGTATTTCGGCGCCCGGCTGGTAAAAGCGCGGGTGCCTATGCACGGCAAAACCAGCGTTATCAGGCACCTCGATCATCCGCTTTTTGAAGGCATTCCTGAATTTTTGCAGGTGATGCGATACCACTCGCTGCTGCTCGAATCACTGTCGGGCACACCACTTCTGAGCATCGCAAGTTGCCCTGAAAATGAGATCATGGCGCTCGCACACCCGACGTTACCCGTTTGGGGCGTACAGTTCCACCCCGAATCTATTCTTACAGAATACGGCATTGATTTGCTTCGCAACTGGGTGAAAATGGCTGCTGCTGTTACAGCCCATTAATATTTTGAGGTTTCTGAGTATCATTGCGCACTTTCAACGGATATCCTTATGAAAAACACCTGGAAAATACTGTTCGGCATTGCCTGTATTGTGCATTTGCTTGCCTTGTTGTTGCGCCAACCGGGACTTGCATTTGTCAGCAAGCCATTGCTCATGCCATTGCTGGCACTTTGGTTTGCTTCCGAAACAAAAACCAATCGTTATGTTAGCCGTGTGTGGATCGCAGGACTCATTTTTTCCACTTTCGGAGACGTACTGTTGATGTTTACAAAAGGCAGTGGCGAAATATTTTTCGTATTGGGCCTGGCGGCTTTTTTGATGGCACACCTGTTTTACATCAGTGCGAGTTGGCGGATTTTGCAGGGGCGGACAGGTTTTTTGCGCTCGTATCCTGTGTGGACACTGCTCCCCCTGGCGTATCTGGCTGTGTTGCTCTGGATTTTGTGGCCCGGCGTACCGGCTGGGTTGAGGGTACCTGTAGCGGCTTACGGACTGGTTATTACGACAATGGCATTGAGCGTGCTGCAATTGCGGACACATATTCCGGACGGCCATTTCCGGCTAATGATGCTGGGCGCGGTGTTGTTTGTTCTATCGGATAGTTTGCTGGCGCTGGATAAATTTGCGGGTGTGCCTGCCGTGCCGCTTTC
Source organism: Bacteroidota bacterium (assembly GCA_020160935.1). Lineage (GTDB taxonomy): Bacteria > Bacteroidota > Bacteroidia > Chitinophagales > Saprospiraceae > M3007. Next base: position 238,098 of record JAIUPL010000004.1, on the reverse strand, counting down.
GATCATGGCAACCTATATTTTTGGACAGGTATTTATGACCATTGCAGTGATGCGGGTGTTAAATCAAAAATCATAAAATGTTCAAAATCAGCACGATGGAACGTTTTTGCGCTTTCTGCTTTTATATAACACTGCTTTGCATCACTGCCAGTACATGGGGTTGTGGCAGTTCGGAAACGCCGCTCGACGCCAAAACCCGCGAGGCCATCGACTCCCTGTCGACGGCTGAAATCCGATTGCTGCGGGTCGAACTCGACAGCCAGTGTCAAATGGCTCGAGTAACGCAAATGCCCCAGTTGGTAGATTCCATCAAACAGGTGCGTCTGCGTGAAATTCAGGAACAATTGAAAACGGTGCCAAGGTGATTTGGGGATTTTTGGTGTTTTGGTGTTTTTGTGTTTTGGTGTTTTAGTGTTTTGGTGGTGCGTTGCGCCAGGTATTTTCGATATTTTTAATGCATAAATGAACCACTCATGCCAAGGGTCGAACTACCAAAACACCAAAACACTAAAACACCAAAACACTAAAATCTCATTCCTTCTGCAAAAAACTCCCTGTTTCCCAGTCTACGATGTAATGATTGGCTTTGGTCATTTCGGAAGCGATGAGCGCGCCAATCAGTCCAAAAGATGCCTGGCCGATGGCCATGTTGCTCAACTTCTTGTCGTAGTCGACACCATTGAACTGGAACAGGTTGCCGGGTAGTTTTTCCAGTTTGTAAAATGTACCGAACTGGTTGATATACATGTCTTTACCATCGCAGAAACCCCATAACCTGTCATCGGGTTTTACCTTCCGAAACTTTCCCTTTTTTCCTTCGATGAGCAAAATTCTTTTGTCGCCGTCCATTTCATAGTCGATGGGCAGGCGCGGGTTGTTGTTTCTGAAATCCGTGAAGTTTTTGTACGCCCCGGCGGTCAACTGCCCCTCGGTTAGAATACGCGGTGTGATGCGTTGGGATATTTGTTCCAGTGTCATGTCGGCCGGCAAGGCATCTGTTTTTTTCCAGTCGACGGAGTCCTGCAGGTAATCGACGGCGCTTTGCAGGGCAGCACGGAGGTTGTCGTCGTGGTATTTGGTTACATTGGTGCCCAGGCCTTCCGTAAATCGGAATTTGCGGTCGCCCAGCGAGGCGTATTGTTCGCCTTTCCGCAGAAAAAATTCGAAGTCTACCGCTACACGTGCGCCTTCAAAACCGCCGACATTGATTTCCTCCCACAGCCCGAGCCTACTCACCCGTAGCAATACATCGGGCAAACCCGACTCCGCTGGTATTTTGGAAGTAAAATATTGATACAGAACAGGTTCCAATGAACCGCTCAGGATAATGGGCTCTTTCCTATTGCCAAGCCCCAGCCGCGCAATCCCCAAACGAGTCGTGTCGTATCGCGCGTCAACTACCTGTACAATATTAAATCGGCGTTTGCCCACATCGAGGCGCGATTTGTTGAGTTCGATGACCTTTTGCGCCTGCGCAGGAAATTGCAGCGCCAGAAAAAGGAATAAAAAAGTCTGCGTAAGTTTTTTCATGACAAGGGAAAAATGGGTTGGTATTGGATATGTGGAAGATGCACGAAAAGCAATTCTGGTTGGTTGATACTGCTATACCCTCACAAAAACGATCAAAAAAATATTTGCATGATTCATCAAAACGATTTTATCTTTGCATCATTGTACTGATACACTAATACATTTTTTCAATGCATACTGCCACCGTTCGATTGCCTTATTCAGACGCCTTGCCGCTTTATCGTCACCTGCAAGGCCAGGGCCCTACCTGTTTGTTCGAATCAGCTTCGGCGGTCGACAAGTCGAGCCGTATGTCGGTGATCGGTTTTCAGCCGACGCTGGAACTGACGGGCAAGGACGAGCAACTGAGCGTACGCTTGCTTGATGCGCGCGGGGTAGTTTTTTATGATTTTATCAAAACGGAATTTGCCTCTTTTTTGGAGTCGGAGCGAGAAGGTCGAATGTTGTTACACATTCCGAAACTGCCTTTTTTCGGCTCGGAAGAGGATCGACTCGATCGACAAAACATCGTACAGCCCTTGCGCCGTACGCTGGAGCATTTCAAAACAGACGACAAGAATTTCATGGGTTTTTATGGTGCGCTGGCGTACCAGTTTGTGTATCAATTTGAAGATATGCAGCATTGCAAGCCTTGCCCTGAGCCGGATTTTCATCTTTTTTTGTTTGATAACATATTGCTGTTCAACCACTTAACGCAAGACCTTACGCTCTATGTAACCCGTGAATCGCAAGAAACCGCCCAGTCCGAACTCGAACTACTACACCAATACCTGTATGATCCGCAAACCGCAGGCGTCGGGGCGATGGAACCACTGCACATTGGAAAATTTGTGCAGACACCCGACGACGAGACCTTTAAAAAACAGGTGGCCCACGGTATCCAGTTGTGTCACGAGGGCGAGTTGCTGGAAATTGTGCTGAGCCGCAAGGTGACAGCGCCGGTTTCCGGCAACCTGCTGCCTTTGTACGAACGTTACAAGGCCATTAATCCATCCCCCTACCTTTTCTTCTTTGATTTCGGCGACGAAACACTGCTGGGAGCAAGCCCTGAACTGATGCTCCGCTACGAAAACGGCCGCGCTACCCTCCGGCCAATTTCGGGCAGCGTACGCCGCTCCGGCGACCCCATCGAAGATCACCACCTGATGATGGAACTCCTGAACTCGCCCAAGGAAAATTCGGAACTGGATATGCTGATCGACCTCGGCCGCAACGACCTGGCGCGCATCTGCAAACCCGGCATCGAGATAGATCAATATCGCATCATCGAAAAATACTCCCACGTAACCCATACCGTTGCCCAGGTGAGCGGCGTACTCGAAGAGCGTTACTCAGGTTTCGATGCCCTCATCGCCAGCCTCAATGCAGGCACCCTCACCGGCGCGCCGAAAATAGCAGCCATGGAGTACATCGAACAGATCGAACAGCACACACGCGGCTACTACGGCGGCAGTATCGGCTGGTTGCTGCTCAATGGTGATGTGAACACAGCCATCACCATCCGGACGGCCCATGTGCGCGACGGATTGCTCTCTTTCAGCGCTGGCGCCACGCTTTTATACGAATCGGTGCCTGAAAACGAATTGAAAGAGACAAAAATAAAAGCCGGTGCGTTTATGGCAGCGGTTGAGGGTGTTATGAGTTGATTTCTATCTAAATTCGAATAAATTGTCGAATCATTAGAAGATTTATAAAACAATAATTCAAGGCAGTTTTTGAAACTTTCCAACCCAGGTTCGCTTATTATCTGTAAGCTGCACCAGATACAGGCCGGAGGGCAGCGTGGAAATGTCCAGTTCCTTCGAAATCGACAAATTCTGGTTGCGGGACACGTATGTTTTTCCACTGATGTCATGGATACGCACCCATATTTCACCTTCCAGATTGGCTGCTTGAATGCGCACAAAATCCTGGGCCGGATTGGGCACGACAGCGAGCGGGAATGTCGAGGCGGGCGCATGCGTGGCAGTAAAAAATGCGTCGGAAGTAAGCGTTCCCCAAACTGTATCGCCCTGGATGAGGGCGCCTGTCAGTGTTTCATGAAAACTATTGTCGATCACCCTGATATCGAGTTCCACCCTGCCGAGCCCGCTGCGATAGTCTTCAAAATAACGGCGCCATTCACAGTTGGTGCCGTTTTGATGGCAGCAACCTCCCGAAGGGTCAGGCAATGGAATGTAACTTTCCTGAAAATCATTTGAGCCCGGAAAAACAGCGCATTCAAGTTGTTGGCCTGGCGCCGTTACCTTGCTTCCAATTTTTTTTCCGCTGGCAAATGCTGTGCAATAGGAAGTTTCGTCGGAAAAATAGGACGAGAGTGCGACCTGCTGTCTGTTGTACGCATCGGCGTTGGGATAAACACTTTTTTTGAAGTCGAGCCAGGCGGTGTCGTGCTTGTAGTTAAGGCCAAATGGCGGACTGGTATAAATGGTTTTTACACGGCGATCAACCAGGTAGCGGAATTCATCCTGCAACACTTCTTTTTGCAATATGTACCATTTGGAAAAACGGATAAGCCCGCTTCCAAACATAGACTGCTGTAAATGCCATTCAAAAACATCTCCGGGCTGAAAATCAAACAAGCCATCGAATCCGAGTGCTTTTTCACCCAGATTGCGGGTTTCGATACCAACAAGTTGCAAGCGTTCTGTAGTGAAAAACAAATCTCGTGCATCAACAATGCCGTGGTTTTTACTGAAGACCCACTGTACGCCATTGCTGAATTGAATAGTCTTGATCGAGTCCGGTTCTCCCAAAACCATGCTCGCCTCTTTGGATACAACCGAGGCTGTTAGCAAGGGCGTACTACTGGCCGTCCAACTACTCCCTGGCTCGGTAAGAGGGAAAAGAGTGATTGCACCGGTATTGTATAGTTGCGAAAAGAATGTACATCGGCCGTTGGGCTTTTTGGTCATCGTTTGGCCCAAAAACTGCCCCGCACCACTGGAAACCGTAATTAAATTCAGGTTTACATTGTCAACAAATACAATTCTGTTGAGGTAAAACACGGTGTCGGTTCCATTGACTTTTATGGAGTCAATTCTAATCGTGTGCGTAACGTAACTCGAATCCAGGGCCCGGAAATGATACACATCGCCCGGCACTACCGGCATCCAGTTTTGGGCAAAAAGAGTAGCGGAAATGCAAAGCAGGAAGGGAAGGAGAAGGTTTTTCATCGGCGTGATTCTTTAGTGTGAAGGATTTTACGGGTAAAAATGTTATGATTACCTTTTCCGATGGTACTTAATGTACTTTTTGAAACTTTCCGGCCCACATTTGCTGCGTGTCGATTACCTGCACCAAAAAAGCGCCGGAAGGCAAAACAGAAATATCAAGCCTGGTACCTGGTGCAATGTTCAGGGTTTGCTGCACAAAGGTTTTTCCACTTAAATCAGTAATTTTCACCACAAACTCTCCTTCCGGGTTTGCCATATTCAGGTAAATAAAATCCTCGGCAGGATTAGGCATTACAAGCAGGGGCTGGGGTTGAGTGGGCGCATGCGTGGAAGTAAAAAACCAGTCGGGTGAAATAGCGCCCCAGACGGTATCGCCCTGGATAACAGCACCAAGGAGTTGTTCATGGTTATAGCCATCAATATAACGTTCGATAAACCCTACTCTCCCCAACCCGATCCGGTATTCCTCATAATATTGGCCTTCTTCGCATTCGAAAGTGGCTATGTTGCAACAAGCGTTGCTCTCACCGGCATAGTAATATTCATTCAGGTTGTTTCCTGCGGGCAAAACCGGACATTGCACAGGCTGCCCGGAAGCATAAGGCTTACTGCCTATTTTTTTTCCTTGTTCAAAAGAAGTGGCATAACTGGAACGATCTGCAAGCCACAGATAAACATTCTCATGGTTGTATGCATCTGCTAAAGGATAGAGATCTCTATAAAATCGAATCCACAAAGTATCTGCCTTGTAAGCAATTCCGGAAGGTAATGGCCCGCCGCCAAAAGAATATTTTTGTTTCCTGTCAACGAGGAAAGCGTAGTAATCAGGCTGCAATTCTTTTTCTAAAATCAGGCATTTGCTCGTACTGAAATTTCCAATCCCAAACCCTTCATGATACTCGTACCATTCAAAAATATCGCCAACATTAAAACCAAAAAAATTATCAAAATAAAGAGGTTGTTCGCCCAGTGAGCGCGTCTCAATACCGACCAGCATGGGGCGCTGAGATGAAAAAAACGGATCAAGGGCTTGAATCACTCCATGGTTTTTACTCAAAATCCATGTGGCGCCATTGCTGAAAAGGATGGTTTTTAGTGAATCCGGCTCACCAAGAACCATTCCTGCTTGAATGGATAGTATTGTAGCAGTGACATTTGAATCGGGTACAGCAATCCATGTATCATTCACTGCTGCCAAAGGCCTTATTTCTATTTCGAGGGAACTGGACGACCGATGGTATAAAAGCATCAGACTTCCATTGGGTTTTTTGGTCATAGTTTCACCCAAAAACTGACCAAGGCTGTTTTCAAAAATGAAAACATTGGGGTCTATATTGGTCGTTTCTATTACCCGGTTTAAATAAAACACACTGTCTTCTCCCACCTTTTTCACCGAATCCACTCTGATCGTGTGCGTAACGTAACTCGAATCCAGGGCCCGGAAATGATACACATCGCCCGGCACTACCGGCATCCAGTTTTGGGCAAAAAGAGTAGCGGAAATGCAAAGCAGGAAGGGAAGGAGAAGGTTTTTCATCGGCGTGTCAAGTTTTAGCCAAATATAACCTTCCATCATTTTCCAGCTGCTTTTATTCCCCCAAATCGTCAGTTTTTAGCAAAAACACCTGCCCGCATGGCCAATGCCCAGCCTTCCTCGATGGCGCGTTTGGCGTCGAGTTCGCCGGCTTCCTTGGCGCCGCCGATGAGATGCACAGGAATGCCCACTGCCTGCAAGGGCTCCTGCAATGCCCGCAGCGAATGTTGCCCTGCACACACCACAATGTTGTCCACCTCCAGCACCTGCGCCTGGCCTTTTACGGTGATGTGCAACCCGGCGTCGTCAATTTTATCATATTGCACTTCCGACCACATCCGAACGCCGCGGTTTTTGAGTGTCAGGCGGTGCGCCCAGCCGGTGGTTTTGCCCAGGCGGTCGCCCACTTTGCCTTTGGAGCGCTGGAGCAGCCAGACTTCCCTTGGCACCTGTTCCTTGACGGCGGGCATGAGGCCACCCCGCTGGCGATATTGCGCGTCGATGCCCCATTCTTCGCGGTAGGCCTCCACAGGCGCTTGTTCGTGGCCAGGGTCGGTCAGAAAAACCGACACGTCGAAACCGATGCCGCCCGCGCCGATGACGGCCACTTTTTTGCCCACCGGCTTGTTGTGCAGCAAAACGTCGATGTACGACAATACTTTGGGGTGTTCGATGCCTTCAATTTGGGGCACCCGCGGACTAACGCCGGTAGCCAGCACCACTTCCTGAAAACCCTGTTGTATCAGAAAATCGGCATCCACACGGGTATTGAGGTGCAGATGAACGCCGTTTTTTTCGATCATTTTACCAAAATACCGCAGCGTTTCGTAAAATTCCTCTTTCCCCGGAATGCGTTTGGCCATGTTGAATTGTCCGCCGATTTCATTGGAGGCTTCGAATAAATGCACTTCATGGCCTAGCGCCGCCAGTTCGGTAGAGGCTGAAAGTCCGGCAGGCCCGGCGCCTACCACGGCAATTTTTTGGGAAGTAGCAGGTGGGGGCGGCACCGATAGGGTGCCTTCTTTACAAGCGCGCGGGTTGACGAGGCAACTGGCGTCTTTGCGCTGGAAAATATGATCGAGGCAAGCCTGGTTGCAAGCGATGCAGGTATTGATGTACTCGGCGCGGCTCTCTTCCGCTTTTTTCATAAAATAAGGATCGGCGAGCAAAGGGCGGGCCATCGACACCATATCGGCATAGCCTTCGCGCAGAATTTCCTCGGCTTTTTCCGGCGTATTGATGCGGTTGGTGGTGATGAGCGGAATGCGTAGTTTGCCCATCAGGCGCTGCGTCACCCAGGCGTAGGCGCCACGCGGCACCATGGTAGCGATGGTGGGTATGCGCGCTTCGTGCCAGCCGATGCCGGTATTGAGCATGGTGGCCCCGGCCGCTTCGAGTGCCAGCGCCAACTGCTCCACTTCTTCCCAGGAAGAGCCTTCTTCCACCAGATCGAGCATGGAAACGCGGAAAATGACAATAAAATCCTTGCCGGCTTTTTCCCGTACGCGACGCATCACTTCCAGCGGAAAACGCATACGGTTTTCAAAAGAGCCACCCCAATCGTCGGTACGTTTATTGGTGCGCGGCGCAATGAACTGATTGATCAGGTAGCCTTCGCTGCCCATGATTTCCACGCCGTCGTATCCGGCGTCGCGGGCCAGGGCGGCACAGGTGCCGAAATCGTCGATGGTAGCCTTCACCAGTCGGCCGCTCATTTCCCAGGGTTTGAATGGTGAAATGTGTGCCCGGATGGCGGATGGTGCCACGAGCAGCGGGTGTGCAGCATATCGGCCTGCGTGCAGAATTTGCATACAAATTTTGCCGTCTTCGGCATGTACGGCCGAGGTGACGGTGCGGTGATGCGCCACTTCGCTGCGCGCACTGAGTTTGGCGCCGAAGGGGATGAGCCAGCCTTGTCGGTTGGGCGAAATGCCGCCAGTCACCATAAGCCCGATGCCGCCTCGGGCGCGTTCGGCAAAATAGGCCGCCAGCGCTTTCATACCGTCCTTGTGTTCTTCCAGGCCGGTATGCATGGAGCCCATGAGGACGCGGTTTTTCAAGGTGGTGAAACCCAGGTCGAGGGGGCGAAAAAGATTTGGGTAGGTCGGGTGCATATAATAAAAGGTGTGATGGAAGCCGGGAGAATGAACAGCACAGGTAAAGGTGAAAAAAAATACCTTACGGAGAAAACATCGATGAAAAACAACTTTCCTGTTTTTTCAAAAATGTTTGCTAACCTTGCCAGACTAAAAGCAAAACGAAATATTTCGCCATGAGTACAACACCGTCGTCGTCGGGCCGCAACCCATACCTGGTTCCTTTTGCCCTGGTGTGCAGCCTGTTTTTTCTGTGGGGAATTGCCAACAGCCTCAACGGCTCGCTGATCCGCCATTTTCAGTTTGCCCTCGATCTGAAGCGCTGGCAGGCAGGTATCGTCGATTCGGCATTCTACTTCGGATATTTTGTGATGGCCATCCCGGCGGGTATTTTTATGCGTAAATGGGGCTACAAACGCGGCATTTTGGCCGGATTGCTGCTGTACGCCGGCGGCGCCCTGCTGTTTTATCCGGCTGCCGACGTGCGGGTGTACGCTTTTTTCCTGTTCGCCTTGTTTGCCATTGCATCGGGACTTGCGTTTCTGGAAACGGCCGCCAACCTGTACGTGACTGTTTTGGGTGACGCCAAAGAAGCGGAGTGGCGCATCAATTTTGCGCAGTCTTTCAACGGCATCAGTATCATTCTTGGGCCTATCATTGGCAGCCTGTTTATTTTTTCCAAAAAGGAATACAATGCTTCCACATTGGCCATGATGACACCCGAGCAGATCCAGGCGGCGCGGGTAGAAGAAGCGCTTTCTGTGCAGGGGCCGTATCTCACGATCGCGATCATTGTGGCGGCTGTAGCCGTATTATTTGCACTGACAAAAATGCCGGAAATCGGCAAGGAAGAGGAAGCCGCAGAAGGTAATGTGAGCATTTTTAGTCTGCCAGGCCGCTACCGCCACCTGGCGCTGGGCATTTTGGCGCAGTTTGCCAATGTAGGCGCGCAGGCTACTCTGTGGGGCTATTTTGTCGATTTCAAAATGGATTTTGCTGCCAATGACCATATCGGCGTGGCGCTTGGCTATGCCGATTTTATCAACAAACTGGTGGGCGACGCGGGAAATATGACGCCGGAGAGAATAGCCGGTTTTCACGCATCTTTTGCACTCGTGTTGTTTATGCTGGGCCGTTTTCTGGGCACCTGGCTGATGAGCCGCTACGAGCCGCGCAAGGTGTTGCAGTGGTATTCCATGGCCGCGGTAGGCCTGGTGGTGCTGGCATTTGCTACGGGCGGCACAACGGCTATTTTGTGCATTATGCTCACATATTTCTGCCAAAGTATCATGTTCCCGACCATTTTTGCGCTGGCCACCAAAGGGTTGCCGCCTGCCGAAGCCAAACTCGCCTCTTCGCTGGTCATCATGGCCATTGTAGGCGGCGCGGTGATGCCGCCCATTGCAGGACTGTTGTCGGGCGCTGGTGGTATGAAAATGGCCCTGCTGGTGCCGCTGCTCTGTTTTTCCTTCGTGGTGTATTATGTAACCAACGGCTACCGCGTCAAACAACAGGTGTTGTAAATGCTGGCTGTATCGGTCAAAAATCGGATGGAAACGATGCTGGGCGCGCCGATTGGCGTTGTCAGGGCTGTTTCCGGCGGCGATATTCACCAGGCATATCAACTACACACAAAAGAAGGCGGACAATGGCTGGTAAAAACCAACCGGCATGCGCTGGCAGCCGATATGTTCCGAACGGAGGCGCAAGGCCTGGCGCTGCTAGGCGCCTCTCGGGTTATCCGTACGCCCCGCACGTTGGGGCATGGCATCACGGACGACGGCTACGGCTATTTGTTGATGGAATTTATCGAATCCGGCTATAAAAACCGCTTGTTCTGGGAAAATTTTGGGCGCTCATTGGCGAATCTGCATGGCAATACTTCGGCCCAATTCGGTTTTGCGCACCACAATTTCATCGGCTCTTTGCCGCAGTCGAATACCCGGCACGCCACCTGGGAATCGTTTTATGCCGAGGAACGCCTGTGGGTGCAAATGCTGCCTGCCTGCGAAAAAGGTTATTTCACAAAAACGCATGAAAACCAACTGGATGGGCTGTGCCGCAAACTGGCGTCCATTTGCCCCAAAGAACCGCCAGCACTGACGCATGGCGACCTGTGGAGCGGCAATTTTTTGTGCGATCCCATCGGGCAGGCGGTGCTCATCGACCCGGCGGCGGCTTTTGCACACCGGGAAATGGATTTGGCGATGAGCCGGCTGTTCGGCGGATTCGATACTGCTTTCTACAAAGCATACGAGGAAGCCTGGCCGCTGGAAGCAGGGTTTGAAAAACGCCTGGAAGTGTATCAGTTGTACTACCTGCTGGTACATGTGAATTTGTTTGGAGGTGGGTATGTGGAGCAGGTGAGGGAGATTTTGCGGAGGTGGGGGTAGAGGGCGTTACGGATAAGCGTTAAAAACTTATTGTTTAAAATTTAGGAAAGGGTATCTTTGTGCACCTATGAGCAGTTCGCATCCATATAGCCCGATTGAAGTAAAAACAGACTTATTGCTCGGCGATAGCCGGGAAATCCTCACACAGTTGCCCGACAACTCCGTCGATCTGATTTTCACCTCTCCACCATATGCCGACCAGCGAAAAAGCACATATGGCGGCATACACCCCGACAAATATGTGGAGTGGTTCCTTCCTGTTTCAGAGCAACTCCTTCGGGTGCTGAAGCCTACTGGAACCTTTGTGCTGAACATAAAAGAAAAAGTGGTAGAAGGTGAACGCAGTACCTATGTAATGGAATTGATCATAGCCATGCGGAAACAGGGTTGGCTGTGGACCGAAGAATTCATTTGGCACAAAAAAAACTGTTATCCTGGAAAATGGCCCAACCGGTTTCGGGATGCCTGGGAACGGCTCCTGCAATTTAACAAGCAGAAGCATTTTAATATGTACCAGGATGAGGTAATGGTTCCAATGGGCGATTGGGCCAAATCGCGACTCAAAAACCTAAGTGATACAGACAAAATGCGCGACCCTTCTAAAGTCGGTAGTGGTTTTGGCAAGAACATTTCAAATTGGGTAAACCGCGACAAAGCGTATCCTACCAACGTACTGCACCTGGCTACCGAATGTAGCAATAAAAATCACAGTGCCGCTTTCCCGGAGGAATTGCCGGAATGGTTTATTAAACTCTTTACAAAAGAAGGTGATATAGTACTTGATCCATTTATGGGATCCGGAACTACCAATATCATAGCGCAAAGGTTGCGCAGGGATTCTATAGGTATAGAAATTATGCCGGAATATTACGATATGGTAAAAAAACAAATAGAACCCCTTCAATTATTCCTGTTAGACGCCAGACCAACTGAATATGAAAGCACTAAACCCGGCCGACGTAAAACAGTACGTTGAGAATAACATTGAGACCTTCCACAAGAAACGTATTTCTTCCTTGAAAAAATTGAAGTTGAATACGGTACTTCGCAAGAAAAATCCATATCTCTTCAGAGCAAAATACCTGCTCACGGCAGAACAAATTATCCGCAGTCTCACAGATGCCTTTATTTCTTCCAATGAAGAAACCATTTTTGGCGATTGGCTGGAAGGCCTGGCTATTTTTATTAATGGGAAGGTATACGAAGGGCGAAAATCGGGTATCACCGGCGTAGACCTGGAATTTGATAAAGGTGGTATTCGATACATTGTCAATATAAAATCTGGGCCTAACTGGGGCAATTCCAGCCAAATCAAAAAAATGCGGGATGATTTTAAGTCTGCTATCAAAACCCTGAGAACCAGCGGCTCCGGAGTTCAGGTGGTTGCTGTAAACGGCTGTTGCTATGGGAAAGATAACCATCCCGACAAAGGAGATTATTACAAATACTGCGGACAGGAATTTTGGGCATTTATTTCCGGCAACGAAAACCTGTACACAGAAATTATTGAACCACTAGGGCATAAAGCGCAAGAGAAAAACGACGCATTTCAGGAGGAGTATGCCAAGATGATCAACCAGTTCACGCTCCAGTTCGGCAAGGATTTTTGCAAATCTGACGGCTCTATTGACTGGCCAAAATTAGTGGCGTTTAATTCGGGTAAAAACCGCTGATCTCCCTACTTCTTCCTCTCCGTCACAAAAATCAGCAACTCGCGCATGGCCCTCCGAGCCTCGCTGTCCGGCAGCGTTTCCAGCAGGTCGAAGGCTTCCTGGCGGAAGCGATACATGGCTTGTTCGGAATATTCGATGCCGCCGCTGTTGCGCACAAACTCGATCACTTCGGCCACTTTTTCGGTGCGGTGGCTTTCATTTTTTACGATATTGATCATTTTCCGGCGCGTACTGCGGTCGGTGTGCGTGAGGGCATATATGAGCGGCAGGGTCATTTTTTTCTCTTTGATGTCGATGCCGAGTGGTTTGCCTACGTCGTCGACGCCGAAGTCGAACAGGTCGTCGCGGATTTGAAAGGCCATGCCCGTTTTCTCGCCGAACAGCCACATTTTCTGGAAAGTTTCGTCGTCGGGCGAGGTGCTGATCGCGCCTGCGCTGCAAGCCGCGGCAATGAGCGAGGCGGTTTTCTGGCGGATGATTTCGTAGTACACTTCCTCCTTTATGTCGAGGCGGCGGGCTTTTTCCATTTGCAGGAGTTCGCCCTCGGCCAGTTCCTGCACAGAGCGGCTCACGATTTCCAGCATTTTATACTGACCTGTACGTACGGAAATAAGCAGGCCTTGAGAGAGCAGAAAATCGCCGACCAGCACGGCAATTTTGTTTTTCCAGAGGGCATTGATGGAGAAAAAACCGCGCCGTTCGTTGGCATCATCCACCACGTCGTCGTGTACCAGCGATGCGGTGTGCAGCAGTTCGATCAGGGAGGCAGCCGTATAAGTGGCTTCGTTGATGGGGCCAAACAGCCGCGCGCTGAGCAGCACCAGCATGGGCCGCACCTGTTTTCCCTTGCGCTGTACGATGTACCAGGTGATTTTGTCGAGCAGAGCGACTTTGCTGCGCATGGCTTCCCGAAACCGGCCTTCGAAAATATCCAGTTCGGTTGCAATAGGGCGTTTTATTACATCTAGAGACATCGTAACGGTAGCAAAAAGGGCTTTTCCCAGAGCTGCATGCAAATGAAAAGAAAAGCGCTCGTTTTATGTATTTTCAAAAAAAATTGAAATATCTGAAAGTACAACATACACAAAGCCGGAAGGTTGGGTAAACGTTTACTTTTTCCCGACGGCCATGCGTTTTTGTATTTCTGTAAGGAAAAGTGCCTGCCGATTCAGCGTTTCGCGGTTTTTGAGGCGTGCGTCTTCTGTTTGGGGGTTGGGAATCGTATCGATGCGATTTGCCCATTCCAGGGCTTTCGGGAACTCGTTCAGTTCCATGTATGCATAGGAAAGGCTTAGTTTGCCTTCGTCAAATCTTGGATTGATGGTAACGGCCTGTTCGAGCACCTGAATCGCTTTGTTAATATCGCCCTGTTTCAGCAATGCAGAAGCATAATTGTTCAGTACCTGAAACGACCAGGGGTTGAGCCTGTATGCCTCTTCAAACGCCCCTACACTGGCCGCTGCATCATCCAAGTAATAATAGCCAATGCCCTCATGCCATTGCAAAGGAATGGCTACATCGTTGTATTCATTAAAAAGATTGCGACTTTTTTGGGCTTCCTGCACCAACAAACGGAAGTTTTTGCGGCTTTGCGCCTCCATGGCTCGAACAGTATGGATTTCGCCGTTCACACGGCTCCAGCCAATCCATACATTCAGGACAAGGCCGAGCGCGAGCAGCCCGAGAAATGAATCTGCTACGCTTTGAAATTTCAAAGAAGGTGCATCCGGCGCGGTTTTCTGATCGTAAAAAGCAATGTATGCAAACAGTAACGCCAGCATTGCCTGCATTTCTATTCGTTCCCGGGGAAAATCAAAATATTGAATCAGGCAATAGCCCAGCAATCCGGCCACAAGCGCCAAAACTTCATGGCGAAAGGCGGTCTCCTTTCTTTTTTTCAACAAGCGCCCTGCCATAAAAAAGGCCCATACAAACAGCAGACAGTACAGCGTCACTCCAATGATGCCCAACTCGGATCGTATTTCCAGGTAGTCATTGTGGGCGCGGGTGAAAACCACATTTTGCTCCTGTAGCCGGTACCCGCCCTCGATGCTTTTGGAAGGGAACCAGAATTTCCAACTGCCATTGCCAACGCCCACCCAGTAGTGGTCGCGGTTGAGCATGTCTGTTTTGTACCACACGAAGCGGCGTTCATTGGCCGACACACTTTCGAGGTAGGTTGCAGGGTTGAGGCGTTCGAGCAGGCTGCTGCCACGGCCTTTTACTGCTACTATGCCCGCCAGCAGTAGCAAGGCTACGACGCCTGCGGGTAGTATTTTTTTTAAAAAAACGGGTCGAAAAGCCTCATCCAGCCAGGCGCGAAGCGGGAAATACAACAGCGCTCCCAAGGCCAGGGCCAGGTAGGTGGTGCGGGTTTGCAGCAAAAGAATGAGGATCAATTGCAGGCAAATGGTGGCATAAAATACCGATTTGCGTGCAAATTCTCTATAAAACAAGACATTGATGACCAGCAAAAAAAACAGGAATTCGGAGGCCAGGCTTTTGTTGCCATACACGGCACTGGCGTAGTCGTATAAGGCCTCATTGCTCAAGCCGTCGCGACCTGCAGCAATAACCAGTTGAATGATAAGGATGCCACAAACTATCCACGTTAGCCACAGGTGAATCCTGAACAAGGCCCTGCGCACCATCCCTTCGTTGCGTTGCAACGCCTGGCGAAGCATCCAGTACACTGCATACAGGAGAAATATTTTCTGGGTATAAAAAATGGATTCCGACCAACTGAATGCCCAGCCGATGGAGGCCGCATTCCAGCCCAGCCAACCCAGCAAAAGTGCATCGAAAGGGCGCAATTGCCAGTCGGCATATTGTTTCAAATCGCGCCAAAGCCAAACAAGGCAGCCCAGCAATGCCAGCGACAGGAACAAAAATCGGGGGGCCAGGTACCTGTCCAGACATTGCCACCAAAAGAACAATGCGTTGGCGCCAAATGCCAGCCACAGAAACACCCGGTAAGGCGCCATACCGTCCGACTGCGGTTTCTGGATGCTGATGTTGTTTTTGGCAGGTTTTTTCCCGGACATAATGTTCCTGAATGTTTCTTGTAACTATTTGAAAATGTGCAAGTTGAAAGATATGGTTTCACCTTGCATCGTTTTTATGTTGCAATATTCAAAAGAAATCGGGATTCAATGCGCATCTTGCCCGAGTTCGCCACATACTTTTGCTGCGGAAAGCCAACCTACCATTACGATGCATATTTTCAAAAAGGTGTCCGACCTGCAGGCATGGGTCGCCCGGGAACGCGCCGAAGGCCAGCGCATTGGTTTCGCTCCCACCATGGGCGCTTTGCACGACGGCCATATGGAACTTATTCGGATGTCGTGCCGCGCCGGTCACCGCACTGTTGCCAGCATTTTCGTCAACCCGACCCAGTTCAATGACCCGAAAGACCTGGAAAAATACCCTCGCACGCCGGAAAAGGATATTCTTTTGCTGCATAACAATGGTTGCGATGCGGTTTTTATGCCCAGTGTAGAAGAAGTGTATCCACCAGGGATAGACGTCTCCATCGACCTCGATTTCCGGCAACTGGATAAAGTAATGGAGGGTGTTTTTCGTCCCGGTCACTTCAAGGGCATGGCTACGGTGGTACATCGCCTGCTCGACATCGTACAGCCAGACAGCCTGTACATGGGGCAGAAAGATTTTCAGCAATTGACAATCGTACGCGATATGATCCGGCAGATGCACTTGAAGGTCGAACTGGTGATGTGCCCTACGATGCGTGAAGCGGATGGCCTGGCTATGTCGAGCCGGAATCTGCGCTTGAGCGCTGATATGCGCAGTATCGCCCCCGTTATTTTTCAAACCTTGCAATGGGCAGCAGAAACCCTGCGTACCCGCCCGGCTTCGGGCATTCAAACAGAAGCCATGCAACGCCTGGAGGCTGCCGGTCTTCGCCCTGAATACTTTGACATTGTGGATGGTATTTCACTACTGCCAGTGGCGCACTGGGCGGACAGCGAGTTTATTGTAGCCTGCACGGCCGCATTTGCGGGGGAGGTGCGGTTAATTGACAATATAGTGCTGAAACAATAATAAACGTACCTTGTAACACCAAAATACGCACCCATGCAGAATGGTCAAAAGATACCTTATACCTTACCGGATTATTTCTGGCAGCATCTGCAACAATGGAGTTGAGTAGCCGCTTCAGGAAGTCTGCTCAGCCGCATACACTGCTGCGCCGATAATGCCAGCGTTGTTCAGCAGTTTGGCAGGTATGACCCGTGCCTGGGTGTGCAATTGCGATTTATACTGCTCAAAAAACTTGCTCTCGCCACCACCGAGAATAAACAAGTCGGGTGAAAACAGGCGCTCCAGGTGCAGCAAGTAGCCATTGAAGCGCTCGGCCCACTCCTTTCGGCTGATTTTCAGGCGTTCGCGCGCGCCGGAAGATGCATAGGCTTCGGCGGATTTGCCATGAGGCCACAGCAGGTGGCCCAGTTCCGTGTTGGGAATCATCATGCCTTTGTAAAACAGCGCCGTACCAAGCCCTGTTCCAATGGTAATCAGCATTACCACTCCTTCTTCGCCCTTGCCTACACCATAACGCATTTCTGCCATACCGGCAGCGTCAGCGTCGTTGGTAACGAATACCGGGCAGCCTGTATGCTGGCCAAACACCTGTTCGGCATTGGTGCCGATCCAACTTTCGTCGATATTGGCAGCAGATTGGGCCACGCCATGTTTGACAATGGCAGGAAAGCCGCAGCCAATCGGGCCTTTGTAGTTAAAAAACTCTACAATTTCGGCAAATGCCCCCCCCATCGCTTCGGGCGTGGAAGGGTGCGGGGTAGGCACACGAAAGCGCTCTCCCTGGAGTCTTCCATTGTGTACGTCCACTAAAGCGCCCTTTATTCCGGAAGCGCCTACATCAATGCCTAAAATTGCATTCATAATTGTTGGTTGGTTTTGTTTTTTAGTTATCCGTTATTGGTTATCAGTTATCAGGGTTGGTAAGGTTGAGTAGTTGAGGGGTTGAGATTCAGTTACACATACAACGAAACAATTGATCCTTGTTGACCAGATGAGACTCAACTTCTCAACCCTTCAACTTCTCAACCTTACCAACCCTGATAACCGATAACTAAACATGTTATTCCTCCGGAATCACATTTTCCACTACCTCGTCTTCACCCGTTTCGCTGAGCAAGGCTTTTTGCTTGCGGCGTTCGAGGGAGTTGGCATGCATGTCGAGGTATTCGTTGCGATTGCGAACGATATCGGCGGCGAGAAATAATGCTTTGATAAAAGAACTTTCATCGGCTTCTCCTTTTCCGGCGATGTCGTATGCCGTGCCATGATCGGGAGAGGTGCGTACAGAAGCCAGCCCTGCGGTGTAGTTCACTCCGGCTCCAAACGAAAGCGCTTTGAATGGAACCAGCCCCTGATCGTGGTACATGGCCAGAATGCCATCGTATTTGCTGAATTGACCCGAACCAAAAAATCCGTCGGCCGGGAATGGGCCGAATGCCAATACACCTTTTGCTTTGGCTTCTTCGATGGCCACGCGAACAATGGTATCGTCTTCTTCGCCGATGGCGCCTTCATCGCCTGCGTGCGGATTGAGGCCCATAACGGCAATGGTGGGGCGCTGAATGTTGAAATCAACGCGCAGCGTTTCAGCCATGATAAGGATTTTGCGCAATACGCGTTCTTTGGTAATGGCGGCGGCCACGTCCTTGATAGCCAGGTGATTGGTCACCAGACCGACACGAAGCGCATCCGACACCATGAGCATCAGCGATTCTCTGGCTTTGAATTCGTTGGCGATGTATTCCGTATGGCCAACGAAGGGGAAATTGGCCATTTGCATCGCTTTTTTATTGATTGGGGCCGTTACCAGGGCGTCAATTTCTCCGGCGCGCAGGTCTTTCACAGCCCGTTCAAGGGCCTGAAATGCGCATTTCCCACCCATATCTGTGGGTTTCCCGAGGGTGATGTTCACATTATCAGGCCAGCAATTGATGACGTTGATGCGATCGGAAAGCGCTTCGGCAGCCGTATTGACCGAGTGAAACTGGATGTTTTCCTGGGTAATAATATTTTTATGATAAGCCACCACCTTGGTGCTGCCATAAATAATCGTTCTGTAATTCGGCGCGGAGTTTTTGATGGCCAGGGCTTTAAGAATCACTTCCAGCCCGATGCCATTGATATCGCCACAGGATATTCCGATAGTTATATTGCTCATCGTTGTGCGGTTGCTACGCGTATTGTTTTTTCAGAAAATCGTACAAAAGGCGGACGCCCACCCCGGTTCCATCCTTGGTTCGGTAGGCGTTTGCGCTGCGAAGATAGGCAGGCCCGGCGATGTCTAGGTGCAGCCAGGAATATTCGCCGACGAAATGTTCAAGAAATTTTCCGGCAGTGATCATTCCGGCGTTGCTGCCGCCCAGGTTTTTCAGGTCGGCAATACTGCTTTTCAGTTCATCTTCAAACTCTTTCCACAAGGGAAATTCAACCAGCCGTTCGTAAGTGGCCCAGCCACTGCTTTCCAAAGATGCTTTCATCGCCTGCGATGCAGTGCCCATATAACAAATAGCCTGCGTGCCCAAGGCCTTTACCGCAGCACCTGTCAAGGTGGCCAGATCGATCACCAGTTCGGGGTCGTATTGACGGGCATAATGCAGCGCGTCGGCGAGCAGAAGGCGCCCCTCTGCATCTGTATTCACTACTTCCACCGTGGCGCCCGAATACATGCGAACCACGTCGCCTGGCGCAAATGCCTGATGGCCCACCACATTGTCGGTCACTGGAATCAGGCCAATGAGGTGCACCGGCAGTTTGTTGGCGGCAGCGGCACAAAACAATCCAATGACTGCAGCGCCACCCGCCATATCGCATTTCATATAGTCCATGGCTTCCGAAGGCTTCAGGCTCAACCCGCCGGTATCGTACACCACTCCTTTACCCACCAAAACGACGGGCTTCGGGTTGCGGGCGGCCTCCGGTTTCCACTCCAATACACAAAAACAAGGGGGCATTGTGCTGCCTTTGTTGACAGCCAGCAGCCCACCCATTTGCATGGATTCGAGTTGTGCTTTATCCAGAATGTTTGCCTGAAATCCGTGGGCACGCGCTATTTCGAGTGTCGACTCGGCCAGGCGCGGCGCATCCATGTGAGAGTAGGGTTCATTGACGAGGTCACGAGCCAGAAAAACGGCCTGTATTACGTCGTTGAGTTCGGCAATGCTTGCAGAAGAAGCGTCCTCTAGGCATATTTCCGTGAGGTTTTTTTCTTTCTGTTCCGGTTTGCTGAAATATTTCAAAAACTGATAACTGCCCAGTGCCATGCCTTCGGCAAATGCGAGTGACAGGTTTTCGGGGCCAATATTGCGCAACCGTATAGCAGTAATTTTGTAGTGGCGCAATTCGCGCAGCATGGCATTGCCCGCAATTCGGGCGTTTTCTTCACAAATGGCTGGCGATTTATCGTGTTTCAACAAACGAACAAAAATTGGAGCCGCCGCACGCGGGAAGCAAAAAGTATGGGAATCAAGTTCGACAGAATGTCGAAGAAATGCCATTTCATTGGCATTCAGGACGGACTCAAGCGGGTCGAGTGCGTCTTTTTGGGATAAGATAACGAGCGCGCCAGATGAGGTTTCAGATGGAGTGGCTGTGAGTTGAACGCGTTTCACAGAAAATCAGGTTGGGTCGAAAAAAATGGTAACCGGGTGTGAAAAGGGACGCGAAGGTACCATTTTTTAGAAAGTGAGAGGGTGAGAAAGTGAGAGAGTGAGAGGGTGAGAGATGTGAGAGGGTGAGAGAGTGAGAGGGTGAGAGAGTGAGAGGTGTAGAGTTGACCGCTTCGCTCATAACCTAAGTTTTTGGGAGCGAAGCGGTCAACTCTACACCTCTCACTCTCTCACCCTCTCACATCTCTCACTCTCTCACATCTCTCACTCTCTCACCCTCTCACTTTCTCACCCTCTCTATTTCTTGTCCTGTCGTGCAAACACCTTCTTCAACAATTCCGAATTGCGCTGGCTCACATCGGTACGGATACCCTTTTCTTTCTTTTCCACGAGGCTAAACATTCCTTTAAGGGCTTGTTTGGTGACGTGGTCGTCGAGTTCGGGGTTGGTTTTGGTCACGAATGGCAGTTTGTTATAGGTTGTAACGGCGTTCGACCAGTATTCGCGGGCGTTCACTTTATCAAGCGAGGTCTGGATAATGGGCTTGAACTCGTTGTACAATTGCTGGTACGTCGATTTTTCCAGGTAACGCGTGGCGGCGTCGGTGTTGCCTGTGAGAATATTCATGGCGTCCTGGAAAGTCATGTTTTTGATGGCTGCCACAAAAATCGGTTTGGCTTTAGTAGCAGCGTCTTCCGCAGCGCGGTTCATGCGTTCGGTCAGGTCGGCTTCGATATTGGAAAAGCCCGGTACCGCCTTTAGTTTGTCGGTTACCTTTTGGGCTTCTTCCGGAACCAGAATTTTATAGGGGCTTTTGAAATAACCGTCTTTGGCCGACAGGAAATCTACGGCTTCGCCAATGCCGGCATTGAGGGCTTCCTTGAGGCCATTGCCTGCTTCTTCCTGTGTCAGGCTACCCTCCGGCAGTCCAACGGCTTTTTTGGCTTTGCTAAGCACATCGCCGAATTGGGCATGCGCTAGCGTGGCGCCCATCAGCGCAATCATTAAAAAGAGTGATTTTTTGAACATGGCAGTTGATGTTGAATGAAAAACGTTTCTATGCACATCCAATAAAACGCCATGTGAGGCAAAACGCCACTCAAAGGAAGCAGGTTTAGATTTTTTTTAACGTTCCATTCAACCTATTCCGTCACCACCCGAATGCCCAACTCCTCCAATTGTTTCAGTTTAATGGAATCGGGCGCATCGATCATCATATCGCGGCCCTGGTTGTTTTTCGGGAACGCAATAAAGTCGCGGATCGAGTTGGCTCCATTCATCACGGCGTTCAGGCGGTCGAAGCCAAACGCGATACCACCATGTGGAGGTGCGCCGTATTCGAATGCGCCGAGCAGAAATCCGAATTGTGCTTCCGCTTCTTCGGCGGTGAAGCCAAGCAGTCGGAAGTTGCGGCTTTGCAGGTCGCGGTCATGGATACGGATCGAGCCGCCGCCAATTTCCACACCATTGAGCACCAGGTCGTAAGCGTCGGCTCGGATGCCTTTCAGCACGGTATGGTCGTCGCTTTCCATTTTGGCAATGTCTTCGGGTTTTGGGCTGGTGAAAGGGTGGTGCATGGCAAAAAAGCGCTGTTCGTCTTCATCCCATTCCAGCAGCGGGAAATCGACCACCCACAAAGGTTTGAACTCGTCAGGTTTGCGCAGTCCGAGGCGGCTGCCCATTTCGAGGCGCAGTTCGGAAAGTTGTTTGCGCGTTTTTTCTTCCTCTCCGCACAGAAGAAACAGCATATCGCCAGGTTTGGCGCCGCAACGTTCGATCCACACTTGGAGGTCCTCGGGGCTGTAAAACTTGTCGACCGACGACTTCACATTTCCGTCGGCTTCGTAGCGCACATAAACGAGGCCTTTGGCGCCGATTTGCGGGCGTTTTACCCACTCGGTGAGTTCGTCTACCTGTTTGCGGGAATAATCGGCGCATCCGGGCGCACAAATGGCAATAACAGACTCGGCGCCATCGAATACCGGAAAGCCTTTGCCTTTGGCTATGTCGGACAGGTCTACGAACTCCATTCCGAAGCGCAGATCGGGTTTGTCGGAACCATACAGGCGCATGGCTTCGTCGTAGGTCATACGCGGGAAATCGCCCAGGGTAATGCCCAATGCCTGTTGAAAGAGGTATTTTGTGAGCCCTTCAAACGTATTCAGGATGTCTTCCTGGTGAATGAACGACATTTCACAGTCAATTTGAGTGAATTCCGGCTGGCGGTCAGCGCGCAAGTCCTCATCGCGGAAGCATTTTACGATCTGGAAATACTTGTCGAAACCGGCCACCATCAAAATTTGCTTGAAGGTTTGAGGCGACTGTGGCAGGGCATAAAACTGCCCTTTGTTCATGCGGCTGGGCACCACGAAGTCGCGCGCGCCTTCGGGCGTCGATTTGATCAGGTTGGGCGTTTCCACTTCCACAAATCCCTGGCCAGCCAGGTATTTGCGGGTTTCGATCGCGAGGTTGGAGCGGAACAGCAGGTTGCGCTGCACGGCATTGCGGCGCAGATCGAGGTAGCGATATTTCATGCGCAGGTCGTCGCCGCCGTCGGTGTCGTCCTGAATGGTAAATGGTGGTGTTTTGGCTGCATTGAGCACCTCGAAGCGGGTGACGCGAATTTCCACGTCGCCGGTTTCGCGGTCGGGGTTTTTGCTGGCGCGCTCGCGAACCGTTCCGCTGGCCTGGATGACAAATTCACGGCCGAGTTTGCGGGCGCGCTCGCACAGTTCTGCATTGTCATCCATGTCGAACACCAGTTGGGTAATGCCATAGCGGTCGCGCAGGTCGACAAACGTAAGGCCTCCCAGGTTTCGGCCGATGGCTACCCAGCCGGCCAGTGTCACTTCTTTGTTGATGTCCGAAAGGCGTAGTTCGCCGCAGGTATGGGTCCGATACATGGTATTATGCTGATCTGTTAAACAGGTTTTTTAAAAAAGAGGCGCAAAAGTAAGGTTTTACCGCAACAAACGCTCCAGGTAATGTTCGGGAATCCCGAATCCTGCCTTCAAAGCGGCAATTTTTTCCAGAACGGGTTCTGCGGGTTTCGGTTTTTTTTCGGCAATCGCCGTAATCATGACGTTTTTAGCCGTGTGCTCGGTAGAAATAAACTCAAAAACATGGGTTTTGTACCCCCTGGATTCGAGCAGCAAGGCCCGGATGCCATCGGTCAGGATTTCTGCCTGCCGTTCTTCCAGAATACCGAAACGGAGCAAAGGCGCCATTTCGTTCCGGGTTTCCATGTCGCGCCGGATTTGTTTGTGGCAGCAAGGCGCCGCCACGATGATTTGTGCTTTTTGCTGGATGCCGGTAGCCAGTGCCAGATCAGTCGCCGTATCGCAAGCATGTAGGGCGATGAGCATATCCAGTCGCTCGGGCTGGTAGTCGTTGATGTCGGTCGCGACGAAATGTAGCCCTTCAAATGCATTTTCCCGCGCTGTTTTGTTGCAAAATTCCACCAGTGCCGGACGAAGTTCGATGCCGGTTATCTGGGGCTGCATGCCCATGCGGGATACCAGAAAGTCGTACAGGGCGAAGGTGAGATACCCTTTTCCCGAACCCATATCGGCAATCCGCACATCGGGTGGAAGGGCATGTTGGCGCAGCAGACTTTCTATGGTTTCAAGGTATTTGTTGATCTGGCGCCATTTATCCTGCGCTGCTGCCAGCACTTCGCCTTTGGCACTGGTAATGCCGAGCGTATGAAGCCAGGGCGCGGAGGGGTCGAGCAGGCGTTTTTTTTCGCGGTCATGGCCTGTTTCGAGGGAGACGGCGCCGGAAGATTTTTTATCCGTCATGCGAGCCGTACCGTCTTTTTCAAAACGCAGGCTAAAATCTCGTTCAGCAGTAAACATTTCGGCATTTAAAAAGGCTGTCCCCAACAAGGCTTTCAATATTTCAAGGGCTTCCTCCAGGCTGTAATTTTTTACCTCGTCGCGTGTCGCATAACGATAGTTGAAGGCTACTTTTAGCCCGGATTTTAAGGTTACCGGCCTGATATAAATATTTTTAAGTCCCGAAGCGGCAGCAGAAGTGGTTTTGCTCAAGGTGCATTTGAGCAATTGACCGGCCTGGAAAGCGGCCTGGAAGTGTTGGAGAAAGCGATCGAGGGACATGTTGAAGGGTTGATGAGGGTTGATAAGGGTTGAGAGGTTGAGGAGGGTTGAGATTCAGTCACTCTTACAACGAAACAATTCATCCATGTTGAGCAGATGAGACTCAACTTCTCAACACCTCAACTTCTCACGTTTCATCAACCCCTAATTCGCCCCCCAAAACTACGGCCTCCCCTTCAAATTATGAAAATGTTAAAATTTCGTGCAACCCTCTTCGATTAAAGATGTCAATACACTCAAATAACGAAATGGACGCACTACAAACGCACCGCGACCTGGTTGAAAGATGTCGGAAAGGGCATCGGGATGCACAGTTCGAGTTGTACCGCCTGTATTCTAAGGCGATGTACAACACGGCGCTGCGTATGGTACAGCATCCCCATGATGCGGAGGATTTGTTGCAAAGTATTTTTGTTGAAGTATTTACCAAACTGGATTCCTTTCGATATGAAAGCACCATTGGCGCCTGGATCAAACGGATAACGATCAACAAATGCATCAATTTTCTCAAAAGCAAACGCCTTCCCTTATCAGAATTAAATGCCACGAACGATCGCGCTGTAGAAACGGAGCCAGATTCGGAGCCGCTTTATTCAGTCGAAAAAATCAACCAGGCCATTCAACGTTTGCCAGATGGATACAGGGTGGTTTTTAACTTATATGCGGTAGAAGGATATGACCATGAAGAAATTGCACAGATTCTTGGTGTGACCGAAGCCACTTCCAAATCGCAGTACAGCCGCGCCAAAGCCAAACTCAGAGAAGCGCTTACATCATCCGACTAAAACCAAATAAATCCAAAAATAATCCTCTTAAACCGATACCCGACACCACAAGTATGACCGACAAAATAAAAAACTTTATTCAGCAGCACCGCGAAGCATTCGACTCGAATGTGCCCGGAGCCCATGTGTGGAATGGCGTGCAACACACGCTCGGCCGCCTGCAATCTGCCGATGCGCTGGAGCAAAGCATACTCATACAGCGAACGCAGATCGACACGGAAACCCCGCCAGCAAGCGCATGGGAAAATATCTGTGCCGAACTCGAAACCGTTCCCGATTCGGACAATGCGCTGGAGCATTTTATTCTGGCCAACCGAAACGCCCTCGATACGGCCGTTCCCGATGCCGCGCTCTGGCAACACATCGAACGAACCGTACATGGCGCTTCAGCCACTCCTAAGATGGTGCATATGACCTGGCAACGGCATCTCCTGCGCATAGCCGCGTCCCTGACCCTGCTGATCGCAGGCATTGGCATCGGCACCTGGTATGCCCGGGCCAGCCAAAACAGCATGGATATGGCGGATGTTTCCTCTGAATACGGAGAACTGGAACAATTTTACGAACGTGATATCGCCACCAAACAACAAAAACTGGCGACCTTTACCGGCAACAGACCAGCAGAGGTGAATACAGACCTCCAGCAACTCGACTATATTATGCAGGATCTTCGCCGCGAACTGGCCGAAGTGCCTCCTGCCAACCGCGAACAAGTGGTCAGGGCTATGATCGAAAACTATAAAGCCCGGACAGCCATTCTGGAAAAGGTGCTTCGCAACCTGGATCCCACCCAAAAGCCCGTAAAAGACAACAGCGATGCAGCAGGATATGAAATTAAGGACCTTTAACACCCTTACGGGTTCCATACAACAGATAGCCGTCTGGATAGTCATGCTAGCCCTGTCGCCCAGTGCGTTTGCCAATGGCCCGAATCAGGAGTTTTCGCGTACGATCAATCGGGAGTTTGAGACGAACTCGAATGGAATGACAGCGATCTATAACAAGTTTGGTGCGGTAAACGTCAAAACCTGGAATAAAAACCTTGTAAAAATTGACATCGTCATTCTTGTCAATGCAAAGGATCAGCGCGAAGCAGATAAAACCTTCAATCGGGTAAAGGTCAATTTCGCCCATACAGCCGGGTACGTCAAAGCCGAAACCATGATTCAGGAAAAATCCGCCTGGTGGATTGAAGACAATACCTGTCAGGATTTTAAGGTCAATTACGATGTATGGATGCCCAGCGGCAATCAACTCGACCTGAAAAACAAATGTGGCAATTCCTACGTGGCAGTTATGAGCGGTAAATTGACAGCCGAAATCAAATACGGCGATTTGCGTACCGAAAGCATTGCCAATGACGCCGACCTTCATGTTTCCTATGGGAAAGTATATATCAATCGCGTCAATAACCTGTACGGACAGGTTGAAAACGGGAAACTGAATATCAATGAAGTGCGCAACATTCAATTCAACAGCAAAGACTCTGAATTGCGGGTGGAAAGAGCCATTAAAGTGCGGCTCATTTCTCAAAATGACAACCTGGTTTTCGGCAACCTCGACGACCTGCGGCTGCAAACCAAATATTCCGATCTGAAACTGCAAAAAGCGCATGCCGCCTATTTCACTACCCAGTACACCGATGTGCGCATCGCCAATGTCGGGAAAACGGTAGATGCAGATATGACCTACGGAAGCCTTAAAATCGAATCGCTGGGGCGCAATTTCGCCGGCGTCAATGTCATCGGAAAATACACCGACGTGGCCATCGCTGCCGAGCGCGGAGCTGTATTCCGCTTCGATGCCGAAGGAAGTTCCACGCCACTTCAAACACCCTCGGGCGCCGTCATCCGCCACCGCAACGATGAAGGCTCGCGCGAACAGGTGCAAGGCTTCGTGGGCGACGCCAATGCACGGGGCGTAGTGAAGGCAAGGCTGGTGTATGGAGATTTTGTGCTCCGCTGAAACACGGGGGAACACGGATTACACGGAATAAACGGATTAACACGGATAATTACGGCAGTGGAGAGTGATGGCAGGATTTAGATGAATAGTAGTATTCTGTACTAGCACTACATGCTGCCTTCCTATAATTTAATGACAAAATGTAAAAACAAGAAGGCTTATCTTTGTAAATCAAATCTATAAAATATGTCATACATTAGAGTTTTAGGTGGAGGGAAGTCGCAAATAATCAAGGATTTGGCGTTCTGCTCCTTGCTTGAAGGCATTCTTCCAGAAGCAGACAAACAATTTTCCATCCTTTTCAATGAATTTGATAATGAGGTAAGGACAGAAGACGACAAGATTACAAGAGAGGCATTGAGCAACGTCCACGGCGACTGGTACGAATGGCTTTTGGCTATATGTGCATGGAATTACTTTGTAAACAACCAAAATGCACATTTAGCGATACTTCTGCCAAACGTGGTACAGTTTGATGTAGCAACTTTGTACGAAAAGAGATTAAACGACCTGGTTATTGACCTAAAAAGGAAGGTTGCAGAAGTATCAGAAGTTCAATTAATCACATCGAACCCCGATTTTGTAATAATAGATGGAGATTTAGCAAGAGAAGTAATTGGACAAGTTTCTGAAATTCATAATATAACCCCTGAGAGCCTAATGTGGCTCGAAGGCATCCATCAAATGTTCATCGACAAGTGCAATTTTGAAGAAATTGAAGGCTATATTTCAGTTAAGACATCACTAAGACCTGACAGGCGTTTGCAGATTTCGCATGAAGGTAGCCTTATGAAAGCCCTTTATGCTCACCTTCAAACGAGAGAATGGATAACGTCACCTAAAGGACTAAAATATTATGCAGTGGCGACGAAAATAACCGAGCCGGATAGGAACGCATTGAAAACAGTTGCTACGCACTCTTTGACCACAGTTTTTAGTTTACCACAAGCAGCGGTCGACGAGGTTTACGAAGTCAATACGCTTCAACAAGCGAATCTTGCTTTTTCCTCAATTCTAAGTTAGCGGATATCTGTTTTCGCAGGGCAAGACCTAATGCTTTTGCAAGTCCAGGAGGTACAGCATTCCCAATTTGTTTTCCGCCGCTAACTAATGTAACATTGGCTCGTCCAAATGTTTTAAACTCCCAATCAAAAGGAAAATTTTGTAGTGCAGCCATCTCTATGGTGTTTAGTCCTCTATCCTCAAAGGGATGAATATACATTCCTTTGGCGCAATTATATGCTGCCGTTCTTATCGTCACAGAGGGGAAATCCGCAATCAAACGCCCAAAAGTGTCATTACCTTGGTGCTTACCAGTTTTCCAGCAATCAGGGCGTAGTTTGTCAGGTAACACTTTGAAGTTTTTTCCTTGTTCAATATAGGTCATCCGTTCCTTGACTATTGGCGAGACCCCCATTACAGCATAGTCTTTCCGTTTAGTGTAATCCGAAGGTAGATTATCGAAAGTCTGTTTGACAGTAACCCATTTTTCGGGCGTTATTTCAGGCCTTGGCGTTAATTCAGAGGTAAATATATCCCACGCTTTGTCGTCTTTCATGTGTGTTGGCAAAGGAAACGCAGGGCTTTCAGTACCTTTAATACCAATTAGAATGAAACGTTCCCTTCTTTGAGGGACACCATAATTAGCAGCGTTTAGCAGAGAATACGATAGCCCATATCCTGATCCCTTGAACTGGTCGAACATGTATTGAAGGACATTAGAATGCTTGCTTTGTGTAATGCCTGCAACATTCTCAAAAATAAAGGCTTCGGGTTCAATTCCTTTAACCATCCTGACAAATTCCAAGAATAAATCGCCATTTTTTTCGTCATTTTCGCCTTGCTTTTTCCCAATATTACTGAATGGTTGACAAGGAGCGCCGCCGACAACGAGAGCAACTTTGCCTCTTTGAAGTCCTGAAAATTCAAGCAGTTCGTCAACTTCGATTTCACGGATGTCACCGGGTTGCCTTTCTTGCATTCGTCCCCCTTTGATCTTTACCGGATTATCGAACAGTAACCACTCAGGACGATTGTGGCGCAAAGTAGTACGGCAATTAATATCGTTTTCAATGCATACGACCGTTCGGAAACCAGCTTGTTCCAAACCAATGTCAAGTCCTCCGGCACCCGAAAAAAGGCTTACTACGGTATATTCCATACCGTTGAGGGTTGCATCGTGTGCGGAGATTGGGATATAAGTTAGACCAGTTTTATTGTTCTTGTATTTCATGAGTAACCTTTTTCTTCGATTTGTAAATTTCACGAGGTTCTTCAACCATATCGGCAGAAATTTCGGGGCAAAAGGATTTGCAGCCTATAGCAACAAGGCATTGAACAAGAAAAGCAGCACTAAAAGTACCTCTGGACATTTTGCTGTCAATACTTGCCTTGGTTTCTTCAACCCCTATATCTGCAAGCAAACCAACAAGTTGTTCATAGGTAATACCTCTGCGCACAATCTCTGATTTGAGAAGTCTTTTAACCTTGTTGTGCCAAATTGTTGAAGTCATGACGCAAAGATAGCAAAAACCGGCATATGTGCAAATAAAAAGTCAAAAATAAAAAATAATAATCAAATATGATCGAACATAGCAGCGAAAATCTAACTTACTAAGCCAAAACATGCTGCAAAGTCGCTCATAAAACCGACATAGGTATTCAAACCTTTTCACAATCCGTGTAAATCCGTTTATTCTGTGTAATCCGCGTTTCCGTGTGTCAAATATCCGCCCGCCCACGTACTAAACTTCCTGCCCGGCAAGTTTATAGACCTGCCAATCATATTATCCGGCATCCATCGATTTTAAAACCTTCAGGTTGATATGCTGAAACAGGTCGTTTCCTTTGCATTTTTATTGTTTTTCGCTCAAAATATTGTTGCACAGTGCGTTTCCGGTAATTGTACCAATGGAAAAGGCACTTTTGTATATCCATCCGGCGCCAAGTACATCGGCGACTTTAAAAATGGCGAGATACACGGCGTAGGGGTTTGTTATTACACCAACGGCAGCAAATACAGCGGCGAATGGCGGAATCGATATCCGGAAGGGAAGGGCACCAAAACCTATTCCGATGGCACTACCCGCACCGGTTTATGGAAAAAAGGCAAACCTGTAGACGAACAGGGGAATGTGCTGGAGGAATATATCGCCAAGAAAAAGGAGGAACGCCAGGACGATGGAACGAATATTCAATCAGGCTGCCTTTCGGGCGATTGCAAAAACGGTCAGGGTATCTATGCTTATCCCGACGGCAGCAAATACGAGGGCAGTTTTGTCAGTGGCAAATTTGACGGACAAGGCACGTTCTGGTTCGCTGACGGAGATCGTTACGTAGGCCATTTCAAGGAAAATTACCCCGACGGCCAGGGCGTCCGATACCTCAAAATGGGCGGAGAAGAAAACGGGGAGTGGAAACAAGGGGAATTTATTGGCGATAACCTGGCAGTAAACGGCTCTATTGGATGTGTACAAGGCAATTGCGAAGACGGAGAAGGTACCTATTACTACAAGGCAGGGTCGGCCAAATACGTAGGCCAGTTTAAAAACAAATTGCCCGACGGCGTGGGCGCCTGTACCTACGCCAATGGCGATGTGTATCAGGGTGAATGGCTTACAGGAGCCTTCGGTGGCAAGGGCACACTTACCCTGCACGATGGCACCATCGTAGACGGGTACTGGCGGAATGGAGAGTATGTTGGCAAGGAACCGCCTTCCGATTATCAGCCCTTGGCAGCCAGTGAAAAACCGGTAACACCTTCGCCAGCGCTGGCGCAAACAAAAATATGGGCCATCGTAGTGGGCGTGGCTTCCTACGACCACATGCCGGTATTGCGGTATACCGATGACGATGCCTACCGGTTTTATGCCTTTCTGAAAAGTGTGGAGGGGGGCGCATTGCCCGACGAAAACCTGCGTATCCTGATCGACGAAGAGGCCACGCGCGACAATATTCTGGGCAATATGGATGAAGTGTTTTCCATGGCAGGTCCCAATGATCTGGTCATTTTTTACTTCTCCGGCCATGGTCTGAACGGTTCTTTCCTGCCCATTGACTTCGACGGGTTCAACAACAAAATCGCACACGAGGAAATTGCTGCCGCCTTCAACAAATGCAAGGCAAAATTCAAACTTTGCCTGGCCGATGCCTGCCATTCGGGCAGCCTGATTGCCATGCGCAGCGGCGAAACCGAGCCTGTTATTTCACAGTATTACCAAACGCTGGCGAAATCGGTTTCCGGTACCGCTGTACTCATGTCGTCTAAAGCAGAAGAAACTTCGCTGGAATCATCCGGCCTGCGCCAGGGCGTGTTCAGCCACTTCCTCATTCGCGGACTGAAAGGCGAGGCGGATACCAACAAAGACAAGGTGGTGAGCGTGGAAGAACTGTTCAAATTTATTGAACGCAATGTGCGCGAGTACACAGGCAATCGCCAAAGCCCGGTCATCAAAGGCACCTACGACCCGGCAATGCCTGTGGCTGTTGTGAGGTAGGGGGCTTACTCACTTCACCAAATCCGCAATCGGATTGTCTTTCCGCATATACGGTTTCAAACTGCTGTATGGTATCAGCAAGGCTTGCCGTCCGTAGGATGGATGGAACAGCGTACTGATTTCCAGACCATCGCGTCGAATGGCAAACAGCGGAAATCCTTCTTTATTGATCCATTCGCGGTATTGGGGGTCGGCGGCAAAAGCGGTCATTTTGGGCGATTCGCGGCGTGCGTATTCTGCCAGCCAGCCGGCAGCATCAAAACCTTTGTTGAACAGTTCGTTGAAAGTAATAGGTTTGCCCGTACGCAGGTCGAAATTGTAGGAGAGGCCATCGATACGCGGGTCCCAGGTTTCCGAAAATGACATATACCCACTAAAAATATTTTCCGTCCAGCAGGCTACTTCCGCCCAGGCGCTGGCACGCTGACTGCTTCGGTTGACCGGCGTGAGTGCAGCCTTTTTTTCATTCAGGGCTGTTTTACAACGATTTACCCAGGTGGTCACCTGCTGATCGAGCCAGTTGTTGCAGCCAGAGCAAGGCGTGCGCGGATACAGCGCATCGTAACTCGTGGCGTAATCGGCGTATTCGTAGCAGCCCGACAGAAAGTAATCTTTCATGGTAAATTTGAAGGTTCGCTTTTCACCGCTGCCAATCCAGTTGCAATCGGTATTCTGACCAGGTTTGATGTTGCCTTGCACGATGCCTGCCACCTTGCCATTGGGCAGCAAAGCCTCCATCTCATAGTTGCCATCCTGTGCAATATCTCCTTTGAGCCGATAAGTTTTGTTGTCGGCTTCGATCCACAAAAAGCCGTCGAGCGCCCCGTTGTGCGAACGAACAAGAATCATGTCGCAACGGGCATTGTTGTAGCGCGTAATGTAGCGGCTGCTCCATTTGTTATCGCTGCAATTGACAGAAAACGATTGACCGGGCAGCACTTCTTCCGCTTCGATGCGCGCACCCAGGGTTTTGTCCGCATTGCTCCATTCTGCAATCATCCGTCGGTTGGAATAGGTGCCGGTGAGGTATCCGGTGATGCCACGCGCCATGTCTCTTTCTTCCAGTTGGAAACCGGAAAGAGTATCAAAATAACCTTCCAGGCGGAAGCGGATACGACTTTTGGCATACGACATATAGCCGCGGCAATTCATACCATCGAAACCCAGTGAAATATCCACCACGGAAGCATCATCGAGGCGACCTTTAAAAATTTTTACCCATTGCAGGTCTGTGGGCTTTTCAAACAGTTTGGCAATCGCCGTATCGCGCACTGCGTATGGCACAGCCGCGGGTGGCAGAGAAGGCGCACTGGGTTTTGTACTAGTGCCTGAAGTAGTCGGCTTGTTGGAGGAAGTAGCAGGTTTTTGAGCAAAAAGCAGGCAGGGAAGCGCACAAAAAAACGCGAGAATACCCACCTGACGGCAAATAGCAACCATGTGTAAATTGTTTGGACGAAAACGGTATTGTGATTAAGAGCGTGTTCGGGATTTTTTCGCCGGGTCTAAAAAGCGGCTTTTTTGCACGTTTTTCACCTTTTTTCACTTACATAGTCGCCACTATGCGCATGAAAAAACGCATAAAACGTGCAAAAAATCCATCTTTTCAGCCACCGGCAAAAAATCCCGAACACGCTCTAAAAGACTGCAAAAAAACGATGAAATTAATCAATCTCGATCTCATCTGAAAAAATCCAGCACGAATACCCCGCGCCTTTGTGCCATTCGGGGCATTTTCCCTGCGGAATGCCGACTACCCTTATAAAACGAACCCGCGCTTCCGGAATACTTGCTTCAAAATCTTTTTGCTGAATAAGAAGATCGTTCTGAATGGGAGGCCCGGCAATTTCAGCCAAAGGCGAAAAAAGGACGCCGTCAACAGAACCCTCAAAACGCACCGTTTGCGGAAAAAATATCCAGGCATTCTGGTCTTGCAAAAAATGGGCATTCAGGTGTTTGACAAGTTGCTGTTTCCCCAGATCAATCACAACATCGAGCGGTACGCCTTCAAAACCCTGCCAGTCGCCGGTACGAAAATCGAGTCCTCCCCGGATACCATCGATCAGCCCTTCCCGGCCGCCGGCTGTGTACTGCGGACTGTAGGGATGGGCATAGCGCAGAACAGACCATCGTTCGGGAATTTTGATAAAAGCAGCGCTTTGATACACTGTATGGGAGTTTTTTTGTGCCCGAAATGACATTTTGACGGACTCCTTGATGTCAAAGGGCTTTTTGTACTTCTTTTCTGTGGAGCGCTCACCTTTGAGGTTATAGTACAAATCTGCGTCAGGATCGGCAGAAGCCAGTGCGATGCGCTGATGCCCACGAAAGGTAGCGTCGCCCTCGGCGATAAACGGCGCAATCACAAAATCGGGGTCGATAATTTGCGACACTGGCCGATCCTGCACAGCAGTAGCCCAGGCGCCGGGCTGCAAACCCATTTCAAATAACAGTTCACCACCGCTGACAAGATCGTTGTGAAAAATCCGGGAAGCGGCATGCTGTTTTTCGTTCAGCCGCACACTTTGGATATACGGCTGGAGGCCGGAAACGCCGGGTGCGCGCAGCGTAAAAGTCTGCCCGTTGTCGAGGTGCAAACTAACTTTTTCAAACAGTGGCGTCCCAATCACATAGTAATCGCTGCCGGGCAGTACGGAGTAAATTCCCACAGCCGACATTACATACCAGGCCGACATCTGGCCGCAGTCTTCGTTGCCGCTCAGGCCATCGGGTCGCGCTGAATATTGGGTGTCGAGTATCTGACGGATGCGTTGTTGCGTTTTCCAGGGTTTGCCAATGTAATTGTAGAGATAAGCAATGTGGTGGCTGGGTTCATTGCCCTGCACATACTGCCCGATGAGTCCGGTGATGTCGGCCTGATTGCGCCCGGAGGTGACTGATTTGGTAGTAAACAGACTGTCTAACTGAGCCTCAAACGCCTCGGCGCCACCCATGAGCCGAATCAGGCCGCTTACATCCTGCGGCGCTGAAAAACGATATTGCCAGGCATTGGCTTCCGTGTAATTAAAATTGACTTCGTAGGGGTCAAATGGTTTGTACCAGGCGCCGTTCTTACGGGCCCTGAAAAAACGAGCACCCGGATCAAACAGGTTTTTGTAAAACTGTGCCCGGTGGATGTGTTGGCTATACAGTGCACTGTCGCCTGCAGCACGGGCTATTTGTGCGATACACCAGTCGTCATAGGCCAGTTCCAGCGTTTTCGACACCGATTCCGGCGCATCGGAAGCCTCGATCAAGCCCTTGCTGCGAAAGGCATTCAAATCGGGCGCATTGCGCGACACGGTTGCCTGCATGGCTTTCATGGCCAGCGGCAGGTCAAAATTGCGAATACCCTTGGCATATGCGTCGGCAATGACCGGAATGGAATGGTTGCCGATCATACAGTCGGTTTCATTGGCGGCCAGTTCCCACACGGTAAGTCGCCCGCCTTGCTCATAATGCCGCAAAAAAGTTTTTACAAAATCTGCAGTTCGTTTGGGCTCCAATATGTTCAGCAAAGGGTGCAGGGCGCGGTGTGTATCCCAGGTGGAAAACACTGTGTACACATCGTGTCCGGGGTTGGGGTGCACCTGGTTGTCGCGGCCGCGGTAACTGCCATCTACATCATTCCACAGGTTGGGGGCGATCATGGCATGGTACAAGGCCGTGTAGAACACCGTTTTTTGCTCCTTGCTGCCGCCTTCTACTTCTATCTTGGAAAGTTGGCGGCGCCATTTTTCCTGGGTTTCCGTTTTAATTTTTTCAAAATCAAAGCCGGGGCATTCTGCTTCGAGATTCCGTCGGGCGCCTTCTATGCTCGTGCCGGAAATGCCTACGGTGACCACCAAAGGTGTTTCCTGGTTATAAAAACCGAACAGACCAACTACGGCTTTGCTGTTGACCGTTGGTGCGGCTTCCCGCGGGTTTTTGGCCATATCCAGCACGATACTGCTGAAAAACGGTTTGCTGAAACGCGCCACGAAATACACGTGTTGTTCTTGTGCCCAGGCTTTGGAAATGCGGTAACCGGCAATTTCGCGGTCATTTACCACAGTGAGTTGAGATTCTAGCACTTCGTCGCGGTGCCGAAGATCGACCACCAGCGAACCTTTTTCCTGATTCAGCGGGTACGAATATCGATGCACGCCAACACGTTCGGTAGCAGTGAGTTCGCATAAAATCCGGTCGCGCTCGAGCATCACCGAGTAGAAACCCGCCTCCGCTTTTTCCTTACTTTTTTTAAATGGTGAAGCATATTCCTCCGGTTCCAGCCGTACGCCGCCTGTAAAGGGCATCAACAGGATGTCGCAATAATCGGCCACGCCCGTACCGCTCAGGTGCGTATGAGAAAAACCGTACACCAGCGAGTCGGAGTTGTGGTAGCCGGAACAGGCGTCCCAATCCATCATGTTGGTGCGCGTGTCGGGGCTCAATTGTACCATGCCAAAAGGTGCCGTAGCGCCCGGGAAGGTGTGCCCGTGGCCGCCCGTCCCGATAAAGGGGTCGACAAACGGCAGCGGATTTTGTGCTCCGGCAAAGAAGGGGAGCAAAAGCAGTAGGAAGGAGTATTTCATGCGGGAAGGATTTTGGTGGTGGGGTTGAACAGGATTTTTTGGATTTTAAAGAATTAGAAGGATTCCTTACGTAGCAGACAAAATTTTAAAAATTATTAAAATTGTCATCACGAAATCGGGAATCCTTCTAATTCTTTAAAATCCAGACAAATCCTGTTCAACCCCTCCTCATCAGCGTTTCACCACTTTCACCACAGCGCCCGTTTTGCCGGTAGCGATGCGCAGCAAGTAAGTGCCTGCGGGCAATTGACCCAGGCGCAGGTCAAACTGATTCGATCCGCTGTTCAACTGCACCGTTTGGGTTTGCAGGGTTTCGCCGAGCAGATTGCTGATTGTTACTTGTGCGGAGGTGTTTTCAGCGCTTTGCAGGCTGATTTGAACCCGATCGGTGGCAGGGTTGGGCGCCACGGACAGTTGCAGAGCCGAAGCAGATGCTTCTTCGGTGCCTACCTGCAAACTGCGGTCGCCGGTAGCGTACCAAACGCCTTGCTGACGGCTGGTAATCAGCAAACTGGCATTGCCCTGACCGGTAATTTTGGTGTTGTTTACGCCTTGCAGATACAGGTCGTAGTCGCCGAAAATATCGGGACTTTGGTGAAGTACTGCATTGTCGAGGCGGTTGTAACTCGGCCAGCCCAGATCACCATTATCACTTACAATGACATCGTAGTCGCCGGTTTCGGAGTTGGAGCCGTACACATCATAGAAAGAACCGTCATTGGCAAAAAAGTCGAACGCCAGCACGTAAGGCGAGTTTTTGGCAAAAGCCGGGTCGCCGATGCTGGTATTTTCAGGAATACCGGTAAACAATTTGGAAATGAATGGCGTGCCGGTAACGAACTCGCCATTGTCGCGGAATTGCAGGAAACTGATGTCCCAGTAACTCAGGTCGGTGCTGCCGTTAGACAAGTTGTTGAACGCATCGTACATCAGGTTTTCGCCCGAATAGTCGAATTCAAGCACGTCGGCATACTGTACCTCGCCGGTAACGGTATTTTCAGAATAGGTAGGATTGTACAGTACATACACATACGTATCTCCCAGGATGCTCAACAGGTCGGCGATGTAGATTTTGTTATCCGCATCTTCCGTAATGGCCGCCAGGTAATTACCGTCTTTGGAAATGGCTACATTGCGCCAGATGGGTTCGGCAGAGTATGGCGGGTTGACGGTAGGGATAATCTGCGATTGTGTGTACACCAGATCGACCAGAATAATATCGCCTTCGGCATTCACGAAAGCCACTTGCGAACCGTCATCTGACACGCTGGGGCGGCTGCGTACGCCACCTGTGTAAATAGAACCCAATACGGTGCCATCGCTCAGGGCAATGTCGAGGTTCTGGTCGTTGTTCGTAACGCAGAGGATGAGGTCTTCACCCGGGTTAGGCGAAAGTTGGCCCAGGTAATTGCCGCCTGGCGCGCTGCCGATACCCACCTGCGAAAATGCAGTAGCAGCGGCGTTGGCTACGGTAGTGCCGTACAAATCGGTAGCGGCCTGAATCACAGCAATACGGGCATCGATAAACTGGCTGGATTTCACCAGATAGTCATCCAGTGCTTTGTAGTACACCAGTTCTGCTTTGTCTTTGCCTACGCCTGCTGCATTGGCAAAGAGGTAAAAAGCGTGGTTGGGAATACCGCTGTTGATGTGTACGCCGCCATTGTCGTCATTACCGTTGTACTGTTCATTGGTATGGCTGGGTTGCCACCATTGGCTGCTCGAACTGACGCCGTTGTGCGGGTCTTGCAGGCTGCGGAGTACGCCATTGGGGTTGACGCCGCTTTGCATGACGTCTTCACCAATCGTCCAGTCGTCGCGATCGATCATGGCGCCGAATACATCGGCGAAGGATTCATTGAGTGCGCCGCTTTCATCCTGGTATTCGAGGTTGGCGGTTTTTTCCACCACACCGTGGGTCATTTCATGGCCGCCTACGTCGAGGCCCCGGGCCAGTTTTTTGAAAATACTGCCACCATTGCCGTACCACATGGCAGCACCGTTCCAGTAGGCATTTTCCATGGAGGTGCCGTCGTCGTCTGCTACATTGTAAAATGCGATGATATTGCCGCCTACACCATCGATGGAGTTGCGCCCGAAGGTGGTATTGAAATAGTCGTAACTTTTGATACTGTTCCAGTGTGTGCTGACGGCTGTGGCGTTACTGAATGTAGTGGAGCCGGAGGTAGCAAGCGTATAGTTGAAGGAAGCCTGATTGGCCGGCGAGGTGTTCAGCGCGTCAACGGTAACAATTGCTCCCACTGGGTCATTCGGCATGGAGGAGGCACTGTTGTTGAACATCGGTTTGCTGGCATCTTCCATCACAATGGTATTGCCCGACTGCCAGGCACCGAAAGAGCGGTTTACATTTAACAGATCAGTGCCCGATGCCGGAACAGGCCCATCTACTAACAATTTCTCCTCTCTCACCTCTCGCGTCTCACTTCTCACCTCTCGCATCTCACCTCTCACCTCTCGCCTCTCACCTCTCTCATGAGCATGCCCCGCAATGTTGCACGTATTGTCATACTGGTGCAGGATAGCGCCGGTTTGAGCGTCTACAAAATACACTTTACGCGCCATCAGGTTGGGGTGTGCCACGATGTACCAGGCCAGGCGTTCGGTATTCAACTGGCGATCCTTATGGTAAATAACCAGTTCGCTGCTGAATGGATGTCCGCCGATGATTTGCAATTCCTGTTCAGACCAGGTAGTTTTCACCTTGTCGGCGCCAATGTCCAGTTTCACCTGCTCGATGGCACGTCGGGCATCGAGCGCGGGCGTTACATTTTCAATAACAGGCGTAGGATAGTAGCGTCCGTTGAGCATATCGAACGCGCCATTGTGCGTATGCGCAATCAGTTCGGCGCCGTACACAGGAACGCCCATCAGCACCTGTTGCAAACGCACATGAGTATTACCCTGCGCGTCCGTTTTTACGTTGGAAACGATAAACTCGGCCAGGGGCTCGTTGATGGCAGCAGGCTCCAGGCTGGCCAGGTATTGCAGGGCACGAATACCTGCCTCCTGCACATCCGAAGCACTACCCGAGGCAGCCGTTTTGCCTTGAAAGGCGATGGGAAGGCCGTTTTTATCTTTGGTAATTTTTACAGACACCGGGGCTCCGGATACCCGGTTCAACGCGGGCATGGGCTGACGAAGCGCGCTCCCTGACGATGGAAGGGGGGATTTTACGGTGGGGATAGCGACGCCATCGGGGCGTCGAATCTTGGTTTGCCAGGATTCGTAACCGGCGCCTTTTTGAGGTGGATTTTTTTTCGCGTTTTGGGCCGTTGCTGCTGACACCAACGTGAAAAGTATAAACAGCGGGAGAAGTGATTTCATAAAAAAAGAGAATTTAAGAATTGGAATCGGTTGCTTATGCAGGAAAACCCGCGATTATTGAATGATTTCTTTCCAGTCGAGGCTGTCGTTGTGCGAATGGGTGAACCCGATGGCACGCTCGGCAGCGATGGTTTGCTCGTCGCGGAATGCCATCACGTAGGTTTTGCGCCATTCGGTGGTATAGTTTCCGCCCGAGCCGTGCACGATGCGTTCATCGTGGATGGTAATGCTGCCGCGTTTTACGGGCAAAAAAACGGGTTTGTCGGTAGGCAGGCTTTCAATGACGAGCGTGTGCGAATCGGAACGATCCATGTTTTCATCGTGCTGATGGCCATAGTCCTTGGGGCGGTGCGGGCGGAGTTCGGGTTCGTGGTTGGTGCCGGGAATGACCTGCAGGCAGCCGTTTTCAATGGTGGCGTCATTGATGGCCAGGGAAAAAGTGGCCGTCCAGGTATTGGGCGTTTTGGGCCAGTAGCCCAGGTCTTGGTGCATGGCAAACTCGGCCTTTGTTTTATTGGGTTTTTTAGCCAGAAACTGCTCGTAATCCATACGCGCCACGCCTTCCGGGTACAATTGATCGGCGATACTTTGTGCCACCCTGAAAAAAATGTTGTTTTTCAATTCGGGCCTGTAGGTGCTGGGCAGCATGGCATTCACCAGTTGGAACTCTTCCACAGGGGTGCCATACGGCTGGCTCATATCGCAAAAATCCTTCTCCATGCCAGGCTCTTTCCCGTGGATGAAATGATCGAACCAGGGTTCGAGTGCTCCAACTTCCTCTTCTGTGAGTACGTTTTCGAGCACGAGGTAGCCCTGTTCGCGATATTGGCGGATTTCATCGGGGGTGATGTGGTAGGTGTCGCCCTGACGGCGAGGAGTAGTTTGATTGGTCATAGCCAGAAATAAATGGATTGCTTCGAATTATTTCGAAAATTTGAGCTTATCCTAAGGGAAGAGATAGTTGAAGCACCTCTTTCTTTTTTACTCCATGGTTGTGTTGTAGAATATGGGCAGGAGGTGTAAAATTACAAACCAAAGCTTCTACAACAGTCTTTCTATTCTCGATACTCGCTCCATTATGGTAGAAATGGTCTCTGGTGATCACGTTGAACTTTCCCCAGTATTTGGTTATCATGTCATTTGCTCTCCAATCATTGTGGTGCCAGGTTGAAAGAATAAATTTTGCCCTTGTATTTGACAACAAATGGAATAACAAGGCTTCGTCATCTTCTGTCCAACCGTTGTAATAATCTACATGACGGCCAAAATAGGGCGGGTCACAGTAAATCACATCGCCTTCCTTGGCAAGCGGGATAATTTCTGCGAAGGATTTGTTGAAGAATGTCCAATCTGGATGCGGTTTGATAATTTGTGCTATCGTTGAAACCTGATTGGAAATTTTTGTGATATATGCCTGAGAGAAGCGGTTAGGCTTTTTACAAAACGGAATATTCCAATTTCCTTTTTTACCGAATCTCATCATACCGTTAAAACCTGCACGAGAAAGGAAGATGAAATCGAAGGGAGAAAAATCTTTATTGAATCGGCTTCTAACCGTCAGATAATGTTCATATCCATTATTGCCGGCTTTACTCAACAATTCTCCTTCTTCTTCCAGATACGCACGAATTTTTGGCGCTGTAATTTCTCCTTTTTGAATTCCAATGTAAAAATTGATGATATGAGGATTGGTATCATTCAAAATTGCTTTGTTAAACCCGGAATTGAAAGCGACCACGCCGGTACCCAAAAAAGGCTCAATCCACCAACCATTAGAAGGTGGGACTACATCTATAATCCAGGGTACTAATTTAGTTTTGATTCCCTGGCTTTTTATTGGCGGAATAAAAACTCTCATTTTTTAGCCCTGTTTTTTGTAACTATTTGGTCAATAAGGTCGGGTCTGCCTTTGAAAAGGAGGAAATCTTTTAGCGTAGTTATTTTGACCGGTCTTTCTCCTTTTAACATGGTTGCTACCCCGTAATTCATCCAGTATTCGTCGAACCATTCCTCTCCAAGATTACTGAATACACCTGATTCATTTTTTAGGGCCTCAATATCTGTGACCGATCCTATGTTGGCAGTGTTCCCGGAGCCTTGTGCGTCACTTGCAATTTTCCATTTTTCGGCTACGAAAAAGTCAAAATTCTTGATGACAGAAGTAATGGATGTTAGATTTTTCACAGTAGTTACTTCTCTCGATCCTACTTTTTTCTGCGGTGTTTCATATTCTTCCTGCAATTCCTGCACCTGATAAATGTCAGTATCGGATAAATCATCCCCTTCTGCTCTGGTATAAATCACACCAAGACAAAAATGCCCCAGGTATTCATTATACGGGAATTGAATATTTTTATTCTTGTCCCTTTCCTTGAAGTATCCGCCATGGCTACCTAACGTAAAACCTGCGGTATTGTGATTCCTCCTAAAAGTGGTCTTTATGTCAAGTGCAAATTTTACACTACTGTTTGCTTCATGAATAAAAGTCAAATCAGGATACCAATTCTGTTTTTCGGCAAGTACTATTTTGTATCCTGCTTCTTTAGCGAATTGGAGTATTTGTGGAAAAATGTGTATTTCAAGGATTTTGGAAACAATTTTGGTGTCAGATGAAATCGTGTAGATATTCTTGTAAACGTCTATGAACCCTTTTACTGACCATTCTCCGCCCTCAGTCGATACATATGACACAAGTTTATCAGCAAACTTGCGCAAGTCATGTTTGAATGCATCTTTGTATCTGTTTTTTTCTTTTAAATCCATCAAAAGGGAATTTTTGAAGCAGTGTAGGCAAGAGCGCTAATATATAATCTATTTCGCTCTTGCCTACAAAAACCATTAGTTTTCTACCTGTACCCGCGTACCGTCCACTTCACCTTCCCGCCTGTCGGGTCTTTCGTCAAAGTATAACCCTTGCCTTTTTTCACTACGGAAATATCCTGCAATTGCTGATCGGCAGGCAGGCATATTTTCCCTTTGGATTCAGCACCGGTCGTTGAAAAAACGACCAGTTCCAGGTTGTTCCAGTCCATGTCATTGGTCGATTGCGCCAGTCCGATATGTGGAATAACCGCGCCATCGCGCACCAGCATCACTACCGGAATGGCGCCGCCCTCCATACGATGCCAGCCGCCGGAGTACACTTTTTTGCTTTGATAATCAATCCATTGGCCAGGTGGCAGATATACATCGCGACTGGTTTCATTTTCTTCAAACAGGGGCGCCACAAGAATGTCGATGCCGTAGAGGTATTCATTGTCGACAAGCCAGGAGCCCGGGTCGTTCGGGTATTCCACAAACAGGGCACGCAGCATGGGCAAGCCTTTTTCCGTGCAATGTTTTGCCTGTGCATACACATAAGGCATCAGGCGGTATTTCATCTCGATGGCCATGCGGAAAGTATCCTGAAAACCCTGGCCGTATTCCCAGGGTTCTTTGGGCGGTTGTCCGTGGCAACGTGTGTGCGAGGTAAGTACGCCCATTCCGAGCCAGCGTTTATACAGTTCCGGCGGCGTTTTTTTAACAAAACCGCCTACGTCGTGGCTCCAGAAAGAAAAGCCCGACAAGCCCAGCGAGAGGCCGCCGCGCAGTTCGGCCTGCATACCCATGTCCGTGGTTTCGGCGTCGCCGCCCCAGTGCAGCGGGTAGCGTTGGCTGCCTGCCCAGGCGCTGCGCGCCCAGATGATGGTTTCGCCCGTGGTTTGTTTCGTAATGTCGGCTACGGTTTTGTTGTAGCGCAGCGGGTACAGGTTGTGTTCGTAAAATCCGGTGCGGCCGGAAGCGTATAAGCCATTAGGGGGCGCCGCTTCACCAAAATCGACTTTGATCACGGCTACCCCAAGTTTGAGCAATCCTTCAATTTTCTTCTGATACCAGTTGACCGTATTCGGATTGGAAAAATCCAGCACAGCGTCTTCGTAAGGCAGGTTGCCTTTCGCATCGCGCACGGCCAGGCCTTTTTCCATAATTTCATTGAAAAGCGTGTTTTTAGGCACGAAATAAGGCAATTGCCACAGGCAGGTGCGGAAGCCCTGCGTGCGAAGGTCGCGGATCATACCTGTCGGGTCTTTGAAACGCGAAGGCGAAAACTCGTAATTGCAGCGCCAGTCTGTCTCAAACCAGCCCGTATCGAAGTGAATCACATCAGATGGGATGCGGTTTTTCCGCAGTTGATCGGCTACGCGCCGGCCGTCGGCTTCCGAAAAATACGTGATACGGCTCATCCACAGTCCGAACGACCACAGCGGTGGCATGGCAGGTTTGCCAGTCAGGTTGGTGTATTCATCCAGAATATCTTTTGGCTCGCCCAGAAAAACAAACAGGTCCAGCGCCTCGTCGCCAATCATCAGGGCATTGCTGGCTCCGAAAGTAGCCCCAAAATCGCAGGTAATGGGCGTGGAAGTATGCATAAACATGCCATAACCCCGGCTGCTGAGAAAAAACGGAATGGGTTTGTATATCTCCGTGTTTTCCACGCCATTGGCGTCGTCGGTCCAAAGCACTACTTTCTGGCCGTATTTGTTCAGTTTGGTAAACGACTCGCCGCAACCGAAGATTTTTTCATCGGGCGACAAAGAAAACACTGCCGCCACGCTGCGCGAGTAATCCGTAGCCCGGCGCACAAATGAAAATGGGAGGGTCGGGTAAAACGATTTGGCTACGTCGCCGGGGTTGCGGGTACTGGTGAGCAGACGCCCGGAAGCATCGCGGAACTCCAGTTTCCAGGGGTGTTCCAGGATGGTTACGCTGCCGAATTTGCTGATATAGCGATGCCCGCCCTGTATTTTGCTGTACAGCCACGAACCGTCGCGCGAGGGTTCTTTTACCAGCATCAGGGAAGGTTCGCGTGGATGAAAATCGGGGCCTGTCTGCGCGCGAATCCGCACCGTGCGCGGCGATACAAATTCGATGGAAAAAGGCAGGGCAGGGTTGGGTGCGTACTCGCCGGAGGGAAACTCGTTGGGCGGCGCAGGGCTCACACCGAGCATCATGTTGTCGAATGCATGGCGTACGGTGTACAAAGAGCGCTGCCACACCAGGCGACCGGTTCCGCTGGCCGGGTCGAAATTGGCGAGGCTGTCGGCTACGAAATATGTATTCGACATATCGCGGAAATCGCCGCTGATGTCGATGGGTTCATTCAGAAGGCGTTGTGCAAAAGCATGCTGTGCCACCAAAAGCAGCAGCATCGTGCGGATACCTTTTTGTATAAAACTGGACATGGGAGGAATTTAAAAGATGGATATTTAAAAACGGCGAATCAGAATTACGCCAGCAATAATCAGCAAAACACCCATGATGCGGGGCAGATTTACGGCCCGCACCGGAACACCCAGCAAGCCATAATGGTCGAGCACAAGTG
The DNA here is from genome assembly GCA_020160935.1 of Bacteroidota bacterium. GTDB lineage: Bacteria > Bacteroidota > Bacteroidia > Chitinophagales > Saprospiraceae > M3007. The sequence goes on along the minus strand of JAIUPL010000004.1, from coordinate 193,387 downwards.
TAATCAACATTTGCCCTGCAATAATGAGGCTGAATGTGAGGGCAACACCCATTCGCGGCACCATCATGATCACGGCTGTCACAACATACGCGCCCAGCAAACCGCCAATCCATGCAATTGCCGGAGCATTTTTTGCCGCCAGCAACCCGCGGAAAGGAACCTGCGCCGCTGCGCAATATAAAAACAGCGCTAAGGTGCCAATCAGAAAAGATACCAGCGAAGCCAGTAAGGGCTGCTGAAGCACCGTAGCCAGTTTGTTGTTCACAGCAGCCTGTGTTGGCAGGGCTGCGCCCGCTAACAGTGCCATGATAATAAAAATCCAGTGTTGCATAGTCAGTTGTTTCCACGGCAAAGATCAACAAGTCTGCGGTATTCCGAAGGAATAGAACCGGCAATCACTACCTTTGAAGGCATACAAATCAGCCATTTTTAATGAAACATTGTCTTCTTTTATTTTTTAGCGCCATCGCGCTCGCTAGCACTGCCCAAAAACAGCCGTTTTCTTCTGCAAGCCTTTGGTACGAACACCCGGCTGCCGACTGGAATGAAGCACTGCCTGTGGGAAATGGCCGACTTGGCGCCATGGTTTTCGGGCAGGTAGAAACCGAGCGGCTGCAACTCAACGAATCCACGGTTTGGGCTGGTGAACCAGAGGATTTTATCAATCCGGCAGCCAGGGAAGTGTTGCCACTGGTGCGCATGATGCTGTTTTCCGGCCAGTATGCCGAAGCACAAAAACTTGCCCAGGAACGCATGATGGGCCACAAACCCACCCACAGCCGTTACCAGACGCTGGGCGATTTGTATATCGATTTCGGAAAAGAACACGCTGCAAATATCACTGATTATCAACGCTATCTGGACATCGACTCAGCTGTGGCCGGCGTTCGCTACCGATCCGGAGGCATCACATTCAGCCGGGAAATTTTTTCGAGCGCACCCGACCAGGCACTGGTGTTGCGCTTGCTGGCCGACCACTCCGGAGCCCTCAGTGCCCGATTCCGACTGAGTCGCCCCGGTGGTTTTGCCCGGCTGGAAATAACCGGACACGACATTATTCTGCGCGATCACGTAGACCGCGGCCATGGCGTACAACTCGTTACCCGCCTTCGAATTGTGCCTGAAGGCGGCACGGTTTCGGTGCAAGACAGCATTGTGCGCATTGAAAAAGCAGATCGTATTACGGTGTTTCTCACGGCCGCTACCGACTATTGGAAAACGGAGCCTGAAAGTGTAACGGCAGATCATTTAGAAAGCGTTTCCCGTAAACCTTACACCATCTTAAAAACCGCACATATTGCTGATTATCAGCAGTTTTTTAAAAGGGTTGGTCTGCTTCTGGGAGAAACGGAAAATCGAAACTTGCCTACCGACCGGCGTTTGGCAGCCCTGCAAAATGGTGCAGCCGACCCGGCGCTCATCGCCCTGTATTACCAGTTTGGGCGATACCTGCTCATCAGTAGTTCGCGGCCAGGCGGATTGCCCACCAACCTGCAAGGCATCTGGGCCGATGGCCTGAATACGCCCTGGGACGCCGATTTCCATATCAACATCAATATTCAGATGAATTACTGGCCGTCAGAAATCTGCAATTTGTCGGAAATGCACCTGCCTTTTTTGCAATTCATCGATTCCCTACAGGCCGATGGGCATAAAACTGCCCGGGAGATGTACAACAAACGCGGCACCGTAGCGCATTTCACCACCGATGCCTGGCATTTTACCGAAACCTATGGGGAAACACAGTGGGCCATGTGGCCGATGGGAATGGCCTGGAGCGTGCAGCATTTCTGGGAACATTACCTCTTTTCCGGTGATCAGGAGTTTCTGGAAAAACGCGCCTACCCGGTGATGAGAGATGCTGCGCTGTTTTGCGCGGATTGGCTGGTGGCCAACCCGAAAACGAAACTACTGGTGTCAGGGCCGTCCATTTCCCCTGAAAACCGCTTCAAAACAGCCAAAGGAGAAATTTCAACCATGGTGATGGGCCCTACGATGGACCACATGATTATCCGGAGTTTGCTGGAAAGCACGATTGCCGCTTCCCAAATCCTGCAAACGGATGATGAATTTCGCGCCCGGCTGCAATCCATCCTCAAACGCCTGGCGCCTACCCGTATCGGAAGCGACGGGCGCATCATGGAGTGGACGGAAGAATTTGAAGAACCCGAGCCCGGGCACCGCCATATTTCACACCTGTACGGATTGCACCCTGGCCATGAAATCAATCCAAAAACGCCGGAACTGATGGTGGCTGCCCGCAAAACCATCGATTATCGACTGGCGCACGGAGGAGGGCATACCGGCTGGAGTAGAGCCTGGATTATCAACTTTTTTGCGCGGCTGCACGACGGCGAATCCGCGTATGAAAACCTGCAGGCGCTGCTGCGCAAGTCGACGCTGCCCAATCTGTTCGACAACCACCCACCTTTTCAGATCGATGGCAATTTTGGCGCTACGGCAGGCATCACCGAAATGCTGCTGCAAAGCCAGAACGGAGAAATAGAACTTTTACCTGCCCTGCCTGCTGCCTGGCCCCAGGGGCACATTCATGGCTTGTGTGCCCGGGGCGGCTTCGAAATTGGTATGGAATGGGAGGGGGGAAAGTTGAAACAGGTGGAAATAGTGTCGAAATGGGGCAAGGAGTGTGTAGTGAAATACGGGGATAGACAAGTGATGCTCAGCGGAATTAACAAGGGAGAAAAATATATGCTGGATGCCGATTTAAAGAAAATGTGATTCATAATGCCAACCCATGCACCTGCGTTTATGCATGTGCATTTTTTGTTTTACTCAAACACTTTACCACCACACCATGAAAAACATATCCATATTCCTGCTCCTGTTTGCGCTTCCTTTCACAACCCGTGCCCAGGATTGCAGCACCTACTACAGTTTTATGTACGAAGGCGCCCAACTGGAATACACCCATTACAACAAAAAAGGAAAGGTGGAAATGGTCACTTCACAGCGCGTTTCTTCTTTGGAAAACCATAAAGACACGCTGATTGCCAATATTGACATGACCGTTATCGACGAAAAAGGAAAAGAACTCAACAAAGGTATATTCCCGATCAAGTGCCATAAAGGAACCCTGATGATGGACATGCGCAGCATGATTCCGCAACAAAACAGCCAGCAATCGGCCGATATGCAGGTAGAAATCAAAGGCGCCGATCTGGTTTTTCCGCCCGATTTGAAGGCAGGCCAAACCTTGCCCGACGCCGATATGCAACTGACCATGCGCCTGGGCTCCTTACAGGTACTCAGCACCCGGTATTTTGTGAAAAACAGAAAAGTGGAAGGCGAAGAATCCGTTACAACACCTGCCGGAACCTACGCCTGTCAGAAAATCAGTTACGACTTTGAATACAAACTGATGGGCGTCCGCACGATTCACACCGAATACTGGTATTCACCTAAAGTAGGCATGGTAAAATCTGTTTCGTACGATAAAAAAGGCAATGAGGAAAGTCGGATAGAATTGACGAAATTTGTGCGGTGATCAATCTTTATTACGATTTTTCCTCGATATGACTGTAGGTGCTTTGAGGCAGCAGATAGGCCTGGCTCCCCTGTGATGTACATGACCCAAAAACAAATGCGAATTGAAACTATTTGATTTGCACTACATTTGAAGCCATATCTGTACACAATACGCCTATCGTAATATGCTCGACGCCGCCAAAACGCTCCTGATAGACCTGTTGCTGGAAAACGACGCCGTCAAAAACCTGTCGCCCGATTTCGTGTCCGCCTCCAACCAGTGGTTGCGCAACTGGCTGCAACGCGACAGCGATGCCATCACCCGCGCCATTCTCGACTCGGCTGGCAATGAGCCGCTGAAAAAACTTATGGTAGAAGAAAAACTGCCCGCGTTGTTGCAAAACGCCAGTTTTTCGCAGGAGTTGTTGCAATTGTTCGCCCAATACGCCCAACAGAAAGAACGGCAAAAAAACGTGGTCGAAAACTCCCAGATCGATGTAAAAGGCAATGCAGTAATCGGCGACAATGGCCCGAGCGTCGACGATGGTTACGACCAGAAAAACAAGGTATCCGGCAGTACCCTTTCCGCTGGCGGCGATGTGCGCGTAGGCGACCAGAACCTGCAGGCGGGCGGCAATATTCATTTCGGCGACATTCACTACCACGGCGCGCCGCCACCAGCCGCATCCCGCCCGGGAGGAACAATTTCGTCTACTACCGCCCAGCAATTACGTGATCTGGTGGCTTCCGGTCGTACGGGTGATGCCATCACTCAACTACGCACGCACACTGAACAAAACGACACCCACCTGCGCGACGAGGTGTCGCAACTATCCGCGCGCTGGGAAAACCTAAAACGCCGCGAACGCATCGGCGTGATCAACTACTCGGAAGCCACGCTGGAGCGGAATCAATTGAACAATGCGCTGTTGGAATTGATCGGAGGACTGGGGAGGTGAACAGGAGGGTTTTGAACAGGATTTTCACAGATTTGTAAGGATTAGAAGGATTACCGACTTTGTGTTGACAATTTTTTTAATTTTAAAAATTTTGACTGCGACGAGAGGAATCCTTCTAATTCTTTAAAATTCTCCAAAATCCTGTTCCAACTACCACCGCATCAATTTCCCGCTACGCCACTTCCTGCCTGCCTGTAGCCTGTAATAACCGATCGAGCCCGAAGAAAGTACCTCCTGTTCCACCGTAATGGTTTGGTCGCCTGCGGGCAAACGATTTTCATACCTGTACAGATTTTTTCCGTGCAAGTCGTACACCTCCAATCGTATCGTTTCGGGCGTTTCCAGGTGAAATGAAAAAGTGGTGGCATCGGAAAATGGATTGGGGTCTGGCGCTGAAAGCCCATCGCCCGAACTCGGCTCCGATGCAGCAGAAACATGATACACGCCGCTGCTAAATTGGATGCCGCGCGGAGGCGCTAGTTCATAAGCCCCCAAAGATTGGAGGACAGAGGGGTTCAGGGAAAATGCGTTGGGCAAGTACACTTCCGAATGGGCTGTGAAACGGAGTTTCATCAACAACATGCCTGGTTCTATAGGTGGGTCTATTTGCAAACTGGCTGCCCTGATTTTACCTGGAACAGCATTATAAACCACCATCGGGAAAATATCTGTGGGCACAGGGCCATTGAAAGTAAGCAGGCTGGTATCGTATAAAAATTCCACCTGCATGCCCCGCAAGTCCAGGTCGCCGCCCATTTTGATTTCAATCACCGTGTCAATGCCCGCTGGAAGTACGATATCCGGAATGAGCAGTTGGGAAAAATTGGAAATGAACGGGTAGGAAAAGGATTCTGTTGGAGAAGCGTCGCCATTCACGTCGCCAATCTTTACACCGGCCAGATGAAGCGTATCCGGAGGAGAAGCGAGCAGTTCTTCCACCGAGACAGCCGGGCAGGTGTTTGAAAACGGGTTGAAAGGGTTGGGATACATGCAATTTCCCTGATAAAACCGCCAGGAGGTGCTGTTGGGAAATGTTTCGTACTTTCCAATAATAAGATTTCGGATATGCACCTGGTCAAATCCTGTAATAGTGCCGGATTGATTCACATCGGCTGCAAAAAATGCGTAAGGAGAAGTCAACGGGTAAATTCCCAGAATATGGCTACTGATACTGACCATGTCCAGTATGTTCACGCCGTTCAAATCGCCGCCATTTTTCACCCCCCCGTATTGTAGCGTAGTGCCTGCAGGATAATTGTCTAAGAGGGTATCTTCTAGGGAAAAACAAGGGACGCCTGTTGCCGAAATCGTTGCAGGCGTTTCACCCGGTGCGTTTAGCGTGATGTTGAGGTCTGCTGCGGTGACAGGCATGCCATTTCCCCAAAAGGAAGTGCAAAAAGTAACCTGTGCCATCACTCCGACCCATTTCAGGAAGTAAAGTGACAGGAGGAGTGATTTTTTCATATTGCAAAGTTGTTTTTCCTGATGGGTAGACGTTTTGAACAGGATTTTCGCAAATTAAAAAGGATTAGAAGGATTCTTGCGCTACATTCAAAAATTATAAAAAATTAGAAAAATGGTCGACTCCACGTTGGCAATCCTTCTAATCTTTTTTAATCCGCAAAAATCCTGTTCAAACCCAACCCAAAGGCATCTACCAATATAAATACGTACTTTTGTCACCGCAACAGGTCATTCCACATGAGAACCGTCGATATATTCATAGCCTACTCCCACAACGACTTAGGTCATAAAAACGAGTTGAAAAAATTTCTGCGCCCCCTGATCAACACCGGGCAGGCGCGCTTGTGGGACGACCATGAAATTGAAGGCGGCCAGGACTGGGAAGCGGAAATCAAAAAACGTTTGTACGGTTCCGACATCATTTTGCTGCTCGTAAGCCCCGATTCGCTGGCCTCCGAATACTTTTACGGGCAGGAAGTGAAGGTGTCGCTCGAACGCCACGACAAAGGCGAATCCGTCGTTGTCCCCGTCATTCTGCGCCCCTGCACCTGGACGCTCACGCCGCTCAAACGCCTGGAGGCTTTGCTTGAAAAAGCGCGCCCTGTTACTTCCTGGGCTTCACAGGATGAGGCGTACACTGACATTGCCCAACATATTGGCGCCATTGTAGAGAGCCGCCAGGCTGCTATCGCTGCCGCCACGGCGCAGGAAAACCAGCGCCGCGAATTTGCCGCTGCCGCCGAAGCCGCCGAACATCTGTTTCACAAAAAACAGTGGCCGGAAGCACAAAAAGCATTTGCCTCAGCCTTGCAACTGCACCAGCCAGGCTTCTCGCCCGACCGCGCCAGCCTGCAAAACCGGCTTGCTGCCTGCGTGTCCGAACAACAGCAGGCCGATGCGCGCGCTGCATGGGAAGAAAAAAGGAAAGAATACCAGGGCCTGCTGGATGCTGCGGCATTTTCGGAAAATCCCAAACAGGCGGTACAACACCTGCAAAAAGCACTGGCCTTGTACCAGCCAGGATTTCCGGAAAGCCCCGAGACCCTGAACGACCGTATCCGGCAGTTGCGCGCCTACAAAGCGCCTGCGCTGCCTGTAGTGGAAAAGCCGGTGCTTCCATACCCATCTGACGAAAAGCCGGCTTTTAACACAAAGGCTTTATTGATCGTCGGGGCGGCCGTCTTGCTCGCCCTGGTGGCTATATTTGCCATGCGACAGTGCGGTGGCGAACGAAAACAACCGGAGCGCAATGCCAAAGACCCACAAATAGAAACACCAACTGCACCCGCTTCTAACTGGCAATCTGCTGCCGTAGCCTCTTTTTTAGTAAAAATACCGGGCGGTACTTTTTCCATGGGCGACCTGTTTGGAGAGGGCAGCGACGATGAGCGCCCGACACACAATGTTACGCTCAGTGATTTTTACCTCTCCAAATACGAGGTGAGTTTTGACGAATTCGATGCGTTTTGTTCCGCTACCGGGCGTGAAAAACCTTCCGACAACGGCTGGGGCCGAGGCAAACGCCCGGCTATCAATGTAGACTGGTACGACGCCATCGAATACTGCAACTGGCTGAGCACACAACACGGGCTGCGGGCTGTGTACAGCATAGACAAAACGACCAAGGACCCCAACAACAAAAATACCAATGACAGCAAAAAATGGAGCGTAAAAACCGACTGGACAGCCAACGGTTACCGGCTGCCTACCGAAGCGGAATGGGAATATGCAGCCCGGGCCGTAACAGTGTCGGGCAATGCGCGCGGTGGCGGCAAGGTGCGCTTTGGCAACGGCCGCGATGTGATTGATCCTTCGGAAATAAATTTTGATGCGAGCAGTGCATACAAAAAGCCATATTCCGTAGTGGGCGAATACAGGCAGCAAACGGTAGCCGTAGATGCCTTGTCGGCCAATGCATTCGGCCTGAAAAATATGAGCGGCAACGTATGGGAGTGGTGCTGGGACTGGTACGACGGCGAGTTATACAAAAACACCGAAGGCAGCCGAGACCCCAAAGGCGGAACAAGTGGAGAATATCGTGTTTTGCGCGGCGGTTCCTGGGACGACGTTCCAGAGTTTTGCCGGGCTTCCTTCCGCAATTCCTACTGGCCGAACTACCGCTCCTCAATTTCGGTTTTCGGGTTGCCCGGCACTTGTAACCCTTTAGCCCTTTTTTTCTTTTACCTTTTAAAATAACGGCGCAGCCGTTTTATTTTTTTACTTTTGATTTTCGGCGAAGCCGAAAAAAATATTTTTGAAAATGGGAAAAAAGAACGGGAGGATGTTCTGCAAGGATGTGCTTGCATACTAACCCTGCCGTTCTATCGACGTATTTGCCAGGTAAAACCTTGTGTGGCCGACCTGAACGGGATAAGCCTCGCACTTGCATTGGTACGCTCGCAGCAGCCCACACGAACCGGCAACGACTCTGACCCTTCTGAAAACAGAAGTGCAAGTCCCGGGCAACCCGAAAACCGATATTGTTGTTGCGGTTGTTCGGCCTGTTGTTATTGCGGTTGGAAGCCCGGCAATTCTCTGGATTGTTGTTCCAGGAACCGCCGCGCAAAACAAAGGAACAGACTTACCCACTGTTGGCGAAGAAACAAAAATCTATTTGGTTTCAGGCAATGATTTTATCCAGCCTCCTATCATTCGACCAATTTCATCTATGCGTTCGGAAAAATCCTTGTATTTGATGGAGTGATAATAGCCACGCTCGTATGCCAGCCGAAAGTAGTAGCGCAGCATTTCAAGTCGGATATTCGACTGGAAAAGAATGGGGCGTTTTTCGTTGGCCGTCTGATAGTAAGCACTGATTGCAGACTCCAATAAATCTGAGATGTGATTTTGTATTCGGTCACCCAGTGTAAACTTTTGGCTGCGCGGAAGACCTTCCAGCATTGGAATCGTAACTTTCAGCAAGTCATAAATTTTTGCCACAATTGTGTCTTTAGGTGCTTTCATGAAAACCTACAGTAATGTTTTTTCGCAAATAATATCCTGGGATAACTTGTTGTCGGCGGCTTTCAAAGCGTCGAAAGGCAAACGATTTGATCCTGCGGTCACAAAGTTTCACATTCGCCTTGAGTCGGAAATATTAAAATTACAACAGGAATTACGAACACAACAATATCAACCCGGCGCGTATAAATCTTTTATGATCTATGATCCAAAGGAACGCATGATTAGTGCGGCGCCTTTTCGTGACAGAGTAGTACATCATGCATTGTGCAATGTGATAGAGCCCATTTTTGATAATACTTTTATATATGATAGTTATGCGAACCGAAAAGGGAAAGGAGCGCATCGAGCCATTGAACGATTTCAGCATTATGCGCGTAAGTACTCTTATGTGCTGAAAAGTGATATTCGAAAATTTTTTCCAAGCCTCGACCATGAAGTTTTAAAGCAAGAAATTAGATGGAAAATCACTTGCCCTCAAACGCTATGGCTTGTTGATCTGATTATTGATAATTCAAATGAGCAAGAACAAGTGAATGATAATTTTTTTTATGAATCTCCTGAACGCAGAAGAGGCTTGCCTATTGGAAACCTGACCAGCCAATTCTGGGCGAATGTGTACCTCAACCGCTTTGATCACTTTATCAAAGAAGAATTGAGAGTGCCCGGGTATGTGCGTTACGTTGATGATTTTGTATTGTTCAATGACTCAAAAACAATACTTAGAGAATACTGGAGAAGTATAGAAAGCCGGATACAAGTTATCAGATTGAATCTACATCCTAAAAAAACTCATATTCACAAAATTGAGCAAGGGGTGCCTTTTTTGGGGTATCATGTTTACCCGCATTGGCGTATTGTGAAAAAATCAACCGTTCGACGATATAGGCGTTACATTGGAGCAAAATTATCTGTACGCACGGGTGACTGGCCTTCTTCGCTGGAGAAAGGGTTGAATAGTTGGTTAGGGCATATCCGTTATGGACAACATTTCAAGGTTGAAAAAAATGTATTCTCCCAACTTTGTAGCCAGGGAATAAACGTTGTTGTACATCCAAATGGGAGTTGGAGAGTACTGGAGTATATGAGCAGCGAATAGCAGGCCGAAGGAATACCGAAAGGCACATCAGGCCACTTCTCCCAACCGCTCTTTCAATTTAGCCAGCATCATAATGCGTATATCCGTTGACCGTTTCACTTCTTCATAAGGAAGTTTGATTACGATATACCGGACGCCTTCTTCCACCCAGTCATCGTTGGCTCGATCATCGTTGGTACAGACATAGGTAATGCCTATCTCCTTCTTCAGGTGATTGAGTTTGGAAGCGATAAAGGAGGTATCTACTTTATCGGCTACATCCTGTTCGACAATTTTTGTGACGGTGACCAAAGGATAAGTTTTTGCAAAGTTAAGAGATTTCACCAAGCGCTGTTCCGACGGTGGCATGGGCTTTAGCCCGTCGGGATAGCGCCATTCATGCCACCACTAAGTTACCGGAATTTGAACAGGATTTTTGCGGATTTTACAGGATTAGAAGGATTCCTGCACTACATCCCAAATTCCAAAAAATTAAAAAAATTGTCGACACTCGGTTGGCAATCCTTCTAATCCTTTCCAATCCTCCAAAATCCTGTTCAACACCCCCAAGCCAAAACAAAAAGGAGTTACAAGATTTCTCTCGTAACTCCTTTATAATCACTGTGGGCACAGAAGGATTCGAACCTCCGACATCCTGCTTGTAAGGCAGGCGCTCTGAACCAACTGAGCTATGCGCCCTTGTAGAATTTGAATTTTTTCGTTGAGCGGCTGCAAAGATATTAGCAGGCGTTTGTGAAAACCAAACAATGCGGCCAAAAAAATAAAAAAAAATTTTCTTGGCAGATATAACTATTTCTTTTTCAAGCCTTTATTGCACTAAAGCAGATAAAACAGCCATAGCGGCGCCTTCTGCTACTGCGTCCTGTTCGATCAGTTCCCGGGCGTACAATTGCATGGCTTCTGCCTTGCCGCCGGCCAGCAGCGCCTGGGCACGGGCATCGGCAGCCAGGGTTTGGTGCGCAGCGTCGGCATCCGGCAAAGCCGGGAGCGAGGCAATTCGTCCGAGGTTGTTGCCTGTCAGTACAGTGCTGTGCAGCAGGGCGGGAGGCAGCCCGTCGAAACCCACACCGAAAGCCGTCACTTCCTGCACGACCTCTTCCACAGCAGCGCCGCTGGCCCGGGCGTAGTAAAAACGGCCCATACGGCCCATGAGGTCGATTTTATGCGGGTCGATGCGGCCTTTATCCGTTAGCACCGATTCCGAAATATGCATCCGCACGATGCGGCAGATGATGAGGTTGCCCGCGCCGCCGCCCTCGCCGAGCGGCAGGATATTTTCCACCTTGCATTCCATGTGTACCGGGCTTTCAGCCACGCGGAACGGTTTCACGAGTTCGGAAGGCAGGGGGGTGAAACCACATTTTACAAACTCGTCCACCTCCGGGCCGTATTCCACGCTCGCCAGTGCCATTTGGCGAACAATGGCGTGTGGCACTACATTGATGACTACTTCGCCGGTGTCTTCCACATTTTTCAGCGTGTCTTTCGTTGTGTTGTTCGACACGCGCCGGTTGCTGGAAAAGATCAGGATAGGCGGATTGCTGCTGAAAGCGTTGAAAAAACTGTAAGGCGCCAGGTTGGGCACGCCGTCGATGCTGATGGTACTGGCAAAAGCAATGGGGCGGGGGGCTACAGCACCAAGAATGAACTGGTGCAGGTCTTTGGTGGCAATCTGGCCCGGGTCGATGGTGAGCATATCGGAAAACGAATAATTGGGCGGCAAAGATACTGTGGGGGTAGGGATTTACGATTTACGATTACATGATTTACGATTTCAGATTGGATTTTTGAATGACGAATTTTGATTATTTAGGATGCTTTTAATCAAAAATCCTCTTTCAAAAATCCAATCTGAAATCGTAAATCATGTAATCGTAAATCGTAAATAAAAAAAAGACCCGGCCCTGACGTTTCAAGACCGGGGTTCTCGCCTATGAAGCATAAGACATCTGAACCTAAAGAGTGTGGTCATGGGGTGGTGGCACGCAAAAACATTGTATGTCTGTTCAGTCAGGAAGAATAATTGTAATTATCCTGCTGAATGTACACATACAAGAAACTGTATTTGCCTAATGAGCAATACAGCAAACGAGCGTAGCAATGATGCCAGCGAACCAGAAAAAAAATTGAACAGGAATTAGTACAACTACTCACGTAGAAGGGGCAAGAAGAAAACGCCCGGGTAAGCAGCAACAAATCCGTTCATGGGAAAAAGTGAAGATCAATGCGTAAAGCATTGGGATTAAAAGTGAACTGCGCAAAGATACATAAAATGAATGAAAAGCCACAAACAGGCAGGCGTATTATTAGCGATATGTCATCTAATCGCCATTTCTAACAACTCCTCCTGGCTAAAAATCGGAGAATCCGGCCCATTTTCCGCCGAATTGTTCCCAGAATGCCAGCACCTTGGATCGCGCCGGGAATTCGGAATAAATAATCCCCTGCCGGATACAGCGCAGCACGTGCAGGGTTGGCTTCGACACTTCATCCGGCAGGTTATCCATCGGGAACCAGCCTACATCCTTGAATTTTTTGGGCTCCAGGGATTCTGGTTCGCCATAGAACCGGGTTGCCTTGAAATACAGGACGAGCAGGTTTTCGTCTTTTTTGAGTTTGTGGCGGTGCAGTACGTGCGTCAGAATCAATTCATCCGGCTCTACATGAATACCGGCTTCTTCCTTGGCTTCGCGCGCCAGGGCTTCCCGAGCAAATTCATGGTCTTCCACGTTGCCGCCCACCAGCGAATAGCGACCGCCATTCCGCTTGGTTTGACGCAGAAAAAGCATTTTGCCGTTGTCTTCCAGAATCAGGCGGACAGCAAAGGTGAGCATCCCTAAATAGCGCTTGGAAGGGTTTTATTCGCTGTAAATGTCAAGAAGGGCCGCTTCGATGGCCTCTTTGCCGGCGCCATTGAGCATCATTTCCTTGCGCTTGTCTGATTGCTGGGTGCGTACGCTGATCTGTGTTTTCTGATACAAATCAACCTGCTCTTTGGTGTGCAGGATACGACGAATGCTCGCCAGCGTGCCTTTTTGCAGGTTTTGCACTTTGGTGCGGTACAGGGCAGCATCGCTAGACTGAAGAGGTGCTATTTCGGCAGTATTGCGCAGTTTGCGCATCTGGATGGTGTACATCTGTTTGGCCTGGTCTGCATCGAGTTTGTATTTCGCTGCGAGGCGGTCCGTTGCTTCCCGTGCAGTGGTTTCGTCGCTTGTACGAGGAGCGGCGGAACTGGCGTTTTGTGCAGTTGCCTGGCAGGCCATCACAACTACAAAAAGCAAAAGAGCGGAGAGGTGCTTCATCGTCAGAGTATGTGTTTTTAAAATTTGCTCAAAAGTAGGGAAAGTTTTGGTTTGCGGCTTACTGCCCCTATGAAGATTCTTAAAAGTGACAAAGGGCGACGGAACAAACCTCTATTTGCGGTGTATGACGCAGGGTGACAGCATACATTCATACACCGCAAATACAATCCTATCGGCGTTTTTTCTTGTTTGTAATGACAAATGACGCTGTTATTCCGCCAAAATAGTACCAGTCGCCGCTGTTGGGGTTGCCGTTATAGCGCACCCCGTCGAGATCGTCGGAAAAAACAGGGCGCAACCCACCTTCCAGGCCCAGTGCAAATGCTTCGGAAATATCGGCACGGATACCGGCGCCGACAGGTACGAGCAAAAATCGATCAGACAAGCCTTCTTCCGGCAGCGGTACTTTCAGGTTTTCATTGAGTTGGTCGGCAGGGCCGTAATACTCGGCTTCTGCATTGGCGAAGGTGATACCAAGGCCTGTGAAGATGTAGGGTGTAAGTGAAAAATTATGGATTCCGGTTTCATTAAACCGTTTTTTTCGTCCAAAATTGATCTCGCCTACCATTCCCAGTTCGACGATATTGGTAGAAAAACGCAGGCTGCGGGCAGCACGGCTCGTATTGGCATCGTCGCCGGAAATGGAACCCGAGTAAACATGTGCCTTTAAAGAAAATACCGGGCCGAAGTGGTAGCGGGCATAAGCGCCGTAGCCCACATGGGTTTCAGAAACTTCGACGCGTCGTTCTACCATATCGCCAGAATAATTGGTGACGCCAAACAGAAAACCGGCCTCCAGGTATCGATTGTTTTGGTATTGCGCGTTCAGTTGAAAGGCGGAGAAAAGACAAATAAGTATTGCAAATTTGTGCATGGGTGGGTACTGGATTTTAAAAATAGAATGGGCAAATTTCGGTAAAACGCTCTCAAAACGGAGATGTTGTAAACCTTTTATCAAAAAAGCCTTTTATGGATATTAAATTTCATGAATTTTGATTGCCCCGTTTGAACCTTTTACATTTGCCGGGTCTAAGAGCGTGTTTTAATTTTAGTAACCGGGCTGCAAGCGGCAAATTTTATTTCATGCCGCGTTAAAATTTTCGCCAAAGGGCCCGGCTATGGCTGCAAATTTTGCCTTGCCTGAAATAAAATGTACGCGCTTTCGCCACGCTACTGAAATTAAAACACGCTCTAAACTTAGCACCATCTCGAAATATGCCACTCGATCAGGATCACGAACTTGAACGCATGAAAAAAGAACGCGGAGAAATGTCTTTTTTCGAACACATCAGCGAATTGCGCAGGCATATTCTCCGTTCGGTGCTGGCTATTGCCATTGTGGGTACGGTCTGTTTCCTCAACAAGGATTTCATTTTTGATAAAATGATTTTCGGACCCCGGCATGCAGATTTCCCTACCTATACCTTTTTGTGCAATGCGTCTCACTCGATGGGGCTAGGAGAACAGATGTGTTTTACGCCTCCAAAATTTGACCTCATCACCCGCGAACTGGGTGAAGTCATCATGCAGCACTTGTATGTTTCGTTCTGGCTGGGCGTAATCGGGGCATTTCCCTTTATTTTCTGGGAATTCTGGAAATTTGTTAGTCCTGGCTTGCTGGAAAATGAACGCAAAGTAGCACGGGGCATCGTTTTTATTTGCAGCCTGCTGTTTTTACTCGGGGTGGTGTTCGGCTATTATGTCATTGCACCTTTCTCCATCAGTTTTCTGGCTGGCTACACGGTGGAAGGCGTTGTTGTTTCGCCCACGCTGGACTCTTATGTTACCTACATGACCATGTTTACCCTGCCAACGGGCCTTGTGTTTGAAATGCCTATAGTTGCCTACTTTATGGCAAAAATCGGGATCATGGGTACGAAGTTTATGCGTACCTATCGTCGCCATGCCGTGGTAGTCATTCTCATTGTTGCAGCCATCATCACGCCGCCCGATGTGGTATCTCAAACGCTGGTCGCCATTCCGCTGTATATGCTTTATGAAGTGAGTATTCTGGTGGTCGCACGTGTACAACACCAACAGAAAAAGGCTTTGGAGAGCAGCGAACGGGGATTGACGAAAAGTGAGAAATGAGTGATGAGTTATGAGTTATACTCACATTGCTTACGGCTTCTTCAATAGAGTAACCGATAGCAATGTGAGTATAACTCATCACTCATAACTCATAACTTTAGACAGTGCTTTCCCCGCTATCCATCCGCCTGTCCAGGCTGCCTGAAAATTAAAGCCACCGGTAATGGCATCGATGTCGAGTACTTCTCCTGCGAAGTGCAAGTTTGGGTGTAGTTTGCTTTCAAATGTTTTGAAATGCACTTCCCGCAGTAATACACCGCCAGCGGTGACAAATTCTTCTTTAAACGTGCTTTTTCCGGCTATTTGAAAGGTGGCGGCACCCAGTTGTGCTGCCAGGGTCTGGATATTTTTTTTGTCAAAATCAGCCCAGCGACGATCTGCGGGAATTCGTGTGGCGGCTACCAGTTGTTGCCAGAATCGGAGCGGAATTCCAAAAAGTGGATGGGCGCCGACAGTCCTTTTGCCCTGCGAAGTTTTGAGCCCACTGATTTCCTGTTCTATGTCCGCTATCGGGTGGTCGCCGGTAAAATTGATCACCAGGGGGAAATGATACTGTATCCGGTGCAAGTCGCGGGCGCCCCATGCCGAAAGGCGCAGGATGCCCGGGCCACTCAGCCCCCAGTGCGTAACCAGCAGTGGGCCGCGGGCCGACAGCGAGGTGCCAGGAATGTGCAGGGCCACATCCGGCACCGATACGCCCGAAAGATCCCGCAAGCGTGTGTCTTTGGTATTGAATGTAAAAAGCGAAGGAACCGGCTCCACAATCGTGTGCCCCAACTGGCCGAGTATTTCCCAAACAGCAGGGCTGCTACCGGTGGCGATCATGATTTTGTCGAAAACCTGCGGTCGTTCGTCTCCATGCACCACAAGTTCCCATCGCCCGTTCTGTACAGGTTTGAAGTGGTCTATCCTGGCAGCGGTTTGCACTACCACTCCTGCCTGTCGGGCCGAGCGCTGCAGACAATCTACAATGGTTTGAGAATCATCTGTATCCGGAAACATACGCCCGTCGGCTTCTGTCTTTAATCTTACCCCTCGTTGTTCGAACCAGGCCACTGTGTCTGATGGCCCAAATTGCATGAAAGGCCCGAGGAGTTCGCGTTCGCCACGCGGGTAGAATTGCGTCAGTGCCCGAGCATCATAGCAGGCATGCGTCACATTGCATCGGCCACCGCCACTGATACGTACTTTTTCCAGCACCGATTTTCCCCGCTCGAAAATGGTGACCGTGCAGTCCGAATTACTTTCTGCACAGGTGATGGCAGCAAAAAAACCGGCCGCCCCACCGCCAATGATGCCTATGCGCATGATTTTAATTGTTAAGTCCGGAGTCGACAGTCGTAAGTCCTGAGTCCGTAGAGTACACCGGATCATTTCAAGGCATTCTTTTTTACACCGGCCAAAGGTAATCAAGTGTACTCTACGGACTCAGGACTTAGGACTGTCGACTCCGGACTATTTTCATATCTTTGTTGCCCGTTTTACCTTTTTTTTTGAACAAGCAACACTCCCCAATCGTTACCCCTCATCAACCTCATCAACCTCATCAACCCTCATCAACCCTCATCAACCTCATCAACCCTCCTCAACCTCATCAACCTCATCAACCTCATCAACCTCATCAACCTCATCAACCTCATCAACCCTCATCAACTTTTATCAACACAAAAATGTCCACCACCCTTGCATCCGCAACCCAGCAACTTGACCGCGTCGGTTTTCTCGACCTTGAAGTGGATCCAACCATCGATCTTATTGCTGAAATAAATCGCCTTAAAAAAGAAAAAAACGCCGTTATCCTGGCACACTACTACCAGGAATCGGAGATTCAGGATATTGCCGACTACATAGGCGATTCACTTGGATTGTCACAAAAAGCCGCTGCTACCGACGCAGATATCATCGTTTTTGCCGGTGTGCATTTTATGGCCGAAACAGCCAAAATGTTGTCGCCCAGCAAAAAAGTATTGTTGCCTGACCTGAAAGCAGGTTGTTCGCTGGCCGATTCCTGTCCTCCTGCCCTGTTCAGAAAATTCAAGGAAAAATACCCCGATCACATTGTGGTCAGTTATATCAACTGCACGGCTGAACTGAAAACGCTGACCGACATTTGCTGCACCAGCACTAATGCCGTTCAGGTCATTGAAAGCATCCCGAAAGACCAGCCGATCATTTTTGCACCGGATAAAAACCTGGGTGCATACCTCATCAAAAAGACCGGCCGCGACATGGTACTGTGGAATGGCGCCTGTATGGTGCACGAAATTTTCAGCCATGAACGGATCGTCAAACTCCGGCAGCGCCATCCCAATGCCAAATTCATCGCCCACCCGGAATGCGAGGCGCATATCCTGGAAATGGCCGATTACATTGGCAGCACCACAGGTTTGTTGAAATACACCATCAGCGACTCCGCACAGGAATATATCGTAGCCACCGAAGCAGGTATTCTGCACCAGATGCAGAAAGCCAGCCCGCAGAAAACATTCATTCCTGCGCCGCCTGAAAACAACTGCGCCTGCAACGACTGCCCTCACATGAAACGCAATACCCTGGAGAAACTTTACCTGTGCATGGAACATGAACTGCCTGAAATCACGCTGCCCGATTGGGTGATTCGCGAAGGCCGGGCCAGTATCGACCGTATGCTGGAGATTTCGGCAAAGGCAGGATTGATTGCAGGATGATTAGAGAGGTGAGAGGTGAGAGGTGAGATTGGAGCGGGATATTCATTTGGCTGCAAATGAATATCCCGCTTGCTTATTTTTGCCGGAGAAAAATTCAATATTTTGCTGAAAATGCCCGGACAACTGCGATTTGCCCTTTTTCTGTTATTTTTTCAAACCACGTTGTCTGCCCAGACGGACACCCTGCGCTTGCTTTTTACCGGCGATATCATGGGGCACGCCCCACAGGTGCAAAGTGCAGAGGTGGTAAAAAATAAAAAATACAACTACGAACCCTGTTTTCGCTATATAAAACCTGTGCTGGAACAGGCGGACATTGCGATCGGTAACCTCGAACTCACCTTGCCGGGCAAACCACCCTACACCGGCTATCCCATGTTTCGCAGCCCCGATGACCTGGCAACGGCGCTCAAGGGCGCAGGTTTCGATCTGTTGGTAACAGCCAATAACCACTCCAACGATTCGCACGCGCTGGGCGTAACACATACCATCGATGTACTGCGCGAAAAAGGATTCCTCCAAACAGGCACCTTCAAAAGCCGCCGCGACAGGGATGCATTTTACCCGCTCATGGTGTACAAAAACGGCTTCAAAATCGCCATAGTCAACTACACCTACGATACCAACGGGGTACCCACCGAAGCGCCTACCGTAGTCAACCTGATCGATACTGTGCAAATAGCCGCCGACCTGCAGGAAGCCGTCGCCCGAAAACCTCATTTTATCATCGCGGTCATGCACTGGGGAATCGAGTATCAGTTGACGCAGAACAAAGACCAGGAGCGTCTGGCGCGTTTTCTGATTCGAAATGGAGCCGACATGGTCATCGGCATGCATCCACATGTGGTGCAACCCATCAAAAAAGAGCGCGTGAAAATGCCCGACGGCTCCATCAAGGAAGCCATTGTGGTTTATTCACTGGGAAATTTCATTTCCAACCAAACGCAGCCCAATACCGACGGAGGCATTCTGTATCAGGTTGATTTGCTCAAAAAGAAAGGTTCGCCCGAAGTGCATATCGGCAAACAGGGCATCATCCCGGTCTGGCGTTACATCCACAAGCCTGCCGGAGGAAAGGCTACCTACTATGCCCTGCCGGTTCACCTGCTCGAACAAAATCCGGAATATTTCAAAGGGATGAGCGAAAGTGGCAGAGCCACCATGCTGAAATTTGCCAGCGGCGTGCGCAAACGCCTCGGCTGGGCAGAAATTAAGTAATATGTAAGTTCTTACTTACCCGGCGCCCGCGTTACCCGTTTTTCCACCACACCTTTTTCAGTGAAAATCCGGAGCGTGTACACACCTTGCGGGTAGTCTTTCAGATCGACGCGAGCAGTGGAGCCGCCACTTGCCTGGGTGTGGCAAATCTGGCCCAGCGGATTGAGTACCTCTATCCGGCTCATTTCCGCATCCTTGCAATACACCATCGCATGGTTGTCCGTCGGATTCGGGTACACCGTGACGCCGGTTTCATCAACAGGTGTTTCGGTAGCCGTTGAGCCTGTCAGTTTTATCCAAATGGTATCCTGCAGCACGGAAAGTTGCTTTTCATTACCATATTCATCCACAGCAATAAGGCCGTTGATCGGAATGCGGAATGGAATGACATTTTGATCGGTACGGTCGCCTACATCGATGATGATGATAAAATCGGAGCGGAAAGTCAGTTGTGCGATACGGCCATAACCGCTCACTGCCTGGCCATTGGTACGCGTGATGCCGATATCGAGTTGTCGGCGGCTGTGTATGTCTTTAGGCATCCACAGGGTGTGGTTGAACCCAAACATACTCGTCCCGTCATAGTTGGCGGAAAGGTTGTGGTCTACAAATTCCGGATAACGTAAAGCGCAGGCCAGCCCGTAAATATTCAGCGCCGGTTTTTCGGGTGTACCCAGTATCAAATCGGCAGTAATCTCCAGCGGTTGCGGGTTGTTGATGTTCAACACCACCGTGTCTACCGGAAAAGAAACCCAGATTGGCGGCGCATCGGCGGTAGAAATCACTTCCGTAGTATCGATGGGCGCGTAATGTTCCAGGATAATGTCGGCATCGAGTGCATTCACGGTACCGTTGCCATCGCAGTCCAGGTGTTTGTAATTGACGTTTTGCGCCACAGCCTGCATCCAGTCGGGCGCAAATTGGGGTGTCCAGTCAGGGGTAGCAAACGGCCGTGGGGCGCCTCCGGAGTAATGGCCAATGCCAATATTCAGCAGGTCATATACATTGGCCTTTCGGTCGCCGTTGGCATCGCCAGGCATGACGTAATCGGTACCACCCGGCATGTTTTCCACTGACATATTGTAGGCATCCGTAAATACCAGTTGTGTGACAGAGGATACGCAGGCCGTGTTGATCCAGCCAGCCAGATTGGTTTTGTAAATGCCCCCAGCCGGGTAAATATGATACAGCGTATCGAACTGCGTGCCTTCCCACATGGGCGAACCATCGCCGTAGTCGAGTTGGATAAAGGCAAAATCATTGGGCGAAGTGCGGACGAATTTGACGATATACCCTTCTTCCGGACTGCCCCCCACTACTTTGGCATCCATTTCCAGATGACAGGCGCTCAGTGCTTCGGCGCAAGTGCCTGCCCACCAAACGGAAACGCCCGCGCCCTGGGCTTCGCACTCATTTGCATAAGTGATACCATCGCAGCCGCATACCGGCGCATAAACCGGGGGGCAGATGGTGAGCACATCGTCCATGACCGGGTTTCTGCAACCTGGTTCAACGACCACCAGCGGTTGGCAGCGGGTGGTGGTGCAGGAGTCGCCTGTTACGCTGTTTTTAATTTTGTATTGGGCACAAATCAGGTAGTCGCCATAACCTGGCAAAGGCGCTGACAGCACCGGATCGTACGACAGTACCTGATTGGATTTGCTGGTGTACCACTCCACCGAACTCACATAATAGTCCGGATCAAAAGTGAGGGGCGATATTTTCCCGTACACGTGCGTGCCAACGGCAGTTACTTCGATCCCGTACCCGCAATCGTTGGGGTTTTGCGTATTGACACTTACTTCCTTGCAAATTTGAGCATTGCAGCCAAAAGGGTCGGTCACGGTCATGCAGACACTGTAAATGCCCGGCTGCTCATATTGGTGCTGGATGTGGTTACCAGTACCCGTTTGCCCGTCGCCAAAATTCCAGGAACACAACTGTATGGAAGCATCATACACATTGGCTTCAAAATTCAGCAGCAAGGCGTTTTCATCGCTGACAAAAAAGCCAAACTGTGCAGCACAGGGCAGTGTATCGGAAACACAGGTAAGTGCCACGACCGGAAATCCTTCGGAAAAACATCCAATGGGCAGTTCGGCAGGCGTACTGGTAAAACGAATTGTCTGACCCCCGAACAGCGATTCCGACCCTTCGAATGCGCGCAGGATTTGCCCGTTGTCCAGATCGATAATTTTTACGCCACAGCCTGGCGTTACACTGGCCACCCAACCTACCCGCTGGCATTGTGCATACAAATGACCGCTGAACCAGAATTGGAACAGCAAGGCCAAGCAAAGCGGTAGAAAGTATTTAAGATGGCGCATCGGAATGTTTGTTTGAAAAGACAGGGATACAAGGCGTTTGCGTTGGCATCCCTGTCATATTTCAACGATACAAAGGTTCGTTATTTTTATTTACAATTCAAATACATTTTGCATAACTTGTCGGAGGAAAAAATGTTGTACCGACAATTTAATTAATTGAAAGTCATTGTTTTGCATCGTTATGGTACTATTGCTGTTTACTTGCCATGCCTAGTGAAAAACTAATCAGTCTGCTTCGTACATTTTCCAAACCGGAACTGAACCGTTTTCGAAAATACCTGCAATCGCCCTACCTCAACGATCAGCCGGATGCGTTGCGGCTGTTTGAAATCGTGAATGAAGGTTTGCGAAAAGCAGCGGATGACGAACGCGATTTTGACAAGAAACACGTGTGGCAACAACTTTTTGCAAACAAAACTTTCGATGATCTTTACCTGCGACGGCTGGCTTCCGACCTGACACAACTTGCCATTCAATTCATGCTTGCGGAAGCCCGCCAGCACGATCCACTTTCCGAAGCACTTGAATTGCAACAGTTGTTAGGCAAACAGGAATTGAAAAAACACCTGGCCGGTGCAGAACGCCTAATCGACAAACACCTCGAAGCGGCAATAGGCAAGTCAACAAATTATTACTACGCTCAGTTTAAAAAGCATATCCAAATATTCAACCAGGCCTCCAAAACGGTGTCGACAGCGGGTTATATGGATCGCCTTTTACCGGCCGACTATTACCTGGAGTGTTTTTACATCGTTCAAAAACTGAAATTGTACGTGGGCTGGCTTCACTTTAGAGGTACACGCGCCACCGACCGCACCCTGGAGGTTTTCCCCGGCTTTTGGGAATACATTTCCAGTGAAAAATTTGCCGACGTACCCATCATCGGGGTATATCAAAAAATGATCGCCTGTTTTACGGAACCCGAAAAGGAGGAGCATTTCCGGGAATTTCTGGCCGATCTCAATCGGTTTGCCAAAGTGCTGCCCGAAGAAGACCTGCGTGAATGCTACCAAACTGCCCAGAACTACTGCGCCCTGAAAATCAATCAGGGCCATACAGAATACTATCCGGTGTTTTTTAACCTCATCAAAGACACGATTCAGTGGGGAATTTTGCTGGAAAACGGCCAAATTTCGGAAGGCGTTTTTAAAAATACCGTTACCATCGGCTTGCGGGTAAATGAGCTGGAATGGGTAGAAAATTTTATCCGCGAATACGCATCTTTCCTGCCTTCCGCTATCCGCGAAAACGCCCGCACCTTTAACCTCGCCAATGTGTATTCCCACCAGAAAAAATACGATCAGGTTATTGAATTGCTGCGCGATGTGGAATACAGCGACCTGGTGTATGCGCTCGGCTCCAAACTTATTTTGCTGCGCACCTACTACGAAACAGATGAATTGATGGCCATGGACTCACTCATCGACAGTTTCAAAATATTTCTGCGGCGCAATCAGGTGATGTCCAAAGGCCTCAAACGCGAGTACAGCAATTTTCTGCTCTTCCTGAAAAAATTGTCCACTATTCACCCCTCCAACCGACCCGCCGCTGAAAAACTCAAAAAACGTATTCTGGAAACCTCCCATGTCATGTCCAAAAAGTGGCTTTCCGAAAAAATCACAGAGTTGGCAGAGGTGAGAGGTGAGAAGCGAGAGGTGAGAAGCGAGAGGTGAGAAGGTACACTTCAATCAAAATTTTTGGTATTATTCCCCTTTCCACGTACTTTTGCGCCCCTAAATTACCCTCTCACCCTCTCACCCTCTCACCCTCTCACCTCTCTAAAAATGACTCCGCGCACCGTCGCCTTTCACACCCTGGGTTGCAAACTCAACTACTCCGAAACGTCGGCACTGGCCCGGCTGTTTGAGGGGAGCGGTTACCTGCCTGTGAAATTCGAGGAAGGTGCAGACATTTACGTGCTGAATACCTGCTCCGTAACGGAACAAGCCGATAAAGAGTGTCAGAAAATTGTGCGGCAGGCCCTGCGCCGCCGGCCGGGTGCATTTGTGGTGGTGACGGGTTGTTACGCCCAACTCAAACCCCACGAAATTGCCGAAATTCCGGGGGTGGATATGGTGTTGGGCGCTGGCGAAAAATTTCGCATTCTCGACTATGTCGACGACCTGAGCAAAGCCCAGGGAAAAGGCATGGTACATGCCGGTGAAGTGCGCGATGTGAACACCTTCACCTCGTCGTTTTCCTTTGGCGACCGCACGCGTTCTTTCCTGAAAGTGCAGGACGGCTGCGATTACAAATGTTCGTTTTGCACTATCCCGCAAGCGCGCGGCGCGAGTCGTTCGGATACCGTGGAAAGTGTGCTGCAAAATGCCCGGCAAATTGCTGCCAGCGGCGCCCGGGAAATCGTGCTGACAGGCGTCAACCTCGGCGATTTTGGCAATGGCACAGAAGTGCTGGAAGGCGTACGGCCCAAAAAAGAAGCGCTTTTTATAGACCTGATTCGCGAACTCGACCAACTCGACGAAGTGAGCCGTTTTCGTATCAGCAGCATCGAACCCAACCTGCTGACGGATGAAATCATTGCTTTTGTGGCACAAAGCGAACGTTTTATGCCGCATTTTCATGTGCCGCTCCAGTCGGGCAACGACAAACAACTGCGCGATATGCGTCGGCGCTATCGCCGCGACCTGTACGCCGAACGTGTGGCACTCACCAAACGCCTCATGCCGCATGCCTGCATTGGCTGTGATGTGATTGTCGGTTTTCCGGGCGAAACGGAGGCCGATTTTCTGGAAACATACCAGTTCCTGCAAGAACTCGACGTGTCGTACCTGCATGTTTTTACCTATTCCGAACGCGCCAATACGCCCGCAGTCGAGATGCCCGGTGTGGTTCCCGTAGAAGAGCGCCGACGCCGCAACCAGGCCTTGCGCGGACTGTCGGAAATGAAACGCCGCGCTTTTTACCAGGAACATAGCGGAACCGAACGCCCTGTGCTGTTTGAACAACACAAAGACCGCTCCCTGCTGTCGGGTTTTACCGACAATTATGTGAAAATTGAAATGCCGTTTGAAGAAGGCCGACTGAATACCATCGCTCCCGTGTTGCTGGGCCAACTGAATACCGATGGGGAAGCATTGCAAGCGCAGGCGGCAGTATTGAACGCACTTTAACTTTTGCCCCAACTGGCCACAATTATCCACGAACACATGCTCAAGTACCTGACGTCAAGATTTTACAAGTGGACAGAGCGCAAGATCAATGTATCCATAAAGCCGCTGCTTCCACTCGAACGCCTGGGTACGACATACGGCGGATGGATCATTCCGGAGGGAATGCTCAACCCGGCATCCACCGTGTATCTGGTTGGGGCGGGCGAAGATGTTTCTTTTGATGCAGCAGTGGCTGGTAAATATGGCTGTGCCGTGCAAATTGTCGATCCAACGCCCCGCGCAGTAGCACACGTACAGCAATTACAAAACAGCATACGCGCTGGCGCCGACATGCCTTTGTCCAATACGCCTTCCGGAAAATACCCTTCCTATCCGCCGAAAACGGCCGATTTGCTGCATATGCATCCGATTGGACTTTGGAGCGAAACCACGACGCTGCGTTTTTTCAAACCTGAAAACGAGGCGCATATTTCGCATTCTCTGGTCAATCTGCAAAAAACCGAACAGTTTATCGAAGTGCCGGTTTGCCGCTTGTCGGAGTTGATGCATGCCCAGGGCCATACCCATATTGATTTGCTGAAAATCGACATCGAAGGTGCGGAGTACACGGTTTTACAAACGGTTTTGGAAGATAAAATTCCGGTCAATGTACTGTGTATCGAGTACGATGAATCGCACGCCAACCACCTGGATGGTGGCTACATCGGGCGCATCGAAGCATCCTTGCAATCGTTGGTACAAGCGGGATTTCGAGTGGTGGCCAGGGAGCCGAATTGTCATAATTATACGCTGGTGCACGAACGGTTGCTTTGATGCACTGTGTTCATCAAACCCTGGTCGTTCCGCCCGTCAAATGCACCGGATACACCCGGGCAACAATCCCAAACGCTTCTTCGTAAGCCGTACGCACGAAATCCAGAAAAGCATCCATGGCTGCGGTTTCTACCAGGTTGATGGTACAACCGCCGAATCCTCCGCCCATCTGGCGGGCGCCGGCTACGCCTGTGAAATTGCGGGCCTTTTCCACCAGAAAATTGGTTTCGGGCACACACACTTCGTAGTCGAGATTCAAGCCGTCATGGCCTTCAAACATCAGTTGGCCCAGGGCTTTAAAATCCTTTTTCTGAAGTGCGGCGCATGCCTGCTCTACCCGCGCAATTTCGGCCACTACGAATTTGCAGCGCCGAAAAACAAGCGGCCGAAGATCGGCTTCGTGTTGCTGCAATAAATCCATCGACACATCGCGGAGGCTACTGATACGCGGGTCGAATTGTTTCAACACAGCCACCCCTTCTTCACATTCTGCCCGACGGGTATTGTATTCGGAGTCCACCAGGGTGTGCTTCACGCCCGAGTCGATCAACACCAGGCTGTACTCTTCCGTATCAAAAGGGAAATAGGCATAATCGAGGCTGCGGCAATCGAGGCGCACCACCGATTTTTCGCGGCTGATGACTGAAGCAAACATGTCCATGATGCCGCATTTCATGCCTACGAAATTGTTTTCGCCGCGCTGGGCCAGCCGCACGATGTCCATGCGCGACAGCCCGAGATTGTATAATTCATTGAAAATGAACATCGCGCCGCTTTCCAGCGCTGCCGACGAACTCAGCCCGGCGCCCAGGGGCACGTCGCCACCAAATGCCACATTGAGTCCACCGATGTTATGGCCGTCTTTGCGGGCCTCGCTGACGACGCCAAGCAGGTAATTGGCCCATTTGTATTGTTCCTGAAAAATCGTGTCGGCGTTTTCAGAAATAAAAAATGCGTCGAGATCAAGCGCATAAAAAGCGAATCGCCCATCGTCGCGCCGCCCGGCAGCCATCCAGATGGCTTTGTCGATAGCGGCCGGCAATACGAATCCGGCATTGTAGTCGGTGTGTTCACCAATCACATTGATGCGTCCCGGCGCTCTCACGGTGATCTCGGGTGCTGCGGAAAAACGTGCTGAATAAGCAGACTGGACAGAGGATGCGTTCATGATGAAATGTGAGATGAAAGGGGTGTTTCACTTTCGAAAACTTTCTTTTCGGGGTCAATTACCAGCCACAGCAGACATGCACCGAACAGCATGGCAGCAATCAGGTACAAGGGCGCATTGTAATCGCCGCCGCTCAGGCTGACTATATACCCGAAAACAACGCCCAAAAATACGGCGCCCAATTGTCCGAACATATTCATGGCGCCTGATACCGTGCCCGATTTGCTTTGACCAATGTCAACACAAACGGCAAAGGAAACGGGCAGCGTCAGGTCTTTGAAACCCATGCCCATTGCCAGAAAAATAGCCGCTGTGTAGTTGTCTTTTGTTCCGGCTGCGATTAAAATGACGATGCTGGAAAGCCCCATTCCGAGGATGCCTATTGCGCGCCGACCGAACCGCAAGCTGTAACGCCGCGCCAGCCAGTCGCTCGCAAAACCGCCGGTAAAGCAGCCGAGCGCACCTAGAAAAAACGGCAGCATGACAAACATTTTGCGTTCATCTGCCGAAAAGTGCCGCCCTTCTTCCAGGTAAGTAGAAAGCCAGCCCGTGAAAAAATAGGCGCCCCACATATACAGATGAAACATGCCCATGATCGCCCACATGTTGCGGCTGCGCAGCAGTTGTCGCCAGGGAATGTGGTGGCTGTGCTGGCGAAAGCGGCGTTTTGATTCGATGTGTTCCAGTTCTTCCGGAGAAATGCCTGGCATTTCATGCGGCAAATCGCGAAACCAGCGATACCACACCACTGCCCACAGCACGCCGATAACGCCTAATACCCAGAACGAGGCGCGCCAGCCAAATGATTGTGCCACACCCAAAACAATTACGGGCGCCAAAACGCCACCCAGGCGTCCCGCAGCCCAGATGAACGACTGTGCAGCCCCCGTTTCTGCCGCCGGAAACCAGCGCGATACCACAATGGATGCATTGGGATAAGCCCCTGCCTCGCCTGCACCGAACAAAAAACGCACCGCGATCAGGTGCATCCAACTCAGTGCCGTGCCGGTGAGCGCTGTAAATACCGACCACCACAACACTACCCGGGTGAGGATGCGGCGTGGCCCGAGCCGGTCGCCCAGCACACCCGTCGGCAGTTCAAACAGGGCGTATGACAGTGCAAAAGCGCTCAATACCCAGCCCCACATTTCGGTAGAAATCTGTAGTTCCTTCTTGATTTGTCCCGACACCAGCGATATACATACCCGATCGAGGTAAACGATCACAGAAAGAAAAAACAGTCCGGCCAGGACTTTGTATCGCACAGGAAATTTCATGCACAAGAGTAAGAAGTTGTTCATAATTCCTTTGCAAACTGTCGGGATAAAACTGCGCCCTGCCTATCTTACTGCCCGTTTCACCTGAATAAAAATACACATGGCAACCAGCGTTATCGAACAAAAACTTACGGCCCTGGGCCTCACACTTCCCGTACTTCCTCCTTCCAAAGGCATTTACAAATCCTGCGTGACGGTGGGTAATCTGGTATATGTTTCCGGCCACGTTTCCATTCAAACAGATGGCACACTCATCTCTGGCAAACTGGGCAAAGACCTGAACGAAGAACAAGGCCAGGCAGCCGCCCGACAATGCGGCCTGGCTATACTTAGTTCACTTGCAAAACACCTGGGCAATCTCGACCGGGTAAAAGGAGTGATCAAACTGCTGGGCATGGTAAATGCCACGCCGGAATACGAGAAGCATCCGATTGTTATCAATGGGTGCAGCGCTTTGTTTGCCGAATTGTGGGGAGAAGAACACGGCATCGGCGTACGCAGTGCAGTCGGCATGGGCTCTTTGCCCGGCAACGTGGCCGTGGAAATTGAAGGTATTTTTGAACTGGTTTGAGCAAATTTCCATGGCAGTTCAATATTCGATAGACGACATATCCGGGCTGGATTCTCCCGCGCTGGTGGTATACCCGGAAGTGGTGCGCCACAACATCGACCTGGCCATTCAAATGGCGGGAAGCGCCGATCGATTGCGCCCGCACGTAAAAACGCATAAGTCGCCGGATGTGACCCACATGATGCTCGAAGCGGGCATTCGGAAATTTAAATGCGCCACCATTGCCGAAGCAGAAATGCTTGCCCTCTGTGGCGCGCCCGATGTAGTGCTGGCCTACCAGCCGGTGGGGCCCAAAGTGCGGCGATGGATCGGGTTGATCCGAAAATTTCCGGCTACCCGATTTTCCTGCCTGGTCGATGACCTTTCGGCGGCAACGGCGATTTCAAACGCATTTGCCCAACAGCAAATGGAGGCACAGGTGTGGGTTGATCTGAATATTGGGCAAAACCGTACCGGAATTTCGCCTGAAACTGCTTTCGATTTGTACGCTGCCTGTGTGGAAATGACGGGCATTCGGCCAGTCGGATTGCATGCCTACGACGGGCACATTCGCCATGCCGATCTGTATGCACGCGCAGCAGCCTGTAACGCAGCATTTGAACGGGTAAAAAACTTGGAGGAGGCGCTGTTGCATGCAGGTTTTCCTGCGCCGCACATCATTGCCGGCGGCTCGCCCACTTTTACCATTCATGCGCGGCGGCAAGGCGTGGAGTGCAGCCCGGGAACCTTCGTGTACTGGGACAAAGGTTATGGAGATTTATGTCCCGATCAGTTGTTTCGGCCGGCAGCACTGCTTGTTACACGTGTTGTTTCCTTGCCGGCAGCCGACAAAATTTGCCTCGATCTTGGCCACAAATCCGTAGCCGCAGAAAACCCGATCGATCATCGGGTATTTTTCCCCGATGCGCCAGGACTAAAACCCGTCGGGCAAAGCGAAGAACATTTGGTCGTGGAAGCGGAATCCGGCCACGCCTGGAAAACGGGCGATGTGTTGTATGCCATGCCTTTTCACATTTGTCCCACCGTGGCCTTGCACGAACGCGCCTTTACGGTTGAAAATGGCCGAGTGACAGGCGAATGGCCCACGGTCGCCCGCGACCGCACCCTCACCATCTAAACCACACACCTCGCCCTTTGCCTCTTGCCCCTTGCCCCTTGCCTCTTGCCCCTTGCCCCTTGCTAATTGCCTCTTAATTTATCCGACATGTTTATAATAGACGCGCACCTCGACCTCAGCATGAATGCCATGGAGTGGAACCGTGACCTGCGGCAGCCCATTCTGGCTATCAACGAACGCGAACAAGGCCTGACTGACAAGCCTGATCGGGGTCATGCTACTGTTTGCCTGCCCGAATTGCGGGAAGGCAATATTGGCCTCGTGGTGGCGACGCAAATTGCCCGCTTCGTAGCGCCCGACAATCCCTTGCCGGGCTGGAATTCACCCGAGCAAGCCTGGGCGCAAACGCAGGCCCAACTGGCCTGGTACCGCGCCATGGAAGCCGCAGGTGAAATGGTGCAAATCACTGATTTGCAATCACTAAAAGATCATCTTGCCATGTGGAATGACGGCGCATCCACGGCACAAAAACCTGTAGGGTACATCTTGAGCCTCGAAGGCGCCGATTCGCTGGTGAGCCTCGAACACGTGGAAATCGCCTGGAACTACGGTCTGCGCGCGATTGGCCCTGCTCACTATGGCCCGGGGCGGTATGCTAATGGAACCGATGCAACGGGGAAAATGGGGCAGGCAGGCATCGATTTGCTAAAAAAAATGGAATCATTGGGCATGATTCTCGATGCCACGCATTTGTGCGACGATGCTTTCTGGCAAGCGATGGAACATTTTAACGGACATGTGTGGGCCAGCCACAACAATTGCCGGGAACTGGTACCGCACAACCGACAATTTTCCGATGAACAACTGAAGGAACTCATCCGACGAGGTGCTGTGATCGGCGCAGCATTCGATGCGTGGATGATTGTGCCGGACTGGCAACGCCAGGTATCGACCCCTGAATCCATGAATTGCAACATGGATCGGATCATCGATCATATCGACCACATCTGTCAATTGGCTGGAAACGCCTTGCATGTCGGCATCGGCTCCGATCTCGACGGTGCTTTCGGTACCGAACAATGCCCCTACGATGTGACCACCATTTCCGATCTGCAAAAAATGGAAACCCTGCTGGAGGTACGCGGCTATTCAGAAGAGGACGTGGAGAATATTATGCATGGAAACTGGCTGAAGTTTCTTCGGAAAGTCCTGAGTCGACAGTCCTGA
Organism: Bacteroidota bacterium; assembly: GCA_020160935.1. Taxonomy (GTDB): domain Bacteria; phylum Bacteroidota; class Bacteroidia; order Chitinophagales; family Saprospiraceae; genus M3007. The sequence continues at coordinate 162,546 of JAIUPL010000004.1, read as the reverse complement.
GTCTGTAGAGTACACCTTGATACTCCTGGCGTTTGTTAATTTGAATTCCAGGAGTATCAAGGTGTACTCTACAGACTCAGGACTCAGGACTGTCGACTCAGGACTCAAGACTTCATCCTCCTCACCGTCACCGTAGCCAGCACCACCACACTGACCACAAAAAAAACGGCCAAAGCCAGAACGCTGTTGCGCATACCGCCGGTAAGTTGTTCTACAAAGCCAAAAACGAAGGTGCCGGCAACGGTGGAAACCTTGTCCATGACATCGTAAAAACTGAAGTAGGAAGCCGTATCCGGTGTGTTTTCAGGCAAAAACTTGGCATAAGTAGCCCTGGACAGCGATTGGATTCCTCCCATCACGAGGCCTACAGCCGAAGCCAGCAGGTAAAAATCGAGGCCCGTCTGAACAAAGTAGCCGACAATACAAACCACCGTCCAGATGAACAGCATGATCATCAGCGAGAATTTGTTGCCCTTTTTGCCCGAGAGTTTGGCGGAAGCCCAGGCGCCTCCAATGGCTACAATTTGAAGGATCAACACCAGCAGAATCAAGCCGGCAGATGAAAAATGGAGTTCTTTCTCAGCAAAGGTGGACGCCAGAAACAGTACTGCCTGCACGCCCGCATTGTAGCAGAAAAAAGAAATCAGAAATGCTACGGTATTGCGATCCTGCTTGAGCGAGTGCCAGGCTTTGAGCAATTCATCGTAACCCTTGCGTATCAGATTGGCCTTGGGTTGCTTCTCTACCCGGTCTTCCGGGAGCCTGCGCAGCGGAATTTGCGCAAACCCGATCCACCAAAGTCCTACCATCACAAATGCTGTGGGCACTGCCCGCAAGCCATCCGGGAACCCAAACCACTGGTATTTCATGATAACCAGCAGGTTGATAAGCAGCAAAATCACGCTGCCAATAAACCCGTAACTGAATCCCTTGGCGCTGACATCATCGTATCGGTCTTCCGTAGCGATGAGTGGCAAAAAGGAATTGTAGAACACAATACCACCGGCGAAACCTATCGTAGCCAGTATAAAACCCAATACGCCCACCCACAGCGTGGGCATGCCTGTGAAAAACAGCAGGGAGATGCACGCCAGCGCACCGAGTGTGGTAAAGAAGCGCAAAAATGCTTTTTTCTGACCTCCATAATCAGCAATACCCGACAAGATGGGCGACAATATGGCAATGACCATGTATGCCAGCGCGATACTCCAAGCGTACAAGGTGCTGTCCGACATCCGGAAACCGAGCACATTGACAGAGTCGCTGGTAAGTTCCAGGAAGTAGCCAGGGAAAATAGCCACTGTGATCACCAGCGCATAGGCGCTGTTTGCCCAGTCGAAAAATGCCCAGCCATTGATCGTGCGCGGGTTGTTTTTTGCGGGCGCTGCTGTAGTATCAATTGTTTCCACAAGAAGTATTTATGGGAGGTAATAGTACGTTGAAATTTTCTTTACCGCACAACTCTTTTACCACCAGTCATCAGATACTCTCCTTGCGGCGCTCCTTGGCAAGTTCGATACCGGCTACGTCGAAGGCTTTTTTCAGTTCTTCGTACATAAAGAAAAGGGCCTCTTCGTACGTTTCGCCCATGGTCCAGACGGCAATTTGCACCTTCATGTCCTCGCGGTTCATGCCACTCACCTGTACTGTAGCAGGCGCCTTGCCGGAATTGTAGGGACAGCGGGCCGCCACCTCATCCACTGTAGCACGCAGCCACTCCAGCGGGGTTTTAGTGTTGACAAGCAGGCTCACCTCGGCCTGCACGTCGGCGCCATCGGCAATATTTTCAATAGGGCCTTCCAGCATTTTTCCATTGGGAATGATGATTTTTTTTCCGGAAGATGTCATCAAAATGGTACTGAACACCTGTATTTCACTCACTTTCCCGGTTTTGTCGGCAACAGTAAGCATGTCGCCCACGCGAAAAGGCCGGAACAACAGGATCAAAACGCCACTGGCAAAATTCCCCAGACTCCCCTGCAAGGCCAGGCCGATGGAAAAGGCTACAGCCGAAAAAACAGCAATGAAAGAAGTGGTTTCAATACCTACCGTACTGGCCACCATGAGGATCAAAATGGCTTTCAGTCCTGTATCGCACAGAGAGGCAAAAAAGGGGCGCAGGCTGGGGTCCACTTTTTTCGTGCCCAGAAACATATCAAAAGCGCGGGTAAGACGTTTAATGACCCACAATCCAACAATGATCAGCAACAAAGCACTGATCACTTTAGGGCCATACAGCCAGCATAAATCTACCAGCCGATCGAGGTACGTTTTTTCTTCCAAGAGCGTTTCTTTACAGTTGATGACATAAAAATTCCGGCTTTTGGCCGAAAACGTCGCAAAGTTGTTAAAAAGGTGGAATTGAAATGTGAATTTTGCACCTGAAATTTCATCTATCCCCAGACACAGTTATTTTCCAACCACACGTATTTTCCACAAATTAATTTTTAATGCGAACATTGTTTTTGCCGGCCCTCGTAGCCGCATTCTCTCTCTACATGGCGTGTACGCCCAAATCGGGGGCAAATATGGCCTCCACGCCTACGCCGGCGCAGGAACCTGCCGCATGGGATACCATGGGGAAACCCGTCATGGGAGAAGAACCGGCAGAGGAACCCGTGGAATACGCTGCTTTTGACGAAGCAGAGGTAAGACCCGAACCGGCCACCAACCCCGACACACTGGCGCCCTACAACCCCTCGCACACATTCGAGCACGATCTGATCCATACCAAAATCGAAATTTCCTTCGACTGGGAGAAAAAACGCGCCAATGCCACCGCTACACTTACCCTGCGTCCCTGGTTTTATGCCACCGACAAACTGACCCTGGATGCCAAAAACTTCGACATCCACTCCGTCACCTATGCCGGGAAAACAGAGCAGTTGAAGTACAAATATGACAATGCACAACTGACCATCGACCTGGGTAAAACCTACACCCGCAACGACGAATTCAAGGTGGCTATTCAATATACCGCCAAGCCGGACGAACGCACCAGCATCGGAGGCAGCGCAGCCATCACACAGGATAAAGGCCTCTACTTTATCAATGCCGACGGCGCTGATAAAGACAAGCCTCGCCAAATCTGGACCCAGGGCGAAACGGAAAGCAATTCTTTCTGGTTTCCTACCATCGACAAGCCCAACGAACGCTGCACGCAGGAGATGTACATCACCGTCGAAGACAAATACAAGACACTCTCCAACGGCGTCATGGTATCTTCCAAAAAGAATACCGACGGTACCCGCACCGACTACTGGAAAATGGACAAACCTCATGCGCCATACCTGTTCATGATGGCCATCGGCGAATATGCAGTAGTAAAAGACAAATGGCGCGGCATCGATGTCGACTATTATGTTGAACCAAAATATCAGGCCTACGCCCGCGATATTTATCCGTACACCACAGAAATGCTGGAGTTTTTCTCCAACAAACTCGGCTACCAATACCCCTGGTCCAAATTCTCGCAGGTGGTAGTGCGTGATTACGTCAGCGGCGCCATGGAAAATACCACGGCGGTGATTTTTGGCGAGTTTATGCAAAAAAACAAACGGGAACTGCTCGACGACCACCTCACCAATGAAAAGGTAGTGGCCCACGAAATGTTCCACCACTGGTTTGGCGACCTCGTGACGACCGAAAGTTGGTCGAACCTGACCCTGAATGAAGGTTTTGCCAACTATTCCGAGTACCTCTGGCTCGAAAACAAATACGGAAAAGACGAAGCCGATTTCCATGAAATGCAGGAACGCCAGGGCTACATATTCTCCGCTGCGGGCGGCGGCCACCCCTTGATTCACTTCGGATACGACGACCGGGAATCGATGTTTGATGCACACTCCTATAACAAGGGCGGCGCCATTCTTCATATGCTGCGCAATCAGGTGGGCGACGACGCCTTTTTCACTGCCCTGCAACGCTACCTGAAGAAAAACGAACTGACCGATGTGGAAGCCCACGAATTGCGCCTTGCTTTTGAAGATGTAACCGGACAAGACCTCAACTGGTTTTTCAATCAATGGTTCTTCAGCGCCGGCCATCCCAACCTGGACATCAACTACGGCTGGGATGAAGCCACGAAAAAAGCCACAGTGACGATTTCCCAGATTCAGGAAGGTGAAAACGTGCCGCGTATTTTCGACCTGCCCCTGAGTGTAGACATTTATGATGCTTCCGGCAAGGTAACCCGCCAGACAATTCGTGTTACCAAACGCAACCAAACGTTTACATTCGATGCGCCCGCTCGCCCGGCATTGATCAATACGGATGTGGAAAGGACCTTGCTGGCGGTCAAACGCGACAACCACACCCCAGAAGAATGGGCGTTTATGTATCGCCACGCTACACAATTCCTGGCTCGCTGGGAAGCGCTCGAAGCACTGGCCGACAACAAAACCACCCTCGCTACCCAGGTGTTTGAAGAAGCGCTTAAAGACGGTTTTTACGGTATCCGCCAGAAAGCGCTGCAGTCTGTAGATCCTTCCAAACCAAGCGTGTTGGCAACGGTATCACAGATAGCCGAAAAAGAAACAGAGCCGGGTGTAAAAGCCACTGCTATCCAGATGCTGGGCGAAAGTGGCGACAAAAAGTATGTGCCTATGATACAGAAAGCACTCAGTGCCGACCAGGCTTACAGTGTGGTGGGCGCCGCGCTTTCTGCACTGACCAAACTTGACCCACAGGCCGCTGTAGCGGCCTCCAAATCGCTGCAAAATGATGAAAGCGAGGCTATTATTCCGGTGTTGACCGAACTGTACGGCGCCAACCCTGACCGCTCCAACCTGCCATTTTTTGAACAAAAAATGGATAAGGTCGACTACATGGGTGCGTTTTCGTTTTTTGAAAATTATCGCAAATTCCTCGTAGCCCTCGGCGATACGGAACTGATGGTGGCAGGCGCCGACAAACTCAAGGCCATTGCCCTGAACCAGAACACCAGCCAGTGGCGACGTTTTGGCGCTACCAAAGCCATTGTTGATTTGCGCATGCATTTCAGACAAATGAACAATTCGGACCAAACGACATCCATGACTAAAATCCTCAACGAAATCAAGGAAAAGGAAACGGACTCCACGTTGAAGATGTATTACAATAGCATGTTCGACGAACCTTAAGGTTATTGGTTATCAGTTATTGGTTATCGGGGGTGGTAGTGGAGCATTTGTGTGTATATTTGGCTTCCCTTTTGTGTGGCTAAATATATCTACCAATGGTCCACTACCACCCCCGATAACTAATAACTGATAACCAATAACTAACATGCCAGAAATAACGATTCGCCCGGCTACAGAAGCCGATTTGTCCGCCATTCATGCCCTCATGTACGAACTGGCCGTGTATGAAAAAGCACCCGAAGCGGTGGCTGCCACGGTAGAAGAATACACAGAAGATTTCCGGAACGGGCTTTTTGAAAGCCATGTGGCTGTACTCGACGGCCAAATTATCGGGATGACGCTTTTTTACATGGCTTATTCCTCCTGGAAAGGCAAGATGCTGTACCTCGACGATTTTGTGGTCACGGAAGCCAGCCGTCGCTATGGCGCAGGGCAATTGCTGTTCGATGCATTTCTGGAAGAAGGCCGTCGCCGTGGCTGCCGACTGGTAAAATGGCAAGTACTCGACTGGAATGAGCCGGCGCTGAATTTTTACCGGAAAAACGATGCCATTATCGAAATGGACTGGTGGAACGGGAAAATATTCCTGAATGTAGGATAGGATGTTCGGCTTCGCCTCACGGGGGATTTGGGATTGGGCGGATTATGCGGATTAAATAGATTTTTTATTGAAAAATCAATAGAAGTGGCCGTAAGGCCACAAAAATCTATTTAATCCGCAAGATCCGCCCAATCCCAAATCCCCCGTGAGGCGAAGCCGAACATCCTACTCTTCATCACGCATCGATGCGCGCGTACTTGGCATTGGCTTCAATAAATGCGCGGCGTGGCGGCACTTCATCGCCCATCAGCATGGCAAACATGCGATCGGCTTCAGCGGCATCTTCAATGGTGGCTACTTTCAGAATGCGCGTCTGCGGGTCCATGGTGGTTTCCCAGAGTTGTTCGGCATTCATTTCACCCAAACCTTTATAGCGCTGTACTTTCACCGAGTCGTCGTCTTCTCTGCCGCCAGAAAATTCAAGTTGGGCGGCTTTGCGATCCTTGTCGTTCCAGCAGTAGCGCATGTTTTTGCCTTTTTTTACCTGATACAGCGGCGGCTGTGCGATGTAAATATGGCTTTTTTCAATCAGTTCGCGCATGTAGCGGAAGAAGAAGGTCAGGATCAGCGTGGTGATGTGGCTACCGTCGACGTCGGCGTCGCACATGATCACGATCTTGTGGTAGCGCAGTTTCTCAGTATTCAACACGCGGTGGCCTTCGTCGTTTTCCTGGATACTGACACCGAGTGCAGTGAAGATATTTTTGATCTCCTCGTTCTCGTAAATTTTGTGTTCCAGCGCTTTTTCCACGTTCAGGATTTTACCACGCAGCGGCAAAATGGCCTGTGTGTGGCGGTCGCGGCCCTGTTTGGCCGTACCACCTGCGGAGTCACCTTCGACGAGGAACACCTCGCTTTCTTCCGGATTTCGGCTGGCACAGTCGGCCAGTTTGCCGGGCAGGCCGCCGCCAGTGAGCGCGCCTTTGCGTTGCACCATTTCACGCGCCTTGCGGGCAGCGTTGCGGGCGGTGGCAGCCAGTACCACTTTTTCGATGATACGGCGGGCAGGGTTGGGGTTTTCTTCCAGGAAGGTTTTCAGGGCGTCGCCCACACAGCGTGAAACGATACCTGTCACTTCGGAGTTGCCCAGTTCGCCTTTGGTTTGGCCTTTAAACTGCGGTTCGGGTACTTTTACCGAAACAATGGCCGTGAGGCCTTCCATGAAGTCTTCACCTGAAATCGGGAAGGTCACTTTTTTGAAAAAGCCGCCTTCTTCGCCGTATTTTTTGAATTCGCGGGTAAGGGCACGGCGGAAACCGTTGACGTGCGTGCCGCCGTCGCGGGTGCTGATGTTGTTAACGAAAGAAATGACATTTTCGGAATAGGAGGTGTTGTAGGTCATGGCAACTTCCACGTCCACGCCTTCTTCCTTGGCCGTAATGTAAATCGGGGTGTCAATGAGGCGCGTTTTGGCTTCATCGATCCACAGTACAAACTCCTGCAAACCGCCTTCAGAATAGAAAGATTCGGATTTGAATCCGTGTTCATCCTTTTCGCGTTCGTCGGTCAGCGAAAGGTTCAGGCCTTTGTTGAGGAACGACAGTTCGCGGAGGCGATGCGCCAGGATGTCGAACTTGTATTCGTCGGTTTCAAAAATTTCCGGATCGGGCAGGAAATGGATGATCGTGCCGCGGTAGTCGGTTGCGCCGATTTCGCGCACATCGTATTTCGGTTTGCCCTGGCTATATTCCTGCTCGAAGATTTTCCCGTTGAGGTGGACTTCCGCCCGCATTTGAATGGAAAGGGCATTCACACAGGAAACACCTACACCGTGCAAACCACCGGATACTTTGTAGGAATCCTTGTCGAATTTACCACCGGCGTGCAACACGGTCATAACGACCTCCAAAGCACTCTTTTTGAGTTTGGGGTGCATGCCGGTCGGAATACCACGGCCGTTATCCTTTACAGTGATGCTGTTGTCGGTATGGATGGTTACCTCGATATTGGTACAGTGACCGGCCAGGTGTTCGTCGATCGAGTTGTCGACCACCTCCCACACCAGGTGGTGCAAGCCTTTGCTGTCGGTACTGCCGATATACATGCCGGGGCGTTTGCGCACGGCCTCGAGGCCTTCCAGTGCGGTAATGCTACTGGCATCATAGTCGTGTGGGACGCCTTGCTTGGGTTGTTCCTGATCTTTCTCGTCTTTCATAAATGGGCCTCCTCAGGCTTGATTTTTTTATTGTCGAAACAGAGGGTTTCAAGTGTGCAAAATTACGAAAACTAAACGGTTTTTTGGTAGAAATTGTTCAAGAAAAAATCGTTTTTAAAGTATTGATATTCAACGTTTTAAAAACGATTTTTTGCCCATTAACAAAGGTGCTTCTCAGGAGCCGGAAACAGGGGGGTAAGGAACATGATTTGCCTGATAAAAAAATCCCGGATACACACCTGTCGGGTGCATATCCGGGAGATAAATGCAGGCGCAAATCGGCTGCGAGTTATTCAGATGCGGCGGCGTTCAGAGCGGCGCCTTTCAGTTGTTCGGTATCTGCTTTTTTCGTCACCTCGTCCAGAATTTTGTGGAATTCATCGGAAGGTACGGCGCGATCGGAAACACTTACCTGGGCACGGATGGCTTCGAAAATTTTGTCGGTTTCGATGTCGCGGCGCGTGCTTTCCAAATCCTTGTCATTCTTCATCAGGCTCTGAACGGTGCTGGCAATGACATTTTCCGGCAGGTCGGCCTGGAAGTAATTGCGCACGCGTTTGGTATACTCCTGATACAGGTCTTCGTCGGTTACTTCGAGGTTGAAGATTTCCTTAATCTTGTCGCGCAGCATGGTCCAGCGCAGGTTATCGGCAAAGGCCGGATATTCCCGTTCGATCTGTGCTTCGTCGAGTTTGCCTTCATTGGTCAGTTTCAGCCAGCGTTTCAGGAAGGTATCGGGCAGTTCCGGTTGGTTGAGTTGCATGAGGCGTTCCTGGAAAGAACGCATCAGCAGGGCATTGGAGCGCACATCGTAGAATTGCAGGATACCTTTTTTGAGTTGCTCGACGGCTTCTCCTTCGTTGCTGACGCCGCCGCCGAAGTACCCCTGGTAAAATTCTTCGTTGAGTTCGGCATCTTCCACTCGGCTTACTTCCTCGATGGTGCCTTCGAAATGATCACCTACGGTGCGGTCGTCTTCGTCGGGCAGGTTCAGAATGTACTTGCGGTAGGATTCTTCTTTTTCCTGATTTTCGATGTCGCGGGCATTGAAACGCAGCGTGTCACCTTTTTTCAGCGACAGCAACTGGGTTTTCAGAGGGCCTTCCGTCATGCTTTTCAGGTGAACAGTCATGGTTGTTTCCCAGCCACCATCTTTCACGGCGTCGCCATCAAGTTCGCGGGCTGCGATGCGCACGATGTCATTTTCCTGAATGTCATTTTCCGGATTGCTGCGTTTGCCCATGCGTTTGCGGGCATAGTTGAGGTCGTCGGCAGCCAGTTCGTCGAGGTTGGAAACGGTGATACGTTCGAACGATTCGCTCTTGTCCAGGCCTTTGATTTCAAAAGGCGCTACAAACCCTACTTCGTATTTTACCGTATATTCGGGGTCGGGGTTGCTGACTTTAAAAGAGTATTGCTGCTGGTCGGCTACCGGCAGGGGTTGTCCCAACACGTCGAGTTTACTATCGCGCAGGTAGTCATACAGGCGGCTCGACAGTAGTTCATTGAGTACATCGCCAAAAATAGAGGGGCCGTATAGTTTTTTTACGAAATCCATTGGCGCCTGGCCCTGGCGAAAACCCTTGATGGGAGCGCGCTGGCGGTAGCGTTTGAGTTCGGAATCGAGTTTTGGTTTTATTTCGTCGCGGGTAACAGTTACGGTTACAAGAGCGGAGGTGTTGTCGATATCTTGGCGGACAACCATATTGATAGAGAGTGAGAAAGTGAGAGAGTGAGAAAGTGAGAGAAGTGAGAGGGTGAGAGATGTGAGAGTGCGTAGAGTACACCGCTTCGCTCTTTACTTTTAAATTATTAAGCGAAGCGGTGTACTCTACGCACTCTCACATCTCTCACCCTCTCACTTCTCTCACGCTCTAAAAAAGTGCGGGCGGAGGGACTCGAACCCCCATGCCTCGCGGCGCCAGATCCTAAGTCTGGTACGTCTACCAATTTCGCCACGCCCGCAGAAATTATTTCAAAAGAATCGATATACAGCGTCAACAACTGTACACCTGAAAAAAAATCTTCCAATTGTGTGATTTTGGCAGGTAATTTGACGTCTGAAAGACAAACCCGAACAAAATTTCATTTGAAATATTCTTTTCAAAAAGGAGCGCAAAAGTAAGGCCTTTTGCGGAAAAACAAAGTCTTTTTACAGGATAAAAACAGTTAACAAGCGCTAAACGGATTGTCGTATCCATTTGTTTGAACTAATTTTGTAGGACAGACCACCATAAATCATAAGCAGGGTACTATGGAGCAGGTAAATTTAGTAACGATCGTAGAAGAGGCAACGGATCTTTCTCCCCATTTGTCGGAGCAGGAGGGTGCAGGATATGAACATTTCGACGCCATTATTCCCGGGTCTGAGGAAGACAAGGTATTGATTCAGCGCGCATACCGCAACCTGCTCAAATCTATCAAAACCGACCTGAGCCAGAAAGACCGCGAAGATATTCGCGCTGCATTCGAACTAGCCGCCGAAGCGCACCACGGACAACGCCGGAAAGCCGGCGAACCCTACATCATGCACCCTATCGAGGTGGCTCGCATCTGTGTGGAAGAAATCGGGCTCGGCGCTACCGCCGTCATCTGCGCCCTGCTGCACGATGTGGTAGAGGATACGGAAGTGGAAGCCATCGACATCAAAAAGAAATTTGGCGACCGCATTGCCCGTATCGTAGATGGCCTGACCAAACTCGACGGCCTGCACGACAAGGAAAGCCCACAGGCCGAAAACCTGAGTAAAGTGCTGAAAGCCATGCTGTTCGACGTGCGCGTGGTGCTCATCAAAATGGCCGACCGACTCCACAACCTGCGCACAATCAAGAGTATGCCGTATCACAAGCAACTCAAAATTGCGGCAGAAACCAGTTACATCTATACTCCACTGGCGCACCGGCTGGGCCTGAACGCCATCAAAACCGAGTTGCAGGATACTTGCCTGAAAATTACGCAACCGGAAGTATATCAGGAAATTGCCTCCAAACTGGCCGATACCAAGCGCTCCCGCCAGAAATACATCGATGCGTTCATGTCGCCGCTCCTCCATTCGCTGGAGGAAATGGATTTTAAAATCCGTATCACCGGGCGCCCGAAAAGCATCTATTCCATCTGGAACAAGATCAAAAACAAGAACGTCCGCTTCGAAGATATTTATGACCTGTTTGCACTCCGCATCATCGTAGATGTGCAGCCGGAGCAGGAAAAATTTGCGTGCTGGCAGGTATATTCTATCGTGACCGATCATTACAAGCCGGTGCCCGAACGCCTGAAAGACTGGATTACCAACCCGAAAGCCAATGGCTACGAGTCGCTGCACACCACCGTGGCTGGCCCTGAAGGCCGTTTCGTGGAAGTGCAGATTCGCTCCGAACGCATGGATGAAATCGCCGAGCGCGGTTTTGCGGCGCACTGGAAATACAAGGGCGTAAAAAGCATTGCCAACAAAGCCAATACCTTCGACAACTGGCTGAGCCAGGTGCGCGAAACGCTGGAAAACCACAATTCAGGGAGTGCGGTCGAATTGCTGGCCGATGTACAGAGCAACCTTTTTACCGACGAGGTGCATGTATTTACCCCCAAAGGTGAAATGCGCATCATGCCGGAAGGCGCCACCATTCTCGATTTCGCTTTCAGTATCCACTCCGACGTAGGCTGTGCCTGCCGCACGGCCAAAGTGAACAACCTGCCCGTTTCGATCCATTACCGCCTGAAAAATGGCGATCAGATCGAAATCATTACCGATAAAAACCAGAAGCCCAGCGAAGACTGGCTGAAACACGTCACCACCTCCAAAGCTCGCAACCGTATCCGCGTAGCACTTAAAGAGGAAAAACGCATGCAGGCTGAATACGGCAAGGAAATCCTGACCCGAAAACTCAATGCACTGAAGGTATCCGTGGAAGCCAATGCCGATATGCTGGCCAAATACTATGGTTATCCCAACCGACTGGAGTTTCTGAGTGCTATTTACCTCGAACAGGTAAACCTCGCCGGACTAAGCCGCAAGTTTCGCACCGAAGGCGCCAACCTGGTGCAAAAAGTAGTAGCCAAAATAGAGCCGGAAGCGCCCGAACAGGTGTCCGACTCGCCGGTGCGCTCCAAGGTGCCGGGCAAACCCGAGGTCATCATCAACGACGAACCCGGCAATTACTACCAGTACAGTTTTGCCAACTGCTGCAATCCTGTGCAAGGCGATGATATTTTTGGTTTTGTGCTGGTACAAGGCGGCGTCAAAATTCACCGCTCCAGTTGCCCAAATGCCGACAACCTGCTGGCCAACTACGGTCACCGCATCCTGAAAGCCTGGTGGGGCAATACCGTAAAATCGGATTTTCTCGCAGAAATTGTTGTTACCGGTATCGACGACGGCCCGGGCGTTATCAATCGCCTCACCAACCGCATCGCCGATATGGGCATCAATATCCGCCAGTTTTCCATCAGCGGAGAGGGCGGCTATTTCGAAGGTCGTATCTCGCTGATCGTGGCCAATACCGACCAGTTGCAACGCGCCATTATTGCGCTGCGGGAGTTTCATTGGGTGACGGGGGTGAGTCGGGTAGAATAGAGGTGAGAAGGTGAGAGAGTGAGAGTGCGTAGAGTACACCGCTTCGCTTTTGGATTTTACATATAAGAGAGCGAAGCAGTTCTTATGCCTAATTTCTCGATCTTCCATCTTTATTATTTTGTTCCCTACCTTTGGTCATCTCAAATGATTTCACCAGATGCAACCGAAAATTCTGATTTTCTCAGCGGAGGAAGGAAAACCCATCGCGAATGCTCTCAAAGGTGTTCTGAAAAGTGATGTGGAAGTGATAGTGTGGGACGATACCTTGCTGTCTGAAAACCCCAAGGGTTATATAGACGCCATGCTGCTTAGTATTCCCGAATTTAGTTTTGCCATAATTGTCCTCACTCCTGTAGACAGCCATATTAAAAGACAAAGTCTGGGTGTTGCAGCGCGAGAAGATCTTATTTTTGAAATAGGAGTCTCATTAGGCCTACTGGGTAGTGCCCGGATTTTAGTGGCTGGCGATACCTTAACGGGTAATATGGCCGCATTAAAAGGCATTAAAACGTTTGTTTTTGACACGACCAGCAGCAATGAAAACTATTTCGATAATATACATACCGCCTGCAGCCAGATAAGGGATTACATTAAACAACAAGAAAGAAGGCAGGAACTGAAACTCCTGCCTTCTTTCGCACTGGCAGTTGGCTATTTCCAGAATTTTATCCTTCGGATTTGCAAACCGCTCAATTATGCTGACAAAATAAGAATCAACATTGAGGGTAAAGATGTATCAGTGGAAGACCCTTCTTTCAGGCTCACCATTCTAGTACCTTCCTATTCAGAGTTTCTTAATTCTGACAACCTGCGGATTTTTGAAAAAGAACAAAAATTTCACAAGGTCACTCTGTTTGTCGAAACTGAAACGTTTTCCAACATCAAGGTAAAAGATACCTCGTTTTTACTCGGCAATAAAGATATTCACCTGTATGACATACCCAATAACCTCACGACTTCAGGTCTGGCCATCAATTTTTATCTCCAGCGAAAATCAGACGCAACACCCGATCAACAGAGCCTGCTGCTGAAATCGGAAGTAGATTACTTTAGACAAACATTGCTTTATCTGTTAGGGCTCGATGAATACAAATGGCTCAGAAATATAGTTAGTGTAGAAACGTCAGAGGAAAGTTGAAGCGCCGCCAGATACCGCTCAATGCACGCTTGGTTCCATATTCGAATCCTCCATAAACAAAATATAAACGGATGCTCGTCATCGTTGCATTGTTGACTTTTCTCCTGATGTATCTCCTCATGGTAGTCCGGAATGATAAAAAAACCATCCGCCAACAGGCAGAGGAATTGCAGAAAATTCGGCTCAGCGATAACTTCATCGACGATATAACAGGTACTTACAACTCAAAATCCATAGAACATATAATTGAAGAGCGCCTTCAGTATGCCCGACACAAAAACCGATTGGTTTCATTTCTCCTGATAGATATTGACAATTTCAAACGTGTAAACGATGCTCATGGAATATCAAGAGGGGATCTTGTTTTGAAAAAATTAGTTACCTTATTTACAGGAGAATTAAGAGGAGACGATCGGCTGATCCGTTACAGAATGGGGGACGAGTTTCTGGTTATTGCCACCAATACCACAGGCATAGATGCTGCAAAAGCACTTGGAAATCGATTGAGGGAAAAAGTCGCTGCATTCGACTGGAACACCCCGCCTTTTCAATTGAATTTCGCAATCACAATTAGCGTCGGCGTGACGGAATACAATATGTTTTCCGATGCATTTATCAACGTTTTACATCAGGCAGAAGAAGCTTTGCAACATGCGAAAACGTATAGAAATTGTGTAGTGCTGGAAAATGAAGGCACTTTTATACCTTTCAAATTACAATGAGGGGTGGAGTTATTTCATACCTTCGGTATCGTCTCAAACTGCGCTTGCTTGGGACTCTATATATAATGATGCTGCTTTTGCGGCAGACAATAAACGTGACGCTAAACATCCTCTTGCCATGAAAAAAAACCTTTTTATCCCCATCCTGCTGTGCTGCATTGTTCACTTGTCGGCCCAGCAAATTCCCGATGCCATTTCTTATCAAGGTATTATCCGAAACACCGACGGAACGGTGCTTGCCAACCAGCCTGTCACCATGCGTTTCACGATTGCTGAAAATACGGCCACCGGGAATCAGAGTTACCGGGAAAAACACACCGTGACGACCAGTGAATTTGGGCTTGTTGCGCTTCAGGTGGGGCGCGGGCAGGTCGATTTTGGAAATTTTTCCACTATTGCCTGGGCTGCCAATTCTAAATTTCTCAAGGTGGAGGTCGACCCGACGGGCGGCAACAGTTTTATCGAACTGGGTGCGGAAGAACTGAAATCCGTGCCTTTTGCATTTGCAGCGCGCACAGTGACGAATCCGCCGGCCCTCAATGCATTGCCGGACGTTCAAACTACCAATCTGGCAACTGGGAATGTTCTGAAATGGGATGGCACACATTGGGTACCCGCTTCCGACCTTATTGGCACTGCCGGATATACTGCGGGTCAGGGCATCGGAATCAGCGGCGATGTTATTTCCAACACAGGCGATTTGAGCAGTACAAATGAAATACAAACGTTGTCAATCAACGGATCCAGCCTTTCGCTGAGCAACGGCGGCGGTTCCGTCACCCTGCCCTCCGGTGGCGGCACGTATACCGCTGGCCCCGGCATCAGCATCAGCGGAGGTGTTATCACCAACACCGGAGACCTGACCAATACCAACGAAATTCAGGTATTGTCTGCCAATGGCACTAACCTGACACTGTCAAACGGCGGTGGTAGTGTCACGTTCGATCCGTCCAACACCAATGAAATTCAGACGCTGTCTGCCAACGGCACCAACCTGACGCTGTCCAACGGCGGTGGCACGGTTACTTTCGATCCTTCCAATACCAACGAGATTCAAACGCTTTCCATCAATGGCAGCACACTTTCCCTGAGCAATGGCGGCGGCTCCGTCAGCCTGCCCTCCGGAGGCGGCAGTTCATATTGGGGATCGGCCGGCGGCAATGATATTCAGAACAACAATGGTGGTACTGTATTTGTCGGGCCTGCTCCTTTCCAGGCACTTTTTGCACAAGGTTCGAATAATTCCAGCACCATTTATTCCCAAAACAACGGGACTGGCAAGGCAATATCAGCAGAAGCAAACAACGGGACAGCACTCCAACTCAACGGGCTGGTTGCCCTGGATGCTACCGGTACAGGGCCAAGCCCCGCTGGAACGTTCAGTAATTTTTCTGGCGATGGTATAGCCCTCAAGGTCAACGGGGGAATCGGTATCCGTGGCGGATATGAAAACTATGAGGGTACGATTTCAAAAGCCGATGTTATTGCCAACTTCAAATTCGGAGGCGGCCTGTCGCCCGGCAGCAACAATTTTTTTGACCTCGGCAGTTCAGATCGACGCTGGAAAGTAGTGTATGCCACCAACGGCACCATCAACACCTCCGATGCACGCCAAAAACAGGCCATTCAGCCTCTCGGCTACGGCCTGGAGCAGGTAAAAGCCATGAAACCCGTCAGTTTTGAATGGATCGACCACCCCGAGCAGGGCCGCAAACTTGGTTTCCTGGCCCAGGATCTGCAAACCATCGTGCCGGAAGTAGTGTCTGAAACGGAGTGGGTCGACGACGGCAAAGGACACCTTGTGCCCAAAAAAGCGGAAGCCCTGGGGGTGTATTACTCCGACCTCATTCCGGTACTCGCCAAGGCTATTCAGGAGCAGCAGGCGCAAATTGAACGACTGGAACAAAGAATCAAAGCGTTGGAAAAAAAATGAGAGTAGTGAATAGTGAGTGGTGAGTAGTGAGTTTTACTCACAGTGCTTTTGACCACTCTCTTAGGGAAGCCAAAAGCAATGTGAGTCAAACTCACTACTCACTATTCACCACTCACTATTCTAAAAACCGTACGCTGCCGTCAACGACCACGCCGCATTTTTCAAACCGCCAAAAATATCTTTCAGGCTGTCGTCCTTGCGGATGTCTTGCAAGCCGCGCGATACGCGCAGGTGAATACCGATATTGCCCAGATCAAGGCCGCCGCCGAGGTGCCAGCCATAGTCGAAACTCTCGAGGTCATCTTTTCCAAAGTCCGTAACAATGGAGTTGCCCTGCGCATCCTTGAATGTGCCATCGGCCGCCGCCAGCAGGCCTGCGTGTACACCGGCGTGGATGTTGATGATAGCAATATTCAATTCGAGCGACAGCGGAATTTCCAGGTAACTCAATTTAAGGTCGGAGGTATTGCCGCCCACCAGGTCGAATTCGGCGCCTTTGGTGGTAAACAGCAATTCGGGGCGCAAGGAAAAGTGCTTGCCGATGGGTACTTTTACAAAACCGCCGCCGGTAAAGCCAATGCGTGCTTTTTTATCATCGGCAATGGCATCATCGTACAGGTTGGAGCCTGATACGCCCAGTTTGAGGCCAAAACGGGGTTTGCCTTCGGTAAGTTGGGCATGGAGGCGTTGAGATGCACCGAACAGTGCCAAAAGGGCAATCAGAACAGGATAGATCGTTTTCATAATAAAGATGTTGATGAATGAGCAACACGCTCATTGATTGGACAAATATAAAACTTGATTGCCGTGTCGGCAAAGCCAGGCAAAGCAGCAGGCACAAAAAAGGCCGACAGGATTACCTCCTGCCGGCCTCGCTTTGTTCATAGTATGTTTTATCCTTGTTCGTCGGCTTCCGACGCATCGTCGGCATCTGCCACCTCCACATCTTCCGGTTTGCCTTTCGGATGCCCCGTAAAATGTTTTAGCATGATGATTTCCCGCTGTGTCAGTTCGCGGAAATTACCACGTGGCAGGTCTTTTTTGGTCAGGCCTGCGAAGTAGAAACGATCGAGTTTGAAAATTTCGTATCCAAGGTGTTCAAACAAACGGCGTACGATGCGGTTGCGGCCTGAAGAAATTTCCAGTTCCACGATATCGCGCTCCGGATGGTCTTCCGAGAAACGAATCCAGTTGACCTCCATCAAACCGTCTTCCAGTTCTACGCCGCGTTCGATGTGCTCGAAATCGGCCTGGGTCAACGGACGACGCAATCCCACGCGGTATTGTTTCTGTACGTGGTGGCTTGGGTGCGACAATTTCTGTGCCAGGTCGCCATCATTGGTGATCAGAATCAGGCCTGTAGTGTCGCGGTCGAGGCGACCAACCGGGAACAGGCGTTCAGGGAAATGCGGATCGACGATGTCAAGTACCGTATTTCGGCCACGGTCGTCTTCCGTTGTAGTGATAACGTTTTTAGGCTTGTTGAGCAGTACGTACACCATACGTTCCTGCACCGTAGCCACTTGTCCGTCGCATACCACGACGTCGCCCGGCTGGATGCGGTAGTAGGGCTCCGATTTTACTTCACCATTTACGGTGACGAGGCCTTGTTCGATAAATTCCACGGCTTTACGGCGCGAGGAAATGCCGCAGTGTGCCAGGTATTTATTCAGCGGCATACCTTCTCCGGTCGGGAGACTGGGCTTGGGCTGAGGCTCGATGTAGAATTCTTCTTTTTTGCGGAAAGGCTTTTTGCCAAACGGTTTTTTACCACCAAAACCGCCGCCGCCTCTGTTATTGTATGGCTTGCGTTCGTAGCCGCCGCCGCCACCCTGATTGCGATCTTGCCAGGGCTTGCGTTCATAACCGCCGCCACCTTCATTGCGGTCGCGGTTGTAGGGGCGGTCGCTGCCGCCGCCCTGGTTGCGATCTTGCCATGGTTTGCGCTCATAACCGCCACCGCCTTCATTGCGGTCGCGGTTGTAGGGGCGGTCGCTGCCGCCGCCCTGGTTGCGATCTTGCCAGGGTTTGCGTTCGTAGCCGCCGCCTTCATTGCGGTCGCGGTTGTAAGGACGGTCGCTGCCGCCGCCCTGATTGCGATCTTGCCAGGGTTTTCGCTCATAACCGCCGCCGCCTTCATTGCGGTCGCGGTTGTAAGGACGGTCGCTGCCGCCACCTTGATTGCGGTCTTGCCAGGGTTTGCGTTCATAACCGCCGCCACCCTGATTGCGGTCTTGCCAGGGTTTGCGTTCGTAACCGCCGCCACCTTCATTGCGGTCGCGGTTGTAAGGACGGTCGCTGCCGCCTTGGTTGCGGTCTTGCCAGGGTTTACGTTCCTGACCGCCTTCACTGCGGTCTTGCCAGGGTTTTTTGGTGTCGGTGTTTTCGTCCTGGTTGTCGAAATCATCTGAACGAAAAGGTTTCGAGCGCTCTTCCAGCGGGAAACCCGAGTCCGGCTTTTGGATGCGCGGACGGCGTTTTTTTTCTTCCATCGCGATGGCTGTAATAAATATGTGAGAGACTTTTGGTTTAAACGCAAAGTTCCGGCTTTTCAGTCGGAAACCTGCGAACTTTCTGTGTTAATTTATGCCAGATGTTGCATCGGTGTTAACCTGCACACAAATATCACCGAAAAAGCGACAAATTGCAATACCTGTGGCTTTCCACTGCCTTCCGGAAGGGAAACTTCTGAACGAATAAAAAGTTTCACGTTCCGAAAATTTTCGAGCCGGAAGGGCAGAATTATTTGCGGGTATGAAGTTTTTGAGCAATGTAGCGACCGATTTCACCGCCGGTTTTCAAGCCCGACAGATTGCCATTTCGAAAGTGGATACCGCCGTACATGCGACTCATGCCGGCTTGATTGGCGGCTTCTTCGAATGACTTGAAGGTACGGGGCGGAATGCCAAATTCCATTTCTGTGCTGTCGGAAAAGGCAAAGTTTTCGCCATACATGCTGGTGAGTGCTGCTGCAGCAGCACCCGAAATTGTGCTGTGTCCGCTGGGATGCTCCGGAAACGGGGGCGTCTGGATCAGTGGCCGCCAATCGGGGTCCATGTATTTGTTGATATACGACTCGGGGCGAATCAGGTTGTAGCGGTATTTGGCATTCCAGCAGGCGATGAACCCGTCGGCTAGTGCGCAGGCCACTTTCACGTACGTTTCGGTCGATTTCATGATGTCGGAGCCGGCCTTGCGGTTGGCATGAGAGGCAATGTTCATCCAGTGGCCTCCGGGGCTGATTTTTTTGCGGCCAAACATGAAGTGTCCGCTTACCTCGAGTTTGAACGGATTGTCGTCCCAATACCAGGCAGTAGAATCCTGCCAGGGGGTGAGATTTTTTACAATGTCGTGTATTTCAAGGGCTTCTTTGTAAAATTCGCTGTCCTTCTTGTCGCTGAACGGGATGGCCGCTGCGCACAAAAACTGATTGGCAGAATCAATTACCCAGGGGCGGATTTTACTCCAGTGCGGCTCCAACGCATCGGCGTAGGCGGGCGGTGTGGGAATCCAGCGGGAAGGCAGTTCCGACTGGATGGTGAATTTGGGCATGCTGCGCGTCTGGGCGTAGTTGTCTTTTTTCGACCAGGCCAGGATATGTTTGGCGACCGCATCGCCGTACGCCATCGAGCGGTCGTACACGTCTTGCGGCATGTTCATGTTGGCAAACTCCTGAAAAAGCGTTTCTTCCAGGTCTTCTACATCGCCTTCCGAAAAAACCAGTTGTTTGCCCATGGTGAGCATGGCATTTACGGAAGCGAGCGGGTAGCAATATTCTTTGCCTGCTTCAGGCTGCGGGCCGGGTTGCAGGCCGTTGAGTTGACCAGCCAGGCTTTGGTATTCCGGGTAGCCCGGCACCAGCGCCTCATAGGCTGCAATGGATGAATAGGCGTAAATACGGGCAGAAATAGGCGGTGCAAAAATGTCGTGCCGGATAATATCGGTGAGCCGGCGCACGCCTTTGTGGATGAATTCGGGGTTTTGAGCCTTTGTCTGGTATTCTTTATTGCCTGATTTGCAAGCCTGAAAAACAATCAAAAACAGAACGGAAGACGCAATTGCGGTGTAATAGAGGAATCGTTTCATAGTTGTGCGACTGATGCCTTTGCGGCAGGATGACGCGGGCAAATGTAAGGGGTTTGGGCAGGACTGCACCCTCTTGCAGGAATGCACTTGATGATTTTCATCACTTTTTAAGGTGAATTCGCTCACCGTTCTTACATGAGGACAATGCCTTGGCAGAGTCAAATCTTTCGCGTAGAGCAGCGTTCTTCACTGTAAATGTTTCTTCTACCAATAAATGAATGTATACCAAGATGTGTTTATTCACTCCTTACAAGGACAATTTCAGGCAACCGCCAGATCACTCGTTTTACAGTAGTAAAATAAATTCTTCATTTATGAACCCACTCCGGCGGTAGTACCCCGGAGTGGGCTTGTATTTAATTATTGTGAATATGCGCACCTTGCTGGTTTATATATTTTCTTTTTTTTCCTTCATTTTGCATGCTCAGGATAAGCACGATTTTATCTGGCTTTTAGGGAGCGCACCTTCCAATGCCCCATTTTTTACCGGAGGGAACCGGATAGATTTTTCAGAAGGTAACCCGTCCGTTCAATTTCAGGATTTATATTCTGACATGGACAACCCCATCATTATGTCAGATGAAAACGGAATTCTTCAATGGTATACCAGCGGTTGTGATGTCATCAATGCCGAACATCAGGTAATGGAAAACGGAGAAAATTTGAGTCCTGGAAACATACATCAGCAGTATTGCGACCAGGCAGGATGGGGATATTTATCATACCAGGGAATTCTTGGATTGCCGTGGCCGGATAAGCCTGGTCAATATATTTTGCTTCATAATCGGTTTTTTTCTTTTCAATTCCTTGATACTATAGATGTATTGGAAAGCGTCATTGATATGAATTATAACAATGGATTTGGTAAAGTTATTTCTAAAAATCAAGTATTGCTTTCAGGAAATTTGAATCGCTCCTTAACGTCGGTACGGCATGGTAATGGACGAGATTGGTGGATTGTTATCATGGAAAGGTATAGTAGCACTTATCATGTTTTTATACTAGACCCAACTGGATTACATGGCCCTTACACTCAACAAGTTGATGGAACAGGCTGGAACGGAGCGCTTCAATCTGGCTCTTACATGTGTACTTTTTCACCAGATGGAAGAAAATTTGTAAGAGTACTTGCTAACAAACCTGCACAATTTCGAATATATGATTTTGACCGCTGTTCAGGTACATTATCCAATTCTACCACAATTTCTTTACCAGATACCATCATGTATGCTGGCTGGGCCAGTTTTTCTCCCAATTCGCGTTATCTGTACGTATCTAACGAAGGAGAGCGGCTTTATCAGTTTGATACACAAGCAGATGACATAGAAAATTCAAGGTTACTGGTAGGAGAATACGATGGTTATCTATCAGTCTTCAACGTACCAACCCCTCCATATGCAATGGTAATCGGTCCAGATCAACGGATTTACATGACCAGTGGCAATGGCGCCAATCTACTGCACCGCATTGAATACCCCGATTCTGCAGGTGTTGCCTGTAGTTTGCGGCAGCACGATATTATTTTGCCTGCGCAAATTCTTTTTCACCCGCCCAATAACCCGAATTACCGGCTGTACAACCTGCCTGGCAGCCCATGCGATACACTTGGCATCAAGCCTCCGCTGGAAGCCTACTGGCGTTCGGGGCATGATACAATGCAAGGGCCACTGGAACTTCAATTTACGGACTTGTCGTACTATGAGCCGGTGTACTGGCTATGGGATTTTGGAGATGGAACCATCGATTCTACCCGCTCTCCGGTACATCAGTTTCCTGGCCCCGGTATTTATGAAGTATGCCTCACCGTCTGCAATGCAAATGGAATGTGCGACACGCAATGCAGGGATGTGGAGATTATCACTGTAGGCACGCAGCAGCCGAATGGTGGGGAGCCTCGCTCGGTTCGTATATATCCTAACCCGACAGCAGGCGACTGGAAAATTGTGTGGCAACAGGATGTCTCGCCAGGAGAATGGCACACTACTGTTTTTGATCTAAGCGGGAAAATGGTGTACACTGCTTCGCAAAATGACAGGCAGGCCCTCATGCCTCCTTTGGAGCCGGGGTTTTATGTCGTGAAAATAGAATGTGAAGGCCGGATTTATACTGTGAAATTAGTGAGTACATCGCCCCGCTAACCCTCTCACCTCTCACTTCTCACCTCTAACCTCTAAAGCCCGTCCCAATCATACAACACCCTCGAAAAGTCCTTCGCCATCAAATCTTTCTCCCGAATAAAGAAGTGCCCTACGCCCATATCGCCCCACATCAGGTCCATGTCTTCGTCGGAGTCGAGTTGAAACAGCAGGAGCATAGGGTCTTCCGGGCGGCGCGGGTCGTCCTGGGTGGAATAGGCATAACCGCCGATTTTATGGCCCTGCGGGCGCACGGCCTTGCCAAAATCGTCCATGATTTGCCATTCCTGTTCGCCGAATTGCTGGAAAAAATCGGTGCCGAAGTGCTGGTGGAAACGATAGTCGGTCATGCCAGCCACTTCTTCGGCACGTTCGAAGCGCAGCGGATACGATTCGTCGGGGTGGTGCGGCAGCATTTCGTCGTAGTCGCGCAGGGGAGGCATGGAGGTTTGCAGCGCGTTTTTATCCTGCACCGGATCGGGGTGAAACACTACCCGGAACGTATCCTGCACTTCGCCGTCGTCGAAATCCATGCCGTATAGGTCGTCGTCGTTGATAAAAAACTGCAAAATGCCTTTTTCCGGAAAAGGTGGCAGGGCGGGCACATCGGCGAAGTTGATCTGCGCCAGAAAAAACAGTGGCTGGCCCTCCGGCGTAGCCGGCCACGCGGCGCCTTTGGGCATATAGGGCTGCCCGCCTACCTTGCTGGCCCACAGCGGCGACTGGCCTTGCGGACCGGCCTGGATGCGGATAAAAGGCAGGGTTGTTTCGAGGAGTTTTTCCCGAAACGGTTCCATAGCGGCAGGGAGTTGTTTCATTTTATTGAATTTTCGTGGTTTGTTTGGGTGTTTTTGTGTTTTTGTGTTTTAGTGTTTTGGAGGTGCTTCGCTCTTGGTGTTTGTAGTTTAATGGTAAACCAAGAGCGAAGCACCTCCAAAACACTAAAACACGAAAACACGAAAACACCTAAAATCACACCAAATCCCCCGCCGTCTTATTGCTATTCACCTGCGGGCGACCGATGCTGAGGTATTGAAATCCAAGTTCTTTCATGTAGTCGAGGTCGTACACATTGCGGCCGTCGAAAATCACTTTTTCAGAGAGCAGGGCGCCAATACGTTCGAAGTCGGGGGTGCGAAATTCACTCCATTCCGTCATGATAGCGAGGCAATCAGCACCTTCTGCGGCTTCGTACATGCTGTCGCAAAGGCAAATCCGATCGCCGTACAGCGATTTCACATGGCCCATCGCTTCGGGGTCGAAAGCGCGCACTTTTGCGCCGGCGGCCAGCAATTCGTCGATGATGACGAGCGCCGGCGCCTCCCGAATATCGTCGGTATTGGGTTTGAACGCCAGTCCCCACACCGCGATGGTGCGGCCTTCCAGGTCGTCCTGGAAGTATTCACGGATCTTTTCGGTCAGCACACTTTTCTGGAGTTGGTTGACGTGCATGACGGAATTCAAAATTTTGAAATCGTAGTCGTACTCCGATGCGGTTTTGGCCAGCGCCTGCACATCTTTCGGGAAGCAGGAACCGCCATAGCCGATACCCGGGAACAGGAAGCGCTTGCCGATGCGGCTGTCGCTACCCATGCCAATGCGTACCTGATCGACGTTGGCGCCCACTTTTTCGCAGAGGTTGGCAATTTCATTCATAAACGAAATGCGCGCTGCGAGGTACGAATTGGCGGCGTATTTGGTCATTTCTGCCGAACGCTCGTCCATGAAATAGATCGGATTGCCCTGGCGTACGAAAGGTTCGTACAGCAGGCGCATCAGTTTGCGGGCACGTTCGCTTTCGGTACCGATAACGACGCGGTCGGGCTTGAGAAAATCTTCTACGGCTACGCCTTCGCGCAGAAATTCGGGATTGGACACTACATCGAACAATTCGGCGGGTAGTTTTTGCCCCAGTACAGCGGCTACTTTTTCAGCCGTGCCAACGGGCACCGTGCTTTTGTCAACAATCACTTTGTAGTCCTTGATAATGCCACCCAGATCGCGCGCCACGCCCATGATATAGGAAAGGTCGGCGCTGCCGTCTTCGCCGGGAGGGGTAGGAAGGGCCAGAAAAATGATCTGGCTTTGTTGTACGGCTTCGGCCAGGTTGGTGGTAAAATGAAGGCGGCCTTCTTTGGTATTGCGCTCAAAAAGTAGATCCAGTCCGGGTTCGAAGATGGGAATTTTGCCGTTTTTGAGGCTTTCCACTTTTTTTTCATTGATGTCAACACAAATGACCGTGTTGCCTGTTTCAGCAAAACAGGTTCCAGTCACCAAACCGACGTAGCCGGTTCCTACAACAGCAATATTCATTTTTATTGTTATTTTGTTTGGGTAACAATTACTTTGTTGTGGTTTCAGACATATCCTTCATTGGTTATCTGGTTAACCAAAACAGCAGATAACAAACTGACAAATATGGGGCCTACTTGTGAATGAAGGAAAAATTATCCGGAAGATTGCGCTGCAAAAATACGCGTTTTCGCGCAGGTAACAGCGGCTTGCTTACTTTAAATTTTCTTTCAGCCCCTGAAAAACCGTTTTTTTGAAATATCATTCTGTACCCTTTACCCGAAAAGCACTTTGAAATGATCTATCCGCCCTGCTTCGCCCTGAAAAACGCCCTTGTCCTGTGTTTGTTCTGCCTGTCGGCGGAAATATCCGTTTTGCTGGCGCAACAAAATATTGTACCCAACCCGGGCTTCGAGCGTTACGCGGCAGCGCCGCTCGGCTGGTCGTACAAAGGCGCCTATTTCGGCGAGGTGGTGAAATACTGGTTCAGCGCTACTACTGCCAGCCCCGACATATACGGCCCCGGTGTGCGGGTGCCCAACGACTGGGCGGCCAAGGGTTTCGGAAAGCAGGCTCCGCATGGTGGCAAATCGATGGCGGGCCTTACGCTTTATGGCTGTACCAATGGTAAACCGCATTGCCGTGAATACCTGGAAATTCAGTTGGCCGAACCCCTGGTAGTGGGGCAGGCGTATTACCTCGAATACTGGGTGACGCCCCTGGAAAAATCCCTGCATATCAATAACCTCGGCGCGTATTTTTCGGTCAAGGAAATTCGCCGCACCACCGACGAAATCCTGATACGCGAAGCCCAGGTGAGCGTACCGGAAATCATGGCGGCCCCGTATGGCAAATGGGTAAAGGTGAGCGGTCAGTTCGTGGCCAAATACGAAGCAGAACACATCCTGATTGGCAATTTTAACGACGATGAACACACGCTTTTTTCTGCGCCTTATGTGGATACCTACAACTATGCCTACTACTACATCGACGATGTTTTGTTGAAAAAAATACCACCTTTCCTGCCCGTGCTGGTCAAGGAAGACGACCTTACCCGACAGCCGCTGCAACCTGGCAAAACCATTCGTCTGAAAAACATCTATTTCGAATTTGACAAGGACGAACTGATGCCCCGCTCCTTCGTGGAACTCAACAAGTTGCTGAAAATCATGCAGGAAAACCCCAAACTCAGCATCCGCATCGTCGGGCACACCGATGCACTCGGTAATGACGACTACAACCAGGCGCTTTCACAGCGGCGCGCGCAGTCGGTCGTGAATTTTCTAACGGAAAATAAAATTGCCAAGAATCGCCTCTTCGCACGCGGCGAAGGCGAACGGCAGCCCATCGCTACCAACGATACCGACGAAGGCCGGGCTGAGAATAGAAGGGTGGAGTTTGTGGTGGTGCGGAATTGAAGGGGCAAGGAGCAAAAGGCAAGGGGCAAGGGGCAAGAGGCAAAAAAGCAAGAGGCAATGGGCGTCTCTTTTTGCCTCTTGCTTTTTGCCCCTTGCCTTTTGCCCCTTGCCCCTTGCCTCTTGCCCCTTACCCCTTACCCTCACCCCCACAACTTCCCCGGATACATTCCTTTCGCGGCCATATCCCGAAGTGCTTGCTGCACAGTGTCTTTGTCTTCCGGGTAGGTTACGCCGTACCACTGGCTTTCGCTGGTGAGCACCTGGAGGTTGATCTTGCCCGATTTGATCAGGTTATTGACAACGGTGGGTATGTAAAACTCCGCTTTGGGTTTGTCCAGATTGGCCTGAACAAAGTCCTGAAACTGCGTTTCAATTTCCTGTAATACAGTCGGGTGAAAACCCCAAAAATTCATGGATACCGGTGTTTGATCTTCCAGAAAATGGCGGCCGCCGGTTTCATCCAGGAAGTGGATACCATCGTCCATGCGCTCGATTTTGGTGCGCTCCACCACATCGGTGAGGAAGCCTTCGGGGCTGACCGAGCATACACCACGCGAAACAAAACCATTTTCAGACAGGGTATTTCCCAGGCGGTATGCCACCATGCCGTAGCGCCGGGGCGTACATTCTTGTTTTAAAAAACTGGCAATGGCCTGAAAACTGTCGGCGCCGTAAAAATCATCGGCATTGATGGCGATGAAAGGTTCTGTCAGGTATTTTTTGGCGGATAAAATGGCGTGGCCGGTGCCCCAGGGCTTTTCGCGGTGCGGTACTTGTCCCAGCCAGTCCAGCGCTGTATCCATTTCTTGAAATGCGTATTCGGTTTGAATTTGCGCTTCAATGCGTCGGCCAACCTTGTCGCGGAAGGCTTCTTCTATATCTTTTCGGATGACAAAAACAACTTTACCAAAACCGGCGCGAATGGCATCGTACACCGAAAATTCCAGAATGGCTTCGCCGCCGCCGCCCATGCCGTCTACCTGTTTCAAACCGCCATAACGCGAGCCAATACCGGCCGCAAGAATCAAAAGAGTGGGTTGCATGTGTAGGTTGTAATGGGGTTGATGAGGTTGATGAGGTTGATGAGGGTTGATAGAGGTTGATGAGGGTTGATGAGGGTTGATGAGGGTTGATGAGGGTTGATATTCATCGGCTCGGGTAAGTAAAAATTGTTCTTACCCGAGCCGATGAATATCAACCCTCATCAACCCTCATCAACCCTCATCAACCCTCATCAACCCTCATCAACCCTCATCAACCTCATCAACCTCATCAACCCTTCTAAAAATTTTATTTACCTGAAAAAAACAATCCTCCTTCTTTTTTTACCCTGTGTGCGCACACGGAACAAAAATTATTTGGATGTTTGCACTTGTTAAGCCAATCAAATTATTATTCAATCACTCGAACAAGGGGCCAAAAGTATGGAGAATTCTACTTCCAACAATTCCAAATACCTGCTTCAAATCAGCATCATCGGTTTGCTGTTTGCTGTTTTCGGATTTATCACCTGGTTGAACGGCATTCTGATTCCGTTTCTGAAAAAATCCTGCGAACTGAGCGACCTGCAGTCGTATTACGTCGCTACGGCGTTTTTTGCAGCCTATTTTTTTCTGGCGTTGCCTTCTTCCTGGATATTAGAGCGGCTGGGTACCAAAAACGGTATGGCCGTTGGCTTGAGCATCATGGCAACCGGTTGCCTGGTTTTCATTCCGGCCTCCGCAGCACGGAGTTTTCCCATGTTTTTAACGGGATTGTTTATTCAGGGCATGGGGCTGGCTTTGCTGCAAACGGCGGCCAACCCGTATGTGAGCATCATCGGGCCCATCGAGTCGGCTGCCAAGCGCATCAGCATCATGGGTGTTTGCAATAAAGTGGCCGGAATTGGCGCCAACCTCTTGTTTGGAGCCATGCTTCTGAAAAATGTGGATGCTATACAGCAGGAAATTGATAGCCCTGCTACGGCGTTGGATCAAAAAACAGCGCTGCTGAACGACCTGGCCAGCCGGGTAGAACTCCCTTACGGCGTGATGGCGGTCGTCCTGTTGATCATAGCCCTGGTTATCAAATCATCGTCGCTGCCCGATATCAAGGAAAAAACTGGCGATGCCGACGCAGCCGATACGGCCTTGTCAAAAGGCAAAACCAGCATTTTTCAGTTTCCACACCTGCTGCTGGGCTCCTTGGCCATTTTCATGTATGTGGGAGCGGAGGTGATGGCTGGCGACCTGATTACGATTTATGGCAAAAACCTGGGTTTTTCGACCGATACGAGCAGGTATTTCACCACTTTCGGACTGATTGGTCTGCTGCTGGGTTATGGCGCGAATATTATTTTGATTCCGAAATACGTCAAACAGGAAACCTGGTTGCTGGTATCTGCGCTGCTTGGAATTACACTTACCATCGCATCCTATTTCGTAAGTGGCGAACATGCCGTGGCGTGCCTGGCTGCTCTTGGTTTCAGCAATGCGGTGATGTGGCCGGCTATTTTCCCGCTGGGCATCAAAAATCTGGGCCGCTTTACCAACACGGGTTCGGCTTTGCTGGTAATGGGCATTGTAGGAGGCGCGATCATTCCACCGTTCTATGGCTGGCTGTACGAGCACCACGTGGCCGGCCTCGATTTCCGCTCGGCATTTATGGTGATTATGGCGGTTTGCTACACTTATATCCTGTTTTACGCCAAAGTAGGCTGCCATGTAGGCATGAAAGAATAGGAGAGCACCTGACCTGAAAAAGACAAGGCGCCTGGAACAACTGTCCAGGCGCCTTGCTTGTTTTGGGTCCAATTCGTATGAGCCCTTATTGCGCTTCAAACGTGGTGCGAGCCTGGCCGAGGAACGACACGGTCACCACCAGTTTTTTGGACGTCAGTTCTTCCACTGTAGCAGGCAGGGTAAATCCGTCCTGGGTAATGGTAATTGTTTTGCCGTCTTCGGAAAGCACATAAGAGCCCGAAGAGGTTTGCGGATCGGTCGGGTCGCATTTGGTAGCACCTTCATCGAAGGTGGCAGTACCGTCGGCATTGAACTTGGTGCAGTCGTCGGTAGAGCAGGATTCCGTATCGTCGGTCCAGGCGTCCGTGGTGTTGGCGCGGCTTTCGGTTTTAACGGTTTTCCAGCAACTTGGCGAAGTCAGCAGGTCTTTCGGATCGTCCTTGTCTTTTTTGCAGGAAGAAAAAGTGAGGAGAAAACAGCACAGGGCGCCCAGCACCCAAACAGGAAGTTGTTTCATTTCAGAGTTTGTTTAAGTTATTTGAAGAGGGTGGTTTGGTTTGTTGCAACAACCTTTAGCGGGCAGTTACAAAACGGCAAAATAACTTCCCCAGCACTGAATTATTGCCTTCAGAAGGGAATGTTTGTTTTTGCTGCCGCTTTATTTTGCACAGGCTGCCTGTTTTAAGTATTTGATAATCAGTTTTTTGTGTAATAAAATCCAGGGCCAAAAGAAAATCCAATTATTTCATCTAGGTTTTTTCAGGAATACCTTGTGATGCAGGTCATTTGCTTTGTGTTGTTTTAGGTACTACCTTCGACCTCCATTATCTCCGAAACATTCGATCCAATCAAACACCCCCATGGCAGAAGACACCAATCAGGATCCGTCTTTCGAACGGCTGTTGCACAAATTGCTTCAGCATCTGGATACCCGACGGGAATATTATACACTCACGGCTACAGAAAAAGTGTCGGGCGCAGCCGCCATGCTCAGCGGAATGGCCATTGTTTTTGTTTTTGCCCTGATCATCCTGTTCTTTTTCAGCATCGGATTTGCTGTTTGGCTGGGCGATGTGATCCACAACAGGGCAGGAGGTTTCGTACTGGCTGGGCTGATTTTCGTGCCCATTGCCATCGTTGCTTACCTGAAAGTACCGGGCTTCGTACGCTCCAAAATCATTCAAAACATCCTTGAAGATGACGATACTGAAAACAAAGGTTGATGTAGACAGCCTGCAGCAATTGCAACAGCGAAAAGCACTGCTGAAGTCGCAAATTGCTGTAGAAGAAACAGAAATCAGGGAAATCTGGCAGGAAGTGCGCCAC
Source organism: Bacteroidota bacterium (assembly GCA_020160935.1). GTDB lineage: Bacteria > Bacteroidota > Bacteroidia > Chitinophagales > Saprospiraceae > M3007. The sequence goes on along the minus strand of JAIUPL010000004.1, from coordinate 132,330 downwards.
GACCTCCAACCAGGCGAAATCGTGGGGCAGGCCGTTCGTTCGGCCCTGGGATTTCACAACAAGCCCGGCACCCCGGCCGATGAAAAAGCATTCGGATTGGCCAGCAACCTGAGCGATCCCCTGCGCCTTGTGGCCGACACACTCGTGCGCGACCCGCGCCTGGCTTTGTTGTTGAAGGTGGTGGCGCCTTTAGGTGTGGCTTACCTCCCGCAACTGGCACGCAAGGCTGGTGCTTTGGCCCCGGGCAAAAAAGATGTATTCGGCATCCTTCGCAAAAGCATAGCCGGACTCCGCCAGCGCCTGAAAAAAAATGAACAACCTGAAAAAGACTGACTATGGCAAAGAAAAATGCACTCGAACTTCTGCTCGGCGGCGCCTTGCTGGCCGGCGGCGTCTATTTTTTGTTCTATACAGAACGGGGCACCCGACTTCGGGAAAAACTGATGCGCACCGCCACCGATAAAATTGATGAATGGCTGGAAGAACTGGAATTCGGACTGGGAGAAGCGGAAATGGCGGCGGAGGAAGAACAGTCCTGAGTCGTAAGTCCTGAGTCCTGAGTCTGTAGAGTACACATTATAACACTTGGCATCCATAATAGAGATACCAAGTGTTATAATGTGTACTCTACAGACTCAGGACTCAGGACTTACGACTCAGGACTCAATTAAGTTTATCCATATCCCGGATCAATATCGTATTCCGGTTGAAATGGATCAAATTCGATTTTTTCAGTTCATTCAAAATCGCGGTAACGGTTTGGCGGCTGGCGCCTACCAGATTGGCGATGTCCTGCTGGGTGAGGCCGTGTTTAACGAGGGTTTCGTATCCAACCTGACGGCCGTGTTCGCCGGCACTTTCTTTCAAAAACTCGACGATACGGGTGCGTACATCTTTCAGAATGAGCGACTCCCAGTGGCGTTCGGCGCGGCGCAGGCGGTCGCCCAGGTTGAGCATGACGGCTTGGGCCAGCCTGAAATTCTGCTGCATGAGGTATTTGAAATCCTCCACCTTAATGGCCAGGTAATCTACTTCGCGGCCCATGGAACTGGCAAATTCGGAGCGGTACTGTTCGCCGGCAAGCCCCAGTTCACCAAAAACAGTGTATGGATGCTGAATACTTTTGATGATTTCGCGGCCGTCGTGAGAGTAGATGCCGATTTTTACGGCGCCTTCAATCAGGAAGCATATATATTCGCTGGGCTCGTCGGCCAGGTAAATCAAGGAGTGTTTGTGGGCCGTACGTCTTTCGGCCATAAACGCCATGCGCTGCAACTCAGCCTCCGAAAGCGCCGTCAATAGCGGGAAACGCTGCAAAACTGTGTGTAAGGAAGGTCCATTCATGATTGTCTTTGGTTTGAAAACTATAACCGGGAGGCAATCAAATACTTACCAAAATTGTGCCAAGCGACAGGAAAAATTCAGAATGTGTGCATTCTGCGCAGATTGTTCTACCTTTCACCCAATTCAGGGTATATTTACTTAACACGATTTTCTTATTTTTTTCGGCATGGCAACCACGAAATCCTATTCTCTTCTCACCGAATTCGACATAGCACTCTTACAAACCGGGAAGCATTTCCGGCTGTATGAAAAAATGGGTAGCCATATCGTGGATGTACATGGCGAAAAGGGGGTGTATTTTGCCGTTTGGGCGCCCAATGCGCAGCGGGTTTCTGTTGTAGGCGATTTCAACAAATGGAACCAGGAAAGCCATGTACTCAACCCTCGATGGGACAGTAGCGGCATTTGGGAGGGTTTTATTCCCGGGCTGGGTAAAGGCACGGTGTACAAGTATCATATCCATACTTATTCGGGTGTGCACCTTGATAAAGGCGACCCATATGCCCGGAAATGGGAAACGCCGCCCGGAACCGCTTCGGTAGTCTGGCCTTATGAGTACGCCTGGAAAGATGAAAAATGGCTGAAAGCCAGAAAAGAACGCGCCCTCAAGCCCCAACCCTGGTCGGTTTACGAGGTGCATATCGGCTCCTGGAAAAAAATCCCGCAGGAAGGCAATCGCTCGCTCAACTACCGCGAACTGGCCGACGAACTCATCCCCTACGTCAGCGAAATGGGCTTTTCCCATATCGAACTGATGCCCGTGATGGAACACCCCTATTTCCCGTCCTGGGGCTATCAAATTACAGGATATTACGCGCCCACCGGCCGCTTCGGGCCGCCGGAAGACCTCATGTATTTCATCGACAAATGCCATGAGGCGGGCATCGGTGTCATACTCGACTGGGTGCCTTCGCACTTTCCCGGCGATATCAATGGATTGTACCTTTTTGATGGCACACATTTGTACGAATATTCCGACCCGCGCCGGGGCTTTCAGCCCGACTGGAACAGTTATGTGTTCGACTATGGGCGCAACGAAGTGCGCTGTTTCCTGATTTCCAATGCGCTGTTCTGGATCGATAAATACCATGCCGACGGCCTACGTGTAGACGCCGTGGCATCCATGTTGTACCACGACTACTCGCGCAAGGAAGGCGAGTGGATTCCCAACGTGTATGGCGGCCGCGAAAACCTGGAGGCTATTTCCTTGCTGAAAGATTTTAACGAAGCCGTTTACAAGGAATATCCGGGCGTGGAAACCATCGCTGAAGAAAGCACGGCATTTCCAGGTATTACCAAACCCACGTTTGAAGGCGGACTCGGTTTCGGGCAAAAATGGATGATGGGCTGGATGCACGATTCGTTGAGTTATTTCAAAAGGCCGCCTATTTTCCGGCGTTTTCACCAGAATGAGATCACTTTTTCGATGGTGTATGCCTTTTCTGAAAAATTTATGCTGCCACTCAGTCACGACGAAGTGGTGCATATGAAAGGGTCGCTGCAACACAAAATGCCGGGCGACGAATGGCAAAAATTTGCCAACCTCCGCTCCTTGCTGGGGCATCAATGGGTGCATCCGGGCTCTCAAATCCTGTTTATGGGCGGCGAAATAGGCCAAACCACCGAATGGAGCCATGACATGGGCGTGCCCTGGCAACTGCTGCAATACGACTTCCACAAAGGCGTACAAAACTGGGTGAAGGCCCTCAATGAGGTGTACATTTCTCGCCCTTCGTTCTGGCGCAAGGCATTCCACCCCGACGGCTATGAATGGATTTCGGGCGATGATACCGAAAATTGCGTGCTGGCATTTTTGCGCAAAGGCGACCCCGAAGATCCGGTCTTGCTCGTCATTTGCCATTTCAACACCAACCCCATGGCTGAATACACCGTAGGGGTGCCCTATGGCGGCGTGTGGAAGGAAATTCTCAATGGCGATGCCAAACAATTTGGCGGCTCGGGCATCGTAAATGGCTCATTAAAAGCCAAAAAAGCCCCGTCTCACGGCCGCGATTTTTCCGTCACCTTCAAACTGCCCCCTCTTTCCGTCATGGTATTTGAAGGCGATGTGCCGCCACAGCCCGTGGTGAAGATAGCGGCGAAGAAGGGAGGGAAAAAAACTCTTTAGTTATGAGTTATGAGTTATGAGTTATGTCGGACGACAGTTATGAGTTATGAGTTATGAGTTATGAGTTATGATGCTGTACTCTTGGCTTTATTGATAGAGTGGCCAAAAGCAGCGTGAGAAAAACTCATAACTCATAACTCATAACTCATAACTCATAACTACCTACCTTCGCGGACTTACACCATGTTTTCGCCGTGAATCTTACCGAAATATCCATTCGTCGCCCCTCCCTGATTATTGTGGTCTTTGCTGTTCTCACGTTTATGGGAGTGGCCGCCTACCGCAATTTGCCGATCGAACTGGTACCCAAATTCGACCCGCCTGTTATTACCATCACCGGTATTTACCCGGGTGCTTCTCCTGCTGAAGTGGAAAATGCCGTGAGCAAACCCATAGAAGACGTGGTGTCCAGCATTGAAGGTATTGAACAAATACAGATTGGTTCGTTTGAAAACTCGTGTTTTATTGCACTGGAAATGAACCAGAAGGTCAATCTGGATCAGGCGGTACCCGAAATTCAGCGCAAAATCAACCAGATTCTGCCTACCATGCCCAAGGAGGTGCGGCCACCGGTGGTAAACAAATTTGCCCTCAGCGAATTGCCGATTCTCCGGCTGGGGGTATCGAGCAATGTGACTGGTACCGCATTTTACGACCTGATAAAAAACCGTATCGTACCGGAAATTGCCCGGGTGAAAGGGGTGGCGCAGGTTGGTATTCTAGGCGGCGAGGAGCGTGAAATAAAAATCAATGTCAGTTCAGAGCGCATCGAGCAGTACGGTATTTCTCTGTTGCAGGTGGCACAGGCAGTACAAACGGCGAACCTCGATTTCCCGACTGGGAAAGTCTCCGATGAAAACAATTCCATTCGCATCCGCCTGGCCGGCAAATTTCTTTCGCTCGATGATATTCGCAATCTGGTCGTAGGCAAAAGCCGCTTCGGTTCGTCCATTTACCTCAAGGATATCGCTGAAATTCAGGATGGTATCCGCGACCGCGAAGTTATTTGCCGCAGCGGTGGGCAGCCGTCGGTGGGCCTTACCATCCGCAAGCAAGGCGATGCCAATGCCGTAGAAATGGCCGATCTGGTGCTGGCAAAACTCAAGGAACTGGAAAAGAGCCATGCCGGAGAGCAACTGCATTTTCAGATCGTTTCCAACAGCAGCGAGTTTACGAGGGAGGCCACCGAAGCCGTAATACACGATCTGTTTGTAGCCGTATTGCTGGTAGGGCTCGTGATGCTGATGTTTCTGCACAGCCTGCGCAATGCGTTTATTGTACTGGTGAGTATTCCGACCTCCATCGTCAGCACCTTTGTGATGATGAAACTGTTCGGCTATTCGCTCAACCTGATGTCGCTGCTGGGCCTTTCGCTCGCCATTGGTATTCTGGTCGACGACGCCATTGTTGTAATAGAAAATATTTATCGCCACCTGGAAATGCGAAAGGGGCGGGTGCAGGCCAGTTACGACGGTCGTCAGGAAATCGGCTTTACGGCTATCAGTATCACCCTGGTAGACGTAGTAGTGTTCCTGCCCATAGTATTCACCGTGGGGCTGGTACCCAATCTGCTGCGGCAGTTTTGCATGACCGTGTTGACCTCCACGCTCATGTCGCTGTTGGTATCCTTTACCCTCGTACCCTGGCTTACTTCGCGGGTTGCCAAAGTGCATCGGTTTGAAGGCCGGAACATAGGCGGGCGACTGGTGCTGAAATTTGAGCATTTCCTCGACTGGGTATCCGACGGGTTTGTGCGGGTACTGGGTTGGGCGCTGAAAAACACGGCCAACAGAGTGGTGACGATTCTGGCGGCCCTGGGTCTTTTTGCCGGTTCATTCTGGTTTGTCACTTCCGGTATGATCGGAAATGCATTCTTTGAGCCTGGCGAACGAGGGGAGTTTCTTTTGCAGGTAGATTTGCCTAAAAATGCATCTCTGGCACAAACAGATGTCGCTACGCGGCAGATCGAACAATGGCTGATCAGCCAGCCGGAAGTGGTGAACACATTCACCACAGTAGGCACCAACAACAAGTCTTTCGGATTGAATGCCCCATACGTTTCAGAAATCATGGTATTTCTGAAACCTTACGGCGACGAACGGGCGGTCAGCACAGCCGTTTTTGCTCGCCAAACAAAAGTCAAACTCCAGGAAATCATTGCAGGCGCCAATATCAATGCCTCACCGATCGACATTCTGGGGCTTTCTTTTGCCCCCATCGAAGTAAAACTGAACGGCCCCGACCTCGACAGCCTGCTGGTGCTCTCCGATCGCGTCGACAGCATCATGAGCAGGGTGTCGGGCTGCGTAGAGGTGACGCCTACCGTTGAAGGTGGCAACCCCGAGGTTAAAGTGGATGTGCAACGCCAGCGCCTGGCCGATTACGGCCTCACCATGGCACAGGTTGGCCTGACACTCCAAACCGCATTTTCCGGCAACCTCGATGCCAAATACCGCGATGGTACCTACGAATATCCGATCCGGGTATCGCTCGATGCCTTTGACCGACGCAGTGTGAAAGACATTGAAAATGTATCGTTTGTAAATCCGCTGGGCAACACGGTTTACCTCAAACAATTCGCTACCGTTACCAATGGTACCGCCCCTACCCGCCTCGAACGCCGCGACCGCATGCCTTCCGTGATGCTCACGGCCCAGGCCATCGGACGGCCCAGCGGTTCCGTCAACCGCGACATTAAAGCAAGTCTCGACAGCATTCCACTGCCACCGGGCGCCGTCATCAAATATGGAGGCGACCTGCGCCGCCAGGAGCAGGGTATCGGGTCGATGGGATTTGCGCTCTGGGCTTCGCTGGTGCTCGTGTACCTCATCATGGTGGCTTTGTACGACAACTGGGTGTATCCGCTGGTGGTGCTGGTGTCTATTCCGCTGTCGCTCATCGGGGCGCTGCTGGCCCTGGCGCTGGCCAAAGAAAATATCACGGTATTTACCGGCTTGGGCTTGCTGATGCTGGTGGGTTTGGTTGGTAAAAATGCCATCCTGGTGGTCGACTTTGCCAATCACCTCAAAAACGAAGGTCGACCGTTGCGCGAAGCATTGCTAGAAGCCACCAAACTGCGTTTCCGGCCGGTTCTGATGACCAATATCGCCATGGTGATCGGCTTGTTGCCCATCGCACTGGCAAGTGGTGCAGGCTCCGACTGGAAAAACGGGCTGGCCTGGGCCATCATTGGCGGACTGAACTCGTCGATGCTGCTTTCATTAATCGTGGTACCCGTGGTGTACTGGATGTTTGACAGCATACTGGTAAAACTGGGGCTCGACAAGAAAGAGGAAATCGATCTGAAGACCTGAAATTTGCCCGAAATATAAGATTGCCCGGCGCTCAACAAGCAATTTGAAGTATGTCAACAAAATCGGTTCGTCGCCGTTTTTTGTTAGTCAAGGGTTTTGAAAATGGATTTTTGCCGAAAAAAGGCTACCTGAAAAATCCAAACCCAACACTTTCGACCCCTCAACCCTTCTCAACCCCTCAACCCTTCTCAACCTCTCAACTCCCCTTAACCCTCATCAACCATATCAACCTTATCAACTTACACCTACCACTCATGATCCTTTCTATACAAGACGTTGTCAAATCATATGGCAATTATCAGGCAGTAAATCATGTGAGTTTCGACGTGCCGAAAGGGAGCGTTTTCGGACTGCTGGGGCCGAATGGCGCCGGAAAAACCTCCCTGATCCGTATGATTACCACCATTACGGGGCCTGATTCCGGCGCGATATACCTCGATGGAGAAAAACTCAATGAGCGATCTCCGGAAAAAATAGGTTACATGCCCGAGGAGCGAGGCCTGTACAAAAAAATGAAGGTGGGCGAACACCTCATGTACCTCGCACAGTTGAAAGGGCTCACACGCCTGCAGGCACAACAGGCTATCAAAAACTGGTTTGAAAAATTCGATATCGAGGACTGGTACAACAAGAAAGTGGAAGACCTGTCAAAAGGTATGCAACAGAAAATCCAGTTTATTGCTACCGTCATCCACAAGCCCCGATTGCTCATCCTCGACGAGCCGTTTACAGGCCTCGACCCGATCAATACCACCCTCATCAAGGATGAAATCAGACAACTGAACGAATCAGGTATCAGCATCATTTTCAGTACCCACCGCATGGAACAGGTAGAGGAAATGTGCGATAACATTGTACTCATCAACCGCGGCAAAAACGTGTTGCAAGGCGAAGTACAAAGCATCAAAAACCAGTACAAGCAAAACCTTTTCCAGGTAGAAACGGATGGTGAAATGCCTGCGGATATCCTCACGCGCTTCCAGACCGTCGATCATTCCAAACGAACGGCTACTATTCAACTTGCCTCCGACTCGGAAAGCAATGATCTGCTTCGCTACCTCCTCGACCATCAGGTGCGCGTAACGCGTTTTGAGGAAATCTTGCCCACCTTCAATGAAATTTTTATTCGACGAGTAGAAGAAACGGGTGAAAAGACTGAGAAGTAAGAGGCAAGAGGCAAAGGGCAAGAGGCAACTGGTGTGCCCTTAACCACCCTGATAACTGATAACCGTTAACGGATAACTGATAACAAAAATGTCAAAACTTGGACTCATCATACGGCGCGAATACCTGACCCGCGTCACCAAAAAATCCTTCATCATCGGTACCCTGCTGGCGCCACTGGGCTTGCTGGTGTACATGCTGGTCATAGTTGGGCTCACGAAATACGAAAGTGGCGGCCAACTCACCGTGGCGCTGCTCGACGAAGCCGGAATGCTCAAACAAATTCCAGACGACAAAGCCGTGCGCTACGTATCGGGTACAGGAAAAACCCTCGATCAACTCAAGGAGGAAGTCAAGGAAAAAAAGATCGACGGTGTGCTGCGCATTCCGCCCCTGGGCTCCTTCCAGAAAAAGGAACACACCATTTTCTACTACTCCGACGACAGGCTGGCCCCTGAAAAAAGCGGCGCGATCGAAGGAAAAATCGCCGATAAAATTCGCGATTTTAAAATCGACTCCCTGCGCATCGACCGAAAAAGCCTCGAAACACTCGATACGGAAGTTTCTATCGACCCGGAAAGCATCAGCGGCGCTGAAGACGACAGCAAATACACTGCGGGTATCGGGCTGGCTATTGGTGGCATCATGGCGTTTATCATGTTTTTTATGGTGATGCTGTACGGCCAGATGGTGATGAAATCGGTGATGGAAGAAAAAACCAACCGCATTGTCGAGGTGATGATGTCGAGCGTACGCCCTTTCGATTTAATGCTGGGCAAAATCATTGGCGCGGGCGCTGTAGGCCTTACACAGGTGTTATGTTGGGTGGTGTTGAGCGGTGCGGTCACTATGTTGGTTCCGTTGTTTGTAGGCGGTCCCGACCCTGCTGCCATGCAAGGCGCCATGAACCCTGGCGGTATGCCCATGCCCGATCCGGATCAGATGCAGGGCGAAGGCATGCGCCTGATGGCCGAATTGGCCAAGCAGAACTGGGGCATGATCGCCTTTTCGTTTATCATTTTCTTCCTGGGCGGCTATTTCATCTATTCTTCGCTGTTTGCGGCCATCGGTTCGGCCATGGGCGACGACCTCGGCGAAGGCCAGTCGCTGGTACTGCCCATCATGATCCCGATTATCCTGGCATTTTATATCACGGTATTTGCTGGCGTGCGCAATCCCAACAGCGGACTTATGGTTTTTGCCTCGATGTTTCCGTTGTTTTCACCTATCGTTATGCCTTTCCGTATGGCCTTTAATCCGCCATGGTGGCAGGTGGGGCTGTCGCTGTTGCTGGTCGTCATTTCAGCCTTCTTCTTTGTATGGCTGGCCGGCAGAATTTACCGCGTGGGTATTTTGCTGTATGGCAAAAAGGTGAATTTGAAAGAGATTAGCAAGTGGCTGTTTTATAAGGGGTGAGGTAGGAGGCTGTCCCATAAGCCCGGCTGGCGATATTTTATTTTTATCGAGCATTAAACCTATGAGGTTTTCAAAACCTCATAGGTTTTCACAATGAAAAACAAAATAAAAACCTGACCAGATTCTATGTGCGCTACTTATGGGACAGCCCTTCAAAACACCCATTCCAAACATCTACCCCACATGCAAAAAATCCTGCTTTTCATTTTCCTGTTTGGCGCATTTTCGTCCTTTTCCCAGCAAAAACAGGTCTTGTTTCTGAACGAAAACAACCAATCAATTTCCAAAAAGGAATACCGCAAGGGCGAAAAAGACAACAGCGCATTTCTGCATATTCAACACGAAACCGACAGCAGCCTGGAATTCAGGATCGTTCGTCGTGATAATCGGGGTAAACTGAGCCGCGAAAATCTCCGGTTAATCAGAACCGGCCTGGAAGCCACCGCACAGGTTTCTATCGATAGCAACCAGATTCTTGTGATCGATTATTACCCCGGAAAAGATATGTGCAATTCCTCCTCTAGCCAAACGCCCACGTATTTGCGAAAGCGTTACAGGGAATACATCAAGGAACTATATGGAATTGCACCTTTGCAACAATTCAATATTTACAGCGATTCATCAGGGCTTTCCAGATATTATGGAGTAGTGCCTTGGTATGCTGATTTGAATGACCAAATTAAAAAGACCTTTTTCCCTTATCACTATCCTTGCGGCAGTTTTGTGGTGATTTATCCGAGCGGATTTTACCATGCCTACTTTGGAGAATATTCGACTAGGCAAGTTTTTGAGGCTGTTAGGGCGGAAACGCGAAAGGAGTAGAACGTTTTAGTTTGGATTTCCCCTTTCCGTGAACCTCCTTCCCTCCCAACGGTTCTAGCCTCTCACTCTCTCACTCTCTCACTCTCTCTCACCTCTCCCATGGTTTCCGTTTTCAGAAAATCTCATTTCAACGCTGCGCACCGCCTCCACAACCCGGCCTGGTCCGACGAACGCAACCGCGAGGTATTCGGCCTGTGCAACAGCCCGAATTACCACGGACACAACTACGATCTGGAAGTAAAAGTAACGGGCGACATCGATCCCGACACCGGCATGGTACTCGACCTGGGCTGGCTGGCCGATCTGATCAAAAGGGAAATTGAAGACCGCTTCGACCACAAAAACCTGAACCTGGATGTGGAAGAATTTCGCGACCTGAACCCTACGGCAGAAAATATTGCTGTCGTGATATGGCGCATTTTGCGTGCGCATTTGCCCGAACAATATGGGCTGGGGGTGCGGCTGTACGAAACGCCGAGAAACTTTGTAGAAGTCCTAAGTCCACAGTCCTGAGTCCTGAGTCTGTAGAGTCCACCTTACTATCCTCGGCTTTACCTTGTAACAATGCCAAGGGTAATAAGGTGTACTCTACAGACTCAGGACTCAGGACTGTGGACTTAGGACTTCCAAAGGTCTAATCCGGCTCAAAGCCCAGCACAATATTAAACCGTGCATAATCCGACCATTTTTTGCTCGTCACATTGGGTTTGTCGAAACCGAAGCCGTAGTCGAAACCGAGCGTACCGAACATGGGCAGGAATACGCGCAAACCCAGACCGGCCGAGCGGCGTACATCGAACGGATTGAAATCCTGCGCGCGCTGCCAGGCATTACCACCCTGGGCAAAAGCCGTCATGAAAATGGTACTGGAAGGATTGAGCGAGATCGGGTAGCGCAATTCCACCGTGTATTTGTTGAACACGCCGGCGCCATAAGGGTAGGCGGCCATGATGTCGCTTTGCTCATAACCGCGCAGGCTGATGATATCGCGGCCTTGCAGGCCGGTACTCTGGTTGTTCAGACCGTCGCCACCCAGGTCGAAACGTTCGAATGGCGTGAGCGGCGTTTTGTCGGACCAGCGGCCAAGAATACCGATTTTGGCCTGTGCTTTCAACACCAGTTTGCCCACCAGTGAAGTGTACCACTCTGCATCGACGCGCCATTTCACGTATTCCACATAGCGGAAAATGTCGGCGCTGGTGCCGTTTTCATAAAAACTGGCTTTTTTGAAGAGCGAGTAGGGCGGCGTGGCGTTCATTTTTATGGAAATCAGCGAGCCTGTTTTCGGGAAAATCGGGTCGTTGATGCTGTTGCGCGCCAGTGTGAGGCCGAGGTTGTAGTTGTGGAAAATACCATTGGCGAGGCGGCCGCCGCGGCCATCACTGAAGTTGAAGCCAGAGGCATTGTTCAGTTTCAACGTTTGCAGGTCGAGGTCGGCGCGGAATATGAAGTTGTCGTCCGGGAATTTCAGGCGCGTACCGAAGCCCACCGTTCCTTGTACGATTTCGAGGCTCTGGAAGGTTTCCGAGCCGGAGAAACCGGAAGTAAAGCGGTTGTAGAAACCCGCAACGGTGAGCGAGTTGGGTTTTTTGCCACCCAGCCAGGGCTCCGTGAACGAAGCATTGTACGATTGGTAGCGGTCGCCGGCCGTCTGCCCACGGATACTCAGGCGCTGTCCGTCGCCTTGTGGCAGCGGGTTCCATGTTTCCTTGTGTTTGATGTTGCGCACCGAGAAGTTGTTGAACGTAACACCGAGCGTACCGATCACACCGCCGTTGCTGAACGCCGTGGCGGGTTGGTAACCGGCCGAAAGTTCCAACTGGTCGGAAGGTTTTTCTTCCACGGTGTATTCTATGTCTACCGTACCGCGGTCGGGGTTCACAGGCGTATTGATACCCAGTTTTTCCTGGTTGAAATAGCCGAGGTTGACAATTTCGCGCTGCGAACGAATGATGTCGGAGCGGCTGAATTTGTCGCCAGGGCGCGTGAACAATTCGCGGCGAATCACGTGTTCGTGTGTGCGGTCATTGCCCTTGATCACCACGCGGTCGATAGTGGCTTGCGGGCCTTCGAAGATGCGCAGTTCGAGGTCGATCGAGTCGTTGTCGATGGCCGTTTCTACCGGATCGACACGGAAAAAGAGGTAGCCGTTGTCGAGGTACAGCGAGGAAATATCGCGGCCGTCCTGGCTGAACGACAGGCGTGTATCGAGCAGTTCCTGGTTGAACACATCGCCTTTGTTAATGCCGAGCACCTGATCGAGGAACTTGGTTTCGTATAGGGTGTTGCCTTTCCAGACGATGTTGCGGAAGTAGTAGCGGTCGCCTTCCTTGATGTCGAGGTGAATCATTACCTCGCCTTTTTTGTTGCGCCAGACGCTGTCTTTCACCACCCGGGCATCGCGGAAACCAATGGTGTTGTAGTAGGCTTCAATTTTTACCTTGTCTTCTTCATACTCCTTCCGTATGAGTTTCGATTTTTTAAACAGGTGGCGTTTGAGGCGGGTGTTTTTCATTTTTTTCCGCAACACCTTGCTTTTCACGTGCTCGTTGCCGGTAAACTGTATTTCCTTGATCTGGATTTTTTTACCCCGATCTATCACAAATTCCAGGCGTACGGCATTGGTAGCGCGCTCGTCGGGGTATGTGTTGACGGTCACCTTTGCGTCGAGGTACCCTTTTTCGGTGAAATACTCTTTCATGCCGTATATCAGCGAAGCACGTACGTTGTCGGTCATGATAGCGCCTTTCTGCAAAAACTTGCTGATGATGCCGTTGAGGTCGTCGTGTTTGCTTTTTTTGACACCTACGAAAGAGTGGCGGGTGTAGCGCGGCAATTCCTTCACGGCAATTTCGAGGAACACCAGGGTGCCTTGCGTGCGCTCCTGAATAATTTGTACATCAGTAAAGAGTTTGAGACTCCAGAGCGATTGTACAGCTTTGGCAAAAGCGCTGCCGGGTATGCGGATTTTATCGCCTACGCGAAAGCCGGAAATGGCAATCAATGCATTCGCATCGGCATATTGCGTACCACTGACGCGGATACCGCCGATTTCATATTCCTTGGGTTGCCCGTATACCACGGCGGGCAGAATGGTGTCGCGGGTTTGGGCATTTGCTGCCGAGATGCCGGCGAAAAGAAGCGAGAGGCCTAAAAGGAGTGGTCTCATTATACATTTTTTTAACAGGGTGTGAAATCGGTTCCACACCGGGAAACAATGATAGGGTCGTGCGCGCAGGTGGCTGGTTTTGCCGAAAATTATGGGTTGGAATGCGAAAGCATTTCTTTGAGGTTGGGGCATGGAGCATACATGTCGCCAATCGACATATAAGTGCTGCGCAGTTTTTCAAGCACCCACTTTTCTGTAAATTCTGCTTTTTTCTGATCCAGGGCGGCCTGCTGAATTTTGCCGTAGTCCAGTTTTAAGTCGGCTTTGTGCGGCTTGCTCCGGCTGACAAGTTGGACGAGGCGAAAGTTCGTAGCGCCATCCTGGGTACGGAATTCGACAGGTTTGGAAATGCCGCCCGCGTTGAGTCCGTCGATGGCGAAGAAAATGTCCGTATCGAGATCGGCTACTTCAAAAAACGTATTTCCGCTGCGCGGGTTGGCCACCCGGCCGTCGTTGTTAAAACTGGCCTGGTTCTTATCGCCGTATTTTTTGAGGGCTTCGCTAAAAGTGAGGTTGTTGCTCACGATCAGGTTGCGGATGGTGTCGAGTTTGGCCTGCGCTGTGGCCATATCGGCGTCGGTAATGGCTGGTTTGAGCAGGATATGGCGTGTATGAATGAGATTGCCGCGGCGTTCGAGCAACTGGATGATGTGGAAACCGAATTCCGTTTCCACCACGGGGCTCACCTGGTTTTTTTCCAGTTTGTAGGCCATTGCTTCAAACTCGGGTACGAAGGTGCCGCGTTTCTGCCATCCGAGGTCGCCGCCGTTGCTGGCGCTACCAGGGTCGTCGCTGTATTTGCGGGCCAGGGTGGCGAGGTCTTCACCGCCGTCGACAATGCGCGTGCGCAGTTCTTCAATGGCTTTGCGGGCTTTTTCTTTTTCGGCGTCGTTTACTTTTGGTTTGTAAACGATTTCGCGGATTTCCACTTCTGCATTGAAGTAAGGGAGCGAGTCGGCCGGAATATTTCGGAAAAAGCGCTGCACTTCTGCGGGCGTGATGGTAGCGTGTGCCGTGATTTCGCTCTGCATGCGCTCGGCCAGCAACTGGTTGCGCATGTCGGTGCGGGTTTGATCTTTGATCTGGTCGATGGTTTGGCCGTAAAACTCCTCGATGGCTTTCGGGTCCTGGTTGAAATACAGCATCAGGCGGTCGATCCGCGCATTGAGTTGGGTTTCGACCTCCTCATCTTTTACTTCCACGGAGTCGAGTTTGGCCTGGTTGACGAGCAATTTTTGCACGATCAGATTTTGCAGTACGATGCACTGGTAGTCGTCGGGCAGGGTAGGCTGGTCTTTTTTCATGTAGGAAAACTGCTCCTGCACCTCGCTCAGCAGGATAATTTCTCCGCCGACAGTGGCAACCACGCGGTCGATAACGGCTTTTTCATTCTGGGCGGCCAGCAGGAAGGGTAAAAACAGCAGCGGGACGATCCGGGTTATATTTTTCATTGAACGCAAATTCTGGTGATGTTTTTGTGTCGATAGCGACGGTTTGGAGTATGCTTTGTTGTTTTCCTGTCCGGCATTGCCGGGCTTGTTATTGCATGATTTTGATGTTTTCCCGGCGCAATTCTTTCTGGTACAAGTCTTCTTTCCATTTTTCCAGCAGTTCCTGTTTGCGTTTGTGCAAGATCACTTTGGATGCCTGTTCTCGCACATATTCGAACGGGGCGGTAGATTTTCCTTGCGCCACTTCTTCCACGCGGTAGTAGTAACGAAAATCGCCATCGCTGAGTGTCCCTTCCCGCCGCGAGCCGACGTTGTCAGCAGTTAACGTGCCTTTGGGCAAAATCGCGGCTATCTCTTCCAATTTATACCATTTTTCGTCGTCGAGCAGGGCCAGGGCAGCCCATTGGCGTGCAAAAGCGTTCAAATTGGCTTCATCCGATGCCTTGCGGCTGTACCAGAGTTTGTTGATTTCGGATTGTGGAGCGCGGGCGGGCAATTTGAGCAGTTTGCACTTCAAAATGGTACTTTCGAGTTGAAACTGGTCTTTGTTGTTTTCGTAAAACGCTTTGGTTTCGGCTTCCGAAACGGTGCTGTCGAGTTGTTGTCCGATAATTTGTTCTTCAAAATTGAACCGTACCAGACTGGCGCGGTAATCGCGCACCAGTTCGTCGATGTTCAGGTCTTTGGGAATGTTGCGCTCTGCCTCGTACATCAGCAATTGTTCACGCACCCATCGCTGCGCATAAGCGCTGATAATGAGCGCGCTGTCTTCTTTGGAAACACCTTCGGGCACCACGCCATCCAGTTCGGAGAGGTACAGGGTTTTGTTATACACCTGTGCCAGAGGGCGGTCGTTGGTCTTGTTTTCGTCGCCACCGCACTGCCACAACAGCGCGGATAATGTGAGAAGTAGAAGGAGAAGTCTTTTTTGCATGGTTATACTGCTGCAGAAAGCCGCGCAAAGGTAGTAGAAAGCCTGTGAAACTATGCGTATTTTGCAACTATCGCACGAAATAGCGCCAATTGATTGCGCGTCCGTACCAGGTTGTGTTCCGCATACTGAATCTTGTAGTACACATCACCGGCAAGCCAGTCGGTCAAAAATCGCAAAGCCTGCTCGCCGGTGATCCAGGCAGCGCCCAACATCAGGTGTTTTTGCTCCGATTCCAGCAGCCAATCGGCCGTTTCCGACAAAAAACCTTCTTCCAGGGCCGCGATGATGTCAGGACGCAGAGAAACGGCCTCCGGGTTGTCTTCCGGGGCCGTCGGGGCAAATGTGCGCACCATATCTCCGAAGTCCGACAAAATAGCGCCGGGCATCACGGTATCCAGATCGATGACTGCCAGCGCCTGATGGGTATGCATATTCAGCAAAACGTTGCCGGCTTTGGTATCGTTGTGGGTAACGCGAACCGGCAGCGCTCCCGATTGTTTCAGGTGACTAATTTGGCGAAACAAGGGCAACGCCTCGTGAATCGCCGCAATTTCTTGAGCAGTGAACCGGACGCGGCCGACGGGATCTGTTTTCAGCACTTCTTCCAGCGCGGCCCAGCGCCGATCGGTGTCGTGAAAGCCCGGTATGGTTTCGGAAAGGTTGTTGGCAGGGAAATGTTGCAATGCGCGTGCAAAAGCACCGTACGCACGCGCCGCCGTGAAGGCGATTTCTGGCCCTACCAGGCCTTCCGGGGTGTAACTGTCTGGAATATATGGAAATATGCGCCAGTAGTTGCCCTGCGCATCGGTATGCAACAAGCCGCCACTCAACTTTGCTACCGGGGCGGTTGTTTGCATGGGATATGCTTGTTTTTCAAGGAAAATAGACACTTTTCGAATATTTTCCATTACCACATCAGGTTGTTTGAAAATGTGGTGATTGAGGCGCTGAAGCAGCCACCATTGCACCCGACCCTCCACTTCAAATCCAATGCGGTAGGTATCGTTGATATGGCCGTTGCCGATGGGTTCGATGCCCAGCCAACGGTCGAAATTGAAAAAATGCCGGGCAATGGTTTCGTATGGCATGCTGTGCTTAGAAATACATGAAATTAAATTCCGAATGAAACAGGATGGCAGAACTCCTTACATTTCCTCCGCTAAATATGATTAAACCATGAAAAAATTACACCTTGTTTTCCTCGGAATAATGCTCCGTATGGCCACATTACATGCCCAGAACGATGCCTGGCATATTGTGGCCGACCATATCGACCCGGCCAATTACTACGGGATCACCGTTGCCAATGGCATGATCGGCCTCGTTTCTTCGCCAGAGCCCATGCGCGTGAAAGACGTAGTGCTCAACGGTGCCTACGACAATTACGGTCGCGGCCGGGTTAGCAATATCCTCAAAGGCTTCAATTTCGTGAATATGAACCTCGATGTCGACGGGCGCCGCATCGGCCGCAAGGATATTTCCGACTACAAACAAACGCTCGACATGCGCCAGGCCCAACTGACCACCACCTTTAATGTGGGTGATCAGGTCAGTGTGTCGCACCGCGTGATGGCACTGCGGCACCTGCCGTTTTGCGCCCTCAGCCTGGTGGAAATTACAGCCAAAAAAGACGTCACCATCACGCCTGCATCCGTCATCGAAGCGCCGGATATTCTGCAGGATGTGCGCAATTATTACTCCGAAATCGACCGACCGCACGTGCTCATACCGCTGCTCACCTCCGTCGGCAAAAGCCCGAGCGGCAAATATACCGTGGCGGCTTCGTCGAGTTTTGTTTTTGATGAAAAACACGGCGCCGAACCTGACCTGATCCACGAAGACTGGGACTACAATATGCACCTGTTGAAATTCAACAAACGACTGAAAGCGGGCGAAACCTATCGTTTTGCCGTAGTTGGTTCGGTCATCAGCAGCGCCCATGTGCCTGATGCCCACAATGAGGCCGAACGCCTTACCATCTATGCCGCCCTGGAGCGCAGCGAACGCCTGCTACGCCGCCACACGGCGGATTGGGACAAACTCTGGTCGTCGGATATCACCATCGATGGCCCGGTTGAAGACGCCCGCGCCGTGCATTCAGCCATGTACCACCTGTATTCCTTTGCACGGGAAGGTACGGCACTGAGTATGTCGCCCATGGGACTCTCGGGGCTTGGCTACAACGGTCACGTATTTTGGGACACAGAACTCTGGATGTACCCGCCCATGCTGGTACTGCACCCTGAAATTGCCCGCTCACTGCTCGAATTCCGCTATCAAATGCTCGACGAGGCCAAACAAAATGCCTTTTCGCATGGCTACCAGGGCGCCATGTTTCCCTGGGAAAGTACCACCACCGGACAAGAAGAAACGCCGGTGTGGGCACTTACCGGGCCTTTTCAGCAGCACATCACCGGCTGTGTGGGCTGGGCAGCCTGGCAATACTATCTGGTGACCAAAGACAAGGAATGGCTGCGCACCCGCGGCTGGCCCCTGCTCAAAGAAGGCGCCGATTTTTGGGCTTCGCGCGTGGAGCGCAACGGCCCGGGCCGATACGACATCAACAACGTCATCGGAGCCAACGAGTGGCAGGAAAATATCGACAACAATGCCTTCACCAACGGCATGGCCAAAACGGTGCTGGCTTACGCTACTGATGCGGCTAAAGAACTCGGCCTCGTGCCCAACCCCGACTGGATGCTGGTGGCAGAAAACATTCCCATCCTGAAATTCCCAGACGGTGTCACCCGCGAAAATGCCACCTATGACGGCGTTACCATCAAACAGGCCGACGTGAACCTGCTGGCCTATCCCTTGAAAGTTATTACCGACCCTGCCCAGATCAAAAAAGACCTTGATTATTACGAGCCGCGTATGTCGAAAGACGGCCCGGCCATGGGTAATGCGGCGCTGGCTGTATCGGCTGCGCGGGGCGGTAATGCCGAGCGCGGCTACGACCTGTGGACGAAGAGTTTCAAACCCAATGAAGTGCCGCCATTCGGTGTGCTGGCTGAAACGGCAGGCGGCACCAACCCGTATTTTGCTACCGGCGCCGGCGGCTTTTTGCAGGCTACTTTGATGGGCTTCGGCGGCATCGATATTACTCCGCAAGGAATTTCCCAGATGAAAACCAAACTACCAAAACAGTGGAAATCGATCACGATGACAGGGATAGGGGTGGAGAAAAAGACGTTTGTGGTGAAGTGAGGGAGGGGTAAGTGTTTTGGTGTTTAAGTGTTTTGGTGTTTTAGTGTTTAAGTGTTTTTGTGGGCTTCGCTCTTGGGGATGAGGGAAAGTTTACCCTTAAACCACAAATACCAAGAGCGAAGCCCACAAAAACACTTAAACACTAAAACACCAAAACACCCAAACACCAAAACACTTAAACACCCAAACACTTAAAAATCCCTTACCTTTGCCAACTTTTTCAGCAAAAAAGAGGTTTTAGCGAGCATGTTTCCGAAATACGATGTCATAGTAGTAGGCGCCGGCCACGCGGGTTGTGAAGCGGCGGTGGCGGCGGCCAACCTGGGGGCGAAAGTCCTGCTGGCCACGATGAATATGCAAACCATCGCGCAGATGAGTTGCAATCCTGCTATGGGCGGCGTGGCAAAAGGCCAGATCGTGCGCGAGGTGGATGCCCTGGGTGGCTACTCCGGCATCGTGACCGACCATACCGCCGTGCAATTTCGCATGCTCAACCTCTCCAAAGGCCCCGCCATGTGGAGCCCGCGTGCACAAAGCGATCGCATGCGGTTTGCAGCCAAATGGCGCAGTATGCTGGAAGCACATCCCAATATCGACTTCTGGCAGGAAATGGTGCGCGGCTTGATCGTCAAAGACGGGCGCGTAGGCGGTGTCATTACCGGCATGGGTCTCGAAATTGAAAGCAACGCCGTGGTCCTCACCAATGGCACTTTCCTCAACGGCATCATACACATCGGTGAAAAACAGTTTGGAGGCGGCCGTGCAGGCGAAAGTGCAGCCAAAGGCATCACCGAACAATTGATCGAACTGGGCTTCGAGGCAGGCCGCATGAAAACGGGCACGCCTCCGCGCATCGACGGCCGCTCGCTCGACTACTCGAAAATGGAGCGGCAGGATGGCGACAATCCGCCCGGCAAATTTTCCTATACCGATACGCCGAAACTCGAAAAACAACTTTGCTGCTGGAGCACCTACACCAACCAGAAAGTGCACGATATTCTGCGCACGGGTTTTGATAAGTCGCCTATGTTCAACGGGCGCATCCAGGGTCTCGGGCCGCGTTATTGCCCGAGTATCGAAGATAAAATCGATCGTTTTTCCGACCGCGACCGGCACCAGTTGTTCATCGAACCGGAAGGCTGGGACACCGTAGAGATTTACATCAATGGCTTCTCCTCGTCGCTGCCCGAAGATGTGCAGTTCAAGGCCCTGCGTGCCATTCCAGGGCTGGAAAATGTAAAAATGTTCCGGCCGGGATACGCCATCGAGTACGATTATTTCCCGCCTACCCAATTGCAGACGACGCTGGAAACCAATCTGGTGAAAAATCTCTTTTTTGCCGGACAAATCAATGGCACCACCGGCTACGAAGAAGCCGCCTGCCAGGGCCTGATGGCCGGTATGAACGCCGCACTTGCCGTGAAAGAAGAGGCGCCGCTGGTGCTCAAACGCTCGGAAGCCTATATTGGCGTACTCATTGACGACCTGGTGAATAAAGGTACCCAGGAGCCGTATCGCATGTTTACGAGCCGTGCGGAATACCGCATTCTCCTGCGTCAGGACAATGCCGACCTGCGCCTGACGCCTCTTGCACATCGCCTAGGCGTGATGGGCGCCGATGTGCGCATGGATCGCGTACGCGCCAAAACACAGGCCAGCGCCGAAATCGAGGCGTTTTTCAAAAATGCCTCCGTGACGCCCGACGAACTCAATGGCTACCTGCAAAGCGTCGATTCTGCCCCCATCCAGCAAAAAGTAAAACTGCACAGCATCCTCCTGCGCCCGCAGGTGGATATTCCGGGCATGGCGCAATACCTGCCCGAACTGGCCCAATTCCTGTCGCCTTATGACCAGGAATTTGTGGAACTGGCCGAAATCAACATGAAATACGCCGGTTATATCCAGAAAGAAGAAGAACTGGTGGCCAAAATGACCCGGCTGGAAGACCTGCACCTGCACGCCGATTTCGACTACAAATCGATCACCGGCCTGAGCATCGAAGCACGCGACAAACTGTCCAAAATAAAACCGCGTACCATCGGGCAGGCCAGCCGCATTTCAGGGGTAAACCCGGCGGATGTGAGTGTGTTGCTGGTGCATTTGGGGCGTTGATAAAACTTAAAATGATATACCCCATTGTTGAACTGTGGGCCAACACAACAACAGCCAAGGGCTGTTCAGGTGGTGGTATGGGCTTTAGCCCGTCGGGACAGCGCATTCATGGCGCTTAATTTATTGTTTTTTCCAGAGTGCCTTAAAAGGCGCTTTCCCGACGGGCTAAAGCCCATACCACCACCTGAACAACCCTTGGCACATCTCGCAATTTTAGCCGCTGTATAGGTTTTTCCAACAGTAAAAATGGACAGGGTACAATATGCGGATAGTCATTAAACTTAATTCACCCCGCACTCTACACCCAGCCCCTCCAGCGCTGCAATAAACTCATTGCCTACTGTCACCTTGCGGGTTTGCGAGGTGAATGACATTTTGTCTTTGTTTTGATAATCAATGAGTTCCATGCGCAACAGGTGCTTGCCTTTGTGTGCCTGGCATAGTTTTTCGATGCGGTCGATCAGGTCCGCGGAGAGTTTTTCAACGGGAATTTTCAGGGTAATGGATGAGGTTTTTTCTTCGCCGATGGTTTCGAGCAGACGCACGTTTTGCACGCGGAATTCCATTTCATCCGAATTGTAGCGTTGCTTGTATTCGCCTTCTACATACACGCTGGTACCCTCTTCAAAAAAGGTTTTGAACTTGGCGTACGATTCCGAAAACATGACGATTTCCAGCGAGCCGGTATAATCCTGGATGGTGAACTTGCCCCATCCGGTGCCTTTCTGGCTGATCCGGTGTTCGGCTTTCAGCACGAAACCTGCCACATTCACTTTGCGGCCTTTAAAGTTGTCGATATTGGCCAATGGCGAAGCGAAATGCTCCCATTCGTACCGAAAATCGTCGAGCGGGTGGCCGCTGAGGTAAATACCGACCACCTCTTTTTCTTTCTGCAATTTGAAAATGAGCCCCCAATCGGTTGCTTTTGGAACGACCGGCTCCGGTATGCTCACCGAATCGGACAGGTCACCGAACAGCGAATTGACCGACATGATTTTGTCGCCCTGAAACGCCGAACCGTATTTGAGCAGTTTTTCTACAAAAGGCACGTCCTTGTCCGTTTCTGCAAAAAACGCAGCCCTCGAGAGCCCCATGCCATCGAATGCACCGGCGTACACCAGGCTTTCCATCACCCGTTTGTTGACGGTGCGCAGGTTGATGCGCCGCATAAAATCGAAAATGTCCCTGAAGGGGCCGTTGGCGGTTCTTTCTTCGATCATCGTTTGCATGGCGGCCTCGCCCACACCTTTTACGGCGCCCATACCATATCGGATTTCCCCTTTTTTATTGACCGAAAAATTGATCTGCGATTCATTCACATCGGGGCCTTTTACCGGCAGGCCCATGCGCTTGCACTCTTCGAGGAAGAAGGTAATTTTATCGATATTGGACTGCGAGTGCGTGAGCGTAGCAGCCATGTATTCCGAAGGGTAGTGCGCTTTCAGGTATGCCGTTTGATAGGCCACGAAGGCGTAGCAGGTAGAGTGCGATTTGTTGAAGGCATAGGAAGCGAAGGCTTCCCAGTCGGTCCACACTTTTTCCAGGGTTTTTTCGGGGTGGTTTCGGGTCTTGCCACCTTCAATAAACTGGCTCTTCATTTTGTCGAGCACAGCCTTCTGTTTCTTACCCATGGCTTTGCGCAGCACGTCGGCATCTCCTTTGGAAAAGCCTGCGAGTTTTTGGGAAAGCAACATGATCTGTTCCTGATAGACACAATTGTGCAGGATGATATTATTGCCTACAAAGTTGTGTATATCATCTACAGTGATATCGTAAACATGTTCTATACCAGCAGGGGTAATCTCGCTTATTTCCTCCCAACGAACATTCAGGTTCTGTTGGGTTTGAGGTAGTACGAGACTGTTGGTCAAAGGAGCCACTACATGGCTGGCGATTCGAGATCGAGACTTGTTTAAAGTGTTAAAATGCTGACGGCTCAGACCATGTGCTTGCATCAGAGATCGTTGCGAACCAGTCCACGCTGCTTCCAGTTCCTCAAAGAAGATTGAACGTGAAACACTATCGGTTGCCTCTTCCTGAAAAGCGCTTCGCCCCGACATTTTCTTTAAAACGAGATGAGGACTTACTTTTTCTGCAAATGATTTCAGGTTGTAAACAGATACCTGAAAGGCCGTAATTTCCTCGTTCCTTCTGTGGTTGTAGTAGGTTGTTTCGTAAGTAGTAGAGTGGATACCCAGGCGCAGGAGTAAGGTCTGAACGTCGTTGGCCAGTTTGGAAGAGATTGTTTTGAATGTGCAAATTTTCACACCCACATGACCGTCGCAATCCCACAAGGAAGCCAGGAAGAAGCCGATGAGTTCGTCCGTCAATTCAAACACAAACTCCGGAACAAATTTATCGCCAGACCAGCATCCTCCTGCAGTTGTCTTCAACCCCCATTCCCTTAAAGCAGATACAAGAGCGTTCGGTTCATGGTAATGAGTTTTATGAATTCCTTTTACCATTACTCTTGATACACCTCTTGCCTGCATCAAAATACTGGATTGAACTCGCTCAAAAGAAGTGAGACACTTTTGATACTCATCAATCAATACCTGATCTTTTGATATAAAGTCTGCTGTAGGGCCACAAGAAGTGAGCGAACCGTCAGCCAACAAATAGGCCAGCACGCGTAGTTTGTTTCGATCGAATGCTTTGGGCGATTCTGCTTCCAATTTTCTGGGTATGGCAATTCTATCACCAGGCTTCAGTTGCCCAAGTTCGCGCCATCCATTTTCTGTCAAAACGCGATGGTTGGAAGTCATTTTGGCGGAAGACCCATTTTTCAGTTTTACCTTAAACACCTCTTTTTCCCCATTACAAACCCAGTAACTTAGTTTCCCTTTTCGTGGATTCAGGGCTTCATCGACTCCTTGGACATAGAAATCACCTACCCGATCTTTCAATTGATCAATCCTCACCCGGGCGCCTGAAATCGCATCAAAAACCAGCGTGTCGCCCGTTACACAAATTCCGAACGTATCCTTCAAATACTCCTCCATATCCGGCAAGTCGTACGTCACCGCCTGTCTGCCGTGTTTGCGGGCAATAAAATCAGGAATATACTCCAGCGGCCCTGGCCTGTACAGTGCGTTCATAGCGATCAGGTCGTCGAACTTGTCGGGTTTGAGGTCGCGCAGGTATTTTTGCATACCCGCACTTTCAAACTGGAAGGTGCCGTTGGTTTCGCCGCGTTGATAGAGTTCGTAGGTTTTTTTATCGTCGAGCGGGATGGAGTCGATATCGATTTTTACGCCGTGGTTTTGCTCGATGAGGGCCAGGGCGTCGCGGATGATCGTGAGCGTTTTGAGGCCCAGAAAGTCCATTTTGATAACGCCGGCGTCCTCAATGATAGAGCCCTCGTACTGTGTAATTAGCAGTTCCGTTTCCTTGGAAGTGGCTACGGGAATGATTTCCGTCAGGTCTTTCGGTGCGATGATGATACCGGCCGCATGGATGCCGGTGCCACGTACCGAGCCTTCGAGTACCATGGCTTCCTTGAGGACTGCGCCTTCGGGTGTGTCTTCTGCGGCGAGGTGTTCGCGCAGCCGTTTGGCGTTTTCGATGTCTTCGCTTACGAGGTTTTCCTTTTCGACCAGGGAGTTTTCACCGGACAGAGGTGCGGTAAGCACCCGTTTGAGCGAAATGCCGGGTTTTTCAGGTACCAGTTTGGCGAGCGCATTGGCCTGGTCAAGCGGCAGGTCGAGTACGCGGGCCACGTCTTTGATTGACATTTTGGCCGCCATGGTGCCGTAAGTCACAATTTGGGCTACCTGCTGTTTGCCGTATTTTTCGACCACGTAATCGATTACGCGCTGCCGACCCTCGTCGTCGAAGTCGGTATCGATATCGGGCATGGATTTGCGGTCGGGGTTGAGAAAACGTTCGAACAGCAACTGGTACTTGATCGGGTCGATGTTGGTGATACCGATGCAATAGGCAACGGCCGACCCTGCGGCCGATCCGCGGCCAGGACCGATGAACACGCCGATGTCTTTGCCATGGTTGATGAAGTCGGCTACAATCAGGAAGTAGCCGGCAAAACCCATGGTTTTGATGGTATTGAGTTCGAAGTTGAGGCGGTCTTCCACCTCGGGCGTGAGGTCTTTGTAACGTTTTTTGGCGCCTTCGAAAGTGAGGTGGCGCAGGTAATCATCCTGGCTGTGAAATTCCTGCGGCACGATGAAATTGGGCAGCAGGATGTCCTTTTTTAGTTTCAGGTGCTCGCATTTGTCCACAATTTCCATTGTGTTGTCGAGCGCGAAGGGAACGTCCTTGAACAGGGTGCCCATTTCAGCCTGCGTTTTGAAATAAAACTGGTCGTTCCAGAAAGCGAAACGGCCGCCTTTCATCACGGTGCCTTCTTCCACGAATTCGCGTATGGCAGGTGTAGCCTGTTTTTCGCCGGTGTTGACGCAGAGCAGGATATCGTGGGCATTGGAGTCTTTCTGGTCGACGTAGTGGGAGTCATTGGTACAAATGACTTTCACATTGTACTCCTGTGCCCAGCGCAGCAGCACTTCGTTCACCTTGTCCTGTTCGGCCATCTGGTGGCGCTGCACTTCGATGTAGTAGTCTTCGCCAAAGAGATCGAGCCACCATTCAAATTCTTTTTTTGCTTCCTCCTCGCCTTTCCTCAAAATGGCCTGGGGCACCATGGCGCCGATACAGCAGGTGGTAGCGATGAGGCCTTCGTGGTATTGCAGGATCAGTTCCTTGTCGATACGCGGGTATTTGCCGTACAATCCTTCTATGTATCCGAGCGAACACAGTTTTACCAGGTTTTTATACCCTTCCGGGTTTTTAGCCAGAAACAACTGGTGGTAGCGTTTGTCTCGGTCTTCCTTGGTGAAGTTGCGCCGGTGCCGATCCTGCACCACATAAAATTCGCAGCCCACAATAGGTTTCACCCCTTCGTGTTTGGCGGCTTCTGCCACAAACTGAAACGCGCCGAACATATTGCCGTGGTCGGTAATGGCAATGGCTTTCATACCATCGGCAGCCGCTTTTTTAAAAAGCGAAGGAATACTGGCCGCTCCGTCGAGCAACGAGTACTGGGTATGGCAGTGGAGGTGTGCGAATTGTGGCATGGGAAGGAGTTAAATGCTGCATAGTGCAGCCGCAGGTATCATGCCGGCAAATTTAAAACAAATCGTAGGAAATCAGGTGGCTTTGTGGAAAACTTTTGGTCGATAATTGCTCACCCGAAACGGTGCAGCGCCTGCATCAGCCGTTCGGGCAATTCTTCGCGGCAGGCAGCCTGATAATCCAGAAAAGAGCAGGGAATGAGTCGGTGCCGTTCGTGCTTTTTACGGGTAGGCACAGGCACCTGCATCCACCAGCGGCCGGTTTTTACACTTTTCCAGAAAGTCAACTGGTAGTGCAACTGCCTGAAATCGACCACGTATTCTGTGAGTCCGGCCGTAGAAACCGGGTAGTCTTTTTTCCGGTTAAAAAAACCATCGAGGAAGTACCAGGTCATTTGAGCGCTCACCTGGGCCGTTTGCCCGTCGCGGTCGCGGGCAAGGTCGTAACCATACATCCCAAAAGAAGTGAGTTTGTCGCTCATGCCCGCGTAGCGGCACAGTTGGCAGGCTTCTTCGGCAAAATACCCGGAAGGCGAAGGCGCAGATACGCCCGGCGCATCGGCCTGTTTGAGCGCCCCGAGGTGGAAAGACAGCAAATCGGCGTCGCGCAGCACCGGTTCCGTTTCTTCGATCGCCGCCCTCGATTTGCCCAGCCGGACGACATCGAAGTAGTTTTTACTCAGAAAATCAAATTGTGCAGGCGCTGTCTGGTGTACCTGAATACCAATAGCAGCAAAATGAAACAGGAGTGGATGGCGGGGCGTCAGCAAATTGGTGTACACCTCGTCGGGATGGCCGAACCGGCCACGCTCGTCGACAACTGCGAGGTTGACCAGCGCTTTGGCATCCTGATAACCCAGAAACTGAGCACGTGCCATAGCATCCGGTGCGGCCAGAATAACAGGCGTGACCTTGCCACTCAGCAGTTCGTGTACTACGGGAATCAATTGCGCCGAATCAGCCTTGCGCAGGTTGCCGAGGTCGGCAATTTCGTTTGCAGGAAAATTCCAGGCAGTGCGGTACAAGGACTCGCGTACGGCGTTCGACTCTTTTTCGCCTACGCCGATGAGTACCACTTTCACTTTTTTGAGGTCGGGAAGTTCGCTCTTGTACGGCACAAGGTGTCGGCCCAGCCGATCTTCGGGCAAGTTATCGGCCCATTTGAAAAAAGAGGCGGGCAGCGCTTTGAGCCAGTTTTGCAGCATGGGAAAGAGGTTTGTGCGTTGGTTGGATCGTTTGGAATGGCGAAACACGCGTGTTCCGCTGAACGGCCAAAAGTAGGGAAGTTTTCAAAACTGTTTTTTGGCCTTGTTTTTTTCTACTTTTGCGCCGTTTTTGCCTACACCACACCAAATTTTGCAGTAATGGATGATTTACTAACCAAATACAGGGATAAAAAGCCCGAAATCGTTTTTGAATGGAACGACAGCGAGACCGATGCGCGGGGCTGGGTTGTTATTAATTCGCTTCGAAACGGTGCTGCAGGCGGCGGCACGCGTATGCGCAAGGGCCTGACGAAAGAAGAAGTTGTTTCGCTGGCCAAGGTCATGGAAATCAAATTCAGCGTTTGCGGGCCGGCCATCGGCGGCGCAAAAAGCGGCATCGATTTCGATCCCCACCATCCCGATCGCTGGGGGGTACTGGAGCGCTGGTACCGGGCCGTGTTGCCGCTGCTGAAAAATTACTATGGCACCGGCGGCGACCTCAATGTAGACGAGATCAAGGATGTAGTGCCCATTACCGAAGCGATTGGGCTCTGGCACCCGCAGGAAGGCATCGTGCGTGGCCACCTGCACCCTTCGGAAGGGCAGCAGATCAACCTGATCGGCCAACTGCGCTACGGCTGCACCAAAATTGTAGAAGATACCGAATACGTGCCCGAAGGCGGTCCGGACAAATATGCCGTGGCCGACTTGATCACCGGATACGGCGTGGCCGAATCGGTACGCCATTTTTACGACCTGTACCACCAGTGCACACCCGCGGGCAAAACGGCCATTATCCAGGGCTGGGGCAACGTGGCATCGGCTGCTGCCTGTTACTTAGCCAAGCAAGGTGTGCGCATATTGGGGATAATTGACCGCGATGGAGCGTTGATTTCTGAGGAAGGATTTACCCTTTCTGAGGTAAAAAATTTGTTTATTAACAAAAATGGCAACAAACTTGCAGGAAGTAATTTGATGCCATTTGAAGAGGCAAATCAACGCATTTGGGAACTGGGCGCCGATATTTTTATTCCGGGTGCGGCGTCCAAATTAGTGACGCGTGCACAAGTTGACAGTCTTTTAGCAGGTGGTGTGGAAGTAATTGCCTGTGGCGCGAATGTGCCGTTTATCGACGATGAGGTGTTTTTCGGGCCGACAGCCAAGTATGCAGACGAGCATACCGGTGTTATCCCCGATTTTATTGCAAACTGCGGTATGGCACGGGTTTTTGCATACCTGATGCAGCCGGACGCGCGCATGACAGACGCCGCAATTTTCGGAGATACGTCCGCTACAATACGCCAATCTCTCGAAGATGTTAGAAAAAATAATACTGCGCCAAATAAAATTTCATCGAGCGCCTTATATTTGGCCCTAAAAAAACTTGGAATTTAAACATTTTTCATTTTAATCCGCTTTTCTTTTCCAACAAATCCCGCCGTTTTCAGGTAACTTGTCAAAACAACACATCGCTTGACCTCAAGCTGTTAACACATTCACTCATTCAAATTCTACAACCCTATGACGGTTAGAAAATTAACATTAGTATTACTCTTCGTCGCTGCGTATATAGGGATTAATGCGCAGACACCAGGAGAGGTTACAACCGGTGGCGGCACATACCGCTCTTTTACCCCTAAGGACCAATGGGAACTTGGCGTTCACGTCGGTTTGCCTTTTGTTGCTGGCGACCTCGATTCCAAACTCGGTTTCGGTGGCGGTCTGCACGTGCGCAAATCGATTGACCATATCTTCTCTATCCGTGCCAACGGTATGTTCGGTCAGGCTAAAAACGAAGGCGGTGGTACCAACGACACCCGTACTTCCAAAACCACCTGGATCGGTGGCGGCGCTCAATTGGTAGCCGCTTTGAACAACATCCGCTTCGACAAACCCATGCGCAAAATTCTGCTCAATGGCTTTGCAGGTATCGGTGCTTCCAACTTCAAAGTAGACTACGAAAACATCCTGGTTCAGGGTGCTACTGCTCCTGGTAACGGCGACATCAGCGCTACAGTGCCTTATGTTGACTTCGGTGGCGGCATCGGTTTCCGTGTATCTCCGAAATTCAACTTCGCTATTGAGTACACCGTTGCAACGGTTTTCGGCCGCGAAGCAGACCGCCTCGATGCTGAAGCCAACATCAACAACAACCAGACGACTTACCGCGACAACTGGCACTACCCCAACGTTCGCCTGAACTTCAACCTCGGCGGCAAAACGAAAGACGGTATGGCTAAAGTTGAACCACTGTACTGGAGCAACCCGCTGGCGCAAGTATCTGACGCTATCGCTGCACTGGAAGCACGCCCGATCTACGATCCGACCGACACAGACGGCGACGGTATCATCGATGCCATCGACGACGAAGACAACAGCCCGGCTGGTGCCCGCGTTGACTCGAAAGGTGTAACCCTCGACAGCGATGGCGACAAAGTAGCCGACTACAAAGACAAAGAACCTTACTCTCCTCCAGGTTACTCTGTTAACATGGATGGTGTAGCACAAGGTCTGCCGAAATACACCACCGAACAGCAGGTGAACGACATCGTCGACGCAAAACTGAAAAACTTCAAACTGCCGACGCAGCCTGGCCTGAGCAACTGGTTCCTGCCGATGATCTACTTCAGCGATAACAACTACACAGTTCGTTACAGCGAGTACGAAAAAATCTATCAGGTAGCCTCTGTTATGAAGCAAAATCCGGAGATCAAAGTAGTGGTAGTTGGTCACACCGACAGCCGCGGTTCTGAAAAATACAACAACGTATTGTCTTACAACCGCGCCAAATCCGCTATCGAATTCCTGGTTTCGCAACATGGTATCGCTCGCGAGCGCCTGATCCTCAACTGGGTAGGTGAAGGCTCGCCGCTGATTCCGGTAGCCGGTTCCAGCAGCAGCAACCGCCGCGTTGAATTCATGGTGGCTAAAGACCAGACTGAAATGGCTCGCCCGGAAGGTAAAGAAGCCGGCAAAGGCACTTTCAAAGGCAACAAAGATGCCGGTTTCTAAGAATCGGTTTCTATAAAGAACATCAACCGATGGGCAATTCTCCGGTGGAGGGTTGCCCATCTTTTCTTTATGCCCGGTTTGTCCGGCAAAAAAAAGTCTGCAAACCGGCAATCCCCCTCCTACATACATGCCTACCCAGTCTTCGGTTATCGCCGCCGCCCGAAGGCGGCTTTTTCCCAAAAAACACCTCAACCTTGTTTTTAGAATCGGGCTGTTTCTGGCCCTCGCCGTAGCCTTGTACTTCGAACTGGAATCGAGAAAAAACCTGGCTACCCTGTACGAAGTTTTTGTACAACAATTCAGCACAGCCAATTGGGTCCTCCTGGCGGCAGTGCTGCTGCTGATGCCATTCAACTGGCTTTTTGAAACCCTGAAATGGCAACCTTTTTTACGGTCTTACGAACCACTTTCTCTGTCCCGCGCTTACTA
This sequence comes from Bacteroidota bacterium, assembly GCA_020160935.1. Classification (GTDB taxonomy): domain Bacteria; phylum Bacteroidota; class Bacteroidia; order Chitinophagales; family Saprospiraceae; genus M3007. Next base: position 101,536 of record JAIUPL010000004.1, on the reverse strand, counting down.
TGCGGTGCTTTCCGGTATCAGTTTTGCCCTTTTTACCCCCAACAGAATGGGCGAATACGCCGGGCGCTTGCTGTTTGTGCGCCCTGAAAATCACTGGAAATCCTTGCTGGTGAATGCGGTGGGAGGTGTTGCACAATACCTGATTTTGCTCACCGGCGGCGTGTTGGGCGGCTTGTGGTTTGCCAGCGCATTTTTGAACTGGACCGAATCGGATGTGCAAACAGTGACGACCTTTGCATTGCTCGGACTTGGAATACTGTATTACATATTCTTTAACATCCGTCAGATTGTGCCCATTGCGCGGCGCATTCCCTGGCTCCGGAGGCTGAAACCTTACCTGCGCGATGTGGCTTTGCTGGAGCAGTTTCGCCGCCGCGATCTGCTGTTGCTGCTGTTATGGTCGACTGTCCGATATGCTATTTATTCCACACAATACGTGCTTTTGTTGCACTTTTTCTCCATTCAGGCGGGCTTTTGGGGCGCCTATGCAGGTGTGGCTACTATTTACCTGCTGCAAACCATCGTGCCGCTACCAGCAGTAGCGGGTTTGATGGTACGCGGCAACCTGGCTGTTTTTGTCTGGTCGTTTTTTGGCGGCAATGAACTTGGCAGCCTGGCAGCCACCTTTATTCTCTGGATAATAAACCTGATTTTGCCTGCGTTAGTTGGTACTTTTTCACTGTTTCACGTCAACATCACCAAAACTCTTGGATATGAAGACGACTAAGATAGTCTTGTTTTGCGCCACCCTGCTTTCCATGGCATTTACAGTTCCCGGACACCAGTTCGTGGAAGAACAAATAGCCGAAAACGTAGAGCCGTGCAGCAACTCGAACAATACGTTCCAGCACAACGAGAAACTCACCTACAAGATATACTACAACTGGAACTTCGTATGGCTGGCCGCTGGCGAGGTCACCTTCCGTGTGTATGACGAAGGCAACCAGTATCACTACTCGGCGCGCGGAGAAACCTACGATTCATACGAGTGGTTTTACACCGTGAAAGACGACTACGATTCCTGGGTAGACAAAAATACTCTGCTGCCCAATTATTCGGAGCGCAGCGTGAATGAGGGCGATTACCATATTTTTGAAAAAATCGCCTTCAACCAGGCCGCCCGCAAGATGACGGTTATACGCGCCGACCACCGTGGCGCCGCCGAAACCAAAACGGAGCACAATGTGCAGGACTGCGTGCACGATGTGCTGTCGAGCCTGTACAACCTGCGCAATTACGACTTTGCCAGCCAGCAGGCCGGTTATACCATCCCGTTCCGCGTGTTCATGGACAAGGAGGAGTTTCCCCTGAAAATGAAATACATGGGCAAGGAGCGCAAGAAAGTGCACAATATGGGCAAATACAATACCCTCAAGTTCCAGCCTACGCTCATTGCTGGTAACGTGTTCAAGGACGACGCGAAAATGACCGTGTGGGTGTCCGACGACCAGAACCGTATTCCGGTGCTCATCGAATCGCCCGTGTCGGTAGGTTCGGTGAAAATGGTGCTGAAGGAGTACTGGGGACTGAAATACGACTTTAAGGCGAAGAATTGAACCGAATGCGCTGTTGAAACAGGAGACATCCCGAATTTTGGCCAAAGCCAGGGTTCGGGATCTTATTTTTTGGAACTTGTTTCCTGTAGATTTCCCGTAGAGTAATTTCCCGCAGAACTCGCAGAACGTAGAGTACACCTAACTTCTTCATATTGAGTACACGGTGTACTCTACGTTCTGCGAGTTCTGCGGGTAAATCTGCGAGTTCTGCGGGAAATTACTCTACGGGAAATCTGCGGGAAAATACTCTACGCGATCAGTTTGGGCAAGAAAAATTCCGAACCAAAATTCGGGATGTCTCATATTGGGCCTGACAGGAATTGCCCAGTGCCCATCGGATGAGGAGTTTGTCGTTCTAAATCAGGAATATTGGTAGATAAAACGGTAATCCGTATAACCCGGAGAAATCATTTCTCCCGCACCTTTGTATGGTCAAAAAACTGGACAGACGCGAAAAGTAACAGCGACATGGCAAGGGCAGACGGTTTCTACATTTGTCCAGGTAAGATATATTCGTTTATTTTACATTTAAAAACGTCGACAATATGGCAAAATACACGTTAAAAGTCAACGGCAAAACCTTCAAAGTGGATGTCGACTCGGCAACACCACTGTTGTGGGTCTTGCGCGACCATCTCCATTTGCCAGGCACCAAATACGGCTGTGGCATGGCTTTATGCGGCGCCTGTACCGTGCATCTCAACGGAGCCGCTACCCGTTCCTGCGTGACGCCCGTTTCGTCTGTCGGAAAATCCGAAATCACCACCATCGAAGGTTTGTCCGAACAAGGCGATCACCCGGTTCAAAAAGCCTGGCTGGAGCACGACGTGGCACAATGCGGCTACTGTCAGTCGGGCCAGATTATGAGTGCGGCGGCACTGCTCAAAACCACCCCGAACCCTACAGATGAAGAAATTGAAACCTTCATGAGCGGAAATATCTGCCGTTGCGGCACGTATTTGAGAATAAAAGAAGCCATCAAAACGGCAAGCGGCCAATAAGAGCATGTTCCAAAAATGAACGTTTGAAAAATCATGAAAAATAAAAACATACATTCTGACGCCGACCACCCCCTTGCCGTCGATCTGGGAAACGAAGGTGGCGGCATGAACCGCCGTACTTTTTTAAAAGCCTCCGCACTGATGGGCGGCGGTTTGATGCTTCGTTTTTCCTGGCTGTCCGCGTTGAAGCCAATGGACAAAATGGCCGAACTGAATGTGGCCGAACAAGGCAGTCAATTGAATGGATACATTCAGATTACGCCCGATAATATGATCAAAATCTTTTGCCCGAACCCCGAATTTGGGCAAAACGTAATGACTTCGCTACCGATGATTGTAGCGGAAGAACTGGACGTGGACTGGAAAAATGTGGTGGTTGAAATGGGGCCGCACGACAATGTGAAACTGGGCCCGCAATTTACAGGCGGTAGCAATTCGGTCAGAATGTACTGGGCGCCGTTGCGGAATGCCGGGGCCTCGGCAAGACAAATGTTGGTTGAAGCCGCTGCGCAGACCTGGGGTATTCCGGCCGGTGAAATCACCACCAAAGAAGGGGTATTGTCTCACCCAGGCGGGAAGACGGCTACCTACGGCGAAATGGCAAGCGCAGCAGCTGCTATTGCCGTTCCGAAAGACGTCAAGTTGAAATCTGCCAAAGATTTTACCATTGTCAGAAAGTCGAAAAAGAACGCGGAAGGCTCTAAAATAGTGACCGGCAAACCGCTTTTTGGGCTGGATTATTACCAGGAAGGCATGAAATTCGCCATGATTGAGCATCCGCCGGCCTTCGGATTGAAACTCAAATCTTTCGATGCCACACAAACGCTCAAAATGCCGGGCATTGTCGATGTTTTTAGCCTGAAGTTATACCCGGAAGATTATTTGCAGGCAGGTTTCGACACTCGGACCTTCAACGATTTGCTGGTGGTAGTGGGCAACTCCACCTGGGAGGTGATGAGCGCGCGTAAAAAACTAAAAACAGAATGGGAGCCGATCAGCGAAACCAAAGAAACCGTCGTCGGATGGAGAGGTGACAAAAGAGAGGTGGTCGTACCTGCCGGACTGGAAAGTACGAGTGAGCACCTCAAAAAAATGGCTGAGCGTGCAAAAGGAGAAGTAAAGGAGTTGAGAAAAGACGGCGACCCGGAAACGGCTTTTAAAAATGCCGCGCAGGTGATCGAACGCACCTACCATGCGCCATTCCTGGCCCACAACTGCATGGAACCAATGAATTTTTTCGCCCATGTTACCGACGAGAAGGCGCTGCTGGTAGGCCCGCTGCAAGGCCCCGGCTGGATAGAGCCCTCCCTTTCCAAAATATTGAACCTGCCTCCCGAAAAAATCGAGATTCAAATGACACGCATGGGTGGTGGCTTCGGTCGCAGGGCGTACGGGCATTTTATCACGGAAGCGGCGCTGATTTCCAAAAAAATAAAATCGCCGGTCAAACTCATTTACACCCGCGAAGACGATATGACCTACGGCATCTATCGTCCCATGTACACGGCCACGTATCGTGCCGCACTGGATGCGGATAAAAACCTGATCGCTTTTCATGTAAGAGGCGGCGGTATTCCGGAACACCCCATACATGCCAATCGTTTTCCTGCGGGGGCGGTGGACAATTACCTGGCAGAAGGATGGGAAGTTCCATCCAATATCACCATTGGCGCTTTCCGTGCGCCCCGCTCCAATTTTAATGCCGCCGCCGAACAATCGTTCCTCGATGAAGTAGCGGAAGCCATGGGCAAAGACCCGATAGATTTTCGCCTGGAATTGCTTCAACGCGCCAAAACAAATCCTGTTGGCAAGAACAATGAATACGACGCAGACAGGTATGCAGGTGTGCTGGAACTCTTGAAAGAAAAATCCGGCTGGGGTAAACCGGAACATCGCGACAAAAAACGAGGTGTTGCCGCCTATTTCTGCCACAACTCCTATGCAGGCCACGTGGTGGATATGGTGATACGAGACGGAGAACCGTATGTGGAACACGTAACGAGTGCCATGGACTGTGGCATTGTGGTAAATCCGGATGCCGCCACGAATATGGTGCAAGGCGCCGTGGTCGACGGGATCGGAAACGCATTGTATGGCGCCTTAACCCATCAGGACGGGGCCGCCGAACAAAGTAATTTTCATAATTACCGCATCATTCGCCACCACGAGGCACCGAAGAGCATAGACGTACATTTCGTTCAAAATGATATAGATCCGACAGGTTTGGGCGAACCTCCTTTCCCACCCGTTTTCGCGGCGGTGGCCAATGCGTTGTATAAGGCGACCGGCAACCGGAAATACATGCAGCCATTTACCGCTGAACCGCCGAACTCACAAGGGTAAAGGGTGGGGAGTCTGATGAGGCGGAATGGATGTGTTTGCAAAATGTATCCACAAATAAAAAGCGTTGCGTGGAATCATCCGCGCAACGCTTTGATTTTCAAGGTGGGCCTGGCAGGAATTGAACCCGCGACCATCTGATTATGAGTCAGCCGCTCTAACCACCTGAGCTACAAGCCCTTGTTCCAAAGTTGTTTTGAGAACGCCGCAAAAGTAGAGATAATTCCACAAACCCATATCATTTTTTCAAAGAGTACATCCAGTAGCCTCATCCCGACCATCCTCGCACCTAAAAGCGCAGGACTGTCGACTGTCGACTCAGGACTGACGACTTTTATTCTTGCCAATACACCCGTTTCACCCGTTCCGAAATATTTGTAAACACCTCATAAGGAATCGTTTGCAGGCAGGCAGACAGTTCCTGCACCGGCGGGTTTTCACCAAAAATCACGACCTCATCACCTTCCCGCGCGGCCTCGATATGGGTGATGTCGACCATGGTCATATCCATGCACACATTGCCGATGGTAGGCGCCCGTTCGCCGCGCACCAGCACCGAGTAGCGCCCGCCACCTGCCAGCCGCAAAAAGCCGTCGGCATAACCGATGCTGATGGTAGCGATGCGCGTAGGGTGGGCGAGGGGGCCGCTGTTGCGGTTGTAACCCACGGTATCGCCGGGCGGAATTTCCTTGATCTGGCTGATGGTGGCTTTCAGCGTATTCACCACGCGCAGTTGATCCTGCAGGCCGGCGCTGTCGATGCCATACAGCCCGATGCCCAGCCGCACCATATCGAAATGGTATTCCGGGAAACGCACGATACCGCCCGTGTTGCAGATATGCCGAACGGGCATGTAGCCCAGCACGGCGCCCACCTGATCCGACAGGGCGCGGAAAGTGGCCGCCTGCCGGTGCGTGAAAGCATCGTGTTGCGTGGCGTCGCTGGCCGACAGGTGCGAAAAAATGGTTTGGACGCGCAGATTGGGGTATTCCAGCAATCGAGTGGTCAGTTCGGAGATGTCTTCGGCCTCAAAACCGAGGCGATGCATGCCGGTGTCCATTTTCAGGTGGATCGACAGGTTTTTGTCCTTCCCTGCATAGTGTATCAATTCGTCGAGCATGGGCAGGCTGTACACTTCGGGTTCGAGCCGGAAGCGGTACATGGCGTCGAAACTGGCGGGTTCGGGGTTGAGCACCAGAATCGGCAGGTTGACGCCTGAATGCCGCAGTTCGATGCCCTCGTCGGCATAGGCCACGCCGAGGTAGTCGATGCGATGAAATTCCAGCATTTTCGCCACTTCCGACGAGCCGGAGCCATAACCCGCCGCTTTTACCATAGCCATAGTGCGTGTGCCGGGTTTCAGCAGGCGCTGGTAGGCATTCAGGTTGTGTACCATGGCGGTAAGGTTGACTTCCAGCAGGGTTTTGTGGGCTTTTTGTTCCAGTCGGCGGGCAATGCGTTCGAACTCGAAAGGGCGGGCGCCTTTCAGCAGAATCAGTTCGTCGTGAAAATCGTGTACGGCAATATTTTGCAAAAAAGTTGTCGTATCCGGGTAAAAAGCCGCATCGAAACCTGCGCCCAAATGTTCCCGAATGGCCGAAATATCGGCGCCAATGCCGATCAGCCGGCTCACACCCTGCAAACGGATGGAATCGGCCACCTCAGCCCATAAATCGTTGGAAGACAGGCCGCTTTGCAGGATGTCGGACAGGATCAGTGTAAATTTTCCGGTTCGGGCCTGGTGGCGGGCAAATTGCAGGGCGATGCGCAGCGACGCCAGGTCGTTGTTGTAAAAGTCGTTGACCAGCGTGCAGTGGCGAATACCCGATTTCAGTTCGAGGCGCATTTCCACCGGTTCGAGGCGGCGCATGCGTTCGGCGATGCTTTTTTGCGGTACACCCAGCAGGTGCATTACTGCCCAGCAATGGATAGCGTTTTCGAGCGAGGCCGGATCGGAAAATGGAATTTCCACCACGCCCAGTTCGATCATTTGCCGAAATGCCGCCCGTATTTGCAAAAAACCATCTGCAACAGGCTGAATACCAATAACCTGCACATCGGCGGCTTGCCCGCTTGTCGACCAGGTGAACAACTGGCGGCCCTCCTGCGCCCGTTGCCACACCTGCGCTTCGGCCAGTACGGCGGGCTGATCGGCACAAACCACCAGCACCCGCGCGCTGTCGAACAGGCGCATTTTTTCCCGTATTTTTTCTTCGTCGTTGCGGAATCCTTCGCGGTGCGCCGGGCCGATATTGGTAAAAACGCCGATTTCAGGCTGGATAATACCTGCCAAATGTTGCATTTCACCGGGTTTGGAAATGCCCGCTTCGAACAGCGCCAGGGTGTGTTCGGGGCGCATTTGCCAGACAGACAAGGGAACGCCGATCTGGGAATTGTAACTTTTGGGGCTTCGTACGATGTGAAAATCGGGGCTAAGAAGTTGCCAGAGCCATTCCTTCACCACCGTTTTGCCGTTGCTGCCGGTGATGGCCACTACAGGAATATGAAACTGCTTGCGGTGCTGCTGCGCCAGCGCCTGAAGCGCACGAAGCGTATCGGAAACCAGCAAGATATTGGCATTCGGAAAATCGGAAACCTGCACCGGTTTGCTCACCACAAAATGGCGCACCCCTGCCTTGTATAGGTCAGCGAGGTATCGATGTCCGTCCTGCCGTTCGCCTGCAAGTGCAAAAAACAGCGATCGGTCGGGCGCCGCCACCTGCCGGCTGTCGAACAACAAGTGTTCAATGCCTGCTTCCGGATTGGATGACTGCAGCCATTGGGCCTGAATTATTTGCGCAATATCTTGAATTGAATACAACATGCGGTTTTAAGTGCAAAAAGTGTGGTGGTACAACACAAAAAAGAAGTGCGAAATTCGGTCTTTACGGCCGTACTTTTGCCGCGCTTTTAAAAAGGATGTTCATGCAAATAGAAGTAAACCATCCATCCGAATTATCGTCCGTCATTCCAGCCGTACTCGAAGGGCTGCAAGGGCGTCGGAAAATTGCCTTGTATGGAGAAATGGGGGCAGGGAAAACCACATTTGTGAAGGCATTTTGTGAATACCTGGGTGTGCAGGGCAATACTGCCAGCCCCACATTTTCGTTGGTGAATCAGTATCGATATGCATTGCCGGACGACCAGGAGGCGTTTTTTCACCACCTCGACCTGTATCGGCTGCGCAATGCTTCCGAAGCGTTCGACATCGGACTGGAAGATATGCTGTACGACCCCTGGTACTGCGTGATCGAGTGGCCGCAAATAGTAGAATCCATGTTGCCACCCGACGCGGCAAAAATTAACATCGAGATATTGGGAGAAACATCCCGCCGCATTCTAATTTTGTAATCCCTGCCTTTTTCCAACTTGACATATGGAAACCTTATCCGTACCCCGTACCCAAACAGAAATGCTGGACGTACAGCCCAAGCACCAGCGACTTTTTATCGGCATCCCCAAAGAAACCACCCTGCAGGAAAACCGGGTGGCACTGGTGCCGCATTCGGTCGTATCGCTGGTGGCGCATGGTCATAAAGTCGTCGTAGAAGCAGGTGCGGGAGAAAAGGCCAAATTCAGCGACCACGACTACTCGGAAGCCGGCGCGCAAATAACACAGAGCACCGAAGAAGTGTTCAAAGCCGATATCTTGTTGAAAGTGGCGCCGCCTACCCTGGCCGAAATAGAAATGATGCGCCCCAATCAGGTGGTGATTTCGCCGATTCACCTGCCCTTGCTGGATGCCGAATACATCACCCGTTTGCAAAAACGCCGGGTCATTGCCCTGGCCATGGAATATATCCGCGACGACGAGACGGGCGTTTTCCCGATCGTGAATGCCATGAGCGAAATTTCAGGCATCAGCGCCATCCTGATCGCTTCCGAACTGCTGGCCACGGCACGCGGCGGACAAGGCGTATTGCTGGGAGGCATCGCGGGGGTGCCGCCTGCCAAAGTGATTATCCTCGGCGCAGGCGTAGTGGCTGAATTTGCCACCCGTACGGCCCTGGGACTCGGCGCGGAGGTGCGTATTTTCGACGACAACGTGTACGAACTCATGAACCTGCAACGCCAGGTAGGCCGACAATTGCACACTTCGGTGATCAATCCGGTACACCTGAAAGAACAATTGCTGACCGCCGACGTAGCCATTGGAGCCGTACACTCTGCGCATGCCAACACGCCCATGATTGTTTCGGACGACATCGTGCAGCGTATGAAACCGGGTTCGGTCATTGTGGATGTAAGTATCGACCAAGGAGGTTGTTTTGAAACTTCGCAGGCTTGTACGCACGACAAACCCACTTTTGAAAAACATGGCGTCATCCATTACTGCGTACCCAATATGCCTTCGCGGGTAGCCCGGACGGCCTCCAATGCCATCAGCAATATCCTTACTTCACTGCTACTGAAAGCAGAGGCAGGCGGTGTGATACCGCTGATTATTGCGCATTCAGGCCTGCGAAACGGGGTGTACACCTACAAAGGTTCGCTCACGAATGCCTACCTCGGCGAACGCTTCCAGTTGCGCAGCACCAGCCTTGATTTGCTGATTACGTCTGATTTTTAAATTAAATTTGTGTTTTGGTGTTTTAGTGTTTTGAAGGGCTTCGCTCTTGGCATCTGAAAATGGGCTTACCTTATTCAAATACCAGGAGCGAAGCCCACCAAAACACAAAAACACCAAAACACAAAAAAAACACACAAAAACCCATGCCTTTTCATCCTGCCCGTTTTATAAAAATTGTTGCACCGGCTCTTTGGTGCCTGCTGTTGTTTCAATTTGCCTGTACGCCGCCTGAATCGGCGGAAACGGAAGAGAAAAAAGGCGTTGTCAACATCGATTTGCGCAATGCACAGGTGCAAAAACTGTACAACCTGCGCGACCAGCGCAAGGTTGACAGCCTGCGCCAGTACCTGAGCGATAAAAACGCTACGTTGCGCTACCTGGCTGCCTTGTCATTCGCCTCCATCCGCGATAGCAATGCGATAGATGCCCTGACCCCACTGCTGAAGGATGCTGTGGAAGATGTGCGCATTGCCGCAGCCTTTTCTTTGGGGCAAATTGGCCATGTGCGTGCTGAAAAACCGCTCACGCAGGCATTCGTGGCCACCGATTCGCTCTCTCAGCACCAGCGCCTGAATGCGGTCATCCTGGAAGCCATCGGCAAATGCGGTACCTTGCCCAGTTTGAAAAATATGGCCAGTGTGCGCACCTATCAACCTTCCGACACCCTGTTGCTGGAAGGCCAGTGCCGCGCCATTTATCGTTTCGGCCATCGCAACATCACCGACCCGGCCGCTACGGTGCAAATGGTGGCTTATGTAGCCAACGAACGCATCCCGGCCCCTGCGCGCCTGATGGCAGCACAATACCTGGCGTCGGCAAAAGATGCGGCCCTCGATAGTGCGCAGGCCGTTCAGATGGCTGCCGCTTTCGTCAGGGCCAACAGTTTTCCCGATATTCGTATGGCACTGGCAACAGCGCTGGGAAAATCGGCCACACAACCGGCATTTGCCATCCTTTCCAAGGTGATCCGTTCGGAGCAGGACTGGCGCGTCAAGTGCAACATTATCAATGCGTTGTCAAAATTTCAATACGATACGGTGCGGACGCTTGTCACACCCTATGTAGCCGATCCCAACGCGCATGTGAGCCGCACGGCCGCCACTTTTTTTGTCAACAACGGACAGGTAAAAGACGGCGATTTTTACTGGCGTATTCCGGGCAATATGGGCAATGTGAATATTCCGGTGCTGTCGCAAATTTTACTCCTGCAGGCTTCCAATAAATTTCTTTCGGGAAAAACCGAACCACAGTCGAAGGACTTTGTGAATTACCGGCTCAAGGATATTTTTCAGCAAAGCAAAAACCCGTACGAACGGGCGGCATGTCTCACGGCGCTGGCCGAATTTGGCTGGAACTATCGCTGGATTCACGATAAAGGTTTTAATGATGCGCACCCGGCCGTCAAATCCGGCGCTGCGGAGGCTTTACAGACCATCATGAAAAAGCCCAACTTTTATGCCTTTTACGGTGAGGCGTCCAAAGGTGTTCGGCGCGAGTTGTATTATTACATGCGGGAAATTATTGCTTCGGGCGATGCCGGTATGATTGCAGCAGGTATAGGCGGCTTGCGCACCGAAGCGTTGAACTACAAAACACTGCGCGATACGGCGCGTATCGACGATTTCAAAGCAGCCTTGGGCAAACTGAAAATGCCGCGCGACGTGGAAGCCTATGCCGCATTGGACGAAACGGTGGCCTGGTTTGAAGGTCGCCCGGCGCCACCGCCCTTCAAACCCCAATGGAACCACCCGATCAACTGGGAACGTATGAAAGTGGTGACGCATGAAACCACCGTAACCCTGGAAACAGCCAAAGGCAAAATCGTGCTGGAACTTTATCCGGAATGGGCGCCGGGCTCTGTGGCTAATTTTCTGGAACTCGCCGGTACCGGCTTTTTTAATGAAAAGGCATTCCACCGCGTAGTACCCAATTTCGTGGTGCAAGGCGGCTGTCCGCGCGGCGATGGATATGGCGCGCTCGATTACACGATTCGCTCGGAAATCGGGCTTGCCTGGTATGACAAGGAAGGGTATCTGGGCATGGCCTCTGCCGGGCCTGATACCGAAGGAACCCAGTTTTTTATCACGCATTCGCCCACGCCACAACTCGATGGGAACTATACCATTTTCGGTCGGGTAAAATCTGGCATGGAAGTAGTACAACAAATACTGCCGGGCGATGTTATTGACCAGGTAAACATTCAGTACTAAACTGCTCAACACCACACTTTTGCATTGAAAAAATAACCCTCTTATGAACTGGAAAACTTCGCTCGGCTGGTTTACGCTGGGCCTGTCGCTTTGCTGCACCGTTCTTGTTTATTCCTTCCCGTTTTTCGATATCCCTGTTAAAAAAATGACCGTGGGCATGGCGGCTGCCATGATTACCGGTAAAGGGCTGTTTGCCACCTCAGCCATGCTACTGGGAAAACCGGTACTGGATCAGTTGAAGCAAAAATTGCGTTTCTGGAAGAAGAAGGATGGGTTGTAGGTGCAGGCTTAGAGGGATTGGTTAACGGATGAAACCGGATTTTAAAAAAACACGTTTCGAAAAATCAGGCACACTCTACGCATTGTGCCCTCCGTGGTTCAATATTTAACCACGGAGGGCACAATGGACACAAAGCGTAGGGTGTTCAAAAAATTCGGACAAATCCGTTTCCTCCGCTTTCCCAACAACTACACAAGGGCGTAAATCAGCCCTGCAAGGACTCAATAAAGAAATCGATTTTCATTTTGAAATTCGGGTCTTTGTCGCCTACCAGTTCTTTTGCTTTGATAGCAGCCGTACGCGCCTTGTCGGGTTTGTCCTGGGCCTTGTATACATTGGCCAGGGTCATGTAATACTCGGGAAGTCCGCCGTTTTCAGCAGCCGATTTGGCCCATTTTTCCGCCTGGTCGAGCACATTTTCATCTTCGGGAAATGCGCGGGTGATGCGGATCACGAGGTCGTGCAGTTGGGCGGAATTGTTTTTGATTTCGTTTTTCTGGAGCGACTGGGCTGCTTTGAGGTAGCGCTTGATGTCTTTGGTTGCCAGATAATAATCCATATCGGCGTTGTACTCAAAATTGTCGGCTTTGTCTGGCAGGGCAGATTTCATCTTGGCCTTTGTTTCGGACAGCAGCGTTTCGTTTTTAAATTCGATGGCCTTGCGCAGCGTGTTGCGGCAGGCTTTTTCAATGCGGGTAGCCACAGCCTGCTCGCTCGTCACTTTGGTAATTTCTTTTCTGTATTTCATCAGCAGGTCGAATACCCGGCTGTCAGCATCTACGGCGCCTTCCAGAATAAACTTCAGGTTGAATTCAGAGCTCAGGTCTTTTTGCGAATTCAGGTATTCATTGGTGATTTTGAGCGAGGATTTTCCGGCGGCATTGAGTGCACGGACGTATTCATACATCAACTGCGGGTCGCGGTTTCCTTCGTTGTATTTTTTCTCGTAATCGACCGATTTGTCGCTTTTCCCCAGGGCTTTCTGGCCTGTTTGAATGAGTTGTTCCACGTTTTTAGCGCCCACATCCTTGAGTACAACTTTGCCAGTGGCGTCGATGAACATAAGGGTCGGGTAGGAAGTAACGGGGTATTTCCCGGCAAATTCTTCGTTTTCCGGTTTTTCCATGTCAATTTTCATGTTGATAAAATTGGCATTGAAAAAACTACCTGCCTCGGGATCGGGGAAAGTTTGGCTGGCCATTCTTTTGCATGGACCACACCAGGAAGCGAAAGCATCGATAAAAATGATTTTTTCCTCCTGCTTCGCTTTTTCAAGCGCTTCTGCCCAGGTGCCATGGAAAAATTCGATACCCTGGCCTTGTACGACCGGCACGATGGCAAGGAATAAAAGAACAGTAAACAGCAAATTTTTCATAGTGAATCAGTTGGTCTGACAAACCCTTTTTGTTGATAAGGGGAGCAAAGTTAATTTTTACCTGCGCCAGCAGAAGCAGGTGTGGGCGATTTTTGATAGAAAGTGACATTAAACACGGAAGATTTTTCCCGGTTGCTGTCCAGCGTGTAGGCGGCGCCGTCTTCAATCCACAAGGTTTTCATAAATCCCTGGCGCATATTTTCTTCATGGTAGAGGTCGATGCAAATAACCTTCCCGCCATAATGGGCCGTGATGTCGGGCTGAAGGGTGTGTCCGACCACCATTCTTTTGGCTTGTGCAAAGTCAAGTATTGTATTGATATCTGCAACATCCATGGTGTTCTTGGCAGCGTTTCTAAACCAGAAGATGCCCTTTTTCATATCGAACAAAAGTTGGGCATCAGGATTGGTAATGTCTTCCAGGCGTTTGCCCAGGTTCTGGCGGCTCAGGTTGTTGATGGTTTCCAGCGTAAGGGTGCTTTGGGCAAGTTCGGGGCTTATGCCGCCATGACAAAAAACGTAATCACCAATGAGTTCGACTGCATTCTTGGTGCGCAGCCAGCGGCCTAATTCAGAGTTGTTGTCGTACAATCGGATGTAAGTTTCCCCCATGATGTGGGCATTCTCCAGGTATTTTTTGCGAGCGTACTGGGCGGTGCCTTGCAGGTTCATGATTTCGTGGTTGCCCAGGATGAAATGCACTTTACCGCCTGCTGCTTCGGCTTCACTTTCCAATTTGTATATCAGCCAGAGGCATTCGGTTACGTTGGTGCCGCGGTCAAAAAAATCGCCTACGAGGACGAGATGCCCATCTCCGAATGTCCATTTGAAACGTTTGTCGATCACGCCGGCGCCGAGCAGCATGGTCTTGAAGGCTTTGAAATTTCCTTCAATGTCCGATAAAACGAGCATGCGTGCAGGCTGGTTGTAGCGGGTAGGTTCGCTTTGAAAGGCCGTTTTCAGTTGAAATGAAAACTCATCTTCCGGGTCGGGGCCCTGGCATTGAAGGGTAATAATCGTTTTCTGATCGTACACCTGTACTTTGGCAACGGCTTGCGTATCGCGCAATTCGACCGATTTCACCACAATTTTTTGCCCGCGATACAACACATACGGACCGTCGGGGCCTGCTTTTGAATGATCGTCGAAAGGACCACTGGCCATCAGCGCCAGGGGTGCAGCCAACAGCAGCGTAAACACCAGTTTTCTATATTGCATACAGGTAAGTCGATTGAAAAGATGCATCGGAGGGTTTGTATAAAAACAGGATAAATAGCAATTTGTCACATGCAAAGGTACAATACAAAAAAGGAGCCATTTCTGGCTTTTTCATACAAATTCAAACTTCATTCTTTATTAGCAGCAAAAACCTGATTTATTTCTGCAACAAATCAAAAAAAGCGGCCTGTTCCGAATGATATTCGGAACAGGCCGCAAAAACAATACCGCAAAAAATGCGGACAAAGCAAATTTATGACGCAGTACTGACGAAACCGCCAATTACGGGCGCAGGGGTTTGCCCAGTTTCCGGATCAGGATTTCCAGGCGGTTGTTCTGCTGGTGTTCCTCGTCGGTGCATTCCACTCCTTCCGTACAGTGGTTGCGTGGCTGCGTTTCGCCTTTACCAAAGGCATTGATGCGGTTGGCTTCCACGCCTTTGTACACGAGGTAGGTTTTGGCGTTTTTAGCCCGCTCGTCGGTCAATTCCTGGTTCAGGCGTTTGTCGCCACGTGTATCGGTATGCGCCACGAGATCAATTTCCATTTCCGGGTATTTTTTCATGAGTTCGACCAGTCCGTCGAGGTGGCGCACAGCGCCCTGGTTGAGGGTGGCCTTGTTGTACTCATAAAAAATCTTGTCCATCACCAGCACCGAACCCACAAACAGGCCATTGGCCAGCGGCATGGTTTCTTCCGCGTTGGTGCCCGGGATAGCACGCATTTTGATCTCTTCATAAGGAAGCAGGCCTTGCCCGACTTTTACTTTAAAGTTTTCGTTCAGGAAGCCTTCCCGTTGTACGTATGCTACGTAATCGCCATCCATAGAAAGGCAAGCGTCAAATTCACCGTTCAGGTTGGTACGTACCGTTTCGGTGTATCCTGACTCTTTGTGAACGAATTTGATCATTGCATTGGCAATACGCGTTCCGAATTCGACGGTGGAAATAATACCGCTGGAGCGCAGGCAAATCGGCGCTTCTTCCATTTTGAAACTCAATTGCATATTGGTTTCCGTATCAACGGAAATGAGCCGCTCGCTGGTACGGTAGCCATCCACGCTCACCAGCACGAGGTAACTGCGGTAGCGTGTAAATTCGGTTTGCGCCTGCCCTTTTGTATTCGAGCGCAATTCCGGTTCGCCGAGGGTTTCAGCGCCTTTCCGCACCAGTTGCAGACTCAGGGCATTGGGCTGATCCTGCACTGGCAAGAGGTCGAAGGTGTAAAAATCCTGTTTGCCGCTCACGAACCCGTCGTCGGAGGGTTGGAGGATGCGAATAGCGGCGCCTTGAATGGGGTTGCCGGATTTGGCGTCGACCACCGAAATCGCCACCGGATTGACCTCCGGTTTGCCGGTACCTTCCAGTCCTTTATCGGCTTCAAAGCGAAAAATATCTTCCTTACCGTAGCCGCCGATGCGGTCGCTGGCAAAAAAGCCACGTTTGCCGTCCTTGTCGATGATAAAACTGTGGTCGTTGCCTGCCGAGTTGAAAGGCGTGTCCATGTTTACGATTTCGGAAGGATCGGTCAGTGGTTTGTTGACGAAATAGATGTCCAGCCCGCCCAGGTTGTTCGCATGACCGTCTGAAGAGAAAAACAGCGCTCCGGAAAGGCTCATGAACGGGAACACCTCGTTTTTTTCGGTATTGATGGTCGGCCCGAGGTTGATGGGTTCGCCCCATCCGTAGGTGGTTTTGCCCACTACATACAGGTCGTAGCCGCCGTAGCCGCCCGGCATGTCGGAGGAAAAGAAGAGTTTGGTGCCGTCGGGGCTCAGGCTGGGATGTTTGCAGGAGTATTCGTCGCTGTCGAATTCGAGTTCCACCGGCGGCGTCCAGTCGGGGAAGCCAAATTTGGTTTCGTAAATTTTCAGTACCGATCTTTTGCCCGATTTATCGGCTTTGATCACCCCGTCCTTGTTGTTGTTGCGGGTGATATATGCTTTTTTAAAATCGCGGGAAAAGGTCATCGGGCCTTCGTGAAACTCCGATTTTTTGTTCACATTGAATTCGAACAGGTCGGGCGTGGAAGGCAGCCCGATCACGTCGAACGGCGAGTAGTACACACTGTGAAATTTTCCGGTAGAGCCTTTGCCGGGCCGGTCGGTAACGAACATGATACCGCCGTCGTAGAACATCGGGGCGTAGTCGGTGCCTTTGGAGTTCAGTTCTTTGGCATTTTCAACACGTACCGGGTACTTGCGGTCGTCTTTTTCGCGAAAGCGGTCTTTGGACTTGCTTTTCGACGAGTTTTGGGCAACCGCCGTCAGCGAGCAAAGGAGGAGGAGGGTAAAACTGACGATTATTCTGTGAAACATTTATGGTAAAAAATTGATTCGTAAGTGACATTAATTGCCAAGCGGATTATCTGGTATCGAACCTTCTGCCGGCGGGTTAAACTCCCAGCGTACCGATGCTTCCACAGAGCCGTTGCTGAATTTGCGCAGGCGTGTAAATCCGATATCATAGGAGAGGCACAAAAACAGGTTTTCGGTTGCCTGTACCCCGATCAAAGCATCAACGCTTTCTCCGGCGCCGTTGGTATCCCCGCCTACACGGTATGTTGCGCCGAGGTAAAACTTTCGGTGCAGCATCACGCTCACATTTACATCTGCATCGAATGGTGCATTGAAAGCGTAGCGCAGGAGTGCTTGCGGCGTGAGGCGTACATCGTCATTCAGGTCGAACTGTATACCTCCCATGGCATTGATGTGCTGCACTTCGCGGGAAATCTCCGTACCAAACTCCGAAAAGTCGATATTATTGGCTACCAGGCGCGGTATAGCCAGCCCGGCGTACCATTTGTAGCCTTTGTAATATGCGCCGAAACCCACATTGGGCAGGTACTTGGTGCTCGGTTCGGTAGGAATAGACAAGTCGTTCTGATCGATGGCTCTCAGCCGCGGATCGGCCCAGTTTTGGTGGAAATACCGCACGCCGGGCTGAAGTCCTATGCTGAGTGTTCCCCTTTTAAACGGAATACGGTAGGCATAAGTCACATCGAAGGTCATACTGGTGGTAATTCCGATGCTGCTTCGGTTGAGATTTCCACCCAGCCCCACGCGGTTATTGAGGATGCGCTGGTTGTAGGAAAGCACCTGTGTATTGGGCGCTCCTTCCAGTCCCATCCACTGATTGCGGTATACGGCCAGCAGTGTGGGAGAATCTTCTGTACCCGCATATCCAGGATTGTAAGACAGTTTATTGAACATAAACTGCGTATAAAGCACGTCCTGCTGCGCCCAAAGGCTGCCAGAGAACATGCAAAAAGAAACAAGGATGTATAGTTGTTTCATCAAAATAGCGGTTGGAGATTAGTCGTCAGTGGTGAGTGGTGAGTAGTGAGTAGTGAGTGGTGAGTAGTGAGTGGACTACTCACCACTCACTACTCACTACTCACTACTTGTAACTTATCGTTGTAAAATCAAAAATCCCTTTTTCGGTTCGAACAATGGATCGCTGAACTGTACCACATAAAAATAGGTTCCTGCCGGCAGCGGGTTGCCATTGTAGGTGCCTTCCCAGTCGTTCGTATAGGGCAAGGCATGGAATACCTGGTCGCCCCACTGGTTAAAGATCGTCACTTCTACGTCCACCTTTCCTTCGCCGCCTGCCAGGCAGGTTTCGGGAATGATAAAGGCGTCGTTCAAATTATCCTGGTTCGGTGTAATGATATTGGGCAGGAAACAATCGCCCGGACCGGTCGTATTGAACACCACGGTGGTATAACTACATGCTTCGGGGCAACGCAGGTTACAAATTTCGTATTCCAACTGGTCGATGCCCGAAAAATTGGAATTGGGCTGGTAGACATACGTGCCGATGCCTGGATTTTCAACTATTCGGCCATGCACTGGGTCTACGGTAATTTCCACACTAAACTGGCTGGGCACTACGTCGTTACTGAGCACATTGAACGTGGCGGCGGTGCCGAACAATACCTCCACTGCATCTGTATTGGCAGTGGGGAACAGTTCGAAATTGACTACTACGGTATCGCGCGAGTTGGCGCTGCATATTCCATTGTTGATGGTCCACACCAGGATATTCGGCCCGGGTTGTAGTCCACAAATCGTCGTCTGGTCGCTGCTGGGCGTTGTAAATGTGATGCCTGGCGTCACATTGGTCCACACCCCGTATTCGAAGGCTGCCAGGTTGGAGGCATCCAGCAGAGTGCAGTCCTGGTTGTTGCACAGAAACTGGTCGGGGCCGGCGTTCGGCTTCTGGCTGAAAATATGAATCGCTACTTCATCCACCTGCGTACCACAGCCTGCATTGCCCATCGACCAGTAGAAGAAGTAGGTATTGCCAGGCGTGAGGCCAGCGCCAGAAATGGTGGTGTTGGGCTTGGATGTGCTGTCGATCTGAATGCCCAGCCCAGCCTGCGAGGCGGGCTGGCTCCACACGCCGCTTACCATTTGCCCTTGTGTGGCATTTAGTTGAATGCCTGTTTTAGTACAGTAAAACTGATCCTCCCCGGCATTGGGCAATTCCAGTGCCTGCGCAGCCAGTGTGACCGTATCGCGGCTGTAATTCATACAACCACCGCTCGACAGCGACCAGATAAACTGGTACACATTGCCCGGGTTCATGCCGGTAACGGAAGAGGTCGGGCTACCGGGGCTGTTGATGGTAACAGCCGGCGTACCCAACTGACTCCACAAGCCTGTACCGCTGGCAGGCGGTGTGGCAGCCAGCATAATCGTTTGCGCAGTACACACAGGTCCGTCAGGACCAGCATAGGCTGTATTGTCAGGAATGGTGTCGAAATGAATGGTCAGCGCATTAGAAATCTCCGAGTCGCATCCATTTCTCCAGGCAAAAGCGCGGAAAGTGTGTACACCCGGCGAAAACACCGTATTGAGGTTGTTAAAAGTCACACTCACGCTGTTCAGCGGGCCAGCAATGGTATCACCTGTTTCGTTCAGCCAGAAATACTGCGAACCGGGGGTAACGTTCGTCAGGGTAAGCGTCAGGGTAGTTCCCGGTTGTTCTATGCAGATATTGTTGGAGGCCAGCGGAATAATCGTCGGCTTTTTGGGCCTTGGTGTTACTTCCACCTCGATGCTGGAAGGCGGAGACACGCAATTGTTCACCGTAATGGTGGTGGAATAAGTGCCTGCAAAACTCAGGGTGACCGGCTGGCGTGCAGGGTTGGAATTGGAAGAACTAAAGTCTTCCGGCCCAGCCCAGGTGTATGTTGCTCCAGCCACCACATTGGCATTCAATTGGAGTACGCCACCTTCACAAACGGGTGTATTGGCTGTCAAAACAGGTGCTGCGGGAATGGCATTTACAATGATAGCCACTGGCGCCGAGGCGCCCGACTGACAAATGCCATCATTGACGTACACGGAATACATACCCGATTGCGCCACTTGTGCATTAGGGAAATTCAGGAACGAGTGGGTCGTCATGGTATCCCCGCTGGGGCGCGTCCAGGTAAACTTTGCACTTGGGTTATACTGGCCGGCATTGGTAATTGAAAGCACGATATTTCCGCCTTCACAAATGGGCGCCGGCTGGCTGAGTGTGGGTACGACCAAGGGCGGCCCCACATTTACGGTAGTGGTTTTGGGGGCTGATGAACAACCAAACGCATTTCTGACGGTGAGGATGTATGGCCCGTTATTCACTGTAGATACATCCGGAATAACCAGTATGGAGTCATTGGAAATGACGGAGCCATTCGGAGGCCCTGCCCACACAAAAGTAAGCGGCCCGTTTTGAGCCGTTACAAGCGGCGTCAGCACGGCATCTGTAGTGCCGTCCGAACACATGGGCGCTACTTGTATAATCGAATCAATCACCGGCAGTGAGATCACCGATACATTTACAAAAGCCGAATCGGCGCACCCAAAACTTGTTTTTCCCACTATTTTATACACCCCTGCCACAGCCGGCATGCGGGTAGTAAACTGCTGGTAATTGATAAAATTGTCGGGGCCCGTCCAGCACCAGTTCAGGTTGCCGACATTGGCCGTTGCGCCCAGATTGAGGCTGCCGCCGGCGCATATGGGACTGTTTGACCCGGCTGTGACATCCGGATATGCCTGAATGCGGATGAAAAGCGAATCGGACCAATCGGACAAGCAGCCTTGCTGCACCACACGCACCCGCCACATGCCGGAATCAGCCACCATAACGGCAGGCAACAGCAAGGAATTCACGGTGGTATTCACCGTACTCTGATTCGGCGATTGCCAGATATACTGGGCAGCCGTAGGCGTGCTGGCCAGGAGTGTG
This sequence comes from Bacteroidota bacterium, assembly GCA_020160935.1. GTDB lineage: Bacteria > Bacteroidota > Bacteroidia > Chitinophagales > Saprospiraceae > M3007. Next base: position 80,743 of record JAIUPL010000004.1, on the reverse strand, counting down.
ATGTTGGCCCCTTCACATGCCTGATTAGAGCCACTCAGGAAAGGTTTGGCAGGTTTGGGACGCACAATCACCTGCACATTGGCCGGTTTGGAGGTACAGCCATCTTTTGAAACTGTCAGCGTATAGATACCTGCATGGAAAGGCATGGCACTCAGGATAGGCGGCGGATACTGCTGGTTGCTCATGAAGCCACCCGGGCCGGTCCAGTTGTAGGTCATTCCCATACCCATGGACGAAGTGCCAAAGATGATCGGTTGGCCCTCGCATACGTTGATGACCTCCTGGTCGGGTATGGCTGTAGGGCGGGGCGATACAACAACTGTAAGCACCTCCGAATTAAGCGAGGTACAACCCGATGCCGACACTTTTACATAAAACTGGTACGTACCTGCATCTGATTCTGGCAAAGTGATGGTAGGAGCCGTTGTAGTAGCGAGCAAAAAAGAGTTACCCGGTATGCCCTGATACCATTGATACGTAGGATTTCCGCCACCAAATGTGGGAGTCGACAGCACAATATCGTCGCCACTGCACAGGGGTTGGTTGGCAACACTCAGTGTGGGCTGGTTGGGCAATGTAGTGAGTTGCACATTGACGGTTCCGGTAGACATACAGCCGGTAAGGCCGGTAATTTTTACCGAGTAAACCCCGTTAAAGGAGGCTTGTGCGTTGGTTCGAACCGGGTTTTGAAGCGCCGAACTAAACAAGGGCCCTGACCACATATAGGTAAACGCATTGGGCGGCCCACTCGGCGGGTTGGCAAACAATTCCAGCGTACCACCTTCACAAACAGGCAGATAGGAAGGCATGGGCAGCACATTTTCTACCCGTACAATGGTATTGCAGGAATTGGTATTGCCCGAACTGTCGGTTACCGTCAGCGAGACATTGAAATTGCTGCCTGCCTGGGCACAGGAAAATACATTGGGCAATACCTGCAACTGTAGATTGCCCGGGCAATTGTCTGTACTGCCGTTGTCAATTTCCGATGGCAGCAGCGTATAGTTGGTACCTGGCGCACCGGAAGGATTTACATAAATAGTGGTAGCCTGGCAAACCGCCGTCGGGCGAATCGTGTCGAGTACGTTTAGTTGGAACGTGGCATTGCCTTCCAGCCCATGCACATCACTGGTGAGGTACTGAACGGAATAGTGATCGGGCGACAGAATCAGGTTCGTTTCCGTGCCATTGATGCCGCCGGTCTGTACCAATTGGTTGGCGCTGTTGCGCACTTCATAGGTAATGACAGCAAAACTGTATTCCAGCACGGCCTGCACCCGGCTGATACCGTCGGTCTGGTCGGGCAGCAAGGCTGCACAGGGGCCGACGAACTCGAAGAAAGTGCCTGCTTCGTTGTTGGCTACCAGTTTGATGGAGGTGCTGCCATTGGCGGCCCAGGCATTGATTTGCGCAGCAGATATCGGTATCAGGGTTTCATAAAAATCGGTACAAACGCCTGTGGCAGGCCCGTTGGTAGTAAATCCAAGGCTGGTGTTGCTTTCATCAAAAACCTCAAAAAACTCGCCCGACTGGTCGTTGTCGCCTTTGTGTCTGATTTTCAAAACGCCGCCGCTCACCGCATTCGGTACGAGGCCCGAAATATTCAGCGTAATCATGTTGGGGATAAGTCCGGCGTTGGGGTCATTGGCAAACTGCAAGGGCAAAATGGGCGATGCCTGCGTCAGGCTGCCCGACACATCGCAGTTGTCGGAAATATCCGGGAATGGCAGCGTGACAATGGTTTCACATTCATTTGGCTGCACATAAAAATTTTGCGTGGGTGGCGGCGTAATCACCGGCGGCTCCTGATCGCTGATTGTAACGGTTACCGAAGCGCTGGTGGCATTACCTGCGCAGTCTGTCGCTGTGTACACAATCGTGTGAATTCCCGGCGCCAAAAAGAACGGCGTAGCAGGTGGGTACGGCTGTGCTGGCATGGCATCGAGGCTGAATTCCAGATCGACGGGCACCTGTGGTTCTGTGTAATTGTATTGAAGTTGGGCGCGGGCAAAACTTCCGCCCGGGCAAACGGCATTTACAGCGCCGCCACCCGAACTATTCGGAGCCAAACGCAACCTCAACACACCATCAGACAGCCAGTTATTCAGCAGATTAGCCGGAATAGTTACATCTGTAAATCCGGAGCCGCACTGACCGGGCGTCACCAGTGTCGTCACGCCCAGTGGGGTATTGTTTTCCCCAAGAATCGTAAAGGTTTCCGTAGCAGCATCGGCATCTGCATTGTCCAGATAAATGCGCAGCGCAGCAGGCGCTGTCACCGGCGCAGCAGGGCTGATGTTGGGTGTATTCCATTGAAAAACAACCGTATCGACAGGTGTACTGCCCAACAGCCCCGGTGCCGTTTTTACCAGCATGGAGGTATCGAGCAGGGTCACGGACATGGGTAGGGAGGTACACACATCCGTTACGGACAGTGGCGGCGGAATCGTCACCATTCGGCCGCAGTCGCCCGGGTCATTGGGCAGCGAAAGCGCTGCCGGCGGGATGAGTTGAGGCGGTGTATTGTCCTGTATCAGAATATTTTGTGTATACCTCCGGGTATTCCCGCAGTTATCTGTAGCAGTCCATTCCCGTCGAATGATGTAATTGGTCCAGTGGTCGCAACTATTGAGATCCGGGTTGCGCAATTCGGTTTCCACCAGTGCCACATCCACATTGGCATCGCAGTTATCGTCGGCGTTAAAAGTGCTCGTATTGGGCGCCACAGGTATGGCATCGCAGGACACTGTCACATCCGGCGGGATATTGACAAGTGTCGGGCGCACGGTGTCGGAAATAGCAATATTCTGTGAAAACGTGCTTGTATTTCCACACACATCCGCTGCAACCCAGGTGATTGTAAGGGTGTAGGCGTCCAAACAGCCATTCGAGGTATTTACCACACTCACCGTATCGGGTGTAGCCGTGATGCCACTGCAGGCATCGGTGGCCACGGGTATCGGCAGCACCGGCGCCACATCACACACGCCGGTTGTATCGGTATACCCTGCAAAAACAGGCCCCTGATTGTCGACCACAGAAATGACCTGCGTGGCAGTTCGGGTATTGCCGCATTCATCCGTAGCAGTAAAAATGCGGGTGATCTGATACTGATAATACCCGCACTGTTGCGGGTCGGGGTTTTGCGCGGAGATCGTTTGGGTGGTGATACTGGTGACGGGGCTGCAATTGTCAGTAGCATTGATATTGACACCCATCACAGGCACAGGCGGCAGGGCGAACGTGTCGCAACGGAAAGTTTTATTGGCAGGAACCAGCGTAAACACCGGTGCGATCGTATCGCGCACCAGCACTGTTTGCACAGCCGTTCCGGTGTTGTTGCAGTCGTCGGTAGCCGACCAAGTGACGGTCATGGTGTACGAGCCGTCGCAGAGGGAATCGGACTGCACGATGGTTTTGGTAATGACCAGACTGGTGTCGCAATTGTCGGAAACATATTGCAGGGGAAGTACGGGCACCGGATTGGGGCAGGCCAGCACAATGCTATCCGGGAATCCGGCGATCACGGGATCCGTGTTGTCCTGAATCTGGAAACGAAGGGTTTTCTGGCCCAGGTTGCCACAGTCGTCGAATGCGCGGAAGGTCACGTCCGTCCACCAGTTGCAGTTGTGTGCCTGCACTTGCGGGTAAGGACCGCTGTTGAACAGGCCCGTTCCCGACTGTCCGGTAGAGGTAACAAAAGTGAAATTGGACCAGGTGGTTTGCGAACATTCGTCGGTAATGGTCGTATTCCCGTGGGCGTTGATCCAGTTTTGCAGTGCCGTGTTGTCCTGTGGGTTGGTACCACATTCTTCCGTCACATTTACCCCGGTAATGATCGGTGGCAGGGTGTCTATCACGCCAAAAGTTGCTGTGCCTGCAGTGGTTTCATTGCCACAGGCGTCTCTGGCAACCCATTTCACAGTTACCTTGCCTCGCACTTTATCAAACATTTGACTACCAATGGTTTGCGAGTTGCATCCATTGGCATACGAAGCCAGCAGGGCAGCCACGATTTGCGCCGAATCTACCTGAACATTGTTGATTTCGGTGCGATAGGTAATGGCTGTACAAGCGTCTGAAATTTGTGAATACCCACGAGACTGAATCCATTGTCCCAATCGGGTGAGCGGGCTTCCGGAAGGCGTACAATAGGCTACGGTATCCTTTGGGGCAGTTGTTACTTGCGGTGGCTGCACATCAGAAGTAGAAAAAGTAACCGTTCGGAAAGCCACCAGCAAACAGTTGTCCGTAGCCACAAAGGTCACATTAACGGGTACCGGGCAGGCGCCCGGGTAATTGGCGGGTGCATTGTTGGTGAGCGACTTGATACCGGAAGCATCCGTGGCATTAAAATTGGCCATTTGTGTAGCCAGCCAGGTCTGAAAACCGCCGGGAAGTGCTTCGCAGGGCGATGAGCCATTGGCCGGGAAAGGGGCCAGAATAACAGGCGGCAGGTTATCCACCGTTATATTGATCGTCTGCGTGTAGGTAGCGGTATTTCCTGACTGGTCGGTCACACGCCAGGTACGGGTAAACGTGCCGGGGTCGCAGGTGTCGGGGCGGGCGGTTTCCGAAAATGTTTGAACCAGGTTGTTGCTCGCCGTACAGTTGTCGGTAGCAGGCAGCGGCCCCAGGGTTGGCACCTCCACGATCGAATTATAGGTAATCGGGGTAGGAACGCTGATGAGGTTGAAGGCAGGGGGCGTATTGTCTACGATTTGAACCAACAGGTAGTTGAAACTGTAACTGTGTCCCATATTATCCTCTACATACCACACAACGGGCACACCTGCGCCGAGTGGGTGAAAATCACTCAGTGCATAGCCTGACCCTGCCTGATCGAACATGGAAACAACGATCGTAGCGCCAATAGTAGAGGTAACAACTGGAGGCGTAATATTTCCCTGAAGAGAAACGGTACAATTAGAGCCTACTGCCAGGGTGGTTACAGTAAGCGGCGGGACATTGAAATAATTGCTCTGGGCTACCAGATCCCGGGCGGAAAGAAGGCACAAACAAATACCACACAGATAAGGTATTGCCCGCAAATTGTTGCGTAACCGGTTTGCCATACGGACGAGTTCATTTACCGGATCGGCTCTGGGGAAACCGATCCAACTGTCAAGGGATATTTTCGGTTGACTGGATTAAAAAAACGGCATATGCCAGGTAAGTTTAAAAAACAAAAAACGGATTCGCATACTCGATCCCTCTCCCTGTTATTTTTCTTCAAACTTTTTATCCGGGACGTTTTCGTTCAGAAAAGCATTGATGTCGTCGATGTTAAAATCCTTTTCGATTTGTCCGAGCGTATTGACCCGGATGTCGAGGTTTTTCAAGGGTTTTTCCTTTTTGGCACTTTTCCTGTCCGGCAAAGGGGGCGTTTTTTTCTGCTTTTGCATGGTTCAGTTTGTTTTCGGGTGAAAAAACAGGGTCATTTCACAAGTATGGTTTCGGAGTTCGTCGGCCCTCACAAACGCGTCAATGCTTCCAGACGTCTGACGGTTTCTTCGCGGCCCAGTGCCACCGCCATATCAAACACTGCAGGGCCTTTCATGGTGCCTGCCAGCGCAATGCGCAGCAAGGGCAATACATCGCCGGGTTTGAAGCCTTTTTCCTGCATAAAATGCTTGACGGCTTCTTCCAGGGCGGCGGCGTTAAAGTGGTCAAAAGTAGCCACCATTTTGATCAGTTCAGCAAAAAAATCGGCTACTGCAGGTGTCCATTTTTTCTGAAACGTTTCGCGGTCGTATTCCCGTACCGGTTCGAACAAATAATAGCCTGTTTCCACAAAATCGGGCAAAAATGTAACCCGCTCTTTCATCAGCGCGGCTACCTGCTGCAAATAGTCTTCTGAAGGATTGTACCCTTTCGCAGCAGCCAGCGGTCCGATATAAGAGGCCAGCACCGCGTTATCGGCTGCCTGGATGTATTTTTGGTTGAACCACTTGGCCTTTTCGTAGTCGAATCGGGCGCCACCCTTGCTGATATGATCCACAGAAAATGCCTGTACCAGTTCGTCGATGGAAAAAATTTCCTGTTCGCCGCCCGGGTGCCAGCCCAGTAGCGCCAGAAAATTGATGACCGCTTCCGGCAAAAAACCTGTGTCGCGGAAGCCGCTGAAACTTTCTTCCGGCGTAGCGCCATTCCATTCCAGCGGGAAAACCGGCATACCGAATTTGGCGCCGTCGCGCTTGCTCAATTTGCCGTTGCCCACCGGTTTGAGGATGAGCGGCAGGTGTGAAAAACGCGGCATGGTATCTGTCCAGCCAAATCCTTCATACAGCAGCACGTGGTGTGCTGTGCTGGGCAGCCACTCCTCTCCCCTGATCACATGCGTGATTTCCATGAGGTGGTCGTCGACGATGTTGGCCAGGTGATAAGTGGGCATGCCATCGGCTTTGAGCAAAACTTTGTCGTCGAGTTCGCTGCTCTGAAACACCACCTCGCCACGGATCAGGTCGTTGATGTGGATGGGGCGGCCAGGCATTACTTTCAGGCGAATGACAAAGGGCTCGCCGGCTTTCAAGCGTTTATCCGTTTCTTCCGAAGAAAGAGAAAGGCTATTGTCGAGGGCTTGCCTCGTCAGGTGGTTGTAGGTAAAATTTTCTTCCGCTTCGCGCCGCTTTTCGAGGGTTTCGGCGCTGTCGAATGCGTAGTAGGCATGGCCACGCTGCACAAGTTCGTGGGCGTAGCGCTGGTATATTTCCTTGCGATCGCTCTGGCGGTAAGGGCCTTTGTCGCCACCAAATCCGACGCCTTCATCGGGTAGCAGGCCCACCCATTTCAAGGTATCGATGATGTATTGTTCGGCGCCGGGCACATAGCGCGTCTGGTCAGTATCTTCAATTCGGAGAATAAAAGTGCCACCCTGTTGCCGAGCAAACAGGTAATTGTACAAAGCCGTGCGTACTCCGCCAATATGGAGTGCGCCGGTGGGAGATGGAGCGAATCTTACGCGAACGGACATCGTATGTTTTAACTGTCAAAATTCCGGGCCGCAAAGATGTTGCCATATGACTACCTTGCCGTCCCGTTGGTTTTCAAAAGCACATCGTTCAATAACTGAAGTGCTCTCATTCGGAGAAAAAAATGCGCGGCGACCGAAAGTACCAGCCGTCGCGCTTTGCATAAACCGGAGCAAAAGTAACAGTTTTCTGCTTTTGAGGAACCCCCGTGTCGTTAATTGGCAAAACCTTCACAAGTTTCAGGGGCAAGAAGCAAGGGGCAAAAGGCAAGAAGCAAGGGGCAAGGGGCAATAAACAAGGGGCAAAAGGCAAAAAAACAATGGTTGTCAGTGTTTTGTGAAATTAAAAAAATTACCCTGCAGTTTGGATTACCTGTGGAGGTATGAACGTCGATTCTATACAGTCTACCCCATTCCTGGTTTTCCTCTTTTACCTTTTGCCTCTTGCCTTTTGCCCCTTGTTTATTGCCTTTTGCCCCTTGCCCCTTGCTTCTTGCCTCTTGCTTCTTGTAATTCGCCCTTTTCTTCAATTGCTATGTATATCGTAAAAATGCCCGCCCTTGTGCAACGCCTGTTTCCTGGCTTCACCTGGCGCATGCCAGTGAAGGAAAAAATCCTGTACCTGACCTTCGACGACGGCCCCATTCCGGAAGTGACGCCCTGGGTGCTCGATACCCTGCGGGCCGCCGGAGCAAAGGCCACATTCTTTTGTGTAGGGGAAAATGTGCAGCGCTACCCGGCTATTTTTCAGCGCATTCTGGCAGAAGGCCACAGCGTAGGCAACCACACCCACCAGCACCTGAACGGATGGAAAAACGAGGATGCACATTACCTGAATAACGTGGCCGCTTGTGCCCGGCTTGTGCCCGGCCGCCTGTTTCGTCCGCCATATGGACGGCTACGGTCGAGTCAGGCTAAAGCCATTCGGAATCAACACCAGATCGTCATGTGGGATGTACTCAGCGGCGATTTCGACCGCAATATTTCACCGGAAAAATGCCTCGACAATATTCTTCGCCATTGCCGCCCGGGCTCGATCGTGGTGCTGCACGACAGCATCAAAGCGGCGCCCAATATGCGGCACGCGCTGACGGGACTGCTACAGCACTTCGGAGAGAAGGGATGGAGTTTTGAGCCGATAATGATGTGAGCAGTCTAACACTTCGGTGTTCGAAATTCGATATTTTTTAAAATGACGATCAGCATGTGGTACCTTGCCAACAGTAAAATAGGCAAGGTAAAATATGCGGATAGTCATTATTTTTTTAAATACCAAGCACCGAAGTATCACACCGCCCGGTTCGCATCAAATTGCTCCAGGTAATCGGCCACGCGGCGCAGGAACGAGCCACCCAGCATGCCATCTACCACGCGGTGGTCGTAGGAAAGCGACAGGAACATCATCTGGCGAATGGCAATCACGTCGCCGTATTCCGTTTCGATAACCGCCGGTTTTTTCCGGATGGCGCCGGCAGCCATGATGGCCACCTGCGGCTGGTTGATGATCGGTGTACCCATCACGTTGCCGAAGGTACCTACATTGGTGAGGGTGAAAGTGCCGCCCTGAATCTCCTCGGGTTTCAACTGGTTCTGACGGGCGCGGCCTGCCAGGTCGTTCACCTGTTTGGTGAGGCCGAGCAGGTTGAGGTTGTCGGCATTTTTAATCACCGGTACGATCAGGTTGCCGGAAGGCAGCGCTGCCGCCATGCCGATATTGATGTCTTTGCGAACGATGATACGCGTGCCGTCCACCGAAACATTGATCATCGGGAAGTCGCGGATAGCACGAACGATGGCTTCCACGAAAATCGGTGTGAAGGTGATGTTCTCGCCGTATTGTTTTTTGAATTTGTCTTTTACGTTGTTGCGCCAGTTTACCATGTTGGTCACGTCCACTTCCACAAAGGAGGTCACGTGCGGGCTGGTGTGTTTGCTCATCACCATGTGGTCGGCAATGAGTTTGCGCATGCGGTCCATTTCCACAATTTCCACATTGCCGCTGATGCTGACGGCCGGGGATTGCGGAATGGCAGGCGCAGCGGGTGCTACCGCCGCAGGAGCCGCCGGGGCTACCGGAGCGCCTTTCTGGCGGGTGGAAACGTAGGCCAGCATGTCTTTTTTGGTGACGCGGCCGTCCTGACCCGAGCCTGGAATGGTATCGAGTTCGGCCTGGCTGATGCTTTCTTCGCGGGCGATGGTTTTTACCAGCGGCGAGTAAAAACGCCCGGAAGCAGCCGAAGCGGCCTGTTGTGGAGCAGCCACCGTGGCAGCAGGCACATAGGGCACCTGTGCGGCCTCGCTTTGGCCGACCGACGCTGCGGGCTGGCTGACGGCAGGAGAAGCGGCCGGTTGTGCGTTGGAGGCTTCCGTTTCGATCACTGCAATCACTTTATTGATCGGAACCACGTCGTTTTCCTGAAAAAGGATTTCTACCAGCACACCTGCAACAGGCGACGGCACTTCGCTGTCGACCTTGTCAGTGGCAATGTCGAGAACCGGCTCGTCGAGTTCGATGCGATCTCCGGCTTTTTTGCGCCATTTCAGAATGGTGGCTTCCATGATGCTTTCGCCCATTTTGGGCATTACGAGTTCAACGCGCGCCATATTGCAGAGATAAGTCAGGATGAAAGGCCGCCAGAAGGCTTTCCTTTCGGTTGTTTGATAATTATTTGGTTAAAGCGGTGCAAATGTACTACGATCCACGGAGTTAGGGACAGCAAAATGGCACTTTTAGAATAAAATTTTGCGAGAAATGCGCACCTTTGCAGAATCATGCGAAAAATCACTACAGAAAATTATTCCAACACAGGCGACTTTCTCAACAAACCTGCTACTTTTGACATAGCGAAAGTCCTCCCACGTATGTCGCTGACAAAAAGAATTCTGTTGCTGGACGCACTTCCATTGCTGGCGTGTCTCACTTCTCTCTGGGTAATGCACCACACTGCACCGGAGAAAGTGCTCATTCCTTTCAAGGCAACTTCTGAAAATGCCGTACTGACTACCAAAAAGGAAGCGGCAAAGGAAAACACCGTGGCTGCGGCGCTCGAACCAGAGCCTGAACCCGAAGAAAGCAAAAAAGGTGCGCGAAAAAAACGCAAACTCTCCAATGCCGTGCTGCGCCCCGGCGTACCCGATACCATACCTTACCTGGCCTTCGATCCACTGATGCTGCAGGCCATGTACGAACAGGCCAACTACCTGCGCCGCAAGGATTCCTCCGTACGCGGCGCTTCCGGCATTACCCAAAGTGAAATGTTGCGCACCGTCGAACTGCTGGAAAATATACAGTTGCTCGACCCGAATGTACTGCTCACAACCTTCGATTTTTACAGCATCAATACTGATCTGAACAAAGACAAGGTGCGTGTGACGGGCTATTACACCCCGCTGATCAAGGCAAGTCGGACACAAACGCCGGAATTTTCCTACCCCATGCTGAAACGCCCCGCTTCCGGCGTGCCCAACCCGGCGGCCATTGAAGCAGGCGCACTGGCCGGCAAAGGCCTCGAACTCGCCTGGCTTTCCAGCAAAAAAGAACTGCAAAATGCACAGTTGCAAGGCTCCTGCCTCGTCGAATTCCCCGACGGAAAACGCGAACACTTCGGTTTCGGCGGTTCGGTGAAAGGCACAGGCGGCACGTATGTGTTTTTTCAGGAAATAGACGAAAAAATCTTGGGCGCGGGCTTCTTCCCGCTCACGGCGGGCTACTCGGCAGCCGTAGACACGCGCTACATTCCGATCGGTAGTACCCTGCTCGCCGAATTGCCCGATATTGATGCCGCTGGCCGCCTGAAAGGCTACAAATACCGCATTATTTTCGCTCAAGACCGCGGTGGAGCCATCAAAACCACCAAACGCATCGACCTCTACTGCGGCATGGGCCAGCAAGGTTTGCAGGAGGCGCGAAAAATCAATCGTTTCGGACGACTTTGGCTACTTTTGCCCAAAGAAAAATAATCATGAAAAATATTGCTATTCTGACCGGCGGCGACTCCGCCGAACGGGTCATTTCGCTGAAAAGTGGCGCAGTCGTGCGCGACCACCTGCCCAAAGATCGGTACCGCACGTTTTTGATCGATATTCAAAAAGCCGACTGGAAAGACCTGGATACGGGTATTGCAGTGGATAAAAACAATTTTTCCCTCACGCTGGCCGACGGGGAGAAAATCCGCTTCGACGCGGCTTTTGCCGCCCTGCACGGCAGCCCGCTGGAAGACGGCAAATTGCAGGGATACCTCGAACTGATGGGTGTGCCCTACACCTGCTGCGACGGGTATGTGAGCGCGCTCACCATGAGCAAACACAACACCAAACTCCAACTGGCGCCCTACGGCATCCCGATGGCGCCTTCGGAACTGCTGCGCAAAGGCGAGCCGATCGATGAGGTCAAATTGCTGCAACTGGGCCTTCCCCTGTTTGTAAAACCCAACGACAACGGCTCCAGTTTTGGCGTCACGAAAGTAAAAACGGCCGAGACCCTGCGCCCGGCTATCGAAGACGCTTTCCGCTACAGCAACGAAGTGATGGTGGAGGCGTTTATGCCCGGCCGCGAATTTTCTAACGGCGTGCTGCGCGTAAATGGCAAAGTGGTGGTACTGCCCGTTACGGAAATCATTCCCGAAACAGAATTCTTTGATTTTGCCGCCAAATACGAAGGCAAATCGAAGGAAGTGACGCCGGCTGATCTGTCAGCCGAACTCACGCGCCAGTGTCAGGAACGTACCGGCAAAATTTACGACCTGCTGAAATGCAAGGGCGCTATTCGCATCGACTACATTCTGGTGGGCGATACGTTTCACCTGCTCGAACCGAATACCATTCCGGGCATTTCGCCGGCCAGCATTATTCCGCAGCAGGCACAGGCCCACGGCTGGGAGCTCGGCGAATTTTTTGCCCTGCTGATTGAAGAAGCGTGTTCATCCAACCCTCGATAGTCTGGCATGAAAATATTCTGCATCGGCCGCAATTACGCCGACCACGCCCGCGAACTCAACAACCCCATTCCGGCAGAGCCGCTCATTTTTATGAAACCGCCGACGGCGCTGCTGCTCAACAACCGGCATTTTTACCACCCTGATTTTAGTAAAAATATCCACTACGAAGGGGAAATCGTGCTGCGCATCGCCAAAAACGGCCGCTCCGTACAGCCCGAATTTGCAGCGCGTTACTACGACGCTGTGGCATTCGGCATCGACTTCACCGCCCGCGACTTGCAAGACAAACTCAAGGATAAAGGTCAGCCCTGGGAAATCGCCAAAGGTTTCGACCGCTCGGCGCCCCTGAGCCGCTTTGTGCCCATCGAGGAACTGAAAAACCCGCAAGACATTCATTTTCAATTGAAAAAGAACGGAGAAGTGGTGCAGGACGGCCACACGCGCGACCTGCTTTTTTCATTCGACTCCTTGATCTGCCACATCTCCCGGTATTTCACCGTGCAAAAGGGCGACTATGTTTTCACAGGTACGCCCGCGGGCGTCGGCCCCATGCAGATCGGCGATTTACTGGAGGGATTTTTGGAAGGGGAGCGGTTGTTGGCGTGTCAGGTCAGGTAGTTATTGGTTATCAGGGGTGGAAAGGGGAGATTGGTTTTTCAGGCTGGAGGCTCGGGAAGGGTTGAGAGGTTGAGGAGTTGAGTTGGGTGAGAGGTTGAGTTGGGTGAGAGGTTGAGTTGGTTGAGAGGTTGAGTTGGTTGAGGAGTTGAGTTGGGTGAGAGGTTGAGTTGGTTGAGGAGTTGAGAGGTTGAAGGTTGGCCACTCATGTGATCCAAAACCTTACTCCGGCTGCTGCGTGGCTGAATATCAACTCCTCACCCAACTCAACCTCTCAACTCCTCAACCAACTCAACCTCTCACCCAACTCAACCTCTCAACCAACTCAACCTCTCAACCAACTCAACTCCTCAACCAACTCAACCCTTCCCGAGCCTCCAGCCTGAAAAACCAATCTCCCCTTACCACCCCTGATAAAAGATAACCAATAACTGATAACAAAAAATCAGTACCATGAACAGATTTTCCACCATCCTGCTTGCCCTCATCACCACGGCCATGAACGCCCAAACACCCGTCCCTGCCCCGCCGCAAAAAGGCGCTATCCTGATCTATGGCGCTACGGCGCATGTGGGCGACGGCACCGTGATCCAGAACAGCGCCATTGCATTTGAAAACGGAAAACTGACCATGGTGGCCGATGCAACGGTGATACGCCTCGACCGGAATCAGTTTGCCAAAATATTCGACGCCTCGGGCAAACACGTGTATCCGGGCTTCATAGCGCCCAACACACAACTTGGATTGATCGGCATCGACGCCGCCCGCCCTACCCTCGACGCGTCTGATGTGGGGGGCTATAACCCGCAACTGCGCGCCCTTGTAGCCTACAATACCGACTCCGATATTTTGCCCACCATTCGCTCCAACGGCGTGCTGTTGGCCCAAACGGTGCCGACCGGAGGCGTTATTTCCGGCATGTCGTCGGTGGTACAACTCGATGCTTGGAACTGGGAGGATGCTGCCTTCAAAACCGATGAGGGCATTCACCTCAACTGGCCCAATCCGCCGAGTCCAACCAATCGGCAGGAAGGGCCCGATGCACCGCGTACCGACACCTACGAACGCGATGTGCAACAACTGAACACTTTTTTTGAAGCCGCACAAGCATATGCGCAGGTGGAAAAACCGGAAGTAACTAATCTGAAATTCGAGTCTATGCGCGGGCTGTTCGGCGGACAAAGAAAACTGTACCTGCACGCGGGTAATGCCCGGGCCATGCGCGATGCCGTACTTTTTTCCGAAAAATACGGTGCAAAACCTGTGCTCGTCGGCGCAGAAGATGCCTGGCTGATGGCCGATTTCCTGAAAACGCATGCGGTGCCGGTGATTTTGTCGCGCACACACCGCCTGCCTGCCCGCGAGGATGAAGACATCGATCAGCCGTACAAAACAGCCGCGCAACTACATGAAAAAGGTGTTGTTTTCGCTTTCTCCGACATTTCTGCCTGGCAGCAGCGCAATGTCGCATTCCAGGCGGGCCAGGCCGTCGGCTTCGGGTTGCCCGCGGAGGCTGCCGTGCAGGCGCTCACCTTGCACACCGCCCGGATTTTGGGCATCGATGAGCGCTGCGGCTCGCTCAGCACAGGGAAAGATGCCACGCTTTTCATCAGCGAAGGCGATGCACTCGACATGCGCAGCAGTCAGGTGACGGCCGCTTTTATTCAGGGGCGTGAAATCAACCTCGACAACAAACAAAAACAACTGTATCGGCGCTTCGAGGGCAAATACAAGCAATAGCATGGGTTGCTGAAAATTGTCGATCAAGCGCTACCTTTGCGCGCCCAAGAGACTGTTTGAACTAACCAGTAACCCAAATTATATGGATACCATAGGTGTGCTCGGCGCCGGCGCCATGGGCAGCGGAATTGCCCAGGTGGCAGCAGCAGCCGGCCATAAAGTGATTCTTTGCGATCATCTCCCTACCGCTCTTTCCAAAGCCAGCAAAGGCATTCAAGCCTCCATGAAGGCACTGACGGAACGCGGAAAAATTACCGATTCCGAGGCCTATTCCCTGTTCAGCCGCATCCAGTTTGCAGATCATATGAGCGCTTTCCGCGATTGCAGCATGATCATTGAAGCCATCGTGGAAGACATTGATGCCAAGCAGATCGCCTTCAAAAGTATGGAGGCCGTGGTTCCGGAAAGCACCATCCTGGCCAGCAATACCTCCTCCCTTTCCATTTCCGCTATGGGCGCCCCGCTCCGCCACCCGGAGCGCATCCTGGGCGTGCATTTTTTCAACCCGGCCCCGCTGATGAAATTAGTGGAAATTATTCCTGCCCTGCAAACACAAAGTGACATCGTGGAGCGCGGCAAAAAACTGATCGACAGTTGGGGAAAAGTGACCGTCATCGCCAAGGATACACCCGGATTTATCGTCAACCGCGTGGCTCGCCCTTACTACGGGGAAGCGCTGCGTATGCTCGATGAAGGCATCGCAGATATTGCTACCATCGACTGGGCCATGCGCGACCTGGCCGGGTTCCGGATGGGGCCGTTCGAACTGATGGATTTTATCGGAAATGACATCAACTACGCCGTGACGGAGGTCGTGTTTCAGAATTTCTACTACGACCCTCGTTACAAACCGTCTTTCACGCAAAAAAGACTGGTCGACTCGCATTTTTTCGGTCGGAAATCAGGTCGCGGATTTTACGATTACCGCCCCGATGCCGTACAGCCCCAGCCCATGCAGGACAAAGTGCTGGGCGCTGAAATTGCCAATCGAATTCTCGTCATGCTGATCAATGAAGCAGCAG
Organism: Bacteroidota bacterium; assembly: GCA_020160935.1. Lineage (GTDB taxonomy): Bacteria > Bacteroidota > Bacteroidia > Chitinophagales > Saprospiraceae > M3007. The sequence continues at coordinate 65,459 of JAIUPL010000004.1, read as the reverse complement.
ACGCCCTGCACTGGCGCATTGCCAGCCGCGACGACATCGATCTCGCCATGACACGCGGCGTGAACTACCCGAAAGGCCTCCTCGCCTGGGCCGACGAAATCGGTATTGCTACTGTAATTGAAAGACTCGACGCCCTGTACGTCGAATACCTGGAAGACCGGTATCGGTGCAGCCCGTTGTTGCGAAAAATGCACCGGCAGGGACAAACTTTCTACTGAGACACGGATTGCGCGGATTTTATACGGATTTGCGCGGATTGGATTGAGGGGAAAGAAGAGATGCTTCCATACCACAAATCAAATCCGTGCAAATCCGTATAAAATCCGCGTAATCCGTGTCTCAAAGTTTCTCCAGTGCCTTCCCCGCCCGTTCCAGCAAATCCTCCGTTTTGGCAAAACACAGGCGAATCACCTTGTCATCGCGTCCGTCCGAATAAAACGCCGATACGGGAATAGCCGCCACGCCGTATTCCACGGTGATGCGTTTACAAAAATCCAGATCGTGTTCGTCGCTGATGCCGCTGTAATCGAACAACTGGAAATACGTTCCCTTACAGGTAAGCGGTTTGAAACGCGTATTTGCCATGGCTTGCAGGAAAAAATCGCGTTTTTGCTGGTAAAAATCCGGCAATCCGATGTATTCCGAAGGGTCGGCCATAAAATCGGCGAAGGCGGCCTGCATGGGGTGATTCCCGCTGAAAACGTTGAACTGGTGCACTTTGCGGAACTCGCGGGTTAGTTCGGGTGGCGCCACGCAGTAGCCCGTTTTCCAGCCGGTGTTGTGGTAGGTTTTGCCGAAAGAATAAATGGCGAGGCTGCGTGCATACAGTTCGGGGTAGCGCAGCACGGATGCGTGTGCTTCTCCATCAAAAATGAGGTGCTCGTACACTTCATCGCTCATCAGCAGCACATCTGTCCCCCGCAGCATTTCCTGGATGGCCAGCATATCGGCTTCGGTGAGAATGGTGCCGGTCGGGTTTTGCGGCGTGTTGATACACAGCATGCGGGTGCGGGGGGTGATGAGTTGTTTCACAGCCGCCCAGTCGACCCGATAATCCGGCGCTGACAAGGTATGTGTTACCACTATCCCGCCCACTGTTTCCACGGAAGGCCGATAGGAATCGTAGCAGGGTTCGAGCAGAATCACCTCGTCGCCGGGGCGCACAAATGCAGCGATGGCGCAAAAAATGGCCTGTGTGCCTCCGGCTGTTACGGTAATTTCTGTGTCAGGGCTGACCTGCTTGCCGTACATCTGCTCTATTTTTCCTGCGATGCGTTCGCGCAGGAGCGGCACACCCGGCATGGGCGCATACTGGTTGTCGCCGCGTTCCATGTGTTCCGTCACCAGCCGCTGCAAACGCGGTGAAGGGTTGTAGTTGGGAAAGCCTTGCGACAGGTTGATGGCGCCGACCTGGTTGGCCAGGCCCGACATAACAGTGAAAATGGTAGTGCCGAGGTTGGGAAATTTGGATTCAATATGTATCATGGTATGGGCAAAAAAAGAGTCGTACGAATCAGCGGCTAAATTACTGATTCGTACGACTCGTACAGGTACTTTATGCTTGCCAGGGCAAAGCAAGATTTCCTACTCGCCTTTCACCCATTTCACCACCTGACAATGACCGTTTCGGCCAATCACTTTCAGGTAATAAAAACCGGTCGGCAATTCGGATATTTCAATCGCATCGTTCCATTCCGTCGGCTGCAAGGTGCGAACCAGGCGCCCCTGCGCGTTCAAAATAGACATATCCGATGTTTCGAAACCGTTCATGTCAACCCGGAACGAATTACCTGCCGGATTGGGCCAGAGTTTGATCTTGGCAGCGAGGCTGGCAGGATTGTCGGTACCCACTACATTGTCGACAAACACAGGCGCCAATTGAACCGTACAGCCGTTTATATCCGTAGCAATGAGCGTATAGGTGCCGGTAAACACGCCAGTGAGGTCTTCCGTGTTGGCCACTACTTCTCCATTTCTGATCCATTGGTAAGTGTAGGGGCCAGATTCACCTACTATTTGCACAAAAATAGCCCCTGTGCTTGCTCCACCAACATCATTCTGAACGCTGTCGATAAGAATATCTGAAATAGGATATACCACTACGTCGAAGGAGCAGGTACCCGTGTTACCGGATGCGTCCGTTGCCATGAATACCTGTGTGGAAACGCCATCGAGGAATATAGAACCGCTGGCCAATCCGCTCATCAATGTAGGCGCCAGGTTGCCGCCACAGTTGTCTATAACCTGTGGCGTTGGGTAATCGAACAGGTTGGCGCCGCAAAGCACCATGTTATCCGGGCAAACCACCAGTGGCGGTGTGTCGTCGAGTACTTCAATGTTGAAACCTGCTACCACAGAACAGCCTCCCGCATCTGTCACCGTAAATGAATAAGTGCCTGCAGGGAAGTCACTGAAACCTCCAACGCCCCAGGAAAACTGGAAGGTGTATGGCTGGCCCCAGCCACCCGCAATGGCTGGCGTAGCCGAACCGCTTTGATCCTGTGGGCAGGGTACACCCGTGATATTGACTACCTGTACTTCCAGCGCACTTGCCGGGCCAACGATATCGGCTTCACTCACCGTGCTGCAGCCTACCCCATCGGTTACAGTGACTGTTATGGTTCCGATGTTCAGGTTCTCAACGATTTCTGTTGTAGCACCGTTACTCCAGATATACGTCACATCGCCCACAGCGCCGGTAACAAAAGAAGAGGCTGTGCCGCTGGGCGTGTTGAAGCATTTTACAGGAGTGACGACCAATTCCGTAGCCAGGTCGCAGGCGATGCTTTGTACCAAAGCCGTTTGTTGACTTGTGCATCCATTTTCGTCCGTAACCACAACTGTGTAAGTGCCGGGTACAAGTGGTCCGATAGAAGCCGTTACAGCGCCTGTGCTCCAAAGGTAAGAGTATGAACCCGTACCGCCGCTGACCTGGGCCATGGCAGATCCGTCGGCAGCGCCGACAGCACTTTCATTTACCGTAACGATATTTATTGTGATGGGAGGCGGTGCAGAAACCATCGTACTGAGCACCAGCGGGCATCCTGCAAAGTCGGTAACAGACACCGTATATATGCCTGCTGCCAGGCCGTTAGTGGTGGCTGTGCTGGCCGAGTTCGACCATGCATAGGTGATCGGTTCGGTAGCGCCGCTCACAGCCACTGTTGCGCTGCCATTGGCGCCATTGCTACAGGAAGCCGCTGTCGATGAAATGGTGGCATTGAGGTTGCAGTTGTAACTATTCACATTGGCAATTTGGGTGGCGGTACATCCATTGGCGTCCGTTACTGTAACAGTAATGGAGCCTGGCGCCAAATTGGAAAGCGCAGATGTCGTAGCACCGGTGCTCCAGGCATAGGTATAGCCCGGCGTACCGCCCGAAGCGCTGGCGGAAGCCGTGCCATCGTTGAGGTTGACAGCCGTTTGTGCGGTGGTCGTCACTGCCAGTTGCAGTGCTGTCGGCTCGGTTACGACAGTAGATGCCGCTGCAGTGCAGCCGTCGGCATCGGTTACCGTAACGGTGTAGGTACCAGCGATAAGGCCGGTAGCAATGGAATTGGTGCTGCCATTGCTCCATACAAAGGTGTAAGGAGCCGTGCCTCCACCGGGCGTTACTGCTGCCGAACCACTGGGAGTGCCTGCACATAAGGCCGCAGAGGACGTGGCTGAAGCAGTTACAGGATCAGACTCCACCACATTGACCAGCACTTCACTGGTACAGCCATTTGAGGTATTGGTTACAACAAAACGGTACGGGCCTTCCTGATCAGCCGTGGCAATGAGAGCATTATTTCCGGAAAGGATATTTCCACTGGTAGTACTCCATTCATAGGTATACTCGGCGCCGGTAGAGGAGCCGGTACCATCCAGTTGTACAACCGTATTATTACAATTCAAATGTTCAGGAGGTGCTACTTCCGCCGTAGGGATAACTACATCGCTCTGTACGGTAACACTATTTGAACTGGTGCATCCGTTCGTCGTGTTGGTCGCTACAACCGTATATGTTCCGGGTTCGCACACTTGCGGATTGGCGATTTGTGTGCTGGAAGTGAAACAAGGGCCTGTCCAGGAATATGTTACATTGCCTGTACCGCTTGCAGAAAGTGTTACGACAGGTGTTGCACAAGTGATGACAGCAGGACTTGCAATAGGAACAGTAGGTATTACTGTATTTTCAGTTACAATAGCGGTAGCCGTATTGGTGCAACCATTCACCGGGTTGGTAATGGTAACGGTGTATGCGCCGGCTACACATACCACCGGATTCTTCAGATTTTGGTTGCTTGCGTTGATGCAGGGGCCCACCCAGGAATAGGTTACATTGGGCGTTGTAGAAGAAGCATTCAGGGTGACTGTGGGCGAATTGCAGGTGATGGTTCCGCCAGTGGCCGTCGCCGAGGGCGGCGCAGTATTGCATATAACTGCCCGGGTAGCGCTGGCCGTACATTCGTTGGCGGTATTGGTTACCAGCAGGGTATAATTTCCACATGAATTGACGGTAGGATTGAGGGTATTGGCCCCGGAAACAATGCTTCCGCCGCCCGTCGCTGTCCATGCGTAAGTAATCGTAGCCCCTGTAGTCGATCCCGTTCCACTGAGTGTGATCGTGGGAGTCGAGCAAGTAATAGTAGGTGGCGTCACTATGGTAGCCGTAGGAGTGGTCGTATTGGTGCTGATAGTACCAGTGGCAGTGCGCGAGCAGCCATTGTTGTCCGTAACAATTACGGTGTAGGCTCCACCCTGCGCATAAGTCGTTTGTGCACCGGTGGTATTGTTGGACCATTGGTAGGAATACGGTGTTGCGCCGCCTTGCACAGTAGCCGAAACAGACACCGTGGGCTGGGCACATGTGATGGTGCCGTTAGCGCTCACCGTGACATTCATGGCAGCCGGTTGTGTAAGGGTTTTGGTAGCGGTTGCAGTGCCTGAGCCAGAAGCCCCTGTGACCGTTACGGTATAGGTGCCGGCGGTCAGGTTGCTGGCAGTAGCGCCGGTTTGTCCGTTATTCCAGGCATACGTGTAAGGCGCTGTTCCGCCGCTGGCTTGCACCGTCACACTTCCGTTGTTGCCGCCATTGCAGGTTACATTGCTAAAACTGGAAATGGACGCGCTGACCGGTTCCGTCGGTCCGTTAAAAGTATAAGTGGCAATCCCCTCGATGGGGCGGTCGCCGCTGTCGGAGTTGTTGTTGTTGCCAAAATTCCCGACGTAGTAAAAAGTAATCGTACCACCCGGAGCGACACCTGGAGAGGTCCAGTTAAAATTCCAGGAAGCCGGGCCGCCACCGGTGAAGTTTTTGGCCCCCCTGTGTTCGATGTACTCCCGGCCACCCGACATTTCGGTGCCTGTTTGGGTGTTTAGCGTAGCCAGGTCGCCAGCATCGGCGTTGTTGCCGTCTACAGCCACCAACTGGAATCCGCCACGTACAGGGCTTCCTGCAGTTGGCGTCAGGGTAATGGTAAGCGGATAAACTGTATTGGGCAAAATGGGATTGGGAAGGCCGGTAACTTCAACGGTACCATTAAAACCACCGGGGTTGTTGCCGTCGTGGCAACTGTTACAATGGCCATCAAATGGCGCACCGGTGCGCCCGTTGGTGGGGTTATTGCTATTGGCCAGCCAGACCAAAACGGACAAAACCAGTCCGGAAATATGTAAAAAGCGGGCGTTACGGATTGAATTCATGCAGAAAGTGATTTAGGCAAAGAAAAAAGAGCCCCAAAGAAAAGCGCTCCGGTGCTATTTTAACACATTTATTACGGCCGAATTATGTGTATTTTTAGCGAATTTGCATGATAAGTGTTGTAACACCGATAAACCCGGCCCGACATTTTGCCATACCTTTGCCCAACCTATCAGGAAACCTCTTGCAGCGACCTTCGCAAAACATCATTCATGCAACCACAAGAAAAAACAGGCAGTGGCCTCGACGACACCTACATGCTCCGTAGTGCATCGTTGTATTCCCGGCCTTTTTTGCTGCTTTGCCTTTCGCATGCCCTTTTTGCTGGCAGTTTCAATATGATGATTCCGGAGTTACCCGCCTACCTGAGTTCGATGGGAGGCGCGCAATACAAGGGCCTGATTATTGCCTTGTTTACCCTGACTGCCGGGCTGTCTCGACCTTTCAGTGGAAAACTGACAGATACGATCGGTCGTATTCCAGTGATGTATGTAGGTGTGCTGGCCTGCGTGATGTGCAGTGTGTTATATCCGGCGCTGGCTTTTGTGGGCGGCTTTCTGGCGCTGCGTTTTTTCCATGGGTTTTCTACCGGTTTCAAACCGACGGGTACGGCGGCTTATGTAGCCGACGTGGTGCCCGAAGATCGCCGGGGCGAGGCCATGGGATTGCTGGGAATATGCCTGAGCCTGGGTTCGAGCAGTGCTCCGCCGTTTGGGAGTTGGCTGGTCAATTCCTACGGCATTCATATCATGTTTTATGCTTCGGCGGTCCTGGCGGTCTTGTCTATCGTTATTTTGTTCAACCTTCCGGAAACGCTGCGGGAAAAACAGCGCTTCGAGTGGCGGCTGCTAAAGGTGAGTAGCGACGATATTTTCGATCCGCTGGCCATGCCCGCAGCATACACCATGATTTTCTGCTATTTCGCTTACGGGGTATTGCTCACGCTGGTGCCCGACCTGAGCGACCACCTGGGGCTGCCGAACCGGGGCGTGTTTTTCAGTATTTTTACGCTGGCAAGCATTTCTACGCGCTTTTTTGCCGGAAAAATTTCCGACCGGCTTGGCCGCGAACCCGTTCTGAAAGCCTCGGCCCTGATGATTGGGCTATCAATGCTGGTTTTTGCCTGGGCCGACAGCCCTGCCATGCTGTACCTCGCTTCGGCCTTGTTTGGACTGGGCAACGGTATTTTTTCGCCCGCTATCAATGCCTGGACGGTTGATCTGGGCGACCCGGGCCGCAAAGGCCGTGCCCTGGCAACCATGTTCATCGCCCTGGAAATTGCCATTGGCGGCGGCGCTTTGCTGGCAGGCTGGTATTTTGCGGATCACTTCGAACGCATGCCCGCTATTTTTGAATTTGCAGCGGCCATGAGTTTTGCCGGATGGGTGTATTTGATGTGGTATGGGTGGCGGAAAACGGGGAATTGGCGAGGAAGGAGATTAACCGACTTATCCTGAGGGCCTTTCATCAGCGCTTTAGCATCAGTTTGCAAAACCGATAATAGCCACTTTGTTGAGATAACACGATGCAGTACAAGCCTTCCGGCTGCTGTTGTAAATTAATCTGCTGCGTGCCACCGTTTTCAATTTTTCTGGAAAAAACCATGAAGCCCGAGATGTTCAGAATCGTTAACTGAGCATTTTGGAATCCGTCAGGTATATCCAAATTAAAAATATCGGTAGCAGGATTGGGCCATACCTTCAGGATGTGGTTTCCTGAAGGCTCGAATTGTGTTGAAACGGATTCATCCGGGGGTAGCAAGGTGTCGCACGGACTTCCTGCCCAATCCAATATTTCAAAATCCGGAAAATTCAACATCACTTGATCCAGGTACGCAGGCATCTCCAGCGCATGTTGCTCAAATGCACAGGATGCGCCTGATAAGTCAGGTTGCTGAACAATGTGCAAGTGCCTGATTTTTTCTACACCTCCCAAATAAATTTTCCCATCCGGCCCGCGCATGCCATGCCCAAACATGGCAGGATTACCTCCACTCTGAAATCCATCATACTGCCCTACCACTTGCATGGTAACCGCAATAGAATCAGCCCATAAGTCGAATTGAAGCAAGCGCGAACCAGTAGATACATACAAAAACTGCCCGCTTGGAGAGGAAACGGCCCCTATCATTGTATTGACAGGTTCCAGTTCGGTAGACAAGCCATTGGCAATGAGCCTGCGATTTGAGAAAAGCCCTGTGCACCGGTCAAAATCCAGTATCTCGAGTATAGGGGCGGGCGCTCTTACCACTTTAAAATATGTACGCCCATCGGCCGTAAAACCACACTGGCCCGGGAGGTCAGAGCTCAGGGTAAGATCAGGATTCAATGGAAAAGACAAGGGATATTGAATGCCTTCCGGTGTAAGCAATAGCATTAGTCGTGGTCTGGACGTCGATTCTGTTGGGCATACCACCCACCAATCCCTTCCATTCCCATGCCTGATAGCGTTGATATAGGTTTGCAGGTGCAGTGGATTGACCGTGTTGGTTTGGGTAGGCTGGTTTTTCAGGATGACTTTGCCTGCACCTTCATTCTGAGACATGTCGACGACGGCATACAGCAATTGATTATTTCCGCCATTCCCTTGCGCTTTCTGGATATAAAACAAGTAATACATCTCGGGATGTCCCGGGAAAGGCAAGATTACAGCGTTGGGATATGCGTCAGGAAATACGCCCGATTCCTGGCATTGCGCTCCAAAATCGAGTTCCACCTCGATGGAATCACTGTTTTCAATTATTTCATGCTGGCCGTTTGCCAACATACATCCATTAAAATACAGGAGAAGGTTGCCCATTGAATCGCAAATAAAAGCGATTGGTTTTGCAAGCATGGGTATATCCGGCTGTGCATCTACAAGGACGGTATCGCTTGTGAATTTCATCAGCATTCCATCAAAATCTGGATTGCCTGGTTCTATATTTCCCCCATAACCAAGCGGCCAGGTACGTTCAAAATTTATTTGAGCAGATACAATTTGTTGGGCACAAAGAATGATGCAGAATAGGTAAATACATTTCATGTTCACATAATTTTTGACTCTAACAAATCAAACCTCCCCCCTTTTTCCGCTATTTTTAAACCATCCTTTCCAAAAAGTCAGGTTTCTAAATTCCGGTTATGATCTTTATGCAAAATTTCTCCTGCATGAAAAGGCTTCTACGCGCCCTCCTCTTTTTACCCATCATCGGACACGCCCAGGTAGTGGATTTTCAATCCTCCACCCTACCTATCATTTTTATCGAAACCAACGGCCAGGCCATCCCAAATGAGCCGAAAATAACCGCTACCATGCGGATCATCGACAATGGCCCCGGGCAGACCAACCACATCGACGACCCGGCCAATGGATACGACGGCATCATCGGCATCGAATTGCGCGGTAGTTCTTCCCTCGATTTGTCTGATAAAAAACCGTACTCCGTAGAAACCCGCAACACGGAAGGGGAAGATATGGATTTCCCGCTCCTGGGCATGCCCGAAGAGTCGGACTGGGCCTTTATTGCGCCTTTTTCCGACAAAAGCCTGATCCGCGATGCCCTGATCCTCGAAATGGCCCGCCGTATCATGCCCTGGGCTTCCCGTACCCGATTTGTCGAACTCGTCGTAAACGGCGATTATCAAGGCATTTACCTAGTAGCAGAAAAAATAAAACGCGACAAAAACCGCGTGGATATCAGCAAACTCGAACCGGAAGAAATAGCCGGCGACGACCTCACTGGCGGCTACATCCTGAAACTCGACAAATTCAGCGGAGCACCTTCAGAAGGCTGGACTTCTCCATTCAATTATCCATATAACACTGTTTATCAAATCGAATACCCCAAACTGGAAGACCTGCAGCAGGCACAAAAAGACTACATCCGCAACTGGATCACGGATTTCGAACTGGCCATGCAAGAGGATGATTTTGACCAGCCCGGCCATGGTTTCGATCAATACCTCGACCTCAATTCCTTTGTGGACTTTGTGATTATCAATGAAATTGCCAAAAACGTAGACGGCTACCGGCTCAGCACCTATTTTTACAAGGACAAGGACAGTGAGGATACAAAATTGCACGCCGGGCCGGTGTGGGATTTCAATATTGCCCTCGGAAATGCCAATTACTGCAACGCCGATTTGACCTACGGCTGGGCCATCGACTTCAATGATGTATGTCCGGGCGATTTCTGGCAGATTTCTTTATGGTGGGAGCGCTTGTGGGATTCCCCGGTGTTCCGCCAAAAAGTGCAGGCGCGCTGGTACGAACTACGCGCAAGTACCTTCTCCGACGAAGCCATCAATGGCATGGTCGACTCCCTGTTTATGGTGGTGGAAGATGCACAAGTGCGGAATTTTGAGCGCTGGCCCATTCTGAACTTTTGGGTTTGGCCCAATTCCTACTGCTGTGGCGCCTGGCAACAACATGCCAATTATATGGAAACCTGGCTGCACGACCGCATTGCCTGGCTCGATGGCGCCATGCCCGGCATTTATGTGGGTATATACGACACGGCGGAGTATTTCGCCCCCAAAGTGTACCCCAACCCCAACAACGGGCAAATGACCTTCGATTACTATGCGCGGCATGGAGGTCTGATTCAACTGGAAGTGTTTGACGCCGCAGGTCGGCAAACCGATTATTACCAGCAGGATGTGTACCTCAACGGTACACACTCGCTACCCTACAGTGCCTCACTGGCGCAGGGCATCTACTTTTACACCTTCAGAATTGATGGGAAAGAGGTGCAAAGAGGGCGCTTTGTGGTGCATCCATAGGTGCAGTCAAACAACTTCGTACTTTTGCAGAACCATTTCAGGGGATATGCTGTTTAGACGTCGTCTAAGAGCGTGTTTTAATTTCAGTTACCGGGCTGCAAGCGAGCAAATTTTATTTCATTCTGCGTTAAAATTTTCGCCATAGGCACCCGGCTATGACTGCAAATTTTGCCTTGCCTGAAACAAAATTTGCCCGCTTTCGCCTCGGCACTGAAATTAAAACACGCTCTAAGCAAATCCCTTTTGCAGCATTTTTCTTAATTATACCTAACTAAAGTGTCCAAACACGGAAAAGCATTGGTCGCCATGTCCGGCGGTATCGATAGCACCATAACCGCCGTTCTTCTACATGAAGAAGGCTGGGAGGTGGTAGGCATTACCATGAAAACCTGGGACTATGCGACTTCCGGCGGATCGAAAAAGGAAACCGGGTGTTGCTCGCTCGACAGCATCAATGATGCGCGTGCCGTAGCGGTAAAACTCGGTTTCCACCATTTTATCGTTGATATTCGCGACGAATTTGGTGATTATGTGATCGATAATTTCATCGACGAATACATGGCAGGCCGCACCCCCAACCCCTGCGTGCTATGCAATACCCATATCAAGTGGAACAGCCTGCTGCGCCGTGCCGATATGCTGGATTGCGAGTTTATCGCCACCGGCCACTATGGCATCATCAACGAACGCGAAGGCCGCAAATACATCACGCGCGCCAAAGACGTACAGAAAGACCAGTCTTATGTGCTTTGGGGCCTGAGCCAGGAATGCCTGCACCGTACCCGTATGCCGCTGGGTGTTTTTACCAAACCGGAAGTACGGCAAATGGCGGCCGAGCGTGGCTGGGACGAACTCAGCAAAAAAGCCGAGAGTTATGAAATCTGCTTCGTGCCCGACAATGATTACCGTGGCTTTCTGCGCCGCAATGTGGACGGGCTGGATGCAAAAGTAGCCGGCGGCCATTTTGTGGATACGTCCGGAAAAATACTCGGCACACACGAAGGATACCCTTTCTACACCGTAGGCCAACGCAAAGGCCTGGGCATCGCACTGGGCGAACCAATGTTTGTTACCGAAATCCGGCCCGACTCCAACACGGTCGTGCTCGGCCGCGAAGAGGAACTGGTGCGCAACGGCATGCTCGTCGGCAAAGTCAACCTCATGAAATACGCCCAAATACCCGCAGAAGGCCTCGAAACGCTCACCAAAGTGCGCTACCGCGATGCCGGTACCATGAGCACGCTGCACCAGATGGGCGCCGACGTGGAGGTGTCGTTTCACGCCAATGTCAAAGGGATCGCTCCCGGACAAAGCGCCGTTTTTTACGAAGGCGACGATGTGGTGGGCGGCGGCCTGATTCAAGGAAGTTTCAATTGATTTTCAGCCATGCCTGTTACCTGGCACGAAGGACGGGTTCGGAAAATAGAGTCGCTCGCACCCAATGTCCGACATTTTGAAGTAGAAGTCCCGGCTCTGCAATCGCTTGATTTTCAGGCGGGTCAGTTTATTACCATGGACCTCCCCATTGGTGACAAACGCCTGCAACGCTGGCGCAGTTATTCCATCGCCAGTGCCCCGGAAGGCGATAATGTGCTCGAACTCTGCATTGCCCGCTCCACGGAAGGAGCAGGCACCAAATACCTGTTTGAATCGATCGACGAGGGTTCCGAACTTCGTTTCAAAGGTCCGGAAGGCGGTTTTGTACTGCCCGAGGTCATCGAAAAAGACCTGGTTTTCATCTGCACCGGTACAGGTATCGCGCCATTTCGCAGCATGATCCTCGATATTCGGAATTCTGGAAAATCTTACCGAAATATCCACCTCATTTTCGGTACCCGCACCGAAAACGGTATGCTGTACCGCGCTGAAATGGAACAATTGGCGCGCGAAATGCCGCGTTTCCGCTACGATGTTGCCCTATCCCGCCAACCTGACTGGGCCGGCCACCAGGGCTATGTGCACCAGATTTACATGGACGCATATGCGCAAAAACGCCCCGATGTCGATTTCTTCATCTGCGGCTGGAGCAATATGATCGATGAAGCAGTAGCCAACCTGATGCTGAAATTGGGATATGACAGGGGGCAGGTGCATTTTGAGTTGTATGGGTGAAAGAAGTCGACAGTCCTGAGTCCTGAGTCCTAAGTCTGTAGAGTACACCTGCTTATGTTTGACATCGATTAAAATGAATGCTAAACATAAGCAGGTGTACTCTACAGACTTAGGACTCAGGACTTATTGAAAGGAATACCAAGTGTAATCAGGTGTAATCTACGGACTCAGGACTTAGGACTGTCGACTCAGGACTTTTTCCTTACCTTCGTCCACGTTTTTACGAAGGATTCTCATATGGCAAAGCAAAGACCGGCAAAACAGCAGCCCGTTTACCAGAAACAGACACCAAAAAAATCGGCCGAGCCCAGGGCATCGGCCCCTGCGGTTCCAGCCATTTCCGGCGCGATGTGGGTGGGCCTACTGGCCGCGGCACTGGGTTTTATCCTGTACGCCAATACGCTGGGACACCAGTACACCCTCGACGATTTTTCGGCTATCAAGGAAAACTGGGTGACAAAAGGCGGCCTGAAAAACCTTGGAATTATTTTCAGCACCGAATACCGTTATGGTAGTTGGAACAGCCCGGGGTCGTTGTATCGCCCGTTTTCGCTGGCCATGTTTGCCTTTGAATGGCAAATGGCGCCCGACAAGCCGTTTCTCATGCACTTCATGAACGTGCTGCTGTACGCCATCACGGGTTATGTGCTGTGGAATACCTGGCGGCGTATTTTGGTAAATTATCCGCCGGCACTGACCGCCATGGCTGTGCTGTTTTTCATGGCGCATCCGATACATACGGAAGTAGTAGCCAACATCAAAAGCCGCGATGAAATTCTGGCCTTGCTGTTCGGCACCCTGGCACTGAATGCGATCTGGAAATACATGGATCTGCAAAAAGCGGGTTATTTGATCGGCGCGCTGATCTGGTACGGGCTGGCGATGTTTTCCAAGGAAAGCGCCATTACATTCCTGGCTTTGTTTCCGCTTACGATGTGGTTTTTTTCGGACAAACCGGTGTCGAAAATCATTTCCACAGCAGCGCTGATGCTCATTCCGGCAGGCATTTTCCTGCTGGTGCGCAAACAGGTGCTGGGGACTCAGGCATATCAGGAAGTTTTTTCCATTCTCGACAATTTTATTGTAGCCACCACCGATCCGGCGTACCGTTCGGCGCATCCGGGCGTCGATCGCCTGGCCTCCGCGTTTATGATGTGCGGCAAATATTTGCAGGTGCTTCTTTTCCCGCATCCGCTGGTGTGCGATATGGGTTATCCGCAGGTGCAGCCTGTGGGTTGGGGCGAATGGAAAGCCATTGCAGGGTTTGTCGTGTACGCAGGCATGTTCATCTGGGCTTTAATGAACCTCGGTAAAAAGCATTTTCTGTCGTTCGCCATCCTTTTTTATCTGATCGCGTTTTCGCTCTTCAGCAATGTGCTGGTGCTGATCGGCACTTCCTACGGCGAGCGTTTGCAGTACATTCCTTCGCTGGGTTTTGCATTTGCGCTGGCATGGGCAATTTGTAAAGCATTCAAAATCAATGACCTGACTCAAATCTGGAATCCCAACAACAAAGGCACACTCGTGTGGGGTCTGGCAGGTTTCCTGATTATGGCTTACAGCCTGAAAACCGTATTCCGCAATGGCGCCTGGTACGACAGCGCTTCGCTGTACGCCGCCGATGTGCCTACTTCGCCCAATTGCGCCAAACTCAACTACCACAATGCCCTTGAGGTGACCAAAAATGGCCTCGATGAAAAAACAGGCGAACTCAAGGACCGCGCTCAGGTGGAAAAAGGTGTTGAAGCCTACAACCGCACCATCGAGCTGTATCCGGAATACCACGACGCCTATGGCAGCCGCGGCCTGGCCTATTTCCGACTGGGCCAGTACGACAAAGCCTTCGACGACTATCAGGTAGCCATTAAATACCGCCCCAACGACGCCAAAGTGTTGTCGAACATGGGATTCATCTATTTCATGCGCGGCCAACTGGAAAAAGCCGAAGAGGTGTACCGGAAATCCATTCAGTACGACCCGCGCTTCATCGACGCGCGCCGCAACCTCGGCGCTGTGCTGGCTATGAAAAAGAATTTCCCGGCCGCCATCGAACAATGGCAGGAAGGCCTGAAATACGAACCCAACAATGCCACGCTGCTGTTTTATATCGGCTCGGCGTACAAGGACATGGGCCAGCCGGAGAAGTCGGGAGAATGGTTTGAACGGGCGTATGCGATTGATCCGAGTTTGAGGAAGTGAGGGTTGTGATTCTGTTCGGCTTCGCCTCACGAATGGGGGATTTGGGATTGGGCGGATGATGCGGATCAGGCGGATTTTTTTGGCCTGTCGGCCACTTGAAATGTATTTTCCGTAGAGTATTTTCCCGCAGATCTCGCAGATTTTCCCGCAGAATTCGCAGAACGTAGAGTACACATTGTTATCGATTTGAAGAAACAGGTCAACTCGACGTTCTGCGAATTCTGCGGGAAAATCTGCGAGATCTGCGGGAAAATACTCTACGGAAAACACTCTACGGGAAATACCTTACAAAAATCCGCTTCACCCGCCCCAATCCCAAATCCCCTATTCGTGAGGCGAAGCCGAACAGAATCCCAACCTCCTATTTCTTAATATTCTTTTCAAACTCCTCGAAGTAATCATACCGAGGGTTTTGCAGCACGCCCCATTTCCCCTGGTATTTTACCTTTACATACCCGTCCTTGCTGACTTCCACTTTTTCAAAAACCGGCTGGATAACGATATTCCCATCGGGATCGACAAAACCCCAAAGTTTGCCCAACTGCACCCGGCGCAGGTTTTCCTGCATATCGGCACTGATGATGGAATAAAACTGTTCCTGCCCTTGCGCATCCTTGTAGGTGATTTTCATGGCTGTTTTCACCCCGTTCCCGTATCTGTAAAGGGAAGGGAAATAGCCGATTTTTTTTAAATCAGCGCCCTTTTTGGGCATGGTTTGCAGTGTTTTACCCTGCAAGTCCCTCATCTCCCACACTTTTGAAGAGTCTTCGTCCTGGTAGCAAATCCAGAACGTTTTTTCTTTGGGTACCATGACGATGTCGGCCGTGTCATGTGGAATGACGAGGCGCCCACGCCGGTCGTAGAGCCCGTGAATATGTCGTTCGAAGGTGGTGCGGGCGCGCCAGTCCTGGGGTTTGTGGCTGTCAAAATATTCCCCAATCGCCTCGATCTGATACCTGTCCATCGGAATCACGTACTTCCCTGTTTTGGCATTCATCACCCCGCTCAGGGAATCGGTGGCTACGATCACCAGGGTATCGTTCAGGTTTCGGAGGTATTTAAACTGTGGTTTTTGGATAAAACCGGTGGGCCGGTAACAAAACCCGAACTTATCCTGGGCATCGATGAGTTGGGTCGTTACATGGTCGTACTGGCTGATATGCTTGTACTCCAGCGGCAAAAGCACTTTCTTTTTCAGGTTGATCAGGCCTTGCAACTTGTTTTTGGAAACGATAAACAGGTCTTTTTCCGGGTCATAGGTTTCAATGTATTCGTATTCACCAAACGGAAATACAATATCGCCTGCCGGGAAGCGAATAAGGGCCCATTTTTTGGCAAAACGCACGGGCAACAGACCACTTTTGGTCCATTTGCCCAGTTGTTCCGCCGTAAAGGAGTACAGCGTACGGTGGCGCGTGTCGATCACGCCAAATGTTTTTCCATCCAGGGTAGCGGTGATCATGCCCGACGGATGTATTTGTTCGAAGCGGTATATGGGTGGAACCACCGTGTCGCGTTTCAGGTTGAGCAAACCCGTGGTAAACTGCCCGTTGCCTTTGAAGAGGTAATGCCCGGCCAGGGTTGATCGGGCCTTGGCGTCTTCCACGCGCTTTACATTGGGTGGCACGATTTCAGGCGGCGCTTCCAAACGCCGTTCTCCATCCGGCCCTGTAAAAACGTAGGTGTTCTCCTCCATCCTGAATTTTTCATATTGAACCGGCACCAGTTCCTCTCCCTGCATGTTGATCAGGCCGCACAGTCCGTTTTTATACACAAGAGCAGTGCCGTTGCTGTACGCATTAAAATTATCATACGGCTGGCTCATACACACCGCCTGCGCATTGTACAACAAGCGTTGACCATATTGTTTGGAAACCACCATCCACCCGCAGGGCATCAGTATAATGTCCTGATTTTCAACAGGCAAGATGGCTTTCCCTGTTTTATCGAACACCCCGCGGAATTTTCCCCTCGTGCCGATAAACCGGCTGTCATCTTCCTTCGGAGAAATGTCGAATTTGTCGTCGATGCTCAGAACGGGCGGAACAACCCAGGTAGCGCCCACTTCCTGCGCCCCGGCATTTTTTGACCCGAGCGCCCACAACAGATATAAGAAAAAAAGGCCGCGTTTCATTTAATGGCAGGTTTGAAGGCTAGACTGGCAGAAGACTGTTTGGTGCCAGGGAACTGGCGATTGATGCGGATGGAAAAATTCTCACTGATGGAATCCGGAATTTTCGCGTCCAGTATGGTTCGGGCATCTTGGGGAAGGTTCTGTTCTTCCAGTTTTTTATACGCTTCCAGTGTGCCCGTAAATGTTTTTTTCTCGCGCATGGCCTTGCGTTTATCCAGTTCGTAAAAAAAGACGGCACGCTCGTCCATCCTGCGCCTTATCTGTTGCTGTTGCAGGGTGATCGATCGCAGCAATTGCCGCAACTCGCCGACATACAAAATGCATTGGGTTGGAGGATAGGGCATTGCCTTCCGCCTCTTAAAATGCTCCTGGCTGATAAAAGGAACCGGCTGATCGGTCACGAGCGAATCCTTCGCATTGATTTCCATGAAAGCAGGCACCACATAATTACCGCGCAGCGGCCTGTCGGCATCGTACACATCCGGAATCTGAATGTAATCTGGATTCCCCTGGCTGGTTTGGCGCACAAAAACAGCATCCAGGGTATGGTCGCGTTCGGCCGGCACCAATTGATCGACCGGTATGTTTTCGAACGACTGAACGCGTGGTACAGTCAGGTAATAAAACACGGCTTTTGATTTCAGGGCATTCCGCAATGGATAGAAATTGGCCGTCTGCAAGTAAAACGTCAGCAGTGGCGCTACTTTCCCCGATCCATACATCTCGATTTCATCCAGCGGTTCATCGGTAGTAAAATGTACGGAGCCGTTTTGCCAGTCGACCGTTCCAGCCAGTGTCGCCGGTTTTTCCATCACCGCGTATTTGCCTGCCCGGAAAAACAATTCCGTCAATTTGACTTCTCCTTTCACCGGAATATCGCGCTCCGTAATTTCTGCCGGCGGCTGTCCCCGAAAAATGCGCCAGCAATCGGCGGGCGTATTATCCCCCGCGGCGCTGCCTCCCGGCAAGGCCACCAGTTCGAGCCGGTACACCATGTCAGTATCCAGCGAAGCGGGGAAGTTGAAAAAAAAGCGCTGGCGGAAGGGCCTGAATTCAGCCAGCGTGTACACGACGCTACCCCGGGCGCTCGTCCAGCGTGCTTTGAGTCGGTGGTCGCCGAGTTCGTAATAGGCCGCCGAAACATTTTTAGAAAATGCGATGTAACCGACTCCGGGGATCGACTCCGAGCGATGGAATGCAAACTGCCCGTTCATGGGATAACTGGCTGCGATGAATTGCGTTGGCACAGGAAAAGTAGCAGGTTCCTGTACGTTGAATCCGGGAATCACGCCTTCTGCAAATTCAGGATCGAAGTTTCCCACTTTGGGCGATTGAGTCGTGATTACTTCAAAAACGTCGGGCGTCCTTGTCGTAACATCACACACCAGTTTTCCGGCTACCCACCTGCGGCAGGCATCAAGCGATGCTGCATTCGGACGCTGATCGGGCGGCAGGGCATTCCAGTCGCGCGCCCACCTGGAGTGAATGCTCAAATCGGGGTGGTTGCGGATTTTCTTCAACAACTCTGTCCAGCGAAACAAGGTTTTATCGCTGTAATACAAGGCCACATGCAGGTTTTCCAGTTCCACGATTTGCTGGTCGCGGTCGTAGGTTACCAGTAACTTTTCAGGTGGTTTTGTAAATTGTTTGTGCATTCCTTCCGCGATGTACTGGTCGTGGTCGCCGACAATAAAACTGCGATCCAGTTTTTTATCCGCAATAATTTCGTTCATGCGGGCACGCAGGCGGCTCGACTCGGTCCTGCGCCAGGCGATGCTGTCGTTCACTTCTTCTATGACCTGAAGGAATGCGGGCGACACGACCTCCCGCCAGTTGGGCTGCGCGGAAAGCGTTTGCGCAAAAAATATTAAAATGATCAGGAAAGTGTTGGGGCGATATTTCATACAACCTGTAATTTTCGCCAAACATACATCAATCATGTCTAAGCCCGGATTTACCATTTTCCTTTTTTTCTGTTTTCTGTCAGGCATTTTTGCCCAAAGCAAGGGTAATTTTCAGTGGGTATTGCCGCTGCAAAGCAACGTTCAGGTGTTCGGTTCCACCAGCCCGGGCGAATTTCCCATACGGGAAGGGAAACAGGTTTTTCTTGTAAATGCATCCGGTGAACGAAAAGCCTTGCCTTACGACAGCATGGCATTCGAGCAGGGAAAATTCTGGCGCGTATGGAAAAACGATCTTCAAGGAATGTACCACCTGGAAAAAGGTGAAATTGTGGCGCCTTTGTTTGACTACATTCAATCTGCTACGACCGCTGAAAACAATTGGGCATACCTGATTCAGAACTATGGGATGTACGCCGTCATCAACGACCGCAACCTATTGTTGCTCCCCTATCAGAAGGCTGCCTATGCGCGTTTTACGCTGCTGCGCGATACCATTCTCGGCTACCTCAAACACGATGTGTACAATTTTGTCAACGCCGATTTGCTGTTTGTTTCCCGCCAGGGAGCGAACTTGAAAAATGTAAGCATTCCCGCGACGCCCGCTGCCGAGTTCCAGCGGATTTCAGCCAACCAGTATGTTTTTAGCAGCCTGAAAAATGGTAAAACCCGCCGCGACACTTTTGCTGCCGCAGAAAAGTTTGTGGACAATGTAGCGCTGGTGCGGCGCGACACGCTCTGGGGTTACTTCCGCAGCGATGGCACCTGGTTGCTACCGCCCCGCTATCAGGCGGCTACCGTTTTCGATACGATGGGGTATGCGGTAGTCAAGTCGCGCGGGAAATACGGGGTGATTAAAAAAGACGGCACATTTCAGGTGCCTGCTCAGTGGGCATTTTTAAAGCCGGCATTTCCCGGCTTTTTTGAATACAAGGAAAATGGTAAAATCGGCATCATCGACCAGCAGGGTAAAACGATTATTCCGGCCGGCAATTTCTCGGGTTTTAAAACAGCCGGATTGCAGTGTATTACCGCCAAATCTGCCGACTCTCTGCTGATTTTCCGCCTCGACGGCACGCCGC
Organism: Bacteroidota bacterium; assembly: GCA_020160935.1. GTDB lineage: Bacteria > Bacteroidota > Bacteroidia > Chitinophagales > Saprospiraceae > M3007. The sequence goes on along the minus strand of JAIUPL010000004.1, from coordinate 45,582 downwards.
TCGACATCAAAGGGGTAGTCGATTGCACCGCTGGAGCATACCAAAACAATTTCGGCGTATGTATCGGCAATCGATACAGCAGAAAATGGGGCGTACTCCAGCCCGACGGGCAGTGGAGCATAGAACCCACCGCCGGGGGCCGGTTTCAGGAAAGGAAATACTTTTATATCGCAGAGGCCGTACCCAATCCATGCTGTCTGATAGGCGGATTCAACACCGGCGTGAGCCAGCCCGGCAAACAACTCCTTTTTGATACATCTGGCAAACTCCTGCTCGATCAAACCGTCGATGACTTTTTCGTAGTGCCGGGCAAACCGTATTTGCTTTACAAAAAGGATGGCAAATGGGGCCTGATCGCCTCGGCGGATGTGCATATTCAAGCATCATTCGATGAGGCAAAGGTCGTTGGGGCCGACTGGATTTTCGTGCGCAAGGCAGACCAATGGGGCGTATTGAAATGGAGTAAATAATGCGCTCACACCTTCAAATACCCTTTCACCTTCACTATCCAGGCCTTGTCCGTAAAGGCAATGATTTTTTCAATGTCCTCCACCGAACGGTAAGGGCCGTGCTGTTGCCGGTAGTTCACGATCAGTTCGGCCTGTTTTCTGGAAAAATACGGGTGTGCATCCAGTTCTTCTACTGATACTGCATTAAGGTCAATGCGTCGGATATTGTGGCTATTCAGCAGCAGCAGCGGGCGAATGGCCTGAAATATGCTGTCGGGCAGGTTGTACATTTGTCCGACCTGTTCTACCGACAAAAAACCGCCCAGTTGGTCGCGGTAGCGCACCAATTGTTGGGCGCGTTTTTCGCCGATGCCGGGCAGGGTCATCCAGGCTTCGGCATCGGCGAGGTTGATGTCGATGGCTTGTGGCGCACGTTTTTTTGCCGCAAAAGGCTGGTTCGTTTCTACCGGAGCCGGCGCCGCAGCAATGACGATATAGGATTCCAGCCGTTCGTAGTCGTCCGGCGGCAGGTTGTATATTTTTTGAAAATCTTCCGCGCGCCTGAACCGGCCGCCTTTGGAGCGGTAGTTCAGGATGCTTTTGATGCAGCGTTCGGGCAGCCCGAGGGCGCGAAAGTCATCTTCTGAAGCCACATTTGGGTCGAATTCAAATTGGCTTTTTGGGGTGCTTTGGCGGTTTTTTTCTTCCGAAAGTGACGCGCTTTCTCCCATTCGGATAAAAGGCGCGAGGCGTTCATAATCTGCTTCGGCCAGACCCCAAATTTTTTTAAAATCCTCGGGGCGTCGAAATTGCCCGCCTTTGTCGCGGTATTTGCAGATCATAGCGGCCGTTTTTTCGGAAAGGCCCAGGCGTACGAAATCTTCCTGGCTGGCGGTATTGGGATTGAAGTAAAAAAGATCGGGACTGGCATTAGGTGCCGACGCACGTTGGCCATCCCTAAAAGCCTGAATTTCCTTTCTGAATTCGGAAAAATCGGTGGTTAGCGGTTCCCGAAACCTGTCCAGAATATCGGGCAAGGCAAAAATGAATGCGCAGAGCAGCAGCAAAACGATGGTTCCGTTGCGCTCCTTGCGCGAAAAATGCAGGTACTGAAAAAGTTGATTACGCATACATGAATAGTGTTTTGTTTCTTGTTTGTCTCGCTTCTCACCTCTCACCTCTCACCTCTAACACGAACGCTCCCTGCCGCCTCACATCGTAATACGGCCATCCAGCCGCCTCGCATTCGCGGCGCCAGCGTTCCGTTTGGCGTTGGCTGTTGGAAGCGTCGAAAACGATCTGGCTGAAATGAAAATGTTCGCGGCACTCGGCAATGGTTACTTTCGGATTTTTCCGCAGCAGTAGAATATCGGTGTCGACCGGGTGTGCGCCTTGTAACTGCCCGGCCTGCTCCACTACCGCTATTCGGGTGTCGAAAAACTGTGCAAAAGGCCAGTCAATCAGCAGGTTTTGCTTGAAAAGAACCGTATCATCGTCGAAATGCAAAGGTGTCAGGCGACGCACAGCACCTGTAATGCGGTGGCTCTGTGCTGTAAAAATCTCTTTGTTGGCAGCCAGCGTATCCGACCAACTCACCACTTCTCTGCCCTCCCGAAAATCAATAAGGCTTTGTTTGTTCAGGTGATACACCACGATTTCGCGGTGAATACTTTTTACTGAAAGCGTGGAAACCCGATACAAGCCCAAGAGGCAAAACAGCCCCATCAACGCCAGCACGTACCGCCCTTTTCGATACACCATGGCGCTCCCGATCAGCCCGATGCCGATATACAAGGCAGCCACGACCCAAGCGGCAATCCAGATATTGGAAATGACGCTGCCCGGTAAGGTCTGAATGAAAAAAATGGCCTTGTTGATGGCCCAGAGCATGTAATACAAGGCTTTACCCAGCCAGTCGGCCAACACAGGCGCCCATACATCGAGCAATACCAGCAGCGCGCCGCCCCACAAAAAAATAGCACCACCCAGCACCACAATCCAGCCCGACAGCCAGAAATACACCGGAAACTGATGAAAATAGAACAAGGTGAGCGGCAGCGTACCCAATTGCGCAGCCGCACCTACCAGCAATACTTTCAGGCCTTCGTCGGCCCAGCGCGGCATGGGCGGAAATAATTTGTACAAACGCGCATAAAAAAATACCATCCCCGCCACCGCCGCATATGACAACTGAAAGCCTACATCGAACAAAAAATACGGATTGTACAGCAGCAGCCCGAACGCGGATGCAGGCAGCACGTTCCAGGCCGGCGCATCGCGGTGAAACGCTTTCCCCAACATGTACGTGCTGAACATGACTGATGCCCGCAGCACCGACGCCGTAGCGCCTGTCAGGAATGTGAATGCCCAGATGGCCAATAAAATCAGCACCGTTTCCAGCAGTTTCCAGCGCCCCCGGAATCGGAACCGAGCCAGCAAAAACATCAGCCCTACATACAACATACCCACATGCGTACCCGACACAGCCAGCGCATGCATCGAGCCCGTTTGTGCATACGCAGCCCGCAATTCATCCGACAAATCGTCGGTGTAGCCCACCAACAAGGCCGACGCTACGGCATACTCGTCGTCGGTAGGGAAGTATTTGTGCAGCAGGTCCAGCAATCGGTCGCGGCTTTCATAGGCCATGCGCCACAGCAAATACCCATGACCGTGCGAAAGCACTGCCACCGAATCGGTTTTCACAAAAGCCTGATAATGAATATTCTGGAAATGCAAATAACGCCTGTAATCGAAGGCGTCGGGGTTTTTGGGGCCTTCGCAGGGCTGCACCATGGCATACGCGCCAATGCGGTCGCCATATCGGATCTTGTCGGTAATGGTGTCGATATTGAGAAAAAGCAGCAGGTTGCCGCTTACGCTTTGCATGGAATCGGGTGAAGCGCCCAGGGCTTCCACCTGAACGGGTACTTTCAGTTTGGCACCTTTCGAAGGCGACTGGTACACCGTGCCGGTAAAAAATTGCCGCTGTGCAGTAAGGTGTGCGGCATAATGGCGGTTTCGACGCAGTTCATTGTGCGCCGTGCAATGAAAATACCCGGCAAAAAACAGCAGGAGGTAAATGTAGGCTCCAAAAAGCCAGCGGTATCGGTACGCAATTTTCTGAATCGCCAGCCAGGCAGCCAGCAACGCGCCAATGAGGAGAATAGGCCCGAGGTATCGCAGCGGTAGATCGATCCAGCCACCCACGGCCAGTCCGGATACAAAGGGCACGATGAAACGCAGGTAGGGGGTGTACCGCTGAGTCATGTGTGAAGCGTATTTTGATTATATGAAGCAGTGTTTGTCAGGCTATTCAGCCCAGTGTCTGCAAAAATAACCTGAATATTTTCAAATCAAAATGGCCTGGCATGGAATTTTTGGAGATGGGTTACAGTTATTGGCGCGCAGGGCGATACCTTTCGGCGTGGAATACGCGCCCTGATAACCAATAACAGATAACCAATAACGATATGGCGAAGGACTGGACACTCAACGAAAAAACCGCGGCCCTGAAAAAGGAGCCTGAATATGCTATACTGGTCAGCCTGATAACGCCCGAAGTGACGGAAACGCAGGCACATGAATACATGGACGAACTCGAATTTCTGGCCCATACGGCCGGCGCAGAAACGGTAAAACGATTTACCCAGCGCCTCGCGCACCCCGAACACCGCAGTTTTATCGGGAGTGGCAAGGTGCAGGAACTGGAGCAATACATTCAGCGGCATGAGGAGATTACGATGGTGATTTTTGACGACGACCTCACGGGCAAACAAACCAATTTTCTGGAAGAAGCCCTCAAAGTGAAAATTGTCGACCGCTCTACCCTTATCCTCGACATTTTTGCCAACCGGGCCCAAACGGCGCAGGCCAAAACCCAGGTCGAACTGGCACAAATGAAATACCTGCTCCCGCGCCTGCGTGGCCTCTGGACCCACCTGGAGCGGCAGCGCGGTGGTATTGGTATGCGAGGCCCGGGTGAAACGCAGATTGAAACAGACCGTCGCCTTGTGCAGTACCGCATCAAATCGCTGGAGGAAAAACTCAAGGACATCGATCGGCAGAGCCAGACCCAGCGCAAAACGCGCGGCGAACTCATTCGTGTGGCACTCGTGGGTTACACCAACGTAGGCAAAAGCACCTTGATGAACCTGATGAGCAAATCGGAAGTGCTGGCCGAAAACAAACTCTTCGCTACACTTGATACAACAGTACGGAAAGTGGTGTTCGGCTCCATGCCGTTTTTGCTATCCGATACGGTAGGTTTTATCCGCAAATTGCCCCACCACCTGGTCGAAAGTTTTAAAAGTACGCTCGACGAAGTGCGTGAAAGCGATATTCTGCTGCATGTGGTGGATGTAGCCCATCCGCAGTTTGAAGACCATGTAAAAACGGTGCAAAAAACGCTCGAAGAACTAGGCGCCGGCGAGAAACCTACGCTCATGGTGTTCAACAAGATCGATCTGTATCGAAGTAAATACTACGATGATTTTGTGGATGCCGACACGAAAAAGGAAATTGAAACGGAAATGCGCGAACGCCTGCAGCACAATTATGGAGAGAATATTTTCATTTCCGCACACACCAAGGAAGGCATCGAAGAATTGCGCGAACGTATGACCCGCCTCATCAAGGAAGCCTACGTCGTCCGCTACCCCCACCAGGTAAAATCCTGGTAAATGCCCTTCTCACCTCTCACTTCTCACCTCTCACCTCTAATCATGTGGCGCGAAGAAAAAAACAGACTTCAGATTACGTTTAAGTTTCGCGATTTCGCTGAAGCCTTTGCCTTTATGACGGAAGTGGCAGCAGTAGCAGAAAAATTAAAACACCACCCCGATTGGCACAACGTGTGGAATACGGTTGATATTCAACTGACTACCCACTCGGCGGGTAATATCGTAACGGATAAAGATCGGGAACTGGCGGCGGCGATTGATGCTATTTATGCGAGGTATCAAAAGGACTAGCCGTAGAGGGATTGGTCAACAGATGAACCGGATTTTTTCGGATTTAACCGGATTTTTTATGGCCTTACGGCCGTCGCAAAGTGAAAGTTAACTCTCGTACACTCTACGCTTAGTGTCCTTTGTACCCTCCGTGGTAACCATGGAGGGCACAAAGTCACAAAGCGTAGAGTGTTCCTGTTTTTTGAAGATTATTTTTTGAAAAAAACATGTCTGAATCTGTTGCATCGGCTTTCCATTCACGCTAAAAGGGTGCGCAGGCACAGCAATAATTTACCCCAAACGTTACGGTTTTGTTAAAGAAATACTACCCCTAAATCGGATAGAACCCTCCTTTCGCCGCATTTTCATCCGGCGTTGTCGAGCAAAACGGCACGGTGTCAGACCCGGGAATAGGTTTGCAGAAAACCAATTCAAATGCTCCTCGATATTACACAATGGTGGCAACAACTCCCGCACTCTGAACAAATATTCTGGTGTATCGGGTTGATTTCCAATACGTTGTTCGTCATCTATGTGTTTTTACAATTTCATGGAGGCCACGACCACGATGTTCATATAGAACATGATAACCCTGCCCTGGGCATTTTAAGTATCCGCGGAATACTTGCTTTCGGCATGTTCATGGGCTGGACGGGCTTGTTGGTGCTGCGCAATGGTGGTAGCATGCCGACAGCACTGACTGCGGGTGTAATAGCAGGATTGCTGGCAGCCTGGCTGGCCTGGCGGCTCATACGCATGCTTTTAGACCTCCAATCATCCGGCACCCTCGATCCTCAACAGGTCGTCGGCCAAACCGGGCAAGTACACCTGCTAATACCGGCACAACAAACCTCCACCGGCAAAGTAATGGTGGAAGCACAAGGCGCCTTGCGCGAACTGGAAGCTGTGTCGGAAGGAGACGCCATACCCACCGGCAGCCCGATCCTGATTGTCGGACTAACACCTGAAGGCGTGTATATCGCCACACCATTTGAACACAATAACCCGAATTAAACCCGCAAATAACCCTATTTGCTTTTCTCCAAACCATTTCAATTTGCACCTTATGTCATCCATTCTTTTGCTGATTATCTTCCTGATAGTCTTCCTGTTTATCATTGGCGCGATTTTCATATCGCGCTACAAACGATGTCCTTCCGACCGCATTTTGGTCATTTATGGTAAAACCGGCGCCGGTCAGTCGGCACGCTGCGTACACGGTGGCGCCGCATTCGTGTGGCCGGTCATCCAGGATTTTGCATTCCTCGATCTGACGCCTATTTCCATTGATGTAGACCTGCGCAATGCCCTCAGCAAACAAAACATTCGTGTAGACGTGCCTTCCCGTTTTACCGTGGGTATTTCTACCGAACCGGCCGTCATGACCAATGCCGCCGAACGGCTGCTGGGGCTCGACAGCATGGCTATTAAAACCGTATCGCACGACATCATTGTGGGCCAGATGCGCCTCGTAATTGCCACGATGGATATTGAAGAGATCAATGCCGACCGCGACAAGTTTTACAGCAATGTATCGCACCATGTGGAAAGCGAGTTGAAAAAGATCGGTCTGCGCCTGATCAACGTAAACGTGACCGACATCCACGACGAATCAGGCTATATCCAGGCGCTGGGTAAAGAAGCCGCTGCCAAAGCCGTCAACGATGCCCGTATTTCGGTCGCACAAAAAATCCGCGATGGTAGTATTGGTGAGTCCGAAGCACAACGCGAGATGCGCATCAAGGTGTCGGAAACGCAAGCCCTCTCAACCATCGGTGAAGCCGAAGCCCAGCAGATGCAGCGCTCCAAAGTGGCCAGCGCAGAAGCCGTGGCCGCTGCAGGCGAGGCCGAAGCGCAGCAATTGCAACGTATCAAGGTAGCCGAAGCCAACGCCCGCGCCATCGAAGGGGAAAACCTCGCGCGCATCCAGGTGGCCAAATCGGAAGCCGAACGGCGCCAGGCAGAAGCCGAATCAACGCGCATGGCTATGACAGCCGAAAAAGTACAATCCGCAAAAGCGTTGGAAGATGCCTATAAAGCGGAAGAACAGGCCGAATTGGCGCGTGCTGCCCGCGAACGCGCTACCCGCGAAGCCGACGAACTGATACGCGCCCAGATCGAAAAACAAAAAGCCGAAATTGCTGCCGAAGCGCAGGCCGAACAAATTCGCCGGATCGCCAAAGGTGAAGCCGATGCTATTTACCTGCGCCAGGAAGCCGAAGCCCGCGGCTTGCTCGAAGTGTTGAGCAAACAGGCCGAAGGTTTTCAGAAAATCGTGGATTCTGCCGGTGGCAACACCCGGGAAGCCGTGCTGCTGCTCATCGCCGACAAACTGCCGGAACTGGTTAAAACCCAGGTAGATGCCATCAAAGGCATCAAGATCGACAAGGTAACCGTGTGGGAAGGAGGCCAGGGTGCAGGCGACGGCAACTCAACCTCCAACTTTATTTCAGGACTGTACCGCTCCGTGCCGCCACTCACCGATTTGTTGAATATGGCAGGTATGGAATTGCCCGAATACATGGGCAAAAAACAGGCAGGCATAGAAAGCAAGACGGCTGAATAAACACCCAAAAAAGAGGCGCCCCGTGCGTGTATCGGGGCGCCTTTCATTTTTTTAGCATCCGGGCTTTGGAAAACGCAAGTGTATGTTTCGGATAGGACTTTATTTACCGAAAGCATGCGCTTCCATTTTTTGTAAATCCCAGCCGGTGCCATCCTTGATTTCAAAGTGTCCCACACCGGCAATTTCAGTAAAAATGCGGCTCGATTCCTCCGCAAATACCGATTCGGGTTTGGTGGTAAATACATACCGTATACCGTTCGAGCCAATCAACGTGAGGGTACCTTCGGTATATTCCACATGCAGGATATTGGTTTCGGATACATCCCAATTGCAGTGCTGCACTTTGAAATACTCCGTGACCTTGCCTTCCTTATTGAAATGGAATACGGCAAAATCATCACCCGAGCGCTTTGCTTCATACACCAATGGCATGGCAAGAGGTGCAATGGCATTCAAAAGCATGGCGCCGGAAAGTAGCATGGTCAGAGTCAAAAATGAGGTGCGTATCAGTTTCATGCGAATGTTTTTGTGTTGTGGAAGGCTGAATATCCAGACAAATATGCACGAATATATTATACGAGTCAAGTGCAGGTTTGGTAACACGGTACCCTCATTTCTAACGAAACATTAACCTTCCTCCTTGGTTGGTTTGGCGCCATCCTGCTCAAAGTTCATTTTGAACCCGATCCGCTGGTTGGGTTCCGGCGCATCGTCGTCGTAGTCTTCCCAGTTCGTGATATCGGCAACAAATGTTTCCAGGTGCCGCAAAAAATACGGTTCTTTCAACTCTTCAGGCCTGTAAATGGCAATGGTTTTGGGTGGTTGTGGCTGTCCGTATTTTTCAATAAAAGGAAAATTGATCAATACCAGCACCTTGCCATTGAACAATTGCTGATAAATCAGATTGCCATTGTTTTTGATGAGATCGCGTTTCAGCCCGTTGCCGATTTGTTCGCTTAGCCCGCTTTCCACACTCCCCATCGAAAACACCACGGCCTCCAGGTTGGATATGTCGCTGCGAATTTCGATGGCACCTGTAAGGCCTGCGGCCGAAGACAGGTGGGTAAGTTGCTCCACAATCATTTGTTTGAGCGACTGGTGCCATGTTTCCCGGTAGCGCCGGGTATTGTTCAATACTTCCTGGTAGCGGCCGACCTTGCGCTGAAGGCTGAAAAGATCCTGATCGTTGAAAGGCATAGGGACTGATGAATGATGAATGATGAATTTTTTCGGCAATGGTACAAAATCAATCTGCTCAAACACAGGTTGATTTTTGCTTTTTTAAACGGAAAAATGTATTTTTTAATCTCATAGGCCTAAATATTCATCATTCATCATTCATCATTCATCATTCATCATTCATCATTCATCATTCATCATTCATCATTCCCACTCCGCTTGCGTTTGCGAAAGAACTTGGGATGCACCACCAGCAGCCCAAACGATTCGCCGTCTTCCTTGCCTGTTTTGGCATGATGCGCGCCATGGGCCCGGAGGATAGCCCTCGAGTAAAGGCTGTCTAATTGCCGAAACCAGGAAAATCGCCTGTGAATGTATACGTCATGTATAAGAAAATAGGTGAGGCCGTACAAAGAAATACCCACGCCAATAAACAGTACCCAGAAATGGCTGCTCAACGAGCCATACATGTAGCAAAACGCTGAAGGGATGGCAAAAACCAGAAAAAAGCGGTCGTTTTTTTCAAAAAAGCCTTCTTTTTCGTGTTTGGGCCGGTGGTGGTCCTCATGCCAGTTCCATAAAAAACCGTGCATCACGAATTTATGCGTAAACCATGCCATGAATTCCATGCCGATATAGGCCGCAATGGTAATGAGGGTATAGAGAAGCCAGGTTGCCATGATTGGATATGCCGATTGTTGGTGTGAGAGACTTTGTTAAACGTTTAAGGCAGTTTCAAGTAAAATTGTTTCACAAACAAACAAGGTTCTGCGCCGAATGTTTGCTGCGGATGCTGAAAAGGTACTCATACCCATCATCCCTCCAAAATTTTAAGCACCTTTGCCTCCCTTCCCAGCAACCCGGGGCTCAGGACTTACGACTCAGGACTCAGGACTTTTCTCATGACTTATCAGGAAACGCTCGACTACCTCTACCGTCATCTTCCGATGTTTCAGCGCGTCGGGCCGGTGGCCTATAAAAAAGACCTGACCAATACCCTGGCCTTGTGCGAGCACCTGGGCAATCCGCAGCACCGGTTTAAAAGTATTCACGTGGCAGGCACCAACGGGAAAGGTTCGGTAAGCCACATGCTGGCGGCTATTTGCCAGGCGGCGGGTTTCAAAACAGGTCTGTACATCAGCCCGCACTACAAGGATTTTCGCGAACGCATCAAGATAAACGGCCAATACATTCCCCGACGCAAGGTAGTCGATTTTGTAGCCAACAACCTCGATGCCATCGAACGCATACAGCCTTCGTTTTTTGAACTCTGCGTGGCCATGGCATTCGACCATTTTGCCCGCGAAAAAGTGGATGTTGCCATCGTGGAAGTAGGGCTGGGCGGCCGACTCGATAGCACCAATGTCATCACGCCTTTGCTGAGTGTGATTACCAATATCAGTTACGACCACCAGAACCTGCTAGGCAATACATTGCCTGAAATAGCAGGCGAAAAAGCGGGTATTATCAAATCCGGCATCCCGGTGGTGATTGGCGAAACACACCCCGAATCAGCCCCGGTGTTTGAAAAAAAAGCCAGGGAAATGAACGCGCCCATCGTGTTTGCAGATCAACATTTTCAGGTAAGGGAAAAAGAACAGCACGACTGGAAGACGACCGACTATGCAGTGGGAAAAGACGGCAAGTCGCTTTTCCAGCATTTAAAAGTAGCCGCCGCAGGGCCATTTCAAACCCGCAATATTGCCACTGTTTTACAGGCATGGGAATGGATGCCGGAAACTGCCCTGCCAGGCATCCGGCGCCCGGAAGTGCTGGCCGAAGCGCTGGCACATATTCCCGAATACACCCGTTTTATAGGCCGCTGGCAGGTGATGGGTGAAAAACCGCTTGTTTTGTGCGATAGTGCGCACAACGAGGCCGGATTGCGGCTCGCTTTCGAACGCATTCAAAACATGCCTTATCGGCAGTTGCACATTGTAACCGGTTTTGTAAACGACAAAGATGTGTCGCCCGTATTGGCGCATTTCCCGGCCCGGGCGCGCTACTATTTTGCAAAGGCCGATATTCCACGCGGGCTGGAGGCAACCATTTTGCAGGAAAAAGCGGCTGTATTGGGATTAAAAGGCCGGGCCTATTCCTCCGTCAGAAATGCTTTGCGTGCAGCACGCCGGGCCGCCACACCGGACGATATGATTGTGGTGATTGGAAGTATTTTTGTAGTAGCAGAGGTGGTATGAGAGGTGAGAAGCGAGAGGTGAGAAGCGAGAGGCGAGAAGGGCACAATAACGAGAACAATCTTCATGATGAAATACATTTTTATTTCTGTTTTTCTGCTTTGCTGTCTGGGTGCATTTTCCCAGCAAACGGCCACCGTTTTTGGTCGCATCATAGATGCCTCTACCGAACAGCCGATCGAACTGGTTACGGTGTACGTCAAAGGCGGAAAAAGCAATACCACGTCTGATGAACGCGGCAATTATTCTATTCAGGTGCCGGCAGGGCAGCGCGTTACACTGGTATACCGACGCGTAGCGTTCAAGGAAACCACCACAGATGTACTCTCCATGGCCCCGGGAGCCCGCTTTGCGCTCGATCTTTCCATGGCGCCTGTTCAATCCAACCTGGAAGTGGTCATCAGCGGCCGCAGGCTCGATGAAGGAGGTATGATTAAAGAGAAAAACCTGAAAGACCTGCGCATGCTACCCAGTGCGACCGGCAACCTGGAAAGTGTATTGCCGCACCTGGCCCTGGGTACTTCCACCGGCTCCGGCGGCGAACTCACCTCGCAATACCAGGTTCGGGGCGGCAACTACGACGAAAACCTTGTGTACGTCAACGATTTTGAAATTTACCGCCCCCAACTCATAAGGGCTGGCCAACAGGAAGGCCTCACGTTTCCGAACATCGATCTGGTGCGCGACCTGTCTTTTTCTTCCGGCGGTTTTCAGTCCAAATACGGCGATAAAATGTCGTCGGTGCTCGACATCAAATACAAACGCCCCGACAGCCTGCGTGCCAGCGCCAATGCCAGTCTGTTGGGGGCTTCCGCGCACCTCGAAGGCAGCAAACGCCTCAAAAAAGACGATTACCGGGCATTCCGCTACCTCGTCGGCGCGCGCTACAAAACCACACGTGTGCTGCTGGGAAGCCTCGACGTGCAGGGCGAGTACACACCCGACTTTACCGATGTGCAAACCTACCTGACCTACGACCTGAACCGCTCCTGGCAGGTAGGCCTGATCGGCAATTACAACCGTTCGGTGTATCGCTTTATTCCTGAAAGCCTCGAACGCGCTTTTGGCCTGGTGGACTATGCGTTGAAACTGCGCACCAATTTTGAAGGACAGGAAGTCGACGATTTCACACAGGCGATGGGTGGTGTTTCTTTTACTTTTTTACCTGAAAGAGAGCATAATCCGCTCTATCACAAGTTTTTAGCCTCTGTGTGGCGCAGCCAGGAAAACGAGCGTTTCGATATTCTGGGCTCCTATGTGCTGGGCGAACTGGAAGAAAACCTCGGCTCCGATGATTTTGGAGAAATCGTCAACGTGCTGGGCAGAGGCGTTCAGCACACCTGGGTGCGCAATTACCTCACCGCCGACGTGCGCAATGTGGAATACAAAGGCGGCATCGAACTTCAGCACGACAGCCTGAACGCCGGTCTCACCCGCAGCCACTTTCTGCAGTGGTCGGCCAAATGGCAAAACGAACAAATCCTCGACAAAATCAATGAGTGGGAACGCCTCGACTCGGCACTTTATTCGCTCCCGTACGATACGACGCAACTGCTGGTTCGAAAAGTGCTGAAAACGCGCAACAGCTTGCAAAGTGATCGTTTTAGTGCATTTTTTCAGGACACCTGGACCTGGCGCAGCGACGGCGTTCGGGAAATTCAGGCGATTGCTGGTTTGCGTGGGCAATACTGGACGCTCAATGGCGATTATTTCGTGACGCCGCGTGCACAGATTTCCTACAAACCGCTGAATACCAGGCTCGACATTTCCTACCGGCTTGCCACAGGACTGTATTTTCAGCCTGCTTTTTACCGGGAAATGCGCGCCCTGAACGGCATCGTAAACACGGATTTGAGCGCCCAAAAGTCGGCGCATGTTGTCGGAGGCTTTACCTACGACTTCCTGTGGGGCCGCCGCCGCCCGGTGAAAATGCGCCTCATTGCCGAAGCCTACTACAAACAGATGTGGGACCTGGTATCGTACGACCTCGACAATGTGCGGGTGCGGTATTCCGGCAAAAATGATTCGCGCGGCTATGCCACCGGCCTCGATCTGCGCCTCAATGGCGAGTTTGTAAAGGGCGCTGAAAGTTGGATCAATATTTCCCTGCTGCGTACCCGCGAGGCGCTCGACAGCGTACAGCACCGCATTCGGAATGTGGGCGCCCGCGAAGGCCAGGATGTGAAAGATGTGCCACGCCCGACGGATCGCTTGTTCAATATGTCGATGTTTTTTCAGGATTACCTGCGCAAAAACAAGAACATTCGCATGCACCTGAATTTTACGGTGGGCACCGGATTGCCCTTCGGCGTGCTCGACAACAACATCGTTTACCGAAATACCTATCGTTTTGCGCCATACCACCGCGTCGACATCGGGTTTGGTTTTCAGTTGTGGAAAGAATCCTGGCGTTACCGCCGGCCGCACCACTTCCTGCGCTTCACGCGCGACACCTGGGCAAGCCTGGAAGTATTCAACCTGATGAAAGTGCTAAATGAAGCATCCAATACCTGGATCAAAACCATTGAAAATACGCAATATGCCATTCCGAACTACCTGACGGGGCGTCGGATAAATGTGCGGATACGGATGGATTTTTAGGACGGGATTGTGTTTGGCTTCGCCTCACAAATCAAACGTCATCTCCATGATTTCCGGCGTATTGATCCCAGTGAACCCCGGCACATGCAACTGATAAAACTGCAATAACTTTTTGAGCAGCACTTTGCGGTCGGCGCGTGCAATGTTCACTTCATGGCAATTTTCCAGCGGCAGAAACAGCAGCGCTAGCAATTGCCCGGAAAGCGCCGAGTTGAGCGAATCACCATGCAAGGGCTCTTCTTCGCTGAAAATTCCTTCGCGGAGGTCAAAAAAAACGGACGTCTCCAGTTCTGGATCCCCTTGCGGCAGAAAACCAAGAAATCCTGACAACTGAAGCAGGAAGTGAAGCGGCAGGTTGGCTAGCGAGTGTGTAGTAGTATCGAGCCAGCGAAGGGTATTGGTCAAAAAATCCATCAAATCGCGGTCTTCAACGCCCTCCTGGATACATTTTTTGCATACTTCCGCCATAAAAAGTGCAATGGTTCCACGCCGGATATCGAAAGGAATACGGCTCCATACTTCTGCGGCCCGCACCTCTTTCAGGCGGTTCAGTGCGCCTGCATCGTCGCGGAAATAAGCCACCATTTCCACCACCGTCATCGGCTGAAAGAGATTGAACGGCATACGCGCCTTTGCAGAACGCACACTGCCTGCAATGAAACTGTGCAACCCTTTTTCCTCGGTAAAAATATCGGCGATAATACTTGTCTCACCGTATTTGATGGTGCGGAAAACGATGCCGCGGGTTTTGAGCAACATGTGGTGTGTATAGAGTTAACTAAAAATCAAATCCAGCAGCGTTTCCATGCCGCTCGTGCGGGTGGTGTCCCAATCGGTTTCTTTCCCCACGTTCGAATGGGAGGCGACACCCGTATTTTTCGACATATCCAGCATTTTACTTCTTTCCGGTCCGGTAAACCGGCTGAAAGTGCGCCGCAGCACCGGCAAAATGCCTCTGAAATATTCGTCGGGCAAGTGTCGCACCCATTCGTTCAGAATTTGCCAAAGATCGGGATAATGCAATAGCAAAAGCCCGCTGCCATACAAAAAACCATCCAGCCATTGTGCCGCAAGCATGGGCGCCTGGCTAGGCGCCAGGTGGTACCGCATGGCCTGTCCGGTATCGGCGGCTGTCATCTCTTTTTTATCGAACAGGAGCCGGCATGCAGCGCCCGCCAGCAGGGGCGCCGATTGTTCCGACTGGTGAATATGACGAAGCGTACCGGCCCAGGCGATTTCAAAATCGGGTTCCTGTAAAATGCCGAAAGCCCGATTTACCGACATCATTTTTTTGAGCAAATCCAGCGCTACTTCTTCTTCTATGCCGATACAGGCTGCCGGCAATTGCAGGCACACACGCGGGGCCACTTGCTGAAGCAGTTGTTCGATGCTGTCGGTACTGACCTGTCGGGCATGGCCGTATCGAAGCACTTCCGCCAGCGGAAGCAAGGCATCGGCCAGCAGCAACACATCGCTGGCCAGGGCGCTTACATTGCGCAGTTTTTTCATCAAATCGGGCACAATCCCCGATAAATCGGCTTTCAGGGCAGCATCCAGCAGGCTCACCAGTTCGGGCAGATTTTCCGAGCGGCGCACTTTCGAACGCGTCTTGTGGGTAGCGGCTTCTTCCACCGTGCTTCCCCATACGCCTGCTTCTATGAGGCGGATTTCAAAATCGGGCAGCCACTTTAATTCCCAGTTTTCGTGAAAACTGCCGTGTTTGTTGGTTGCTATAGCATTGATTTTACCCCAGGGCATGTCGAGCAACAAAAGTCGATGCAACAATTTGCTTTTCCGCAAATGAGATGCTTCCCGCAGATCGAGTTCGAGGCTTTTTTCCTGGGTGTTTTTTTCCAGGCGGCAACTGCGCACCTGTTGCTCAAAATCAACCTGGAGCGGCGTGTGTGAAAGCGCATCGGGAACGGCGCCCAACACGTCGCCAATCACCAGTTGGCGATCGATCAGATCCAGCATTTTTTCGCTGCCTTCACACAGCACCGTGGTGGCAGCCTCCCGCAGTTCGTCGAGCCCGGGCAGTGCTGTTTGCCTCAAAACAGCCAGCGTTTCGGCCAGCCGGGATGCTTCCAGCACGTGGGCAGAGGATACAGGCAAGTCGTGTTGTCGCAGCAATTCTGCTGCCCGGGCGAGCCAGATGGCTGCCGGAGAAAAGTGGGCCGGGTGATCCCAAAGAATTCGATACCAGGCAGGCGCCACAATACCGGCGCTGTATCCGCTTTGTGCCGCCAGTCGGTCGAACGACCAGGGAATCCAGGTGCATTCGGTTTTTACTTTTTTCAGACCTTTGAGCAAAGCAGCGTCGGCAGAGGCTTTTATACGGTCGGTATCTTCCAAGGCGGGGCTGTGCCAGGCGCCGCATACGATGGCAATTCGTTGAAAACCATCCTTTTGAGCCTGGCGCAGGGTTTGTCGCATCCAGGCTTCGCGCAGGAGGGTTTCCGGCGTTTCACCGCCCGCTTTGTCGTCGCGCAGGGCGCGCATGAGGTGGATGAGTTGCGGAAAAATGGAATCACTACCGCTATGTCCTTCATGTACTGGCGCCTGGCGTTCGATCAGCGCATCCCACCAACGTTCCGGGTCGGAATACCCGGCCAGCAAAGCCATGCGGCGAAAGGGGTCGGCTTCAAGGGCTTGTGCTTCTGTCGTGGCAGTGGCAAATAACTCGGTCGTTTGTTGTTCTTTGAGCACAAAAGAAATGCCCATCGGGAGATCCATGAACCGGACAGGAATGCCGGAAGCCAGTGCAAATTTCATGGCCTGCCATTCGGGAGAAAATTCGGCAAAAGGGAAAAACGAGGCCTGCTGCAGGTTTTTAGGGTTGTACACCAGCATGGCCACGGGTGGCTGAAGCCTTGCATCGGTCACCCAGGGTATCAGCGTTTCTGTGTCGGGAGGGCCTTCGATCAGCACTACATCAGGGGCAAAAGCCTCCAGTGCGCGCAAAAGGCTGCGTGCTGAACCGGGGCCATGGTGGCGAATGCCGAAGATTTCTACTGACATAATGGATGGCTGAAATCAGCCTTTTTTAAAAGGCGAATTTTCCTGATGTATTCGGATCAGTTCGATGCAGTAAAAAAGACAAAGATACAAGGCTACCGAACCCAGCACGACCAGCCAGTCCGATGATTTTTGCAAAATCAGCAGGTCATATGTTCCATGAATAAATACGGCAAGTCCAAAACCAAACAGCAGCAAATTCGTTTTCCTTGCCGGATTGAATTTTGCCAACCCTGTGTAGTAGCCGGTAATAATGCCAAAGGTAAGATGCGCAGGTACGGCAGTGAAAGTGCGGAGCAGCAGCGGCTCGGAGCCAAAGCGATGCACATATAGCAGGTTTTCGGCAGTGGCAAAACCCATCGCGATAAGAACGGCATACACGATTCCGTCCATGGGTTCATTGAAAAAACGCCAGGCAAATGCGCCGCCTAGCAAGGCAATCATTTTGAACGCTTCTTCATTCAGGGCTACTGCGCCATAGGCCACCCAGACTATTTTCAGCAAACCCCACTGATTGGGGGCCGACACCGGGCACAGGTATTTTTCCAACGCAACAGCAGGCGCCGTTACAGCGGCTCCCAGACCGAAACAGATCACCAGATTCAGCGGACCTTCCCGTTCATATTTGTCGGCCCGAAAAATGGCATAACTGATCAGCAGGCCGGGTAGAATGGTAAGTAATAATAATGGGTATCCGGGCAATTCTGAAAGTCTGTTTTTGGTGTAAATAGTTGATTGTCATGGTTTTTAGGAGGAGTTAATTTTGAAAATTTTTGTACTTTTGCTTCACTTTTCAGCCCTGCTCTGTCAGGGTAATGCACACCTTTACGTGTCCTGTATTCGTTGAATACGCTTTCCAATTCAAGCAATCACCCGTGGTTTTTTCTTCCAAACTTATTGAAAAATCGGTCGACGCTTTTGCTTCCTTGCCCGGCATTGGCCGAAAAACGGCCCTGCGTTTAGTGCTGCACCTCCTAAGACAGGATAAGGCCGCTACCGAACAATTTACAACTGCCCTCATGGCTATGCGCGAAGGTATTCGCAGTTGCCAGATTTGCCACAATCTTTCTGACACAGATGTTTGTCAGGTGTGCAGCGACCAGCGCCGCGACCACAGTCTGGTGTGCATTGTGGAAAATGTACGCGACCTAATGGCCATCGAAGATACGAACCAATACCGGGGTTTGTACCATATCCTCGGTGGAATAATTTCTCCGATTGAAGGCATTGGGCCCGGCGATTTGAATATTGAAACCCTTCTGCAACGCTTGCAAAAAGGCGAAATCAGGGAAGTTATCATGGCTATCAGCCCGACCATCGAAGGCGAAACGACCATTTATTACCTCTCCAAAAAAATCCAGCCCTTGGGCATTCGGTGCAGTACCATCGCCAGAGGGGTGTCGTTTGGCGGCGATCTGGAATATGCCGACGAACTCACCCTGGGGCGTTCCATCGTAACCCGGACACCCTACACCGGTGCAGGCGCCGACAATGAAAATGGATAAATCCCGTCATTTAGCCAGATGCGTCGTACTTTTGCCCGCTGAATATTTGAGGTTACTATGAAACAATCTACCATTCAACATCCGGTGTCCGTTCAAGGGGTCGGATTACATACAGGCAAAGCCGTTACACTTACTTTCAAACCGGCCGATGCCAACCACGGTTTTCGTTTCCAGCGCATCGATTTGCCGGAACAACCGGTCATCCCCGCCGATGTGAAAATGGTGATTTCCACCAACCGGGGCACCACGCTGAAAAATGGAGAAGCCCAGGTGTCGACGGTCGAACACGTTCTATCGGCGCTCACCGGCTTGCATATCGACAATGTGCTCATGGAAGTAGACGGCCCGGAGATGCCGATTATGGATGGCACTTCCATGCCTTTTGTCCAGGCACTCCAACAAGCCGGACGGCAGGAACTGGATGCCGAACGCGACTATTTCGTCGTTACAGAGCCTATTTCATACAAAGATGAGGTGACGGGTACGGAACTGCTGGCATTGCCGGCCGACGATTTCGAGGCTACCGTGATGATTGATTTTAACTCCAAGGTGCTCGGACAGCAATTTGCTTCGCTGCATGGTATGGACAATTATATCAGTGAAATCGCACCCTGCCGCACCTTCGTATTTGTACACGAACTGGAAAAACTGCTGGAAATAGGCCTGATCAAAGGTGGCGATATGGACAATGCCATTGTCATTGCCGACCGCCGCATGGAACAGGAAGAACTGGATTTGCTGGCAAAAAAAATGGGAAAAGCCAGTATAAAAGTAGATTCGGAAGGCGTATTGAATACCTTAAAACTACATTTCCAGAACGAACCCGCCCGCCACAAACTGCTGGATGTGATTGGCGACCTGGCGCTTATTGGAAAACCTATTCTTGGCAAAATCGTGGCCACGAAACCGGGGCATACCGCAAATGTAGAATTTGCCAAAATCCTGAAAAAACACTATACCGAAAAACGCCGTTTGCTGGGTATCCCCAAATACGATCCCGAAAAAGAACCTGTCTATGACGTGAATGGCGTAATGGGCCTGTTGCCCCACCGACTTCCGTTTCTGATGGTCGACAAGATCATTGAAATCAGCGAACACCATGTGGTAGGCATCAAGAACATCACCATGAACGAGCCCTTTTTCCAGGGCCACTTCCCCGACAATCCGGTATTTCCCGGGGTATTGCAAGTGGAAGCCATGGCACAGACAGGCGGCATCCTGGCGCTCCACAACGTTCCGGACAAAGGAAACTGGGATACCTATTTCCTCAAGATTGACAATACAAAATTTAAAGCCAAGGTAGTCCCTGGCGATACTTTAATCATAAAAATGGAACTGATCGAACCCATCCGAAGAGGCATTGTACATATGCAGGGAACTGCTTATGTGGGCAATAAAATTGTCAGCGAGGGTGAACTCACCGCCCAGATCGTTCGGAGAGCCAAACCGATCGACTCGGAAGGATAAATTCGAATCAAAGCAAAACCACTTGCGCTGCTACACTACGCGCGCTTTATCACTATTCTGTTGCATGAGTTATTCTGACAGCTTGCGGGCTATACACCCCAACGCAAAAATTGGTAAAAACGTCACGATCGGGCCCTTCACATTAATTGAAGAAGATGTCGTGATTGGCGATAATTGCTGGATCGGCGCCAACGTAAACATTTTAAATGGCGCGCGTATCGGCGAGGGATGCCGGATTTTCCCCGGCGCTGTCATCAGCGCTGTTCCGCAAGACCTTAAATTCCAGGGAGAACAAACCACCCTGGTGCTCGGCAACAACGTGACAGTACGCGAATGCTGCACCCTCAACCGGGGCACCAGTGCCGCCAATACGACCTATATCGGCGACAATTGCCTGCTGATGGCCTATGTGCATGTGGCGCACGACTGTATTATTGCTGAACGCTGCATTTTGGCCAACAACGTTACCCTGGCTGGCCATATCGACATCGGCCGCAATGCCACCCTCGGCGGCCTGGTAGCCGTGCACCAGTTTGTACGCATCGGTGAACAAAGCATGATCGGTGGCGGCTCGCTCGTCCGCAAAGATGTGCCTCCTTTTGTCACAGCCGCTCGCGAACCCCTCTCGTATGTAGGCATCAACTCCACGGGCCTGCGTCGCCGCGGCTTCAGCAAGGAAGACATGCACCACATCGAGGATATTTACCGCATTCTGTTTGTAAAAGGCCTGAGTGTGCGCAAAGCGTTGTCTATCATTGAAAAAGAACTTCCTGAAACGGCCTATCGCAACCAGATCACCGGTTTTGTGCGCGATGCCAAACGTGGCCTCATGAAAGGATTTCGCACCACTGGTTCTGCAAAAACAGGCGATTCGAACCAGGAAGCATGACCATTCGGCTGCAAGATACCGGCAAACGATACCGGCTCGACTGGATTTTCCGCGGGCTGGATTATTCTTTTGAAAACCCCGGACGTTATGCTGTACTCGGCCCCAATGGCTCGGGGAAATCCACCTTGCTCAAGGTGCTTTCGGGCCACCTGTCACCCTCCAAAGGCCGTATTTTTTTTGAAAAAAACGGAAAAACGCTCGAGCCTGATGAAGTGTATCGCTCGGTGAGTTATGCGGCGCCGTACATCGAACTGATCGAAGAATTTACGCTGGAAGAAGCCCTAAAGTTTCACTGCGGGCTTAAACCCATGCTGCCCGGCATCACGCCACCCCGTTTGTACGATTTGCTCTCGCTGCCCCGCACGCGCAGCAAGGAAATTCGTTTTTTTTCCTCCGGGATGAAACAACGTGTGAAACTTGCCCTCGCCATTTGCTGCAACACGCCCATCCTGCTGCTCGACGAGCCTGCCACCAACCTCGACGTGCAAGGCGTGGAATGGTATAAAAATCTGATTGGGGAATTTGCCTCCGACCGGCTGGTGGTGATTGCTTCAAATGACCCGCACGATGCGGAATTTTGCCCGGTGCATCTGCGAATTATGGACTATAAGTGAAGTCCTAAGTCGTAAGTCCTGAGTCCTAAGTCTGTAGAGTACACCTTTTTACTCTTGGCATTTATTTTCGAGGTGCCAAGAGTAAAAAGGTGTACTCTACAGACTTAGGACTCAGGACTCACGACTTAGGACTGTCAACAATTTTCTCCAACTCCGCCATAATCAAATGCACCCCCTGTTCCGACATTGGCACCAGCGGCAGGCGCACATCGCGGCTACAAAGGCCTTGTAATTCCATGGCGGCTTTTACGCCGACGGGATTGCCTTCCAGGAAAAGCAGTTTGTAAAGTTCGAGGAATTTAAAATTGAGTTTCTGTGCCGTAGCAATGTCCTGGCGCAGGGCCGCTCGCACCATGTCGCTGAAAGGTTTGGGCGTGGCATTGGCAATGACGGAAATAACGCCATCGCCACCTACTGCAATCAGTGGCAGGGTAATAAAGTCGTCGCCGCTGAGCATCAGGAAGTTTTTGGGCCTTCCTTTCAGGATTTTGATCACCTGATAAATATCGTCGGAGGCTTCCTTGATGCCGATGAATTTTTCGCTGGCATTGGCGAGGCGCAAGGTCGTTTCGGCCGTCATATTCGACGCGGTGCGGCTGGGCACGTTGTAAATGATGATTGGGCGGGGCGATTCTTCTGCAAGCGCCATATAGTGCTGGAAAATACCTTCCTGTCCGGGTTTGCTGTACGATGGATTGCTCGACAACAGGGCATCGATGCCATCGAAATTGAAGTTGCGCACTTTTTCCACGAGTGCGCGGGTATTGTTGCTGCCGAATACACCGGCTACCAGCGGCACACGGCCGCGGTTGACCTTGATGGTGAAATCGAGAATCTGGCGGTGCTCTTCGTCCGACAGCGTGACGGACTCGCCCGTAGTGCCCAGGCTGACCAGAAATTCCACGCCACCAGTGATGACGTGTTCGATGATGCGCTCGAGGTCTTCCCAGTCGATATCGCCGTTATTTTTGAAAGGAGTGACCAGCGCCACGCCGGTTCCCCGTAGTCGTTCGATCAGATTCATTTTGTGGAAAGCACAATTTTGTCCAGATACTGATGCAATTGTTCGGTAAAATACCTGATTCCTTTTTCGGCAGGGATTTCGAGCATCATGTCGAAATCGTTGGCATAAGCGGTAGCAAAACCAATTTTCATGGCGGCTTGCGCCGGCACGGCCAGCCAGGCCAGCGGCGCTTCGTCGGCAGGATTAAAACACAGGAGCAGGTCGGATTTTTCTTTGGCGAAAGCGAGGGCTTTTTCACTTTTTGGCACACCGATCCAGGAGAGTTCTTTTTGGAAAAAGAAATTAAATGGCAGGTCGGTAGGGGGCTGTTTGGTTTTTACATACCCCAGCAGGGTTACTTTTTTGCCCTTTTTCTCCAGATTTTTAGCAAATTCTAGGGTTTCGTCGCGGTGTTTGGGCTGTGTGGCGTCAAACAAGATGCTTATCGTACGTGCGCTTTCCAGGGTATGGCTTTTGCGCTGGCGTTTGTGTGATGACAAAGCCCCCCGGAGATTTTTTTTAAACAAGGCACTGCGAATTTGTTCCAGCATGGTTGAATATTATTCGCGTGATGGGGATGTGTTGGCGGCAGCGCGCAGATGGTACGAACCCATTTCAGCGCCGCATTTGGATCAGGCTTTTTTGCGTTTGCCAGATGCCGGTTCTTCCACAATCGGTTCGGCGCGTGCATAGTGCCCCATTTTGCTGTATTTTTCAATACGGGTCATAATGCGTTCGTCGGGGTCCTGATCGATGATTTTGGCCAGTTCCGTTTGAATATGGTTTTTCAGGGTATTGGCCATTTCTTCCGGCGCGTTGTGTCCGCCGCCCAGCGGTTCTTTTACAATACCGTCGATGAGGCCGAAATGGAGCATGTTTTCCGCATCCAGTTTCAGGGCCTCGGCGGCTTGTTCCTTGTAATCCCAGGAGTGCCAGAGGATGGTGGAGCAGTTTTCAGGTGAAATAACCGAATACCAGGTGTGTTCGAGCATAAACACCTTGTCGCCCAGACCAATGCCCAGTGCACCGCCCGAGGCGCCTTCTCCAATGATGTAGCAGAGGATGGGCACGCGCAGTTGCGCCATTTCAAACAAATTGCGGGCGATGGCTTCCGCCTGGCCGCGTTGTTCGGCCTCCAGGCCCGGGAATGCACCCGGCGTGTCGATCAGGGTGATCACCGGAAATCCGAAACGTTCGGCCATTTTCATCAGGCGCAGGGCCTTGCGGTAGCCCTCGGGGTTGGCCATACCGAAGTTGCGGTACTGGCGCATTTTGGTATTCACGCCTTTTTGCTGCCCGATGATCATCACTGTTTGTCCGTCGAGGCTGGCCAGGCCACCCACGATGGCGTGGTCGTCGCCGGCATAGCGGTCGCCGTGGAGTTCCACAAATTTCTGACACATCGTATTGATATAGTACAATGTGTAAGGGCGCTCCGGGTGGCGGGAGAGTTGTACTTTTTGCCAGCCGGTGAGGTTGGCATAAATTTCTTTGCGTTTGGCAGTGATCTTGTTTTCCAGTTCGTGGAGCATCTCGCTCACGTCCAGTTCCCCTTTTTCGCCTACTTCTTTCAACTTTTCGAGTTGTTCGTATAGCGCTTCCAGGGGTTTTTCAAAATCCATGAAGGTCATAGCCATGGCAGTGGATGTCTTTTAAATTGGTTCTAACCGGCGCCCTTCGAAGGAGGCCTTTGGTATCATCGCGCTTCCCGGGGAGTGCAAAGGTATGGTGTGGGCGGCTGATTTTGTGCCGTCTGTATGCCCAGCATTTTTTTTAAAAATTTATTCTGAAAAATTTGTTGATCCAAAATTTGTGCGCTTATCTTTGCCCCGCTTTAGAAATGAAGCGCTGGATTGGTAGTTCAGTCGGTTAGAATGCCGCCCTGTCACGGCGGAGGTCGCGGGTTCGAGTCCCGTCCAGTCCGCAAAAAGGCTCAACGAAAGTTGGGCCTTTTTCGTTTAACCAACCTCGGCAGCGCTTCAAGCGCTGCCGAGGTTCAATCCGCCCGCCATGACACACAACTTCGACGAAATCATCCCGCGCCGCAATACCGATTCCGTCAAATGGGATCTGGCCGGTCCCGACGTATTGCCCATGTGGGTGGCCGATATGGATTTTCGCTCGCCGCCCTGTGTGGTAAAAGCCCTCGAAAAGCGCGCGCAACAGGGTGTATTTGGATACCCGCTCACACCGGCGGCATTTTACGAAGCCATACAGGGCTGGTGGCAGCGACACCACGGATTTTCCCTCGAAAAAGACTGGATCGTGCCGGTGCCGAGTATTCTGACGGCGCTTTCCACCGTCATTCAAACCTTTGCCAAACCCGGTGAAAAGGTATTGTTACAATCGCCTGGCTACAACCACTTTTTTATGGCCATCGAGGATAGCGGCTGTGAGGTGGTGGCCAACGACCTGATGCACGACAACGGCCGTTACAGCATCGATTTCGACGACCTGGAGCAAAAAGCGAGCGACCCGGATGTGAAAGTATTCCTGCTGTGCAGCCCGCACAACCCCGTGGGCAGGGTGTGGACGCGGGAAGAACTGCTTCGGATGGGTGAAATTTGCAATCGGCACAACGTTCTGGTAATTGCCGATGAAATCCACTCGGATCTGGTGTTTGAGGACTTTTATCACGTGCCCTTTGCTTCGCTGGGGCCCGATTTTCAGTCAAAATCCATTACCTGCTCGTCAACCAGTAAAACATTCAACATGGCCGGCCTGCAGGTGGCGTACCTGATCAGTGTAAATCCCGATCTGAAAAAACAAATCGAGCACACGCTGCACGCACAGGGTCAATTGTTTCTGAGCCCCTTCGCTACCGATGCCCTGATAGCCGCCTACAACGAAGGGGAAGCATGGATGCAGGAACTGAAAACCTACCTGTTCGAAAATTACCTGTTCCTTCGTGAATTTGTGGCCCAACATCTTCCTTTTTTCAAGGTAACGCCCCTGGAGGCTACTTACCTGGTGTGGATAGATGTTTCGGCGCTGAAAAAATCGAGCAAGGACATTTCCAATGCGCTGCTGAAGGAACAGCAGTTGTGGATCAATCCGGGCACCATGTACGGCGCCAATGGAGAAGGATTTATGCGGATCAATATTGCATGCCCGAGGGTTTTGCTGGCAGATGGGCTGGAACGCTTGAAGAAGTATCTTGGGTAGTGGAAAATAATATAAGCCATTCCGATTTTTTTGAGAAACATGAGACATCCCCAATTTTGGTTCGGAATTTTTCCTGCCCCAAACTGATCACTTAGAGTAATTTGCTGCAGATTTACCGTAGAGTAATTTCCCGCAGAACTCGCAGATTTACCCGCAGAACTCGCAGAACGTAGAGTACACCGTGTACTCGATATGAAGAAGTAGGTGTACGCTACGTTCTGCGAGTTCTGCGGGTAAATCTGCGAGTTCTGCGGGAAATTACTCTGCGGTAAATCTACAGGAAACAGGCTCCAAAAAACAAGATTCCGAACCCTGGCTTTGGCCAAAATTCGGGATGTTTTATGTTTCTCCAAAAATCCCGGATGACTCATATTCGAATCACATCGCCACCCACTTGCTCTTGCTCTTTCCGCTGGCGATCACCTTTTCAATAAATTTCATGCCCCGCACGCCATCCTGTACACTAGGAAAATCTGTGTACATCGGATCGGGTTCTTTGCCTTCCATGCGGGCGCGAACACAGAAAGCAAAGTTGCGATAGATATTTGCAAAGGCCTCCAGGTAGCCTTCCGGGTGCCCGCCGGGAATACGCGTATGCGCCAGCGATTCCGGATAGAGCGGCGCAATGCCCGTGCGGAAAACCTGCGTTTGTTTGTCCAGCCACTTGACAATCAGTGTATTAGGTTCCATTTGCCGCCATTCCAGGCCGCCTTTTTCGCCGTACACACGGATGTTGAGGTTGTTTTCTTCACCGGCGGAAATCTGGCTTGCGTGCAGGATGCCTTTTGCGCCGTTGTTGAAATGCAGCAGTACGTTGCCATCGTCGTCGAGCAGGCGGCCCGGCACAAAAGTGCTGATGTCGGCACAGAGTTCGGTGATGTGCAGTCCGGTGATGTACTCTGCCAGGTTTTCGGCGTGGGTGCCGATGTCGCCCATGGCGCCGGCAATGCCGCTGCGCTGCGGATCGGTGCGCCATGCGGCCTGTTTGGAGCCAGTGTCTTCGGCTTTGGTGCTGAGCCAGCCTTGCGGGTACTCGACTACCACTTTGCGGATTTTGCCCAGTTCGCCGTGGCGAATCATCTGGCGGGCCTGTTTCACCATGGGGTAGCCCGTGTAATTGTGGGTGAGGGCAAAGATGAGCCCGGTTTTTTCCACCAGTTTTTCCAGTGCCAGCGCTTCTTTCATGTTAAACGCCAGCGGTTTGTCGCAAATGACGTGGAAACCGTTTTCAAGGGCCATTTTCGCCGGTGCGAAGTGCACGTGGTTGGGCGTTACGATGCTGACAAACTGCATGCGTTTTTCAGGTTTAAGCCTTTTTTCGGCTTTGATCATTTCCTGAAACGTGCCATAGCAGCGTTCGGGGGGCAGGCTCAGTTGTGCACCCGAAGCACGGGAGCGTTCGGGGTCGCTGCTGAAAGCGCCGCATACGAGTTCGATTTCGCCGTCGATGGCTGCTGCCATGCGGTGTACGCCGCCGATAAAGGCGCCAGCGCCACCGCCGACCATGCCCATGCGTATTTTTTGTTTCATCTTTTTTGATATTGGTTGACTGTGATCCGTTGTCGGTGTTTTACAGGCCGCTAAAATCGAATAAACTTCTTGAGCCTGCACCATTGGGGCATAAAAAAATCCCGAACACCTCTTCAGGCATTCGGGACTATTCATTTATTCAAATCGAGTAAGGGAGCGGCTTATTTCACGCCAAAGTCCTTGCGGATTTTGTTCAGTGCCGAGCCGGCCTGTACCCATTCGATCTGTTGGTCGTTGTAACTGTGGTTCACCGGGAACTGCTCCTGCGTGCCGTCGCTGTGGTGCAGCACGATGGTCAGTTGACGGCCCGGAGCGAACGACTGGAAACCCAGGATGCTCACCTGGTCGTCCTGACGCACTTTGTCGTAGTCGGCCGGGTTAGCGAATGTCAGTGCCAGCATACCCTGTTTTTTCAGGTTGGTCTGGTGGATGCGCGCGAAAGATTTCACCACCACGGCTTTCACACCCAGGTAGCGCGGTTCCATGGCAGCGTGTTCGCGGCTGGAGCCTTCACCCAGGTTTTCTTCGCCGAAAATGATGGTTCCGATGCCTTTTTTCTGATACAGGCGTGCCGATGCGGGCACTTCCATGTACTGGCCGGAAGCATAGTTGAGCACCTTGTTGCGTTCGCCGTTGAAAGCGTTTTCAGCGCCGATATAGCAGTTGTTGGAAATGTTTTCCAGGTGACCGCGGTATTTCAGCCATGGGCCCGCCATCGAAATGTGGTCGGTGGTGCATTTGCCTTTTACCTTGATCAGCACGCGCATGTTCTGCAGTTCCTCGTTCTCGATTGGTTTGAACGGCTTGAGCAGTTGCAGGCGCTCGGAATTTTTATCAACGGCCACTTTGATAGCGCCTTTGGCCGGAGCGATGTAGCCGGCATCTTCTACGGCGAAACCTGCCTTTGGCAGTTCGATGCCTTTCGGCGGATCGAGTTTTACGGATTCGCCTTTGCGGTTGATCAGCAAGCCTTTTTTCGGGTTGAAAGTAAGGTCGCCAGCGATGGCAAATGCTGTCACGATTTCGGGCGAAGCCACGAATGCGTGCGTATTCGGGTTGCCGTCGTTGCGGCTGGTAAAGTTGCGGTTGAACGAGGTCATGATCGAGTTCGGGCGCTTCATGTCGTCCATGTGGCGTGCCCACTGACCGATGCAGGGCCCGCAGGCGTTGGCCATGACCACGCCGCCGATGTTGTTGAAATCATCGAGCAATCCGTCGCGGTTGGCAGTGTAGCGAATCAGTTCGGAGCCCGGCGTGATGGTAAACTCCGCTTTTACCTCGAGGTTTTTCTCGCGTGCCTGGCGCGCTACGGAAGCCGCGCGGGTGAGGTCTTCATAACTGGAGTTGGTGCAGGAACCGATAAGGCCTACTTCCAGTTTCACGGGATACTTGTTTTTCTTAACGGCAGCGGCAAATTTGGACAGCGGCCATGCCAGGTCGGGCGTAAATGGCCCGTTGATGTGCGGCTCCAGTTTCGACAGGTCGATTTCGATGACCTGATCGAAGTATTTTTCCGGATTGGCATAGCACTCGGCGTCGCCGGTGAGGTAGGAGGCTACTTTGTTGGCCATATTGGCCACTTTGCTGCGGCCGGTGGCTTTCAGGTAGCGCGCCATGCTTTTGTCGTAGCCGAAAGTGGACGTGGTGGCGCCGATTTCAGCACCCATGTTGCAAATGGTGCCTTTGCCGGTAGCACTCATGCTTTGTGCGCCAGGGCCAAAATATTCCACAATCGCGCCAGTTCCGCCTTTTACGGTCAGAATACCTGCTACTTTCAGGATGACGTCTTTAGGAGATGCCCAGCCGCGCAGTTTGCCAGTGAGTTTTACACCGATCAGTTTCGGCATTTGCAGTTCCCATGCCATGCCACTCATGGCGTCTACGGCATCAGCGCCGCCAACACCGATGGCTACCATGCCGAGGCCGCCAGCGTTCACGGTGTGCGAGTCGGTACCGATCATCATACCGCCCGGGAAAGCGTAATTTTCAAGTACGATCTGGTGAATGATACCTGCGCCCGGCTTCCAGAATCCGATGCCGTATTTCTGGGAAACAGTAGACAGAAAATCGAAAACCTCCTTGTTTTTATTCAGGGCCACTACCATGTCTTTTTCAGCGCCTACTTCGGCAGTGATCAGGTGGTCGCAGTGAACGGTGCTGGGAACAGCCACTTTCTTGCGGCCGCAAGTCATGAACTGAAGCAGGGCCATTTGGGCCGTTGCATCCTGCATGGCTACACGGTCTACCTGAAAAAACACATAATCCGATCCGCGCTGGTAATCGGCCAGCGGATTGTCGGGGTGCAAGTGTGCGAAGAGGATTTTTTCAGACAGCGTAAGCGGGCGTTTGAGCTTCGCTTTCGCTTCGTCTACACGGGCGGGGAGGTTGTTGTAGAACTCCCGGATCATTTTCAGGTCAAAGATCATCTTTCAAACAAAATAATGATTGAATCCCAAATTTTGCCAACGGCCATTTTACATACACCGAAAAAATCTGCGATTCAACAGGTGGAATGAAATTCATTAAAAAGTCGGCAAATGTAGTTGATTTACGCATGAAATTCGAAGGAGTTCCAATACAAAAGTTTGTAAAACTGCCTGAATTGTTAGATCGACCAAGCCGCTCCTGCGGCATAGAACAATGGAAGAAACGAATGTTTGCGGATCGGAACAGATTTTTTGGACAATACCTTACAAAAGTGTCGCCTGCACGTCGATATACCGAGCGAAAATGCTGTTTCAACATGGGTTTTCAAATTATCTTTGACCTTGTTTTAAAAATACAAGAAATTTGAGGTAAACCCACGTTATGAAAAACAACCCGAAGAAGGACCTTATTTTGCACGCTGGAAGCGAGTGTTTTGCCCGGTATGGCTTTGATAAAACCACGCTCGACGATATTGGCCGCCGTGCAGGCCTCAACAAAGCCAGTCTTTACTACTACTTTAAAAATAAGGAAGAGATATTTGCGGCTGTATTTTTGTCGGATGCGCAGGCTTTCGTGGCCGACCTGAAAACAAAAACGCAGGCTTTTCCGGATGTTCGCCGCCAAATACGCTTTTACCTGACCGAACGTATTCGGCGCGCACCGGAAGTACAACACCTCACATCCCTGCCGCAAGATGCCCCTGTGCTGGCACAGGCACTCGAAACGGCGCAGCAAGAGATCAAGGTACTTGAACTTGCGTTTCTGATCGACTTGCTCAAAAGAGGGGTCGGCGCCAATGTTTTTTCTTTTTCCGAACCCTCCGCTTCTATCGGTGAATGTCTTTTCGATGTTTCCGATGCCTTGAAACATGAAACGATTTTCAAAGGCCGCAGGCTACAATCCCGCGATCAGGATTTTTCGAAGGCAGTGGAACGAATGGAACATGTGCTAAAACTTATTTTGAAGTCCTGAGTCGTAGGTCCTGAGTCCGTAGAGTACACCTGATTACTATTGGCTTTAATAAAAAGGGATTGAAGGGTAATCACGTGTACTCTACGGACTCAGGACTCAGGACTTACGACTCAGGACTCACGACTCAGGACTCACGAAAGTTATGAACCTATCTCTACTACAAAAAAATGCCCTCGTCGGTGGCGCCAGTGCAGGCATCGGCCGGGCGGTAGCCCTCGAACTGGCGGCGCTTGGCGCCAACGTAACCCTTATGGCGCGTACGGAAACGGCACTGAAAGAGGCCGTACAGGCACTCGACACCAGTCAGGGCCAAACACACGGCTATCTGGTGGTCGATTTTTCGGACAGTGCCGATTTGCAGCAGAAAGTACAGGCATTGCTCACACAGCAGGAAATACACATCCTGGTGAACAATACCGGCGGTCCGCCGGGAGGGCCTATTACCGAGGCGGCAGAAGCGGCATTTGTGCAGGCCTGGCACAATCACCTCTTGTGCAACCACTTGTTGGCGCAGGCGGTATTGCCTGGCATGAAAAAAGCGGGATTCGGCCGCATCGTCAACATCATCAGCACATCGGTAAAAGAGCCGCTCGACAACCTGGGCGTATCCAACACCACGCGCTGGGCAGTGGCCGGCTGGGCCAAAACCTGGGCGAATGAAACGGCGCAGTACGGCATCACGGTGAATAATGTGCTGCCTGGCTATACGCTTACGGGCCGACTCACGGAAATTATAGAAAAACGCGCAGCCGCCTCCGGGCTTTCACAAGAGGCTGTAGAACAACAATTTAAAAGCCATGTACCGGCCCGGCGTTTTGCGGCGCCTGCCGAGGTGGCGGCAGCCGTAGCATTTTTGGCCAGCCCGGCCGCATCGTATATCAATGGTGTCAATTTGCCGGTGGATGGCGGGCGGACGAGGAGTCTGTGATGATGGGGGTTGGTGAGGTTGATAGAGTTGATAAGTGTTGATGAGGGTTGATGAGGGTTGATAAGGGTTGATATTTAACGGCTCGATGAAGTGTAAAATGTTCCTACCCGAGCCGTTAAATATCAACCCTCATCAACCCTCATCAACCCTTATCAACTTTATCAACCCCATCAACCTTCTCAAAAAAAATCCCGAATTTTTCATGATTGAAAAATTCGGGATCGTGGTATGCGCATCTGTGGAATCTTAGTTCGGATGGAAACCATAGTTCGACAGGATCTTGTCTTTCAGTTCCTTGCGGGCGAAAAAGATCCGGCTTTTTACGGTGCCCAGCGGCAGTTCCAGTTCATCTGCAATTTCCTGGTATTTAAAACCCTCAAAATGCATCAAGAACGGTACGCGAATACTGTCGTCGAGTGAAGATACCATGGCATTCAGTTCTTTCAGCATAATTCCGCCTTCCGCTGCATTGTTGGTAGCATGGCTGCCGGAATTGAGGTAGTACTGGTTGTCAGTGGTATCGAGAATCGTGTTGGACTTAACTTTTTTGCGGTAGTTGTTGATGAAGATGTTTTTCATAATCGTAAACATCCACGCTTTAAAGTTGGTGTCCGGCTGGAACTTATCGCGGTTGAACAATGCGCGATAAGCAGTCTCCTGATACAAGTCCTTGGCATCCTCCACATTCTTCGTCAGGTTATAGGCGAAGGAGTGTAGTAGCGTCGTCAACGTATTCAGTTTGGTATTGAATTCCATGGGTGTCATGGCTGCCTCCTTGTTTATTTAATTTGATGCCTCAAAGTTACAAACTTGTTTAACTCAATCCAAATGTTGGTTCAACAAAAAAATGCTAATTTTTAGCAAAATTAAATGTTGAAACACGTTATTTTATTGTAAATAATTGATAACCAAGTTTTTAAACTATTTTGACAAAATCTACAAAAAAATATTTTTCAATAAAAATTGAAAGATGTGGTCATTTTGTTCAACAGGGGTTAGGGGTGTGTTTCGGGGCAAAAACGGCTCAAATTTGCGTTATTTGATCAATGACAGGCATTTGTAAGAATGAATGCATTCAAGATGAAGAAACGATTAAAAAAGTTGGTCGCTGCTCTGTCAGTTTACTATGACAAATCAGTAAACCCGTGGGCAAGCCTTTCCCAAACGCCTGTGATAGGCTGGACAGCCCGGGGCTGGTTGTTTTCCCTGTATGCCTGTCTGGTGTTTTTGATGCCTTGGTCGATGGAAATGCACCTGGGCAACAGTGGCTGCATCCGGCTGCCATCGGAAGCGCTCACACTTGCCGCGGGTATTGGCCTGGCCTGGCACCTGTTGAAAAATGCAGGCGCATGGAAATCGTTTTTTCCCCTAAACGGCATTTCCGGGATAGCGCTGGGTTGGTGGTTGTGGCTGAGCATAAGCGTGTTCTTTTCTTCCATGCCGCTGGTTTCGCTAAAATACTGGGTGGTAGAAACCGGACAGTTTTTTGTGTTTTTTGTCGGGCTGGCGGTTTTTCGCAGGTGGCGACCCTACCTGCTGTTGTTGTTCAGCGTTTCCATGGCGGGCATAGCAGTTTTTGTGATGGTGCATCATGCGTTCTACCAATTTCGGGCCGACCAATCCATGCTCGCCACGTTGCCTTTTTTCCCCGATCATACCCTGTACAGCGCCGTGCTGGTGATGTTATTACCCATTGCGTGGATCGTATTCAGGCCACGTACAGCCTTGTTTTTCACAGCCTTGTTTACTTCTGCACTGATTTTTGCTGCTTGCAGGGCCGCATGGCTTTCCCTGGTACTGGCCCTGGGAAGCATGGCGCCCATCGTGTTTTTTAAAAAAAGAGCACATGTTGGAGCAACATTTCTCATTGGATTGCTGGTAATCATCGCTATCTGGCCATTTTTTAAAGCAAAACTGGCCAACGATATTTCATCGCTCGAACGACTCAATCGGTATTCCTGTGCCTGGCGCATGGCAGCACAGCGACCGTTCACGGGGTTTGGCCCCGGAACCTTTCAGTTTCAATACCTGCCTTTTCAACGGCCGGAAGAAATGACACGTATTAGTATTACAGATCCTGCCCGTGACTTGCGGCCCGATCAGATGGGGCGGGGTGGTGGCGCACATTCGGAATATTTGCAGGCGCTGGCCGAAACGGGGTGGCCAGGTTTGTTGTGGCTGGCCTTGTTCGCTATGCTCGCTATTTTCACGGGTATTCGTTCCGGGCTATCGGCCCACACACCAATGCATCGATGGACTGCACTGGCGGCCACGTTCGGCTTGCTGACTTTTTTTATCCATGCCTTTTTTAACAACTTCTGGCACGATGGGCGTGTGGCGTGGTTGGTGTGGGCAGGGATTTTAGAGGTGAGAGGTGAGAGAGAGTGAGAGATGTGAGAGAGTGAGAGATGTGAGAGAGTGAGAGGTGTGAGAGAGTGAGAGATGTGAGAGAGTGAGAGAGTGAGAGATGTGAGAGAGTGAGAGATGTGAGAGGCACAGAGGGGACCTTTACCCATAAAATAGTTGTTTTCGTGGCCTAGAAATTTAAGAGCGAAGCGGTACACTCTACGCCTCTCACTCTCTCACTCTCTCACTCTCTCTCACCTCTCACCTCTCACCTCTTGAAAGGCTATCCAACTCATCAGCCCCAGCCCCGTTTCCAGTGCTTTTTCATCAATATCGAAGGTGCTGGTATGCAGGGCCGACTGGATGCCGCGTTCCGGGTTGCTGGTACCAAGGCGATAAAAACAGGCGGGCATGGCTTGTGCGAAGTAGGAAAAATCTTCGGACGTCATACGGAGTGGCAAGTCGACCACGCGGTCTTTGCCCAACAGTTCAATCGCCCATTTTTGGGCGCGGGCAGTCAATTCCGGATGGTTGTGCAATACCGGATAACCGCGGACAATATTGAATTCACAGGCGCCGCCCATGCTTTTGGCGATGCTTTCCGCCATTTTTTTCATGCGTTTGTGGGCTTCGTTGCGCCATTTTTCGTTCATGGTGCGGAAAGTGCCTTCCATTTTCACCTCATTGGGAATGACGTTGGTGGCGCCGCCGGTGGAATTGATCTTGCCAAACGTCAGCACTGCCGGAATGGCAGGATCACAGTACCGGCTGATAATTTGCTGGAGCGACAGCACGATCTGGGATGTGATGACGATCGGGTCGATGCATTCGTGTGGCATGGCGCCGTGTCCACCTTTTCCTTTTACCGTGACAAACAATTCGTCGGAAGAGGCCATGTACATCCCCGGCCGGAAACCAACCATGCCTGCGCGCAGTGGCGGGTGTACGTGCTGGGCAAAAATGCTTGCAGGTTTAGGTTTCTCCAGCACGCCGTCTTTGATCATAATGGATGCGCCGCCGGGTAGCCGTTCTTCGCCGGGCTGAAAAATGCATTTGATGGTACCTTCGAATGTGTCGCGCAGGTCGTGCAGAATACGCGCCACACCCAGCAGGGATGCGGAATGCACATCGTGCCCGCAGGCGTGCATGACGCCATTGTTCAGACTTTTATAGGGCACATTGTTGGCTTCTTCTATGGGCAGCGCATCCATATCGGCGCGCAATGCAACGACGCGTTTATGGGGCTGACGACCTTTTACGAGCGCCACAATACCGTGGCCGCCCACGCCTTGCCGATGTTCTATGCCTGCATCGCGCAATTGCGAGGCAATGTACCGGCTGGTTTGCACTTCCTCAAACGACAATTCCGGGTGCTGGTGCAGGTATCGGCGCTGCTCGATGCTGTAGGGGTGGTATTGGCGGGCAAGTTCCAGTATACGTTCTTTGATATCCATAATTGTGTCAGGTGAAGGGGTCGGTGTTCAGGCGGATTTTTTTTGCCGAGTGCGCTGCACAAAACATTTCACAGTATGATGACAAATCCAGACATGTCGAAGTTCTCCGGCAAACAAAATGAGTAAGCCCAGCACAAGCAGTACATTATGAGCCAGTTGCACCCGTGCATGGTATTCGCTGAAAAAGGGGGCTACTACAAATATTTCAACCGCAATGAACAGGGCCGTAAACAGCAATATGCCCACTCCCAGCGCACGTATGCGCATGAGCCAGTTTGGTTTTTGGCGCAACAGGCATTTTTCCCATAGTTTTTGTGCTAAAACGGTGTTTTCCGGAGCAATTTTGACCAATTCCTTCAAGATGCGCTCGGCTGATTTGTACTCCTGTTCGTAGTACTGCGAAGTGGCTTTTGCCAGCAAGGTTTTGGTGTAAAGGTCTTCGCCGCCCCAGGATTCCACATTCTGGATGATGATGGTTTCCAGCAGAAAATCGCACATAACCAGGTGCTTGCGATAGTCGCCTATCTCGTACAAAGCCTGGGTGTAGGACGCCAGGCAGTCGAAATATTCCTCGAAATCGAGTTGATGAATGTCCTGCTCGAAACGTTCGTAATACCGCACAATACCATGAAAATCCACCGCTTCAATGGCTTTGAAGTCGCGGTAAATTTTGAGCCGGTATGCGGGTAAATAATTCATGTCGGGATAAGAACCGTTGCAGCAGGATCAAATCTATACAATTCTTATAAAAAAGGGTTGTACTCTTTTTCGTGCCGGATGGTTGTGGCAGGGCCATGACCCGGATACACGACTGTGTGGTCAGGCAATGTAAATAGTTGACTTCGAATACTTTGCAACAAAGTGTCCATATTTCCCCCGGGCAGATCGGTACGGCCTATACTTTGCATAAAAAGCACATCGCCTGCCAGCACGAATTCGGCTTCCTTGCAGTAAAACGACAGGCTTGCAGGTGAATGCCCCGGCGTAAAAAGAATGTCTAAACGGGTATTGCCAAATTGCACTGTATCGCCGCCTTGCAAAAACTTCCCCGGCATGGGCGATTCTTCCGCTCCGACGATGCCATACATCTGGCAGGTCATGGGAAACCGTTCGAGGAAAAAAACTTCCTCGGCGTGGGCTTCCAGCGTCAGACCCCAGGTGCGCGCTGCGAAGGCATTGCCGAATACATGGTCGAGGTGGCAATGGGTATTGATGAGTCGTACGGGCCGCAAGTTTTTATCCCGGATAAAACCTGCCAGCGTTTGTCGTTCTGCTTCCGTAAAACAGCCGGGATCGAAAATGGCGCATTCGCCTGTGTCGTCGTACACCACGTAGGTGTTTTCTGCAAAAGGACTGAATTCAAAAGCCTGTACCTGCGTCATGTTTTTTTCATTTAAATAACCTGAAACCCGTGTACATACGGGTCGTCGTCGTCCAGAATAATGGTGTTGTATCCGGTTACCATGGCCCAGCCTTCTATGGACGGCCTGATAGCGGGATTGCCTGCTACGCTGGTTTCTTCTTCGATGCGGCCGATAAAACGGGAACCAATGATGCTTTCGTGTACAAACTCCTGCCCGGGGCGGAGTCGTCCCTGTGCGTACCATTGCGCCATACGAGCACTGGTACCCGTACCGCAAGGAGAGCGATCAATGGCTTTGTCGCCATAAAAAACGGCATTCCTGGCGGTCGAACTGGCATCCAACGGCTCGCCTGTCCACAAAATGTGGCTCAAACCCCGGATCGTAGCGTTATCGGGATGCACAAACGAATGGTGTTCATTGATGCGTTCGCGCATTGCACGGCTCCATGCGATCAGTTGCTCGGCCCGGTAATGTTGCAAACCCTGAAAATTCGGCTGTGGATCAACAATGGCGTAAAAATTACCGCCATATGCCACATCTACCTGCAAAAGGCCCAAATCGGGGCATTCCACAGTTATTTTTTCGGCAGCCAGATATGCTGCAATGTTGGTCAGCCGCACGGATTTTACCTTTTTCCCGTCCTGCACATACCGAACATCTATCAAACCTGCAGGCGTTTCCACGCGCAACCGCCCGGGTTCAGCGGGCGCCACCAGGCCTTGTTCGATGGCAATGGTGACGGTGCCGATCAGTCCGTGGCCGCACATGGGCAGGCAGCCGCTGGTTTCTATGAACAACACTGCAATATCGTTGGCAGGGTCGTGCGGCGGATACAGAATGCTGCCGCTCATCATGTCGTGTCCGCGCGGTTCGAACATGAGTCCGCGCCGAATCCAGTCGTATTCCTGCAAAAAATGCTGGCGTTTTTCGCTCATGTTGGCGCCTTCCAGCAAAGGGCCACCTCCGGCAACGAGCCGCACCGGATTGCCGCAGGTGTGGGCGTCGATACAGAAAAATGTTTTTACGGCCATGTTTTATACATCAAAGGGCAAAAATACAAGCGGCAAGAGGCAAAGTATACTAACTGCCAAAAATCAGGTGCTGCGCCCGCAAAAACTCCGCATCCGGTGCTGCTTCCAGCACGAGCAGCGCGCCGGTGTCCGGATGCCGCACGGTCAACTGCTGTGCATGCAACAAC
Organism: Bacteroidota bacterium; assembly: GCA_020160935.1. GTDB lineage: Bacteria > Bacteroidota > Bacteroidia > Chitinophagales > Saprospiraceae > M3007. Next base: position 7,763 of record JAIUPL010000004.1, on the reverse strand, counting down.
AAGCGGGTGATACCAAATTGTTCACGGAAATATTTGTTGTGCTTTACATCGCCGTGGCGCGGGTCGCCGATGATCGGGTGCCGCAAATGGGCAAAATGTTTGCGGATCTGGTGCCTGCGCCCTGTTTCCGGCGTGATTTCCACCCGCGAAAAACGGGCGGTAGGGTAGCGCAGGCCAATGGCCATATCGCAGGTAACTTGCTCAAGGCGTTTGAAATGCGTCACGGCATCTACCAGCCCCTTTCCCGATTCTTCGTCGGCCAGTGGGTAGTCGATGGTGTCCTGTTCGGGTACAAACCCGCGCACGATGGCCAGGTATTTTTTTTCGAGCGATTTGTCCATAAACTGCAGCCCCAGCGCTGCTGCCGATTCTGCCGATTTCCCAAACAACAATACGCCTGAAGTGGCGCGGTCGAGGCGGTGCGCTGGAAAAAGCCTTTGCCCGATCTGGTCGCGCAGCAATTGCAACACAAACACCCTGTCTTCGCTCAGTCGGCTTCGGTGTACGAGTATACCCGGCGGTTTGTTGATGGCTATGATGTGAGGGTCGTCGTAGAGGATTTCGAAAGGAAGCATGCGTAAAGATAGAGAGAGAGTGAGAGAGTGAGAGAGTGAGAGGGTGAGAGATGTGAGAGTCCGTAGAGTGTACCGCTCCGTTATAGAATCAACATGCCAATCAAAAGCGGTCAACTCTACGAACTCTCACTCTCTCACATCTCTCACTCTCTCACCTCTCTCACATCTCTCACCCTCTCACATCTCTCACCCTCTCACATCTCTCACTCTCTCACCCTCTCACCTCTAAAAAAACCCGGACAACTTTCGTCGCCCGGGCCTCCGTAGTTAAAATTCCTAACCTTTAAACTACTGAAATCTGTATCCAAATTCTTTGATGGTTATCAGTTATCTGTTATTGGTTATCAGGGCAGGTAAGGGTTTATTTCTTCGAATAATTTGGTATCACTGATGGAGTGGCCAATCATAGGTGATCATAAACCCTTAACTGCCCTGATAACCAATAACAGATAACCGATAACGCTACAGCCTGTACCCCACGCTCAGCGTCACCGTGCTGCCGTAGTTGATACGCTGCATGATATTATCCTTGTCTTCGTTGTAGCGGTGGTTGGAGTCGTTGTCCTGGTAGTACAGGAAGTAAGGGCGCAGGATGTCGCTCCAGGTCAGTTTTACTTCGCCACGGTCGCCGAAACGTTTGCTCAACTGGAAATCCAGCAGGTTGCGATGGCGTTCGTACACATCGGCATAACCCGTGGTACCGACCTGGGCTACGCGGTCGCCGATCACGTTGTACACCAGCGTGGTAGCCAGGCCCCAGTCAGGCAGGGTCCAGGTAACACCTGCATTGATGATGTACGGCGACTGGCCTTGCAGCGCACGGGTCGTGTCGTACGAAGCGGTATTCGACAGGTCGATCGTAGAGCGGATCAAGGCGCCGTTGGCAAAAATGGTCAGGTTGTCGAGGCGCTCGTCAATGAATGCCAGGTTTTTGCGAATTTCCAGTTCAGCACCGTAGTTGGTAGCGCCGGGTACGTTTTGGTAGGTGAAAGTACGCGTACCTGCACCCTGGCTGCTGAAGGTGAATTCGATAGGGTTGTCGAATTTTTTATAAAACACACTGGCGCTGAACAACTGGTTTTGGCCAGGGTACATTTCGTAGCGCAGGTCGAAATTTTTGATGGTACCGCGCGTCAGTTCCGGGTTGCCGATGATACCAGCATTCAGGTAAAAATCGTAGAAGGCGAACGGCGACAGTTCCCGGAATTCCGGGCGTGTGACCGTTTGCGAGGCCGACAGGCGAACCTGGTGTTTGTCGTTAAATGCGTAGGTCAGGTTGATCGACGGCAGCCAGTCCGTTGATTTGAGGTCGACGTTCACCGCATTTTGCGAGTAATCGTAGGTGTTCATCTGCTGGCGGAAGTTTTCCACCCGAACGCCCCAGGAAGCACGCAGTTTTTCTCCAATTTTGTTATCAAACAGGATAAATGCTGCATTCAATTGCGAATGTGCCAGGTAGGCATCGCTTTTGTTGGTGATTTCACCCATCACAAAACCGCGATCGGTGATGTTCGAGTCGGCAAAAATCCGGTCTTGCGGCAGCAACAGGAGGCTGCTGTTGAAACCCGCTGCCTTGCGCGTCCAGCCCATCACGCGGGCATCGAAACTGCGGTCTTTCTTCTGATACAGTCCACCGATTTTGATCGACTGTTTGTGTCCTTTGATAGCAAATGGCAGGGTGAAATCCGCGTTGCCATTGTACACATCTTCGCTGAGGTCGGAGTAGAAACGGCCGCTGCGGAAAGGGTCGGCCTGGATGGGCACAAAAGCACGGAAAGGTTCTGTCTCGTCCGCATCAAAATTTTTGGTGAAAAACATACGGCGCAGGGAAGGCACGTTGCGCGAACTGCGGTTGTAGCCGCCGCCCCAGTTGAGTTTAATACCGCTTTCTGTGAGGGAATGTTCACCGCTGAGGCGAGTAGTAAGCAAGTGGTTTTCCGTGTATTCAATAGCGGTCGCACGGATGTAGCGCTGTTGCTCGAAGTCGCTGCCATCGCGTTGAGTGATGCTGTTGTCCGTATTGGTAGAATAGGTGCCTTGTACGGAAATTTTATGCAAATTGTTGATTTTCAATGAATTGTTCAGCAGTGCGCCCCACAGCACGTTGTTGCGGAATTGTTTGTCATTGAACTCGAACAACTGGCTTTGTGTATCAAAATCATAACGATCAGCATCTTGCAGGCGGTTGCTATTATTGTAGGAAATGCCGAATGTGGAACCGAATTGCATTTTTTCATTCAGGTCTTTTACGACACCACCAGAAAGTTGGAAACCCATATTTGGGCGGGCGCTGCTGCCCTCGGTGATAGCCCAGTCATTTTCGAACATTTTGGAATATTCGATTTTTTCCTGACGGGTAGCGCTGATGAAGGCATCGGAGGCAGGATAGCCTTGTGGCAATGCGCGAGTACCATTGTCGAGGCCGAGCCAATCCGTTTTCCCACCCACGCCTTTCAGATACGGCTGGAAAGTAGTCACATTGTTGATGCCACCGCTGACATTGACACTCAGGTAATTGCGGTCAGGAATGTCGCGCGTGTTGATCAGGATAGCGCCGCCGGCAAATTCGCCTGGCAGGTCAGCGCTGGCCGTTTTCATGATCATCAGGTTGTCGAGCATCGACGATGGGAAAAGATCGAACGAAAATGCCTTGCGATCGGGTTCGGTGCTGCTCAGCAGTGCGCCGTTCAACATGGCGATGTTGTAACGGTCGCTCAAGCCGCGGATAATAGCAAATTTGTTGTCCTGAATACTGGCGCCGCTCACCCGGCGAATTACATCGCTGGTAGTGCGGTCGGGCGTGCGTTTGATAGATTCGGCGCTGATACCGTCGGCAATCACCGGGCTGGTTTTTTGCAGGATGGTCAGCGCGCTCATGCTTTCGCGGCTGGCCTTGGCCACTACCACCACTTCGGAAATGGTAGCGCCAACCGAAGGTTCTTCCATGGCTACGTCTACAGTAGTCGTTTCGGAAGATTTTACCTGAATATCTCCAATGGTTTTGGGTTGATAACCCGTGTAATTGATGGTAATTTTATGCTGCCCCGGTTCCACATTGCGGATGGTGAAAAACCCGTCGAGGTCGGTAACCGCACCACCCACGCCGTCATCGAGCCGAATGGAAGCGCCGATCAGGCCTTCCGCCAATTTGGCGTCGATGATTTTTCCGGAAATGGCGCCCGTTTGAGCAGAAAGGAAAAGTGGGAGGAAGCACAGGAGTGCAAGGGGGAGCGTTGAAATTCGTTTCATGATTTTGGTACAGATTTTCGCCTGCAAAGGTCTGGCGGGTAGTACCTCATGGAAGAAAAATGCATTTTAAGTTAGGGTTAAGTTTTTTGGCGGGTTTCCTATCCTGCTACGACGGGTAAAACAATACAGGTTGACTACCTTTGCGCGCAACATTCTTTTTTGCCGAAATGCCGAAATTCAACTCCATCAGCGATATACAGGCCGCCATTCGTTCGGGCAGCAGCACTTGCCGATCCATCGTAGAACATTATCTGGAAAATACGGAAGCCAACAAGGCGCTTAATGCTTACGTCGAAGTATGGGCTGGTGAAGCGCTGGAGCGCGCCGATGCGCTTGACCGAAAATGGGAAGAGAATCCCGCTTCAGTGGGCAGGCTATTCGGAGCGGTCATCAGCATCAAAGACAATATATGTTATGCCGGGCACGAAGTGACGGGCGCTGCCAAAATCCTCGAAGGGTTTCGCTCGCTGTACTCCGCTACGGCTGTGGAACGCCTGCTGGCCGAAGATGCCATTTTGATAGGCCGCACCAACTGCGACCAGTTCGGCATGGGCTCTACCAATGAAAACTCGGTATATGGCCCCGTACACAATGCCCTCGACCCGGAGCGGATTCCTGGCGGTTCATCCGGCGGAGCGGCCGTGTCGGTACAGGTAGATACGTGCATCGCGGCACTGGGAACCGACACCGGCGGCTCGGTGCGTCAACCTGCCGGTTTCTGTGGTCTTTGGGGCTTCAAACCCACTTATGGCCGCATTTCACGGCATGGACTACTGGCGTACGGCTCTTCTTTCGATCAGGTAGGCGTGCTGGCACACAACCCGTCCGATATTTCCCTGCTGCTGGAGGTGATGCAAGGTCCCGACGATTTCGACAGCACGGCGCCGGCTTTGCCCGCTGAAAAATGGCCTGCCCCGGAAAAAGCGCGCATTGCCTATTTCCCGCAAACAGTAGACAATGACAGTGTGGACAAGGGGGTAAGAGCGGTTACGCGTCAGTATATCGATGACCTGAAAGCGGCCGGACACGAAGTGGCGCCTGTTGAATTCGATCTGCTCGATTATATTATTCCGGCGTATTACGTGCTCACCACAGCCGAGGCCAGTTCAAACCTCTCGCGCTACGATGGCATTCGCTACGGATACCGCAGCCCCAACGCCCGCAACCTCGAAGAAACCTATGTGCTCAGCCGCAGTGAAGGGTTTAGTGAGGAGGTGAAACGCCGTATTTTGCTCGGCACTTTTGTGCTTAGTAGCGGCTATTACGATGCCTATTATACCAAGGCGCAGCAGGCCCGGCGAGTCATTAGAGACCGTATTCGAGCCATTTTTCAGGAATACGATTTTATTCTGCTGCCTGTAGCACCGGATGTGGCGGGCCGCTTCGGCGAGCAATCTGAAGACCCGGTAGCGATGTACCTGTCCGATATTTACACTGTGCTGGCCAACCTGGCGGGCATTCCTGCTATTTCCGTACCTGCGGGCAAACACCCGGAAAATGGCATGCCCGTGGGCATTCAGTTGATGGCAGATGCGTGGAAAGAGGATGGGTTGCTGGGGTTTGTGAGCAGATAAGCGCTTAAGAAATCCGACTCCACACCTTTGCATCCCTGCTTTCCGAGGCCAGGTGTTGCTTCAGCCGGGCATGTTCGGGCGCTGCCAGCGCAGGGTCTTTTTCCAGTACATTCAGTGCAATGTCGCGGGCCGCCGAAAGAATTTGCCCGTCGCGGGCCAGATCGGCCAGGCGAAAATGCAGCATACCACTTTGCTGGGTACCTTCAATATTGCCAGGGCCGCGGAGGCGCAGATCGACTTCAGCAATGACAAATCCGTCGTTGGTTTCGCACATAGTACGGATGCGTTCGCGGCCTTCGGTGCTGAGTTTGAAACTGGTAAGGAGCAGGCAGTACGACTGTTCGGCGCCGCGGCCTACGCGGCCCCGCAACTGGTGCAATTGCGACAGCCCGAAACGTTCGGCATTTTCAATGATCATTACCGAAGCATTGGGCACATTCACCCCCACTTCAATAACGGTGGTGGCCACCATGATCTGCGTTTCGCGTTTGATGAAACGCTGCATTTCATAATCCTTGTCGGCGGCTTTCATTTTGCCATGTACAATGGAAATCTGGTATTCTGGCATAGGAAAATCGCGGCTAAGCGCTTCAAAACCTGACATGAGGTTTTGCAGGTCCATCGTTTCCGTTTCCTCGATCATGGGATATACCACATACACCTGGCGGCCTTTGGCAATTTCCTCGCGCATGAACCCCTGCACGCGCAGGCGATGGTGTTCGGTGTAGTGCTTCGTGGTGATAGGCTTGCGGCCTGGCGGCAATTCGTCGATCACCGACACGTCGAGGTCGCCATACAAAGTCATGGCGAGGGTACGCGGAATGGGTGTGGCGGTCATCACCAGCACATGCGGCGGCCCGGCCGGGTTTTTGGCCCAAAGGCGGGCGCGCTGCTCCACGCCGAAGCGATGCTGCTCGTCGATGACGCTGATACCCAGGTTTTGAAACTGCACCCAGTCTTCGATGAGGGCGTGGGTGCCAACCACAATGTGCATTTCACCGGAAGCCAGTTGGGCAAGAATGGCTTCGCGTTTTTTACCTTTTACCGTACCCGACAAAAAGCCGACCTGAATACCAAGTTCGCCCACCAGTTCGCTGATATTGGCAAAATGCTGCTGGGCAAGTATTTCCGTCGGCGCCATCAGCGTGGCCTGAAAGCCGTTATCGATGGCCATGAGCATGGTCATCAGGGCCACGACGGTTTTGCCCGAACCCACGTCGCCCTGCACCAGCCTGTTCATGTGTTTGCCGGAAGCCAGGTCGGAGCGGATTTCCTTGAGCACGCGTTTTTGGGCCCCGGTCAGTTCAAAAGGCAGTTTTTCCTGAAAAAATCGGTTGAAATACGCCCCGATTTTGCTGTACACAAAGCCGCGTATGGTGTCTTTTCGGCGGGTTCGGATTTGTAGCAGCCGCAATTGCAGGAAAAACAATTCCTCAAATTTCAGGCGTCGGGTGGCGGCGTCGAGTTCGGCGCGGTTTTCCGGAAAATGTATTTTGGAAAGCGCCTGCCAGCGGCCGACGAGTTTGTACTGTGCCAGCAGGTAGTCGGGCAGGTTTTCGGGAAGTTCGGTCGGCGCAATCTGATCGATCAGGGCGCGCAGGAGTTTGCGCAGGCCTTTGGCATCCAGGCCTTTTTGGGTGAGTTTGTCGGTGCTGGGGTAAACGGGGTCGTAGGTTCGGGCCGGTGCACCGCCGTTTTCTGTGCTGGCGGCCTCTTCCATTTCGGGGTGGGTGATGTTGAAACGGCCGTTGAATTCATTCACCCGCCCGAATACCACGTATTCCTTGCCTACCTGCAGCGATTTTTCGAGCCATTGAATGGCTTGAAACCATACGAGTTCCATGACCCCGGTTTCGTCGCGCAGGCTGCCTACCAGCCTCCGTGCCCGGCCTTCACCCACGGTTTCGAGGCGGCGTAGAATGCCGCGAACCTGCACTTGCTCACCCTCGTTGTGTATATCGCGAATGCTGTGAAACTGCGTCCGGTCGATGTAGCGGAACGGAAAATGAAACAGCAAATCCCTACAAGTAAATATACCCAATTCCTTCTTGAGCACTTCGGCCCGCTGTGGGCCGACGCCTTTGAGGTATTCGATGTTGGAGTCGAGATTGGGCATAAAATCTGGTTATTGGTTATTAGTTATTGGTTATCAGGGCAGTTAAGGGTTTATTTCTTCGCATAATTTGGGTTCACTAATAAAGTAGTCAATCATTGGTGATAATAAACCCTTAACTGCCCTGATAACCAATAACTAATAACTGCCGAGTTTCATTAAGTCATAGTATCATGAGTTTCAAAAAGTCGTAGTACTTTTTAGGATTCAAAGAGCGGCAACTTTAGTTGCACACCAGGGAATGGGAAGTCG